>NZ_CP049056.1:1487500-2975000 GCF_011044155.1 Pikeienuella piscinae
CGGCGCCTGCGCCGCTGGGCCCGCGACGGGGCCGAGGAGGAACTCGACCTCGATGGAACGATCCGCGCCACCGCGGAGCATGGCTATCTCGACGTGAAGACCCGACCCGAGCGGCGGAACGCAGTGAAGGTTCTGCTTTTTCTCGACAATGGCGGCTCGATGGACGGCCATGTGAAGATCGTGGAGGAGCTGTTTTCGGCCGCGTCTTCCGAGTTCAAGCACATGGAGCATTTCTACTTCCACAACTGCCTCTACGAGGGTGTCTGGAAGGACAATCGCCGGCGCTGGGACCAGCAAACCCCGACATGGGAGGTACTGCGTACATTCGGGCCTGACTATCGCGTGGTTTTCGTCGGCGACGCCGCGATGAGCCCTTATGAGGTCGTGCAACCCGGCGGCGCGGTAGAGCACTGGAACCCGGAATCCGGAGAAACCTGGCTCCGCCGCGCGCTCGACTGCTGGCCGCACAGCGTCTGGATCAACCCAACGCCGGAAAAGCACTGGCGTTACACCCATTCGACGCAGCTCATCTCGCAGATCTTCGCCGAACGCATGTTTCCAATGACGCTCCGCGGCATCGAGGGCGCGATGAAGGAACTGACGCGCTGAGGGGTGCGGGGTGGTTCGAAGCGGGTCGCGGTCCCGGCCTTGCGCCGGGATCTCGCGCGGTGGCTCGCGAGGCGGCTCGCGAGGCGGCTCGTAGCGAGCCGGCCTCGCCTCAATCCACCAGTTCGTAGTTGATCGTGCTGACGACGCGGATGCGCTTTCGCCGCTCGGAGCGTTCGTCGTAATCGCCATCCGCGGCGAAGATCGCGACCACGCCCTGATTGGCGGTGATGATCCGGCCGACGGCGGAGCCGCTATCAGCGGCGAAGCGTTGTGCGGATTCGCGGGCGTTCCGCGTCGCTTCGGCGATCATTTCCGGCTTGATCTCGTTCAGCCCGGTGAATGTGTAGACTGGCCGCGCGGCGCCGGAATAATCGTCTCCACCGAGAAGAACGCCGCGGTCAAGCAACTCGGCTGTCCGCCCGGTCAGCCCCTCAATCAACCCGGCGTCGTCAGAGCGCATCCTGACCGCGCCGGCCGCGACAAAGCGCTGTTTCTCCTCCTGCCCGCCGCCCGGTTTCTGTAGAAATGTGCGCTCGATCGACAATGCGAACGGCTCGACGCTCATGGCCTCCGCCGGCAACCCGCCGTCACGGCCCAGATCCAACACCGCGTCGCGTGCGCGCATCGCCTCGTCAATCGCCGCATCGCGCGTTGCGCCCACGCCGCGAAACGGCGCCCGCCAGACGGCGGCGTCCGCCTCCACAACCCGCTCGGCGAGGCCCTTCACCGTTACCTGTCGCGCGGGCGCCCGCGATTCCACCAGCGCGGCGCCAAGGAGCCACCCGCCAACCGCGGCGCCCACCCCCAGGCAAAGTCCTGCGACGGCCATTCCGGCGCCAGTGAGTTTTCCAGCCATTTCGATTTCCCCTTTTCGCCTTGCGACACGATCAAACTCCGGCCTCGGCGCCGAAGCTTGGCGCGATGGTGAAGATTTGACGCAGTCGACGGGGAGAAGCTGGTGGCGTCGCGCCCGCGCACGGCCTATCTCCGGTGTTGTTCAACGGGAGCAAAGCGATGAGATCCAGAAAATTGGCCGCGCTGATATTCGGTTGCGCGCTTGCGTTATCGGCGCCCGCCATCGTCATCGGGGCGGAGGACGAAGCGCTGGCCGCGCTTCGCGCGCTCGCGGCCGATCCGGCCGCGCCGCAGCCCGCCGCCCTCGCCGCGCTCGAATTCACGGACGCGACCTATCTGCTCGACGACCTTTCGCCGGGCGAGATCAGGCGGCTCTCCGAATATCTCGAAAAGGGCCGGCTGACATTGCCCCCCGACGTCGCAGGCGCGATCGAAGCGCGAACGCTGAAGATCCAGGGGCCGGGCGATCAGGGCGGCCGCTGACGCGCGAGACAAAGAGGGCGGCGCCAGCAACGCCGCCCCCACTCTGCAAGCCGATCTTCAGAGCGCGGCCGAAAGCTCCCGCACCGCGGCGACATATTTCGACGGCACAAAGCGTTCATCATCCGCGACGGCGTTGTAGACGTCCTCCATCATCGCCGACATCCGCTTGTAACCGGCGCCGTCGATATACCCCGCGACGCGCATCGCCTCGATGATCGAACCCAACGCCATGGTCGACTGTTCAGCAGCTTCGTAATCGACGAAGTAACCGTCGACGCCGCGGGCGATCAGCCCCTCCATCGCCTTCTTCATCGTCGCCGCGTCCATCTCCTTCGCGGCCAGCGCGTTCACTGCGGCGCGCGCGGTCGCCTTGGTCTTCTTCGCCGCCTCAACCATCGCCGCGCGCGACGTTTGGCTACCCTTGTGGATCGCGAGGATGTTCTGGCTCATCGCCTCCACCATTTCCGGGCCGGCCATGTCGAGCGCGATCTCCAGCATCAGCATGTTGGCGTCGTTGAATTTCGGCACGCCCGGCCCAAGCCCAGTGCCGGGGCGCGGGGTCCATGCGGTCGGGAAATCGCCATTCTTGTCCGGCAGCGCGCTCGACATCGGCTGATGGCAGGCATGGCAGTCAAAGAACGCCAGTTCAGGAAACAGACCATCGGTCGCGTATTTTGTGCTGATCAGCAGGTCCATGCGCCGCTCGACCATCAACGCCTGGCCGATCGCCCAGGTGCGAACCCCGTCGACCACCTTCTTGCGCTCGCGGTAATCGTCATCGATGACGAAATGCGCCGGCTGGAAATCGGTGAAACTGTCCATTTCGAAACTGATCCGCGGATGGCCCGCACCCATGATCCGATGCGTCGCGAACTGGCTGTCGTCGCCGAGATGGCATTGCAGGCAGACGCCGGCGCGGACGATCGGGTCCTCGAGTGGGCGAAGCCCGTTCTGGACATTCTGGTCATGCGGAGAGCCGCCGATATGAAGCCCCATCCAGGGCGCCGCGCCGGCGCCGTGGCACGCTTCGCAGCCGACGCCGTCGGCAAGCACGAATTGCGGTCCGCGCAGTTCGGCGGCGACATTGTCCGCGTGGCAGTCGAGGCAGATCTTCGCCTCATGCGCGTTCGGGAGTCCGAGATTCTTCGCGATGCGCTGCGAACGCGGCTCCATGAGGACCTTGTATGCGGTAGCGTGGCTATCGTATTTCTGCCAGGTGACATACTCGTTGAGAAGCACCGGCGAGGATGAGGAGGCGACCTGCCCGTGGCAGCCGCTCGAGCCGCAGCTCTTGACCCCAAGATGCACATCTTGCGCCATGGCCGGCGGCGCGAGCCACCCGAAAACCATGAATAATATTGCTACCGCGCTTAGCCTCGACATCGCGTCCTCCTCTGTCGCCGCCGGCTGGGTGAATTAGGCCCCCCACCCAAACCACATTTGAGCGAGAATACGGCTTGCGCGCCGATACGCCAAACTCGAATATGGGATTCATGTCGAAAAACGACGCCATTTCAGGGGTGGAGCCGCCGGATTCGCCGGCGGACGCGTGTATTTTGACACTGATCGATGAAGGCGCGCTCGCGGTCGCCGACGCTGAACGCGCGCGAAAAGCCGCCCGGCGAGGCGAATCCGGCCTCGCCGCCGCTCGCCGTCTCGGGTTGATTCCCGCGGCGCGCGCGGCGGCGGCGGCGGCGGAAACGCTCGGTCTTACGCTGCTCACGGACGCGGAGACCGCGGCGCTCGGTCCACCGCCGGAGACGGGCGCCCCGCAACCCGCCTTCGTCGCCTCGCACTGGATGGCGCTGGCGAGGGCGCCGGATGGGTCCGGGCTGATCGCGGCGCTCGCCGACCCGTTCGATGACAATCTCCGTCGCGCCGTGACGATGGCGGCGGAGAGCCCGGTCCGCTTCGCGGTGACCACCGAAGCCGGGATCGCCGCCTGGCGAGCCAGCCGGGTAGAGAAAGGCGCCGCCGCACCCGCCACGCCCCGCGCGGAGCCTGTTGCGGAGGGCGCGGCGGTAGAGGCGATCGAGGCGTTCCTTGAGACCGCGGCGCGGCTCGGCGCCTCCGATCTGCATCTCGAACCGGTGGAGGCGACCGGCGGAGGACGCGTCCGCGCGCGGGTCGACGGCGCGATGCGCATCCTCGGCGCGCTGGACGCCGCGACCTATCCCGCCGCGCTCGCACGCGCCAAGGTGCTCGCCCGGCTCGACGTCGCGGAGCGCCGCCTGCCGCAGGACGGCCGCGCGCGGATGGACCTGGCCGGGCGACGCATCGATTTGCGCCTCTCCACCGCCCCGGCGATCGGGGGCGAGACGCTCGCGATCCGGTTGCTCGACCCGGAGGCGGCGCCGGGCGATCTGGCGAAGCTTGGATTTCCGGCCGAATACGCCGAGGCCGTGGACGCGGCCAGCCGCGCCGCGCACGGGCTTTTCCTGCTGACCGGCCCGACCGGGGCCGGCAAGACCACAACGCTCCATGCCGCGCTCTCCGGCCTGAACGGAGCGGAGCGCAAGATCATGACGGTGGAGGATCCGGTCGAATACGCCCTGCCCGGCGTCGTCCAGATGCAGGTTCGCCCCGAGATCGGCTTTGATTTCGCCCGCGCCCAGCGCGCGATGCTGCGCCACAATCCGGACGTGATGATGGTCGGCGAGATTCGCGACAAGGAGAGCGCCGCCGTCGCCGTGCAGGCGGCCCTGACGGGTCATCTCGTCCTATCCACCGTTCACGCCAATTCGGCCGCCGGCGCCGCGATCCGGCTGCTCGATCTCGGGGTCGAGCCGTTCCTCGTCGCAGCGGCGCTGATCGGCGCCGGGGCACAGCGCCTGGCGCGGCGGCTCTGCGACGCCTGCGCCGAAGAGGACGCGCCGGCGCAGGCGTCGCTCCGGCGGATCGGCGCGCCCGAGAACGGGGACTGGCGACGGGCGCGCGGTTGCGCGTCCTGCGGCGGGACCGGAGTGAAGGGCCGGGTTCCGGTCGCAGAAGCCTTCCTCGCCTCGCGCGCCTTCGCCGACGCAGTGCGCGGCCCTTCGCCGTCAGAAGCCGCGCTCGGCGCGCTAAGCGGCGCGACGCCCCTCCATCTGGCGGCGCTTGAACTCGCGGCCAAGGGACTGATTTCACTCGACGAAGCGCTGCGCGTAGCGCCGCCGCAGGGCGCATGAGCGCCAGCCTTTTTCGCTACCGGGCGACGCTTCCGGGCGGTGGGCGCCGGCGCGGCGTTCTCGCCGCATCATCCGAGGCGGAGGCCGCCGCGATGCTTGAGCGCGCGGGATTGACGCCGCTTACCCTCGCCCCCGGGCGCGCGCCGTCGCGCCCGCGCGCCCGACTCAGCCATCGCGCCGCGGCGATGCGTCGTCTCGCGGCGCTGACCGCGGCGCGCGCGCCGCTCGACCGCGCGCTCCGTCTCGCGGGCGGGACCGAGAGCGCGCAACCGCTCTTCGCCGACCTCGCGATCGCCGTCGCGTCGGGGCGTCCGCTTTCGACCGCGATGGCGGACTGGCCGGCGGATTTTTCGGAGGCCGAGGTCGCGCTGATCGCCTCCGGCGAGACCTCGGGCGGCCTCGCCCGCGCCGCCGAAGCCGCCGCAGCACTGGTGGAGCGGCGGGCGGCGGGGCGCGGCGCGCTGGTTTCCGCTCTCGCCTATCCGGCCTTTGTGCTGGTCGCGGCGCTCCTCGCGCTCGGCGTCTTCGTCGGCTTCGCCCAACCCCGGTTCGAGGAGGTGCTGCGCGCCACCGGAGCGGAGGTCTCCGCCGCAACAACGGGTTTCTTCGCCGTCTCGCGCGCGCTCCGCGAATGGGGCGGGCCGCTTCTCGCGGTCCTCGGCGTCTCTGGCCTCTGCGCGCTGATCGCATCGGGAACCGTCGCCAGCAAGAAATGGGTTGCGGGGGCGATGCTCCGCGTCCCGCTGGTCGGCCCGCTGATACGCGACCGCGCCCTTGAAGCTTATGCCGGCGCGCTCGGCGCGATGCTGGCCGGCGGCGCGCCGCTACCCGACGCCGCTCGCCTCGCTTCGCGCACGTTGGGCGCGCCGCGGCTGGAGGCTGCGGGGGCGGACGCGGCGCGGATGGTGGCGGAGGGACGGCCTTTTTCCGAGGCGCTGTCCGCCGGCGCGGCCTTCCCAGAAAGCCTCTCCGCCTTCGCGGAGATTGGCGAGGAGACCGGCGCCCTCGCGCCGCTGATGACCGGCGCCGCCGGCCATTTCAGACAGGAGGCCGAGGCGCGCGCACGCCGGCTCTCCGCTGTCGCGGCGCCGGCGGCGACGCTGTTTCTCGGGCTGTTGATCGGCGTCGGCGCTTACCTGATGATGACCGCCGTGCTCGACGTCTATGACGCCGCTCTCTAAGGATCACGCCAGATGCTGTTTCGCCGCCGCCTTCGCCGCCCCAACCGCCGCCTTCGCCGCGGCGGCCCCGAGGCGGGCTATTCACTGATGGAGATCCTGATCGGCCTCGCGATCATCGCGCTGCTCATCGGCGTCGCCGGCCCGCGCGTCTTCTCCCTTTTCGAGCGTGGCAAGCAAAAGGTCGCGACGATCCAGATGGAGCAATTGCAGGCCGGGCTTGACCTCTTTCGGCTCGACATGCGTCGCTACCCGACCGGCGAAGAAGGACTTCATGCGCTCATCGAGCGCCCCGTTTCGGGGGCGGAGCGCTGGTCCGGACCGTATCTCGACAAGGCCTCCGGCCTGATCGATCCCTGGGGCACGCCGTATCGGTATGATGTCGCGGGCGCCGGCGCATACGATCTCATCAGCTATGGCGCCGATGGCGCGCCGGGGGGCGATGGCGAGAACGCCGATATCAAGGCGGAATAAGCCGGAACGCGGCGCAGCGTTGATCGAGGCCGCGCTCGCGCTCGGCCTCGTCGCGCTGATCGCCGCGACCGGGCTATCCGCCTTCAGTCGCGCATCGACGACCGGCGCAAAAGCAGAGGCGAGGCTGGAGGCGCTCACCCTCGCAGAAAACGCGTTGGAGCGCGCCTCCGCGCCGGATTTCCTCGACCGCGCCCTGAACGAAGGGAGCGCCTCGCTCGAAGGGCCGGGCTGGCGTGTCAGCGGCGCACCTTACGTTGATGCGGCGACCGAGGATGGAGAAGCCTGGGGCTCTCGTCTGGCTCTCATCCATCTGGTCGCCGAAGCGGGGGCGGACGCTGATGGCGCGCCGCTCGTTCGCCTCGAAACGCTGCGAAGCCTGCCACGATGAACATGAAAGAAAGCGGGGCGGCGCTTCTCGAGGTGCTGATCGCCGTCGCCCTTGCGGCGATGCTGGCCGGGGCGGCGGGTGGCGTCGTCAGGTTCGGACTCACCGCGATCGAACGCGCCGGCGCCGCGTCGGATCGCGGCTCGGCGGCGCTGTCGCGACGGCGAGCGATCGCCGATATGCTCACTCGGATCGATCGCGCCGCGCCGGGTGCGCCAGCGTTCGAAGGCGCGGCTCACGGGGTGAGATGGCGCGGCGTCGTCATAGACGCCTCAGGCGAATGGCGAAGCGGAATCTGGCGGCTCTCCGGCTCCGGGCTCGCGCTTTCGCGCTGCCGGAGCTTCGACGGCCCGTGCCCGGCGGAGGCGGACCTGCGCGCCGCCAGCACCGATGTCCGTTTCGCATATGCGGGCGCGGACGGCGAGTGGCGGGAGGAATGGCCGCCAGGCGCGCCGCCCATGCTCATCCGTTTGATGCTGTCCGACAGCGCCGGCTCCACCGCACCGCTAGGGGAGATCATCATCGCCCCCCGCGTCAATAGCGCGTTCCGATGAGGACGGGTATGCGGAACGCCGAGCGCGGCGCGGCCTTCCTGATCGCGCTCGGCGCCCTGGCGCTCGTCGCCGCCCTCGCCGCCGCCGCGCTCTCGCTCTCCACCGGCCCGGCGACGCGCGCGGCGGCGGCGGTCGAGCAGGCGAAAGCCGCGCGCGCGGCGGAGGCGGCGATCCACCGGCTCGCCGCTGCGATGGCGACCGACGCCCTCCGCAGCGCGGCGCCACTCGACGGCACGGTGATCTCGACCGAGTTTTTCGGCGCGAAGATCGACTTCGCTGTTCAGGACGTCGGCGGCCTGATTGACATGAACGCGGCTTCGGGCGCCGTCCTCGCCCGCCTGCTTGTTCTCACTGGCGCAAGCGGAGGCGACGCGACGGAGATCGCCGAAATCTGGACCCGCGCCCGCGCCGATCTGGAGGGTCGCGCCGGCTTTCTGACACCGGAATCCGTGCTCACCGTCCTACCTGAACGGCTGCAACCGATCGCGCATCCCGCGCTCGCCCATGCGACGGTCTGGTCCGGCCGCGCAGCGGTCGACCCCTGGCTCGCCACCGCGCCCGCGCTCGCCGCCGCCGCCGATCTGCCGCTTGCGACGGCGCAGGGTTTCGTCGCTCGCCGCGCGCTCGAAGGGCGCGGCGCGGAACCGCCGCCGGACGCCGATATCGACGGGCTTGCGGTCTCAGATGGGCGCGTCGCGCGGCTAACCGTCAGGGCGGAAACCGAGGGCGGCGGGCGCGCCGCGCTCAGCGCGACGATTCGCGTCTCGGATTCGCTTCGCGCGCCGGTCGCGATCCTCGCCTGGCGATAGGACAAACGCGGGAATGGGTCATGGACAGCGCCGGCCCTCCCCTTATCATGTCCGTCCGCCGCGACGCGGGCGGCGGCGAAAGGGTGAGGCATGAGCGGGCTCGAACGCATCGGCGATTTTTTCATCTGGCTGGGCGAAACAGCTGCGGCGCTCTTCCCAACGCGCCCGCCCGCGCGCGCGCTTGGCGTCGAGGCTGGCGGCGCGGCGCTGTATCGCCACGCCGCCAGCGGTTATGTCGTCGAGCGGCCCGCGCAATCCGGCGATTCCGCGCCGCTTCTGCTTTCCAGCGAACAGGCGTTCACGGCGCGTATCACCGTTGCGCCGGAAGCCGCGCCGCACGGCTCCGGCCCGGCCCGACTGGAGGCGGCGCGGCGCTCGCCTGTGCCGCTAGAAGAGGCCGAATGGGCGCTCACCCGCGCGCCGGACGCCTGGGACAACGGCGCGCCCTGGCGCTTCGCAGCTTCGCCCCGCCGCCGGGTGGCGGCGCTGCGCGAGACGCTGCGCGCCGCCGGCGCGCGCCCCGGCCCAGCCTTTACGATGGTCGAAGGCGCGCCGCTCCACCTCACGGCGAATGGACCGCGCGCGCCGCGCCTGGTGCTCGCCGCCGCCGCGCTGGCGGTCTTCGCAATTCTCGGCGCGGCGTTGTCCGCTCCGCTTGGCGCGGCGCGCATAGAAGCGGCGGCCGAGGCGCGGCTCGCGGACGCGCGCGCCGCGCTCGACGCCGCAGAATCGGAGGCGGCGGAGGCGACCGGACGCCGGGACGCCGCCACCGCCCCGATCCGGGCGGCGCGCGCCGGACGCGCGCTTCTCGCCTCGAACCCACCCGCCGCAGCCGCGCTTGCACGTCTCGCCGCGGCGACGCCGGACGACGCTTACGCGACGCGTCTCACGATCCGCCCCAACCGGGTAGAGGGAGAGTTCAGCGCGCCCGACGCCGCGAAACTCGCCGCAACCCTCGCCGCGACGCCCGGTTTCGCGGCGGCCCGGTTGCGCGGCGCCGCGCGCGCCGCGCCTGGCGGGTTGCAGCGCGCCGCGATCGAACTGACGCCAGCGCGGGGTTCAGAATGAGCGGCGCGCCCCCGTGGCGACGGCTCGCGCCAAACGGTTTCAATGCGCGGCTCGCCGCCGCCGGCGCGGCGCTAGTCGGGGCGGCGCTTCTGGCGCTTTTTGTCGCGCTGCCGCTGATCGAGCGGATCGAGGCGGCGCAGGAGCGCGCGGCGCGGCTCGACCTCAGAGCCGCCGCCCTTTTGACCATGGCCGCCGAGCGGAGCGCGGAAGCGGGTTTCGAGAGGAGCGACGCCGCGCGAATCGACGCCGCCTCAACTTGGCTCGACACCAACGCCCCCCGCCTCAGTGATGGGACCGCCATGCTCGAGCTTCTCTCCGGCGTCCGCCTGCTCGCGGAAGCGACGGGCGTCGAACTCGGCTCCGCCGCGCCGCTCGACGCAGACCGCGCCGACGCCGCGCTTTTCACCGCGGCCGACCTAGCCGGATTGCGCGTCACCGCGGTGGAGGCGCGGGTCACCGCCGACCATGCGGGACTTGCGCGGTTTCTGGCCGCCGTCGAAGCCGCCGAACCTGCGATGCGCGCTGCCGCCATCGAAATCACGGCGCGAAGCGACGCGGTGCTCGATGAAAAGAACCGCCTCACCGCCAGCGTCGTGATCGGCGCGCTTTCACGCCCGGAGGACGGCTGAAACCATGCGCATGGTCGCCATCCTCACGCTCTTCGCCCTCACAGCCGGCTTCGGCTGGATCGGCGCATTCCCTTGGCTGCAACGGACGCCGCCGGCGGCGCCCGCCGCGCCGTCTGCGGCGCTTGAGACGCCCGCCCCCGCCCCAACGCCGGAAGCCGACGCGAAACCGACCAATCTCGCGCCCTTTGTCGCGCGCCCGCTCTTTTCCGCTGCGCGTCGTCCTCCGCCGCCGCCGGAAGCTCCCGGAGTCGCGATCGAGGCGCCACGGCCAGATCTTCTCTTCGGGCGATACGAAATCGCCGGCGTGGTCATGCTGGGCGACTCCGCCCTCGCGCTCTTGCGCGACGCCGATGGCGGACTTATCCGCCTGCGCGCTGGCGACAGCATCGCGACGGGCCCGGCCGGGCATGAAACAGGCGAAGCGGATATCGTCAAAATCACACTAGATTCCTTGACCTTCCGCCATGACGGGGCGACGGTCGCCGCGCCGGTCAGACGCGAGGGGTCGAAGACGGAATGATCTTTGTTTCGGTGGGAATTCTCTCCACGCGCCGCCTCGCGGCGCCGCTGCTGACATTCGCGCTGATGGCCTGCGTGGAGGGACAGGGGCTCGCGCCGCCCTTCTCCGACGCGGGGCATCTTGGCGAGCCGGACGCAGCGGGCGCCGCCGCCGGCGGACCAAACGCCTCGATCATCGCCGAAGCCGGCGCCGGACGCGCCGGCGGCGGCGCGACGCTGCTCGGCCAGTCGCGCGGCGGCGCGTCGGGCGCGACGCTGCTCGCCGGCGATCCGCCGCTCGCCGGAGAGCCGATCAGCCTCGCCATCGAGGAGGCGCAGATTTCCGAGGCCGCCGCCATCGTCCTCGGCGACGCGCTCAACCTGCCCTATGTCGTCGCACCCGAAGCAAGGGGAACGATCAGTTTTCGAACAGCGGCGCCATTGGCGCCGAACGATCTGCTCTCCGCCTTTCGCGGCGCGCTGGAAGCGCGCGGATTCTCGCTGGTCCGCGTCAACAGCGTCTGGCGTATCGCGCCCGCCGGCGCGGGCGCCGGCGCGACCGGCGACACCGAACTGATCCCGCTCCGCTACATCGCGCCGGAGGAGATCGCCAAGGCGCTGGAGCTCGCCCTGCCGGCGGACCGCATCCGCGTCGTGACCGGGCCGAGCGGAAACGCCGTCGTCGTCACCGGCTCGGCGGAGGAGCGCGACCTCGCCCGCGCCACCGTCGCAGCGCTCGACATCGACGCTCTGGCGGGAAATTCGGTGATGCTCGTCGGCCTGACGCACGCGCCCGCCGACGCGCTCGCGGCGGAACTTTCCGCGATCTTCGGCGGCGACGCCTCGCCCGGCGTCCGCAACGACGAAGGACCGATCAAGGCGGGCGGGCTCCGCATCGTGCCGCTGGTCCGGCTCAGCGCCGTCATGCTGCTGGCGCGCGACGGCGCGACGCTCGACCGCGCCTTCGCCTGGGTTCGCCGGCTCGACCAGCCGCGCAAGGCCGAGGCGCAGCGGCTCTTCGTCTATCGCGTGCAGAACCGACCAGCCGCCTCGCTCGCTGAGGCGTTGAACGCGCTCTTCGCCGGTCAGGCGGTGGAGGGCGAGACCGCCGCGCCGGTCGATTTTCGCGGCGAGCCGGCGCCGCGAATCGTCGTCGACGCGGAGAAGAACGCGCTCGTCATCTCCGCCGCCTCGCGCCAGTTCGACACTCTGGTCGATCTGATCCGCCAACTCGACAGCGCCCCGCTCCAGGTGCTGGTCGAGACGACGATCCTTGAGGTGACGCTCGGCGACAGCCTGCGCTACGGCGTGCAATACGCCTTCTCGGTCGGCGAGCTCTTCAACGATCGCGACGGCGTGGTGACGCTGACCAACACCGGCGCCCAAATCACGCCCCAGTTCCCCGGTTTCGCCTTCACCATCGGCACGAGTCTCGGCGCAGAGGCGATCATCGAGGCGCTGGACAGCGTCACCGATCTCACCGTCGTCTCCTCGCCCAAACTCCTGGTGCGCGACGGGCAGACGGCGACGCTGCAGATCGGCGACCAGGTGCCCATCGTGACCCAGACGGCCGAGGGTTTCGACGACAACGCGCGCATCGTCAACGCCGTCGAATACCGCGACACCGGCGTCACGCTCCGGGTGACGCCGCGCGTGAACTCCGGCGGATTCGTCAGTCTCGAGGTGGATCAGGAAGTCTCCTCGGTCACAGCGACGACCACTTCCGGCATCGACAGCCCCACGATCAGCCGCCGCTCCGTCACGACCGACGTCACCATTCGCTCGGGTCAGACGGTGGTGCTCGGCGGACTGATCCAGGACAGTTCCTCGGCGGGGCGGAACGGCATTCCAGTGCTCGGCGAAATTCCGGTGCTCGGCGCCGCATTCGGGAGGCGGAACCAGTCCGCAGGCCGGACCGAACTGCTCGCGCTGCTGCGCCCGCACATCCTCGCCTCGCCAGAACAGGCGGAGGATTTGACCTCGCGGCTTCGCGCTGAATTCGAAGCGATCGCACGCAGTTCAGCTGTCCGGCTCCGCACGCCGGGGCGCACCAAGCTCCCTGATTTCAGCGCCGCCAATCAGTAAGTCGCCGCTCAGAAACGCCCCCGGGATGCGCCGCGCGAACTGTTGTCCAACCGGCGGAGCCACGCCCGCGGCGCGCCGAGAACCTGGCGCATGTCGGAATGAACCCGCGGCCGCCGCCGCCGCATATCCGGCATCGGCAGCGCACCGCGAGCGGAGCGATGCGGGGAAGAAACGGCCGACGCCGCGCCTCTTTCACGCTACGCCGCAGCGCCTTCCGTGAATTGTAGGCGCGCGAGCCGCGCGTAAAGCCCTCCCTCCGCGACCAATGCGTCGTGACCACCGGTCGCAACGATCCGTCCGCCCTCCATCACAACGATCCTGTCCGCCTGCTTCACCGTCGCCAGTCGGTGCGCGATGACGATCGTCGTCCGCCCTTCCGCCAGCGCCGCGACCGCGTACTGTACAAGGCGTTCGGATTCCGCGTCCAGCGCCGAAGTCGCCTCGTCGAGCAGAAGCACCGGCGCATCACGCAGAATCGCGCGCGCGATGGCGATGCGCTGCTTTTGGCCACCGGAGAGCATCACGCCGCGCTCGCCGACGAAACTGTCGTAGCCCTCCGGCAGCGCGGCGATGAACTCATGCGCGGCGGCGGCGCGCGCCGCCGCCTCCACATCTTCATCTGAGGCGCCGGGCCGGCCGAAGCGAATATTCTCGCGCGCCGAAGTGGCGAAGATCACCGGCTCCTGCGGCACCAGCGCGATGCGCGCGCGAAGCGCCGCCGGATCGGCTTTAGCAACGTCCACACCGTCGATCAGGACCTCGCCCTGATCGGCGTCATAGAAGCGTTGAAGGAGCTGAAACACCGTCGTCTTGCCGGCCCCCGACGGACCGACCAGCGCAACCGTCTCTCCCGGGCGGATTGTAAGATCGAAATGTGATAGCGCGGCGGTCGCCGGGCGTTGCGGATAACAAAAGGAGACATCTTTGAAAACGATCGCGCCGGCCGGCCGCTCCGGCAGCGGCGCAGGGGGTGATGCGGCGGCGACCGGATCCGGCGTCGCGAGCATCTCGACCAGCCGGTCGGTCGCGCCGGCTGCGCGCTGCAATTCGCCCCATATCTCGGCCAGCGCTCCAACGGCGCCCGAGACGAGAACCGCGTAGATCAGGAATTGCGCCAGTTCGCCCGGGCTCATCGCCCCGGCGCGCACATCCCTCGCCCCGATCCAGAGCACCCCTACGACACCGGTGAATACGAGAAAAATGACGATCGCTGTCATCCAAGCCCGCACTGCGACCCGCTTTCGCGCAGCGTCGAACGCCGCCTCCGTCAGCGCGCCGAACCGCGACCGGCTCGCGTCCTCGGCGGTGAACGCCTGCACCGTCTGCGCCGCGAGCAGCGTCTCGGAGGCCTGAGCGGAGCTATCGGCGACCCGATCCTGGCTCTCGCGGCTCAGCTTCCGCACCCGTCGCCCGAGGATTAGGATCGGCGCCACCACCAACGGCACGATCAGCAGCGAAAACCCGGCGAGCTTCGGCGAGGTCCAGACCATCAACCCCATCCCGCCGACGAACATCAAAACGTTGCGAAGCGCGATGGAGACCGAAGAAGAAATCACCGAGAGCAGAAGGGTCGTATCCGTTGTGAGGCGCGAGATCACCTCGCCCGTCATCACCCGCTCGTAGAAACCCGGGCTCAAGCCGATCACGTGGTCATAGACCGCGCGGCGGATATCCGCGATCACGCGTTCGCCCAGCCGCGTCACCAGCCAGTAGCGGAGCGCGGTCGCGACCGCGAGGAGCGCGGCGATCGCGATCGCCGCGGCGAAATACTCGTCCATAAGCGCCGTGCTCTCCTCGGAGAACCCGTCGATCACCCGGCGCACCGCGAGCGGCAGGATCAGACTCAGCGTCGCGGTCGAAACGAGCGCGCCCAGCGCGCCGACGATCCAGACGCGGTAGGGGGCGAGAAAGGGCGCCAGCGCCTTCAGCGGCTTCACCGTCCTCGATTTTTCTCTCACCTCGGCCATGCGTCCTCCCTTTGGGCCGGGCGATCTAACCGGCGCCGGACGCCGGCCGCAAGGCGGCGGTGCGCCACGGCCAACGCGGTGCGCCGCCCGGCGCAGCGCGAAGCGGGCGTCAGGATGCGGCGCGCTCCGCCTTCAACGTCTCTATCGCGCAAGGGCGCAACTGGCGCCGCATCGGCGTGAACGCGCCGGCGCCACCCGCCGCGAGAAGGGGAGACGAGACCCGCGCTCGCCTCCCTCGCCCTCCCCCGGCCGATCCGCTATACCCGCGCGAGTCATCAAGGAAGGTCAGCATGGCGCGCATTCTCATCACCTCCGCCCTGCCCTACATCAACGGCATCAAGCATCTCGGGAATCTCGTCGGCTCTCAGCTGCCGGCGGATGTCCACGCGCGCTACATGCGCCAGCGCGGTCATGAAGTCCTCTTCATCTGCGCCACTGACGAGCACGGCACCCCGGCGGAGCTCGCCGCCGCGGCGGCCAACCAGCCCGTCGCGGATTTCTGCGCCGAGATGTGGGGCATGCAGAAACGGATAGCCGACGGCTTCCGGCTGTCCTTCGATCATTTCGGTCGCTCGTCTTCGGCTCGCAATCACCGGCTGACGCAGCATTTCGCCGAGCGGCTCTCCGGCGCCGGCCTTATCGACGAAGTCGAAGAGAAGCAGGTTTACTCCAACGCCGACCACCGCTTCCTTCCCGACCGCTATATCGAGGGAACCTGCCCGAATTGCGGTTATGAGCGCGCCCGCGGCGATCAGTGCGAGAACTGCACCAAGCAACTCGACCCGACCGACCTGATCAACCCTCGCTCTGCGATCTCCGGCTCGACCGATCTTGAAGTCAGGACGACCAAGCATCTCCACCTTCGCCAGTCGGCGATGCGCGAACATCTCAGGGAATGGATCGACAGCCAGAGCGGCTGGCCGATCCTCACCACCTCGATCGCGAAGAAATGGCTGGATGACGGTGAAGGGTTGCAGGACCGCTCGATCACCCGCGATCTCGACTGGGGCATCCCCGTCCGCAAGGGCGAGAAGCCTTGGCCGGGGATGGAAGGCAAGGTCTTCTACGTCTGGTTCGACGCCCCGATCGAATACATCGCCGCGACGGCGGAATGGGCCGACGCGCACGGGCTGGGCGAGGCCGCTTGGCGGCGCTGGTGGCGCACCGACGAGGGCGCGGATGACGTCCGTTATGTCCAGTTCATGGCGAAGGATAACATCCCCTTCCACACGCTGAGCTTCCCGGCGACGCTGATGGGCTCCGCAGAGCCATGGAAGCTGGTCGACTACGTCAAGGGGTTCAACTGGCTGCTCTACGAGGGCGGAAAGTTCTCCACCTCGCAGGGGCGCGGGGTATTCATGGATCAGGCGCTGGAGATCCTGCCCGCGGATTACTGGCGCTGGTGGCTCCTCTCCAACGCGCCGGAGGGCGGCGACGCCGATTTCACCTGGGAGAATTTCCAGAATGGCGTGAACAAGGATCTCGCCGACGTCCTGGGCAATTTCGTTTCCCGCGTCACCAAGTTCTGCCGCGCCCGGTTCGGCGAAACGGTTCCCGAGGGCGGCGCGCCAGGGCCGGAGGAAGCCGCGCTTGCCGCCGAACTCGACGCGAAGCTGAAAGACTACGAGCGCGCGATGGAGGCGATCGAGATTCGCCGCGCCGCGCAAGCGCTCCGCGCGATTTGGGTCGCCGGCAACGAGTATCTTCAGCGGGCGGAGCCCTGGGCGAAATTCAAGACCGAACCGGAAGCGGCGGCGATGGTGATCAGGACTGCGCTCAACCTCGTCCGGCTCTACGGCGTCCTCTCGCGCCCGTTCATCCCCGACGCGGCGGAGGCGATGCTCGCCGCGCTCGGGTTGGAGGCCGACCAGCCCTGGCCGGAAGACGCCGCCTCCGCGCTTGACGCCCTCGCCCCGGGTCACGGTTTCGAGACCCCCGAAGTGCTCTTCGCCAAGATCGACGACGAGAGCCGCGCCGGACTCGAAGCACGTTTCGCCGGCGATGAATAGACCCGGTATAGACGACCGTTCGTCGCTTGCCGCCGTGCTGCAGCGCGATCCGATCGCTCCGGCTTCGCTTTCTCGAGGGGCGTCTCTTACGGAGACCACTGCTCAATGGCGGCGCCTTCCGTCGTGCCCTCTGGCGGTTTCAGACTTAGAGCCTGCCCCGAAATGAGTTGAGCGATATCAGAGGGTTGTGATTCACGTCGGTTTGCAACGACTGACGGAGGCCCGATGCCCTGGGATGATATCGCCCGCGCGGAATATGCGCGACGGTCAGCGCGCTATGCAAGCGACCTGACGGATCGGGAATGGGAGGTGATCGCCGCCTACATGCCTGATCGACGCGGTCTGGGCCGCCCGCGCACGACCGATCTGCGGGAGGTGATGAACGCGATCCTTTACATCGCCTCGACCGGCTGCCCTTGGCGCTATCTACCGACGGAGTTTCCGCCTGTTTCGACCGTGCAGCGTTACTTCTACCGCTGGCGGGACGAAGGCTTCTGGCCCGCACTCAACAATGCGCTGGTGATGGTGTCACGGGAGCTGGAGGGGCGCGAGGCGTCTCCGACCGCAGGCGTGATCGACAGTCAGAGCGTGAAAACCACAGAGGCGGGAGGGGTTTGCGGCTACGACGCTGGGAAAAAGATCAGGGGCCGCAAGCGCCACATGGTGGTCGATACGATTGGGCTGATGGTTGGCCTGGTCGTTCACGGCGCCGGCGTGCAGGACCGCGACGGCGCCCCGCTCGTGCTGGCGTCCATCCGCAGACGCTGACCGTGGCTGCGCCACGTCTTCGCAGACGGCGGCTATGCCGGGAAGAAACTGCGCCGCGCCCTGACCGGGTTCGGCGACTGGCGCATCGAGATCATCAAGCGATCTGATCGCGCCGAAGGGTTCGAGATCATTCCAAGGCGATGGGTTGTCGAGCGCACCTTCGCATGGCTTGGAAGATGCCGCCGTCTCGCCAAGGACTGGGAGCGATCCATCGCCTCGTCCGAGGCGTGGGCGAACGTCGCGCATATCCGACTGCTCACCAGACGCCTCGCAAGGTATTGTTATGTTTGACCGAGTTTCGAGCCAGGCTCTGATCTGTGTCGCCTGAGATTTCTGTAGGGGCGAAAGGCTGAATCATAAATCTTGTTGCGATACTGCGTCCGCGCGGGTTGGGCTGGCCTTCAACGATGGGCCCGCTACTCAACCGTTTGGGTACGATATCCGCGATCAACACTGATCAGACAGACGGCATTCTAGCATTCGACATGAAGACAGCAGTGCTCAACTATAATATCAATCATACTCTCGATATCATCTACTAAATTTTCTGAAGCGCATAACTTGGTGGGTATTGCCGTTCAAAAGTTAAGCCAATAATCTTGAATTCCTGTTCGACACAAAATTTTGTTACGGCTTCAATTACGCCGCAACGATATCCAAAACGCCCCCATCGCACATAGTCGTGTCCTGCAATGATTCCACCGGGCTTCATTTTGGGCAACACCGCCATGAGGTCCTTCGTTACACTGTCGAAATCATGCCCCGCATCTATATAGACCCAATCCAGTTGAGCATCTTCAATCTGCTTCAAACCACCCCACGACCAATCTCGGATCAGCCTTACTCGGCCACTTTCAATATGTTTACTGAATCTCGACTTGACGTGTTCATAATCGCTTCCAACAATACCCTTACCTTTCTCAGCATTAGGAGCCTTTCCGTGCGCGTATTTTCCCTCCCTCCAGTAGTCAATCAGGATCAGACGCTCGGGCCCTGTGGCATTGAATATGCTCTGAGAAAAGCTTCCACGAGCGACCCCAACTTCCGCGACAACGCCGCCGCGCCCGAAGCTTGAAATAAGCTCCAAGCGGTCAGGATAAGCCTTGCAGTCAGATAAATGTTTCTCCGTGAGAGTGTGGGGAAGCTCTCTCAATCTCAATGTTTCGGCTCTGCTTTTCCTGTATCGGCATAGCGCCAAAGAGGGGCCGGCGATCCTGAGTTAACAAAACGCTTCATCCCCGACCTCATATTCCGCCCCCTCCAAGAAACGATCAAATCAAATTCGCACCCAATTTTCAAAAAACTCCAATATCATTCATAATATAATTATCGTTACATAACATTACTATGCCACCGAAATCCACACTATATGCATTTACTATTGCATCCCACCTAAAACGTTAATCCCTCCGCGCCCAGATGAGATCTGGTAAAGCCCGAGATCCTCTTCATACAGATGCGCCACCTCTTGCATCAGCGCCGAATCGTACCTCGCTGCGTTAGCGGGCGCGTAACCTCTGCCCCTCATTCTAGCCAATTCGGCAAGAGGCGTATCAGCATAGCATGAGTCAATCAGCATCTTGAGGCTATCGGCGCCATGACCCGATAGATTTCGCGTATCGTGAATCGGCATTCCGGTGACTTCGGTGATCCGCGCGAAAGCCGCGCCCAACGTATGCATACCAAAAATATCAGAATATCGGTAGCCTCGCGCTTCCAGGCGCATTCTTACTTGCGGAGTCCAATGATGATCAATATCCAGTGCGCTCGGCGCAGAAAGGAGTAAAAAAAAAGCCCGAAAGGTAAATCGTTCAGGGTCCATATACTTTAAAAGCCGCGACCGGTAAACGCGTGCAAGTTTGCGGCCACCGGAAGACGATAACGATATTTGTTGTCGTTTATCCTTATCGCCCGGCCCGACCGCTTTCCTCCAACAAACTTTTCTAAGAAAAGAATATAAAGATGAGACCACAGGCAAATAATAATAACAAAGCGATGATTTGCCTCCTGTATATACCCCTCAGTCGCTACATATTTCGGAACCATATTCGCCATCTGGTCAAAAAACACAGGCGGAGATTCATGAGTATTACTCAATACGATCGCATAGCGAAGGGTCGTGAAAGCGTTCTTTGGGATATAGGAATAAATGGCGTTGATGGGCTCAATATAAAGCGCATGGCTGGCGTCAAGCGACATGGCTGCCTCCATGCCATTGTGATCGAGACGCCCCCGATGCTCCGATGTTCGTAGCCTGTAGCAAGCTACCCGCCGCGCCAGGATCGTCAAGTCCAGCGGTCACGACGTCTACACAGTTCTGCGCCATGTGTCGCTCCACTCCCCGATCATTACTGCTTTCGTCTACGCGGCCAATCAACGCGCTCTGGCGCCGGGCGCCTCGGACTATTACTCTGCGGGCCATGGCGCATGATGGGCTCATAGAGGAAATTGAGAGCTGGCTGATCGACAGGTCGCTTGGCGACCCGGATATCGAGCAGCTTTTTCAGACCCTCTGCGTGCGACTGGCCGGCGTCGGCCTGCCGCTCGACCGGGCGGCGCTGACCTGGCCGACGCTGCACCCACTGTTTCAGGCCGAACAGATCTTCTGGAACCCGACCGACGGCGCCAAGCTTCTACAATATTCACACGCCAACCAGGCGACGGAAGGCTGGCTGAAAAGCCCGTTCTTCCATGTCCTCACCAACGGTCTGGACCGTTTGCGCCGGCGCCTGACCGGCCCCGAGTCGCTGCTCGATTTCGACGTGCTCAAGGAACTGCGCGATCAGGGCTTCACCGATTACCTGATGACCGCCGCGGAGTTCCGGATCGGCGAGGTCGAAGAATTCGCGAAACGCGGCACGGGAATCATCGCCTCTTGGGCGACGAAGCGGGAGTCCGGCTTCACCCGCGCCGACCTCGAGGCGCTGAGCCGGATTCAGCGGATTTTCGCCGTCGCATGCCGGGTCGCGATCCAGCGGCGGGTCACGGCGAATCTGGTGAACGCCTATCTCGGCCCGACCGCCGGCTGGAAGGCGCTATCCGGCGAAATCAGACGCGGCGACGGCGAAACGATACGTGCGGTCGTCTACTACGCGGATCTTCGCGGTTCGACCACGCTTTCGGACGCGATGGAGCCGGACGAGTATCTCGCGTTGCTCCGACGCTATTTCGATTGCGCCGCGCAACCGGTGATCGACGAGGGCGGCGAGATCCTCGACTATGTCGGAGACGCGGTTCTGGCGATCTTTCCGATCCAGGGAGAGACAGGCGGGCCGGAAGCGGTGCGCGCCGCGACCCGGGCGATGGAGCGGGCATTGGTGCTGCGAGCCGAAACCACGGTCGCGGCGCCCGACCCGGAAATGCGCTTTTCAATCTCGCTCGCCGCGGGCGAGGTGATGTTCGGCAATATCGGCGTGCCGACCCGGCTCTCTTTCTCCGTCATCGGCGCCGTGGTGAACGAGGTTGCGCGGATGGACGACGCTTCGAAATCGCTCGGCCGGGCGGTGCTGGCGACCCGCGACATCGCTTCGGTCGAACCGCAGAATTGGGTCAGTCTCGGGATGAGGGAGTTGCCGGGAGTCTCTAGACCGCGCGAAATCTTCGTCCGGAAGTGTGAACTCGACGCTTTCGACACCTCCCTCGCCGAATCGGCTTGAGCCTTCAGCCGCCGAGCGAGCGGATGCGATTCAGGAGCCAGGGATCCTTGTGGCCCAGTTCAAACGCGCGGCGAAACCGGCGATTCGCCTCCGCCTCTCTCCCCAGCCGGTCGAGGAGCTGGCCGGAAACGAAATAGGGCAACGCCCATTCGGGGCTGAGCTCGGTCGCTTGGTCGAAGTCCTGAAGCGCGCCGGAATCATCGCGCCCTTCGCGCGCCCGGCCGCGCTGAAAATAGGCGCCGGCATCGTTCGGATAGCTGCTGATCACCGCGGAGAAATCGGACGCCGCCTCGCCTCCCCGGTTGAGCGCGATCAGCGTCAAGCCGCGGTTGAAACGCGCATCAGCGTCGTCGCCATCGATGCGCACAGCGGCGTTGAACTCCTCCAGCGCTGCTTCCGGCTGGCTGATCCGCAAATAGAAAGCGCCCCGCGCCAAGCGCACGTCGAGGCTCTGTGGCGCAAGTTCGAGCGCCCGGTCCAGCTGGCGCGCCGCCGCCATCCGGTCGCCAAGCGCCTCCTCCGCCCTGGCGCGGCCGACATATAACTCGACCCGTTCAAGTCCCGTCGCCGCCGCCGCGGCGAAGGCGTCGCGCGCCGCCCCCGGCGTGCCCGTGCTCAGCAGCGCATCGCCGAGATTGAGATTGGCGACGAATTCCTGTTTCTTCGTCAGACCGCCCCGCGACAACGCCCGCCGGCAATGGTGGATGACATCGCGCACCGGCGCGGAGAGCGAGCCACACTGCTCCAACGAACCGTCGCGCGCGACAGCCGCGTCCGGCGCCGAGAGAAGAAGCCCGAGCGCCATGCAGGAACCGGTGAATGATCGTGCTTTCATACCGGCAGCATATGCCGCGACGCGCCGGGCGCCAATCGCGACTGTCTTCGCCCGATTCTCGCCCAATCGCGGCCATAGGCGTTTCGTATCGAATGGTTGCGCGGGGGCGAGGCCTCGCGCATGATTTTGACGCCGCTCCCTGACGAGGGGAAAACTCGGGAAGCGCGGTGCGGCGACCGATGCAAAGCAACAGGGAGAAAACGATGGCTGGCGAGAATGACAAGTTCGAGGTCTATCAGGACAAGCGCGGTGAATGGCGCTGGCGGCGGAAAGCTTCGAACGGCCGGATCGTCGGCGCTGCTTCCGAGGGTTACAATCGGAGATCGGATTGCGAGGCGAACATGAACCGGGGCGCGGTCCCCTCGGACAAGTGGGAATTCTACCAGGACAAGCGCAGCGAATGGCGCTGGCGGCGGAAAGCTTCGAACGGCCAGGTCGTCGGCGCGTCATCCGAAGGCTACGACAAACGCGCCGACGCCGAGGCGAACGCCGCACGACAGGGCTGGTCGGCCTGATCAACTCGGGCGCGTCGCTGGCGCGCCCACTCCGCTCCCGTTCGATTCCAGGATGATGCGAACCGCCCGCGGATTGCGGAGTGGACCGCGTCCGGCCTATATCGGCGCGTCCAACCGGGAGCAGACATGACCCGCATCGTCCTTCGCCGCCCCGACGACTGGCATCTGCATCTGCGCGACGGCGCGGTGCTGACTGCCGTGACGCCGGAGAGCGCGCGCGATTTCGCCCGCGCGATTATCATGCCCAATCTCGTCCCACCTATCGTCACCGCCGCCGACGCCGAAGCCTATCGCGCGCGAATCGTCGCCGCGGCCGAAGGCGCGGACTTCACTCCGCTGATGACGCTCTACCTAACCGAGACGACCGACCCCGCCGCCATCGCGGCCGCGCATGAGGCCGGACTGATCGCCGCGGTCAAGCTCTACCCCGCCGGCGCCACCACCAACTCCGCCTCCGGAGTGCGCGATCTCGACAAGGTGCGCGGCGTCCTCGAGCGCATGGCGGATATCGGCCTGCCGCTCTGCGTCCACGGCGAGGTGACCGACGCGGAGGTCGATATCTTCGACCGTGAGGCGGTGTTCATCGACCGCGTGCTCGACCCCTTGCGGCGCGCGACGCCCGGACTGCGCGTCGTGATGGAGCATCTGACCACGGAGGAAGGCGTCGCCTACGCGCGCGAGGGCGGCGCGGATCTCGGCGCGACGATCACCACCCATCACCTGATCATCAACCGCAATCATATCCTCGCGGGCGGGATTAGGCCGCATTACTATTGCCTGCCGGTCGCCAAGCGCGAACGTCACCGCCTTGCGCTCCGCGCCGCCGCGACCAGCGGCCATCGGGCCTTTTTCCTCGGCACCGACAGCGCGCCGCATGTCGATCCGCTGAAGGAGGCCGCTTGCGGCTGCGCCGGTGTCTTCTCCGCCACCAACACGCTCTCGTGTCTCGCCCATGTGTTCGAGGAGGAGAACGCGCTGGACCGGCTGGAGACCTTCGCCGCCATCAACGGCCCGGCCTTTTATGGCCTGGCGCCGAACGAGGACCGGATCGAACTTGAAAAGACCGCCGAGCCGATCGACTACCCGACGAAGATCGAAACCGACGACGGACCGGTCACGGTCTTCGATCCCGGGTTCCCGCTACATTGGCGCGTTAGGAGATAAAGCCATGTTCCAGAACAGCTTTCCGGACGATGCGCTAATGGCGGAGCAGACCGCGCGAATGCTGCTTGAGGTCGAAGCGGTGCATTTTCGCAGCCGGGACCCGTTCAAGTTCACGTCCGGCCTTCTCAGTCCGGTCTATATCGACTGCCGCAAGCTCATCTCCTATCCGCGCATCCGCAGCGCGCTGATGGATTTCGCGGTTTCGAAACTGATGCGCAACGCCGGCTTCGAAGCGTTCGACGCCGTCGCCGGGGGCGAGACCGCGGGCATCCCCTTCGCCGCCTGGATCGCCGAGCGGATGGCGCTGCCGATGCAGTATGTCCGAAAGAAGCCCAAGGGGTTCGGCCGGGACGCGCGGATCGAGGGCGTGATCGAAGAAGGTCAGCGCGTGCTGCTTGTGGAGGACCTGACCACCGATGGCGGCTCGAAGCTGAGCTTCGCCGAGGCGATCCGCGAGACCGGCGCGCGCTGCGACCACACGCTCGTCCTTTTCTACTACGATATCTTCGAAGGCTCGACCGCGCGACTGGCGGACGCCGGCCTCACCCTCCACCATCTCGCGACCTGGCGCGACGTTCTGAGCGCGGCGCGCGCCGGCGGCCATTTCGACAAGGCGACGCTCGACGCCGTCGGCGAATTCCTGGCCGACCCCTTGGGCTGGTCGGCGGCGGCGGGCGGCGCGGAGCCGACGAAAACCTGAGTAACGGCTTTCGCCTCTTGCTCTCACGCCGCGTCTCGGCTTCCTTGCCGGGTGCGACAAGGGAGCGACGACAATGATCATGCAGGGGTTTCCGCCGGCCGAGAGCGACCGCGCCACACTGGCCAACTGGCGCAGCGCGCCGTGGTCCTCCTGGGCGTTCCATCATGTGCGCGAAATCGTGCCAACCGCCGAGATTGCCAACGACCCCTCCGATATATGGGAGTTGCCTGAGGGCCGCGTCGACCTTTCCGGCGTCGATCTCGACGCGGCGATGGCGGAGACGTCCACCGACGCCGTCGTCATCGTCCACGAAGGGCGCCTCGTCCACGAGGTCTATCGCAACGGCATGGAGCCGACCGACCCGCACATCATCTTCTCGGTCTCGAAATCGCTCCTCGGCCTCGTCGCCGGCACGCTTGTCGATCGCGGCGAACTGAAGGAGGATGACCTCGTCACCACCCATGTCCCTGAACTGGGGGGCACGGCCTTCGAGGGCGCCACGATCCGCCAGCTTCTCGACATGCGCGTCGGGGTGCTCTTCGACGAGGACTACCTCGCAACCGAAGGGCCGATCATCGATTATCGCTTCGCCGCCAACTGGAATCCGGTTCCGGCGGGGCTCGAGGCGGGCGATCTGCGCTCCTTCATGTCGAAACTGACCGAGCGGGACGGCCCGCATGGCGGCCGCTTCCACTACGTCTCGCCGAACACCGACCTTCTCGCCTGGATCTTCGAGCGGGCGAGCGGCGTGCGCTACGCCGATCTGGTCTCCGAGCGGCTCTGGCGTCCGCTGGGCGCGGAACGGGCGGGCTATATCACCCTCGACAGGATCGGCGGCGCCCGCGCCGCCGGCGGTGTTTGCGTCACCGCGCGCGATCTCGCGCGCGTCGGCATGATGCTGGCCGATAACGGCAGCCGCGACGGGCGCCGGGTGATCCCCGCTTCCTGGATCGAGGATATCGAGAAGGCGGGCGACCCCGCCGCCTGGAACGAGGGCGACTTCAAGGACGATTTCGCCGGCAGGGCGATGCACTACCGCTCCAAATGGTATGTTCAGCGCCGGCCGGAGCCGCTGGTCCACGGCCTCGGCATTCATGGCCAGTATGTGTTCTTCGACCGCGCGAGCCGCCTCTCCATCGCGTGGATGTCGAGCCGCCACGAGCCGATCGAGAAGACGACGACCGAGCGGGTTCTGGCGGCGGTGGAAGCGATCCGGGGGGCGGTCCTATGAGCGATCTCTGGCGCCTTTCGGCGGGTGAGACGGCGGCGACCGTCAGGGCGGGCGACGCGACGGCGCGCGAAGTCGCCGAGGCCGCACTCGCCCGTATCGACGCCGTCAATCCCAAGATAAACGCCGTCGTTCACCGCATGGACGAAGAATCGCTGGCGGCGGCCGACGCCGTCGACGCCGCGCGAGCGGCCGGCGCGCCCCTCGGCCCGCTCGCCGGGGTTCCCGTGACGGTGAAGGTGAACGTCGACCAGAAGGGCCACCCGACGACGAATGGCGTGCGCATCCAGCAGGATCTCGTGGCGAAGGAGGACAACCCCGTCGTCGCCAATCTTCGCCGCGCCGGCGCCGTGATCGTCGGGCGCACCAACACGCCCGCGTTCTCGCTCCGCTGGTTCACCCGCAACTCGCTCCACGGCGCGACGAGAAATCCACGGAATGCGGCGCTGACCCCAGGCGGCTCCTCCGGCGGCGCCGCATCCGCCACCGCGGCCGGCATCGGCGCCATCGGCCACGGCACGGATATCGCGGGTTCGGTCCGCTATCCCGCCTACGCCTGCGGCCTCCAGGGGCTTCGGCCCGGCATGGAGCGCGTCCCCGCCTGGAACCCGTCCTCACCCGACCGCCATATCGGCGCGCAGCTGATGGCGGTTTCCGGCCCGCTCGCCCGCTCCATGGCCGATCTCCGGCTCGCATTCGAGGCCATGATCCAGCCCGACTCGCGCGATCCCTGGCACCGGCCGGCGCCCGTCGAGACCGGCGCTATCCCGAAGCGCGCCGCGCTCTGCGTCGCGCCAGAAGGCATGGCGACAACGCCATCCGTCGAAGCCGCGCTCCGCGACGCCGCTTCCCGACTGAAAGACGCCGGCTGGCAGGTGGAGGAGGTGGAGAGTCCGCCGCTCCGCGAGCCCGCCCGCCTCCAGTTCCTGCTCTGGCTCGCAGAGATGCGGCGCGGCGGCGACACGGTGGCGAAGGAGAACGACCCCGACGCCGTGCGCTATTACGCCGAGATGCGGAAAATCTCACCCGCGCCCGACCTGAACGCGTTTCTCGACGCGCTTCAGGCTCGGCTCGGTCTGATCCGACAATGGCGCGCCTTTCTCGCCCGGTATCCGGTGCTGATATGCCCGGTCTCCGCCGAGCCCCCCTTCCCCGATCATCTCGACATGGAAGATTTCGCCCGCGTCTACGAGGCGCAGCTGGTCCAGATCGGCCTGCCGCTGATGGGGTTTCCCGGCCTCTCCGTATTCACCGGTTTCGCCGAGACCGAGCACGGCGCGGCGCCGCTCGGCGCGCAGCTCATCGCTGACCGTTTTCGCGAGGACGCGCTCTTCGCAGCGGGCGAGGCGATCGAAGCGCGCGGCGCGAAGATTGAAATCGCCGAACCCTGAGGCGGGTTCGCCACACTCCGGCTAAAGTGCAGAGAAAAGGAACGCAAGATGCGGGATTTCGAAGGGCGCATCGCGCTCGTCACCGGCTCGGCCACCGGTCTTGGCCGCTCGATGGCGGTGAAACTGGCGGAGCGCGGCGCAACGGTGATCGTAAACTATTCGCGAAGCAAGAGCGACGCCGAGGAGACCGCGACCGAGATCGGCGCGGCCGGCGCGCAATCCGTCGTCGTCAAGGCCGACGTCTCGTCACCGGAAGGGTGCGCCGCGCTCCGCGACGCCGCCACGGCGTTCGGCCGCCTCGACATCCTGATCAACAATGCCGGCATCACGCGCCACGCCCGCGACCATGGCGATCTCGACGCGCTCTCGAAGAACGACTTCATGGACCTCTACGCGGTCAATGTCGTCGGCCCCTATCTGGCGATGCAGGCGCTGAAACCGCTTCTTCAGAAGGCGCATGAGGCCTCCGGGCGGGCGAGCGCGGTCCTAAACACCTCCTCCATCGCCGGCACCACCGGCATCGGCTCTTCGGTCGCCTACGCCGCCTCGAAGGGGGCGCTGAACACGATGACGCTCAGCCTCGCCCGCGGACTTGCGCCCGCGATCCGGGTCAATTCGGTCTGCCCCGGATTCATCGGCACCCGCTGGTTCAAGAACGCGATGGACGAAGAGGCGTTCGCCAAGACCGTGAAAAGCGTCGAGGCGACAACGCCGCTGAATGTCGCCTCCGGCCCCGACGATATCGCCGATTCCGCGCTTTTTCTGGTCTCGGACGCCGCCCGCCACGTCACCGGCGAGCTTCTTCATGTCGACGCTGGCCTTCATCTCGGCTTTTCGCCCCTGGCGGCGCGATAGGCTGATATTGAGACGCCCCGACGATCCATAGCGGAGCAGGACCCTTGAGCCAGAGTTCGAACATCGGCGCCGTCGAGAGCTTTTATGAAACACACCCGATCAGTGAAAAGCAGATACGCGACAAGCTGAAGGCCGAAGGCGTGGACCTCAGCCGCCTGACCGAGGACATCCTGCAATCTCACGATCAGGACCATTTCGGCGGAACCGGCGCGAATGACATTCTGGCCGCCCGCGCCGACATCGACGAAGGCGTCGGCGTTCTCGACGTCTGTTCCGGCCTCGGCGGCCCAGCGCGTTATCTCGCGCAAAACTACGATTGCCGCGTCACCGGCGTCGATCTGACCGAAAGCCGCGTCGAGGGCGCGCGAAGGCTGACTGCGCTGACCGGTCTCGACGACAGGGCGAACTTCGTCTCCGGCGACGCTCTGGCGCTGCCGTTCGAAGACCGGCGCTTCGATGTGGTGATCGCACAGGAGGCGTTCTGCCATATTCCGAATAAGCCAAGGCTGGTCGCCGAATGCGCGCGCGTCCTGAAACCGGGCGGCCGCATCGCCTTCACCGACATCCTTGCGACCGACACGACGGCGGAGGCGACGCGCGTCCGGCTCACCCGTGAGATGGCGTTCAATGAGCTGGGCTCGTTCGCCCTCTATCGCTCGCTCCTCGAGGACTCGGGCTGCGCCGTCGTCCAGGTTGACGATCTCGGCCGCGAATGGACGAAAATTCTCGTGGACCGCCTGGCGATGTATCGCAGCCTGAAGGACCAGACGATCGAAAGGTTCGGCGCCGCGCATTTCGAGACATGGGACCGCGCTTACAGTTTCTTCGTGGCGCAATACGCGACCGGGGAGTTGAGCGGCGGCCGCTTCCTCGCGCGGCGCGTGGCCAACTGAGGGTTTTCGTCGTCCCGTTGTGACGAAAGCCCTACTCGACAGCCGGCGGCGACGTTACTAGATATCGCACATCACAGCAATTCCGGGAGACGCAGCATGACACTTCGCATCGGCGACACAGCGCCCGATTTCCAGGCAGAGACCACGGAAGGGCCGATCAGCTTTCACGACTGGATCGGCGACAGCTGGGCGCTGCTCTTCTCGCACCCGAAGGATTTCACCCCGGTCTGCACCACCGAGCTCGGCAGCCTCGCCAACATGAAGCCCGAGTTCGACAGCCGCAACGTCAAGCTGATGGGGCTTTCGGTCGATCCGGTCGAGAACCATGTCAAATGGGGCGAGGATATCGCGGATGTTTGCGGCCGCGCGCCCAACTACCCGATGATCGGCGACACCGACCTGAAGGTCGCGAAGCTCTACAACATGCTGCCGGCTTCGGCGGGCGAGACCTCCGAGGGCCGCACCCCGGCCGACAACGCCACGGTCCGCACCGTCTATGTGATCAACCCTGACAAGAAGATCATGCTGATGCTGGTCTATCCGATGGGCACCGGGCGGAACTTCCAGGAAATCCTGCGGGTGATCGATTCCATGCAGCTCACCGCCAGCCACAAGGTCACGACACCGGCGGACTGGAAACAGGGTGAGGATGTGATCATCGCCCCGGTCGTCTCCAATGACGACGCGGAAAAGATGTTCCCCGGTTACAAGACCGTGAAGCCCTACCTGCGGACCACGCCGCAGCCGAAGTAAGCGCGGATCAGCCTTCGGTGATCCGCGCGCGGATGAAGGCGCCGGCCCGGGCCAGCGCCTTGTCCGCCTCCGGCGCGTAGCCGCAGAAGATCTGCCATGCATGCGGCGCGCTCTGGAACCATTCCAGCCGAACCTCGCCGCCTGCGGCGCGGAGCTTTTCGGCCATCGTCGCCGCCTCGTCCTCGAGCAATTCGATCCGGCTCGCCTGGATCAGCACCGGCGGCGGCGCCGGGATGGCCGCCAGCAGCGGCGAGGCGGTCGGCGCGCCGGCATCCGCGGCGGAGACGTAATAATCGCGCGTCTCCGCAATCCTCGAAGCCGGCAACATCGGGTCCGAGCGCGCGTTCCGCTTGAGGCTCTTCTGGCTCAGCGTAAGATCCACCCAGGGCGAAAAGGCCGCGATGCAGGCAGGGTCCGGCAGCCCCGCCTCGCGCGCCGCGAGAAGCGTGGCGAAGGCGAGCCCACCCCCCGCGCTATCGCCGGCGAAGGCGATGCGCCGCGCCTTGTATCCGCATTCCAGCAGGTTCCGATAGCAGGCCAGCGCGTCCTCCACGGCGCAGGGCCAGCGGTTTTCCGGCGCCAGCCGATACGCCGGCGCGAGCGCCCGCGCCCCGGCATGACCGGCGAGCGTGGCGACGAGATGGCGATGCGTGGCCGGCGAGCCCATCAGATAGGCGCCGCCATGCAGATAGAGGACCACCGCGCGCCGGTCCGGCCGGCCCCGGCTGACCCATTCAATCGGGATCGGGCCTGCCGGCCCCTCGATGCGGCCGTCGATCATGTTCGCGCCCGCCGGCATCCGGAAAAGCCGTTCCGCCGTCGTCTCGAAACCCGCCCTGACCGCTTTCGGGTCCCGTGTCCGCGCGAGGCGCGGTTTCTCCACCAGCCGCAAGTAGAGCGATATCGCGGCGAGGCGGAGCGACATCAGCCGGCGCCGGCGCCCTCGGCGCGCCGCCTCTCGATGGCGTCCCAGATCAGCCCGGCGATATTGATCCCGTCGAAGCGCTGTAGCTCCTGTATGCCGGTCGGCGAGGTGACGTTGATCTCGGTCAGCAGGCCGCCGATCACGTCGATGCCGACGAAGATCAGCCCCCGCTCCCGCAGGAGCGGGCCGATCCTGGCGCATATCTCGCGGTCGCGGTCATCCATCGCGATCTTCTCTGCCCGCCCGCCGACATGCATATTGGAGCGGGTCTCGCCCTTGAGCGGCACGCGGTTGATCGCGCCCACGGCCTCGCCGTCCACCAGGATCACCCGCTTGTCGCCTTCGCTGACTGCAGGCAGGAACTTCTGCGCGATCAGCGGCTCGCGGTTGATCCCCGTGAACAATTCGTGCAGCGCGTTGAGATTGCTGTCGCCACCCTTGAGCTTGAACACCCCGGCCCCGCCATTCCCGTAGAGCGGCTTCAGAATCATGTCGCCATGCCGCTCGCGAAAGGCGCGGATATGGCTGAGGTTGCGGGCGATCATCGTCGGCGGCGAAAGATCGGCAAAATCCAGCACCAGCAGCTTTTCCGGGCAGTTCCGGACCCAGAACGGGTCATTCACCACCAACGTCTTCGGATGAATCCGCTCCAGGATATGGGTATTGGTGATGTAGCTCATATCGAAAGGCGGGTCCTGACGAAGCAGCACCACGTCCACCTTCGACAGATCGCGGGTCTCCGGCGCGCCGAGGGAGAAGTGATCGCCGCGCTTCCTGCGCACCGTCATCGGCCAACCCGAGGCGATCACCTTCCCCTCGTCGAGCGCCAGATCCTCGACATGGTAATAGAAGAGCGTGTGGCCCCGCGCCGCCGCCTCCTCGGCCAGTTGAAAGGTGCTGTCGGCGTCGATATCGACCTTGTCGATCGGGTCCATCTGTATGGCGACGGTCAGGCTCATCTGGGTTCCCCCGAAAGCGGCGGCGGATGTCTCAGCCGACAGCCCGGCGCGCGTCATGTTTGGTCAGCACATGACTGACCACTTCCTTCACGCCGTCAATCCGGCTGGCGAGATTCAGGACCCGTGAGAGTTCCGCCGCGTTCCGCGCGACGCCGATCACATGGACGACGCCGTTCACCGTCTCAACATTGTAGTTCACCCCGGAGATCTGCGTGTCCGCGAGAATCTCCGCCCGAAGCTGGGTGCTTATCCAGAGGTCGCTACCGTAGCTCATCAGCCCGGGATCCTCCTCCACGGTGATTTCGTTCACCAGTTCGGTGACGTCGGGCGTCGACCAGACCAGTTCCGCCGCGCGGATGCTTTCTTCCTGCCGCGGAACTGAGCCCGTCAGAAGGACGCGCCCCTCCACCACCTCGGTCGAAATGTCTGCGAAGAGGCCATAATCCTCGTTGAGGAACTTGTTGTTGATCGTCAGCTGGATTTCGGTGTCTGTCAGCGCCTGTCGCGTCGATCGCTCCTGCGCAACCGACACGCCGGTCGTCGCCAGAGCGCCGCCGACCAAGGTCGCCGCCACGCAGCCGGAGAGACTCGTAGCCGCCAGAAGCGCGACGCCTGCGGCGCGCGCGAACGCAATATCTTTGCCCATTTTCTCGCCTCTAGCCTCTGATGCGGGCGTTTCTGATTATCTCCGCCGACCCGTCCACGCCCACGAGGGCGAGGTCGAAGCGCAGCGGGATGTCGCCCGTTCCACTCTCCACCATATACGTTTCCGCCGCAGCCTCCAAGCGCCGCCATTGTCTTTCGCCGACAGGGTCTTCACCGAGCGACTTCTCGCGACGCTTCACCTCAACGAAAACGATGGTTTCAGGTTCGCGGAAAATCAGGTCGATCTCACCCGCGGCGCAGCGCCAGCGCCGCGCGAGGAGCCCGGCGCCGGCCGCTGCGTAGAGCCGTGCGACGCTGTCCTCCGCCGCCAGCCCGGTGCGGTGGTTCAGCCCGCCCCGCCAAGCGCGGCTCATGTTTCGTCCGTCTCCGTCGTCAGCGCCAGCGCGCGGGCGTAGACCGCGCGGCGCGGCAGGCCGAGCGCGCCGGCGACCGTCGTCGCGGCGTCCCGCACCCCCATCTCGCGAAGCGCGGCGCGAAGCGCGGCGTCGGTTTCATCCGCCCCCGGCGCGCATTCCTCCGGCGGGCCGACGCAGACCACGATCTCACCCTTCGGCGCCGACCCGTCATAGTTCTCCGCGAGCGCGGCGAGCGTTCCGCGCCGCACCTCCTCGTGAAGTTTGGTCAACTCCCGACAGACCGCCGCGCGCCGCTCGCCACCGAAGACGTGCGTCATGTCGGCGAGCAGCGCCCCGAGCCGGCGCGGGCTCTCATAAAAGACCAACGTCGCCGGCACGGCTTTCAGCGCCGCCAGATCGGCCCGCCGCGCCGCCTGCTTCGGGGCTGTGAACCCGGCGAACATGAACCGGTCGGTCGGCAGCCCGGCGACAGACAACGCCGCCAGAACGGCGGACGCCCCCGGCAGAGCGACGACCTTGAGGCCGCGCCCGATCGCCGCCTCGGCCAGCTTCCAGCCCGGATCGGCGATCAGCGGCGTGCCGGCGTCGGTGACGCAGACGACGCTCTCCCCCGCCTCGATCCGCGCCAGAATACCGGGGCGCACAGCTTCGCCGTTATGGTCGTGGTAGGCGATGAGCGGGCGCCCGGCGCGCGGAACGCCGTGGATCGACATCAGCTTCAACGCCCGACGCGTGTCTTCCGCCGCGATGGCGTCGGCGCGCGTCAGCGCGTCGAGCGCGCGCAATGTCACGTCGCCCGCCGCCCCGATCGGCGTCGCCGCCAGATAGAGCCCGGCGGGAAGCCGGTCGCGGCTGTAGATAACCGCCGGGGGCGCGCCCGAACCGGAGGTTTCACCCGCAGGCCCGCGTTTACTTTGTTTTGTCCGGGCCATAGTCTCCTCCCGCGTCGTCGTCTCGCGTCAGGCGGTCGGCCGCCGGACCGCCTGCTGCGAGGAGACCCAGAACATGCGCCAGAGCGCAACCACCGTAGCCGATATTTTCTCACGCGCCGCGCGCACCGCGCTGCGCATCGCCACAGTGACCATCGCCGCCGGCGCCCTCGCCGCCTGCGCCTCCGCGCCGCCTTCGGCGCGCGTCTCTGATGGCGGATCGGGGGGCGGCGGGTCCTCTCGCGCCGCCGACGCGCCGACGCCGCGAGTCGATCCGAACGCACCGATCCGCATCGCGCTTCTCGCGCCGACGACCGCCGCCAGCCGGACGGCGAGCCGGATCGCGCAGGACCTGACCGCAGCGGCGCAGATCGCGCTCTCGCAGCACGGCCCCGCCAATCTCACGATGAAAGTCTACGACACCGACGGCACCACCGCCGGGGCCGCGACCGCCGCCGGCCACGCCGTGCGGGAGGGTGCGACGCTGATTCTCGGTCCGCTGACAGCCGAGTCGACCGCTTCAGCGGCGCCTGTCGCCGCCCGCGCCGGGCTGAACATGATCTCCTTCTCGAGCGACCCCAGCGTCGCTGGCGGCAATGTCTGGGTGCTCGGACAGCTGGTCGGCGACGAGATGCGCCGCGTATTCGGCTACGCCGGATCGCAGGGCGTCGGCGCCATCGCGGTGATCCACCCGAATGACCGCTATGGAAAGGCCGTAGCCGCGGCTTCGGGCGCCGCCGCGAGGGACGCCGGCGTCAGGGTCGGCCCCGTCCTCGGCTATGAGCGCAGCTTCGAAGGCATCGAAGCCGCCACCAAGGCGAACGCCGGCTCGATCCGCAGCTCCGGCGCAGATGGCGTCCTGATCGCGGATCACGGCGACGGGCTGCGCTCCACGGCGTCGTTCCTTAGCTATTACGACGTCTCCCCGCGCAGTTTCCGCTTTCTCGGGCTCAGCCGCTGGGACGACCCGAACAACGCGTCCGAGTCGCCGCTCCAGGGCGGCTGGTTCGCGGCGGCGGACCCGGCGCGACACGCCGCCTTCACGGAAAATTTCGCGATGAAGTTGAGCCGCCAGCCCTCTCCGCTCGCCACGATCGGATATGACGCCGTGGTCGCCGCCTCCGACATCCTCAAGGCGGCGAAGACGGGCGGCCCGCCCGCCTTCACAGCGGCGGCGATCTCCGCCGGCGTCCATGAAGGCGCGACCGGAACATTCCGGCTGACCGAGGACGGCCTGAACCGCCGCGCGCTCGCGGTCATGGAGATGACCGCCGATGGTCCGGCCGTGCTCGATCCGGCCCCCTTCGCCGCGCCCGGCGCCTGATACGCGCGAGGACGGGAACGATGGCGGGCGCGATGGACGCCGGGGGCGCGATACCCGGCCCCGGCGACGGAGAAGCGCCCGTCGTCCCGGCGGCGCGTCCCACACGCGAATCCCTCGCCGCGGCGCTGGAGGCGGCCGCGGGCGCCGAAGATTCCCGCGCCGCTGCGATCGAGGCTCTGAAAGCCGCGCTGAACGATGGGCGCAGCGCCGCGCTGGCGCTCCTCGGCGGGGCCCGCGACGGCGGCCCGCGCACCGCGCGCGCGCTTTGCGAGGCGATCGACCTCGTCGTGACCGGCGCGCTCGACTTCGCGGCGAACGCATTGCATCCGAACCACGCCCGTGGCGCCTCGGAATCCTTCGCCGTCGTCGCCACCGGTGGCTATGGGCGCGGCGAGATGGCGCCGTTCTCCGATGTCGATCTGCTGTTTCTCACGCCCTACAAGAAAACGCCCTGGATCGAACAGGTGATCGAGGCGACGCTCTACATCCTCTGGGATCTGAAGCTAAAGGTCGGCCACGCCACGCGCTCGGTTGCGGAATGCCTGCGCCTGTCGAAGGAAGACATCACAATCCGCACCTCGCTGCTGGAGAAGCGCTATCTCTGGGGCGACAGGACGCTGGCGGAAAAGCTCCGCATCACGCTGCGGAAGGAGGTATTCCTCTCCACCGGAGCCGAGTTCGTCGAGGCGAAGCTCGCCGAGCGCGACGCCCGCCACGCCAAGCACGGCGGCTCGCGCTATCTCGTCGAGCCGAACATCAAGGAGGGCAAGGGCGGGCTTCGCGATCTTCAGACGCTGTTCTGGATCGCGAAATATGTCTACGATGTCGAGGAGGTCTCCGCCCTGATCGAGAAGGGCGTCCTTAAGGCGGACGAGGCGGAAATATTCGCCGCCGCCGCAACCTTCCTCTGGACGGTGCGCTGCCATCTTCATCTCGTCGCCGGGCGGGCGCAGGAGCGGCTGACCTTCGACTTCCAGGTTGAGATCGCCGCGCGCCTCGGCTTCGAGCCGCAGGGCGGCAAGCGCGCGGTCGAGGTGTTCATGCAGCGCTACTACCGCCACGCCAAGGACGTGGGCGACCTCACCCGCTTCTTCTGCGCGGCGCTGGAGGCGGATCAGAAAAAGGCCCGCCCCGGCCTCGGCGCGCTGATCCGCGCCTTCTCGTTCGGGGCGACGCGCTCAGACGCGACCGGCCTGGTGATCCGCGACGGCCGTCTCGACATCAGCGACGAGAGCTGGCTCGACGACGACCGGCTCAACATACTCCGGCTCTTCGAGGAAGGACTGAAGACCGGCGCCCTCATCCACCCGAACGCGCACCGCATGGTGGCGCGCAAGCTCCACCTGATCGATGACGCGTTCCGCGCCGATCCGGAGGCGAACGCGATCTTCCTCAATCTTCTCGTGTCCAGCGGCGATCCGGAGCGCGCCCTCAGACGGATGAACGAGACCGGCGTCCTCGGGGCGTTCATCCCGGAATTCGACCGCATCGTCTCGCTGATGCAGTTCAACATGTATCACCATTACACGGTGGACGAGCACACGATCCTCGCGATCGGCGGGCTCCACAGCCTGGCGAAAGGCGAGTTGGCCAGCGAACTTCCCGTCTCCACCCGCATCGTCGCCCAGGGCGTCGACATGACGGTGCTCACGCTCGCGCTCCTGCTCCACGACATCGGCAAGGGCAGCACCCGCCCGCATGAGGAGGTCGGGGCCGAGATCGCCGCCAGCCTCTGCCCCCGGCTCGGCCTGACGGAGGGGCAGACCGAACTCGTCGAATGGCTTGTCCGCCACCACCTGATCATGTCCGACACCGCGCAAAAGCGCGATATCTCCGACCCCGCGACCGTGCGCGCCTTCGCCGATCAGGTGCGCAGCGTCGAGCGGCTGAAGCTGCTGCTCGTCGTCACCTCGCTCGACATCCGCGCCGTCGGCCCCAATGTCTGGAACAACTGGAAGGCGCAGCTCCTGCGCGCGCTTTACAGGGATACGCTGGGCGAGCTTGGCGTCGGCAACGAACGGCTGAGCCGCGCCGATCTGGTTGAGGAGGCGAAGGACCTGCTTCTCGTGCGTCTCACCACCTGGAAACCCGAGGAGATCGAAGCCTGGTTCGCCCGCCACCAACCACCCTACTGGCTCGGCCTCGACACCGATACGCAGGAGCGGCTGGCGGAGATCGGCCGGAACGCGAAACCCGAACACGTCCATTCCCGCTTCGACAACGACCCGGCGCGCGACGCGACGCGCTGCTGTCTCTATCTCGCCGATCATCCCGGGCTCTTCAGCCGGGTCGCCGGCGCGCTGGCGCTCGCCGGCGCCTCGGTCCGCGACGCGCGCGTCTTCACCGCCTCCGACGGCATGACGACCGCAGTCTTCTGGATGCAGGACCACGACGGCGCCCCGTTCGAACAATCGCGCCACGAACGGCTGAAGAAATCGATCCACCGGGCCCTGCGCGGCGAATTCGTCGCCCGCGACGCGCTGAAGCCGAAACGCGGGATGAAGCGCCGCGAGCGACCATTCGACGTGCCGACGACGATCACCTTCGACAATGACAGCTCCGATCTCTACACCGTGATCGAGGTCGACACCCGCGACCGGGTCGGCCTTCTCTACGATCTCGCGCGCGTTCTCGCGGCGGCGGGCGTCAACACTTCCTCCGCCGTGATCACCACCTTTGGCGAGCAGGTCGTCGACAGCTTCTACGTCAAGGACATTTTCGGCCTGAAGATCCGCTCCGCCGCCAAGCAGAAATCCATCGAGAAAAAGCTTCGCGACGCCATCCGCCGCGCGGCGGACGAGGCCGGGGACGCCGCGTGAGCGAAGCCGGAGCGCGGCCGATCCGTCTCCTGCGCGCTTTCGCCGCCGTCGGCTCCTGGACCATGGCCAGCCGCGTCCTCGGATTCGTGCGCGACGTGATGATCGCCGGCCTCCTCGGCGCCGGGCCGGTGGCGGAAGCGTTCTTCGTCGCCTTTCGTCTGCCCAACATGTTCCGCCGCTTCTTCGCCGAGGGCGCGTTCAACATGGCGTTCGTTCCTCTCTTCGCGAAACGGCTGGAGGGCGGCGAAGACCCGAAGGGCTTCGCGGAGGAAGCGATGGCCGGGTTGATCGCCGTCCTTCTGCTTCTCACCATTTTGGCGCAGATATTCATGCCGACGCTGATCCTCGTCCTCGCCGCGGGCTTCGCGGACGACCCCGAACGCTTCCGCCTCGCCACACTCTACGGGCGCATCCAGTTCCCCTATCTTTTCTGCATGGCGCTCACCGCGCTTTTCTCCGGCGTTCTCAACGCCATGGGCCGCTTCGCCGCGCCCGCCGCGGCGCCGGTCCTGCTCAACATCATCCTGATCGGCGCCATGACGGTCGCGGTCGGGGCGGCGGCGCCGGTCGGATCGGCGCTGGCGCTCGGCGTGCTCGCCGCCGGTTTCGCGCAGGTCTGGCTGGTGGCGCGGGCGGCGCGCATGGCGGGGATGACGCTGGCGTTCCGCCGGCCGCGATGGAGCCCGGCCATGCGCCGGCTGGTCGCGCTCGGCGTTCCCGGCGCGCTCGCCGGCGGGGTGATGCAGATCAATCTCCTGATCGGCACGGCCATCGCCAGCTTCTTCACCGGCGCCATCGCCTGGCTCTCCTATTCCGACCGACTCTACCAGCTGCCGCTCGGCGTCGTCGGCGTCGCGATCGGCGTCGTCCTTCTCCCCGAGCTTTCCCGCCGCGTTCGCGCAGGGGACGATGACGGCGCGCGCAACGCCTTTTGTCGCGCAACCGAATTCTCGATGGCGCTGACGCTTCCCGCCGCCGCCGCGCTCGCCGCCATCGCCGGGCCGCTCGCCTCGGTCCTTTTCGCCCGCGGCGCCTTCACCGCCGCTGACGCCGCCGCGGTCGCCGCGGCCACCGCGATCTTCGCGTTCGGGCTTCCGGCGTTCGTCATGCAGAAGGTCGTCCAACCCGCCTTCTTCGCGCGCGAGGATACGAAATCGCCCCTCCGCTACGCGCTCGCCTCCGTCGCGCTCAACACCGCGATTTCCCTCGCCGGCGCGCCGCTGATCGGCTGGCTGGCGATCCCGATCGGCACGATGCTAGCCGGCTGGCTCAACCTCGCTCTGCTCTGGCGCGGCGCGCGCGCATTCGGCGCCGCCGTGCGGCCGGACGAACGCCTAAGCCGCCGCCTGCCCCGCATTCTCGTCGCGAGCGTCCTGATGGCCGTCGCGGTCCGGTTCGGCGCGGAGATCTTCTCCGGCGCGCTCGCCGCGCCCGGCCTTCGCTACGCCGCGCTCGCCCTGCTCGTCGCTTTCGGCGGCGCGCTTTACAGCGCGCTCGCGCTGGCCTTCGGAGCGGCCTCGATGGCCGATCTGAAGGCCGCCCTTCGCCGCTGACGCCGCCGGGGCTGGCCGCCGCCGCCGCGCACCCTCATAATCCGGCTGGGAACGCCATCGGAGAGGCGGCATGGCGAAAGCTCTGAACATCCTGATCGCAGGCGCCGGCCCGACCGGGCTGACGGCGGCGCTGGAGCTCGCGCGCCGCGGCGTAATCGCGACGGTGATCGAACGGCGCAAGACCCCCTCCCCGTTCAGCCGCGCCGTCGGGATCACCACGCGGTCGCTCCAACTGCTCAACCCGAGCGGCGTCGCCGACCGGCTGATCGCCGAGGGCGTGACCGTCAGGAAAGCCCGGCTCTACCGGGGTGAGCGCCGCCTCCTGACCATTCCCTTCCAGTCGGAGACCGCATTCTTCCCGCATATCCTCGCCCTGCCGCAGGATCGAACCGAACGCGCCCTCGCCGACGCCTTCCGCGCGCTCGGGGGCGAGGTCCGCTACGATCTCGCGCTGGAAAGCGCCGCGCCCGACCCCGAGGGCGTCAACGTCCGCCTCACGGACGGGGTGGAAGCGCGCTTCGACCACCTGATCGGCGCCGACGGCGTCCACAGCCTGACGCGGAAGGCGGCGGAGGTCGCGTATCATGGCCATGACCTCCCCGGAAAATGGGCGATCGCCGATGTCGACGCCGAGGACTGGCCCCACCCGACCGCCTTCACCGCCACGCTCGGCGCGCCGGGCAAGATCGCGGTCGTCGTCCCGATTGGCGTGAAGCGCTACCGTGTCATCTCCAACACGCCGGATGCGCTGAAGGCGCTCGCCATGCCGCTGGAAGTCACGAACATCCGCCGCGCCGCCGCCTTCACCATCTCGGTCCGGCAGGCCGGGCGCTACTCCACCGGCCGCATCCACCTCGCCGGCGATGCGGCGCATTGCCATTCACCGGTCGGCGGGCGCGGCATGAATCTCGGCATCAGCGACGCCGCCGAACTGGCGCGGCGCCTCGTCGAAGGCGGCCTCGACGACTATTCCCCGCTCCGTGAGAAGGAGGGCCGCGAAACCATCGCCGCAACCGAACGCGCCCGAAAACTCGTCACCGCCCCCGGCCCGGCCCGCCGCGCGCTTTTCACAACCGCGGCGTCCCTCATCGACCGGATCGGCCCCCTCAAACGCCGCATCGGACGCTTTGCGGTGGAGGCGTGAGGGGAACAAAGGGTCTGACAGGAAGGTTAGCAGCTTCGACTTGGAGTTGCGTTCGACCATCGGCGTCACATGCTGCGCTATGGGCGGTCAGACCGGGCGGTCGCCGCAGTTGAAAACCACTTGACGGCCGAACTCGTTTTGCGCAGCCGAAGCCGCCTTCACCCTGGTCGAGAAGGATAACTTTCTTGCTCCGCTCGAAGAGCCGCCTGCGTTTCGAAAGGCGATGGCATAATCCATGATCTCGCCATGACGACCGCCGGATTCGACGGGCGAGAGAGGCGCCTCTCAAACCATTACTTTCCGTTTTTCTCAATAAATCAATTGCTTAACCCCCTTATCGCGTGCGATAATGCGTTTTTCTCCGCTTCCAGCGGCGCGGCGCGGGCGAATCCGTCACCTTTCCCTAAACCGTGCCGGAGGCTCCCATGCTCACCGTCTATCACCGGAACAATTCCCGCGCGCAGCGCATCCTCTGGCTCCTTGAAGAACTCGCCGTTCCCTATGGGCTGAAGACCTGCCAGCGCGACGTCGCCACCAGTCTCGCGCCATCGGCGTTGAAAAAGGCTCACCCGCTCGGCAAGGCCCCGATGGCCGAGGACGAAGGCCGCCTGATTGTCGAAAGCGCCGCCATCGTCGGGTATCTCTGCGCCCGCCACGACCCGCATCTGATCCCGCCCGCCGGTTCCGGCGCCCATATCGATCATCTCGCACTGATGCATTTCGCGTAAGGCTCGGCGATGCTCACGATCCTGCTCAACCCCTACACAGGCCGCCTCGGCGACGCGGCCGCGCCGCTGAAACCGTGGATCGATGAGCGACTGGCCAGCCCATTTCGGCTACATGGAGGCGACCCTCAGTCCCTCAGGCCATTTCGTCCTCGATGATCTTCCGGCCGCCGACGTGATGCTGAACTTCACGGCCGAGATCGCGATCAGCCGGGGCACGGGCGAGCGCCTTCCGAAGCTGGCGGCGTTCGTCGCCACGATTCACGAACGTCCGGCGTGGAAGCGCGCGCTGAAGGTCGGCGGCGACTACGCCTTCGCGTGAACGCTCTGCTTCGCGCTTGAACTCCCACCCTCCGGCTGGTCATATCCCGTTCGAGAGCCGCCCGTTCATGATGCGGCGCGTAAAGGGAGAACAAGATGAAATTCACCAGCATGATCGCCGTCGCGGCGCTGGCGGCCGGCGGCGCCGCGGCGCAGGAGCTGCCGGACCAGCTCGCCTGGACCGCCTACGACACCGGCTCGGCCGGCTATAACCAGGCCGTCGCCATCGGCGCCGCGCTTCAGAACGCCACGGGCACCAGTCTGCGGGTGCTGCCAGGCAAGAATGACGTCTCGCGCACCGAACCGCTGCGCCAGGGCAAGGTCGATTTCTCCGCCACCGGCGTCGGCGGCTCCTTCATGGCGCAGGAAGGCGTCTTTGCTTTCGGTGCGAAAAACTGGGGCCCGCAGAAGGTGCGCGTCCTGCTCGCCAACAATGGCGGCACAGTCGGGCTCTCCGTCGGCGTGGCTGGTGATATCGGGGTCGAGAACTACAGTGACCTGAAAGGCAAGCGTGTCGCTTGGGTCAAGGGCGCGCCAGCACTCAACGTCAATTCAACCGCCTATCTCGCCTATGGCGGACTCACCTGGGACGATGTCGAACGGGTGGAGTTCGGTGGATTCGGCGATAGCTGGAAGGGGCTGACCAACAACCAGGTCGACGCCGCCTTCGCCTCCACGAACTCCGGCCTCGCCTATGAGGCCGCCGCCGGCCCGCGCGGCCTTACCTGGCCGCCGATCGATCCGGACAACGCGGAAGGGCTCGCCGCGATGCGGGATGTCGCGCCCTTCTTCACGGCGATGACCGCGACCGTCGGCGCGGCGATCGATGGCGGCCCGGGTGCGCCCACCGCCAGCTACGCCTATCCGGTGCTGACCGCGATGGATACGCAGGACGAGGATCTCGTCTATGCGATGACAAAGGCGATGGTGGAGCTTTTCCCTGAGTACAAGGACAAGGCCCCCGGCATCAACGGCTGGGCGCTGGAGATGCAGAACTTCGAATGGGTCGCGCCCTATCACGCCGGCGCCGTGCGTTATTTCAAGGAAGTCGGCGTCTGGACCGACGCCGCCGAGGCGCACAACACCAAGCTCATCGCCAAGCAGGAAGCGCTCGGCGCCGCCTGGGAAGAGCTGAAGGCCGAGGACCCCGAAGACTGGGAGGCCGCATGGGCCGTCAAGCGCAAGGAGGCTCTGAAGGCCGGGGGCTTCGCCATCGTATTCTGAACGCCCGCTGCTAATCCCGGGCGCGGCGGTTCGACGTCGCGCCCGGTTGTCGCCATTCTGACGGGCGAGGTGAATGGACCATTCAGAGAAACTCGAGGCTGCAGGGGCGCCGCAGGCGCCTCTGCCGCCGGCCGCGCAGATCGCGGTCGGCGCACTGACCCTGGCGGCGGTCGCCGTCTCGATCCATCAGCTCTTCAATATCCAGCTGTTCGGGATCGTACTGATCGAGGGGCGATATCTCTACGTCCTCGCCGGCCTCTTTCTCGCGCTCGCATTCGTCGTCTTTCCCAACCGCGCCGGCGACCGGCCGCAACTCATGGATTGGGCGCTTCCGACGGCGCTCGCAGCGATCGGCGTCATCTTGCCGGTGATCGGGGCGACCTATCTACTCTCCGGCACGATTCTGTCGCTCGGCGCCCTGACAATCCCGCTACGGTCGGCGCAGATGGCGGCGATCCGCGACTGGACGCTCTTCGCCATTTCGTTGGCGGCCAGCGGCTATTTCATCTGGAACGCGGAGACCGCGCTCGACATGGGGTGGGAGTTCGCGGCCCCCGACTCGGCGCGCTGGCTCTCTATCCTGTTCTATCTGCTGATCCTGGAGGGAACGCGTCGCGCCGGCGGTCTTGTCCTCTTCATCATCGTGCTGCTTTTCTCGCTCTACCCGACCGTCGCCGACCAGATGCCCGGGCCGATCTCCGGCTTCGCGTCGCCGTTCTGGGATCTCGCGCCCTATCACATGATTTCGTCCGAAAGCTCCTTCGGCATCCCGATGCGGGCGTTCGGATCGCTCGTTATCGGCTTCATCCTTTTCGGCGCGGTGCTGCAGCAGACCGGCGGCGGCAAGTTCTTCAACGACCTCGCGCTCGCCCTCGTCGGGCGCTATCGGGGTGGGGCCGCGAAGGTCGCAATCTTCGCCTCCGGCTTCATGGGTTCGATGTCCGGATCGGTGATATCCAACGTCCTGACCACCGGCGCCGTCTCGATCCCGGCGATGAAGCGGACCGGATTCTCCGCTCGCCACGCCGCGGCGACTGAGGCCTGCGCGTCGACCGGCGGCGTCCTCATGCCGCCAATCATGGGCGCGACCGCCTTCGTCATGGCTTCGTTCCTGTCACGGCCCTATATCGACATCGCGCTCGCAGCGGCGATTCCGTCGCTCCTGTTCTATTTTGGCCTTTTCGCGCAGATCGACGCCTATGCGGCGCGGCGCGGTCTCAAGGGGCTGGAGCGGGCTGAGGTCCCGTCACTGCGCGGCGCGATGCGCGAGGGCTGGCCCTACATCCTCGTCTTCGCGGTGCTGATCTATCTGATGGTGGCGCTGCGGATGGAGCGGCTGGCGCCGTTCTACGCGACCGGGCTCTTGCTCCTCATCAACCAGTTGCTGCGCCGCCACCGTTTCAGCTGGGCGAGCTTTGGCGCGATGATCGTCGGCGTCGGCAAAGCGCTGGCGGAGCTCACCGCCGTGCTGCTCGGGGTCGGGTTGATCGTCGGTGCGTTCTCCGCCACCGGACTGGCGGGGACGCTGGTCAACGAGTTGATCTTCATCGCCGGCGCCTCGACCATCGCGCTTCTTCTCATGGGCGCCGTCACGGCCTTCATCTTCGGCATGGGGATGACCGTGACCGCCTGCTACATCTTTCTCGCCGTGGTGCTCGCGCCGGCGCTGGAGCAGGCCGGGCTGAACCAGCTCGCGGTTCATCTCTTCATCCTCTACTGGGGCATGGTCAGCTATATCACGCCCCCGGTGGCGCTCGGCGCCTTCGCCGCGGCGACTATGGCGGGCGCCGGGCCGATGCGCACCGGGCTGGAGGCAATGCGGCTGGGCGGCGTGATCTACGTCGCGCCCTTCCTCTTCATCCTCAATCCGGCGCTGGTCGGGGAGGGCTCGGCGCTGGAGATCATGCTGACGCTCTCCACCGCGCTTTGCGGCATCTGGCTGATCTCATCCGCGCTCCAGGGCCATGTCAGCTTGATCGGCGGGCTCGGCTCGGGCGTCCATGGCGTGGCGCTTCGAGCGACGTTGGCGCTCGGCGGGCTGTTGCTGGCGTTGCCGGGCGGCGGCGTACTCGGGATGTCGCAGGGTCTGCTATTCGGGGCCGGGGTGGCGTTCGCCGCGCCGGCGCTCATGTTCGCCGGCCTCAACCGGCCCGCCCGACCCGCCTGAGCCGCCGGTACGTCCAGCCGGGTTCAAAGGGACCCGCGGCCAAACGGGTCCGAGCGTCACAAAGTCGCGCCGTTCAGGCGGCGGCGACCTCGGCCGATATCGCGGAGACGACGGCGCGGATCAGCGACTCGTCTTCACCTTCGGCCATCACGCGGATCAGCGGCTCCGTTCCCGACTTACGGATCAGCAGACGTCCAGTCCCGGCGAGACGCGCTTCAGCTTCGTCGATCGCAGCCCGCACCGCCGGAGCTGAAAGCGGGTCTGCGCCGGAGGCCTCGAAGCGAATATTCTCCAGCACCTGCGGCATCGCCTCGAACATCGCGCAGACATCGGAGGCGGACCGCCCCTCGGTCTGCATCGCCGCCATCACCTGTAGGGCGGCGATCAGGCCGTCGCCGGTGGTCGCGTAATCGGAAAGCACGACATGGCCGGACTGTTCCCCCCCTACATTCATGCCGCGCGCGCGCATTTCGGCAACCACGTGCCGGTCGCCGACCGGCGTGCGGATCAGACCGACGCCGATACCCTCAAGCATCCGCTCTAGGCCCATGTTCGACATCACAGTGGTCACCACCGCGTCGCCGGCCAGTCGCCCGGCCGCGCGCCAGCCCGCCGCGATCAGCCCGATGATTTGGTCGCCATCCACTACTCTGCCGGTCTCGTCGATCAGAATCGCCCGATCAGCGTCGCCATCGAGCGCGACACCGATATCCGCGCCGTTGGCGACGACCCATTCGGCGCAGATTTTCGGATCGGTAGACCCGCAATTGCGATTGATATTCCGGCCATCCGGTTCGACCGCCAGCGGCAGCACGTCGGCGCCAAGCTCCCAGAGCACCGTGGGCGCGGTCCGGTAAGCGGCGCCATTGGCGCAATCGACAACGATCTTCAGCCCGTCAAGCGAAAGCGATTTCGGGAAGCTCGCCTTCGCGATCTCGATATAGCGGCCCGCGGCGTCGTCGATCTGCTTGGCCCGGCCGATATCCGACGCCGCGGCGAGGCGCGGCTCATCCATCATCGCCTCGATCGCCGCCTCGTCCTCGTCCGAAAGCTTGTAGCCGTCCGGCCCGAAGAACTTCACCCCGTTATCGGTGAAAGGATTATGCGAGGCGGAGATCATCACGCCGATATCCGCGCGCATCGACTTGGTCAACATTCCGACCGCCGGCGTCGGAATCGGGCCGGTGAGCAGCACCTCCATGCCGACCGAAGTGAATCCGGCCTCCATCGCCCCCTCGATCATGTAGCCGGAAAGCCGCGTGTCTTTGCCGATCACCACGCGGTGTCGATGTGCGCCCCGCGTGAAATACCGCCCGGCGGCCATGGCGAGCTTCATCGCCGTCTCGGCCGTCATCACGCCGTTATTGGCCTCGCCGCGCACGCCGTCCGTTCCGAAAAACCTGCTCATTCGTCGTCTCCGTCGAACCACGCCGCCGCACGCCAGACGTCGAGCGCCTGGCGCGTCTGCGCGACATCATGAACGCGGAAGACATGCGCGCCCCGCCCCGCCCCGGCCAGCGCCGCGCCGATGGAACCGGCGACGCGATCCGCCGCATTCTCCACTCCAGTCAGCCTGCCGATGAACGCCTTGCGCGAAGCCCCGAGCATCACGGCGCAGCCCAGCCCGTGAAACGCCGCCAATCCGCCGATCAATGTAAGATTATGCGCCAGGGTCTTGCCGAAACCAATGCCGGGGTCGACGACGATACGCCCGCGGGGCACCCCGGCCTTCACGCAGACTGCGACGCGGGACTCCAGCCAGTCATATACCTCGATCAGGACGTTGCGATAGCGCGGCGCGTCCTGCATCGTCTTGGGGTCTCCCTGAGCGTGCATCAGACAGACGGCGCCGCCAAACTCTACCACCGTCCCCAGACTTTCTTCGTCATGGGTCAACGCCGAGACGTCATTCAGCATTGCGGCGCCGGCCTCGAACGCCGCGCGCGCCGTCGCGGCGTTCCTCGTATCGATCGAGATCGGCGCGGACAATCCCGCCTTTTTCAAACCCTCGATCACGGGCAGTACGCGGTCCTGCTCAGCCGCAGGTTCGAGCGGATCAGAACCTGGCCGGGTCGATTCCCCGCCGACATCGATGAAATCGGCGCCCGAAGCCGCCATCTCGAGCCCGCGCTCGACCGCCGCGGCGACGCTTTCGCCGGGCCGCCCGTCGGAGAAGCTGTCTGGCGTGACGTTAAGCACCCCAAGGATTCTTGGCCTGTCCATCGTTACGCCCATCAGCGGCGGGCGCGGTGCGGCGAGCAGTCGAAGCGCCTCCGGCGCCACTGATTTCAGCGGCAGCCGACGCGCCTCGCGATTGAGCCCCACCGTCTCCATCTTGTTGAAACGGATCGGGCCACCCGCAAGCGGTATGCCGTCTTCGCCGCCCCCGGCGTCGCAAATCGGCCGCAAAAGAAAATCGCGCAAATCCTCGCCTCCATCACCGGCGAATCGGGGTAGCCGATTCCGGCGCGGGGGGCAAACGAGCTTATTCTTACAGTCTATTTTCGTTAATTATATTTGTCTTGACTGCGCTGTGTGCTACATATCGGAAATACTGATAAACGCCCTAATCCGCGATCGTCGCCGGGACGGAAATTCACTATCAACGATCAAACCCGAGCGGTGTCGGAAACCAAGGGGGCGACCAGTTATCAACATCTGCGCAAAAGCGTTGTGACGCAGGGTGACGACTGCGGGACACGCGCCGATATCCGGACGCGAGCAGGCGCGCGGCTGGCGGCGCATTCGATCCTGGAGAGCGCGGATGCCGGAAGCGGGGCGCATAGGATGCAATGCGCATCCATTTCGTCGATGGCGCGGCGTGGCGCCCGCGGCTCTTGGGGAGCGACGGTCGCGACGATAGGCGCTGCTGGGTCTGCGGCGGATCACAATATTCGCACCCTCGACGGCCAGCCACCGGGCCGCCGCAAGGCCAAGTCCATCGCAGAGCCCTGTCACGATCACCACTCTTCCTGCAAATGCGAGATCGAAAGTGCGCCACATCCTCCGCCGGTCCGCGCAGCGCCTAACCCGAGCCGATACTACGCGCGACGAAAAAAAACCTGCGGAAGGGAAACCAGCAGCAACCATCGGGTCCGACCGGATAGGCCGCGCCGAGCGCTTCGTCCCAGCCCGCCTCGAAGCGCGCCCGCTCCGCCGCATCGAGCAGGGCGAGGATGGGTCTTGCGCCGGTGGCGGAGACGAAGGCGCGGACCGGATGGCCGCCTCCATCGGCCGGACCCAGTCGCTGGAGATACTCCGTCTCCCAGAGATCGAGCCCGGCGCGAGGCAGGAGTCCTGCATAATCGGGGAGCGGCAACGGGCCGGGAAAGGGCTTCCAGCCGCAAAAGAGGTCGGGGCGTATCGCCGCCGCCGCCCCGATCATCGTGCGGTGCGAGGGTCTGTCGAGTTGGCCCGGCATCTGTACGGCGAGGACTCCGCCGGGCGCGAGCGCGGCGAAAAGCGCCGGTATCAGCGTCGCGTGATCCGGCAGCCAGTGCAGCGCGGCGTTGGAGAAGATCAGCGCCGCCGCCGCCGGACCCCAGTCCGCGATATCGGCCTCGATCGCCTCATCGAGCAGCGGCGCGGCCTTCGCCAGCATCTCCGACGCCCGATCAACACCGATCAGCCGACGGCCCGGAAACCGCGCGCGCAGCGCCGACGCGGCCGCCCCGGAGCCGCAACCAAGATCGACGAGCGCGCCGGCGGGAAGCTCGGGAACCCGCGCGAGAAGATCGAGCGCGGGACGAAGGCGAAGATCGCCGAAGGCCTCGTAGGCGGCTACTTTCCAGCCGCCGAGGCCGTCCCGGTTCAATTCGGCTGCGGCTCCATCCCGCCTTCGGGCTCGCCTCCGCGTTTCTTTCCGGCCTTCGGCACGGAGGCGAGGCGCGGCTTGCCGTCGCTCGGCGGTGGCGGCGCGTCGTCATCGGCGCGATCCAGCGGTTCGCCGGCGATCACCTTGGTGATCTCGTCGCCGGTAAGCGTCTCGTATTCGAGCAGGCCCTGCGCCAGACGCTCCCATTCCTCACCATGTTCGGTGAGGATGCGTTTGGCGGTGTCGTAGCCCTCATCGATGATACGGCGGACCTCCTCCTCGATGATCCGCTGCGTCGGGCCGGAGATTTTCAGATTGCCGCCGAGCGCGCCAAGATAGGTGTCAGTCTGTTCGGCGTAGTCGATATTGCCGAGTTTATCGGAGAAGCCGAACTGGGTCACCATCGCCCGCGCGATCTTCGAGACCTGCTGAATGTCGGAGGTCGCGCCGGAGGTCACGCTGTCCTCGCCGAATTTCAGCTCCTCGGCCACCTTGCCGCCCATCGCCATGGCGATCTTCGAGGTATATTTGCGCTTGGTGACGGAATACTGGTCACGCTCCGGCAGGCTCATCACCAGGCCGAGCGCGCGGCCGCGCGGGATGATCGTCGCCTTGTGGATCGGGTCATGCTCCGGCACATGCAGGCCGACGATGGCGTGGCCGGCCTCGTGATAGGCGGTGAGGGTCTTCTCTTCCTCCGTCATGACCATCGAGCGGCGCTCGGCGCCCATCATGATCTTGTCCTTCGCCTTTTCGAAATCCTCCATCGTCACCAGCCGCTTGCCGGATCGGGCGGCGTGGAGCGCGGCCTCGTTCACGAGGTTGGCGAGATCGGCGCCCGAAAAGCCCGGCGTGCCGCGGGCGATAACCTTCAGCGTAACGTCTGGCGCCAGCGGCACCTGGCGGGCATGAACCTGAAGGATCTTCTCCCGCCCACCGACATCGGGGTTGTTCACCGTGACCTGCCGGTCGAAACGGCCAGGGCGAAGCAGCGCCGGGTCGAGCACGTCGGGCCGGTTGGTGGCGGCGATCAGGATCACGCCCTCGTTCGCCTCGAAGCCGTCCATCTCCACGAGGAGCTGGTTCAGCGTCTGCTCGCGCTCGTCGTTGCCGCCGCCGTAGCCGGCGCCGCGATGGCGGCCGACGGCGTCGATCTCGTCAATGAAGACAATGCAGGGCGCGTTTTTCTTCGCCTGCTCGAACATGTCGCGGACGCGGCTGGCGCCGACGCCGACGAACATCTCGACGAAGTCGGAGCCGGAGATCGTGAAGAACGGCACCCCGGCCTCACCCGCGATGGCGCGCGCCAGAAGAGTCTTACCGGTGCCCGGCGGACCGACAAGCAGCGCGCCCTTCGGAATCTTGCCGCCGAGGCGGGTGTATTTCTGCGGATCCTTCAGGAACTCGACAATTTCCTCAAGTTCCTCCTTCGCCTCGTCGATGCCTGCGACGTCCTGGAAGGTGACCTTGCCGGTCTTCTCGGTCAGCAGCTTGGCCTTCGACTTGCCGAAGCTCATCGCGCCGCGCCCACCGCCCTGCATCCGGTTGAGAAAGAAGATCCAGACAGCGAAGATGATCAGCATCGGCAGCCAGAAGCCGAGCGTGGAAAGCAGACCGCCCTCTTGCTGCGGCTGGACGACGACGCGCACGTCGCCCTGACGCAGTTCAGAGATAATGTCAGTCCCGAGCGGCTGATAGGTCGTGAAGGCGCGGCCGTCATCGGTGCGCCCGGTCAGCTTCTCGCCGTCGATCGAGACTTCGGCGATCTGCTTCTGATCGACCCGATTCAGAAAATCGGAGAAAGCGATCTGATTGCCCGAGGTCCGCGAACCGCTGTCGCTGAACACATTGAAAAGCGCCACAAGAAGCAGAATCGCGACAGCCCAGAAGGCGAAATTTCTGGCGTTACCCACTAGATCGGAACCTCTCATCAAAGGACGGACCGCGCGGCCCGTCGGAACTGTAGATAATGCATAGCACGGTCGGTTCAATCCGTCAGGGTCCGCGCGCGTCGATACGCCCTCACCCTCCCGCGCCGCAGGCCGCCGGCCAGCCATCCCCCGCCGCCATGAAGCGCGCGGTCGCGCCGGCGCCGTATTCCGCCAGCGGCGCCGCCTTGAGCTTCCCCCCGCGCCAGAGCGCCGGCGTCGTCAACCGCGCGGCGCGGGGCGCGGCCGCCCAGTGCTGCGGGGCGCGCCAGAGTCCGGCGCCGGAAAGCTCCGCGAGGCGTCGGGCGCCGGCTTCGCCGAGCGGTGCGACCGCGGCGTCGCATTCGTCGTCCGCAGATGGTGTGATGGCGACAAGAAACCTTCCGTCCCAGATCAAGCCTTCGGCGCCGAGCGGCGCCGGCGCCGCGTCCACCGCCGCTTCTTCACGCGAGATCACCACATGGAGCGGACCGTCCGGACGAATCAGACAACCATGAAGGCTCCGCCCGCCGCCGAGCTTGTAAGCGAACATCGCGTTCATCAGTTGCGCCTCCGCCTCGGCGCGGGGGCCATATTCGGCGCCGGCGGCGCGGGTCAGCCCGGAGCGGAGCAGCCGGCGCGCCAGCTCACGCGGCGCGGCCCGCAACGGCGGTAGCGCCAGGCGCAACTCGCCGCAAGCGCCCCATTGCGCCGCCTTCGCCGCCAACGCGGCCGCGCCGTGATCCAGCGCTTCGCGGGCGCCGCGCATTCGCTCCGCCGTCGCCGAGAGCCCTTCCGCGGTGACGCCAAGTGGCGCGAGCGCGCTCAGCGAGCGCCGGGCGCGCACCCTGTCGAAGCGCATGTCTTCGTTGGAGGGGTCCTCTATCCAGGCGACGCCCCGGCCGCGCAACCAGTCGCGAAGCGCAGCGCGCCGAATCCCGAGCAGCGGCCGGAGCCAGATCGCGCCCGCAGCCTCCGCGCGCGCGGCCATTGCGGAGAGCCCGTCCACCCCCGCGCCACGGCCGAGCCTGAGAAGCACCGTCTCCGCCTGGTCGTCCATCGTGTGGCCAAGCGCGATCGCCGCCAAACCGCGCCGCGCCGCCCAGGCGGAGAGAAGACGCCTGCGCGCCGCGCGCGCCTCCGCCTGTAGATTGCCGCGGCCGGCCCAGCCGCGCCACTCGAGCGCTTCGTGCGGACGTCCGAGCGCGCCGGCGGCGCCGCCGACCAGCCGCGCCTCCGCGGCGCTTTCCGCGCGCAGCCCGTGATCCACGGTCGCGACCTCGAGCGCGCGCCCCCGCGCGGTGGCCCAGGCGTCCGCGAGGTGAAGGAGCGCCATGCTGTCGCCGCCGCCCGAAACCGCGACGCCCAGCGGCGCCGTTTCGCCGCCGAGCGCAGTGTCGAGCGCTGCGAAAACTTCGGAGATGATCGGGTCGACGGCGCGCGTGAGCATCGGCTCAGCCGCAGCCGATCCGGCGCGCCTCGTCCGCCGCGCGCTTGGCGACTTCAGTCTCCTGTGGATAACGTCCGCGCACCTCACGGAGGGTCGAGCAGGCGACATCGGTCTTGCCGAGAAGGCCGAGCGTGACGCCCAGTTTCAGCAGGCTTTCAGGCGCCAGCGGTGAGCCGGGGTTGAGCGTCGCGCCATCGAGATAGCGCTGCGCGGCGGTCTGATAGGCGCCATCGCTGTAATACGCCTCACCGAGCCAGTAATGCGCGTCGCCAGTCAGCGGGCTGCCGGGATAGTCGGTGAGAAACGCTTCGAGAAGCTGTTTCGCCTCGGCCGTGCGGTGCTGACGCGCGGCTTCGGCGCCGGCCTCCAGGGCCGCGCGCTCGTCGCCCGCGACAGGCGCGGATGAGGTGATAACGCCGAGGGTTCCCCCCTTCGGCTCCGGGGCGGCCTGGCCGGTTTGCTGCTGAGTCTGCGGCACGGGGGCGGGCTGCTCCTGGCTCTCGAAGAGAATGCTCGGATCGCCGCCTTCGAGTTCGATGATCCGGTATTCCAGATCGGTCAGCTTCTGCTTCACCGCCGCCTCATGCTGACGCTGCGCGTGTTCGAGCCGCTCGACCTGGCCGATGATGCGCTTCATCTCGTCCTCGACCGCGTCGAGCCTGCTGGAGGCGGCGCCGCCGCCGATCGCGCCGCGAAGCTGAGATACGTCGCCTTCTAGCGCCTGGAGCTGTTCTCGCACCTGTTGGAATTCGTAGCGATCGACGCCCTGCGCCGCCGCGACGCCGCCGAACGCGCCCGCCGCGAGAACGCCTGCAAGCGCGGCGCAAACGCCCGTCCTCGCTCCATGCCGCGCTCCGAGCCGCATCGTCCACCGCATCACGAACCCTCCTTGCGCTTCATTCGTCGCGGCGCGGCGGATGCGCCGCCGCGCCGCTTCTTGTTCAGCTTGTCGGCGCACCTGCGATCACGGTGACCGCGCGGCGGTTCTCGCTCCAGCAGCTTTCGGCGGAGCAGAGCGCCTCCGGCCTCTCCTTGCCGTAGGAGATGGTGCTGAGCCGGCTCGCCGCCACACCCTGCGCCGCGAGATAAGAGCGCGCCGCCTCCGCCCGGCGGGCGCCGAGAGCGAGGTTGTATTCGCGGGTGCCGCGCTCGTCGGCATGGCCCTCGATCACCGCGTTCACGCCCGGGTTCTGCGCCAGCCACTCAGCCTGCCGGATCAGCGTCTGCTGGCCGGCCTGGGTCAGCCGCGTGCTGTCGGTCTCGAAGAACACGCGGTCGCCTACGGTCTGCTGGAAATAGGCTACCGATGCCGGATCCAGCGTCGATGTCGGCGCGCCGCCCGGCGCCGGCGCCTCCGCATCCGGCGGCTCGCCGGTGCACGCCGCCAGCATCAGCGCCGCGCCGAAGGCGATCGTCGTCGTCAGTTTGTTGATCATTCTCATTCTCCGCCTGTCAGGATCGGCGCATGCCGTCCCATGCCTCTCTTCATTCCGGCCCGACCTAGCCGCCTGCTCACGGCAGGATCGGCGACCAGGCCGGATCCGAACCAGCCCCCGGCGCCGCCAACCTTTTCAGGTTCCGGCCGGTGATGTCCACGCTCCAGAGGCTCGCAGCCCCGTTCGCGCCCGCGCTTTCACGAAAAAAAGCCAGAACACGGCCGTTCGGCGCCCATGTCGGCCCTTCGGAAAGAAAGCTCGAGTCAAGGATCCGCTCGTCCGAGCCGTCGGTGCGCATGACGCCGACCGCGAACTGGCCGCCGCCGGACTTCGTGAAGGCAATGAGATCGCCGCGCGGCGACCAGACTGGCGTGCCGTAGCGGCCCTGCCCAAAACTGATCCGCGTCGCCGGCCCGCCCGAGGCGCTCATCACATAGATCTGCTGTCCGCCGCCGCGATCGCTTTCGAACACGATCTGCGAGCCATCGGGGGAATAAGACGGCGCGGTCTCGATCGCGGGCGAGTCGGTCAGCTGCCGAAGCCTGCGCGAAGCCAGATCCATGACGTAGATATCAGTGTTGGCGCCCTTGGTGAGCGACATCAGCACCTGCCGCCCGTCGGGCGAGAAGCGCGGCGCGAAGCTCATGCCGGGGAAGTTTCCCAAGACCTCCTGCTGTCCCGTCGCAAGGTTCATCAGGAAAATCTGCGGCTCGCCCCGTTCGAAGGAGATATAGACCACCTCCTGATCATCGGGCGAGACACGCGGCGTCACGACCAATTGCCGCCCATCGGTCAGGAAGCGGTTATTGGCGCCGTCCTGATCCATGATCGCCAGCCGCTTGACGCGTTTGCCCTTGGTCCCGCTCTCGTGGACATAGACGATGCGGCTGTCGAAATATGGGCCTTCGCCGGTCAGCCGCGTGTAGATCGCGTCGGCGATCTTGTGGCCGATGCGCCGGAAATCCGCCGGATCGCTGAAGAACTGAAGCCCCTCGACCTGGCCGGCGGCAAAACTGTCGAAAAGCCGGAACTGAACGCGAATCCGGCCGTCGGGCTCGATATTCGCGTTGCCGGTCACAAGGGCGTCGGCGTTGATCGCCTGCCAGTCGGCGTATTGCGGCTCGGCGTCGAAATCCTGAAGCTGCTGAATGTAAGCTTCGGGCGGAATGACGCGAAAGAGACCCGAGCCCGCAAGATCGGCCAGCGCAACATCGCGAATCTGCGCGGCGAGATCCGTGGCGTCGCCCGGCGCGGCGAAGAAACCTGGCGCGGCGAGCGAGATGGGCTTGAATTCGCCCCCCGCAACGGTGATCTCCAGCGCGCCGTCGTCACTGGACTGCGCCTGCGCGCCGAAAACGGAGAGCGCAATGATGCTGAGAGCGGCGATGATTCGGTTCATAGGAACTGGATCTCCCTGGGCGTGAAAATGACGTTCATAACGCGCCAGCGCGCGTATCGATCCTTTGGCAGCCTGGCGAAGACGCCAGCCAGCTCCGATTGCTTGAGCGCCCGCACGCCGGCGCGCTTCAGCGCCTCATGCTGCGCGTCCAATCGACCTGACGGCTCCAGCACTTCCGGGCCGGCGATGATCTTTCCCGCTTCGCTCACCTCGATCCGGAGCTTGACGCGAAGCTGCTCCGGATTGGCGCCGCCGGGCGGCGGGTTGAAATAGCTCTTGATGCCGACGCGGAGCGCATCGCGGTCGCGGAAGGACAACTGACCGACGGTCTGCGTCGTCCCGCCGCCCGAGGGGGCCTCCGCCGCTTTCTTCGCGCCCGTCTCCTCCGGCGGTCTGGCCTCGCGCGCCAGCCGCTCGGCCTTTTTCGCCTCGGCGATGTCGCGCGGTTTGGTCGGCGGCGGCGGGCTCAACTTCGGCGCCGGAATATCCGGGTCGTTCAACTTTTCAGGCTCCGTCTCCTCAACCGGCGTCGGCGAGGCTTCGGCGACCTTCGGCTCCGGCTCGGGTTGCGCCTCCGGCTCGGGCGTCGGCGCGGGCTCCTGCTCCGCCGCTTCGACAGGCAGGGACTCGGCCGCTGGCGGCTCTGGCGTCGTCGCCTCGACCTGCGGCGCGGCGGGACGCGGCGCCGGGGCGGGCGCGATCGGCGTCTCGGCGACCGGTGCGATCTCCGGCGCGGAATCGGAGGCCGCGACAAGAGTGTCCGCTTCCGGCGCGGGCGGGCCGGCGGGTTGCGCGCCGACATCGGCGATCGCGGCGCTCGGCGCCTCCTCGGGCGGCGCCTCGACCACCTCGCCGCGCGTCGGCGCCACGTCCGGCGCGGGTTCGGCCTGAGTCGTCGGCGCGGCGTCCTCCTCGGTCACCTTCACATCAGCGCGCTCGTCGCCGGGATTCGGGGCCTCCGGCGCGGCGGGCAAATTGGCGTTGAATTCTGGCGCGGCGGATTGCGCCGCCTCGAACTCCGCGCCGCTCATTAGCGTCACCTCGGCGATGCTCACCGGCCGTTCCGTCCCGTCGGAAAAGAGCGCACCGGATAGGATCGCCATCGCGATCAGCGCCAGATGCGCGCCGCCGGAGACGCCCGCGCCGAGTTTCATCTCAGTTCTCCGCCGGCGGCGCCGGAACCGCGGCGTCGGTGACCAGCGCGATGGAAGTGAAGCCGGCCGCGTTCAGCGCGCCCATCACCTGCGCGACCGCGCCGTAGGCGAGGCCCGCGTCAGCGCGCAAATAGACCTGGCCGTCCTGACGCTCCTCCGCGATCGCCGGCAGGCGGAGCGCGAACTCGGCGTAATCCATCGGCGTTTTCTGGAGATAAATCTTGCCGTCAGCCGCGAGGTTGACCGTCAGCGGCGCCTCCTGCTCCACCGGGAGCGGCTGCGCGTCGGTCTCCGGCAACTTCAGCGGCACGCCGACTGTCAGGAGTGGAGCGGCGACCATGAAGATGATGAGCAGGACCAGCATCACGTCAACAAAGGGCGTGACATTGATCTCCGACATCGGCCGGAGCGCACGCCGTCGCCGTCCGCGTCCCCGCCCGCCCGAGGAAGGAGAGAGGCTGGCGCCCATCAGTCCGGCTTTCGATCGATCTGGCGCGACAGGATCACGCCGAACTCATCGGCGAAATTCTCCATCGAGCCGGAGAGGCGCTCGGCATCGCCGCTGAGCTTGTTGTAGAATATCACCGCAGGAATGGCCGCCAGAAGGCCGAGCGCGGTCGCCACCAACGCCTCGGCGATGCCGGGCGCGACTGTGGCGAGATTGGTGTTCTGCTGGATCGCGATCTCCTCGAACGCGGTCTTGATGCCCCAGACCGTGCCGAAAAGCCCGACAAAGGGCGAAATCGAGCCCACCGTGGCGAGAAAGCCGAGCCGCGCGGCGGTCGACTCCTCCTCGCGCGCGATGGCGACGGAGAGCGCGCGGTCGATGCGCTGCTGCGCGCCGGGGGCCACGCCGCCGCCAGAGGTGAAGGATTTCCGCCATTCGCTCATCCCGGCGAGGAATATCCGCTCCAGCGCCGATCGCGGCGCGCCGCCGAGCCGCTCAAAAAGCTGATCAAGCGGCTGGCCGGACCAGAACGCGTCCTCGAACATCCCCGCATCGCGGCGCTGACGGCGAAAGGCAATCAGCTTGTCGATGATGATCGCCCATGACCAGAATGACGCGAGCAAAAGCACCACCATCACGATCTGGACGACGAATGTGGCGCGCAGGAACAGCGCGGCCAGTGAAAAATCGAGATTGGCGGCCGCCGAACCGGCTGCCGCAATCGCTTCGGTCTCCATATGCTCGCCTCGCTCTCGCCGTCTCATGCGGCGTCTTAACGGCCGACTGGAAGAAAATCTTGCCAGAATTCTGGTGCGAAGATGAGGTTTTTGGCGGGTTTCGTCAATGTGGCGTCTGCGAAGTGAAACGGACCGACAGAAGCGCGTGAGGAGCCCGCGCGGCGGGACGCTCAGAGCGCTTCGAGCGCAGCGCGCGCCGCCGCCGGCATCCGCAGCGGTCGCCCCTCCAGCCCCATGCAGGCGAAGCGCACGACGGAGCGGAAAAGCGGCGTCTTCTCGCGAAAGACCGCCTGCCGGAGCGTGGCGGAGGCGCCGCGCAGCTCCTTCAGCGTCGTCTCCACCCGGATCACGTCATCATAGCGCGCGGGCGAGAGATAATCCGCCTCGACCCGCGTCACCACGAACACCAGCCCGGATTCGCGCATCGCGCGCTGATCGACACCGGCTTCGCGGAGCGCGTCGGAGCGCGCGCGCTCGATGAATTTCAGATAATTGGCGTAATAGACCACGCCGGCCATGTCGGTGTCTTCATAGTGGATGCGGAACTCGGCCTCATGCGTCATCGCCGTCGCCGTCCTCCGCCGCAACCGCGATCCGCGCCGCGAGACGAAGCGCGAGCGATGGGTCCTTCGAGCCCGCCGGTATGCGCGGATCATAGGCCGCGCGCAGAAGCTGCGCGTGCCAGGGCGAGAGCATCGCGCGCGGCTCATCCTCGTCGAAGCGCGCCATCACCACCGGGCGATCCTCCGCGACCCCCGCCTCGTCATAGACCAACATGCCGAGCGCGGCCTCGGTCAGCGCGATGTAATCGACCGGCGCGGCGCGCATCTGCTCATCATAGCGCAAGAGCGTGATCGCGGCCCGGATCGCGCCCTGATCGTCGAAGGCGAAGACCCGATAGCGATTGGCGTTTGCGGCGGTCAGACGCTCGATCAGCGCCGGCAGATCGGGTAGGAAATTCGGCAGGTTCGGCGCCCGCGCGGCGTGGGCCCAATCCTGCATCACGTAGACAAGGAAATTCGCGCCCATTTCCGGATCGATATCCTCAACCTCCCGGCCGGCGATTCCGGCCACCAGTCTGATCGCCTCGCCAAAAAGCCGTGCGCCGCCCTCGTCCAGCCCGATCACCGTCGGAGCGATCGGGCCGCCCCAGCGGGCGAACTTGAAGCCCCCCGCATCGCCCCCACCGAAAAGCCTGCGGATGCGTTCGATATCCTCGTTCATCTGACCCCTCAGTCCGATTTCACCAGCCCGGAGAATCCGGCGACCGCCAGCAGCGAAAGCGCCCAACCAAGGATGATGTTGAGATACACCACGACCTTCGCAATCGCGCCGACCGTCATATCCTCGTTCGGCGTCCAGTAGCTCTGCTGTTCGATATCGACCAGCGGGAAAAGCACGTCCGCCGCATAAATCAGCGCGTTGAACTCGGGGAAGCCCTGCGCCTCGGGTTGGCGAAGAAAGCAATCGAGCTGCGATCTGCTTCCCTGCCCGCCCCTATAGGTCCAGGGCGGCGCGGTTTCGGCGCATCCGACCCACTCCGGCGCGCGGAGGACGAAGGCGTTGTTCGGCTTCATCGCGTCGACACGCCATGCGGCGAGGAAGATAGCGGCGCCAAGGCCCAGAAGCAGAAAAAGCCAGAGAAAGGCGCGCAGAGGTTGATGACCGAAGCGTACAGTCTGGTCCAGAAGCAGGTCGATGAAGCGCGTCGTCCAGCGCCGCCAGCCGGTCCCGATCCTCCTCCGCCGGTCGGCGCGCTGCAAGCGTTCCTTTTCGATCAGAACCGCGCGGGCGTCTTCGGCATGACCCATCTCGCGCAGCACCTTCGCGCAGTGCTCCCAAGGCTGAGGCCAGAAATCCTTGCCGTAGCGCGTCGCATCCTGCAGTCTCAGCCAACGGATGCGCGACGTCGCATCGACCCCGACGCCGGTGAAGGCGCCGTAGCGGCACCGATTCAGCAACAATTCACGCGACGCCGGCCAGCAGGACGGATCGTCATCGATGGCGCCGAGTCGCGCCGCGGTCAGATCGAGGGCGCCTTCAATCGTCGCCGCCCGGCGGAGAAAGAAGACGCCAGTTACATTGGCGCCGCCCAGATTGAGCGCCTTCTTGCCCGGATTCGAAAGCTGCGCACCCGCGCAATCAATATCGCCGCCAAGCTCCACTCCGGGGAGGCGCACCTCTCCCTCAGCTTCGACCTTTCTCAAGAACACACCGCCCTTCGCGTCCAACCTGTCCGCCGAGAGCGCCGCGCCCGTCGCGTTCGACAGCTTCGCGTTCGAGCATTCAAGGTTGCCGCCGATCTTTACGCCAAGGAGACGCATCTCCCCCACCGATTCCGCGTCCCTAAGGAAAATACCGCCCTTCGCCTGCAGACGGTCGGCGAACAGGGCCGCGCCGGCCTTGTTCGACAGCTTCGCGCCGGGAAGCGACAGATCGCCGCCGAGCGCCGCGCCGGAGAGCCGCACCTCCCCCGTCGTTTCGACTTTTCTCAGGAAAACACCGCCCGTCGCGCGAAGCCTGTCGGCGGAAAACCCAGGCAGCGCCGAGTCGTTGAGAAAGAGATTCTGAAGCGAGGCGCTTCTCAGCAGCGGCGCTACGACGAAACGGCACGCATACAGCCCGAGGTCATGGTCCAGCGCGCAGCCTTCGAGATCAAGACGCGTCTTCCAGCCCGTCCGGCCCGCCGCAGCGTCATTCGCGATCAGCGCGCCGCGAATACGCACCCCGGATTCGTGCACCCGGCGCCCCTCCCCGGCGCCGAGCGCGCACCAGCGCAAGAATGCGGGGCGGATGCGCCGGTCCGGTCCGGCGTCGGCCTCCGGCCGCTTGCCGTCCCCCAACCGCGTGATCGCGCCGCTATCAAGCTCGTCGAGCACCTTTTGTTCGGCCGGGGTCAGACCCCCGAAATCGGCGAGTTTGCGCGGCTCGGTCATCAGCCGTCCTCGAAGAGATCGCTCACGCCCGGCGCGCGGGGGGCGGTGAGGCCGAGATGGCTCCAGCCTTTCGCCGCCAGCATCCGGCCGCGCGGGGTGCGCTGGATGAGGCCCTGCTGCAGCAGGAAAGGCTCGATCACATCCTCGATGGCGTCGCGCACCTCGGCCATCGCGGCGGCGATGGTCTCCACGCCGACCGGGCCGCCGCCGTAATTCTCCGCGATGATGGTCAGGTAGCGCAGATCGGCCCCGTCGAGACCGAGCCCGTCGACGCCGAGCCTTGTGAGCGCCATGTCGGCGATGTCGCGGTCGACCCGCCCGTCGCCCTCGATCAGCGCGAAATCGATCACCCGGCGTAGAAGCCTTCCGGCGACGCGGGGGGTGCCGCGCGAGCGTCGGGCGATTTCGCGCGCGCCGTCGGGGGTGGCCGGGGCTTTCAGGAGTTTCGCGCCGCGCTCGACGATCTGGATCAGCTCGGCCTCGTCATAGAATTCGAGCCTTGTCGGAATGCCGAACCGGTCGCGGAGCGGGGTGGTCAGCAGGCCGAGCCGGGTGGTGGCGCCGATCAGGGTGAAGGGCTGCAACTCGATCCGCACGGTGCGCGCCGCCGGCCCTTCGCCGATCACCAGATCCAGTTCGAAATCCTCCATCGCCGGATAGAGCACCTCCTCGACGGCCGGGTTGAGGCGGTGAATCTCGTCGATGAAAAGCACGTCCCGCGCCTCCAGATTGGTCAGGATCGCGGCGAGGTCGCCGGCGCGGGCGATCACCGGGCCGGAAGTCATGCGGAAGCCGACGCCAAGCTCGCGCGCCATGATCTGCGCGAGCGTGGTCTTTCCGAGGCCGGGCGGGCCATAGAACAGGAGATGATCCATCGCCTCTCCGCGCTGGCGCGCGGAACGGGCGAAAACCTCCAGATTGGCGCGGGCGGCGCGCTGACCGACGAACTCGTCGAGGGTGCGCGGCCGGAGCGCGTTCGTCGGCGCATCCTCGGTCAGCGGCGCGGGGCGGAGCGTCGGGTCGGGTTCGGTCATCGCTCAGGCCCTAGCGAAAAGCGCGTCCATGCGCAAAGGCCCGCTCATCGGGAAAGCGTCTTCAGCGTGGCGCGGATCAGCGCGGCGTCGCTCAAGGCCGGGGCGTCGGGCGCGAGCGCCGCCTCGACGGTGGCGATGGCGGCGGCGGCCTCGCCCTCCTGATAGCCGAGATTGACGAGCGCGGAGAGCGCGTCGGCCCGGATTCGCGCCGCGCCTTCGCTCTGGCCGGCGGCGGGCTTCACCTGCGCGGCTCCGGGCGCAGTTCGACCGCCGAGCGCCATCATCGCCGGGACTTTTCCTTTCAACTCCATCACGATGCGCTGCGCGAGCTTCGGGCCGACGCCAGGCGCCGTCTTCACCGCCGCCGCGTCGCCGAGCGCGATGGCTTGGCCCGCCCCTTCCGGCCCGAGCGCGCCGAGGATCGCCAACCCGACCTTCGCGCCGACGCCCTGCACCGACGTGAGAAGCCGGTGCCATTCTCGCTCCTCACGCGTCAGAAAGCCGAAAAGCTGCAGGAGATCCTCGCGCACCAGGAGGGTGGTGTAGAGCGCCGCAACCTCGCCCGGTGGCGGCAGCGCCGCGAGCGTGCGCGCCGAGCACCAGAGTTCGTAACCGACGCCGCCTGTCTCGATCAGCGCGTGATCGGCGGCGACATAATCGACGCGGCCGGTGATACGGCCGATCACGCCCCGACCCTCAGCCCGGCGAAGCCCGCGTGCTGCGCATGACAGATGGCGATGGCGAGCGCATCGGCGGCGTCGGCGCCGCCGGGCGCGGCGCCGGGCAGCAGGATCTTCACCATATGGGCGACCTGCGCCTTCTCGGCGTGGCCGACGCCGACCACGGTCTTCTTCACTTCGTTGGGGGCGTATTCGAAGACCGACAGGCCCGCCTCCGCCGGAACCAGGAGCGCGATCGCACGCGCATGGCCGAGTTTCAGCGCCCCGGCCGGGTCGCGGTTCACGAATGTCTTCTCGACGGAAGCGATCTGCGGCGCATGCGCGGCCAGCACCGCCCGGAGCCCGGCCGCAAGCACCGCCAGCCGGGGCGCGAGGTCGCCCGCCTGAGTCGCAACGACGCCGCTCGCGACATGGCTCAGGCGCCCGCCCTCCCGCCTTTCGATCACGCCCCAACCGGTACGCCGCAACCCGGGGTCGATTCCGATAATTCGCATTCGACGACTCTTTTTCACCACCAGTTTATCGCCGATAGCACGAAGCGTGAACGGAGGACAGGGAAAAGGCCGAAACCGACGCTCGGAACCCGGCTCGCGACAGCGCCGCGCGACCTATGAGCACCGCGCATGACGGGCATGATCGGCAAGCATTTGCGCAAGGGATTCAGGGTAGCTAGATGCCGCCTCAACGATCAACCTGAGGCGCCGCGAGCGCCCTTTTGGAACCGTGACCATGGCCGCATTCGAAATCAACACCCGCAGCGCGCCGTTCGGCGCCGTCACGATCTCCTCCGTCGTCCAGTCTGTCGAGCGCGCCGCCCGCGCGTTCCGCGCGAAGTTCGTCGCGGATCGCACCTATCGCGAACTCAGCAAACTCTCCCAAAGCCAGCTTCGCGACATCGGCCTCGGCGATCAGGACCTCAACGAGTTCTGCCGACGGATCGCCAGCCGCCGCGTCTGAACCGATCGTAGTTCGCCGGAGGGACCGGCCCCGCCGGGGCGGCCCCTCCACGCGTCAGCCCTGCAAGACAAGCGTCGACCAGTCGCCGTCCCGGCCGATCCGGATCCTCGCGAAACCATGCGCGCGATACACCGCTTCGACGCCTGCGCGCTGTTCGTTCAGGATCCCCGAAAGCACGATCACCCCGCCCGGCGCCAGATGCGCCCGCATCGCCCCCGCCATCCGTTTCAGCGGATTGGCGAGAATGTTCGCGAGGATCAGATCGTAGGGGGCGTCGGCGCGCACACGCGGGGCGGCGAAGCCTGCGGCGCGCGCCGTCGCGATCAGCGGGCCAAGCCGGTTCGCCCGCGCGTTCGCCCGCGCCGTCGCCACCGCCACCTCGTCGATATCGGAGGCGAGGCAGCGGCGCTTCCAAACCGAGGCCGCGGCCATCGCCAGCACCGCCGTGCCGGCGCCGATATCGGCGATCCGGCGAGGCCGAAAGCCGGATTTCGCCAGCAGATGCAGCGCCATCAGGCAGCCGCGCGTGGTGCCGTGATGACCGGTGCCGAAAGCCATCGCCGCCTCGATCTCCAGCGGATGGCGGGCGCGCTTCGCCGCGCCGCGATCATGGCTGCCGTGCACCAGAAAGCGCCCAGCAACGACCGGCGTCAGTTCGCGCTGCACTTCGCTGACCCAGTCGCGTTCGCCGATTTCGGAGAGCGTGAAGGCCCGCGCCCCGAACGCCGCCGCGCAAAGCGCAAGCTGACCGGGATCAGGCCGCTCGGTGAAATAGGCCGCGACCTCGAAAAGGCCGGAACCGTCCTCGATCTCCAGATAGCCGACGCCGTAGGGAGCCGGATCCATTCCCTCCGCGGCCACGGTCATCGCCTCCGCCGCAGCGACGCCCTTGAGCGTGGTGATCGCGCTGTATGTGGTCATGGCGCCAGCCCTTCCCGAAAACGCCGTGCGGCGCATCCGCTTCATAGACCGCGGGCGGCCGCCGGGACACCTGTAAACGACCTCGCTTCACCCCTCGCGCGGCTTCCCCCCCGGGAGACGGGCTGATATAGGCGCTCGGACGCTTAACATGCATTCGAGGTGTCGGCGTGGCGGACCTGACGACCTGGCTGCGTTTCCTGCGTGACAATACCGCGTCGATGGCGACGCAGGTCGTGATTTTCTCCATCCTGCTCTTTGGCGCGTCCGGCATGGTGCTGGATTTCGGCCGGGTCTATTCTGAGCATTCGCGGATGCAGGCGTTCACCGATCAGGCGGCGCTTTCGGCCGCCGCCGAACTCGACCTCGACATCGATTCGATCGACCGCGCGATCGCGGCGGTGTTCGGCCCAGGCGGCGGCGCAGTGATTCCGAAGGGCGCGCTGTTCAGCGATGGGACGAGCGACCAGTTCCGTATCTCGCATCTCTTCTTCCTCTCCGATCTTTCCGACGATGTTCCGGACGCCGGCGGCTCGCGCCCGCAATACGATCTCGCCGGCGATATCGCCGGGCCCAACCTCGTCTACACCGCATTCGCCAATGGGGGCGCCGCCGGGGGCGACATCGCCGCCGCGTCCACCCAGGCCCGGTACGTCGTCGCGGTGGCGGAGGAACGGTCAGTTCGCAACACGCTGATGCGACTTATAAATTCAGCTGGAAGCGACGCCGTGCGCGAAAAAAGCGTCCTCAGGACCATCGCAGCGGCGCGGCGCAAACGGCTTTCCTGCGGCGCGCTCTCCAACCTGGTGATCTGCAACCCGTGGGAAGACGATCCCGGGGCATCGTTCCAGTCGGAAATGAGCGGGCCGGGGGCGACGGGCCGGCAATTCCGCCATGTCGCCGACGGGCTGACCCCGGCCGAGGGCGCGTTGAGCGCGCCGAACGCCCTCGCCCGGCGGCTCTCGCTCGAAGCGCCGGCGGCGGTGGCGCGCATCTGCGCGGATCCGCAGACAATGCCGGGCGCGAACCCGGCGATGTCCGAGGCCGAAGCCGCCACCGCCTACGCGATCTGCATGCTCGCCTCCGCCCGCGAGCATGAGTTCTGCGTCGGCGACGAGGTCGCCTTCGTTCCCGCCCCACCGGAAGAGATCGCGACCGCGCTCGGGACCGCTTTCGACCTCTGGGACGCGCCGATATCCGATGTCCTTTATTGGGACCGTGATGCGGATGGCGACCATAGTCAGGCGGTCGACGAAGCCGGCGTCTCGCTCTTCGACGCGGGAACCGCGCATGTGCTGCGCGACCAGTCGCCGCTTTTTCAGCCCGATCTCAACATCATGAAGGGCCGCGTCCGGGATGAATTGAGGACCCGCGTCAACGCCGCGCTCGGCGTTCCGGAATCTTCGCGACTGAACTATCCGCGCGGAGTCGATTACGAGAGCTATGATCTGCTGCTGAATCCCTGCCTGCGCACCGGCGCCACGACGAATTGCGCGACCACGTCCGCCGGCGAAACGATCGACTACATCTCGAACCCGACGACGCATTCCGCAGTCGCGCAGTTTTTCATCGCGAATTTCCCGTTGCTCTACCAACGCGACCTTCAGACGCCGCCGGAAGACATGACGAGCTTCTATCAAGCCTACCGGACAGGGCGCGAGGACTGGCTCCACGCCCGCGAGGCCTTCACCACCGCGCCCACGACCGCCGTCGAGCCGGGACAGACGCTCACGCTGACCGGCGAGGACGGCTCGCTCGACACGCGGCTCGGCCCGCCCGACGAGAACATCGCGCAGATTCAGACGAAACCCGCCTATGATGAGAACGGCGTGCGCGAGGATGTGAACGGCGATGGCGAGATCGACGCGTTCGATGTCGAACCGGCCTACTCAAATTACACCTACAATCCCGTATCGGACCCGATCGACCGCGCACTGGAGCGCCGCGTCTTCGACGCGACAGTGGTGAACTGCGGCGCGGCGCGGGTCGAGACGGAGGCCGGCGTCCCCGCCAGACGCGCGGAGGTCGCCGGATTCGTGAAGATGTTCCTGTTGCAGCCGCCGCGCGCGCGCTGCCCGAACGGAACCGAGAACTGCCTGAACCGGGACCTCAGCAGCGCGACGCTCTTCAGCGAGTTCGTCGGGCTTCCGGACATGAACGAAACCAGCTACGCGGTGCTCGTCCGCTGACGCGCTTCGCGCTCAGACATTCGTTCCCACAGGGCAGGTCACGCCGGTGCCGGCGACGCCGCAATAGCCGCCCGGATTCCGCGCCAGATATTGCTGATGGTAGTCTTCAGCGTAGTAAAACTCCTGCGCCTCCGCGATCTCGGTGGTGATCGGGCCGTAGCCGCGCTCCGCGAGACGCGCCTGGAAGGCCGTGCGCGCCGCTTCCGCCGCCGCCTTCTGCTCGGGTGAGAACGTGTAGATCGCGGAGCGATATTGCGAGCCGACATCATTGCCCTGCCGCATGCCCTGGGTCGGGTCGTGCCCTTCCCAGAACGTCCGCAACAGCGTCTCATAATCGATGACCGACGGGTCGAACGCGACCAGCACCGCTTCGGTATGCCCGGTCGCGCCGCTGCACACCTCCTGATAGGTCGGATTCGGCGTCTCGCCGCCGGCGTAGCCGGCAGCGGTGACCCAGACGCCCTGCAGGTCCCAGAACATCCGCTCGACGCCCCAGAAGCAGCCCATGCCAAAGATCGCCTTCTCCAGATTCGCCGGAATCTCCTTCAGCGGCCGGCCGTTGACGAAATGCGCGTCGGCAGTCGGTATCGGCGTCTCGCGGCCGCGGAGCGCCTCGCCCGGCGCGGGCAGGTCGGCTTTCTTGAACATGCTGAACATCGGCGATCCCCTTTTTTCTCATCTCAGCATATAGCGCGCTTCGCGCCGACGAAAAGCCCCGGAGCGGATCGAACATTTCAGGAACAGCACTTTCCCTCGCATGTTGTTCCGGGTTAACGTCCCGCGCATGAACGACCCCCTCTTCGATGACGCCTTCGACGATTGGGAGCCGCCGACGCGGCTTTCCGAACTCGCCCGCGCGGGTGTTCCCGCGCCTTATCTCGACGGGTTGAACCCGCCGCAGCGCGAGGCGGTGGAGGCGCTGGACGGCCCGGTCCTGATGCTCGCCGGGGCCGGCACTGGCAAGACCCGCGCGCTGACCTGCCGGATCGCACATCTGCTGTCGACCGGCCGCGCGAAGCCGAACGAGATTCTCGCCGTCACCTTCACCAACAAGGCGGCACGCGAAATGAAGGTCCGAATCGGCGGGCTGATCGGCGGGGCGATCGAGGGGATGCCGTGGCTCGGCACCTTCCATTCGCTCTGCGTCAGGATTCTCCGCCGACACGCCGAACTCGCCGGACTGAAGTCCAATTTCACCATTCTCGACACGGACGACCAGATCCGGTTGATGAAACAGCTCATCCGGGACGCGAATATCGACGAGAAACGCTGGCCGGCGCGCCAGCTCGCCGCCGTTATCGACCGCTGGAAGAACCGCGCGGTGACGCCCGAACGCATTCCGGCCGCTGACGCCCGCGCCTATGGCGGCGAAGGCCCGGCGCTCTACGCGCGCTATCAGGAGCGGCTAAAGGTGCTGAACGCCTGCGATTTCGGCGATCTTCTGCTGCATGTCGTGCGGATATTCCAGGAGAACCCGGATGTTCTGGAGCGCTATCAGCGCTGGTTCCGCTACATCCTGGTGGACGAATATCAGGACACGAACGTGGCGCAGTATCTCTGGCTGCGGCTGCTGGCGAAAGCGCATCAGAACATCTGCTGCGTCGGCGATGACGACCAGTCGATCTATGGCTGGCGCGGGGCCGAGGTTGGCAACATCCTGAAATTCGAAACGGATTTTCCCGGCGCGAAGGTGATCCGGCTGGAGCAGAACTACCGTTCCACATCACATATCCTCGCCGCCGCTTCTGCGCTGATCGCCGCCAACGAGGACCGGCTGGGCAAGACCCTCTGGACGCAGGAGAACGAGGGTGAGCGCCTGCGGCTGATGGGGGTCTGGGACGGCGACGAGGAGGCGCGCTGGATCGGCGAGGAGATCGAGAGTTTCGAGCGGGGCGCGCGCGGGCGCGACCCGGTTTCGCCGGACGAAATGGCGGTGCTGGTCCGGGCCTCCTTTCAGATGAGGGCGTTCGAGGACCGCTTCCTCGCCATCGGTCTGCCCTATCGCGTCATCGGCGGGCCGCGCTTCTACGAGCGCATGGAGGTGCGCGACGCGATGGCGTATTTGCGCGTGGTCGCCTCGCCCGATGACGGGCTGGCGTTCGAGCGGATCGTCAACACGCCGAAGCGCGGTCTCGGCGACAAGGCGCAGCAGGAGATCAACCGGACGGCGCGGGAGAACGGCGTCAACTTGCTGGAAGGCGCGCGGATCGCCATCGCCGAAAAGCGGGTGAGCGCCGCCGCGCGCAACTCGCTCGACAAGGTGGTGACGCTTTTCGATACATGGATCGAACGCGCCGGCGCGACGGATTTCGACCATGTCGAAGGCGCGATGCAGATATTGGAGGATTTCGGCTATCTCGATCACTGGCGCAAGGAAAAGACGCCGGACGCGCCGGGGCGGCTGGAGAACGTCAAGGAACTGGTGAAGGCGCTGGAGGAGTTCGAGAACCTTCAGGGGTTTCTGGAGCATGTCTCCCTGGTGATGGAGAACGAACAGGAGGACTCGGTCCCCAAAGTCTCAATCATGACCTATCACGCCGCCAAGGGACTGGAGTTCGATTGCGTCTTCCTGCCCGGGTGGGAGGATGGGCTTTTCCCCTCACAGCGCTCGATGGACGAGAGCGGCAAACGCGGGCTGGAGGAGGAGCGCCGCCTCGCCTATGTCGGCCTCACGCGCGCGCGAAAACACCTGACCGTCAGTTTCGCCGCCAACCGGCGCATGTACAATCAATGGCAGAGCGCGCTGCCGTCACGCTTCATCGACGAGTTGCCGAGAGACCATGTCGAGGTGCTGACGGCGCCGGGCCTCTATGGCGGGGTCTACGGCGCGGCGGCGAGCGTCCCGCAAGGCTCGGTGCTGGAGGCGCGGGCGGCGGAGGCCTCGGCCTACAACTCCCCCGGCTGGGCGCGCATGCAGGCGCGGGCCGGTCGGCGCTCGCTCCGCTCCCCGACGGAGGCCCGCACGGCAGTTGTGGACGCCGAGGTGGCGCACGGGCCGGGTGACCGCGTCTTTCATCAGAAGTTCGGTTACGGCGCCGTCACCGAAGTGGAGGGCGACAAGCTGACCGTCGCGTTCGAGAAGGCCGGCGAGAAACGGGTTGTCGCCAGCTTCGTCACCGCCGCGGACGAAATTCCGTTCTGAGAGCAGCCAGCGTCTGCACGCAGACGCCTGTGGGCATGGGGCGGCGCGCGTGAAGCGTCGCCGCGTTCACGTCACGCCGCGGCGTTCCGGGGTCCGACGGCGGGCCGGAATTGCGAAAGGGCGGGGCGCCGGCCCGCCCTGTGGCGCCGCCTCCTTAACCCCCCGGGTCAGATCGCGTCGCGCGAAACGCGGGCGATTTCACCGCGGGTCAGGCCGATATCGTTAAGCTCCGCGTCGCTAAGCGCGCTGAGCGCCCGATACGTGGCGCGATAGGAGCGCCAGGCGTTGAAACGGGCGACGAGGCGGGTCAGGGCGGCCACGAGCGCGCTTTCGCCGCGGTGAGTGGCGGCCGCGTTGGTGTCTGTTATATAGGCCATGATTGGCTCCTGCTTCAGTCTTGTTGTTGCTGTGCAGCAGATGGTGCAGCGCAGCGAAAACCTCAACATGTGCAAAGGCAATCCCGCCTTGCACGCCACGCAAGGCTCCCTAGCGTCACCCCGGAATTGGCTCCATCGCCAAGGAGATTGGCCCTCGCGCGGCGGGTTTGCTCGTTCCGCCCGCCCATCGAGTGACCCGCCACGCTGGACGCTGAGCGCAGCGCATCGTATCGGAGACCCCATGCGTCTTCCTCCAGCGCTTCAGGATCCTGCATTCCGGTTGTTCATGGCCGGCAATTTCTTTTCGCAGCAGGGCGCGTGGGCGCAGCGCACGATCTTCGGCTGGCTCGCCTGGGAGCTTTCGGGCTCCTCCGGCTGGGTGGGGGTGATCGCGTTCCTGAGCTTCGCGCCGACATTCATCTCCGGTCCAGTCTTCGGCGTCATGGCCGACCGGGCTGATCTTCGCCGCGCGGCGATCAGCGTGCAGCTCGCGCTGATCTCGGTCTCGTTGCTTCTCTTCGCGGCGCTGGCGACCGGTGCGCTGACGCTCACGATCCTCGCCTTGCTGGCGGTCACGCAGGGCGTCACGACGAGCGCACAGAACCCGGTCCGCATGGCGCTGGTTCCCCGGCTCGCGCCACGCGCGGCGCTCGGCAACGCCATCGCGATCTCGGCGCTCAATTTCAACCTGGCGCGGCTGATCGGCCCGGCGGCGGGCGGTTACGCGATCGCCCATTTCGGCGCCGCGGCGGCGCAGGCGGCCGTGGCGGCGCTGCTGGTGCCGATGTTCTTTTCACTCGTCTCGGTCGAGATCCGGCCGAGCACCGCCAACTACGCGGCGCCCGTCCGGATCGCGGCGGCGCTCGGCGAGGGCGCAGCCTACGCCTGGCGGCGGCGATCCATACGCTCCGCGCTGGCGCTCACCGCCGTCTTCGCCATCGTCGTGCGCGGCATGCTGGAGCTGATGCCGGTGATCGCCGACGGCGTCTTCGCGCGCGGCGCGACGGGCCTGGGCGAGTTGATGGCCGCCGCCGGTCTCGGCGCGTTCAGCGGCGCGTTCTGGCTTTCCAGCGGGGACGCGGTGAAATCCCCAGCGCCGGGCGAAGCGGCGGAGCCCCCGCTCAGAACCTTCATCGCGCTCTTTGGTGGGCTTCTCGGCGTCGCGCTCCTCAGCACGACGCCGGGATGGTGGGCGGCGCTCGCCATCGTCGCGGTGATCGGCTTTTGCAGCACGCTCACAGGCGTCACCATGCAATCGGTCGTCCAAATCACCGTCGACGACGCGCATCGCGGCCGGGTCATGAGCCTCTGGGTCATGGTCGGCATCGGCTCGGCCTCGCTCGGCGCTCTGACCATGGGCGCGGCGGCGGAAATCACCGGACTTGAAGCGACGCTGCGCCTTGGGGCCGCGACCGGCGCCGTCGTCATCGCGTTGCTCAGCGTTGTGGAGTTTCAGCGCCGGCGAAGCTCGCGCTCCAGCGCCTCCAGAAACCTGGAGCGGTCGGCTTTGGAAAAGGGCCGCCCGCCGCCGCCCTGACGCAGCGGATTGGCGGCGCGCAGATCGGTCATCAGATCACGCATCGCCAGCGCCTCGCCGATATTGGCCTTGGTGAAGAGCGCGCCGTCATGCTTCATCGCCCGCGCGCCCGCCGTGACGCAGCGATGCGCGAGAGGAATGTCGCCGGTGACGCAGATATCGCCCGGCTCGATCCGTTCCGCGATCCAGTCGTCGGCGGCGTCCGCGCCCTGCGTCACCACCACGACCTCGGCCAGCGGGTGCGGGTTGGGCCTGATCCCGCCATCCGAGACGTAGATCACCCTGACCTTGTGCCGCTCGGCGACGCGCAGCGCCTCCGCCTTTACCGGACAGGCGTCGGCGTCGACATAGACGATGGTCAACGGAGCGCGCTTTCTGCGCTTTCATCCCTGCCCATCGTCTCCCGTGGTTTCATCAGGGGATCCTCCCGCCAGTCTTGCACGCAGACAGTCGGCGGTTTTGTCCCCTGTCGCAAGCCTCAGGCAAGCGCTCGCGGGTTTTGCGGCCCGAGGCGCCGCGACCGCCGCGCCCCGAGCCGCGGATGGAGCCGCCCGGCAAGCGCCCAGCCGAAGACAAGCGCCGCCGCCGTCACCGCGAAGACCCCGGCGAGCGGCGCAACCGTCAGGACCAGCCGCACCGCACCCGGCGTCAGGATGCCGGAGACGTCGCGATAGCTGGAGTAGATCACCGACATCTCCGTGCGCTCATGCGGGCGCACGGCCATCAGAAACGGCAGCCCGCCGGAGACATCGAGCAGGATCAGAAAGACCGCGCCCGCCGCCAGCAGCCCGATGGTCGCCATGGGCGCGCCGATGGCCGCGAGCGAAGCGCCGGAAAAGCAGAGCGCGGAGCCGAAAAACCCGACCCGGACCGCGACCCGGACCGAGCGCCGACGCATCCAGCGGAGCATGAACGGGGTGAGGAAAAGGCAGGCGTTGGTCAGTGAAACGAAACCGGCGCCGACCTCGCGCGCATAGCCCGCCTCGACCACGAAGATCGGCATGTAGACCACATAAGCCCACCAGCCGACCGAGCGGATCACCGCGAAAAGCCAACCGGCGACCAGGCGCGGCTGCGCGAAGAAGCGCGGCAGATAGCGAAGTGGGCTCGGCGGACGACGGCGGCGCGCCGCCGAGATCAGCTTGCCGTCGCCGAGCCGCATCCACCAGAATACGCCGAGCAGCGTCAACGCGGCGGAGGCGGCGACGTAGAACGGCGCCTCCGGCGCCAGCGCCATCAGCCAGACCCCGGTGATCGGCCCCAGCGTCCAGGCGAGACCGCTGTAGAAGAGCCGCAACGTCTCCGAAGAACTCAACTCCGCCCGCTCGACATAGTCGAGCACATAGGCGTTGAAGCAGATGAAGACGCAGACCACCGCTATATTCGTCATGCAAAGCCCGAGCGGCGTCAGGATCGGCCCGCCCTGCGATGCGGTCAGCGCCCCGCCCGCCATCAGGAGGGCGCCGAGGGTGAAGGTCCAGCGCCGCGAGATCAGCCGCGCCAGCGTCGGCACCGCGAGCGAAGCGAAAAGCGAGGCGACTCCGATGAAGAAATAGACCTCTGAGACTCGCTCCGCGTCACCGAGCGCCTGATACATCGCCAGCGGATAGACCGAGATCATCACGCCGCGCGCGGTCGCCTCGATCGCCGCGAGAATCGCGAACCCCCTGATTCCCGGCGCCGGCGCATGACGCAGGAACTCGGGTATCCGCCGCTCATGAGCCACGTCTCACCCTCCACGCTTCGCCCCGCTATGACAGGCGAGAACGCAGGCGTCTGAGCGCAATGCGACGCGGGCGCCGCTTTCAGACGAGGCGCCACCGCCCGTCCGGGATTTCGACGTGGACCGCGATAGCCGCGGCGGCGATCACCGCGTCCGATCCGCCGGAAGGGCCGAGTCCGGCGGCGGCGACCCCGCCCTTCACCACGTTCACCTCGACCGCGCCATAAGGTGGAATCGCGGCGATCGCCGCGCAGTCCACGCTTTCAGGGTCCGGGGCGCCGATGGTGATCTCGATCCGCATCGCGCCCGGATCGAGCGAAAGCGACCTGAAAAGCGATAGCGAGGAGCGCCGCAAGGCATCCTCGACCGCCCGCCTCGCCGCCTTAGTCTGGTCACCGCCATGAAGATCGGCGCCCGATCCCAGTTCGAGAATGATCCGCCTTTCGGTCATGCCTCCTCCATGTCGAATGAGACCGAAACGACGGCGTTGGCGACGATCGTCGCGCCCGAGGCGGTCGCGACGCGCAAGCCGCCCTCGACCGCCTCCACGTTACGCGCGCCATATGGCGCGGCGGCGGCGACGGCGGAAAGATCGACCGAAGCCGGGTCCGGGACCCCGACGCGGATATCGACCAGCATCGCGGACTTCGGAAAGCCGAGCGCGTCCGCCACCGTCAGGCCGTTGCGATGGAGCGCGTCCCCGACCGCGCGCACCGCGGCCTTTGTGGAATCCTCGCCCCGCAAATCCGTCCCCATGCCGATCTCGATCGCCAGTTGCCGTTTCATCCGCTCTCCTTACTTCGCCGTCGCGACATAGACTCCATCCCAATCATCCGGCGGCGGCGCGACGCGATACTCTCTGATCCGTTCCAGAAACACCTCGATGAGCCCATGAGGCGAAAAAGCGTCGAGCTCATATTCGCCGGCGCGCCGATAGGCGGCTTCGGCGCGGTCCCAGTCCTTCGCCTTGTAGGCCGCGAGCCCTTCGTCCACCGCCGCCTTCAGCGCCTGGTACTCGGGGGAGGCGAGTACGTCGGCCTCGCCCGCGACTGTCCATATCGTCTCCGGCTTCGATCGCCCCTTGACCGCCACCTGGTCGATCCGGATCAACGCGAACGTATGGCCGACGCCTTGCGCCGTGTTGTCGCCGATGCAGTTCCAGAGTCCGTATTGCTTGGTGATGCCTTCGAGGCGGGAGGCGAGATTCACCGCATCGCCGATACATGAGTAGTCGAGCCGCGATTTCGACCCCATGGCGCCGACCGCGCACGGCCCGGTGTTGACGCCGATCCCGATATCGATCTCTGGAAAACCGATGGAGGCGAACTTCTGGTTGATCTCTCGCAACGCCTGACGGAACTGGAAAAGCGCCAGCGTCGCCTGCTCCATATGCATCTCGGATTTCCGCGGCGCGTTCCAGAACGCCATGATGCAGTCGCCCATGTATTTGTCGATCGTGCCGCTGTTGCGGATCACCACTTCCGAAAGCGGAGTGAGAAACTCGTTGATGAAGAGGATCGTCTCCTCCGGCGTCATCTTCTCGGTGATGGTGGAGAATTTCCGCACGTCGCAGAACATGATCGAGAGCGGACGAAGATCGCCGCCGGGCGTCAGATAGCGGTCCGGATCATCGGCGATCTCCTCGATCACCTCGGGGCTCATGAAATGCGCGAACTGGCTGCGGACGGCGCGCTTGTCGCGGTCAGCCCGAACGTAATTATAGATGGTCAGCGTCCCCCAAGGGAGAAATACGCCGAGCGCGGGATAGACCGGACCGAGGAGAAACCCCGCAAGATCGAAGGCGAGCCAGCTGGCCGCAACGACCGCCGCCGCCCCGAGCACCGCCGCCAGACCGGCCAGCGCCGTGCGGTTGAACGCGAGAAGAAGCGAGGCCACGGCGCCGACCAGCAAGATGAACAGCCGCTCCACCCCTTCACCCCAATCGGGCTTGGAGATGAACACGGGCTCGGAAAACCGGGCGATGTCCGCCTCCAGTTCGGCGATCTTCGCACGCGCCGCGGCCTTCTCCTCAGCGGCGAGAGTGGGGAGCGCCGCGACAAGTTCGTCGCGATAGGCGATCCTGTCGGTCTGGAAATATTTCGCGATGATCTGCTCGGCGAGTTCGGCGTGGACGTTGACCCCCGCCGCCGCCTTCTCGAACGGCGTCGCCACGAGGTCGAGAAGACCCGGCGCGGAGGTGCCGATGAAAACCACCTTGCCGCCGATCTTCGCCGCCAGCGCCGGGTCCGGCGCGTCCCCGGCCAATATGTCGGCGGCGGATATCACCCGAGACGCGCGTTTCGCGCTGTTTCCGGAATAATAGATATAGAGTCCGCCATCCGGCTCCACCGGGATTTCCATCGGCCCGACCCGCATCGTCGCGATACCGATGCCGGTCGCGCCGTATTCGCGGCTGGCGTCGTTGCTCTTCACCAGAATGGAGCCCGCTTGGAAGCCGACCCTGATCGCCTCCAGCGCGAGCGTGGGCACGATCTGCTCTTCGACGCGCGTCAGCAGCGGCACCCGACGAATGATATCCGCCCGCTCGTTCCCGAGCGAGAAATTGCCGACTCCGGAGGCGGAATGGCTAAGAAGCGGCAGGTTGACGTTGGCGGAGAGGAAATTCGGGATCACCGGGCGCGGATCGGACCCGGAAAAGGAGATGCCGGCCCGCACCGGCGGCCTTCCGCCGTCCGGGTCGTTGTTGAGAACGACGCCGAGCACCGTTGGCGTCTCGGCGATCGCAGCGGCGAAAATTGCGTCATTGTCGCGGTGCGCCCTGTCCATGCTGATCTTCGCGCCAGGGTCGTATTTCCGCCAGCTTTCCAGCACCCGATCGGGCGAGGTGCGATCCGGCTCGGCGAAAACGACGTCATACGCGATCGAAAGCGCGCCAAGCGCCGCCAGCCGCTTCGTCAGCTCGGCCATTTCGGTCCGCGGCCACGGCCACTGACCGAGCGTCTGAAGCGAGCGAACATCGATATCCACGACCGCGACCGGCACCGACGGGTCGACCTGTCGCGGCTTCTGTCGCTGGAGCTGATCGAATGCGGCCTCGTTGATCGCGTGGAGTCCGCCCGGATTGAAGACCTGGAGCCCGAGCACCAGCGCCGTCGCGAACAGTCCGTAAAAGAACGGCCGCCAGCGAAACTCGCTCCGCCGCCGCTTCTCCATCTTCGCGTTGCGGCGCTTCGCCCGCCGCCAGACGCGATAGAGTCGGATTGGATTGCGTAACTTCATACCGCGTGGGCCCCCGTCAGACGCGATGCGCCGCAATCTAACTTCGGCGCGCCTCAGGCGCCAGCATCAGAGCGGTTTCAATTTCCGCGCCCGAAGCCGTTCGAACCCCGGGCGCGCGCGCGCCGCCACCTCAGCGAGATATGGCGCAAGTTTCGGCGTCGAAACGGATGGCGGCGCGAAACCGGTGGAGGCGACGACAGCCTTGTACCAATGCGCCGCCCAGACACCGTCGCTCGCGCGGGGGCCGGATGGCCAGGAAAGCATCCGCGCATCGAACGGAATGTCGAGCGCGGCGCAAAGCGCGCGCAGCATGCCTTCGGGATTGGCGCGCACATCCTCCGCCTCTATCACCGGCGGCGTCCGGCCGGTCGCGCTCTCGATATCGGCGATCACACCGTCCATCTGCGGCGCGCCCAGATCCTCCAGGGTCGGGCGCGGCCGGCCAGCGTCGAAACTGGCCGCCACCCGCTCCGGCGCGCGGATCAGGATCGCATGGCGACACGCGGCGAACCAGTCGCGCGGAAAGCCCGGCAGCATGTGATGCGGCATGTGTTTCTGGTACCAGACCGGCGAGCCGCCGGGAACCGGGCCGAGAAGATTACGCGCCACAACCTCGGGGTCGTACGGCTGCGACGCCAGAACATCCGCCCTCATCGGATGGTCGATACCGCTCTTCGCGAGATACGCGGCGTAGAATGGCTCGTCGAGCACCGCGCAATCGGCGCGCGCGCCGAAACTCCGCATCATCGCGGTCGAAAGATTCCGCGGCCCCGACCACATCGCGATACGGATCGGCACGCTCATCGGCCGCCGCCGCAGGCCGAACGGCGGCGGACCGCCGCGCGCGGAACGCGGCGACAGGCGAAACGCCGGACGCGGCGCCCGCGCTCAGTCATCGCGGCCCTCGGAGGCGCGAGTCTGCAGGTCGGCGTAAAGCGCCCGCATCCTGCGCACCATCGGTCCGGGGATCTCCAGCGGCGCACCAAGCACCGGGCCAAGCCGCCGCCCGTCCACCTCCCGCACCGGCGAAAGGCCGGCGAATGTCCCTGTCACGAAGGCCTCGTCGGCCGTATAGACATCATGTAGCGAGAACGGCTTTTGATGCGCCGCGATCCCGGCCTCGCGCGCGCAGTCGAGAACCGCGCGCCTAGTGACGCCGCTGAGGCAATACATGCCGGTCGAAGTCCATATCTCACCTTCGCGGACGATGAAGAAATGTGTCGAGTTGCAGGTCGCGACGGCGCCCGAAGGATCGAGCATCAGGGCCTCGTCCGCACCCGCCTTCGCGGCCTGGATACAGGCCTGGATGCAGTTCAGCTTGGAATGCGAATTCAGCTTCTGATCCTGCGCGTCGGGCGCGGTGCGCCTTACCGTCGAGGTGAAAAGCGAAAGCCCGCGCTGATCGACCTTCGCGGCCTTGTACTCGGGGATGATGACGACGGTCGGTGGCGTCACGCAGACGCGCGGGTCCTGATAGGGTGTCGCGCGTATTCCACGGCTGACCATCAGCCGGATATGGACGCCATCCCGCATGTCGTTGGCGTCGAGACAGTCGAAGATGCGCGCGCGCATCTCCGCGGGCGCGATCATCTTCTCGAAATCCAGCACCCGCGCGCCGCCATAGAGCCGCTCCAGATGCCGGGTCAGGAAGGGGATGCGTCCGGCTTTCAACCGCAGCCCCTCCCACACCCCGTCGCCGAGCATGAAATTCGAATCGAAGACCGAGACGACCGCCTTCTCGCGTGGAACCATCTCCCCGTTCAGAGAGATCAGCACGTCCGCGTTGCGCGAATCGGCGTCGTAGGCGTGGGCGCCGTAACTCATGCCGCCACCCCGACCGCATCGGGATGCGCCGCCTCGAATGCGTTCAGAAGCGCGCAATGGCCGTCGATCTCGCGAAGCGTCGGATAGGGAGTGAGATCGACCTTCCAGCGCCGGGCGTTGTAAAGCTGCGGGACAAGGCAGCACTCGGCGAGACCGGGCGCGTCGCCATGCACAAAGCCGCCGGTCCGGTCTTTCTTCACCATCTCCTCCACCGCCGCGAGCCCCTTCGGAATGAATCGCCGCATCCAATCGCCCATCGCTTCCACCGCGCCGCCGGTGACGTATCGGGCGACTGAAAGGTTGCAGACCGGATGTATCTCCATCGCGATGGCCGCCGCGATCGCCCGCACCCGCTGACGCGCGCGCGGCTCAGCCGGAACCAGCGGGTGTTCCGGTCGCGTTTCGTCGAGATATTCGATGATCGGCAATGACTGCGTGAGGGACAGCCTGTCAATCTCCAGCGTCGGGACCAGCCCCTGCGGATTGCGCGCCAGATTCGCCGGCCCGGTTTGCTCGCCCTTCAGCAGGTCGACCGGAACCGCGCGATAGGCGATTCCCTTCAGATTGAGCGCGATGCGGACCCGATAGGCCGCTGATGAACGCCAATAGTCATAGAGAATCACGTCATCCATCGCACCCTCCCGTTTCCCGCGTAGAGTGCTGATTTCCTCGCCGCGCGGCAAGCCGCAGGTCGGTCTTTTGGCGCCGATGTCGGAAACCGGACGGGCGGGCGGCCGGCGAATGACGATAGTCGCTCCAGACAGAGGGAGACGCGCATGAAGATCGGATTCATCGGCCTCGGCAATGTCGGCGCGAAGCTTGCCGGATCGCTCGCCCGCAATGGCGTCGATCTCATGGTCCACGATCTCTCGAAAGAGGCGGCGCGGCCGCTTCACGACGCCGGCGCGACATGGGGTGAAAGCCCGGCTTCAATGGCGGCGGTCTGCGACGCTGTCATCACCTGCCTCCCCTCGCCCGCGGCCTCGGCGGCCGTTCTGGAGGGAGCGCACGGGCTCCTGGAAACGCTTGGCCCCGGCAAGATCTGGCTCGAGATGTCGACGACCGACACGGCGGAGGTCACCCGGCTCGGCGCGTTGGTGGCGGCGAGAGGCGCGGCGGCGGCGGATTGCCCGGTCTCCGGCGGCTGCCACCGCGCCGCGACCGGCAACATCGCGATCTTCGCCGGCTGTGAGCGAACTGTGTTCGAGCGCGCCCTGCCGATCCTCACGGTGATGGGCAGGCGCATCCTCCATACCGGCCCGCTCGGTTCGGCCTCGGTCCTGAAGGTGGTCACGAATTATCTCGCGACGGCGCATCTCATCGCCTGCGCCGAGGCGCTGACGGTGTCGAAGGCGGCGGGGATGGACCTCGGCGTCGCCTATGAGGCGATCCGCATCTCATCAGGCAATTCATTCGTCCATGAAACCGAGAGCCAGGTGATCCTGAACGGCAGCCGCGACATTTCATTCACCATGGATCTGGTGAAAAAGGATATTGGGCTCTTTCAGGCGGTGGCGGACCGGGCCGGCGTCCCCCTGGACCTCAATCCGCGGATAATCGAGATCTTCGACGACGGGATCGCGCGATTCGGGCCGCGCGAGTTCAGCCCGAACATCATCCGACGCCTGGAGGAAGCGACCGGATTGTCGATTCTCTCGCCGGGTTTTCCGTCGGAGATCGCGGATGACGAACCCGAGGAAGCGGGATACGAGGTGAGCGCAAGGAGCGGTTGAGATGAGGAGAGTCCGATGACCCCCGAAGAGATCGAACGGTTCCAGGAGGACGGCGCCATCTGCCTGCGCGGCGTCTTCGCCGACTGGGTGGATGTGATGGCCGCCGGGATCGACAGGAACATGGCGGAGCCCGGCGAATACGCCTCGGAAAACGCGGTGACGGAAGGGCGGTTCTTCGACGATTACTGCAACTGGACGCGGATTCCCGAGTTCGAGCGCGTGGTGCGCGAAAGCCCGGCGGCGAAGATCGCGGCCGAGGCGATGAAATCGCGCTCCGCGCAGTTCTTCCACGATCATGTGCTGGTGAAGGAGCCGGGCACCGCCAAGCCGACGCCCTGGCATCAGGACGCGCCGTATTATTTCGTCGAGGGGCGACAGACCGTCAGCTTCTGGATCCCCATCGATCCCGTGCAGGACGCAACGCTGCGGCTGATCGCCGGCTCGCACCGCTGGGAAAAGATGGTGCGCCCGGTAAGCTGGGCAGACAACAGCGACTTCTACCGAGGGAAGGAGGAATGGACGCCGGTCCCTGACCCGGATTCAGACCCCGGCGAGAGCGGTATCCTCGAATGGGCGATGCAGCCGGGCGATTGCGTGATTTTCGATTTCCGCACCGCGCATGGCGCGCGCGGCAATCCGCACGGAAAGCGCCGGCGGGCGCTCTCCCTGCGCTGGGTCGGCGACGACGCGCGCTATGTCGAGCGGCCAGGCCGGACCTCGCCGCCCTTTCCGGGGCACGGGATGAAACCCGGCGAGCGGCTCAGGGAAGATTGGTTCCCGGTGATCGCGGCCTGAACGGCGCGGCGCCTCAGCGCCGGATCTTCGCGATCACCGCAGAGAGCGGCGCGACCTCGACGGAAACGCCGCCCTTCACGCTCAGCCAGCGGCGAACGCCGGCGATCACCGCCGGGCTCGCCTCCCCCACGGCGACAAAGGCGCCCGTGCGGCGCGCGTCGAACGCCGCGCGCTCCAGCGCCTGATAGACCATGTCGCTGTTCGCGACCTCGTCGATCCGCCGCCCTTCAGACGCCGCCGGCAACCCTCTGGAATGCGCCATCCGATACGGCGCCGCGCCGCCCGCGGCGGTGAGATCGACCAGCGCCGCATTCTCGGCCGCGACCGCGTCGAGCAACACGCCGACATCCAACCCGGAACCGACGTCGAGAAGCGCGACGCCGATCACCGGACCCGCATCATCAAGTGGCGCGGCGGCCGTCGCTTCAGTTCGACCCGCGAGCGCCTCGTAGCCCGCAGAATGCAGTTCCTGCGCCAGCGCCGCGGGATCGGCGGCGTCGGGCGCGATGCTGATCGCCACCGGCCCGTCCAGCAACATGACATCACCGGCCGCGTCCGCGCCGCCGACGCCGGTCAGCAGAATCGCCAGCAGAGGCTGCGAGTCATCGCCGTCGAAAGGCGCGGCGTAGACCTCGTAGCGCGGTCCTTCCGGCGCCGGCGCCGCAACCAGAGGCGCGGTCTCGGCCAGTTCCGGGGTCATCGAAAGCGGGTCGGCGGCGGGCTTCTGGTACCCTGGCGTCCCCACGACGGTCGCCTCTTCGTCGGCCGGCGCGGCGGCGCCCTCTTCGGCCGGGGCCGCCAGTTCCGTCACCTCAGCAGATTCGGGCGCGTTGTCGGACGGCTCGGGCATGATTGTCGGCGCGGTGGCGTTTGTCACCTCCGGCGCGGGCGCGGTGTCTGGTTCAGCTGGCGGTGAAGCCGCGGGCGCCGGCGCGGCGGCGACCTGCGCAGACTCCAATTCTGGCGCAGGCGCGATTTCGGTCTTCGCCTCGGGGGCCGGCGCGACCGCCGCCGCCGGTTCGGGCGAGTCGCTGCGCGGCGCCATGATCGAGAGCGCAGCCACGAGCCCGACGGAAAAGATCAAACCGACCAGAGCGCCGAGCCAAAACGCCCCGCGGCCCGAGATTCGACGCGCCATGCCTGTCTCCTTCAGCCTGATCGCCCGCCTGTCCGCAGAATCGCAGCCGCGCTGCTTCGCTTGACCTGCGGGCGACCTCCGGCGCATCTATAGGCGCGAAGGACACCTTGGGGCAAATCGCCCCTCACGCGCGATTTCGGACCATGGCATGATCCTCCTGATCGATAATTACGACAGTTTCACATACAATCTCGTCCACTATCTTGGCGAGATCGGGGCGGAAATCCAGGTGCGCCGAAACGATGCGCTGAGCGCGGCGGAAGCGTTCGGGATGAACCCGGAAGCCATCGTCATCTCACCCGGCCCGGGGGTCCCGGATCAGGCGGGAATCTGCCTCGAACTGGTGAAGAAGGCGCCCGGCGATCTGCCGATCCTCGGCGTCTGCCTCGGCCATCAGACCATCGGCCAGGGCTTTGGCGGCAGGGTGGTGCGCGCGGGTGCCATCATGCACGGCAAGCTCAGCCCGATCCGCCATCAGGGCGCCGGGGTTTTTGAGGGCGCGCCCGACCCGATGGAGGCGACGCGCTATCACAGCCTGATCGTCGAGCGTGAAAGCCTGCCCGATTGTCTGGCGGTCACAGCAGAGACCGAAGACGGGACGATCATGGGACTCGCGCACAAGTCGCGGCCAATCTACGGCGTGCAGTTCCACCCCGAGAGCATCCGCACCGGCGAAGGGAAGCGTCTGCTCGCGAATTTCCTCCACCTCGCCGGGGTCCGGTTGGCGGCGGCGGCCTGATGTCGGACGCGTTGAAGCCGCTGATCTCGAAGGCCGCCGACGGACCGCTGAGCCGGACCGAGGCCGAAACCGCCTTTCACGCGATCATGTCCGGCGACGCCACCCCGGCGCAGATCGGCGGGTTCCTGATGGCGCTGCGCACCCGCGGCGAAACGGTGGAGGAATATGCCGCCGCCGCCGCGGTGATGCGCGCCAAGGCGACGAAAGTGTCGGGCGGCGCGGATGCGATCGACATCGTCGGCACCGGAGGCGACGGCAAGGGCACGCTGAACATATCCACCGCCGCCGCCATCGTGGTCGCCGGGGCCGGTGTGAAGGTGGCGAAACATGGCAACCGCAATCTTTCCTCGCGTTCCGGCTCGTCCGACGCGCTGACCGAGATGGGCGTCAACGTGATGGTCGAGGCGCCGGTGGCGACGCGGGCGCTGAAGGAGGCAGGACTCTGTTTCATGATGGCGCCGATGCATCATCCGGCGATGCGATTCGTCGGTCCCGCGCGGACCGAGCTTGGCGCGCGGACGATCTTCAACATTCTCGGGCCGCTGACCAATCCTGCGGGCGTGAAGCGCCAGCTGACCGGCGCATTTTCGCCGGCGCTGATCCGGCCCATGGCGGAAGTTCTGGCCGCGCTCGGCTCGACCCGCGCTTGGCTCGTGCATGGCGGCGACGGAACGGATGAACTTTCGATCTCGTTTCCCTCGCGCGTCGCCATGTTGGACGCGGGCGAAATCGAGGAGACCGAGATCGCGCCGGAAGACGCCGGACTGAGACGCCATGCGTTCGAAGCGATCATTGGCGGCGGCGCGAAGGAGAACGCGCTGGCCATGCGCCGACTGCTCGCCGGCGAAAAATGCGCCTACCGCGACGCGGTTCTGCTCAACGCCGGCGCGGCGCTGGTGGTGGCGGAGCGCGCGCGCGATCTCAGGGAAGGCGCCGAGATGGCCGCCGAGAGTATCGACACCGGCGCGGCCAAGGCGAAAATCGAGGCGCTGGCGCAGATCACCAGCGCCGCTTGACTCATCGCTTTTTCAGGAAAGATCGGCGGAATGGGCGCGCAGATCGTCAAGGTTCACCACTTCCAGCGCCCGGACATGGGTCGAGGAAAGTCGCACTTTCGGCGCGCATCCCGCCGCCAGCGCCTGCTCCCAGCGCGCCGCGCAGAGGCACCATTGCGCCCCCGGCTTCAGCCCCGAAAAGCCGAATTCCGGTCGTGGCGTGGAGAGATCGTTGCCGACGCGCTTCGAGAAGTCGAGGAACTCGGCCGTCAACACGACGCAGATCGTGTGCGAGCCCCGGTCCGCCGCACTGGTGTCGCAACAGCCGTTGCGGAAGAATCCGGTGATCGGATCCAGCGAGCAGGGTTTGAGCGCGTCGCCCAGGACGTTGACCGACCGGTCGATGGAAGGCGTCGCCATTTCATTCCTCGTTGGAAACTGATCTCTGCGCTAGAGTAACCTATGTTCGGTCGCATGATAAGGAACAGGCCCATGATCCGACTGACCCGCCGCGCCATGATCGCCGGCCTCGCCGCGTTCGCCGTCGCCCCTTCCGCGTCGGCGGAAACGGCGGCCGAGATCGACTCGAATGTCGATTTCGCGCTCGAAAAGCTCTTCGCCACCGTCCAGGGCTCCAGAGAGTTGGCGGCGCGCGCCCGCGGCGTTCTGGTCATGCCCGACGTGATCAAGGGCGGGCTGATCATCGGCGGCTCCTACGGCGAGGGCGCGCTCAGGATCAACGGTCAGACGACCGGCTATTACAGCGTCGCAGCCGCTTCGATCGGTTATCAGATCGGGGTGCAGAAAACCTCGCACGCGCTCTTCTTCATGACCGAAGCGGCGCTGGAAGGTTTCCGGCGCGCGAGCGGCTGGGAGTTGGGCGCGGATGCGGAGTTCACCGTGCCCGGCGACGGCATTTCGCTAGGCATCGATTCGACCACAGCGAAGAGCCCGATCATCGCCTTCGTCTTTGCACAGGATGGACTGTTGGCGGGCGCCAGCCTTGAGGGCGCGAAATACACCCGTATCAAGCGCTGAAACCCGGCCGGGCGGATCGCGGATCATCACGAAAGGTTCAACCCCGATGCGCAATTCGGGGGCGGGCTATCCGGCCGAGCACGTTAGAATGCCGCGGTGAAACGCGGGGCGTCCGGGCTTCGCCACCGAAGCCGGAGCGGCGTTCATGAATCTCGACCGATCGATCACCTCGCCGACGGCGCAGCGTCTCAGTCTCCTTCTGCTGCGAGCGACGACGGGGTTCCTGCTGGTCTGGTCCGGCCTCAACAAGCTTGTAACCGCCAGCACGCCCTTCGCCGTACACCGGCATTTAGAGGTCGACGCGACGACAGGCGCAGTCCTCGGCGTCGCCACCGGGGGCGCGCAGCTCGTCATCGGCGCGCTTTGCGTGATCGGTCTTTGGCGGCGGGCGGCTCTGCCGCTTCAGGCGTTGATCAACGGGTTCACCGCTGCGAGCGTCTGGTGGGCGATCATCGACCCCTGGCGCTGGTACATCACCGGGGTCGATCGGATCGTCTTCAATTCGGCGGTGTTCTACCCGACCAGCATCACCTTCGCGGCCTGCGTCCTGCTCATCGTCTTCCGTCGCCAGGACACGTTGGCTGTGGATCGCTTGCTAAGCGTGGAGCGGGCGCCCGCCTGACCGCCGCCGCGGGGCGCGACGCCCCGCAACCCGAAACCGAGTTCCGTCAGCGCGTCAGGCGGCGCAGCAGGCTTGACGTGTCCCAGCGGCCGCCGCCCATGTCCTGCACTTCACCGTAGAACTGATCGACAAGAGCGGTCACCGGCAGGCGCGCGCCATTCGATTTGGCTTCATCGAGGCAGATTCCGAGATCCTTGCGCATCCAGTCAACGGCGAAACCGAATTCGAACTTGTCCTCGCTCATGGTGACGGCGCGGTTCTCCATCTGCCAGGACCCGGCCGCGCCTTTGGAGATTACGTCGATGACGTCGGGAACCGAAAGCCCGGCGCGGGCGGCGAAATTCACCGCCTCGGACAGCCCTTGAAGCAGCCCGGCGATCGCGATCTGGTTGACCATCTTGGTGATCTGCCCGGAGCCTGAGGGACCGAGCAGTCGGCGCGAGCGGGCGTAAGCGTCCATCACCGGCGCGACGCGGTCGAATTCCGCAGCGTCACCGCCGCACATGATGGTCAGAACTCCGTTCTCCGCCCCGGCCTGACCACCAGAGACCGGCGCGTCGACGAAGCCGAAGCCGGCCTTCTTCGCCGCCGCGTCAAGTTCGCGCGCGACGTTCGCCGAGGCGGTGGTGTGATCCGTGAAGATCGAGCCCTTCGCCATTGTCGAGAATGCGCCCTCCGGCCCAGTTGTGACGGCGCGGACGTCGTCGTCATTGCCTACGCAGGCGAAAACGAACTCCGCGCCTTCGGCCGCCGCCGCCGGCGTCGGCGCGGCGCGCCCGCCGTGATCCTTCAGCCAAGCTTCGGCCTTGGCCGCGTTCCGGTTGTAGACGACCACGTCATGCCCGGCCTTCGCCAAATGGCCCGCCATTGGAAAACCCATTACGCCGAGACCGATGAATGCCGTTTTGGCCATGTTTTCTCTCCGCTCGATCACAGTTAGACTGGCGCGCACAGTCGCCATCCGGCGCGCGTCGGTCAAGGGCGGCGGCGTCGGACAAGCCGGAGAGCGCGTGAATGCGAACCCTGTTCAGAGTACTGCTCTGGCTCACCGGCGGACTGCTTGCTCTGGCGCTCATCGCCGCCGGGCTCGGCTATTACCTCATTTCGCGATCCAAGCCCGATTACGACTCGGTCCAGACGCTCGCCGGGCTCAATGGCGAGGTGGAGATCGTGCGCGACGCGAACGCCGTCCCGCACATCTATGCGCAGACGGACGCGGACGCATATTTCGCGCTCGGCGTCGTTCACGCGCAGGAGCGGCTCTGGCAGATGGAGCTCTCGCGGCGCGGCGCGCAGGGGCGCCTCTCGGAACTGTTCGGCCCCGCCGCTCTTTCGCTCGACCGTCGGCTTCGCGCGCTCGACCTGCATGCGCTCGCGCGCGCGTCGCTTCGCTACCAGTCCGCTGAAACGATCGAGGCGCTCGACGCCTATTCCGCCGGCGTCAACGCCTGGATCGGCGTCGTGAACGAGTCCGCGCTCGGCCGCGGCGCGCCAGAATTCTTCCTGTTCAACGAGGGACTGGCGCCCTGGACGCCCGCCGACAGCATCGCGATCCTCAAGGTGATGGCGCTGCGGCTGACCAACGCCGCCACCATGGAGACCAAGCGCGCCAAGCTGCTGCGGCGCTTGACGCCGGAACAACTCGAAGATCTCTTCCCGGTCTATCCCGATCCCGGCATTCTTTCCCTGCCGACTTTCGCGAAAGGCCATCCGGAGCCAGGAGCGCCAACCGTCACCCGCCGCGCTTCACGCGACGAGGACGACGCGCTCGGCGAACTGGAGGAGCTCTTCTTTCCACCCGCGCGCCGGGCCGGCGCTTCGAATGTCTGGGCGGTCGACGGCGACCGCACCGCCACCGGCGCATCGCTTCTGGCGAACGATCCGCATCTCTGGCTTTCCGCGCCGAGCGTCTGGATGCTTGTCCATGTGGAGTTTCCCGGCGAGGGCGTGATCGGCGGCTCGCTCGCGGGCGTTCCGGCGGTGCTCGTCGGGCGCAACCGTTCGCTCGCATGGGGGCTCACGACCGCGGGCATCGACGATCAGGACGTCTATATCGAGAAGCTCAATCCCGAAAATCCCGACGAATACCTGACGCCCGAGGGCTGGGCCCGCATGACCTCGCGCACCGAGACGATACGTGTGAAGGGCGCCGACGATGTGGCGACGACGCTGCGCTGGACGCGGCACGGCCCGGTCCCGCCCCCGGATCTTTACGATCTCGGGGCGGTGACGCCCGAGGGCCATGTCGCGGCGCTGGCCTGGACGGCGCTGAGCGCCGAGGATCGCTCGCTCGAGGCGGCGTTGAACCTGATGCGTGCGACGACGATCGAAGCGGCGGTGAAAGCCGGCGAGAAAGTCCTCGCCCCCGGGCAAAATGTCGCTGTCGCGGAGAAATCCGGCGTCGGCGTCTTCGTCACCGGCCGCCCCCCGAATCGGCGCATCGGCAGCCGCAGCCACGGCCGGCTTCCGTCGCTCGGCTGGATCGCCGAGAACGACTGGGACGGGCTTGCCGATCCCTCCGCCACGCCGCGTTCGATCCGACCAGCTTCGGGCGTGGTCGCCAACGCCAACAACCGCACAACCAACGCCCCCTTTCCCGATCACCTCTCCTTCGACTGGGAGGCGCCCTATCGCATCCGTCGAATTGAGCAGAAGCTGAACGCGCGCCAATTCCACACTGCGGAAAGTTTCGTCGAGTTACAGAACGACACGGTTTCCGAAATGGCGCGCGCAGTGCTGCCGCTGATCGCCTCCGATCTCTGGTGGACGCGAGACGAAGGCGTCGGCGACGCGCGCGGCGACCGGCGCGACGCAGCGCTGAAAATGCTCGGCGCATGGAACGGCGAGATGAGCGAACATGCGGCTGAGCCGCTGATCTTCGCGGCTTGGATGCGCGCGCTGACGCGGCGCATCGCCGGAGACGAACTGGGAGAGGACCTGTCGGAAATAGAAGGAGCGCGCCCCCTCTTCATCGAGCGGGTCTTTTACGATGTCGACGGCGCCGGACGCTGGTGCGATGTCGACAAGACCGCGCGCGTGGAGACCTGCGCGGAAATTTCCAAGCTCGCACTGGACGATGCGCTCGACGAGCTCGTCGCCGCGCATGGCGCGGACATGTCGACCTGGCGCTGGGGCGAGGTTCACCGCGCGCGCCATCTGGCGACGCCGCTCGGCCTGCGCTGGCCATTCGATCTATTCGTGAATATCGAACATGAGACGTCCGGCGGCGATTATACCGTACAGCGCGCGCAGACGCGTGGGCGCGGGCCTGAGCCCTATCTCAACGTCCATGCGGCGGGCTATCGCGCGGTCTACGATTTCGCCGATCTCGACCGGTCAGTCTACATCATTTCGACCGGAGAATCCGGCCATCTCCTCTCGCGGCATTACGACGATCTGGCGGAACTCTGGCGGGCCGGCGAATATATCCCGATGTCGATGGCCGATAGCGACATCCGCGCCGGCGCGCTCGGGGTGATGAGGCTCCTCCCCGCCGAGGAGTAGCTCTCGGCGCGGCGCGGGGAGCCGGAATCGTGAGCCGGCCCCTTCAGCGCTCGGCGGCGGCGGCGCGGCGATAGCGGCGATGCAGCGTGCGGATCTCATCCGCCAGTTCGGGAACCGGGCCTTCGACCGCGATATCGCGCACGACTTCCTGAATGGACAGGTTGCGCACTGGCGAGGGCGGAACCCCTAGTTCCTCCAGCCAGGCGTGCAACTGTTTCGAGGACGTCGCGTAAACGATCCGCCCCAGCCCCACCCAGCCATGCGCGGCGGCGCACATCGGACAATGCTCGCCCGATGTGAAGACCGTGGCCGCCGTCCGTTCCTCGAGCGTCAAGTTCGCGGCGGCCCAACGCGCCAGTTCGAACTCGGGATGACGGGTGTGATCGCCGCCGGCGACGCGATTGCGATCCTCGGCGAGTATCCTTCCATCCGCGGCGACGAGGACGGATCCGAAGGGCTGATCGCCATGCTCCAGCGCTTCGGCGGCGAGTTCTACGCAGCGGCGCAGATACCGCAATTCGGATTTAGCCAGCATGCGGCCTCCTTGAATTCATCCGACGGCGCGTATCGGCGTCGGACGCTTCCCTCTCATCATGGCGCGCGCGCTCAGCAAGGCCACCCCACGGACCGCCGACAAGGGCGTCCGGAATGCGCGCACCCGGTCTCAGCCAAGGAGTTCGCGACAGAGCCCAAGCGCGTCCACGAGCGCGTCGACTTCCCCGCGCGTGTTGTAAAGGCCGAAGCTGGCGCGGCAGGTCGCGGAGACGCCGAGCGCGTCCATCAGCGGCTGCGCGCAATGGTGGCCGGCCCGGACCGCGACACCCTTCCGATCGATGATCGTCGAGATGTCGTGCGGATGCCCCGCCCCTTCCATCACGAAAGAGAAGATCGCGCCTTTCTCCTTCTGGTGGCCGTGCACGGTCAGCCAGTTCAACGCGCCGAGCCGCTCGGCAGCATAGTCGCGCAGATCCGCCTCATGGGCCGAGATCGCCTCCATGCCAAGACCGGTCATGTAGTCGAGCGCGGCGCCGAGACCGATGATCGGCGCGATGCCGGGGGTGCCGGCCTCAAACCTGAAGGGCGGATCGGCATAGCTGACGCAGTCCTGGCGCACCTCGCGGATCATGTCGCCGCCGCCGAGGAAGGGCCGCATCTCCGCCAGCCGTTCCGGCGCCGCCCAAAGCGCGCCGGAGGCCGAAGGTCCATAGAGCTTGTGCCCCGTGATGGCGTAGAAATCGACGTCCAGATCGTTCAGGTCGACCGGCAGGTGCACCGCCGCCTGGCTGCCGTCGACGCATACCGGGACGCCGCGCTCATGCGCCGCCGCCGCCAGCGTCTTCACGTCGATCACCGCGCCGGTGACGTTGGACATATGGGTGATCGCGACCATCTTCGTTCTCGGCCCGATGGCGTCGATCACCTCGTTCACGTCGACGGACCCATCGGGCGCGAGGCCGACCCATTTCAGCACCGCGCCCTGGCGCTCGCGCAGGAAATGCCAGGGGACGATATTGGCGTGATGCTCCAGAACCGAGAGCACGATCTCGTCGCCAGGCTCGATCCGCGGCGAAAGCCAGCTCGACGCCACCATGTTCAGCCCGAAGGTGGAGCCGGTGGTGAATATCACCCCATCCTCATCAGGCGCGTTCAGAAAGCGGGCGATCTTGCCGCGCACCGCCTCGTAATTGTCGGTCGCGAGATTGGAGAGGAAATGCAGCCCGCGATGCACATTCGCGTATTCCTCGGAATAGGTTTTCGTCACTGAATCGATCACGACCTGCGGTTTCTGGGCCGAAGCGCCATTGTCGAGATATACTAGAGGTTTGCCATGAACCTCGCGCGCGAGAATGGGAAAATCCTTGCGGATCTCCGTGACGTCATAGCGTGGGGCGGCAAGGTGGGTCATGATGTCGATATAAGGTTCGGGAGCAGCAGGGAAAGCACGAAGCCGACGATGAACACGCCGCCGAACAGCCCGCCGGCGACGCGGAGCGCGCTCGCAAAGCCATGCGCCTCGGCGACGAAATTCGCGAGCAGCCAGAGCACGACGCCCACCATGACCAACTGCGCGATGGCGAGAAGGCCGGCGGCGCCGGCGCCGATATCGGGCAACGTCGCCGCCGCGACAAGCGGCGCGAAGATCACCGTCGCGAAACTGTGCCACGCCACTGTGGCGGCGATGTCGCGAAGCGAACCGCGCCCGCCGAGCGCCGCGCCGATCCGGTGAATCAGGATGACCGCGAGCCCGTAGGCGACGAGGCTGAAAGCGAGATTGGAAGCCACGAAGCCAAGCCCCGCCCCACTCTGCCCGCCCGCCACCGCCACGATGACGACAAGGATGGTGTTGAGCGCGAAGGCGAGCCCGAAGATCAACGCCACGGCCTCGTAACTGTTCACCGCGTCTAGTACGCGCCGGATCGCGACGCGGGGCGCGCGATAGCTTTGCAGCAGGAGTTCGATCAGGAGAGTCAGCATCTGGCGCCTGTCAGACGGCGAAAGGCCTGTGCGCCCGGCATGGGCGCGATGGTCAGAACGGCCGTCACGGCCATGACGGGACAGGTGTAGCCGATGGCCCGCGCCGCCGCGACCCCCCGGCGGGCGCAAAGCGGGGTTTCCGCGCCGGCCACCATCGCGCTCACCCGACGAGCGGCAGAAGAAACGCCGCCGCCGCCAGCGCCGCAAACGCCGCGACCACGCGCACGGCGCGAAACCCATGCGCCGCCGCCAGCATCGGCGCGAGCAACGAGACCCAGGCCAGCCCGGCGGCCACCCGCGCCGCGCCACCGAGACCAAGAGCCGCGCCGAAACCGAGCAGAAGCGCCGCAAGCGGGCCGGAGACGAGACCGGACCAAAAAAGCGCGAGCCGGGTTTCACGCCAGCCGCCGACGCCGCCGAAGGCGCGCGCCGCGAGCCGGATCAGCGCCGCTGAGGCGTAGAGCGCCAGAGGAAAGAACGACAGCCCGGCGAAAAGCCGCGCGGCGAACCAGGCCTCGCGCGCCTCACCCACAGCGAGAACCGGGCGGATGGCCTCCGCCGCCATCGCGCCCACGGTAAGGAAGGCGGAGGCGCCGAAAGCATAGGCGAGGAGCCGCGGCTCCCCCGCCCCATCGGCCCATTCCGCGCGCCAGGAAGCGCCCGGCGCCGCCCACGCGGCCGCGATCCGGCCAAAGAGTCCCCGCGCCACGGCGTCAGCCAACGCGGCGGTCGAGCCAGCCGGCGACGCGAGAGCGAATCACATCCGCGATAGCCTCATCGTCGATCTCGGCGACCGCCTCGTCGACGAAGGCGAGAACCATGAGCGCGGTCGCCTCGTCCTCCGGCACGCCGCGCGAACGGAGATAGAAGAGCGCATCCTCATCCACCTCGCCGCAGGTCGAGCCGTGCGAGCAGGCGACGTCGTCGGCGTAAATCTCCAGCTCCGGCTTGGCGTCGAAGCGCGCATCCTCGTCCAGTAGCAGCGCCTGGCTGATCTGGTAGCCGTCGGTCTTCTGCGCATCCTTCTTCACCAGGATCTTGCCCTGAAAGACGCCCTGCGCACCAGATTTCAGAACCTTCTTGAACACCTGCCGGCTCTCGCAGCGTTCGGCGTCATGAGTGACGAAAACCGTATCGTCATGGCGAAAGCCTTCGGCCCCGATGGCCGCTCCGGCGACATGGCCGATCGCCTCGTCACCGGTGAACTCGACCACCGTCTCGTTCCGGGTCAGCCGGCCGTTCACCGTCAGGGTGAAACTCTTGAACAGGCTTCGCTCCGCCAGCCGCGCGAAGATATGCGAGGCCGAAACGCGGTCATGATCGCGCCCCTCGGCGCGCACGTGATGGCAGGTCGCGCCGGCGGCGACATCGATCTCCATCGCCTTGTTTATGCGCGCGGCGGCGGGGCCGTTCTCCAGGATCGTCACCTCCGCGCCGGACTCGACCCGCACGAGATGACGAACGACGGCGTCCGATGTTTCGCTCTCGTGAAGATAGCGGAAATTGATCGGCCGGGCGGACTTCCCGGTGACGCGGACGCAGAAACCTTCGCTCGCGCGCGCCGTGTTGAGCGCGGCGAGCGGGCGCGCGACAGGGTCCTGTCCCGCCGCCTCCAGCGCGCCGAAAAGCCCCTTGGCCCAATGGATATCGGCGCCAAGCGCATCCTGAAGCGGCTGGATCTCCACCCCGTCCAGCGTCGGATCGTCGGAAAGGTCGGCGCGGAATTCACCATCTACAAAGATCAGCCGCAGCGCGTCGACCTCGTCGAAGATCGGGGTTTCGTCCAGAACCAGCGCGGCGGCGCGCGGCGCGCCGTCCACCAGCGGTGCGGGGTCAGTGCGCCGCCAGTATTCGTCACGTCGCCCCGGCCCACCCATGGCGAGCAGGCGCGCGCGCGCCGCATCACGCGCAGATTCGGCCCATGCGGCGCCCTTAGCCGGCGCGGGGTGACGAGCTAGCAGCGTCTCGGCCAACTCGGCCTTCACCGCCTGCGTTCTTGCGCGCGCGTCCATTACGCCACCTGCAACTTGAGATCGGCGTAGCCGTTCGTCTCGACCTCGATCGCCAGTTCCGGACCGCCATTGGCGATCATCCTGCCCTCGGACATGATGTGAACGACATCGGGGCGGATATGGTCCAGAAGCCGCTGATAATGAGTGATGACGAGGAAGGAACGGCCCTTGTCCCGCAACGCGTTCACCCCGTCCGCCACCAGTTTCATCGCATCGACGTCGAGACCTGAATCGGTTTCGTCGAGAATGCACATCTTCGGCTCCAGAAGCGCCATCTGCATGATTTCATTTCGCTTCTTCTCACCGCCGGAGAAGCCGACATTGACCGGCCGCTTCAACATCTCCGCGTCGATCTTCAAATCCTTCGCCGTGGCGCGGATCAGCTTCAGAACGGCGCCGGCGCTCAACTCGGGTTCGCCGCGCGCCTGCCTCTGCGCGTTGAGCGCGGTCCTGAGGAAGGTCATGTTCCCGACGCCCGGAATCTCCACAGGATACTGGAAAGCGAGGAACAGCCCCGCCGCCGCACGCTCCTCCGGCTCCATGCCGAGAATATCCTCGCCGAGCAGCGTCGCGGTCCCGTCCGTCACATCGTAGCCGCTCTTGCCCGCGAGCACATATGAGAGCGTCGACTTGCCGGAGCCGTTCGGCCCCATGATCGCGTGCACCTCTCCTGCGCCGATGTTCAGATCGACGCCTTTCAGGATCGTCTTGTCCTCGTCTGCGAGCTTCACATGCAGGTTTGATATCTCAAGCATAAGTCCCTTCCCGGCGCGTCGCGCGCCACATCATCTGAATACCGGCGCCGCAATCGGCGCGAACCCGGTGAGCACGCCCCAACCGAGGCTTTCCTCTTGGAAGTCCATCGCGTCGACGATGAGAACCGTCCGCGCGACAACCTTCCGCATCGTTTTCGTCCCGGTCGCCGACACGGCATGAGCCTTCATGCCCCATGGATACGACAGCGACCATGTTCCGAACTCTGATCAATCCGGGCCGGAGCGTCGGCCCGGCCCCCGGATCAGAGCCAGCATGCACGCGCTCCACAGCAGGAAGAAGACCAGCCCGAGCGTGATCTCCAGAACCGAAGCCTGCGCCGGAACCAGATGGAGCGGGGCCGCGATCCACTCGACGAACTCGTCCACCATCTGCGAAGCGACGAAGATCACGACATGCGCGAAGATCAGCCACCGCGTCCGCCACGTCACCTCGAGTCGGCCCACATGGCCAACCGAGACGCGCGGCAGCGCGGGCGGCGCGCTCACCTTCTGCGGCGGCGCGCTGGGGGGATCGTCCCGCAGTTCCGCGATCATCCCACCGATCCTTCGAGGCTGATCGCGACCAGTTTCTGCGCTTCGACCGCAAATTCCATCGGTAGCTCCTGCAGCACCTCCTTGCAGAACCCGTTGACGACGAGCGCGACCGCCTCCTCCTCGGTCATGCCGCGCTGGCGGCAGTAGAAGAGCTGATCGTCATCGACCTTGGACGTGGTCGCCTCATGCTCCACCCGGCTCGAGTTGTTGCGGCACTCGATATAGGGAACCGTGTGCGCGCCGCAGTCGCCGCCGATCAGCAGGCTGTCGCACTGCGTGTGGTTGCGACTCGATTTCGCCTTCGGGTGCATCGAGACCAGCCCGCGATAGGTGTTCTGCGCGCGCCCGGCGCTGATTCCCTTCGATACGATCCGCGAGCGGGTGTTCTTGCCGAGATGGATCATCTTGGTGCCGGTGTCGGCCTGCTGGGCGTTGTTGGCGATGGCGATCGAATAGAATTCGCCCTGGCTCTCGTCCCCGCGCAGGATGCAGGAGGGGTATTTCCAGGTGACGGCGGAGCCGGTCTCGACCTGCGTCCACATCACGCGGGAGCGGTCGCCCCTGCAATCGGCGCGCTTGGTGACGAAATTGTAGATGCCGCCGCGCCCCTGTTCGTCGCCCGGATACCAGTTCTGGACAGTCGAATACTTGATCTCCGCGCCCTCGAGCGCGACCAGCTCGACCACCGCCGCATGAAGCTGCGCGGTGTCGCGTTTCGGCGCCGTGCAGCCCTCAAGGTAGCTCACCTTGGCGCCCTTGTCGGCGATGATCAGCGTGCGCTCGAACTGACCGGTGTTCTCCGCGTTGATACGGAAATAGGTCGACAGCTCCATCGGGCAATGCACGCCCTCGGGCACGTAGACGAACGAGCCGTCTGAAAAGACGGCGGAGTTCAGCGTCGCATAGAAATTGTCGGAAATCGGCACGACGGAGCCGAGATATTTCCGCACCAGCTCCGGATAGTCGCGGATCGCCTCCGAGATCGGACAGAAGATCACCCCGGCCTTCGCCAGTTCGTCCTTGAACGTGGTGCCGAGCGAAACGCTATCGAACACCGCATCGACCGCGACCCTGCGCTCCGGCGCCTCTTCGGCGCCCTCGACGCCGGCGAGGATCGCCTGTTCGTTCAGCGGAATGCCCAGTTTCTCATATGTCTTCAGCAGCGCCGGATCGACCTCGTCGAGCGATTTCGGTTTCTCCAGCGCCATGGAGGCCGGGCGGGCGTAGTAATACTGCTTCTGAAAGTCGATCTTCGGATAATCGACCATCGCCCATTTCGGCTCTTCTTTCTCAAGCCAGCGCCGATAGGCGTCGAGACGCCAGTCGGTCATCCATTCCGGCTCGCCGTTCTTCCCGGAGATCAGCCGCACAATGTCCTCGGAAAGGCCCATCGGCGCAAATTCCGTGTCGATCTCGGTCGAGAAGCCGTATTTGTAACGCTCGCCAACCGTGCGGACGGCTTCCACCGTCTCGTCATCGACACCTTCCTTCACACGCAGATCGTCCTTCACACGCATTTCTTCGAGCGCCATCATAACTCCTTCCGGCCTTCAGGCCGCTTTCGCCCGGCGCCGTTGGTAAGCGGCGGTCCAGGCGCCGGCGAAGGCCATGACCTCCGCCTCATCCGTCGTCGGGCCGATCGAGACGCGCAGCGCGCTCGAGGCCGTAATCTTGTCCGCGCCCATCGCCAGGAGGGTGCGGCTCGCGCGGTTGACCTTGCCCGATGAGCAAGCCGATCCGGCGCTGACCGCGAACCCGGCGAGGTCCATCGCCATCACCTGCGTCTCTCCCGGCCAGCCGGGCGCCGCGAAACATGTGGTGTTAGGCAGGCGAGGCGCGCCCCGTCCTATTATGTCGAGCCCCGGCGCCCCGGCTTCAAGGGCATCCTCGAGCCGATCTCTGAGCGCGGCGACATTATCCCATACGCCGGCCTCGAACTCCCCCCGCGCGGCGGCGGCGGCGGCGGCGAAACCGGCGATTCCGATCACATTCTCGGTGCCGGCGCGGCGGCCTTGCTCCTGCCCGCCCCCTTTCAGCAGGGCGCTGGGGGCCGCGGCGGCGATCAGCGCGCCGACGCCTTTCGGCCCGCCGATCTTGTGCGCGGAAAGGAGCGCGAAGCGCGTCTCCGCGCCGAGCCGCCAGCCCGTCCGTCCGACCGCCTGAACCGCATCGACAAGCGCGCCCTGACGGGTCTGCATGACCCCCGTTTCCGGGTTGGCCGCCTGCGCGGCGAGAGGAACGCCGGCGGGCGCCGCCTGCAGCGCGCCCGACGAATCGACAGGAACCGCGCCCGCCAGATGCGCCGCGACGCAATCATGCTCGATGCCGCCGCCGACAAGGCCCGGCAGACTGGCTGCAGCCAACGCCGCCGCCTCGGTGGCGCCGGAGGTGAAGACCACCTGCTCGGCCCCGCACCCGACGAGAGCGGCGATTTCGATTCGCGCCCGTTCGACGATCGCCCACGCGGCGCGGCCCTCCGCATGAACGGATGACGGATTGCCGACCGCGTCCATCGCCGCCAGCATCGCGGCGCGGGCCTCCGGCCGCAGCGGGGCCGAGGCGTTCCAGTCAAGATAGACGCGCGCAGCGGTCACGCCGTCGCCCCCTCCGCGTCTGAATCGCTTTCGAGCATCGTGCCGAAATCCGGCACCGCCGGACAGGGCGCCATGCGATCCTCGATCACATCGGCGATCGTCGTCTGATTCAGGAACACGTAGACATGCGAGGAAAGCTGCTCCCAGAGGTCATGCGTAAGGCAAGTCGCGCGCGACCCGCTGCAACTGTCTTTGCCGCGACTCTCGCATCCCATCGCGTTCAGCCGCTCATCAACCGCCATCATCACCTCGGAGATCCGCGTTCCCGCAGCCCCTTTCGCCAGCCGGTAACCGCCCCCCGGCCCGCGCACGCTGTCGACCACGCCGGCCTTGCGGAGCTTGACGAAAAGCTGCTCGAGATAGGCGAGCGAGATATTCTGCCGCCCGGCGATGTCGGCGAGGCTGACCAGCGCGGCCTCGCCCTGAAGCGCGATGTCGGCGAGCGCGGTGACCGCGTAGCGACCCTTGGTGCTGAGCTTCATATCCGGGCCTCCCAGCCTGCGGCGAATGAGCGCGAATCGTTGACCTTGCAGGCCCGGACCCCCTAATCACAGGGTCGTGCGCGGGGCCTGTCAAACTTTGGAACGGTTCTAAATTGGCTGAGCGCAACAGTCAACGATTCCCCGCCGGTGTTGAACAGGATGCCAGATGCCCGAAGTAATTTTCCCCGGCCCTGATGGGCGTCTCGAAGGCCGCTACCATCCGCAGAAGGAGCGCGACGCGCCGGTGGCGCTGGTGCTGCACCCGCATCCGCAGTTCGGCGGCACCATGAACAACAAGGTCGTCTACAACCTGCATTACATATTTCATCGCCTCGGCTATTCCGTGCTGAGGTTCAATTTCCGCGGCGTCGGGCGCAGCCAGGGGGAGTTCGACCAGGGAATTGGCGAGCTGTCCGACGCGGCAGCCGCGCTCGATTATCTGCAGAGCCTGAAGCCCGACGCCAAGATCACCTTCATCGCCGGATTCTCTTTCGGCGCCTGGATCGGCATGCAGCTTCTGATGCGACGGCCGGAGGCTTCAGGCTTCATCTCGGTCGCGCCGCCGGCGAACATGTATGATTTCACCTTCCTCGCGCCCTGCCCCTCGTCCGGGTTGATCATCAACGGCGAAGCCGACCGAATCGCGCCGCCCGAAGACATCGTGAAACTGGTCGAGAAGCTCCAGTCGCAACGCGGCATCACCGTCACGCACACCACCGTGCCGGGCGCCAATCATTTCTTCGAGGACGGCATGGACGAGATGACCGCCACCGTCGAGCAATATGTCGACCAGCGAACGGCGGAACTGAAGGCGTCGCTGCCGGAATAGACCCGGTGCCGCCCCCGGGCGCGCAAGGCGGCCCGGAAACCGTCTCGGGAACCATCGCTGCGCATCGGGCGTTCCTTCCCGAGAGTGGCGCACGACCGCCCTCGCCGACCGCGACGCCGGGTGACGCACTCGGCTTGCAAGCGTGCGTCTCTCTCGCAAAGAAGGAGACGAGAGATGATCGAACCGGAAGAAAACCCGCTGCACCTGAAGGACAGGCAACCGAAGCAGGGCGACCCGCATGACGAGCCGGCGATCGGCGGCCTCTATCCCCTGGCCGGCGTTTTCGTCTCCGGCGCGCTGCTCGGCGGGATTCTGGTTCTCGTCGCTATGACCTGGACCTGAGCGGGGTTCCGATCCGACCTTGATATCCGTCCGCCGGCGACCGGCGCCGCGCAGCCCGTGGTCGCCGGGGCGGAGATCGGCAGGCCGCGCATGACCCTGACGGCGAGATAGGCGAAAGCCTGCGCCTCGATCAGGTCGCCGTCGAGGCCCACAGCCTCCACCGGATCGACCGGAGCGTCGATCCGTTCCCCCAGCATCCGCATCATCGCGCCGTTCCGCCGCCCGCCGCCGCAGACCAGCCAGCGCGAAGGCGGCGCGGGCATGTGGCGCAGGCTCTCCGCCACGGTTTCGGCGGTGAGCGCGGTCAGCGTCGCCGCACCATCCTCGACTGATAGTCCGTCCACCGCCGCCAGAACCGCCGCAAATTCGTTGCGGTCGAGGGATTTCGGCGGCTTACGGTCGAGATAGGCGGCGGCGGCGTTGGAACGCAGCGCCGCGCGACTCACCCGGCCGGCGCCCGCCGCCGCGCCATCGCGATCCAGCGGCGCGCCGGTTCTTCGCGCCATCCAGTCGTTTATCAGCGCGTTGCCCGGCCCGGTGTCGAAGGCGACAAGCGCGCCCGCAGTCTCGGGCGCCGAAAGCGCCGGATTCACCCAGGTGACGTTGGCGACGCCGCCGATATTCAGAAAGGCGACCGGCACCGCTGCGCCGATATGCTTGGCGAGCGCGAAATGAAAGAACGGCGCGAGCGGCGCGCCCTCACCCCCCGCCTTCATGTCGTCGGAGCGAAAATCCCAGACGACCGGCCGGTTCAGCGCCCGCGCCAGCGCCGCCCCGTCGCCGATCTGCCATGTCCAGCCCTCGTCGGGCGCATGGGCGACGGTCTGACCGTGAAAACCGATCACCGCGGGGGCTTCTGCCGCATCGGCGAGCAGCGCCGCAGCCGCGGCGGCGTGGGCGCGAAGAACGTCGCGCTCGGCTTTCAGCAGCTTGTCCGCGCGCGCCGCGCCGGCGGGTGGGCGAAAGGCGCGCCAGTCCCCCATCACCGCCTCGACATGGCGCATCTCGCCGGCGCGGAACGGGGTTTCGGCGCCCGGCCCGAACGCGGAGATGGTCTCGCCATCGGTGAGGACGAGCGCCGCGTCAATTCCGTCCAGCGAAGTGCCGGACATCATGCCGAGCGCCCAGATCGGTTCCGCCATGCACTTCCCTTTCAGGCCCGCTCCGGTATAGAGCGACGCAACCCGCCCCGCCAGACGCGACCGATCCAGCCGAGACCGAACATGACCTTTTCGCCACGCTCAGACTTCCTCCACACGCTGACTTCGCGTGGGTTCATCCAGGACTGCACCGATCTGCAGGGGCTCGACGACGCGCTGCGCGCCGGGGGCGTTCCCGGTTATGTCGGCTATGACTGCACCGGCGCTTCTCTCCATGTCGGGCATCTGGTGAACATCATGATGCTGCGCTGGTTCCAGAAGACTGGGAACAAGCCGGTCACGCTCATGGGCGGCGGGACGACGCGGATCGGCGACCCGTCCGGCAAGGACGAGGCGCGCCAACTCCTGACCAACGAGCAGATCGGCGCGAACATGGAGGGGATCAAGAAAGTCTTCTCCGCCTACCTGACGTATGGCGGCGGGCCGACCGACGCGATCATGCCCAACAACGCCGACTGGCTGGACGCGCTGAATTATGTCGATTTCCTGCGCGATTTCGGCCGGCATTTCACCATCAACCGGATGCTGACCTTCGACAGCGTGCGCCTCCGGCTCGACCGCGAGCAGCCGCTGACCTTCCTCGAATTCAATTACATGCTGCTTCAGGCCTATGATTTCATGGAGATGAACCGCCGCATGGGCGTCCGGCTCCAGATGGGCGGCTCCGACCAGTGGGGCAACATCGTCAACGGCGTCGATCTCACGCGTCGGGTGAACGGGGCGGAAGTGTTCGGGCTGACCTCGCCGCTCCTGACCAAGGCGGACGGGACGAAGATGGGTAAGACCGCCGGCGGCGCGGTCTGGCTGAACGAGGAGATGCTGCCGGCGTATGATTTCTGGCAATTCTGGCGCAACACCGCGGACGCCGATGTCGGCCGCTTCCTGAAGCTCTTCACCGAATTGCCGCTCGACGAGATCGCCCGGCTCGAAGCGCTCGAAGGGGCGGAGTTGAACGAGGCGAAGGAGATCCTCGCGAACGAAACCACCGCCCTCTCGCGCGGCCGCGAGGCGGCGAAGCGCGCGGCGGCGACGGCGGCGGAGACTTTCGGGGCCGGCGGCGCGGGCGCCGACCTGCCCCGGGTCGATTTCAACGCGGCCGAGATCGCCGCCGGACTCAGCGCCGCGCAGCTTTTCGTCCGCGCCGGGCTCGCCGCCAGCGGCAAGGAGGCGAAACGGCTGATCGCCGAGGGCGGCGCTCGCGTTAACGACGCGCCAGTGACGGATCCGGGACGGCTTTTCGGCGCCGGGGATTTCGAGACCGGGCCGTTGAAGCTCTCCGCCGGCAAGAAGCGCCACGCGCTGGCCGGACGCGCCTGATCCGGATTAGCGCTCCGTGTCGTCCTTGAGCGGCGTGAGGCTGGTGGAGGCGTCGGCCTCCACCTCCGCCGCACCTTCGAATATCCGCCGCAGGATGCCCGGCGCGAGAACGGAAAGCGGGTTGACGTAGACATCCGGCGTCGCGATCGGTCCATTGACGGAAAACGTGAAGGCGAACAGCCCCTGGCCATCGCCGCCGGTCAGAAGTTTGCCGATAAGTGGAATACCGCCAACCGCGCTGTTGATCCGGTAGAGCGGCGTGAAGACGCCGCTCATATCCAGCCTGTCCTCCCCAATCACGTAGTCACCGGAGATATTGACGCCGATCGACGGTCCTTTCGCCACGGCATCGTCGAGCGCAATCCGTTCGTTTTCATAACTGAAGGGCGCGAGAATGCTGTCGAAGACGATTCCGTTGTCGCGCATCTTCTCGCGAAGATCGGAAAGCTCCGCGCCCTCCAGCATCTGCTCCAGCTTGGCGTCCTTGTGAATGACGATATTGCGCACCCGGACATCGCCCGAGAGACGCAGAGGATCGCCCTTGGCGATATCGGCCCGAAGAACCAGAACCCCGCCCGAGCCGTCCTCGAAGGCCTTGGCGTCGCGCAGAAAACGCCCGGCGTCGTCGATGCGGAGCCGCATCCGCCCGCCCTCCGGCCCGCGCATCAGGTTGGCGCTGACCGGCGCGCCCTCGGCGAGTCGCGCATCCGCCGCCGCGACCACCTCATTGACCACGGTGCGACGCAGGAACCCTTCGACATCGTTGAAGGCCCGGTCCTCAGTCACCCGCAGTTCGCCGATTTTCGCGTCGACGCGGAACGGCGCGATCGGACCGGCCTCGGCCTCCGGCGCGTCGAGACCGTCGGAGATCGCTTCGTCGATCAGATCGTCGAGGCTGGTGAGGTCCAGAAAAGGCCCATTTACGGCGATTCGCCAGAAGCGGCCCTCGCGCTCGGCGTTCAGCTTCAGGTCGACGCCGCCACGATATCGGAACTCGGTAAGCTCAACGCGCTCCGGCGCGCCCTCCGCATCGGTCGCGCCGGCGCCGGCCGCGACCAGATCGGCCGAGCGCAGCGCGAACTGGTCGAGCGTGAGCCGGCTTCCCGCAAGCACCCCGGCGGCGGAAAGCGATCCCTTGGCTCCGGCCGGCTTCGACCAGCCGATCTCGGGGATCGAAAGCGTAGCGCCATCGAGCGCCGTCTCGATCGAGAACTGCGTCGAAACGGCGGTGGGGGAAATCGTCGCCACGACCTGCGCGCGCCCGTCGGAGAACCACGCCTGATCGATCCCGAATTCCGCCAGCCGCGCCGGCGTCACATCCGCGCGCGCGGTGATCGACCGCTCGGACGGCGAAAATTCCTCACGCCAAACGATCTCCGCCGGGATCGTCCCGACGATAACGTCGCCGGCAAGCAGGAAGCCCGTCGTGCTCGCGTCCAGCGTCAGCGTATCGGCCGAGGCGAGCCGCTCCAGCCCAGGCGCCGTCAGCGCGACGTCGTGAAAGACGGCGGTGGCCGAGGCCGCGACATCCTCCAGCAACAAGTCCTTCAGCAACGGGATCGTGGTGACCGCTTCGATCTCCGCCGTCCCTGCGACCTCTCCAAACGGCACGCCGAGCGCCGAGGTTAGCTTCAGCGGCTCGCTGTCGATCAGCGCCAGCGCATCCGCAACGGCGCCGGTCGCCCGTATGGTCGCGGTTCCGGGCGTCGCCGGATGGTCGAGATCGGCGATCACGAAGGTCGAACCGGCGAGCTCCAGCACGCCGCCGCCCACGGGCCTCACATGCCCTTCGTCGAGCGACAGCGAGAACCGCTTGAGATCGACCTGGCCAGAGCCGACTCCGCCGCGGATCGGCGGCATCGGCCTGAGCGGATAACCGACCGCGTCGCGAAAGGTGAAATCGATCTTCAACTCCTCCTCGGCGCCGCCACCGAGTCGCACCACGGCGTTCGCGTCGACGATCTCCGCCGCCTCCATGTTCGCGAGCATCCATTCGCGCGCGCCAGGGGCAGCCTGGCGCGGCCAGTGCGCCATCATTTCGTCCAGCGTGAAATCACCGCCATCGATCGTCATGTCGGCGCGCCAGCCGCCGACCTCCGGCCAGAGCCGTCCCGCGGCCGCGAGACGCATTCGCTCACGATCGAGCCGCAATTCGCCGATCTCGATCAAGAGCGGGTCCAGCGTAACCCGTCCGGTCAATCGTCCTTCGCCGTAAGCGAGCGGCGCATCGAAAAACTCAGGCGCGGAGACCCCTATGTCATCAAAATCGAGCTGGGCGACGACGTCGCGCGGCGCAGAATCATCGCCCCGGTTAACCTGCACGAATCCGGCCGCGCGAAACCGGGCGCGCTCGGCGTCGAGCGAAGCTTCATCGATCTGAAACCGGCTGGTTTCCGGCTGATAGGTGAAGTCCAACGCGGCGGCGCTGATCGGCTCCGACGTCTCCTCATCGAACGCGATGCGTCCGACGCCGGCCTCGAACCGCCCGGTGAGGGCGCGCAACGTTCCCTCCATGTCCATCTTCAGATCGATCTCGCCATCGACCGGCGCGTCGAACGCCGCGAGCCAGTCGAGCGCGACGATCTGTCCCGCGATATCGCCCGGCGACGCATTCTCGAACCGAACCGACAGGTCGATTTCGTCCGCGCCGACGCGTCGGCCACGTATATCGCCCGAAACCTGACCATGCCGCCCGCCGTCGAGCGCGACGCGGGCGCGCGCCGCCAGTCCGCGCCGCCCGCTCCAGAAGGTGATCTCCACCCCTTCCGCCCGGTAGACCCGGTCGGCGAACTGGTCGAGATAGAGGATCGAGGCGTCACGCAGCTTCAATCTTCGCCGGCCCGGAGCATCAAACAGATCGTCCCCCTCGCCATCGTCCGCCCCATCCGAATCGGCGCTCGGCTCTGCGGCGGTCGCGGCGAGAAGGATCCTTTCGAACGCCGCCGCGCCATCGCCGGACGCATCGTCCGAGAGGCCCCCAAAGCCGAAACGGAACGCGCCGGAAGGCGCCCGCACCAATCGACCGGATAGCCCGGTCAGGACGACGTCGCTGGGGATGAAACGCCCGGCGATCAGGTCCGATGTACGGAACCGCGCGGAGAGTTCGGGCGCCAGCGCGAATGGCCCGGTCTCATCGTCGATCAGCACGGCGTCGCTAATCGTTATCATCGCGCCGCCGCGTTCGTCCTCCGTCACGAATTCAATCCGCGCCGATCCGATCGAAAGGCGGGCGCCCGGCAGCCGCGCGGAGGCTTCACGCTCAATTAGCGGCAGCAGCGGATCGAGGTCGATCGGCCCCGCGACGAGCCTGAGATAGACTGCGCCGGGCGCGAGAATGGCGACGAGGAGAAGCGCGCTCAGCACCCCACCGACAATTCGTCCGAGTCGCGAGGCGAGACCGCGGCGTTCGCGCGGCGTCCGGGCGCTCTTCTTCTCTTCGCTCATCGTCCGCATCGCGCCATGCGCTCTCCTGTCGCCGATACCCCCCTTGACGCAAGGCCCGGCGAAATCCCTATGGTCGCGATGGGCGCGCCGCGGAGCGGCGTCTCCCGGCGGCGGTCCCGATCAGGTTCCCGGCGCACCTTAACCATGAATCCGATCCGCTTGAAGGAGCGACTGATGCCAAATCTCCAAGGTCCGAAGCCGGGCGACGCGGCCCCCGCGTTCACATTGCCCGCCCCCGGCGGCGAGGTCGCCCTCGGCGCGGGAACGGGCGGCAAAACCGTCCTCTATTTCTATCCGAGGGACGACACGCCCGGCTGCACTACCGAGGCGCTCGACTTCACCACCGAAGCGGCGGCGTTCGCGGCCGCCGGCGTCACGGTGATCGGAGTCTCCAAAGACAGCGTTCAGAAACACGAGAAGTTCATTGCGAAACACGGGCTCGGGGTCGTTCTCGCCTCCGACGAGCACGGGACCACCGCCGAAAATTACGGCGTCTGGGTCGAGAAGAACATGTATGGAAAGGTTCATATGGGGGTGGAGCGCGCCACTTTCCTGATTGACGCCGCAGGCGTCGTCCGGCAGGTCTGGCGCAAGGTGAAGGTGAAGGGCCACGTGGCCGACGTTCTCAGGGCGGCGCAGGCGCTTGACTGATACGCCGCACCTGACCCAGCTCGCGCTTGGCGTCCTGACGGAGAGCGACGCGCGCGAAAAGGCGCGAAAGGCGCGGGCGGCCGCGGCGCTCTGGCGGGACGCCCGCGCCCGGGGCGAGGCGCGGATAGGCGACACTCCGCCACCCGACGCGCCCGCGCGCCCGGCGACGCCCTTGCTGCTTCCGCCACGCGATATGCCGAAGCGGCGCCGGGGCGGGGCGGCTGGCCGCGCGGCGCTGCTCCACGCCATCGCGCATATCGAGTTGAACGCGATCGATCTGCACTGGGACATGGCGGCGCGTTTCGCCGACCGCGACCTGCCCACCGGGTTTTTCGACGACTGGGTCGCCGCCGGCGATGACGAGGCGAAGCATTTCGGCCTGGTCGCCGACCGGCTGGAGGCGATGGGAACGCATTACGGCGCCCTGCCCGCTCACGCCGGCATGTGGCGCGCGGCGAAGGACACGCGGGCGGATATCATGGCGCGGCTCGCGGTCGTGCCGATGGTGCTGGAGGCGCGCGGGCTGGACGTGACGCCGGGGATGATCGCGGCTTTCGAGGCGGCCGGCGACGAGAAAAGCGTCGCCGCGCTTCGCGTGATCTACGCCGAGGAGGTCGCGCATGTCGCCTATGGCGCGAAGTGGTTCAATTTCCTCTGTGGCCGGCGCGACGATGACCCGAAACCCGCATTTCACGCCCTCGTTCGCAAATATTTCCCAGCCGGTCCGAAACCGCCCTTCAACGAAGAAAAGCGCGGGGAGGCGGGCCTGCCGCCCGATTTCTATTGGCCGCTCGTCAATGACGCCGGGTGAGGCGAGTAAATTCTTGATGCTCGCCCGCCGATCGCGTAGGCACATCGGCAACGCGGATCAAAAATCCGCGATAAGAACTAGGCGAGAGAGAGTGGCGGAGGCGGAATGCTCCAGAGACTAAGCGAAGGCGTGAACCGACGTCTTGCGTTCTTGTTTCCGGAACGACGGCTGATTCTGCGCTCGGAGGCCAGCACGCGCTATTTCCGGGTCTCGCCGCTCGCGCAGGTCTGCGCGGCGGCGCTCGTCGTCGCTGGACTCGGCTGGACCGGCTTTGCAAGCCTGAAGCTGGCGCAGACCGCGATCCGGGCTTCGGCCGCGACCGAACGGCTGGCGGCGACAGAAGCCGCCTACGAAGCGCGGATAGCAACCCTGACGCGAAAGACGATCCAAGCCGCCGAAGCGCTCTCGATCGCGAGGAGAGCGGCGCATCTTTCCACCGCGCGTCTGGCGGAAGAGCATGAAACACTGACCAATGCGATGGCGAATGGGCGCGAACTCGCCGCCCGGCTTCAATCCGAGCGCAGTCGTCTCGTCAGCCTCGCCGAAGAGCATGACGCCGCGTTGACGCTCTGCCAGGCGACCGAGAACCGGGTCGCGACGCTGGAGGCCGCGCTCGCCGAAAAGAGTCGCGAGGCCAAGTCGCGCGCCGACATGCTCGCCGCGCTCAACGCGACGCTGGACGACGTCGTCACCGCCCGCGACGACGCCGCCGAGACCACGCAGTCGCTAACCCTTCAGATCGACGAGCTAAGCGAAGAGATATCTGAACGCGCCGCGCGCCAGGACCGGCTGTTCACCCAGCTCGAGGATGCGGCCGCGGCCAGCCTCGGCTCGCTCGAGAGCGTATTCGAGGAGACCGGAGTGAAGCTGGATCCGATCCTCGACGCGGTTCGCCGTGAGCATGGCGGCGCCGGCGGCCCGTTCCTGCCCGCCGATGAGGTAGAGGCGCTGAGCGAAGATGCGGACGACGCGCCGCGCCTGGCGGCGCTGATGTCGAATCTCGAGCGCGTCAATCTGCTCCGCATCGCGGCTGATCGCATGCCGTTCGGACGGCCGGCGACCAGCGTGCGCTATACGTCGCCTTTCGGCGTCAGGCAGGACCCGATCAACGGCCGGCGGGCGCGTCATACCGGCCTCGACATGGCCGGGCGGCGGGGCTCGCCCATCCATGCGACCGCGGCAGGAAAGGTCGCCTATGTCGGCTGGCGTCGCGGTTACGGCAAGGTGGTGGAGATTGAACATGCGTTCGGCTACGAAACCGTATACGCTCATCTCAACCGGACCCGCGTGAAAGTCGGCGCTCACGTCGAGCGCGGCGACCGGATCGGTGATATGGGCAGCACCGGGCGCAGCACCGGCACCCATCTTCACTACGAAGTCCGAATTGACGGCACCCCCGTCAATCCCGTGAAATATATCGAGGCCGCACGAAATGTTCTCTAAGAGCAAGACCAACGAACCCGCTCCGAAACACGAAGCGCACACCATTTCTCCGAAATCGTCGACGCCGGGCGCTCCGCCTGCTTCGTCCGCCGCCCCCTCCGCCACGGCGTCGTCATCCGCGGCGAAACCGAAGGCGGCCCCCTCTGTGATCTCGACCGATCTGAAGATCACCGGCAACCTCACCACGAATGGCGACATTCAGATCGAGGGCACGATCGAGGGCGACATCCACGCGCATCTCGTAACCGTCGGTGAAACAGCGGTGATTTCGGGTGAGGTCGTCGCCGACGACATTGTCGTCAATGGCCATGTGAAGGGACGGGTGCGCGGGCTCAAGGTACGCCTGACATCATCCGCCAAGGTCGAGGGCGATATCATTCACAAGACCATCGCTATCGAGAGCGGCGCCCATTTCGAAGGCTCGGTGCAGCGCGCCGAGGACCCACTCAAGACCGCCGGCGCCGCGCCAGCGGCTACCAAACCGGCGCACGGCGGCAACTGAACCGGATCGCGCCCGCCCGCCGGCCGGCCGGGCGCGTGATGTCGTCGCATGTTCCATGAGCTTGCGACAGCGCGTCGACATCGATCGCATTTTATGTAAGATCTATTCAATCACGATGTGTGTGTAGTGTGTGCGACCGTATCTGTCGCCGTTGTGAATCAATCGAGTGGAAGGGGCAATTCCATGAAGGCACTAATACTGGCAGCCGCGCTTGCGGCTGGCCTTCCGATGGCGGCGAACGCCGTCAGCATCACCGCCAACCAGGGCCTGAACGGCGCCGGCGGCTCCGTCGCGGCTGATCGGTCTGACCTCGGAAAGATCAGCGACGGTATCGCAACGAATCAGTCGATCTTCTCGCTCGGTCTCGGCGGGTTTCTCTCGGCTTCCGTCGACCCGCAGGCGCTGGCGAACCCGATCATGGTGATCGAGATCACCAACAACACGCCGAACCCGCTGTTCCCGGAAGCGGTCAATCTGTTTCTCGGCGGCAGCGTCAGCGGCCCAGGCGGGCTCGACGGCGCCAACAGCTTCGACAGCACAGGCGCCATCCAGATCGGCACGCTGTCGAACGACGGCGCGCCGACCGCGATCGAAATGAACGGCGCCTTGATCACGAAGACGCAGACCAATTCATCGACGAAGTTCACGATCGACATCGCCAATGTCGGCAATGGGATTTTCAGCCGACTGACGCTGGTCGACATCACGTCCGGGACGGGAGCGTCCGTCGACGGGTTCGACATCGGCGAACTGACGGTCAACGCCGTGCCGCTGCCGGCCTCGGCGCTCCTGCTGCTGTCCGGCCTCGCCGGTTTCGGCTTCGTCTCGCGCCGGCGCCGCGCCGCCGCCTGACCTCTTCGAAGCGAATACAAGAAACATGGCGGGAGCGCTCAGGCGCTCCCGTTTTTTTGTGGCGAAGCCACTCCTCACCGCCGCATCAGAGTCCGCGAGTCTCCCCATAGCCAGTTCGGCGCTGGCGACCGAGCAAAGTGACCAGGGCGGGTTTAACCGTCCGTGCAAAGCTTTATCCGGCTGAATAACGGGAGGTCAAACGGCCCATCGGCTAGATGTGCAATCATGCAATCGAAATTAGTGTTTAGATGAAGAGCTTTATTATCGCATAACGCAGTTGTTCATTTCGAATCTGACACGCCACGCCCCCACATTTTCTTTCACGATTTCAGACGTATGAAGAATCAAATGAACCTGACCATCATGACATTTGCCGCCGCAGCCGGCCTCGCGCTCGCCACCGCGGCGCCGGCCGAAGCCGCGACAAAAACCTGGACCCTTCGGGACTGGACCTTCAGCGGCGGCGGCGCCGCGTCCGGCTGCTACGATTACGACGCCGAAACCGATGCCTTCAGCGCGATCAACATCGTCACCACCGCAGGGTCGATCAGGGGCGGCGACACCTATGTAAAGGCGGTAAGCCCGTCGACCGCCAGTCTCCCGGATTTCCTGGGCGCCGACACGGGAGGCCCCGGGTTTTCCGGCGACCCCCGCCTGATCGTCAGTCTCGCGGCGGAAATGACGAATCTGGGAGGATTGATCGCCCTCAACCTCACTGTTGGAGACACGTTCAGATCCGAGGGCATTTGCGCAATCGCGAATTGCGGCGGCGCAGCGTCGCGACGTCTTCTTGTTGCAGGCTCCGTCGTCTCGGCCGTGCCGCTTCCGGCGCCCGCGTTCCTTCTTGTCGCCGCCCTCGCGGGGCTGGGCTTCGCCGCCAGGCGGCGAAGCGCCTGTTGATCAGAGGCAGGAGGTGATCCGGCGGATCGCCTCTTCGATATTCTCCACCGAATTGGCGTAGCTGAAGCGGATGTAATCGTCAGCATGAACGCCGAAGCTCGGCCCCGCCACAGTGGCGACGCCGGCCTCCTCCAGAAACCGCTTCTGAAGGGTCTTCGCGTCCATCCCGGTCCCGCTCACGTTCGGAAAGGCGTAGAACGCCCCCGCGGGATCGAGGCAGGTGAAGCCGGGAAGCTGGTTCAGCCGGCCAACGATCACCTTTCGACGCTCATCGAAGGCGCGCATCATCTCCTCCACCGCGTCCTGCGGTCCTTCCAGCGCGGCGATCCCGGCGAATTGCGTCGCCGCGTTCACGCAGGAATGCGCGTTGACGCAGAGACGGGTCGCCTTTTCCACCAGTCCGTCCGGCCAATATGACCAACCGAGCCGCCAGCCAGTCATCGCATACGTCTTCGACCAGCCGTCGAGCAGGATCAGCCGGTCGCGGATCTCCGTGTAGCTCAGGAAACTGACATGCTCGCGCCCCTCATAGAGCATCCGGCAGTAGATCTCATCGGCCAGCACCGCGACCTGCGGATGGTCCATCAGCCCGGCGACCAGCTTTTCGATCTCCGCGCGCGGCGTCGCGCCGCCCGTCGGGTTACCCGGCGAATTGACGATGATCAGACGAGTCTTTTCGGTGATCCCGGCCAGCACCTCCTCGGCGGAAAATGCGAAGCCGTTCTCCTCGCGCAGGACAATCGGAACCGGGGTCGCGCCGGTGTAGCGGATCATCGACCGGTAGATCGGAAATCCAGGATCGGGATACATGATCTCGGCCCCAGGTTCACCGAAAAGCATCATCGCGAAAAACATCGTCGGCTTGCCGCCCGGCATGATGATGATGTTGCCGGGGTCGATCTCGACCCCCCGCCGCGCGGCCACGTCCGCCGCCACCGCCTCGCGAAGCGGCAGAACGCCGTTCGCCGGGGTGTAACCGTGATGGCCGTCGCGAAGGGCCTTGATCGCCGCGTCGACGACGTGCTCCGGGGTTTTGAAATCCGGCTGACCGATGCCGAGATTGACGATTTCCTTCCCTTGCCGCTCCAGTTCTGCGGCGCGGGCCAGAACCTCGAACGCACTTTCGGTTTCGAGGCGACTGATGCTTTCGGCGAGGATCATCTAAGGGCTCCATTCGGGGTGAGAAGAATCTTGCCGCCGCGTCCGCCGGCGGCGGCGTGGCGAAGCGCGTCCGCGAGTTGATCGAGGCCGTATTCCGCCTCCACCGGGCTGACGATCCGGCCGGCCTCGAACGCCGCGGCCATGTCGGCGAATAGCGCCTCGCGTTCCGGCGCGGAGAGCCTGCCGAGCCCGCGCCCAAGCCAGAAGCCGGTCAGCGTCTGGCCGCGGACGATAAGGTGCGAGGGCTCGATCTCACAAGGCGCGCCGGACAGGTAGCCATAGTTCACTGTCGTCGCACCATCCGTAAGACAATCCGCCATCCAGCGCGTCGCGGGGCCGCCGATTGCGTCGATTCCCAGCGTCGCCGCGGCGTCGCCGATCTCGGTGCGCAAGCGCGCGGCCTGATCCTCGCCGCCGACGAGGACGATATCGGCGCCGTGCGCCTTCAGCGGCGCGACCAACTCCTCGCGCCTGACGAAATTCGCGGTGTGGGCGCCGATCTCCCTGGCGAACCGGATGAGATGCAGGCCAACGGCGGAATTTGCGGCGTTCTGCGCGACCCAGTCGCCGGGTTTCAGCTTCACGTAATCCCGGAGCATCAGATACGCGGTCGGCGGGTTGACCTTCAGTTGCGCCGCATCGCGCCAGGAAAGCGTCTTCGGAATGCGCGCCAGCGCCGCCGCATCGACCTCGACCTTCTCGGCCCAATTGGCGCGGGCGAGCACGATAACATGATCGCCGACGGCGAGATCCCCGCCCTCCCCCACCGCTTCGATCACGCCTGCGCCCTCGATCCCGCACGGGGCCGGGAGCGGGGAGGGACCAGGATAACGCCCCTCGAAACCGAGAAGATCAGCCGGGTTGATCCCGCAGGCCATCATCCTGACGACGGCCCGGCCCGGCCTCGGCGCGCCGGGGTCCGGAACGTCTACGACCTTGCACACCTCGTGCGGCGCACCGTTGGCGATGAGTTGGACCTGTTTCAACGGGTTTCCTTTCAGGCGACGATGGGCGACGGTGCCCATTCATATATCTGTCCGCTCCCCCGCGAGGCGCAGGGCGACATTTGAAATCGCGCGCGCTCTTCTGTCTGGAGAGGCGGCGCGCTTTACGCCATCTCCGGCCAGGCCCGCGTGGCTCTCCGTCCCGGCGGAGAGATGGATACGCCAATTCGGGGCCTAGCGCATTGGTAGCCGCCGGCCCGGCCGCGTCAACGCCCCGCGACCGGCAGGCGAGCGGGTCTCGCTTTCGTGCGTGGCGGGATGGGGCCGAAAGGTCTATGTTGACAGGAGCGGAGGGGCGCAAGCCGTCGCCTCGCTCCTTCGCCCCGTGATGCCCCCTAGGGCCTGAGATGCGGCGGGCTGAGGAGACAAGCGGATGAAAGTCAAAGATGTCTTGAAAGCCAAGCGCGACCGCGGGGTCGTGACGGTGCTGCCAGGTGAGACCGTCGAGATTCTCGCCCATAAGCTCAGGCTGGCTCAGGTCGGCGCGCTGATTGTCAGCGGGGACGGCTCCGCGATGCTCGGCATCGTCTCGGAGCGCGATATCGCCAGATGCCTCGCCGAAAGGGGCGCGGAGGCGCATCGCGCCACGGTCAAGGAGATCATGTCGACCGAGGTCATGACTTGCGCGCCGGAGGACAGCCTCACTTCGGTCGCGCGCCAGATGACGGCGCGGCGCTTTCGCCACATGCCGGTGGTTGAGCGCGGCCGACTCGTCGGCATGGTCAGCATCGGCGATATCGTGAAGCACCGGCTGGCGGAGGTCGAGATGGAGGCGGACGTGCTCCGCGACATCGCGATGGCCGGGCACTGAAACGAACGGCGGCGCTACTCCGCTGCCGCCTCGGCTTCCGCCCGGCTCTTGCCGGTCACTTCCTGCGCTAGCGCCGCCGCCATGAATGCGTCGAGATCGCCGTCGAGCACGCCCTGGCTGTCAGAGGTCTCTACCCCGGTCCGCAGGTCCTTCACCATCTGGTAGGGCTGCAGGACATAGGAGCGGATCTGATTGCCCCAGCCGATATCCCCCTTGGCGTCATGCGCGTCCTGGATCGCCTGATTGCGCCGTCTGAGCTCGAGGTCGTAGAGCCGAGATTTCAATGCCTTCATCGCTATATCGCGGTTCTGATGCTGGGATTTTTCCGAACTCGTCACGACGATATTGGTCGGAATATGGGTGATCCGAACGGCTGAATCGGTGGTGTTCACGTGCTGCCCGCCGGCCCCGGACGACCGGTATGTATCGATCCTGATATCATTCGGCGCGATCTCGATCTCGATCGAGTCATCCACCACCGGATAAACCCAGACCGAGGAGAAGGAGGTATGCCGGCGCGCCGCGCTGTCGAAGGGCGAGATGCGGACGAGCCGGTGAACTCCGCTTTCCGATTTCAGCCAACCAAAGGCGTTCTGTCCCTTGATGAGATAGGTCGCGGATTTGATCCCGGCCTCCTCGCCGGCGTTCATCGCGGTCAGTTCGACCTTGTAGCCGCGACGCTCGGCCCAGCGGACATACATCCGCGCCAGCATCGCGGCCCAGTCGCAGCTTTCAGTGCCGCCGGCGCCGGCGTTGATCTCCAGATAGGTATCGTTGGCGTCGGCCTCGCCATCGAGCAGCGCCTCCAGTTCCTTCTCCGCCGCGCTGTCGCGGAGCTTCGCGAGCGCCGCCTCCGCTTCGGCGACCACCTCGTCGTCATTCTCCGCCTCGCCCAGCGCGATCAGCTCGATATTATCGGCGAGATCGCGCGCCAGCGCGTTGTAGCCATCGATCTTGTCGGCGAGGGTCTGGCGTTCGCGCATCACCTTCTGCGCGTGGGCGGGATCGTTCCAGAGTTCCGGATCTTCGGCGCGCGCGTTCAGCTCGTCCAGGCGGCGCTCGGCGCTCTCCCAGCCGATGCGCTGGCGCAGGAGCGCCATCGATTTCTCGATGGCTTCGACGATGGATTGCGTTTCGGCGCGCATGGGATTGGCTCTCGGTATTGCGTTCCGTCCCCACATATGCCGCTGCGCCGCCCCGGTCAAAGGCGGGGCCACGCCGATGCGCCGCCGGCACGCCCACGCCGACCTCCCAACGCCGCAATGATCCGGTCTCCTACCGAATTGACGCTTCTCCGCATCCATCTTCACGCGAATATCACTCGCCGCTCCGTCGGCTCGTGTTCTGGTTCGGCGATCAGGGCGTACGGCGATCCCGGCCGCCGACGGGCTCCGGGCTCCGGCGTCGACAGTGCGCGGCTTCGCGTCTCGGGCGCGGGCCGCCGCCGGCGAGATGCTCGAAGAGAGCTTCCCCCTCACCAACGCGTTCGAAGCACAACCGCCAGCGCCGAGCGACCAGCCGTCGCCGTTCCCGCTTCTGGCTCCGGCGGACTTCGCCACCGTGTTCGCGACGCGGATCATTTACGCCGGCGGCGGCGATCTGGGCCGGTTCGAGAACAGCACGCCGATCCCCGCTGAAGCGGACGGAAGTGGCGGCGCGGACACGCTCATCGGCGGCTCGGCTGACGATACGCTCTTCGGCGGCTCCGGCGACGATCACCTCTTCCCTGGTGTCGCCTCCAATCTGGCGAGAGGCGGGGACGGGAACGACCTGATCGATGCTTATGGCGCCTCGGGCAACGCGAACGACTTGAACCGTCTCTGCGGCAGCGCCGGCGAAGATACATTCATGGGCGATCCACTCTCGGGCGACAATATCGCCGGCGCGTTCGGCGATCTATCTCTGGGCGATGGCGACCCCGACCAGCTTTTCGGCTTCAACAATGCAGGCTCGGCGCCCATTTATCAATTCGCCACAGGGCAAGATACGATCGTGGATGACGGCGCCGCAATCCCAGAGGGCAGCCCGGAACTGCCACAATCGAGCCCCGAGGTGGATTGCGACTGAGGCGCCCGGCGCCGGGCGCGCATTCAGTAGAGCCCGCCGCTCTCCAGATCCCGGTCCAAACTGCGCGGCGGTTGCGGGCGGGCCGGGCGCTCGATCGCGCCGCCCTCCGCCCCGGTTTCGGCTCCATATTCCGCGCCGCCGGCGGCGTCGCTCTCACCATCGCCGATCGTCGCCGCGTCGCCGCCAAGCGACATCGGCAGATCGCCGCCGCCAAAGAAGGAAGAGGAAAGATCGCCGACAACCGCCGCGGTCTGATACATGTCCGGCGCCTGACCGGCGCGGAACACCTCGCGGATTGCACTGCCGCCGGATCCGTCCGGCACGCGCTCACCAGTGTAGCGGTCGACCATGGCGAACTCGACGCCCTCGGGCGCCTTGAACTCGCCCGCCGGGTGGGTCTTCAGCGCCTCCTCCATGAAGGCTTGGAAAACCGGCGCGCACTGCCCGCCGCCGGTGCCGCCTCTACCCATCGGCGTCGGATTGTCGTAACCGATGAAGCAACCGGCCACGAGGTTTGGCGTGAAGCCGACGAACCAGGCATCCTTGGCGTCGTTGGTCGTGCCAGTCTTGCCGGCGACCGGCACGCCGAGCGCGGAAAGCCGCGCCGCGGTGCCGCGTGAGGCGACGCCCTCCATCAGCGAAACGAGCTGATAGGCGGTGATCCGATCCATGATTCGTTTCGCCACCGGTCGCGGCCACGGCTCGCGCTCGCCCGGTGCGTCGGCGGCGCAGGCGTCGCATTCCCTCCGGTCATGGCGATAGATTGTCTCTCCACGCCGATCTTGAACCCTGTCGACCAGCGTCGGCTCGACCCGCCTGCCGCCATTAGCGAACATTCCGTAAGCCGCGACCATCCGCCAGAGCGTCGTCTCGCCAGCGCCGAGCGCGTAACTGAGATGCGACGGCATGTCGTCATAAACACCGAAGCGTTCCGCGTAATCGGCGACGATATCCATGCCGACATCCTGCGCGAGGCGGACGGTCATCAGGTTGCGCGACATCTCCAGCCCGAGCCGCAGCGGCGAGGGGCCGTAGAACTTGTTGGAGTAATTCTTCGGCTTCCAGTCCCCGCCGGCGAAGGAGACGACGACGGGCGCGTCCAGCACGATGGTCGCCGGCGAATAGCCGTTGTCCAACGCGGCGGCGTAGACGAAGGGTTTGAAGCTCGAGCCGGGCTGCCGGTAAGCCTGCGTCGCTCGATCAAAGACGCTCGCCTCGTACGAAAACCCGCCCTGAAGCGCGAGCACGCGGCCGGTATGCGGGTCCATCGCCATGAAGGCGCCCTGGATGAGAGGCACCTGGCGCAACGACCAGCGCGCGAAGCTGCCGTCATCCTTGTTGATTCGCTTGACGAGAATCACGTCGCCGACCGAGAAAACGTCGGACGGTTTCCTCGGGGCCGCGCCCAGGCGCCCCCCGTCGAGGCGCGGTCGCGCCCACTTCACATCGTCGAACGGGATGTAATGGCCGTCGGAATCCTCCTCGACCTCGTGAATGCCGATCCGCGCACTTTTCTCCCCCACCTCGAGCACCACAGCCTTCGTCCAGCCCTCGATATCGGAGGGCGCCGGCGCGGCGGCGAGCGCTTCGCGCCAGCCCGCCTCGTCATCGGCGCTGATCCCCTCGAGAGTCGAGAGCGGGCCGCGCCAGCCGTCGCGCTCACGGTCCCACCGCTCCAGCTTGTCGCGCAGCGCACGCGCACCGAGCGACTGCAACTCCGGGTCCATCGTCGCGCGCACCGTCAGGCCGCCGCCGAACAGCTCCTTCTTGCCGAGCTTCTGGGAAAGCTGGCGACGAATCTCGTCGGTGAAATAAGTGTAGTTCGGTATTGGCGGCAGATCGCTTTCGATCTCACCGCCGATCACCGTCGCCAGCGGCCGCGCCTTCGCCGCCTCGGCCTCGGCGCGGTCAAGGTAACCGTTCTGCGCCATCTCCTCCAGCACGTAATTCCGCCGCGCTACGGCGGCGTCGCGCTGACGCACAGGATGATAGCTGGACGGCGCCTTGGGCAGCGCCGCGAGATAGGCCGCCTCCTCCGGCGCCAATTCGCCCGGCGTCTTGCCGAAATAGCGCCGCGCGGCGGCGGTTACGCCATAGGCGTTCTGCCCGAGAAAGATTTCGTTCAGGTAGAGTTCGAGGATCTGATCCTTGCTCAGCGCGCTCTCGATTCTGGACGAGAGGATGAACTCCTTGATCTTGCGCTCAACCGCGCTTTCCGAGTTAAGGAGGAAATTCTTGATCACCTGCTGAGTTATCGTGGAGGCGCCGCGCAGCCGCTCACCGGTCTGAACTCGGCGCACATTGTCGACCATCGCTTTCACAACGCCGAGCCCGTCGACGCCGCCGTGATCGTAGAAATTCTTGTCCTCGGCGGAGATGAACGCCTGCTTCACCAGCGCCGGAATTTCGTCGATAGGCGTGAAAATCCGCCGCTCCTCGGCGAATTCGGCTATCACCTCGCCCTCGCCGGAATAGACCCGGCTCAGCGTCGCTGGCTGATAGTTCGTCAGTTCATCGTAATCGGGCAGGTCGCGGTCGTAGATCCAGAGCACGGCGCCGATCACGGCGACGCCGGCTACAACCGCGATCGAGCCCGCGCTGAATAGAAAGCCGAAGAAACGGATCATGGCGCCTGTCATTGCTCTCGCGCCGCGATGGGCGCCTGTCGCCTCCTCCTATATAAGTATCGCGGCGGCGATTTGAGGCCCTTTCGCGAATTTTTCGAGGATTCCGGCGTCATGCGCGCCCCGGCGCCTGCGCCCGATCGGCGCGCCGCGGATTCGAACCCGGTCCGCCTTGCCTAGTCGAGGGTCACGAACCTAAGCTGCGCCGACCCGATGGAGCCGCCCCCAGCATGATGTTCGAATTTCGCCGCATTCTTTCCATCGTGGTCGTCACGGCGCTGGCGCAGCTCGTTTTTGCGGAGGCCCGCGCGGACGCGACGCGCGGCGCGCCGGTCGCGCTGATCGCCGACGAAATCAGTTATTCCAGCGAAACTGGCGTCGTCACCGCGCGGGGCGACGTGCAGGTCTTTCGAGACGGACGGACGCTGACCGCTGACGAGATCAGCTACGATTCGAACGCCGATCGGCTCCGCGCCGCCGGCGCCATGGTGCTCAGGACCGAATCCGGCGAGACGGTATTCGCCGACGCTGCGGATCTCGACGCCGAATTCCGCAATGGCATCATCGATGGGGCGAAGGCGGTGATCGCCGGCGGCGCGGCGAAATTCGCTGCGGCGGAAGCTGAACGCGTCGAGGATCGCTACAATGTCCTCACGAAGGCGGTGTTCAGCCCCTGTGAAGTCTGCGCCGCGTCGCCATCCCCGCTCTGGCGAATCCGGGCGGAACGCATCATCCACGATCAGGAAGAACGGCGGATTCATTACGAGGACGCCTATTTCGACGTTCTCGGCGCGACCGTCGGCTACCTGCCCTATTTCTCTCATCCGAGCCCGGAGGTGGACCGCGCGACGGGTTTCCTCGCTCCCGATATCAGCAATGACGGCGCCTATGGGTTCGGCGTCAAGCTCCCCTATTACATCGTTGTCGACGATTATTCGGACGTCACCCTGACGCCCTTCGTCGCCACCAATGACGGCGCGATCCTGGAGACGGAATACCGCCGCCGTTTCGCGACCGGCTTCATCGACCTCGATCTTAATCTCGGCGTGACCGATTACGACAGCGACGGCAAGGACGCCCGCGCCCGCTTCGGCGGGTTCGGAACCGCGCGCTATGGCCTCGGCGACGGCGTTCATACCGGATTTGATCTCGCCTTCGCGACCGACGATCCGTTTCTGAGGCGCTACGAATACACCGATCTCGACAGGCTGAACTCCGAGGCGTTCATCCGCGCCTATGACGGCCGGAACCGGGCCGGGCTGAATCTCAGCTACACCCAGAGCCTGCGACGTAACGAGCCGCAGGATACGCTGCCGGCGCCGGTTCCGGAGTTTTCGCTTCGGCGGGTCATGAACACGCCGTTTGTCGGCGGCGGCGAGCTTGGCTTTTCTCTCGACGGCGGCGCGCTCTTTCGTGAAGAGGGCCGCGATGCCGGGCGCATCTCCGCCGGCGCCGACTGGTCGCGAAGCGTCATCACCGAGGGCGGGCTGGTGCTTCGCGGATTCGCGGACGCGCGCGGCGACGCCTATCAGACAGGGGACGATCCGGCCCTCGACGGCGCCGCCTACCGGTTCCTGCCGCGCGCCGGCGTCGAGGCGCGGATGCCGTTCATGCGCTCCGAGGAGACGGGGGCCACCCAGATCCTTGAGCCGATCGTCCAGTTCATCGCAACCCCTGGCGACATCAACCAGGGCGACATCCCGAACGAGGACAGCGTTGAGGTCGAGTTCGACGAGATGAACCTCTTCGAGACCGACCGTTTCACCGGCTTCGACCGCGTGGAGACCGGCGTGTTCGCCAATATCGGCGCCCGCTTCACCCGGATCGACCCGGCGGGCTGGGGCGCCACGGCGGCGGGCGGCGCGGTGATCAGGTTCACCGATCAGGACGAGTTCTCGTCCGCGGCCGGTCTGACCGGAGCGACTTCGGATTTCGTCGGATCACTTGGCCTGACCTATAGCGATCAGCTTCAGTTCGGCGCCCGCGCTCGTATATCGGACGAGTTCGAGTTCAACCGCGCGGAAATATACGGCGTGGGGCGCCATGCGCCCGTTTCGCTTTACGGCTCCCTTCTCTACATTGAAGCCGACCCGTCCGCGCTTTCCTTCGACGAGCGGTCCGAGGCGATGCTGGGCGGCGCGCTCGACCTGAACAGGAACTGGCGTCTCGCCGGCGAAGTCGGGCGCGATCTGGAGAGCGACCGCTTCAACACCGCCCGGGCCAGCGTCACCTACACCAACGAATGCGCCGCCGTCGAAGTCTACGCCAACCGGAATTTCAACGAGACCGAGGACGTTCCCGACAGTCTGACGGTCGGTCTGCGTGTCCGGCTCTTCGGCGCGACCGATGACTACCGGCGCCGCTCGCGGGTTTGCGACTATCGCACGAGCCAGTGAGCGCGCCGGGCCGGACCACCACCCTCGCCCGTCACTCCGCCGGTTCCGCGGCCGCCCATTCCGCAACAGCGCCGGCGATGGCGGCGACGACGGCGTCCCGGCTGGCGGGGGAAAGAAGCCGCGCCCGATCCTCCGCATTCGACATGAAGCCGAGTTCGATCAGCGCCGAGGGGATGTCCGGCGACTTGAGAACGCGAAATCCCGCCGATTGCAGCGCCCGCCCCTCCAGCACCGGCGTCGCTTTGCGCAGCGCCGCGACGAGCCGCGTCGCGAGATTGCGCGAGCGCTGGTCGGTGCGCCGCCGGGCGAGATCGATGAGAACCCGCGCGACGTCGCGCTCCGTCGCGTCGAGCGGAACCCCAGCGATGCTTTCGGCGCGATCATGCGCGGCGGCGAGCGCAGCCGCTTCGCGTCCTGACGCCGACCTGCTCAGCACATAGACGGAGGCGCCGGCCGCATCTCCGCTCGCCAGCGCATCGGCGTGAAGCGAAAGAAAGAGCCCGGCGCCAGCTTCGCGCGCGAACGCCACGCGTTCGCGCAGGGAGAGGTATTCGTCGCCCCGCCGCGTCAACAGCGCCCGAAACCCCGGCAAAGCGTCGAGCGCGGCGGCGAGCGCGCGCGCGTAATCGAGCACGAGGTTCTTTTCCTCGACGCCGCGTGAGATGGCGCCGGGATCGAGGCCGCCATGGCCCGGATCGATGACGACGATCAGCGCGCCATCTTCCTCCTCCGTCGCCGGCGGGGCCTGCGCGGAAAGCGGCGGCGGCTTCGCTTCGGGCCAGCCGGCGAGCGCCGCAAAGGCTTCGGCGCCGACCGGCGCGAGGTCGAGAATGAATCTCGCGCCCTTCGTCGCCGCCTCGGTATGAACGCGCGCCACGCGCGCCGGGCGTTTCAGGTCGACGACCAGCCGCGCGCCGTCCCCGCTCCGTCCGAAACGAAGACCGTCGATCAGATGAAGGGCCCCCGCCGCGCGTTCCGACGCGGCCCATGCGGGAAGCGCGGGAAAGTCGACGACGACGCGCGGCGGATCGGTCAGAGTGAAAATGCTGTAGGCGGCGCGGTCAGGAAGGCTCAGCGTCAGCCGCTCGCCGCCGCCAGGACCTGGAACTCTGCTGAAAAGCGCGGTCTCGCCGGCCGTCGCCCATCCTGCGGCCGCAACGAAAAGCGCGACCAGAATCCGCGCCGCGCCGTTACGCGTGACAGTTCCCCGCATTCGCCGAACCCTTGGCCGCCGCCCCGCCAAACCGCCGGGCTTCGGCAGGCTTACACATGACCCCGGCGGGTTGAAAATCCCTTTGGACTTTCGCGAATGCGACGACTATGGTCGCCCTTGACGGCAGGGCGGTGCGCGAAACGCGGCCCCGCCTCGTCATCACCCCGCTGAATTTCAGCTGGGGGCGACTGCGCCGGCGCGACCGCAACAAGCGGCGATGCCGAACAGACGCCTCCTCTGGCGCATCCGGCGCCACCCGAAACACCCGCGGCGCCTTTGCCGTGCAATGGTTGAAAACATGAAGAGACGGACAACCGAGAGGCGTAGGATCGCAAGGCCGGTCACGGCTGCGTCAACGTCTTCGGCTCCGCTATCTCTCTCTCTCACAGGAAAGACGGCGCCGCCGGGCGCGCCTGCGCACCGCGCGCCGCCGAAGAAAGCTCAATGGCGAAGAAAATGCTCATCGACGCCACGCACCCGGAAGAAACCCGGGTCGTGGTCATGGATGGAACCAGGATCGACGAATTCGACTTCGAATCGATCAACAAGCGACAACTTGCTGGCAATATATATCTAGCGAAGGTCACGAGGGTCGAACCGTCGTTACAGGCCGCCTTCATCGAGTATGGCGGCAATCGGCACGGGTTTCTTGCATTCTCGGAAATTCATCCGGACTATTACCAGATTCCCTTCGCCGACCGCGAGGCGATCATCGAAGCCGAGGCGGTGGCTAACGCCGCCGATGAGGAGGAGGAGCCGCGAAAAACGCGCTCCCGCCGCGCGCCGCGTTCACGCTCCCGCCGCCGGAAATCCGGCGACGCGGGCGGGTCCGATACAAATGGCATGGAGACAGCCGACGGCGAAACATCGGCCGAGAACGGTGCGGCTCCAAAACCTGCAACAGTCACTCCCACCAACATGGAGATCGCCGACGCGGACCCCGTGAAAGCGGAAGCTCCTTACCCGACAACTGAAGAGGTCGAGACGCCCGAATCACCGCCCGCGGAAACGCAGGTCGCCGCGGCCGAAACCGAAACCGCCGGAGACGCGACGACCGAATCGGCCGAAGATTCCGATACCGACGAGCGCGGCGACAGCCCAAACTCGATCGCAGAGGATTCCGGCGCTGACGATGGTGAAAGCGTCTCGGAGGCTCCTCGCCACGCTGTCGAACCCAATGATGACGACGACGGCGACGACGATGACGCGAACCGCGATGCGGCGAAGGACGAGGTCGAATCGGTCGGCGCCGAGAAGGTCGAGGACGAGATCCGTCCGCGCCGCGCGCCGACCCGACGTTACAAGATCCAAGAAGTCGTGAAGGTCCGGCAGATCATGCTGGTGCAGGTCGTGAAGGAAGAGCGCGGCAACAAGGGCGCCGCGCTGACGACCTATCTCAGCCTGGCGGGGCGCTATTGCGTGCTGATGCCGAACACGGCGCGCGGCGGCGGCATTTCGCGCAAGATCACCCAGGCCTCCGACCGCCAGAAGCTGAAGGAGATCGCGGGCGAGCTGGAAGTGCCGAAGGGCATGGGGCTGATCGTGCGGACCGCCGGCGCGAAGCGGACCAAGACCGAGATAAAGCGCGATTACGAGTTCCTCCTGCGGCAGTGGGAGCAGATCCGCGACCTCACCCTCGCCTCGATGGCGCCGGCGCTGATCTACGAGGAAGGCAGCCTGATCAAACGCTCGATCCGCGATCTTTACGGGCGCGACATCGATTCCATACTCGTCGAGGGCGAAGAAGCCTATCGCGAGGCCAAGGATTACATGAAGATGCTGATGCCAAGCCACGCGAAGAACGTGCAGGCGCATCGGGAAGCGACGCCGCTTTTCTCCAAGTACCAGGTCGAGAGCCATCTCTCGGCGATGTTCAATCCGACGGTTCAGCTGAAATCCGGCGGCTATATCGTCATCGGCGTGACCGAGGCGCTCGTCGCGATTGATGTGAACTCTGGCCGTTCGACCCGCGAACATTCGATTGAAGAGACCGCGCTCAAGACCAATCTTGAGGCTTCCGACGAAGTCGCGCGCCAGCTCCGGCTCCGCGATCTGGCCGGGCTGATCGTGATCGACTACATCGACATGGACGAGAACCGGAACAACCGGGCGGTCGAAAAGCGGCTGAAAGAACGACTGAAGAACGACCGCGCCCGCATTCAGGTCGGTCGGATCAGCGCTTTCGGGCTGATGGAGATGTCGCGTCAGCGGCTCCGCCCCGGCATGATCGAGGCGACGACCGCGCCCTGCGCGCATTGCCACGGCACCGGCATCGTGCGTTCCGCCGACAATGTCGCGCTGGCGATCCTGCGCGAGGTCGAGGAAGAAGGCGTGCACGCCCGGGTGCGCGAGGTCAAGGTGATCGCGCCCGTCGGCATCGCCAACTTCCTGATGAACCAGAAACGCAAGCATGTCGCACAGATCGAGGCGCGCTACGGCATCGACCTGCTGATCGAGGCCGATCCGACGATGATCAGCCCGGACTACAAGCTGGAGAAAGTGAAGGGAGCGCGGCAAGCGCCGCGCCCGGCGGAGTCCCCTCGCACCATCACCGCAGAGACCGCCTATGACGGCGCCCAGGCGGATAGCGAGGCCGAGGATGATACGCCGGTGAACGACGCCAGCGCGGACTCGCGCGAGAAGCCCGAGCGCAACGAGAACACCGCGCGCTCCGGCGGCGAAGGCGATGGCGAAGGTAAACGCCGCCGACGTGGAAAGCGCGGCGGGCGCAAGCGGCGGCGGTCGGATGACGAGCAGCAGGGCGAGACCCGCCAGGGCCAGGCCCGCGAGGAAAGCGCCGCTCTCGGCGAAGTGATCGAGACCAGCGAATCGGGCGCGCCCGAGGACAACCTTGTCGCGACCGCGGACGAAACGGCGCAAAAGCCGAAACGCGCGCGCCCGGCGTCGCGCCGGAAAGCCGTAGCGGCGGAAACCGCGGGATCCGAAGCGGCGGCCGAGGACTCATCGGAAGCTCCTGCGGAACCCCCTGCGGAAGCCGCCCCGGACACCCCGGCCGAGGCCCCCGAAACCCCTGCGGTTTCTCCTGCGAAAGCGGCTGAAGAGCGCGGCCCGGAAACGGAAACCGTTGGGGAGGAAGCGCCGGCGAAACCGAAGCGAAAGCCAAGGGCGCGCAAGCCAAAGGCGGCGCCTGCCGAGGCGGAGGCGAACACCGCCGAGGCGGCCGGCGCTGCGTCGGTGGCGGATGCGCCGACCCCTCCGCCGGCGGAACCGGTCGTCGCCGCGGAAATCGAGCCTGCGCCTCAGCCGGAGCCTCAACCTCAACCGCGGCCAGCGCCTGAGCCCGAACCCGAGCCCGAGTTGGCTGTCGCCGAGGCGCCGAAACCCGACAAGCCCCGACGACGCGGCTGGTGGTCATGACCACGCTCGCAACGGTGGGTTCGCTCGCCGCTTGATGATTGGGAAAGGGCGCCGCTGATCGCGGCGCCCTTTCCCGCATTTCACCGCCTTGCGGCCCCGCGCGCCGCGTCCTAAACCCGGCGCATGCAGCCTGCCCTCGATCTCCTCAAATCCGTCTTCGGTTTCGACGCCTTCCGCCCCGGCCAGGCGGAAATCATCGAGGCGATCCTGAACGAGGAGGACGTGCTCGCGATTATGCCGACAGGCGGCGGCAAGTCGCTCTGCTATCAGTTGCCGGCGCTCCGGCGCGAGGGGATGACGCTGGTCGTCTCGCCGCTCATCGCGCTGATGCGCGACCAGGTGGAGGCGCTCCGCCGACTCGGCGTGGAGGCCGGGGCGTTGACCTCGGCGAACGACCCGGAGGAGACCGAGCGCGTCTTCGACGCAATCGACCGCGGCGTGCTGAAGCTGCTCTACTTGGCGCCGGAGCGGCTTGGCTCCGCCGCGCCGCTCATCCGGCGCACAGGCGTTTCGCTGCTGGCGGTCGACGAGGCGCATTGCGTCAGTCAGTGGGGCCATGATTTCCGCCCCGATTATCTGAAGATCGGCGCGCTCCGCGCCGCGCTCGGCGGGCCGCAGACCGCCGCCTTCACCGCGACCGCGGACGAGGAGACGCGCGCCGAGATCGCAGCGAAACTCTTCGCCGCGCCGCCGCGGGTGTTCCTGCGCGGCTTCGATCGGCCGAACATCCACCTCGCCTTCGCGGCAAAGGACGGGCCGCGTCGGCAGCTTCTCGATTTCGTCACCGCGCGAAAGGGCCGATCCGGCATCGTCTACGCGTCCTCGCGAAACAAGACCGAAGTGCTGGCCGGGGCGCTGCGCCACGCCGGCCTCCCGGCCCTCCCCTATCACGCGGGGCTGGACCCGGAAACGCGGCGCGACCATCAGGAACGCTTCCAGCTTGAAGACGGCGTGGTGATGTGCGCGACGATCGCCTTCGGCATGGGTGTCGACAAGCCGGATATTCGCTATGTCGTCCACGCCGATCTGCCGAAATCCATGGAGAGCTATTATCAGGAGATCGGCCGCGCCGGGCGCGACGGCGCGCCCGCCGAAACGCTGACGCTCTACGGGCTCGACGACATCCGTCTGCAACGGATGCGGATCGACGAAAGCCCGGCGCCGAATGACAGGAAGCGCGCCGATCACGCGCGGCTGAACGCGCTGCTGGCGCTGGCCGAAGCGCCGCGCTGCCGCCGCCAGATCCTGCTTGGCTATTTCGGCGAACAGTCCGAACCATGCGGCAATTGCGACCTCTGCGACCGGCCGCCGGCGCTCTTCGACGGCACCGAGGCGGCGCAGATGGCGCTCTCCGCGATCTACCGCACCGAAGAGCGCTACGGCCAGGATCACATCATCGCCGTCCTGAGGGGCGAGGCGACGGAGAAGGCGACGCGCGCCGGCCACGACCAGTTGGCGGTATTCGGCAAGGGCGCAGACAAGGCGAAAGGCTGGTGGCGGGGCGTGATGCGGCAGATCTACGCGCTCGGCCTCGTCCGGATCGACGCCGAACGCCACGGCGCCTGGCGGTTGACCGACGCGGCGCGCCCGGTTCTGCGCGGCGAGGAGCGGATCGAGATACGCGAGGACACGCTGCGCGCGAAGGCGAAGCGCGCCGACCGCGCCGTCCCCGCCGCACTGGTCGCCGAAGAGGATGAAGCGCTGTTCAGCCGTCTCCGCGCGCTTCGCGCCCGCTTGGCGCAGGAGCAGGGCGGGCCGGCCTATATCGTCTTTTCCGACCGTTCGCTGATCGATATGACGGCGCGAAAACCACACGATCTCGACCAGTTCGCCGCCTGTCACGGCGTCGGCGCGCAAAAGCTGGCGCGCTACGGCGCGGCGTTTCTCGCCGCGATCAACGAAACTGCGGAGGAACCCGCGCATCCCGCCCGCCGCCGGGCGGCGACAAACGGCGACGGCGCGCTTTTCGCGGCGCTGGAGGAAGCGCAGATCGCGCTCTCGCGGGGCGTCGAGGGCCGGGACAAATTCCTCGCCTGCACAAGGCCGACCCTCGCGAAAATCGCCGAGGCGCGGCCACGCAGCCTTGAGGCGCTGGCGCAAATTTCGGGCGTAGGGCCACAAAAATCCGACCGGTTCGGCGCGGTTTTTCTTTCGATCATCTCAAGCGCGGACGCCTGAATCCCGGCGCGCCTCATCCCGGTTCCAAAACGAGAAACCGTCAGCAAGCCGTCACATCTTCCTGTTACGCACACACCCCGAGGACAACAGCCCTGCGCGGAACGCGGGGCGGTGAGCGGGCGGTCTCGACATGGCGACATATGGCGCCTTCGCGGGTGTGGCGGCGACCTTGCGGACCGCATCGAGCGGCTATTTCTGGGCTCGGCTCTGCTTCGGCGCGTTCAGCCGGATCGCGCCCGGCGCTGCGGCCTGGGCGCTTCATGCGCTCTATCGCCGCCCGGCGCTCACCCGTCGCTACAGTCGGCGTGAGCGCGCGCTTCTGCGTGATGCGGCCACGCTATTGAAGGGCGCGGAGCGGCTCGACACGCCGGTCGTCACCCGAACCGGACGCGGCGTTCTTCGCGCCTATCATTTCCGCTCCGACGGCCAGACGCGCGGCCTCGCGCTGCTCCTTCATGGCTGGACCGCAGACGCCCGCGCCATGGCCGCGTTCATCGGCCCGCTGGTCGCGGCGGGTTATGACGCGCTTGTGGTCGATCTTCCTGCGCATGGCGGATCGTCCGGCGTCGTCACCGACGCAGAGAGCGGGGCCGATGCGGTCGCCTCCATGCTGGCGGCGCGCGGGCTCACGCCGGATCATGTGATCGGCCACAGTTTCGGCGGCGCCGTGTCAAGCGTGCTCGCCGCCGCCGGGGCGACGCCGCGCTCGGTCGTTTCGATCGCCGCGCCATCGGCGATGGCCGCCGCGCTCGACGAACTCGCCCTCGCCTACGCCCTCAGCGACGCCGCGCGCGCCAGGCTCCTGGCGCGGGCCGGGCGGCTCTCCGGGCGGCCGCTCGACGAATATGACGTGCGGCGAATCTGGCGGGCGAGAGATTCCGCAATCCTGGTCATTCATGCCCCGGAGGACGATTCGGTCTCCTACACACATGCGGAGCGGTTTCGCGCATTGCCGAACGCCCGGCTGGCGCCGACGCATGGCGTCGGCCATCGCGAGATCGTGCGTCATCAGGCCTGCATCGAAGCGACGATGGCGCATATCACGTCGGTTGACCGCGTAGCGATCTGAGCGCGCCGAGGCCCGCCCTCTCGCGACAGGACGGCCCCGTCCGCGCCCGCTTGCCGCGCCTTGAGCGCGCCCCTAATGTCGCACGCATGCGGATCGCAAGTTTCAACATCAACGGGGTGAGGGCGCGGCTGCCGGCGCTTCTCGACTGGCTTGGAACCGCGGCGCCCGACGTCGCGCTGCTGCAAGAGATCAAGTGCGTCGATGAGACCTTCCCGCGCGAACCGATCGAGGACCTCGGCTACAATATCGAGACCCACGGGCAGAAAGGGTTCAACGGCGTCGCGATCCTCTCCAAACGCCCTATCGAGGATGTCTCGCGCGGCCTGCCCGGCGACGAAGCGGATGAACAGGCCCGCTGGATCGAGGCGACGATCCCCGGCGATTCAGGCGCGGCGCGGGTCTGCTGCCTCTATCTTCCGAACGGCAACCCGGCGCCGGGGCCAAAGTACGACTACAAGCTCGGCTGGATGCGCCGCCTCGAAACCCGCGCCGCCAAACTGGTCGCAGCGGAGGAGACCGCGATTCTCGCCGGCGACTACAACGTCATCCCGCAGGAGGAGGACGCTCACAATCCCGAGGCCTGGCTCGACGACGCGCTCTATTTGCCGCAGACCCGCGCTGCGTGGCGGCGCCTCCTCGCGCTCGGCATCACCGATGCGTTCCGAGCGCTGAACGCCGCGCCGATGAATTATACGTTTTGGGATTATCAGGCCGGCGCCTGGGCGAAGAACAACGGCATCCGGATCGATCACCTGCTGTTGACGCCGGAGGCCGCGGACCGACTGACGGCCTGCGAAATCGACCGCCGACCACGCGGCGGCGAGAAACCGTCCGATCACACACCGATCTGGGCGGATATCGACATATGACAGCGCCCACCCGGCGCGTCCCGGCCGCAATCGCCTACCTGCTCCCGGTCTCCAACACCGCCGCCGGCGTCTATGACGCGCGCGCAGTCGCCGCCTCGTCGTGGAGTTGGCGGCGTGGCTACGAAAGCTATATGCGGGCTGGAAACGCCACTGCGTCCGCACGGCCGGACACGCCCGCGCGCCGGCGCGCCTCCCACCCCCACGCCTATCTGATCGGCGCGCGCCGCGCCCTCGTCCCGGCGCAGAGGATTCGCGAGGTCTCGCCCATCCTCGCCCCGCTCGGACGACCGGGGGACGACGCGGCGTTCTGGACTCAGGCGTTGCCAGCGTGAAGCGCGGCGACGATCTCGGCAAGCTTCGCGCGCATTCCCGCGGCCTCCTGCCGCTCGCCGCGCCGGCTGATCAACGTCACGACGGTCATCCGGTCGTCGATTTCTGTGAAGGCGCGGCAAATCAGATCGCCCGCGAACGCCGGGCCGAACTCGCTCCGGTCCTCGACAACGGCGTAGAGCGCGCGCGGCCCTGTCATCGTCTCCACCATAGAGACGTCGGCCCTATCGCCGCCGTAGCCGAGCCCGATCACCCCTTTCGGGGAGTCGAAGAACCTCTCGAGGGCGGGCAATCCACCGGCGAGCGGCATCCTGGAGACCGAGATGCTCAGAACGCCGCCCAGCCCGGCCCGGGGCGCGCCGGGGCATTCGGCGAAGATCATGAAGACCGACTCCGGCCCGGTCTGAATCGAATCGAGCGGAATGCAGAGCCCGTCCGGCGGCGTCACGCGCACGACGTTTCCGGCGGCGTCGACCTCCACCAGATCCGGCGCGACCGAGACGATCTGAAGATAGTCCGGCGAGAGCGGCTGCTGGAGGCGCGAGATATCAGGCGCCCCCGGCGCCGGCTCGGGCGCGCAGGCGGCGAGCGCCGCGAGAAGGGCCCCGGCGAAGGCCGCCCGCCTCGCCCGCTTCCATATTGTGTTCATGCGCCCTGCGTTTCGCTGCCCCGCCGAAGATCGCAGGCAAGAGGGCGCGGCGCAAGCGCCCTGGACGCGCGATGAAGGCCGCGCTCGACGCGTTCATCGCGCCCGCCAAGCCCCGCGCGGCGCTCTGGCGGCTGGCTGCGGGGCTTTGTCTCATCGCCGCGCTCCTGATCGGCGGGGCGCTGGCGTTCGGCTTGGCGCTGAGCCGGCTCGACTATCCGCCCCCGGCGAACCCGGTCGCCGCGCTGAACACGCAGGCTGGCGCGCTTTTCGCGCTCTCGACCTTCGTGCTCTGGTGGCTGGCGCTTGTCATTGCGCTGCGGCTTTTCCACCGGCGCGGGCTCGGCACGCTCCTTGGCCCGGCTCGAAGCGGTCGGGGCCGGCGGTTCGCTTACGGGCTGCTCGCGGCGGGTCTGTTCTCCGGCCTCGGGCTACTGGCGGGCGCGTTTCTCGTCGGCGCGCCAATGGCGGGTGCAGCGGATCCCGGCGTCTGGGCGCTCGGCGCCGCAGCGGGTATTCCGCTCATTCTGATCCAGACCGGGGCGGAAGAAGCGCTGTTTCGCGGCTACGTCCTGCAGCAACTGGCGGCGCGGTATCGGTCTCCGCTGATCTGGGCGGGCGCACCCTCACTCCTCTTCGGGCTCCTGCATTGGAATCCGGCCGCGCCGGGCGGCGCAGTTCTGACGGTTCTGGCGACCGGGATCTCGGGCGTAATCCTCGCTCTTGTCACCGCGCGCACGGGCGATCTCTTCGCCGCCTGGGGGCTGCATTTCGGCGTCAACCTTGCCGCGATCCTGCTGGTATCGCCGCCGGATTATTTCGCCGGCCTCGCGCTTTTTCGCTGGCCGGAGGGCGGAAGCGCCGGCGACCTCGCCTGGCTCGACATCGCGCTGATGGCGGCGCTCGCGCTACTCGCGCTCAGGCTCAGCCGATCTCGGCGAGACGGCTGAGCGCCGCTTCGAGCTTCGCCGCGGCGCCCTCCGCCGCCTCGAGGCGCTCGCGCTGCTCCTCGATCACCTCTTCCGGCGCGTTGGCGAGGAATTTCTGGTTGCCGAGCTTGCCCTTCAGCCCACCGATCTCCTTGGCGGCCTTCGCGGAAGCCTTCTCAAGCCGCGCGCGCTCCGTGGCGATGTCGATCACCCCCGCGAGCGGCAGCGCCAGGACCGCGCCCGCCAGCGTCAGCGTGACCGCTCCCTTGGGCGCCGGGCCCGCGTCCATGCGCTCAATCCGCGCGAGCCGCCGGATCAGCGCCGCGTTGCGGGCGAGGCGCTCCTCGGCCGCCGCGTCAGCCTCGACGATCACGAGCGGCAGCTTGGCTCCGGGGCTGACATTCATCTCCGCGCGCACGGAGCGCACCTGCTCGATCAGCCCGATCACCCAGTCGATCTCCGCCGAAGCCGCGGCGTCCATCAGCTCCGTGCCGTAAACCGGCCAGTCGCCATGCACGAGCGGCTTCTCACGCGGCGCGATGGCGGACCAGAGCGCCTCGGTCACGAAAGGCGCGATCGGATGCAGCATCAGCAGGATCTGGTCGAGCGCCCAGGCCATCACCGCGCGGGTCTCGCCCTGTGCCGCCTCGTCCTCGCCCTGCAGAAGCGGCTTCGAAAACTCGACATACCAGTCGCAGAACACCCGCCAGGTGTGCGCGTAGAGCCCGTTGGCGGCGTCGTTGAAGCGATATTCCTCCAGCGCCCTGTCGACCACCAGCCGGGTCTTCGCCGTCTCGCCGACAATCCATCGGTTGAGCGCCTGCGTCGCGCCGGCAGGGTCGAAATCCGGATCGGGGACGCATTGGTTCATTTCGGCGAAGCGGGCGGCGTTCCAGAGCTTGGTGACGAAGTTCCGCCCGCCCTCGACGGTGGATTCCGCCAGCCGGATTTGCCGGCGCCCCTGCGCCTCCTGGCTCGCCAGCGTGAAGCGCACCGCGTCGGCGCCATAGCGGTCGATCAGGTCGAGCGGGTCGATGACGTTGCCGATCGACTTCGACATCTTCTTGCCCTTGGCGTCGGTGACGATGGAGTTGATGTAGACGGTGTGGAACGGCACCTCGTCCAGAAACTCCAGCCCCATCATCATCATCCGGGCGACCCAGAAGAAGATGATGTCATTGCCGGTGATGAGGACGTCGGTCTTGTAATAGCGGGCGAGCTCCGGCGTTTCCTCGGGCCAGCCAAGGGTCGAGAAGGGCCAGAGCGCGGAGGAGAACCAGGTGTCGAGCACGTCGGGGTCGCGACCGACAAATACGTTGATCGTTTCACCACCTTCGACCTGCCCCGTCGCCGCCAGATTCTGTCCGCCGGGCGCTGCATGGGCGATCCCAAGCGGTGTGCTTTGAACGATGATCTTTTTTCCGGGATGCGTTTCTTCCCAGCGAGATTGCACTTTTTTGAACGCTTCGTCTTCCGACATCGCGCAGTACATCTCGCCGCTATCGTCATACCAGACCGGGATCTGATGCCCCCACCAGAGCTGGCGGGAGATGCACCACGGCTCGATATTCTCCATCCAGTGGAAATAGGTCTTTTCCCAGTTCTCCGGCGCAAACCGCGTCCGCCCGTCCTTCACCGCCTCCAGCGCCGGACCGGCCAGTTTTTCGGCGTCCACGAACCATTGATCGGTCAGCATCGGCTCGATCACGACCTTGGAGCGATCGCCGAACGGTTGCATGATCTTCTTCGCCTCGACGAGGGGGATCGCGTTTCCATCCCCATCCTCGACCGTGACCGCCAGTCCTTCGGCGGTGATGTCGGCGATGACGCGCCTGCGCGCCTCGAACCTATCGAGCCCGCGATACTCGTCGGGAACGAGATTGATCGCGTCGATCTCCGCCTCGGAAAGCTGGGCGCCGGCGACGATCCCCTGCGCCTTCGCCGTCTCCTCGACGTAAGGCGCGCCATCGGCGCGAAGCGCGCCCTTCGTGTCCATCAGCCGATAACAGGGAATGCCGTTCCGTTTGGCGACGCCGTAATCGTTGAAATCATGCGCGCCGGTGATCTTCACCGCGCCGGAGCCGAATTCCGGATCGGGATATTCGTCGGTGATGATCGGAATCAGGCGTCGATGCGCCTTCGGCCCGACCGGGATCTCGCAGAGCTTGCCGACGATGGGCGCGTACCGCTCATCCGACGGGTGGACCGCGACGGCGCCGTCGCCGAGCATCGTCTCCGGGCGCGTGGTGGCGATGGAGATATAATCGCGCGTCTCACGCAGGGTGACGTTTCCCTCCTCGTCCTTCTCGACATATTCATAGGTCTCGCCACCGGCGAGCGGGTATTTGAAATGCCACATGTGGCCGTCAACTTCGACATTCTCGACCTCGAGATCGGAGATCGCGGTCTCGAAATGCGGATCCCAGTTCACCAGCCGCTTGCCGCGATAGATCAGGCCCTTGTCGTAGAGCGTGACGAAGACCTTGAGCACCGCGTCAGACAGCCCCTCGTCCATCGTGAAACGATTGCGCGACCAGTCGCAGGAGGCGCCGAGGCGTTTCAACTGGCCGATGATCGTGTCGCCGGATTCGGCCTTCCACTCCCAGACCTTCCCGACGAACTCCTCCCGAGAGAAATCGGTGCGTCGCTGGCCGGCCTCGCCCAGCTTGCGCTCCACCACCATCTGTGTCGCGATGCCGGCATGGTCCTGCCCCGGCTGCCAGAGCACGTCGAACCCCTGCATCCGCTTCCAGCGAACGAGTATGTCTTGCAGAGTGTTGTTCAGCGCATGCCCGATATGGAGCGAACCAGTGACATTCGGCGGCGGGATGACGATGCAGAAGCTCTCCGCTCCCGCGCGGGCGTTGGCGCCGGCGGCGAAGGCGCCGGTGGCGTCCCAGGCCGCGTTGATACGGGGCTCGGCCGTGGCCGGGTCGAAGGATTTCTCAAGTGTCATGTCGGTTTCCGCGATCGGATCGTCATTCGGGTCGCGGGGTGCATAGCGCGACGGCGGGCGCGTGAAAAGCGCCGGACCGCGCGGGAGGTCGGATTCAGATCAGCGGCTCGTCATCCGCAAGCGCGCGGCGCACCTCTTCGCGGATCGACGCCTTAACCTTGCGGCTGATTTCAATACCGACCGGCCCCTTCAGTTCTTCCCGCACCACGCGGCGAACGATCGCTTCGATTTCTTCGAGGTCGGGCCGCGACGGCCGGCCCGCAGGCGCGGGCGCGGGCGCGGGCGCGGGCGCGGGCGCGGGCGCGGGCGCGGGCGCGGGCGCGGGCGCGGAGATCAGCACCGCCTCCCGGCCCAGATCAAGTGGCGCTTCGTCCGGGCCGGAGGCCGCTTCGCCCGCCGCCGCCTTATCGTCCGGACCTGTTCCGGGTTTGACGCGCATGGCGTCGGTCAGGACCAGCACCGGCGCGGCGCTTTCCCCTTCGTCCTGGTCCCGCTGACGCTCCGCGGCGCGGCGGGTTCGCTCTTCCTCCGTGACGATCTTGCGGATGGAAGCAAGAATCTCGCTCATTGAGCGCTCGTCGCCGGTCTTTCCTTCGGTCATGGCTTCATCTTCCGCCGGCAAGCGCCCTTCAGGGGGCGATCGGAGATCTCCACTCCGTCAATTCGTCCGCGTCGAATCCGAAACGCCTGTCATTCACATCGGCGTAATTCACGTTCGGATCGTAGATCGCGACATCGACACCAAGGCCGCTCACCGTAAGCCGGCCCATCGCCGCAAGGACAGAATAAGCCGCGACATATTCGTCTCGCTCGGAAGCGACGAGGTTGGTCCGCGCGTTCAGCAATTCCTGCTCCGCGTCGAGCACGTCGAGAGTGGTGCGCGCGCCGAGCTTCGCCTCCTCGGTGACGCCCTCATAGGCGAGTTGGGAGGCCTCGACCTGTTCGCGCCCGGCCTGAATGGTGATCCGCGCGGTCATCAGACTGGTCCAGGCGTTCTCCACGTTTTCCTGAACGGCGCGCGTGATCTCATGAATCTGCGAAACGCGCTGGCTCTGCACCGCCTGCGCGCGGCGAATGTCGGAATAGGCCGCGCCGCTCTGATAAAGCGGGATCGAAGCCCGAAGCTGCACGGTCGCCGTGCTCTGACCATTGGAGAAACTGGCGCTCAAATTCTCGCCATAACTGACGGACCCGGTAAGCGCGACCGTCGGCAGAAGCGCGCCCTGGGCGGTCGCGATGTCGCTGCGGGACTGTTCCTCGTCATAGCGTGCGGCGCGCACGGCGGGATGGCGATCCAGCGCTTCCGCGACGGCCTCCGCCAGCGTCGCTGGCAGGGGCGGATACGGCGGCGGCGCCGACAGATCGCCCGGGGGCGCGCCGACAACGCGCGCATAGGACTGAAAGGACTGCGCGAGATTTCCTTCACGCGCTGCGAGCGAGGCGCGCGACTGGGCGAGGCGCGCGCTCGCCTGGCTCACGTCGGTCCGCGTGACCTCACCGACAGCGAAACGGTCGTTGGCGGCGCGGAGTTGCTCGCTGATGACGCGAACATTATTCCGCCCCAGCGCGACGAATTGCTGGTCACGGCGCACATTCATGTAGCTGGTGACGACCTGCAAAAGCACGTTCTGTTCCGTATCGATCAACCGCGAGCGGGCGGCGTCTACTCCGGAAACCGCCGCGTCCACGGAATTCCAGGTTCGCCCGCCATCGTAAAGAACCTGCGCCGCGTTCAACGAGACAGAGCGCGGCTGATTGCTGTCGGCGGGAGTCGATCCGTTGATCTCGGTATAGCTGGCCCCGACCGTCGCCGTCGCGTTGACATTCGGCAGCATGCCGGCGCGGGCGCTCGGCACGCCTTCGTCCACCGCCTTCACGCCGGCGCGCGCCGCAATCAGCGTCGGATTGGTTGCGTAAGCCGTCGCGAACGCCTGCTCCAACGTCTCCGCTCCGGCGCCCGTGGCTGCGAACGCTATCGCCGCCGCAGTCACTATTTTAGTTGAATGTCGGCCCATAAACCTATCGCCTCTCACGATTTCTCGCAGTCACAAATTACCTGAAATCGGCGCAAAGGCAATCTTTTTCGTGCTAGAGGGCGAATTCCTCGGCCACCTCGAACCCCGGCAGCACGGGCGCTGTCGCGTTGAAGAGCGGTCGAGAGTAGAGTTGATCGCCGTTGCGGATATAGGCGACCGCCTTCCCATTCGCGCCTTCCATCTCGATCGCAACGATCTTTCCGCCCTCTTTCAGTTGCGAAAGCAGCGACTTCGGCGTCCCCCCGACCGCGCCGTTGATGAAAATCGCGTCGTATGGTCCGTGCGCCGGATCGCCCGCAGCCGGCTCGCCCTCGCTCACAATGGCGTTATCGACCTCCTCGGCGTTCAGGATCTCGGTCGCGGCTGCGGCCATCTCGGACGACGGCTCGATCGCGATCACCGCCGCCGCCATCCGCGCGATGACGGCGGTGGAATAGCCGTAGCCCGGCGCGAGATCGAGCACCAGATCGTCCGGCCCGATATCGGCGCCATCCAGCATCTTCGCGAACGTGCGCGGGTCCAGCATCTCCCGTCCCGGCCCGAGAGCCAGCGGCGCATCGGCGTAGGCGACGGCGCGAAGCGCGGCCGGCGCATAACGCTCACGCGGAATTTTCAGCATCGCTTCAATGATCGGATAACTGGTGACGTCGGAAGGTCGGACCTGCCGGTCGACCATCGCGACGCGGGATTTCGCGAAATCGCTCATCGCCTGCTATCGCCTCCTTGGCGCCCGAGCGGCGCGGTTGCATTCGACGGCCCTATTGCCACAGGGCGCCGGCGCCCGCAACGCCGCGCCGGCGCCGCGGGAGGGCGCGGCGTCGCACAAATTACACTCTCATCAGATCACGTGATTTCTACGATCACCATATCCGGGCTTTCCGCCGCCCGCCGCCATGCTAAAGGAAGTTCCGAACTCTCGTATCGGAGCACTTCGCATGCCTCTCGCCAACGGTCGCCATTTCCTTTCCATTCCCGGGCCTTCGGTCATGCCCGACGAGGTGCTGCGCGCTATGCACCGGCCGGCGACGAATATCTACGAGGGCGCCCTGATCGAGATGACCCACGGGATCGTCCCCGATCTGAAACGCGTCGCCCGGACCGAAAGCCGCGCGATGACCTTCATCGGCAACGGGCACGCCGTCTGGGAGGCGGTGATCGTCAACACGCTCGATGCGGGCGAAAAGGCGCTGGTGCTCGAGTCCGGCCGTTTCGCCGTCGGTTGGGGCGAAGTGGCGAAGGCGCTCGGCGTCGAGATCGAGGTTCTGAACGCTCCAGACCGCGGGGGCGTCGACCCGCAAATGGTCGAGGATCGGCTTCGCACCGATACGAAACACGAGATCAAGGCCGTGCTGGTTGTACAGATCGACACCGCTTCCGGCGTCTGGAACGACATCGCCGCGATCCGCCGCGCCATCGACGCCGCCGGCCATCCGGCGCTCTACATGGTCGATTGCATGGCCTCGATCGGCTGCGTTCCCTACGAGATGGACGCCTGGGGCGTCGACGTCACCACCGCCGGCTCGCAGAAAGGGCTGATGACCCCGCCGGGGCTGGGCTTCGCCTGGGCGTCGCAGAAAGCCTGGGACAAGACAAAGACGCTGACGCGCGGCCGCGCTCATTGGGCGTGGGAGTTGCGGGCGGAGCCGGAGGTATTCTACCAGCTCTTTCACGGCACCGCGCCGGTCCAGCACCTCTACGCGCTCCGCCAGGCGCTCGACATGATCTTCGCCGAAGGGCTGGAGGCGGTCTGGGCGCGCCACGCCGCCATCGGCCGGGGCGTGCGTGCGGCGGTGTCGCGTTGGGGCGAAAACGGTCCGCTGGAGCTGAATATCCTTGATCCGGACGCCTGTTCGGACTCGGTGACGACGATACGCACCGGCGCGATCGACGCGCAGGCGTTGCGCGCATGCACGGAGACAAAGCTGAACGTGACTCTCGGCACCGGTCTCGGCGAGTTGCAGGGCATCACGTTCCGGATCGGGCATATGGGTCACGTGAACGCGCCGATGATCCTCGGCACGCTCGGCTCCATCGAACTCGCGCTCGCCCATATGGGCGCGCCCTACGCGCCCGGCGGCGTCGAGGCGGCGATCGCGGCGATGAAGGACGACGTGGCCTAGCGATCCGGTCGGAACGGAAGCGTTCGGCCCCGACCCCGGCTTCCCTCGAGGCGGGGTGAAGCGTCACAAGGACGCGGCCCGCTAAGAGGCTCGACATTGACCGTCCGGAATGATGGAGTCGATCCACGGTGGACGCCGCGCGCTTCCGACCGCCGCGCTCTTCGGACGCGCTCGCATCGGACGCCAAGGAACCGAAGCGCGCCTGAGGGCGTTGCGTTCTCCGACACCGTCGCGACCGGTGCGCACCTCAGCGCCCGGAGAAGCAATGGAGAACCGGACCGGATGATCAGCAGAACCAGCATTTCGAACGGCGCAGGCAGCCCGTCAGTCACCGGCTTTTATGAAGCGGACACCGGCAGCATACAGTATGTCGTCGCGGATGAGGACACCGGCAAGGTGGCGCTCATCGACGTGGTGAAAGGCTTCGATCCCGCCTCCGCATCGACGAATGAGGATGCAGCGGAGGAGATTCTCGGCTTTGTCGCCCGGAAGGGCTACGAGGTGGAGTGGATACTCGACACCCACCCCCATGCCGATCATCTCATGGCCTCGGCCTCGCTCCGCGACCGGCTCGGAGCGCCGAACGCGATCGGCGCGCATGTCGAGGATGTCGCGAAACTCTGGCGGGAGATCTACAATGAGCCCGACGCGTTCGCGCCAGAGCGCGACTTCAACCGGCTGTTTCGCGACGGCGACGAGTTCCGGATCGGAAATCTCCCCGCGCGCGTCATCCACTCGCCCGGCCACACCCTTGCGTCGATCACCTATGTCGTCGGCGACGCCGCCTTTGTTCACGACACGTTAATGCAACCGGATTTCGGCACCGCGCGCGCGGATTTTCCAGGCGGCTCCGCGCATGAGCTCTATCGCACGATCCAGACCATTCTCGCGCTGCCGGAGGAGACCCGTCTCTTCATCGGTCATGATTACGGAACCGAGGCGCGCAAGGAGCCGGCCTGGGAGGCGACCGTCGCCGAACATCGCGAAAAGAACGTCCATGTCGGCGGCGGCGTCGGCGAGGAGGAATACGTCAAGCTGCGCGAGAAGCGCGACGCGGGACTCGGGCTTCCCGATCGCATGCTCTTCGCACTGCAATTCAACCTGCGGGGCGGCCGCCTGCCGCCGGCCGACTCAAACGGATCAAGCTATTTCCGTATCCCGGCGAACCATTTCTGAAAGAGAGACGACATGGCCGACAGCGACCTTGAAGACTGGAGCCCCGAAGAGGTGAAGGCTGCGCTCGACCGGGGCGAGATCGTTCTGATCGATGTGCGCACGCCGCAGGAATTCCTGCTGGAGCGCATTGAAGGCGCGCTTCTCGCGCCGATGGCGGACTTCACCGCGACGAGTCTTCCGACCCAGACCGACAAGCGCATCGTGCTGCATTGCGGGTCGGGCGTCAGATCGAAAAAAGTCGGCGACAGCTGCATCGCCGCGGGGGTCGCGCCTATGGCGCACATGGCGGGCGGCTTCGCCGCATGGAAGGCGCGCAAACTCCCCTATATCGGGACCGACATGGCGACCGGCGCGCCGAAAAAAGTGACGCCCTGAGCAGTTTGCGGCGCTTCGGGCGTCAGAAGGCCGCCCGGCACAGGCGTGCGGCCTTCTGAAGTTCGCAGGATATTCAGCCGACGAGTTCGAGCCCCGAAAAGAAATAGGCGATCTCGACCGCCGCCGTCTCCGGCGCGTCGGAGCCATGGACGGAATTCTCGCCGATCGAAAGCGCGAATTCCTTACGGATGGTGCCTTCGGCCGCTTCCGCCGGGTTCGTCGCGCCCATCACTTCGCGGTTCTTCGCGATCGCGTCCTCGCCCTCAAGCACCTGTGCGACGATCGGCGCGGAGGACATGAACGAGCAGAGTTCGTCATAGAACGGGCGCGCCTCGTGCACCTTGTAAAATTCGCCGGCCTGGGCCTTGGTCAGGTGGATGCGTTTCTGCGCGACGATGCGCAGGCCCGCTTCCTCGAATTTCGCGTTGATCGCACCGGTGAGGTTGCGCGCCGTCGCGTCCGGCTTGATGATGGAGAAAGTGCGCTGGATCGCCATTTGGGTCCGTCCTTGATTTCTGGGCCTCACGCCCGTTCCGGTTCGGCGCGTCGCCTAGCATGGGAGACGGCACCGTGAAAGCGCATTTCGAGATGTTCGCGGCCTATAACGCTTGGGCGAACAGACGGCTTTACGCTGCGGCGGCCGGATTGCCCGAGGCCGCGCGCAACGCCCCCGCCGGCGCGTTTTTCGGCTCGCTCCACGCGACGCTGAACCATCTCCTTGTCGCGGACCGGATCTGGATGCGCCGATTTACCGGCGAAGGCGAGACGCATGAGCGGCTGGACGAGGTCCCGTTCGACGGGTTCGCGGCGCTCCGCGAAGCGCGCGGGGCGATGGATGCGCGTATCGAAAACTACGTCACCGGACTTTCCGAAGCCGGCATCGCGGCGGATTTCTCCTATGTCCGGGTGACGGCGCCGGAGCCGATCACCCAGAAGCTGGCCCCAGCGCTGGCGCATTTCTTCAACCATCAGACCCATCACCGCGGCCAGTGCCATCAGATGCTGACCGCGGCGGGCGCGACCGCGCCGCCGCTCGATCTGCTGTTCTTTCAACGCGAGGCGGCATGAAACCGGGCGCCATCCTTGAAGCCGCGCTCTACGCCGACGACCTCGACGCGGCGGAGGCGTTCTATGGCGGCGTTCTGGGGCTGGAGCGCATTCTTCGGGCCGGGAATCGCCACGTCTTCTATCGCTGCGGCGGCGTGATCCTCCTGATCTTCAATCCAGACAAGACTGAAGAGCCGGGTTCCGGCCCGCTCCCGGTCCCCGCCCATGGCGCGCGCGGGCCGGGGCATCTCTGCTTCAGCGCGACGGCGACGGAGATTGACGCATGGCGCGCGGCGCTCGAAGCGGCGAATGTCGCGATCGAAGCGGATTTCAGATGGCCGAACCGGGCGCGGTCGATCTATTTTCGCGACCCGGCCGGCAATTCTCTGGAATTCGCCGAGCGAGCGCTCTGGTTTGAAGACGCGGATCCGCAAGACTGCTGAACGGGAACCCCGCGCGGCGAAGACCCGTCATTCTGACGGCGCCGGACCGCGCCGGAACGGAAGGAAGAATGGCATGGCGAAAGGTTACATCATCGTCCGGGTGAACGTCACCGACCCGGAGCAATACGCGAAGTATCGCGCCGTGAGCGGAGACGCGATCGCCGCATTCGACGGCAAGTTCATCATTCGCGCCGGGCGGAGCGAGGTGATCGAGGGGGAGCCGGACGGACTCCGCCTCGTCGTGATCGAGTTTCCTTCCTACGAAGCCGCCGTCGAATGCTATCATTCGGACGTCTACCAGGCCGCGAAGAAGCTCCGCGATGGCGCCGGCGACGCGCAGTTCACGGTGATCGAGGGTTACGACCCATGAGCGAACGGGCTGTGGTGGTCATCGGGGCGGGCGACGCGACCGGCGGCGCCGTCGCCAGGCGTTTCGCGCGCGAAGACTACATCGCCTGTCCGGTGCGGCGCAGCGAGGAAGCGCTGGCGCCGCTCATCGCCGACATCGAGGCCGCCGGCGGGCGCGCCCACCCCTTCGGTTGCGACGCGCGCGTCGAATCGGAGGTCGTCGCGCTTTTCGAGACCATCGAGCGCGAGGTCGCGCCGATCGAGGTCTGCGTCTTCAACATCGGCGCCAACGCCCGCTTTCCCTTCCTCGAACTGGAGGAAAAGAAATTCCGCAAGATCTGGGAGATGGCGGCCTATGCCGGCTATCTGACCTGCCGGCAGGCGGCGCTGCGGATGGCGGCGCGCGGCCAGGGGACGATTCTCGTCACCGGCGCTTCGGCCAGCGTCAAAGGCTACGCCAACGGCGCCGCATTCGCCTCCGCCAAGTTCGCGCTCCGCGGCATGACTCAGGCGATGGCGCGCGAGCTTGGACCACTGGGCGTTCATGTCGCGCATGTGGTGATTGACGGCGCGATCGACACCGCCTTCATTCGCGACATGTTTCCCGAACGCTATGCGCTGAAGGCCGACGATGGCATCCTGAACCCCGATAGCATCGCGGAAACCTACTGGATGCTGCACAATCAGCCACGCGACGCCTGGACGCTCGAGATGGATATTCGCCCCTGGAGAGAGGAGTTCTGAGATGCGGATCGAGTTTTTTTTCGACTTCGGCAGCCCCGCTTCCTATCTCGCCTGGACCCAGCTTGCGAAGCTGGAGGCGGCCGGCGAGGTCGCGCTGCGCCCCTTCCTGCTTGGCGGCGTCTTCAAGGCGACCGGCAACAATTCTCCCGTCACCGTCCCCGCCAAGGGAAAATGGATGACGGAGGATCTGCATCGCTGGGCCGACGCCTATGGCGTTCCGCTGAAGTTTCCCCGGAGTTTCCCCCTCAACACCATCGCGCCGATGCGCGGCGCCGCCGCACTGGAGGGGGACGCGCGCTTCCCGACCTATGTGCAGGCCGTCTACGAGGCGATGTTCGGCCGGGGCGAAGACATATCCGATCCTGAAACCCTACGCGCCGCGCTGAAGGGCGCCGGGCTCGACGCGAAGGCGATTCTCGGCTCGATGACCGAGGAGCCGGTGAAAGCGAAGCTGAAAGCGACGACCGAAGAAGCCATCGCTCGCGGCGCCTTCGGCGCGCCGACCTTCTTCGTCGCCGATCAGATGCATTTCGGAAATGACCGCATCGACTGGGTGATCAGGGCGGCGAAGCCCGCCTGAGGGGACGCCATGCCCGCGGAACGCTGGGGGGCCTATTCCGTCGTCGATCACAAGGACGCGCTGAAGATCGCGCGCGACCTGATCCTCTTTGACCGCCTGCTTCTTCCCAGTCCCGAAAGCGGCGCGCCCTGGAAGCCGGAATGGGACCAGCAGGGAATGCTCAACCGGCTTGCGCAGCTTGGAGAGCGGGCGATTCACGCGCGCTGGACGCCGGAGCGCCGCGCCGACTGGGCGGCGACCTTCGCCGACCTCCAGCGCGACGCCGAGGACGTGAACGACCCGGACCTGGCCTACGCCGCCACCCGCCGCGTGCTGATCGAGCAGGCGCGGGCGTTCCGCCCCGCCGGCGTGCCGCTCGTGGAGACCTATGAGGGCTTCCAGTCCGAGGCCGCCTTTGTCGCCCATTCCTCCGCCGCCAACGCGGAGCCGCGTGCTACGGGGCGGGAGGAGACGGTCCTCCTCGTGATCGCGCAGCGGCTCGCCGTCCCGGTGGCGGAGGCTCCGGAAGAGGCGTTGAAACGCACGCTCGAGATGACCGATGCGGATTCATTCCGCCAGTCCCGCGCCGCGCTCTACGACTGGCAGCGCGATCTTGTCGCTCGCGGCCATCGCCCGCGCGATATCGTTGAAGCGACGCGCGGCCTCGCCGCGGAAGCGGAGCGGGCGGCGGGCGCCCGTGGCCGCGAATTCGGCCTGATGACGGCCGCCACGGCGATCTCGATCACCATCGAGACCACAGCGCAGTTCGCCGATCTCGGCGACGCCGCCGGCGCTTTCGGGCTCGGCGTCTTCGCGTTCGGAACCTTCATGACGCTCAGGGACTGGTTCGCCGCGCGAGAGGCGGCCGGCGCGCCGTCCGGGCCGACGCCGGAGGCCGCAGTCGGCGCGATGTTCCATGAAGTGAAGACGCGGCTCGGCTGGGAGATCGGCTGACCGGCGCCAAAGTCTTCGCCCGCAAGGGGCGAACCTCTTGCTATTCTCGTCGCCTGAAAAGCGAGTCGGCGCAAAGCTGACCCGAAGAGGAGGAGACCGCCCATGGACGCCCATTCCCCGACAGGAAAGATCACAGCCTGGCTCGCCCAACTCGACGCTGCGCTCACCGCGGGCGACGGGGCGGCGGCGGCGAAGCTTTTCGCTCCAACCAGTTTCTGGCGCGATTTCGTCAGCTTCACCTGGAACCTCAAGACGATGGAGGGACCAGAAGAGATCGAGGCGATGCTGAAGGCCACGCTCCCGGCGGTGAAGCCGCGAAACTGGCGGCTGGAGGGCGACGCCACCGAAGCCGATGGCGTGACCGAGGGCTGGATCGCCTTCGAGACCGAGGCGGGGCGCGGCGAGGGGCATCTGCGGATCAACGCCGATGGCGGCTTCACGCTTCTCACCACGCTGCGCGAACTCAAGGGTTTCGAGGAAAAGAAGGGCGCGAGCCGCGAAAAGGGCGTCCTCCACGGTGCCGATCCGAACCGGCGGACATGGAAGGAACGGCGCGAAGACGAAGCGGCGACGCTCGGTTACACCGAACAGCCCTATGTGGTGATCGTAGGCGGCGGTCAAGGCGGGATCGGGCTTGGCGCGCGCCTCCGTCGGCTCGGCGTACCGACGATCATCGTCGAGAAGAACCCGCGCCCCGGCGACAGCTGGCGCAACCGTTACAAGTCGCTCTGCCTGCATGATCCGGTCTGGTACGACCACATGCCCTACCTGCCCTATCCCGAGCACTGGCCGGTCTTCGCCCCGAAGGACAAGATCGGCGACTGGCTGGAAAGTTACACGAAGATCATGGAGCTGAACTACTGGGGCGCCACGACCTGTGAAAGCGCCAGCTACGACGCGGCGAAAGGCGAATGGACGGTGAAGGTGGTGCGGGAGGGGAAACCCGTCACCCTCCGCCCGAAACAACTCATCCTCGCCACCGGCATGTCCTCGGTGCCGAACATCCCGGACATTCCCGGCGCGCAGGATTTCAAGGGAACCCTGCACCATTCCTCCAAACACAAGGGCGGCGACGGCTGGGAGGGCAAGCGCTGCGTCGTCATCGGCTCCAACAACTCGGCGCACGACATCTGCGCCGATCTCTGGGAGCATGGCGCCGACGTCACCATGGTCCAGCGCTCCTCGACCCATATCGCCAGATCGGACTCGCTGATGGATCTGGCGCTTGGCGCGCTTTATTCGGAGGAGGCGCTGGCGAACGGAATCACGACGCACAAGGCGGACATGATCTTCGCCTCGCTCCCCTACCGAATTCTTCCCGGCACGCAGATCCCCGTCTACGCCGAGATGAAAGAACGCGACAAGGATCTCTACGAGCGCCTTGAGGAGCGGGGGTTCCTTCTCGATTTCGGCGAGGACGGCTCGGGGCTTTTCTGCAAGTATCTCCGGAGGGGCTCGGGCTATTACATCGATGTCGGCGCATCCGAACTGGTCGCCGACGGCAAGATCAAGCTGAAGGTCGGCGCGACGGAGCGCATCACGCCGAACGGCGTCGTAGTGGCGGGGGAGGAGATCCCCGCCGACCTGATCGTCCTCGCGACCGGCTACGCATCGATGAACGGATGGGCCGCCCAGCTGATCAGCCAGGAGGTCGCCGACAAGGTCGGCAAATGCTGGGGCATGGGGTCGGGCACCACGAAGGACCCGGGTCCGTGGGAAGGCGAGTTGCGCAACATGTGGAAGCCCACGCAGCAGGAGGGGCTCTGGTTCCACGGCGGAAACCTCCACCAGTCGAGGCATTACTCGATCTATCTCTCGCTGCAGATCAAGGCGCGGATGGAAGGATTGGCGACCCCCGTCTACGCGCTGCAGGAGACGCATCACAAATCGTGACCGCGCCCGCGCGCGCCCCCGGCGATCTGGATTCAGTCGCCGGGTTCGGCGCGATAGACTGCGCGCCCCTCGTCGCGGCCAAACCGCAGGTAGTGAACGAGCGCGTTCATGCCCGACGCCCTGACATCGGCGTTCGCGGCGTAGTATTTGGCGGTGGAGAACGCCGCGCTCGGATCGCGCCCCTCCGCGCAGCCGTGACGAAGGTAATGCAGACGGGGCGAAGCGCCGGCGGCCGCAACATCCGGATAACGCGCCAGGTAGTACGCGTCGTCAAACAGATCGCTACGCCGCAACAGCCATTCATCCTTCCTTAGAGCGATGAAGGATTCCAGCCCGCCGGCGTTCTCCGGGGCGGAAGAAGCGCCCGAATCCGCAGGTTCGGGCGTCTCGACCTCTGCGATCGGCGCGACCGGCCGGTTCCGCTCCACGAATTCGAGCGCGTCCGCCAGTTCGACCGGGGAGTCGCCGCCCGGAAGATGGTAGATCGGATACCAGACGCAGAATGCGTCGAAGAGTTCTTCGAGCGTGCGCGTCCGGCGCCGATGAGGAACGGGCTGACGGTCATCGGTCAGCCCCCATCCCGCGTAGAACGGCGCGCCAAAACAGATCACTTTCTTGCCGGCAAACAGCGCCTCGAACCCGACCTGGCTGGAGCCGACATAGACGGTATCGACGAGATCGAAGAGCGCGAAAGGGTTGATCGCCTCGCGAATCACCCGAATCCGGCCCTCGTCGCGCAGTTGGGCGAAATACGCTGCGCGGCGCCGGTTCTTCGACCATATCGTGTCGGGATGTGTCTTCACGATGATCGCGGCGTCAGGGTTCTCGGCGCAGGCCGCCCGAAGCATGGCGTCGAACGAATCCGCGTCCAGCCGCCCGAAATGCACCGAGGCGTCGCCGACGGTCTGGTCCGCGACCAGGACGGCCCTCGCGTATCCCGTCGGCATGGACGGCCCCTTCAGCGACTGGGCGTTGTATTTGGTGATCCGCGACGAAACGATCCGCCGCATCGACGCGCGCGCCATCTCCCGCGCCGCGATCGAGAGGGTCTGACGCTCGTTCAGATGCGCGATCAGACGGCTCGGGTAATCCGTCATGTAGTAGAATGCGCGGTCGTCATAGACCGTTCCCAGGCAGCCCGCGACATCCGGCGCCTCGCTGAATTTCAGGTGGCTGTGGGTGGAGGCGATAAAGGCGGTTTCGGCAAAGAGGATTTCGCTTTCCCCAAGCCCGCGCTTCATCGCCAGCATGGCGCCGGGATGCGACATTTTCGGCTCAGGCAGAATGGCGCCGAAGAGGATCTTCGTCGCCGGCGCTGCGTATTCCCTGCTCTCCACCGACACGGCGCCGGGAAAGAGCGGCTGAACCGGCTGAATGAAGCCCCGCCGGAGCGCCGCCGTCCGCACGCAGAGCGTCATCGGCTCTCCACGGGCCGCCAGGACGCGCGCGCGCGGAGCAGCGTCCGCCAGGGGGCGCGCCTGCGCTGCGCTGAGGACCGACATGAAGCGGCCGTAGTATTCACGGCCTTCGTCGTCTTTCATCGCGCAGCCGCCTCCCGCCGCCATTCCACCCGCCGGCGCGAGTCCTGTTCCGGCGCGCCGCGACATCTCGCGCCAGGCGATCGACACCGACAGTTAGAGCAATGCGGCCCGCCGGTCCATCGGGGGGAGTCTCCGGCGGCGCGCGAAAACTCTCCGGCGCAATTCTTTGCGACTAACCTAAAATTAAGCGACAGCGGCGCATCGTCCCCCTGCTCCCAGAATGGCGAGTGGCGGGAATGGTCGCGACGTGAACACGATTCTATCCAGATTGACGCTGTCATGGGGGGCGATGGAGCCTCGTCGCCGCGCCATGCTGGCGGTTGGCGCGATCGCGCTCGTCATCGTGCTCGGGCTTTTCGCCCGCATCGTCTCGCAGCCGACCATGGCGCTTCTCTATTCCGGGCTCGACAGCGCGGCGGCGAGCGGCGTGATCGAGGGCTTGGAGCGGCAGGGCGTTTCCTACGAAGTGCGCGGCGATGCGATCTACGTCGCCTCCGACGTCCGGGACCGGGTGCGAATTACGCTTGCCGGCGAGGGCCTGCCGGCCGCCGGCGAGGCGGGCTACGAGCTTCTCGACGGGCTCTCGGGTTTCGGCACGACGGCTGAAATGTTCGACGCCGCCTATTGGCGCGCAAAGGAAGGAGAACTCGCGCGGACGATTCTCGCGTCGCACCGGGTGATCCGCGCCCGCGTCCATATCGCGCAAGCCAAGCGCCGCCCGTTCGAGCGCGAGAAACCGGTGACCGCCTCCGCCACCGTCACGACCTCCAGCGGCGCGCTCGGACGCAAGCAGGCGGAGGCGATCCGCTATCTCGTCGCTTCGGCCGTGTCCGGACTTTCGATCCAGAATGTCGCCGTGATCGACCAGGAGAACGGTGTGATCCTGCGCTCCGGAGAAACCGAATCCGACGCCGGGGACGATACCGACGCGCGCGCGCGCGCCCTGCAGGAAAGCGTCACAAGGTTGCTCGAAGCGCGCGTCGGGGCGGGCGGCGCCATCGTGGAGGTGGCGCTGGAGACCCAGCGCGCGAGCGAGACCCTGCGCGAACGGCTGCTCGACCCCGAGAGCCGGGTCGCGATCCACACGGACACCGAGGAGAGCACCGACAGCGCGAACGGCGCCGCCGGCGCGGTCACCGTCGCCTCCAACCTGCCGGACGGCGATGTCGAGGGGGGCGACGACAAATCGACGCGCGAATCGGCGAAAACCCGCGAGCGCGTGAATTTCGAGGTCTCAGAAACCGTGCGCGAAACCGTGCGCCCGGCGGGCGCCGTCAGCCGAATCACCGTCGCGGTCATGGTGGACGGGGTGCGCTCGGACGACGGTTGGGAGCCGCGCCCGGCCGAGGAGCTCGATGCGTTGCGCGATCTCGTCGAAAGCGCCGTCGGTTACGACGAGGCGCGCGGCGACCGGGTGACGATCGAAAGCATGGAGTTCGTCGAAACGGCGCCGCTTGGCACGGTCGCCGAGGCCGGGATCACCGACGTTCTGGCCGCGAACGCGATGTCGCTGATCCAGATCGCGACGCTCGCGCTCGTCGCCCTGATGCTCGGCCTGTTCGTCGTCAGGCCGATCCTCTCCGTCGCCGGCCCGGTGCGCGGCGAGGACGAGGACTTCCCGCTGCTCTCGGTCGGCCAGCCAGGCGAAGCCCTGTCGATTCCACCGGGTGAAATGATCGACGCCGACGCACTGAGCGTCGACGGGCGCGCGCTCCTCGAAAGCGTGGTCGCGGAAAAGCCTGAAGAAGCGATCCGGCTTCTCGGCCTATGGCTCGACGACGATTCGACCGCGACTGAGGGCGCATGAGCGCGCGCGCAGTCCGATACGAGGATTTCGCCGACGGCGCCGCCCTGCGGAAGCGCCGCGCAAGCGACCGACCGGAGGAGGCGGTGGAGATCATGCTCGCGCGCGCCCGCGGCCAGGCCCGCGCCGATGGTTTCGCCGATGGCGTGACGCAGACCGAAGCGCGGATCGACCGTGAACTTGAAGCCCGGATCGACGCGGTGCTGGCCGCGCTCGACGAAGCGCGCGCTGCGCGGGCCGCGGCGAAGCGGGAAGCCGCCGAAGAAGCGACGACGATCCTCAAGACCTTCCTCGACGCCGTCGCGCCGCGGCTCGCCGAGTTTAACCTCGCACGAGAGATCGTCGCCGCGCTGGACGCCGCGTTCGCCGCCGCGCCCGAAATCTGCCCCAAGGTCGAGATCGCGCCGGCGCGGCGCGATCAACTCACGGTCGAGCTCGGGCCCCGCGCGGCCGATATCGAAATCGTCGCCGCGCCCGATCTTGGCGAATCCGAAGCCAGGGTCTCATGGCGCGGCGGATTCGACCTGATCGACACCGCCGCCGCCATCCGCCGCGCGCTCGATGTTCTCGACGCCCATCTCGCCGCCGCTGAGCGGCCCTCGTCGGCCGAAACCATGGAGTAGAACCGATGAACGACCAGCCAGAACCACGGACCGAGGCCCCCCGGAAATCCGACGCGCGGACGCACTCCACCCCCGATGTCGGCGATCTCGTGCCGCTCGCCGAACCGGACGCCCCCGCCCCCCCCGCCGACCGGCGGCGCAAGGCGGTCCTGAGCGTCCCGATCGAGGTGGTGATCTCCGTCGGCAAGGCGCGCCCGCTCCTGAGCGATCTGGTCGCCCTGCGCCGCGACAGCGTCATCGCGCTGGACAGCAAGGTCGAGGACCCGGTCGAGATCATGATCGGCGATCGCGTCATCGCCCGCGGCGAGTTGCAGGAGATCGACGGGGAAACCGGCCGGCTCGGCGTCAGGCTGACCGAAGTCGCCGACCTCTCGCAATCGCTCTGAACGCGATGACCCTGCGCCGCCTCAGCATCTTCGCCACCGCCTTCCTCGGCGCGGCCGGCTTCGCCGGGGCGGCGGCGGCGCAGGCGCTGAGCGTCGATCTCGGCGGCGAAGGGGCGCTGACGCTCCAGGTCGTGCAACTCTTCCTGATGCTGACCGTGCTCAGCCTCGCGCCGGGCATCGCCATCATGGTGACGTGCTTTCCGTTCATGGTCACCGTGCTTTCGATCCTGCGCCAGGCGGTCGGCGTGCAGCAGGCGCCGCCGAACATGCTGATCGTCAGCCTCGCGCTCTTTCTCACCTATTTCGTCATGGCGCCGACATTCGACGCCGCCTGGCGCGGCGGCGTCGGCCCGTTTCTCGACGGCGAGCTGACCGCCGAAGCGGCCTTCACCGAGACGCTCACCCCGTTTCGCGGCTTCATGGAGGGCCGCGTCGACCCGATGACGATCGACGCGCTCCGCGAAGCGGCGCCGATGCGGGCCGAAACCGCGCCGCCGGAGACCGAAACGCCGCTCTCGCTCCTCATTCCGAGCTTCCTGCTGAGCGAGATTAAGCGTGCGTTCGAGATCGGCTTCCTCATCTTCATCCCTTTTCTCATCATCGACCTCGTCGTCGCCTCGATCCTCATGGCCATGGGCATGATGATGGTGCCGCCGGCGATCGTCTCGCTGCCATTCAAGCTCGCCTTCTTCGTCCTCGCCGATGGCTGGACGCTGCTGGCGGGCGCGCTCGTGAGGGGCTACGGAACATGACCGAAACGGAGACCGCGCTCGCGACAGTCGCGCCCGGCGCGATTGCGAAATCCACCGGGACCGCGCTTACCGCAGCGGGCGCCGATCACGCCGGCGCCCACCCGGCCGACCGGCTGGAGCAGGCGGAGAAAGCGGCGATCGTTCTCGTCGCGCTCGGCCCCGAGACCGCCGCGCGGCTTCTCGCCGGTATCGGCGAGCGCCGGCTCCACCGGTTCGCGCGCATCGTCAACGGGCTCTCCGAAGTGCCTGCGGACGTGGTCGAACGGGTGATCGCGGAGTTCCTGCACAAGATCGAGGACACGCGCTCGGTCGGCGGCGGCGCGGTCGAGGCGCGGCGCTTCCTTTCTGAAGTGCTGGACAAGGATCAGGTCAACCGGATCATGGGCGATCTCAACACGAAGGGCCGCTCTGTCTGGAGCATGCTCGGCGACGTGCCGGACGTGCGCATCGCGAACTGGCTCCGCTCGGAGCATCCCCAGGTGGCGGCGATCGCGCTCTCGCGGCTCTCACCGGTAAAGGCCGCGCGCGTGCTGGAGCGGCTCGGCCAGGCGGAGGCGGAGGATATCGTCATGCGGATGGGTCCGGCGGCGATCGCCGATCCCGGCGTCACGGCGCGGATCGGCGACGTGATCGCACGCGATTTCCTGCCTGCGGCGATCTCACAGCGGAACCGGCCGGAACCGGCCGACCTGATCGCCGGGGTGATGAACCATGTCTCCGCCGCGGTACGCGACCGGCTCCTGGCGGCGATGGTCGACGCCGCGCCAAAACTCGCGGAAGCGGTGAGAAAGGTGATGTTCACGTTCGAGCATATCCCAGAGCGGATCAATCCGCGCGATGTCGGCCTGATCACCAAGTCTGTCGATGAGGCGGTGCTTCTTCGCGCGTTGAAAGCCGGCGGCGAACGCGGCCGCGCGACCGCCGATTTCATCTTCGCCAATATTTCGAAACGCCTCGCAGAGCGCCTGCGTGAGGATCTGGAGGCGCTGCCGCAGCCCACCCGCAAGGAGGGCGAAGAGGCGCAGACCGCGCTGGTCGCCGCCATCGTCGATCTGCGCGAAAGCGGGGCGCTGAAGATAATCGTGACCGAGTCCGGCGAGGATTGACGCCGGCGCGCCCCGTCCCCCCCCCGATCGAGCGAAGGGCGCAACCCGCACGGCCATGCGATAGCTTGTCTGGTGCTCGTCGAACCGTCCTGCGCGCCGAAGCGTCTCGGCAAGGATCGCTTTCGCGCCGACCCTCGATGCGCAACCGGCGAAGCGCGCGCTATTGCAGCACGAACTCGGCGTGCAACGCGCCGGCGGCCTTCACGGCGCTCAGAATGTCGATCATCTGGCGCGTTGAGACGCCGAGCGCGTTAAGCCCCTCGACCAGGTTGGCGAGCGAGATCGATTCCGGCACGATCGCCATGCGATCGACCTGCTCCTCGATGCCGACCTCGGTGCGAGGAACCACCACCGTCTCGCCGTCGCCGAACGGGCTCGGCTGCGAGACGACAGGCGTCTCACGCACCCGGAGCGTCAGATCCCCCTGAGCGATGGCGACGCGGCTGATGCGCACGTCATCGCCAAGAACGATGGTGCCGGAGCGCTGGTCGATCACCACGCGGGCCTTCTGCTCCTTGTCGATGCGGATATTCTCGATCCGCGCGATGGTTTGCGCCGCGCCCGCAACCGCGACCTGCGAGGAGTCGATCAGCACGGTGCCGGAATCCTGCATCCGCGCCACATTGGCGCCGAGCTTGCGATTGATGCTCCGCGCGATGCGCGAGGCGGTGGTGAAATCCGGGTCGCGCAGTGCGAGGCGCAGGTCGTTCAACGCCTCCATCTCGAAATCGATCTCCAGTTCGACCCGCGCGCCATCGGGGATCACCCCGCCGGTTGGCACGCCGCGCGTGATCGAGGCGGCGTCGCCCTCGACGGTGACGCCGCCGGCCAGCACCGGCCCCTGAGCGACAGCGTAGATCCTGCCGTCGGCGGCGTTGAGCGGCGTCATGATCAGCGTGCCGCCCCTGAGCGACTCCGCGTCGCCGATGGCGGAGACGGAAACGTCGATCCGGCGTCCCGCGCGGGCGAAGGCCGGCAGTTCCGCCGTCACCAGCACCGCCGCCACGTTCTTCGGCCGGATCTGCTCGCCATTGATGTTGATGCCGAGCCGCTCGAGGAGGTTCGCCAGCGCCTCTTCCGTGAAGGGCGAGTTCCGGATGCCGTCGCCGGTACCCGGCAGGCCGACGACCAGCCCGTAACCCACCAGATCGTTGCCGCGCACGCCATCGAACTCCACCAGATCCTTGATCCGTACATCGGCGTTCGCGGCCTGCGCCGCCAGCATCAGTGCGGACAAGCCGGTGAGAATCGCGCGCACAAAGCCGCTCACAGGAAGTTCGTCAGATTGAGCGACGAGAGCCGCGCCGTGACCGACAGGATCGTCTCGAGCTGCGTCTCCAGCGAGGTGAAGGCGACCGCCGCCTCGAACGGATCCTTGGCGATGACCGCGTTGCGCGACTCCTGCAGAAAGGTCCGCTCCGAGGATATGCGGATCTTGGCGGTTTCGAGCCGCGCCTCCGCGATGCCGATCTCGCCCCTCAGGCTGACCACCTCGTCGATCGCAGAGAGACCGCGCTGCGCCGCCTCGCCCATCACGATCATCCGGTTCTCGTTCGTCGCGCCCGGGTATCCGCCCTCCACGCCGATCACGCCGAGCGCGAGCGCGGTCAGCGCCTGGACGATCTCCTCCCGGTCGGCCCGTAGCGCGAAATCGACGCGCTGGCCGGTTTCGACCTCGGCCGCGGCGGCGTCGGTGAGCGAGCCGAGATAACCCGTCGCGGCGAAACCGGCAGGGTCGCTGAAATAGTCGTCGACCGCGGCGATCGCGCCGGCCGCGTCGGTCGCCGGGGCCACGCGGGCGGCGATCTGAGCCAGAATTTCATCCCCCGGCGCCAGCGCCGCGCCATCGGTCGCGGCGCCGGAAAACAGCATCCTGTCGCCGAATCTCGTGTTGAGGGCGGACACGGCCTCTTCGAATGCGCCGCGCGCGGCCCCAGCCTCCTGCTCGGCCGAGGCCACATCGCCGATAGAGACCGCCGCCGCCAGACGCACGCCGACCGTGCCGGTGGCGTTCTGCAGCCGCTCCAGCGCGGTCTGCGTCGCCCCGATACGCCCGATCGCGACATCGATCGAGATCGCGCGCTCCGCGTTCAGCGCCAGTTCGCGCTCCAGCGCATAGAGCTTGATCGGATCGCCACCCGAAGCCTCGATGACATCGGCCTTCCGGCCGGTGGTCACCTCCTCGGAGGCGCGGGCGAAATCGGTCTGGACCTGCGCCAGAAGCCGCGCGCTTCTCAAATTCGACATCAGGTCGGGCGTTCCGGTGGCGTACATGGGCGGCGCTCCTTGCTGGAGGAAGGTCAGAGATTGATCAGGCGTGCGAGAAGCTCATCGACGACCGAGATCACCCGCGCATTGGCCGCGAACGCCTGCTCGACCACCAGAAGCCGCGCCAGTTCCTGATCGGTATCGACCCCGGTTCGCGCGAGCTGGGCGTCGGAGAATTCGTCCGCCCGACCGCGCTGATAGACGGCCTCGCTTTCGGCGGAGGCGGCGCGCGTGAGCAACTGCGCGCTGATCTCGGCGGCGAAACCGGCGGCGCTGCGCGAGCCGCTGAGCCCGGAACCCGACGGCGCCGCCACCTGAGCGACCAGCGCGTCCTGCAGGCCGCGCAGGACCGCCGACGCGCCGACGTCGCCCTCGGTCGCCGCGCCGATCCCGTCGCGGAGCCGAAAGAGCTCCCCGCCCCGATCGGGGTCGACCGCCGGATTGACGTCAAGACGCAGGGCTACACCGATCAGGTCGGCGGGGTCGTAGGCCGCGCCGCCATCGGTGAAGAGCCCCGCGTCGCCCGGCGCCAGCGTCGGATCGGCCGCCAGCCCCTGCGTCCGCTGGATCAGGTCGGCGGCCAGATCGTCCAACCCTGCGGCGATGCCCGGAATGATCCGGTCGCGCAGCTCGAACGCCGCGCTGAGCGTGCCGCCATCCATCAAGCCGGTTCCGTCGCCCTCGCCGATGCGCACCGGCAGGCCGTTGACGACCAGCCCGGAGACGCCGCCATTCGCGATGGTTCGGTCCGGCGTGACCAGCACCGTGGTCTGGAAGCTGAGTTCGAAAATCTTGCCGTCGAGCAGTTGCGCGCCGTTCCGCGCGAAAAGCGCGATGGCGCCGTTATCGCGTTGCACGACCTTCAGCGGCACCATGTCGGAAATGGTGCGGACCAGCCCGTCGCGCCGGTCTTCCAGCGTCGAGATGTCCCCACCGGCGACCACGCGTGAGCGGATCTCCTGGTTCAGCGCCTCGATCCGCCTGATTGCATCGTTGATCGCCGCCACCTGCCGGGCGATCGAGGCGTCGGCGTCGGTCCTGAGCGCCATCGTCTCGCCGGCGGTCTCGTTGATCTTTCCGGCGTATTCATCCGCGGCGACGAACGCGGCGGAGATCAGCTGGGCGCTCTCCGGCGTGTTGGCGGCGGCCGCGAACGCGGCGTCGAGCGCGTCGGCGGCGGTCGCCAGCGCGCCCTCGGCGCCCGGCTCGCCGATCGCGGCGGCGATCCGCGTCAGCGCGTCGGCGCGGCTGCCGGCGTCTCCGGCGACGGCTCCGGCAAGCCTGAGCGCGTCCGTGATCGCCGGCGCGATGGCGCGGGTCACGCCCTCCACCCGGACTCCGCCGATGGCGGAGGCGGAAACCGCGACATCGCGGCGCGCATAGTCTTCGCTCAGCGCGTTCGAGACATTGTTCGAGATCACCTCGGTCTGCGCGGTCGTCGCGCGCAGACCGGTCACCGCGTTCGAGAGAGCCAAAGAGAGGGTCATCGTTCCAGCTTCCCTTGTTCAGACCGCCGCGCTCATCCGCCGCCGGCGCGCCTCATCGCTTGATGTTCGTTGTTTCCTGCAACATCTCGTCCACAGTGCGGATCACCGTGGCGTTGGAGGAATAAGCGCGCTGCGTGGTGATTAGCGATGTCAGCTCCGCCGCGATGTCGGAGGCGGAGCCTTCCTGCGCGAAGCTCACCACCGAGCCGGTCGGCCCGTCGCCAGCGTCCCAGAGATACATCGCACCGCTTTCCAGCGAAGCGATGAAAGACTGCCCGTCAGCCGCCTTCAGCCCGTTGAGATTGGGGAAATCGGCCAGCGGAATCTGGTAGAGCGTTCGCGTGAATCCACCCTCGAACACGCCCTGGACGAGCCCGTTCTCATCTACGCTGACATCCGTGAGCACGCCGACGGGCGAGCCATTCTTGCTCACCCCGGTCGGCCCGAACGCGGTCGCCAATTGGGTGAGACCAGCGTTATCTCCCGGCGTCCCGATATCGAGATCGATCGGGCCTCCGCCGGTGCTGAAGGTGAAGATGCCGGTCGCCGCGTCATAGGCGCCGCCGGCCGCCCCCGTCACCGTGGCGATGGACCCGCCCGCAGCGGCGGTGGTGTCGAAGCCGACGACGAAGCTCGCCACAGGGTTGGACGCCGGATCGGTTTGCGAATCACTGATCTCCACCGTCCATTCGTTGGAGGCGCCCGCTGCGGGAATCGTCGGCGTGAAGGTGAGGTCGAGCGACTGCGACGCGCTCAGATTGTCGAAATACTCGATCGTGAGCGGAATTGGATCGCCGCTCGCCCCGGCCTGCGCCTCCGCCGCCGGGAGGTTGACGCCGAGGCCGATCTCAGTCGTCGGCGAGCCGAAGAGCGCACCGGTGTTGATCTGCACCGGCGACAGCGCGCTGGTCGAATCGCGCGGGAAACTCGGCACCGCTCCGTCGCGGTTCGCCGGCCAGCCGAGCAACGCGAACCCCGAGGCGGTGGTCATGAAGCCGTTCTCGTCCACCCGGAAAGAGCCGGTGGAGACGAACCGCGTCGGTGTCGCGCCATCGGGATTGTCGAGCGACGATATCGTCGTCACGGGTATCAGGCCGCGGCCGCCGATCGCAATGTCGGTGGCGTTGTCGGTGGAGATCAGCCCACCCTTCTCGTCCACCAGGCGAAACGAGGTCGAGGTGACGCCGCCAGCGGCGTATTTGCCGGCGCCCGATTCGGAGATGACGAGCGAAGCGAACTCGGTTCCGGCCCGCTTGTATCCGGCGGTCTGCGAATTCGCGATATTGTCGGAGATCGTGCCAAGCTTGCTCGCGTTGACATTGAGTCCCGCCACGCCGGCGTTCAGTGAGGATGAAAGCGTCATCGCCGTTCCTTCTTCGGTGAAGCGCCATGATGGCGCGCCGCGCTATCCGCCCATACGCGCCGTTCGGGCGCGGAGTGGGCCGGGGCCTTGCTGACCTCATCCGACTTTGCGCCCGGATTTCTTTCGCTCGCGTAAAGTGTTGCGTTCAATTTGAACGAATTGCGCGCTACCTGTCGGAGCGCAGAAGCGTCACCGTCACCCGGCGGTTTCGCGGGTCGAGCGGTGCGTTCGGCAGCGCCAGGTCGCGATCCGCCTCGCCGGTGATCCGCAGGAACCGCGCCGGCTCCACCTCCGCCGCCAGCAGCGCGCGCCGCGCCGAATCGGCGCGTGCGGAGGAAAGCCGCCAGTTGTCGTTGGCGGCGTCGGGGCCGGCGTCCGCAAACGGGGCGGCGTCGGTATGGCCGCTGATCGTGATGGCGTTCGAGACCAACCCGATCACGTCGCCGATCATCGCGAGAATCGCCCGCATCCGCGCCGTCGGCAGGTCGGAGCCGCTGGCGAAGAGCGGCCTCCCCTCCTTGGCGAAAATATCGATCACCAGCCCCTCGTCGGTCACGCGCGTGACGATATGGCTGAGCAGATCGTCCGCGACCTCGCTTTCGCCGGACTTGCCAAGAAGAAGCGATTCGAGCTCCGCCAGCGGTTTCTCGGCCTCGGCCGGCGCGCCGCCGGATTTCGTCTCGCGGCCCTTGTCGACGGGAACGACGCCCACCGCGCCGCCAAGCCCGTCCCGCGCCAGCGTATCCTTCGCGAGCATTGTATCGCCCTCCAGCACCCCGTCGCCGCCGCCGGAGATCGGGGAGATCGGGATGCTCGGGGTGAAATAGTCGGCGATGCCCTTGCGCTGGCTCTCCGTCGTCGCGTTGAGCAGCCACATCAACAGGAAGAACGCCATCATCGCGGTCACGAAATCGGCATAGGCGACCTTCCACGCCCCGCCGTGATGACCGTCGGCCGCGACAACCTTCTTGCGCTTGATGATCGGCCGCGCCTCTTTCGTACCGTCCGCCATCGCGTCCTCCATCGCCGTTCCTTCGTCTTATGGCCGGTTCACGCCTAAGAAAGGGTTTCGGTGGGACGCGGGCGGGCGCGGTTAAAGGAATGGCAATAAGCGGCGGCGATAGATCGCCCTGAACACGGCGACGGGAGCGGAACGAGATGCGCGGAGTTTCCCATGCAACCCTCAGACGGAAGATCGAGGAGGCGCGCGTCAGCCACCCGCCGCTTCGCGATCCGGAATTCGTCGGCGACCTTTTCGCGCGGCTGCTGGAGGAACGCCTGCGCGTCGCTTTTCGCAGCCCCGTCGCAGCCAGCGTCGGTGCGGCCCGGATGGCGAAACTCTCGGACGCGCTGAGAGAGGCCGAAAACCCGGCGCTTTACGGCGTGGCGGAGACTCCGGCCGGTCAACTGGGCGGCGTCCTGACGCTGACCGCGCCGCTCGTTCACGAATCGATAGAGGCGATGACCGGCGCGCACGGAGCCGAAGCAGCGCCTGACCGCATGCCGACCGCGATCGACGAGGCGCTTGTCGCCGGCTTCGCGGAGGATGTGATCGATTGTTTCGAGCACGCGGTGATCTCCGGGCCGCGGCCCGGGCGCGGCGTCGCCATGGGCTTCGCCCGGTTCACGCGCAAGGCCTCCGCGCTGGCGGAAGCGCCCGACGCGATCGATACGCTGGCGTTCCGGCTTTCGCTGAGCATCGGCGACGGCGGGCCCGCGCCGCTCTCCTTCATCGTTCCGCTCGGCGTACTCGACATGTATCGGGCGGCGGAAAAGGCGGAAAGCGCGAAACGGCCGCTGATCGCCGGGCCCTCGGCGCCGGAGGCGATCTGGACGTCGACCATGCTCGCCGCGGTGCAGATGGCGGAGTTCCGGCTTATCGCCGTCCTCAATGAAATGACCCTGACGGTGAGCGAGATCGGCGAACTGGTTCCCGGCTCGATCATCCCGCTGCCGGTCGAACAACGCATGGAGGTCGGCCTCCGGCTCGATACGCGCAAGGGCGTCGCCGGCGCGCCCGAGATCGCCGCCGGCGCGCTCGGCGTCGCAGGCGGACGGCGCGCGGTGAAGATCGGCACACCGCCGGAGCACGCCTTCATCGAAAACCTGCGGCCCTATGCGACCGCGCCTGCCAGCTGAGCCGCCGCCGCGAGACTTGCGCCCCGGCGCGCCTTCACCTATAGCCCCATCCTTCGAGCGGAACCGCCGGCGAAAGGGCTGCCGAGGGGTTCCTGAACGCTCTTCACCAGAGAGGAGACCGAAATGCCCAAGATGAAGACCAAGTCGAGCGTCAAGAAACGCTTCAGGCTCACGGCCAGCGGCCTCGTCCGCGGCCAGCAGGCGGGCAAACGCCACGGGATGATCAAGCGGACGAACAAGTTCCTCCGCAATGCGCGCGGAACGACGATCCTGTCGGAGCCGGATGCGAAGATCGTCAAGAAAATGATGCCCTACGGCTGACACGGGAGCGCTGAGACATGTCACGAGTAAAACGCGGCGTCACCACGCACGCCCGCCACGCCAAGATCCGCAAGGCCGCCGCCGGTTATTACGGTCGGCGCAGCAACGTCATCCGCGTCGCCAAGCAGGCGGTGGACAAGGCGCAGGAATACGCGACGCGCGACCGCAAGGTCCGCAAGCGGAACTTCCGCGCGCTCTGGATCCAGCGGATCAACGCCGCCGTCCGCGCGCATGACGACAGCTTGACCTATTCGCGCTTCATCAACGGCCTCGCGATCGCGGGGATCGAGGTGGACCGCAAGGTGCTTGCCGATCTCGCGGTGCACGAGCCGGCGGCGTTCAACACCATCGTCGATCAGGCGAAGGCCGCGCTGGCCTGACGTCTTTCGGAATCGCAGACAGGGCGCCCGCGACGGAACTCCGTCGCGGGCGTTTTCTTTTCCGGCGCGGCGGATAGGGTCAGGCGCAAACGATTCGGAAAAGGAGCCCCAACATGGCCTATGAAACAATCGAGATGCTGATCGACGGCGCCTGGCGGGGAAAGGATGGCGGCGACGGCGGCGGCGAAGACATCATCAACCCGGCGACCGGCGAAGTTCTCGGCGTCTGCCCGCACGCCTCCGCCGCCGAACTCGACATGGCGCTGGCGGCGGCCGAAAAAGGCTTCGAGATCTGGCGCAACACCAGCCCTCTCGCGCGGCAGAAGGTGATGGAGGGCGCGGCGCGCATCCTCGAGGACCGGATCGACGCGGTCGCCGAGACGCTGACCCGCGAACAGGGCAAACCCTTCGGCGAATCGAAGTTGGAGGTCGGCTTCGTTATCGACATGTTCCGCTGGTATGGGGAGGAGGGAAAGCGCGTCTACGGACGCATCGTTCCCAGTCGCGTCCCCGGCGCGCGGCAGATGGTGGTGAGGGAGCCCGTGGGCCCGGTGGCCGCATTCGTCGCCTGGAACTTCCCCGGCACCAATGTCATCCGCAAGATTTCCGGGGCGCTCGGCGCCGGCTGTTCGATCATCATCAAGCCCTCAGAGGAAACCCCCGGGACCGCCGTCGCCATCGCCCGCGCGCTGCAGGACGCGGGCCTGCCTGACGGCGTTCTCAACATGGTGTTCGGCGTTCCCGACACGGTCTCCCGGCATCTTCTGGCGTCCCCGGTCTGCAAGAAACTCTCCTTCACCGGCTCCGTTCCGGTCGGCAAACACCTGCAAAAGCTCGCCGCCGACACGCTGAAGCGCTGCACGATGGAACTCGGCGGCCACGCGCCGGTCGTGGTTTTCGACGACGCCGACGTGGAGAAGGCCGTGAAGACCATGGGCGGCTTCAAGTTCCGCAACGCCGGGCAGGTTTGCATCTCGCCGACCCGCTTCTTCGTGCAGGAGAAGGTCTATCCGCATTTCGTCGAAGGTCTGACCGAAGTCGCCAAATCACTGAAGGTCGGCAACGGCATGGACAAGGGCGTCGAGATGGGTCCGCTGATCGCCGAACGCCGGATCGAGGTGATGGAGACCTTCCTCAACGACGCGCGCGAGCACGGCGCCAGGATCACCACCGGCGCCGAACGGATCGGCAATGTCGGCTCCTTCTTCGCACCGACCGTGCTTTCCGATGTGCCGGACGACGCGATGATCATGAACGAGGAGCCTTTCGGCCCGCTCGCCCCGGTCGCTCCCTTCAAGGGGATCGACGACGTGCTGGAGCGCGCGAACGCCCTGTCCTTCGGCCTCGCCTCCTATGTCTGGACCTCGAACGGAGCGACGGCGCGGGCGATGTCGGACGGGCTGAATTCCGGCATGGTCGGCGTCAACAACCCGGCCGTCTCCACCCCCGAAACCCCGTTCGGCGGCGTCAACGAGAGCGGCTACGGCTCCGAGGGCGGAATCGAGGGGCTCGAAGCCTATCAGCGGGTGAAGTTCGTCACCGAAGTCGGCGTCTGACGCCTTGCGGCCGGGGCGCCCTTGCGCGCCCCGGCCCGGCCCGGTAACTCCGCGTCGAAACCTGACGAGAGGGCATGATGGACCGGCTGGACGATCTGCGCGAAAAATATCTCGGTCGGATCGCCGCCGCCGGCGACGAAGCGGAGCTGGAGGAGGCGCGCCTCGCCGCGCTCGGCAAGAAGGGAGAGATCAGCCTCGCGATGCGCGCGCTCGGCGCGATGTCGCCAGAGGAGCGCAAGACCGCCGGCCCCGCCCTCAATGCGCTGAAGGACGAGATCGCCGCCGCGATCGCCGCCGGCCGCGCCGCCCTCGCCGACGCCGCGCTGGCCGAGCGGCTCAGGACGGAATGGCTCGACGTCACCCTCCCCCCCCGCCCCGCCCCGCAGGGTTCGATCCACCCCGTCAGCCAGGTCACCGAGGAAGTCACTGCGATCTTCGCCGAACTTGGTTTCGCGGTCGAGGAAGGCCCGCAGATCGAAACCGACTGGCACAATTTCGACGCGCTCAACATCCCGCCCGAGCACCCGACCCGGACCGAGATGGACACCTTCTACATGGCGCGAGCGGAGGGCGACGAGCGGCCGCCGCATGTCCTCAGGACCCACACCTCGCCGGTGCAGATCCGCGGGCTGCTGGAGGGCGGCGCCCCGGCGCGGTTCATCTGCCCGGGCCGGGTCTACCGCGCCGATTACGACCAGACCCACACGCCCATGTTCCATCAACTCGAAGGTCTGGCGATCGATCGCGACATCTCGATGGCGAACCTGAAATGGTGCCTCGAGGAATTCTTCTCCGCCTTCTTCGGCGCGTCGGTGAAGACGCGCTTTCGGGCCTCCCATTTCCCGTTCACCGAACCCTCGGCCGAAGTCGACATCCAGTGCTCATGGGCCGGCGGCCAGCTCCGCATCGGCGAGGGCGACGACTGGATGGAGGTTCTCGGCTCCGGCATGATCCACCCGCATGTCCTGCGGTCAGGCGGAATCGATCCGGATGCGTGGCAGGGCTTCGCCTTCGGCATGGGCATCGACCGGCTGGCGATGCTGAAATACGGCGTGCCCGATCTCCGCGCCTTCTTCGACAGCGATCTCAGATGGCTCCGTCATTTCGGCTTCGCCGCGCTCGACATCCCGACCGCGCATGGCGGGCTGAGCGCCTGAGCGTCAGCGCCGCCGGCGCACGCCGCCCTCAGTTCGTCTTCGGGTAAGCCCCCGCCACTGCTTCGGCGACGATCCGCGCCGTCGCCGACGAGAGCGTCCAGCCGAGATGGCCGTGGCCGGTGTTGAAGAAGACGCCCTTCACCTTTCCGGCCCCGACACGCGGCAGCATCGACGGCATCATCGGCCTGAGCCCCGCCCAGGGCTTCACATGCTCGGTCGAGACGCCGGGAAAGTAGGCCTCGGTCCATTTCGTCAGCGGCGCGATCCGGTCGGCGCGGATATCGCGGTTGTAGCCATTGAACTCGGCCGTCCCGGCGATGCGCAGCCGCCCCTCGCCCAGCCGGCTGGCGACGATCTTCGCGCGGTCGTCCAGCAGGCTGACCCACGGCGCGGCGGCTCGGCTCTGCTCGTCGTCGAGCGGAATGGTGATCGAATAGCCCTTCACCGGATAGATATTCACCTCGTCGCCCAGCGATTTTGCGAATTCCGGGCTGGAGACGCCGGCGCAGATCACCACCCCGTCGAAACGATGGATCTCTCCCGTTCGCGTCGTGAACCGCAGGCCGCCGCCGTCGCGTCTGGCGTCGGTCACCGTCGTCTCGAAGCGAAAGGTCACGCCGGCCTTCTCGCAGGCGCGCGCAAGGCCCATGGTGAAGTCGTGCACGTCGCCGGTGCTGTCGGACGGGGTGAAGAAACCGCCGATGAAATCGCCCGCGAGCGCCGGCTCGATCTGCCGCAATTCATGTCCAGCCAGCTGGCGGCGCTCCAGCCCGCCCTCGGCCAGCATCAGGTCGACCTTCTTCGCATGGGCGAAATCGGCCTCGGTCGAATAGAAATGCAGGATGCCGCGCTTTTCCAGGTTGAAGTCGATTCCTTCGCGCTCCGCCGTCTCGAAAAGCGCCTCGCGGGCCTTCAGCGCCAGGCGCACGGTCTCGATCGTGTTCGCGCGATAGTTCGGGATCTGCCCGAGAAACGCCGCCATCCATTTCAGCTTCCGCCATTCCGGCTTCGGGTTGACGAGGAGCGGCGCATCGCGCCGGAGCATCCATTTCAGCCCCTTCAGCACCGTCCCCCATTGCGTCCATGTCTCGGCGTTGGAGGCGGAAAGCTGGGCGCCGTTGGCGAAACTGCTCTCCATCGCGGCGTAGCGCTGACGGTCGAACACCGTCACCTCGAAACCGAGTCGGGAAAGCTCGTAAGCAGTGGTCACGCCGGTCACGCCGGCGCCGATCACGGCGATATGCGTCATATTGAGACTCCTCGGGCATCAGCGGCCTCCGGCCGCCCGCCCCCTCCGTCTTCGGGCCTGAGAGTTTGCCCCGCGGACGGCCCATGCCGGTCGGGGATGCTCCTTCGGCGGGCCTTTCGGCCACTCTTCGGAGTGTTGACGCCGCGCCGGTCCCTGGCGCCTGAGAGATTCCGGGGCGGTTGCTCCTTCGGCGGCGGGCCACCGCCCGCTCTCTCCCGTCGCGACGTGTCTGCGCGGCCCGGATACGCGAGGGCGCGAAGTTTCGCAATGAAAATTCCGCCTCGGGGGTGGGGCGCCGTCCCTCGCCTTGACCTCGTCCGAGGGGGCGGCTAGGCGATCTGCAATCCCAATCAGAGGAAGCCCCAATGTCCAAACCCTCCCTTCTCATCCTGCCCGGCGACGGGATCGGCCCCGAAGTGATGACCGAGGTCCGCCGCGTGATCGACTGGCTGGAAAAGGAAAAGGACATCAGCTTCGACGTCACCGAGGATATCGTCGGCGGCGCCGCCTATGACGCGCACGGAACGCCGCTCCATGACGACACGATGGCGAAAGCGCAGGAGGTGGACGCCGTCCTCCTCGGCGCGGTCGGCGGCCCGAAATACGACGCGCTCGATTTCAACGTGAAGCCGGAGCGCGGGCTCTTGCGGCTCAGGAAGGAGATGGACCTCTTCGCCAATCTCCGTCCCGCCGTCTGTTTCGACGCGCTCGCCGCCGCCTCCTCGCTCAAGCATGACGTGATCGCCGGGCTCGACATCATGATCGTGCGCGAGCTGACCTCCGGCGTCTATTTCGGCGAGCCGCGCGGCGTCTTCACCGAAGGCAATGAGCGGGTCGGGATCAACACCCAGCGCTACACCACCTCCGAGATCCAGCGCGTCGCCCGCGCCGCTTTCGAGCTGGCGAAGAAACGCAACGGCAAGCTCTGCTCGATGGAGAAGGCCAATGTGATGGAATCGGGCGTTCTCTGGCGCGAGGAGGTGCAGAAGATCGCCGATGCCGAATATCCGGAGATCGAGACCAGCCACATGTACGCCGACGCCGGCGCCATGCAGCTCGTGCGCGCCCCGAAGCAGTTCGACGTGATCGTGACCGACAATCTCTTCGGCGATCTTCTCTCCGACATCGCGGCGATGCTCACCGGCTCGCTCGGCATGCTGCCCTCGGCTTCGCTCGGCCTGCCGATGGCGAACGGGCGTCCCAAGGCGCTTTACGAGCCGGTGCACGGCTCGGCGCCCGACATCGCCGGTCAGGGCCTCGCCAACCCGATCGCCTGCATCCTCTCCTTCGCGATGGCGCTGCGCTATTCCTTCGACATGGGCGAGGCGGCGGCGCTGGTCGAGGGCGCGGTCGAGGCGGCGCTCGCCGACGGGCTGCGCACGCCCGACCTGATGACCGTCGAGGGCGGAACGAAGGTCGGCACGACCGAGATGACTGACGCCATTCTCGCGAAGATGGCCGCCGCCTGATCCGGTGACGACGCCCAGGCTACGCGTCGGCTTGCCTGAAGCGTTGCGGGCGGAGGCGGCGCGGCTCTTCTTTCAGGGCTTCGCGCCGATGCTCGGCCCGGCGCTCGGGCGTGACGCGCGGGCGGAAAGCTTCCTCGCGCGCGTCATCCGCCCCGCTTACGGCGTCGCGGCGCTGGACGAGGCGGGCGGGCTTCTCGGTCTCGCTGGCTTCCAGGACGGAACCGGCGGGCTCTTCGGCGGCGAAACCGACGATTTCTGGACGATCTACGGGCCTGGCGCGCTATGGCGCGCGCCGCTCTTCCAGCTTTTCGCGCGACCGGTGGGTCCGGGGCGCTTTCTTCTCGACGGGATCGTCGTGCGCGCCGACGCGCGCGGTCACGGGATCGGCGCCGCGCTGATCGAACGCGTTGCGGCGCTGGCGCGTGAGCGTGGGGCGCGCGAACTTCTTCTCGACGTCGCGCTCGGCAACGATCGCGCGCGCGCGCTCTACGAGCGGCGCGGCTTTCGCGTCGTCGGGATGCGCGGCGGCGTCCTGGCGTCGGTCTTTCTCGGCCCGCCGCGCGCGGCGGTGATGGCGCGTGCGGTCTGAACCGGTTCGACCCGGCGCCTCCCGGAGCGGCGCGGCTCAGATCGTCCCCGCATCGACGATGAAATCCTGCGCCGTGCAGCCCGCCGCAGCATCGGAGGCGAGAAACAGCGCCATCGCCGCGACATGGCCGCCGTTCAACTCGAGCGGCAGGCATTGCCGCGCGACCACCGCGTCGATCGCGGCCTGATCCCGAAACCAGAGTTTTCGCTGCCGCTCGGTCAGGATCGCGCCCGGCAGGATGCTGTTGACGCGCACGCCAAACCCGCCGAGATCGCGCGCGAGCGAGCGGGTCAATCCCCGCACCCCCGCCTTGCAGATATTATAGACGGCGAGGTCGGGAACCATCGCCTCCGGCGCAATGGATGCGAAATTGACGATCACGCCGCGCCCGCGCGCCTTCATCCAGGGCGCGGCGGTCTGCGCCGCGACGAATTGATGGCGAAGATTCACATCGACCGCGCGCCGCCATGTTTCGGCGTCGACTTCCTCCAGCTTGCGGCGGGTGTCGTTGGCCGCATTGTTGATCAGAACGTCGAGGCCGCCACCCTCCTCCGCCGCCTCCAGCGCCGCCTTGAGCGCCGCTTCGTCGGTGACGTCGCATTCGGTGAAACGCGGCGGCGCGCCATTTGCGGCCAGCGCATCACACAACCGCTCGCCCGCCGCGCGGTCGATATCGACGAAAAACACCTCCGCCCCCTGCCCGTGGAAGGCGGCGACCAGATCGGCGCCGATGCCCGTCGCCCCACCGGAGATGAACACGGTGCGGCCCGCGAGATCCTCATAGCGCGCGCTCACTTGGCGCCCCCGGCCGCAGACGCGTCGCCAGCGGTCTTCGATGGCTTTGTTTCGGCGCTTCGCTCCACATCTGACATCCGGCGATCTCCTCCTGGCGAACTGTATCGCACCCTAACGCATGATGCGCGCGACCTCCGCGCATGAAATTCTTCAGAATATAGTATGGCGCGCGCGGCGGCCCGGAACGGGTGGCGGACGTCGCCGACAAGGCTATTCTGTCGAAATCATTCTCGGAGAAAGCCGGAGCGGGCATGAAAGCGGAACTTCTGGTCGATGCGAAATGCGTTCTCGGCGAGGGCGTGCAATGGAACCCGGACCACGCCCGCATCTGGTGGACCGACATACAGGGCCACGCGCTCTGGTCCTGCGACGCGGATGGCGGGTCGGTCGAGCGGATCGAAACGCATGAGCGGCTCGGCAGCTTCGCCTTCGACCCCGAGAACCGCATCCTCGCCGCGTTCGAGAGCGGCCTTTTCGCTTGGGACACCGAGCGCAACCGGCTGGAGCGGCTGACGGAGTTCGAGCCGGATCACAAGAGCAGCCGCCTCAATGACGGGCGCTGCGACCGACAGGGCCGCTTCATTGTCGGCGGGATGGACGAGGGCGGGATGAAGCCGACCTCTTCGCTGATCCGCTATGACGGCGCGGTCGGGGTGCTGGAAACCGGAATCGGCGTCTCCAATTCGATCTGCTTCTCGCCGGACGGGCGCTGGATGTATTTCGCCGACACGCCGACGAAGATCATCCGCCGCTATCCCTATGACCCGGAGAGCGGCGCGCTCGGCCCCGCCGAGACCTTCTTCACCTGCCAGGATCGGTCCGGCTTCCCCGACGGCTCCTGCGTCGACGCCGAGGGCGCGCTCTGGAACGCCCGGTTCTGGGGCGGACGGGTGCAGCGGATCATGCCGGACGGGACCGAGGGCGCGCGCATCGACGTACCGGCGCCGCAGGTCACCCTCGCCTGCTTCGGCGGCGAGAAGCTCGACCGGCTCTACATCACAACCGCGCGCGAAAACCTTAGCGATGCGCAGGCGCGCGAAGCGCCGCTCTCCGGCGGGCTGTTCATCGCCGAGCCGGGGGTTACGGGCCTTCCCGAAGATCGCTACGCGAAACGGCTGTTTCCCGACTGAACGTCAACGCCCGCTGATCATCCGGGTCAGCACATTGTCGCGGTCGATGAAATGGTGCTTCAGCGCCGCGCCCGCATGGCCGATCAGCATGATGGTGAGCGCGAGCGCGCACCAGAAATGAACCGCTCTCAGCCACTCTTCCAGCGTCTTGTCGCCGGGCTGGAACGGATCCGGCAATTCGAAGAGGCCGAAAACCATGTTGCGGATGCCGTACATCTCCTGCAGCTCGGAGGCGGAAGCCATCAACCAGCCCGATAGCGGCAACGCGAGCATCAGCGCGTAGAGGGCGTAGTGACCGAGACGCGCGAATGTCCTCTCCGCGGCGCCGGCATGCGGTGGCGCGTCCGGCGTGCGGTTCATCAGCCGCCAGACGATCCGGATCAGCACGAGCACGAAAACCGTGAAGCCCCAGCTCTTGTGGAGCTGCACCAGCGCGAACTGCTCGTAGATGTCGGAGACGAGCTCGGCCATGTAGAATCCGAGCCCGAGCATGAAGAAGATCAGCGCCGCAATCGCCCAATGCAACAGCCGCGCAGGCCAGCCCCAGGCTGTAGCGGTGTTGCGAAGCGACATGCGCTCTCCTCACTTCACCGGGTGTGCGATCAGGTCGTATTCGACCGCGACCGTGTCGCCCACATCGACAAACAAGGCGGTGAAACCCACGCCGACGCCATAAAGACTGCGCGCGAACTCCGCCCCGCCGGCGGCTTCGGCGACGCCCGCGGAAAAGGCGACGGTCAGTTCGCCCACGACCGTGTGCTCCACGCCGCGCATCGTAAGCCGCCCGGTCGCCCGGTATTGACCCTCGCCGACCGGCTCCATCCGGTCCAGCACATATCTTCCTGTCGGATATTCGGACACGAAGAACCAGTCGACCGTCTTGACGATGGCGGTGCCGAATGGATCCCCGACATCGACGCTGGCCATGTCGATCTCCAGCTCCATCTCGGCCGACTCCGGATCGTCGGCGTCAAGGCGCGCCCACCCCGTGAATCGTCCGATTTCGCCCCGGCGCGGCGCGCCGTTGATCAGATAGGTGATGGCGAGTCGCGAGGCGTCCGCGTCGATCCGCCAGGCCCTGGGCTCCGCCTCGCCCGGCCCGCCCGCCAGCACGTAGGCGAGCGGAAACAGCGCGGCGACAGGCCGGATCATCGCCGCGCTCCCGCCATTTCGTCACCCCGCCGGGCTGATTTCCGTGTCGATACGGATCGGAATCGTCGCGCCGATCGCCGGCGCGCCGAAATCGACGCCGTATTCCGTCCTGTCGATCTCACCCTCGATGGCGAGACCGGCGATCTGAATATCCGGGTTGAACGGCGAAGGGCCGATGCGCCGAAGCGTGGCGACGAAAGTCTCTTCGCGCGTCTCGCCCTTGATCGTGACGTCCCCGGTGATTTCCGCCGTGTTCGGCCCGGTCAACCGCACCTGTTTCGAGGTGAAGGTGATTTCCGGATGCGCCTCCACGTCGAGGAAATCGCCGCTCCTGAGGTGCTTGTCGCGGGCCTCCCAGAAGGTATCCACGCTCGCCGCGCGAATGGTGAAGGAGACAGACGCCGTCTCCATATTCTCGGGGTCGAAATCGACCGTCGCGTCGAACTCGCGGAAAACGCCGTTCACCAGGGAAAACCCGAGATGGTCGACGCTGAATGCGACGGCCGTATGGGCCTTGTCGATCGTCCAGGGCGCGGCCGCGAGCGGCGCGGCAGTCAGCGTAAGCGCCGCGGCGAAGGCGGTGGCGATGGAAGATGCTCGCATACTGAAGCTCCGGTTCCTGTCACTGTCAGCATTGGACATGGGGCCGCTTGCCGGCATGACAATGACCCCGCCGCAAACAGATTGTCCACTGCCGGTCGTCCATTCGGGGAGCCGGGCGATCACGATTCCGGATTCATCTGGATGTCGATGCGGATCGGAACCTTGGCGCCAATCGCCGGCACGCCGTAGGAGACGCCGTAATCGGTGCGGTCCAGTTCGCCTTCGACATAAAAACCGGCGATCGTGTCCTCTGCGTTGAAGGGCGACGGGCCGATACGGACGAGATGCGCGGTGAACACCTCCTCTTGCGTCACGCCCTTCATCGACATCTCGCCGGTGATCTCCGCCGTCCGGTCGTCGACAAGACGCACCTTCGTGGAGCGGAAGACGATCTCGGGGAAGTTCTTGACGTCTAGGAACTCCTTGCTCTTCACATGATTGTCACGCGATTTTGAATTGGTGTCGACGCTATCGGACTTGAGCGTGAAGGTGACCGAGGCGGCCTCGATATTCTCGGGGTCGAAATCGATCTCGGCGTCGAAATCACGGAACTGGCCCTGCGTTGTGGAAAAGCCGATATTGTCCACCGTGAACGTGACATGGACATGATCCTTGTCGAGCTTCCACGGTTCCGCCGCGAGCGGCGCCGCCGTCAGCAGAGTCGCCGCGCCCACCACGCTGAGTATCGTTCTCATCATCGGCCATCTCCAAAATCGAAAGAGACATCCCGCACGATTCAACCGGCCCGCGCAACCCCCTGGAGCGGGTCGCGCTGGCGGAGGCCGTTCGCCGAGAAACGCCGTCAGCGGGTGGGAACCGGGTGCTCGCCCCTGTAATCGTAGAAGCCGCGGCTCGTCTTGCGGCCCAGCCACCCGGCCTCGACATATTTGGTCAGCAGCGGACAGGGCCGATATTTCGTATCCGCCAACCCCTCATGCAGCACGTTCATGATCGCGAGGCAGATGTCGAGTCCGATGAAATCCGCAAGCGCCAGCGGCCCCATCGGGTGATTGGCGCCGAGCTTGAGCGAGGTGTCGATGCTCTCCACCGTGCCGACGCCCTCATAAAGCGTGTAGATCGCCTCGTTGATCATCGGCATCAGGATGCGATTGACGATGAACGCGGGGAAATCCTCCGCCGTCGCGTAGGTCTTGCCGAGCGTATCAACGACGCCTTTCAGCGTTTCGAAAGTCTGCTCGTCGGTGGCGATGCCTCGGATAAGTTCGACCAGTTGCATCAGCGGGACCGGATTCATGAAATGAAAGCCCATGAACCGCTCGGGCCGGTCCGTGCCGGAGGCGAGCCGGGTGATCGAGATCGAGGACGTGTTGGTGGTGAGGATCGTCTCCGGCTTCAGGTCCGGCAGCAGCGTCTTGAAGATCTCGCGCTTCACGGCCTCGTTCTCGGTCGCGGCCTCGATCACCAGGTCGGTGCGGGCGATGTCGCCAAGCGCCTCGACAGGCGTGATACGCGCCAGCGCCGCCTCCCGGTCGGCCTCCTCGATCAGGCCCTTGCCGACCTGGCGGCCGAGATTCTCACCAATGAAAGTGACCGCATTCCGTGCGACCTCAGGGTCGATATCGTTGAGTAGAACCTCATATCCGGCGAGGGCGAATACATGGGCGATGCCATTGCCCATCTGCCCGGCCCCGATCACGCCGACCGTCTTGATCGTCATCCATATCCCCTGCGCGGGCCGCAGCGCCCGCCTGTGCTTATATTGCGCTGCGACAAACTAGGCGCGACGGCCGACCGGGGCAAGGGGCGCTGCGCGCCCCGCGCGTTCATCCGAAGCCGCCGCCGCCCGCGAGATCGCCCATGCGGATCAGCCTGCTGTCCTCAACCGCCGCCTGCCGATGGATCACCGCTTTCTGATAGTCCGGGTCGGTGACCATGGCGAGGAAGGCGCCGGCGGTCGGATACCGGGCGATGAAGGCGATATGCCAGGTCTCCGTCTCCGGCCCGATCAGCATGCATTCCGGCGCGCCGCGCCAGATGATCTCGCCGCCGACCTTCGCCAGGACCGGCTTGCTCTCGCGGCCATAGGCGGCGTAGGCCACGGCGCCCGTCGCGGCGCGCCCGTCCGCATAGCGCGCTTTCTCGCGCAGTTTCACCAGGTTGAGCATGTTCACCGGGCGGTTGCGCGGCAGCACCTTGAAGGCTTCGAACTGCGGTCGTGTCGGGTCGATATTCATCGGGCTTATCCTCTTCTTCGCGCCAGTCTAACGGCGCGCGCCCCCGAGCGTAAGGCGCGGTCAGGCGTCCCTGCGACGAAAACACCGCTTTCAATCGGCGCCTCGGCGCTCCGATAGTCGGGGGCAAGGTTTCAATGGGGACCACATGAGCGCGCCAAAACCCTCGAAAGCCGGTATCACGCGGGAAGATATCCGCCGCCTGATCGAACCGTTCTACAAGCGCGTCCGGGCCGATGCGCGTCTCGGCCCGATCTTCGAGGGCGAGATCGGCGTAACCGATGAGGAATGGGCGGCGCATCTGGACAAGATCGAGGCGTTCTGGGCCAACGTGATGCTCCATGAACGAAGCTACCAGGGTAACCCGATGCAGGCGCATCTGGCGGTGCCGGAGATACAGGGCGAGGATTTCGCCATCTGGCTCGATCATTTCGAAAAGACGGCGAGGCGGGTTCTGCCCGAAGAGAAGGCCGACGCCTTCGCGTTTCTGTCGCGGCGAATCGGCGCCAGCCTCAGGATGGGTATCGAACAGGCCCGCGGCGGCGTTCCGCGTCTGCGCGCCTGGGCCAGATGAGATGAAGAAGGCCGCCCCCGGAAGGGCGGCTTCCAATGCCCCGTCTCAGTCGAGCGCCGCCTCAAGTTCCGGCACCGCCTTGAAGAGATCGGCGACAAGCCCGTAATCGGCGACCTGGAAGATCGGCGCCTCCTCGTCCTTGTTGATCGCCACGATCACCTTCGAATCCTTCATCCCCGCGAGATGCTGGATCGCGCCGGAGATGCCGACCGCGATGTAAAGCTCTGGCGCGACGACCTTGCCGGTCTGCCCGACCTGCCAGTCATTCGGCGCATAGCCCGAATCGACCGCGGCGCGCGAGGCGCCGACGGCGGCGCCGAGCTTGTCCGCGACCTTCTCGATGATCGCGAAATTCTCTTTCGAGCCGATGCCGCGCCCGCCGGAGATGATGACCTTCGCCGAGGTCAGTTCCGGCCGGTCGGATGACGCGACGGTGTCCTCGACCCATTCGGACAGGCACGGATTCTCGGCGGCGGAGACCGTCTCGACCGAAGCCGAGCCACCGGTTCCGGCCGCATCGAAAGCCGAGGTGCGGATCGAGACGACCTTCTTGGCGTCGCCCGATTTCACCGTCTGGACCGCGTTTCCGGCGTAGATCGGCCGCTCGAACGTCTCGTTATCGACGATTGCGGAGACATCGGAAATCACCATCACATCGAGGAGCGCGGCGACGCGCGGCAGGATGTTCTTGGCGTCGGTCGTCGCCGGGGCGCAGATATGCTCGTAATCATCGGCGAGAGAGACGATCAGCGCCGCTGTCGACTCCGCGAGACGATGGCCGAGCGAGTCGTCCTCCGCCACCAGCACTTTCGCGACGCCATCGATCGTCGCCGCCGTTTCGCCCGCCTTCGCGGCGCTGGCGCCGGCGCAAAGCAGCGTGACGTCGCCGAGCGATTTCACCGCGGTCACCGCTTTCGCGGTGGCGTCGACGCCCAGTTCTCCGCCGGTCACTTCCGCGAGAAGAAGAACAGCCATCAAATCACCCCCGCTTCATTTTTCAGTTTCGAGACAAGTTCGGCGACATCGGCGACCATCACGCCGGCCTTGCGCGCTTCGGGCTCCACCGTCTTCACCACGGTGAGGCGCGGCGAGACGTCAACGCCGTAATCCTCCGGCGTCTTCTGGTCCATCGGCTTCTTCTTCGCCTTCATGATGTTCGGCAGCGAAGCGTAGCGCGGCTCGTTCAGCCGCAGGTCTACGGTGACGATGGTCGGCATCTTCACCTTGATGGTCTGCAACCCGCCATCGACCTCGCGCGTCACGTTCGCGCTGTCGCCCTCGATCTCCAGCTTGGAGGCGAAGGTCGCTTGGCTCCAGCCAAGGAGCGCGGCGAGCATCTGCCCGGTCGCGTTCATGTCGTTGTCGATCGCCTGCTTTCCGCAGAGGACGAGGCCGGGTTTCTCCTCATCGACCACCGCCTTCAACAGCTTGGCGACAGCGAGCGGCTCAATATCTGTATTCACGTCCTCCGAAGCGACGATCAGAATCGCACGGTCGGCGCCCATGGCGAGCGCGGTGCGAAGGGTCTCCTGCGCCTGTTTCACGCCGATGGAGACGGCGACGATCTCGTCCGCCTGTCCGGCCTCCTTCAGCCGGATCGCCTGTTCGACGGCGATCTCGTCAAAGGGGTTCATCGACATCTTCACATTTGCGAGATCGACGCCCGTGCCATCCGCCTTCACACGGACCTTCACGTTATAGTCGATCACGCGTTTGACAGGCACCAGCACTTTCATTGCGCGTCTCTCCGTTCTTGCTGTTCCCGGGCCGACGCAATGCGACGGACCCGGAGCGATTCACGTCCGGCCGGTTCTACGCTCGATCGGCGGCCGGGTCATCGCCTGATTGCGACCTCCCGGCCTCCGAATCGCCGCAACGGGGCGCGTACGGCCAAAATGCTGACGTTAACGTAAAGGTTAATTCAGCGCTCGTCACCCCCATCAGGCGAATCCGGAACGTCATAATCCAGCGATTTCTCGGCACGGACGGTCTGCTCCGTTTTTTCCGCCGGCGCGCCGTCATCAACATGCGGCGCGCTGGACGCGATATGCAGGGGCGGCGCGTCGCCCTTCTTGTCCACGCCGAAGAAGATCGTCTGGTGCGGGAACGGTATCTCGATCCCGCGCTCGTCGAAGATCCGCTTGACGATCTCGTTATACGCGCGCCCGACGCCCCATTGCGTGCCCGGCGCGCATTTGATCCGCGCGCGCAGCACCACGGCGCTGTCCGCGAGGGCCTGCAAGCCGAACCATTCCAGCGGGCCGAGGATGTTGGCGCCATGCCCCTCCATCGCCTTCAACTCGTCGAAGGCGTCGTGCATCGCCGCCTTCGCCTCGGACACGTCCTCGCGATAAGCGATGCCCATGTCGCAGACGAAGTTCCCGTACTCGCGGGTGTAATTGGAGACCATCTCCACCGACGAGAACGGGATGATGTGAAAGCAGCCCTCGACATCGCGAAGGCTGACCGAGCGGATCGTGAGCTTCTCGACCACGCCGGTCGTCCCGTTCAGCGTCACCACGTCGCCGACATTCAGCGCGTTCTCGAACTGGATGAAGACGCCGGTGATGATGTCCTGGACCATCTTCTGCGCGCCAAAACCGATGGCGAGGCCGAACACCCCGGCCGAAGCGATCAGCGGCGCGATGTTCACCCCGATCTCCGAAAGGATGAACATCATCGTCATGACGATGATTAGGATCGTCACGGCGTTCTTCAGGAGGGAGAGCAGGGTCTGCTCGCGCGCCGTCGCCGCGACGCCGCGCACCGGGCTCAGCCTGAAATCGACCCATGAGGCGAGCGCGATCCAGACCGAAAACGCGAGAAGGGCGATGAGCGTGATCGTAATCAGCACCTGCACCACGTCGCCGCCCGCGCCGCTCGCCAGCCATCCGCCCACGTCGAAAGCCCCAAGCGCGTCGAGGGAGAAGCCGATCACCACAACGACGATCAGCACGCGCACGATGGTCAACGCGCGCGGCACGAACCGGTTAAGCCGCCGCTCCAGCATCGGCAGGCGTTTGCTGACCGACTCCGGCAGCGTGACGCCGCGCGCGCTCGACCGGGTGATGACGCCCGAAAGGACAACCCCCGCGATGATCGCCGCCAGCACCTCGGCCGAGCGGATCATCACCGGCCAGAACACCCCATCGGGCCGCGTCGCCACGATGACGAAAAGTCCGATTAGATAAAGCAGAACCGGAATGAACCAGTTCGAGTAGAGAAACCCGATAAACCCGCCGGTCTCGGCGTCCCCCGCAAGCCACCGCGCGACGGGGCGGCGGCCATAGAGCGTCAGCCCCGCGGCGATCAGGATCGCGACCAGCGCCAGCAGGATCGAAACGCCCTCTCCCGCCTGCGACGAGATCTGCCGCGACACGATCGGCGTGATGAGAAGCTGGCCGTAACCGAGCACCCCGACGATCAGGCCGAACCAGAGCGCCATGATCCGCGCCCCGCGATCCGGGATCGAGACGAGGCGCAGCTCCGCCGCGTTCGGCGAGAGAATCGCGCGAATGGCCACCCGGATCAGCCCGACGACCACGAAAGCGTTGAGATAGAGCGCCTGGCGGACGCCGATTCCACCCGGCGCGGCGTCAAAAAGCAGCGCGGTGAGATACCCCGCGGCCGCGGCGACCAGCACCCCGCAGGCGTCCAGCGCCACCGACGCGGCGACGATGGCGATGGCGCGCGCCATCGAATCGCCGCGCATCCGCGCGCCCAGCCGCACATAATACCACTTCAGCCAGAACCGCAGCGCCGCGAAGACCACCATGGTGACGACGATCACCAGCGCGAGATCCCGGAGCGCCTCGACGATGCCGTCGATCGCTTCCGGCGAGAGGTTGGAGATCGCGGCCGGCGCAGCGAGGGTCTGATCGCGGAGCGCGACGACCGTCTCGACGGCGCCGTCGACCACCGATTTGCTGACCTCGGCGACGCGGGCTCCGAGGGCGCGCGAAGCCTCCTCCTCTTCGGTCTCCGCCTCGCCGGTCCCATCGCCGCCGGCGCGTTCGAGCTGCGCGATCAGCGCCGCGCGCTTTTCGTCATCCTTCAGAAGATCGGCGAGAAGCTTCGCCTCGTCAGGCGGCAATTCGCTCGACGCCTCCTCCTCGGCCGGCGCCGTCGGCGCGAATTGCGCGCTGGCGGAAAGCGGCGAGAGAACCGGCGCCGCCACCATCGCGAGCGCCATGATGAGCGCCGCGAAGCGAACGAAACGTTGCGGGAAGGTTTCAGAGGTCAAAGGCGATCCTTCTTTTCCGAACTGGCCGCGCAACCTATCGGAGACCCGGCGCGGTTTCCAGTTTCGGCCCCGCTCATCCCGCCTCGGCGCCTTTCAGCGCCGCAGCGAGGCGCGGCCAGAAAATCTCGACGAAGACCGATCCGGTCACGACCAGGATCGCGAGCATCTGCAGAAGCGTCGGCTCTTCGGCCAGGATCAGGACAGCGAGCACCGCCGCAATCACCGGCTTCAGGAAAAAGAGATAGGAGGCGCGGGTGATGTCCGGCGCCGCCGCCAGCCCGCCGAACCACAGCACCTGCGTGATGGTGGTGTTGAGGATCGCCAGCGCCAGAAGCGACCACATCGCCAGCGGCGGCATCGCGGTCAGCTGAAGAGGGTCGACCCATGTCCCCCAGCCGAGCCCGACGATGACGAAAAGCCCCGCCGCCCCGATCAGAAGCGCGAGCGTGGTGATGCGAATCCCGCCATGGCGCGCCATATAGGGCTTCGCCAGCACCGCGTATCCTGAGCCGAGCGCGGCGCAGCAGATCGCGAGCATCACGCCGTAGATCGTCCTGCCGTCGCCCGCCAGCGCGCCGAGATAACCGTCGGTCAGAAGAAAGGCGACGCCGGCCACCGCCATCGCGCCGGTGATCATCTTGACGGTGGAGATCCGCTCGCCGCTGACCACGCGGTTTATCAGGCCGATGAAGATCGGCATCGTCGTCACCACGGTCGCGACCTGGATCACGGTGGCGAAATCCAGCGCCCAGTGAAAGGCGAGATAGGCGCCCGAGACACCGACCAGCGCCAGCGGAACGAAGCCGCGCCATTCCGCCTTCAGCGGCGACCAGAGATCGCGGGTCTCCGGCAGCGCGAGCGCGAACAGGAGGAGCCCGAACGCCCCGATCATGTAGCGCCAGACCGAGACCTCCGGTCCCGAGACACCCGAAAGCACCGCGAAGAACTCCGACGACGCGTGGCCGCATACGCCGATAAAGACCGCGAGATAGGCCCACCGCGCCGATATGTTCACGCTTCGATTTCCCGGGCGAACCGGATCAGGCTTTCCCCCAGCCGCTCCGGCCGCTCCAGCGGGACGAGATGGCCGCAATCGTCCCAGTCCTCCCGCCGCGCGTCGGGCAGAAGGGCGAAAAGCTCGTCGATCACCTCCGGGTCGCGGAACACCCGGTCATGCTCCCCCGTGATCGAGAGGACGGGCAGGTCGAGGCTCGCCCAGTCGAAATCCCAGTCGGCGGCGGGCGAGTTGCGCATGAGGTTCATGTGCCCGTGCGCCGGGTCGATCGGCTGATAGCCGCCCTTGAGGAAACTCGGCCGCGCGGCGGCGGCGAATTCCGGGTTCACGATCAGCGGAAAGGTCGCGTCCATGAACATCTGCACGCCGCCCTCCGCAACGACTGTCGGCAGCGCGTCGTTGATCCAGGCGATGCGCGGGCCGATCCGTCGCAGCGTGTTGAGAAACACCAGCCCGGCGGCGTCCAGCCCTTTCGCCCGCGCCTGCGCCGCGAAAAGCCCGCCGATGGAAAGCCCGACAAGGATCGGCGTCGAAGGCTTCAACGCCCCGTAAAGCGTCAGGATATCCTCGACAATCACCTCGTTGGTCAGTTCCAGCGACGGCGCGAACGCGCTTCCGGTCTGACCGCGAAAATTGTAGCTGAGCGTGCCGAAGCCGGCATCCCTGAGCGCCGGGGCGACCGCGGCCTCCCAGTGATCGGTCGAGCCGGTGAGCGCGTTGACGAAAAAGAAGGTCGGCGCGCCCTCTCTCGCCGGCGGTTCGTAAAGATGAAACAGGCTGTTCTCGGCGTCGATCTGGTAAACGGTCATGTGTCGGCGTTCCTCGAAAATGGGGCGCGAATGGCGACCGGCCCTCAGCGGTTCGCGCCGGGAACCCAGAGCACGTCGTCGGCGCCGTTACCGTTGGCGACCCGGCCGGCGACGAAAAACCAGTCGGAAAGACGGTTCAGGTATTTCAACGCCGCCGGATTCACTTCCTCCAGCGTCGCCAGTTCGGTCGCGCCGCGCTCCGCCCTCCGGCAGGTCGTGCGGCAAAGATGGAGATACGCGGCCAACGCCGTCCCCCCCGGCAGAATGAAGCTTCGCAGCGGCGCCAGCGCGCGGTTCATCTCGTCGATTTCCGCCTCCAGCCGGGCGACCTGCGCGGCGTTCATCCGAAGGCGCGGATATTCCGCGTCGGCGTCGGACGCCATGTCGGGCACGCAAAGATCGGCCCCGAGATCGAAGAGATCGTTCTGGATGCGCGCCAGAGCCGCATCCATCTCGCCTTCGGCATGCAGCCGCGCCAGCCCGATCGCAGCATTGGTCTCGTCCGACGCGCCATAGGCGGCGACGCGCGGCGCGTGTTTTGGAACCCTCGCGCCGTCGCCCAGCGCCGTGTCACCGCCGTCGCCGGTGCGGGTGTAGATCTTGTTGAGGACGACCACGCCCTACCCCCCCATTTTCGCCGCCAGCACCGCGGCCAGGATCAGAATCACTGCGATGGCCTGCGTCAGGATGCGCAACCGCATGATCTTATTGGCGTATTTTCGATTGAATTCCCCGCCGCGCGCAAACGAGAAGATGCCGAACGCGAGCACCGCGAGGACCACAAGGCAAGCGACGATCGCCGCGTAGAAGAGAAGTTCCGACATGAACGAATGTCTATCGCGCCGCCGCCGCCATGACCAGCGTCGCGGCGGGCGCCGCGCTGCGAATGGCGATCTCGTCGATCCAGACGAGGAATGCGGTCAGTTCGTTCGGCCCGAAGGTATGCGTCAACGGCGCGTCGGCCGCGTCCCGGCCCTGCGCGATCAGCACGCGGCCGACGCGCCTGGAGTTGTTGCGCGGGTCGAAAACATGCCAGCGCCCGCCGAGATAAACTTCCATCCACGCCGCGAAATCCACCGACTCATCGGTCTCGCCCAGACCGATATCGCTGATATAGCCGGTGCAATAGCGCGCGGGGATGTTCATGCAGCGGCAGAAGGCGATGGCGAGATGGGCGAAGTCGCGGCAGACTCCGCGCGCCTCCTGGCAGGCTTCGGCCGCGGTCCGCGTCGGGCGCGAATGCTCGTAGCCGAATTCGATGTGCTCATGGACGAAATCGCAGATCGCCTGCACCCGCGCCCAGCCTTCGGGCGCGCCGCCGAAAAGCCGCCAGGCGTCGTCTGAAAGCTGATCGGTCTCGCAATAGCGGCCGCCCAGCAGATAGACCAGCGAATCCGGCGGCAGCTCCGCCACATCACGTTGCGACGACTCCGGCTCAAGCGGGTCGAGCGCGCCATTGTCGCGAAGCACGCCATCGGTCCTCAGCGTGAACGCGCCCGCCGGCGCGAGCAGCCGGCAACAGCGGTTGCCGAAGCCATCCGCGTACTCCTCGACCGGAACGATCGGGTCAGTGACGACGGTGTCGGGCGCCTCCAGGTCCGGGCGCCGCGACGGATGCACGTTCAGCATCACGATCATCGGCGTCGGGGCTGGAAGGCGATTGGTCAGTTCGCAACCCAATCCGATCCGCATGTCGCGCGCCTTTCCGGGGAGGCCGGCCCCAACATACGGGCCGTCTCCGTCTTACGCGGGTAACCGGCTTTGGTTGCCCTGCGACCATGCCGTGGCGGCGCGGGCTCAGAGGCCGAGCGACCGGTACGCGCCCGCGATCCGCCCGATGGAGACGAGGTAAGCCGCGGTGCGGAGGTCGCCAGCCTCGGGGCGGGAGCGCCAGACTTCGGCCATCGACTGATAGGCCCCGCGCATCGTGTCTTCCAGGCCGGAGCGCACCAGCGTCAACTCGTCCGCGCCCTGCGTGTATTTCTCTGCGAAAGAGCGTGAAACCTCATTACCGGTCAGGCGCTCCAGCTCCTCGATCAGGAGCCGGTTCCGCGCCTCCTCCTGCCGGCGCTGCATCCGTCCGAAGCGGATATGGCTGAGGTTCTTGACCCATTCGAAATAAGACACCGTCACGCCGCCCGCGTTGGCGTACATGTCGGGAATGATAACGCAGCCTTTCTTGCGCAGGATCTCATCCGCGCCCGCGGTGACCGGCCCGTTCGCCGCCTCAATGATCAGCGCCGCCTGAATCCGCCGGGCGTTCGAGAGGTTGATCGCCGCCTCGAAAGCCGCCGGGATCAGGATGTCGCAATCCCCTTCCAGCAACGACGCGCCGTCGGCGATGTATTTGGCGCCCGGAAACCCCCTGACGCCGCCATGCTCCATCATGTGCTGGCGCACCCGCTCGATCGGCAGGCCGTTCGGATCATGGATCGCGCCGTCGCGCTCGATGACGCCGACGATCTTGCAGTCGTCCTCCTCCCCCAGGAATTTCGCCGCGTGATAGCCGACATTGCCGAGGCCCTGAACGATCACCCGCTTTCCGGAGAGCCCGCCCGTCAGGCTCGATTTCGCCACATCCTCGGGATGGCGGAAAAACTCCTGCAGCGCATATTGCACGCCGCGCCCCGTGGCCTCGACCCGGCCGGCGATGCCGTGGGCCGAGAGCGGTTTCCCCGTGACGCAGGCGCGGGCGTCGATCTCGGTAGTGTTCATCCGGTTGAACTGGTCGGCGATCCAGGCCATCTCGCGCTCGCCGGTGCCCATGTCGGGGGCGGGCACGTTCTGGCTCGGGTGGATCAGGTCGCGTTTGATCAACTCGAACGCGAAGCGCCGGGTGATCCGCTCAAGCTCGTCCTCCTCCCATTCCGAGGGGTTAATCCGAAGACCGCCCTTGGAGCCGCCAAACGGCGCCTCGACCAGCGCGCATTTGTAGCTCATCAGCGCGGCGAGCGCCTCCACCTCGTCCTGATTCACGCTCATCGCATAGCGGATGCCGCCCTTCACCGGCTCCATATGCTCGGAATGGACGGAGCGGTAGCCGGTGAAGGTGTGAATGCTCCCACGGAGCTTCACGCCGAAGCGCACCGTGTAAGTCGAGTTACAGACACGGATTTTTTCCTCCAGCCCCGGCGAGAGGTCCATCAGCGACACCGCGCGCGTGAACATCATGTCGACAGACTGGCGGAATGTCGGCTCGGTCGTGGACTGCAGCATATCTGATATCCCTTTACCTGCGGGCCCGCATCTCATGGCGACGCCTCGCCGACACTAGAACACAAGTGCATCGCATTTTTGAAGGGGCGGCCGGCGCAACTATTGAGAGAAAACCGTGAATGCGTTACACCAAAAGAAAATATTGCTGTTTACTTCGCTTTCCGATCCGGCGAACGGTTGGCGCGAAATTCATCGAGAGGGCGTTCGGCGGGCAAGCCGATTGGGGGCGGTGTGAGACGATGACCGATACGGCGAAGCCCGCGCGAAAAAGGGGCCGCGTGTCGCTGCGCGTGAGCCTGATCGCAATCATGCTCGGCACCGTAGCGCTGACCTCGGCCGCGGTGCATATCCCGTGGCTGCTGGTCAGCAGGCAGAATGTCGCCGACATCGCCGGTCAGCTCAACGCGGAGATCATCGGCGGCGTCAACCGCGAAGTCTCGTCGATGCTCGATTCAGCCATCGCGGCGCAGAGCGCGCTGCATGACACGCTCATCGCCGGCGGCGTCGACTTCGAGGACAAGTCGACCCGCGACCGCCTGCTTTTCGCGTTCCTGAAGGCGCATCCGCATTTCTCCTGGGTCAGCTTCGGGGCGCCGAACGGCGATTTCTTCGGCGCGCAGCGGCGCGACGACATCCATCTGCGCCTGGTCGAGAGCCGTTGGAACGAAGCGCTGGGCGAGGCCGCACGCACCGAGGTCATGTATCTCAAGGATGGCGCGGAATTTACGCGGACCGGCGCGGAACTGAAGCAGAACAAGTATTATGCGCCTGATCGCGCCTGGTACAAGCGCGCGGTCTGGGCGCCCGGCCACCATGTGTGGACCGACATCTACATTTTCAGCGACTCGCGCAAGCCTGGCCTCAACTCCGCGATAACCCTGGAAAACCTCGTGACCGGCGAACTCCTCGGGGTCATAACCATAGCGATCGAGCTTGAACAGATCTCGCTCTATCTCTCGGAACTGTCGTCGGTCAGAAGCGGCGCCGCCTTCATCATCGACAGAAGCGGAGACCTGATCGCGTTCTCCGATCCCGGGGAACTGGTCCAGCGCAGTCGACTCTATGACGAATCGGACCTTCAGCCGTTGGCGCAGAGCCGGCATCCCATGCTTCAGCTGGCCCAGGCCGGGTTCGTGGAGAACGGGGTCGAGACCGACAACGTCACCGGCCGTCAGCAAATGACGGTGAAGGCGGCGAATGGCGAGCGCTATTTCCTGACCGTAGCGCCGACGGTGCGCGAAGGATGGTTGCTCGGCACGCTCATACCCGAAGCGGATTTCATGGGTGCGATCGAGGCCAACTACATCCGGCTGGCGCTGATCGTGGCGGCTGCGCTCTTCGTCGTCGGGCTGATCGCGCTCCTCGTCTCCCGCCATCTTCTCGTCCGCCCGCTCCAGCGGCTGGCGGTCGAGACCGGCAAGATCGCCGGTTTCAATCTTGACGACGTGCGCATGATCAGCAGTCCCCTGATCGAGATTCAGGCGCTCGCCGACGCCGTCGAGCAGATGAGTCACGGGCTCCGCTCTTTCCGGCGCTACATCCCGACCGATCTGGTCAGGACCCTGCTGCAACACGGCGGCGCCGCGGAGATCGGCGGCGAGCGGCGGACGATGACCATCGTATTCATGGATCTTCAGGGCTTCACCACGGTCTCCGAACGTCTGGGACACCGCGTGCTGCCAGTTCTCGGCGACTATTTCGGCGCCATGACCACCGCGATCCGGGCGCAGCGCGGCACCATCGACAAGTTCATCGGCGACGGCGTGATGGCGTTCTGGGGCGCCCCGGCCCATGAGGAGGATCACCCGGCTCTGGCCTGCCGCGCCGCGCTCGACTGTCAGGCCGCGATGGACAAGCTCCGCGCCGAATGGACCGAACGCGGCCTGCCGCAGCTTCATCTCAGGATCGGCGTGAATTCCGGCCGGGTCGTGGTCGGCAATGTCGGCAGCGAGGAACGCCTGAACTACACGGTGATCGGCGACCCGGTGAACCTCGCCGCACGGCTGGAGGGGATGAACCGGCAGTTCGGCACCGGGATCCTCATCAGCCAGTACACCTACGAGATGGTCAAGTACGACATGCTCGCGCGCCCGCTCGAAAGCGTGCGGGTGAAGGGCAAGGAAGAAGCGGTGATGGTCTACGAGCTTCTCGCCGCGCGCGACGACGATGGCGTGGTGGCCGGCTTTGAATGGGTCCAGCATTACGAGGCCGGCTTCAAACGCTACGCCGAGGGCGACTGGTCGGAAGCCGCCCGTCATTTCCGTCTCGCCATCGAGCAGCGCGGCGGCGACACCGTCAGCGAAGATTACCTTGAGCGGACCGAGCACCACATGGCGGTCGATCCCGCCCCCCGCATTCTCGCCATCGGCAGCGATAGTGGCGACGGGGAAAGGGAGCCGGACTAGCGCGCCCGGCCGGCGCGCGGCCCATCATTTCCGAAGATCAAATGGCGCCGACGCGAAATCGGGTCGCCCTTGGACGAAGCGCCGCTCCCGGTAGGAACGACGACGGTCGTTTCCGGCCAGGCGAACCCTACGCGCTGCGGCGCAGGGGCGGGCCGGCGGAGGTCAGTGCGCGGCGTTGCGATATTGCAGGGCCTGCATGCCGATCGCCATCGCCGGCCCGATGCCCACTGCAAAGAAGATCGTGCCGAGGCCAAGCGTGCCGCCCAGCGCCCAACCGATGGCGACAACACCCACCTCAAGACACATGCGCACGAGCGCGACGGGCTGATCGGTGACCGCCTGAAGCCCGGTCATGAGGCCGTCTCGGGGCCCGGGGCCAAGATTCGCGATCAGGTATATCGCCCCGCCGAAACCGGTCACCATCACGCCTGTCAACGCCAGAAGGATGTTGGCGGCGTAACTCTCGAATGACGGCAGAAGCGGCAGCACGTACTCCAGCACCAACGCGATCACGATCGCGTTGAGGATCGTGCCCATGCCGGGCGTCTGCCTGAGTGGGATCCACAACAGCAGGACGGATACGCTGATAACGAAGGTCGCGCCGCCCAGGCTCCAGCCTGTGACGTTGGTCAGGCCTTGCGCGAAGACGGTCCATGGACTTACGCCCACGCTTGCGGTGACGAGCAACGCCTCTCCCAGGCCGAATACGATCAGGCCGACGATGAGGAAGAAAAGAGACGCCAAAGGCGGCTTCATGGTGAAAGCCTTTGGCGAACTCCATTTGAGCTTTGGAACCGACTTGATCGACAGAAAACTCAAAGCGGAACCCGGTTGAAAGGGTTGGTTTGCTGGAGTTCGCGACGGCTTGACGAGTGCACGGATATCCCAGCCTTACGATTGAGCAAGCCTGCAAACCAGGGTGGAGCGGTCGGCGTTCATCCGAACCTAATGGCTCTTACTCTTCGGGCTGGAGCGTCGCAACCCGGCGGCGGCGATCAGGCGGAACATGCCGTAATTCGCGGAATCGAGCCGAAGCGGCCACCCGAAACTTTCCGTAAGTCTCCGGCTACGCCCCGCGCGACGAATGTCCACCGGGCCGCTTCGTCCCGCGCATGGCCCCGGGCCGAACGCGCACGAACCCGCTCCAGCCGGATGGGTTCCGCCTCAGTCGCCCCCGCGCGCCACGTCGCGCCCGTTGACCCGCGCCAGCGCGCCCTTCGCGTCATAGACATATGACGCCGTCTCGAAGAACGAGAACGGCACTTTCATCCCGACCGCCCGGGCGCGGAGGAAATTCACCGCGATGTCGGGCGGCGAGACGAGGCCGACCGGCAGCTCCGCCGCCGCGCGCCGCCCGGAAAGGATCTCCGCCCCGTAGACCGCCGCCAGCTGCGCGTTGGATTCGAAGCTCACCCCGATCGAGAGAAGCGCGCTCGCGGCCCCCTCCTGAACCACGTCGGGCACGACGGAGAGCACCGGCGCCCGGTCGCTATGCGCGTTGATTTCGGCGATCTCGGTGAAGACGCTGGTCGAGCCGGTGATCCAGAATAGGCTGTTCTCCAGCGTCGGGTCGGTCAGCCGCATCCGGGCCACCGCCGCGGGCGTCAGCGCCGCGAGCTCATCGCGGGCCTTCGCCGCGTCGGTCACCGCAACCTCGAACGCGTTGACGCCGGCCGCGCGCATCGCCGCCTCGATCGGCCGCGCCTGGGTCTCCACCGCGCTGGTGTTGCCGGCATCCACCAGGATCGCGAGGTTCTTCAACCCCGGCTTCAACTCGCGCAGGTATTCGACCTGCACGTCGATGCGGAGGTTGAGCGAGGTGAAGGCGATCGAATCGCCGCTCCCGGAGGTGTAATCCGGCATCTGGCCAAGCTGCACCGGGTCCTTCGCGCAGACCGTCACCACCGGCGTCCGAAGATCGCCGCGCAGCCCGTTGATCCACTCGACGGTTTCGGAGCCCATCGCGTAAACCAGCGCGTAGCCCTCGCGCGCCGCCTCCGCCAGCAGCGCGTCGCCGCGCGCCGGATCCTGCCTGAAATTCACCGCGACAAATTCGAGATCGAGCGCCCGGTTCGCGAATTCGTCGAGCAGCGTCGTCATGGCGACGTCATAGGCGCTGGAGCGGCGCGGATAGATCACCATCACCCGGCGCGCATCCGCCGAACCCGGCGCCTTCGGGCGGATCAGGATGCGGCCGTCCGCGTCGGGCGGCTCGACCCGCCACTCGGCCAGCGCGGCCGCGCCAAGGTCGAACCAGTCGGCGATTCGGTCCTGCGCGTCATCGCCTCCGCGCGCCGGCCCGGCGGCGACGATGAGGCAGGCGGCGAGCATGATCAGCGTCCGCATCTCACCCCTCCTCCGCTCTGCGCCGGCCCGGTCCGGGCGCGCCGAAAAGCAGCGTGAAAACCAGCAGCAGCCCGCCGATCCAGAGGAACGCCATCCCCCCGCCCCCAGCGGCGGTGAAGATCAGGCCGACAAGCACCGGGCCGGCGACATGGCCGATCCTCTCCATCAGCCGATAGATCGCGGTCGCCGCCGGGCGGCCAAGCTTCTCCGCCGCGTCGGTGTCGCCGATGTGAGAGACGATCGGCGCGTTGACGCAGCCATGGGCGAGCCCGGTGATGAAGACCCCGCCCGCCGCGATGGCGAACTCCACCGGCGGCGCCAGCCCCGCGAAGCTGCTTCCACCGATCATCGCCAGCCCGAGCGCGGAGCCGACGCCGCCGAGCATCAGGACGCCCCGGCTGTCCCCGGTCCGGTCGACATGGCGCGACGCCGCCCCCGTCGATAGCAGGACGCCCGAGGCGTAGAGCATAATGATCTGGCCGATATCCTCGGCCGTCCAGCCCTGATTGCTGAGAAAGAGCGGCGCGGCGAAGACGATCACGCCGGTCAGCACCGCTTTCGCCGGCGCGCCGACCAGAAGGAATGCGCGCATGAAACCGAAGCTGCCGATGGCGCGGGCGCCGTGGCGGAGAAGGCCGACGAAGCTGGCCGCTCCCTCGCCTTCCGGCGCGCCTCCCCGGATCAGACGCGCCGCGTAGAGCGCCAGCAGCAACGCCGCGAGAGACGAAAGCGCGAAAACTCCCTCCGCCGTCAGGTCGTCGACCAGGAGCGAGCCGATCGCCGCGCCGGAGATCATCCCGCCATTGAAGCCAATGACGATGATCGCCGTGGCGCGGGTCCGCTCGCGCGCCGACGCGTTGGCGAGAATGGCGCTCTGCACCCCGATCAGCAGCAGCCCTTGCCCGATTCCGGCCAGCGCCCGCGACGCGACCAGCGTCTGAAACTCCATCGTCAGCGCCGGCAGCGCGCCGGCGGCGGCGACCAGCACCGCGCCTGTCACCACCGGCGCGCGCGGCCCGCGTCGCTCCACCCACACGCTGGCCGGCAGCAGCGCGGCGACGAATGTCGCGAAATAGGCGGTGAAGGCCAGCGACGTCGCGCTCTGGCCCAGTCCCAGCGCCGCCGCCTCGTCGCGCAGAAGTTGCGGCAGAAATCCCGCCGAAAGGAAATCCGCGAAAATCGCGACGAAGAAGATCGGCCGCATCAGCGTCAGCATCCGCGCCCCCGCGCTCGTGGCCCCGCCGCCGAGCGAACGCGCGACATTGAGAAACACCGCCGCGAAAAACCCCGACGCGAGCAAGAGCGCCGCGAAATTCTTGACGCTCCGCCCGACCGCCTTCCAGACCACCTCCGCCGGGAGCGCGACGCCGACCTGAATCTCCTCGCCCGCCCCCGCGGGGTTTACTTTCACGATGAATTCATAGGCGCCCGGCGCCGCCCGCCAAGGCGCCCCCATCATCGCCGGATCGGTATGGACGGAGACCAAGCCGTCGCGCATCAGCCCGACGGCGGCGATATCACTGTTGCGCCGTTCATAATCCGCCAGCACCCGGTCCAGCCCGTCGACATCGTCCAGCGTCAGCCCGTAGTCGAGCAACGGTCGGATACGCTGCGCGAGTGAATCGGAGATCGCCTCGGCCTTCGCCTGCGCGCCTTCGGCGTAGAGCGAGACCAGACTGGCCGCGACCGCGGTCGCGGCGATGACGAAGACCAGCCCATAGACGCCGACGGTGCGCGCCGCGAGCCCGCCGCGCGCCGCACGCGGCGCGGCCCAGAAGGCGAAACCGCCGAACGCGAGGACAAGCCCGCCGGCCAGCGCGATCAGCGCCGGCAGCATCGCGTCGATCCGCGCATCGATGACGGCGCGGGCCATCGTCACCTCGAGTTGCCCGACCCGCTCGAAACGATTGCGCATCGCCAAAGCGACCTGCACCCAGCCGTCCTGCTGGCTCAGCGCGAAGCGCGCGTCCGCCTCCGGACCGGGCGGGCGGGGAACCGCCGCCTCACCGACGCTGAAGACCGCCGCCCCGTCCGCCCCCCGCACGACGATGGCGGCGACGGTCGGGTCGGCCACACGGATCGGCTCCGCGATGCGTCGGAAGCCGGGAAACTCCCCGACCGGCAGGCCGGCGCGCAAATGCCCGTCCATCGCGCTCTGCACGATCTCGCCTTGCGCCGCCAGCTTGTCGAAAATGAACTTCGGATAGGTCCGCTTCGCCTCGCCCCAGCCGACGAACACCAGAAGCGCGAGCGAGAGCGCCGCGACGAGACTCAGGAGCAGCGCGCTTCGCAACCTCGCGCCCATGCTCATCAGATCGGCCTCATCAGCGCCACCTCATCGGATCGTCCGCATCAGAGCAGCGCCGCGATATGCTGGACGACGGTCGGGCGGTGCCTGAGATAATGCCCGAGCCGGTCGAGAAGAAGCGAGAGCAGCAGATCCTCGTAGCACATGCCCTCTGCTTCCAGCCCGGCGCAGACCAGGCTGATCTTCTCGCCGTCCGGTCGCTTCAGATCCGGTTTCGGATTGGCTTCGAGGATCGAAAGCCGCCCGTCGGTATCGGCGCGGATGTCGAGCCGCACCAGCGCGCGCAACTGAAAATCGTCATGGACCCGGCGCGCCAGATCGACCAGCCCGGCATGGGCGGGGTCGTCCGCCGTCAAGAGCCGCACCCGGTCCGCGGTGATCGGCCGGATATCCATCGAGGTAAAGATCGGCTCGCCATCGTCGACCAGCCGCTCCAGCACCGAAAACGCGAACGGCGCTTTGAGCAACGACGGCGCCCCGTCCCGAACGACGAGCGGGCCGGAGATGGCGACGCAATATTCCGGCCCGCCCATGAACGTCTCGATCTGAACCTGATCGAGCGATTCGGCGTAGACCCGGTCGACGATCTCGGAAAGCCCGGCGCGATCGGGAACGAAGAACACGTTCTGCGAGGCTCGGCCGACGACCGGCTTGACCACATAGGCGCCCTGATGGCCCCCGAAGATCGCCTGAAAGCGCGGGTCGGTTTCCGGCTCCAGCCGCCCGCGCACGCCATCCCAGACCATGAAAGGCGGCGTGGGCAGCCCGACCGCCTGGCATTCGCGCTTGAATACATGTTTGGAATCAAGGGTCAGAGACAGAAGCGGACGATGGCCGATATAGGGCACCCCGCTCAGCTCCAGCATCGACGGCGTGTGCGCGATGGCGTCATAGCCCTGCACCCCGGCGGTGTTGAGCCAGGCGAGGTCGATCTCCTCCTCGCGCAGCCGTCCGGGCAGCGTCAGATCGTCCGGCAGCAGACTCACCCGCCGGAACCCGGCTTGCCGGAGACCGGCGGCGATGTCCTCCGCGACATATTTGTAGGATTTCTCGGAGCGGAGATTCCGGCCCTCATGGATCACCGCGCCCGGCTGCGTCCGGTCGCCGTTATAGATGACGCCGACATGCACGCGCTCTCTGATCCGGTCGAGCCCGGCGCAAAGGCGATCGAAATCCACCCGCCGCCGCGCCTGCACGTCCGCTTGTTGATTCATCGCCGACCCCCTCCGCGCATTTAACAGCCTTCCGGGCCAAACAACAAACGCTCAGGTTGCATGGCGCCTGCTCCACTATAGCTGCGGGTTAGGCTTTCAGACGGTAAACGCCGGCGATCTTCGTCGCCCCCCCCCGCCCCGAAATTCACTTCAGATCGACCCAGACCAGACGATGGTCGGAGCTCGCGTCGCCGCCCTCGCCGACCAGGTCGCGAAGCGGGTCGCCCTTCGGCGGCCAGAAGACCCCCGCCCCGGTCACGGTCCACGCTTTCGAAGGCAGGACGTAATCGACCCGCAAATTCCCCGGCCCGCCCGCATCGCGCCAGTCGGCGGTGTGCGTCGCCGGGTCGCCCGTTTTGCGCGGGCCGGGGGCCCTGGCGCCCCCCGCGCTCCGGGGCGCGGTGTCGCCGGTCAGCGCAAGAAGCGCAAGAAGCGCGCCGCGCCGCGCATCGCCATCCGCCGGATCGGCGTTGAGATCGCCGAGCACGACAAATCCCGCGTCCGGCGGCAGGCCGCCGGCGCGGCCGGAATCGTCCACCATCCAACCCGCGCCAGACGCGTAATCGACCCAGAACCGGACCTCGTCATGGTTGCGCCGCCCGTTGGCGTCCTCCGGCCCGTCGAAAACCGGCGGCGTCGGGTGCGACGCGAGCAGATGCAGGACGCGCCCGTCCGGCAGCGTCACCGGAACGTCCCAATGGCTCTTGGAGGAAAGCCGGAGCGTCGGGGCTGCGTCGCTGAAATGCGCCGTCGGCATCAGGTTGTCCGGCATCGCCGCCCAGAGCTGACGTTGAAAGGTGCGGATCGCGCCCTCGTCGAGCGGCGGGCGGGAAAGCACCGCCATACCGTATTGCCCCTCGAACCAGCCGAAACCGAAAGCGTCACGCGGGCCGTCCATCCGCCCGTCGCCGTCCAGATCGAAGCCGGAGGCGACGCCGGTGTTAACCGGCGCGGTGAAGAGATGCGGATAATAGATCCCCGCAGCGCCGCCCCGCCCTTCCTTCAGGAAATCGCGAAACAGCGCCGCCGCGACGCCGCGGCGGTCATGGTCGATCTCGTTGATCAGGATCACGTCGGGCCGGACGCGCTGGATGATCTCCGCCACCGCGGCGAGCTGCTCCGACCCGCCGAGCCGCAGCTCCTGCGCCAGTTGGCCCGGATGACGCCGGCTGAGAGCGGCGTTGAACGTCGCGACGCGGATGGCGCCTTCGACGGGCGGCCGCAGATCAGCCACCGCGCCGGGCGCCCAGAGCGTCAGCGCCGCCGCGAGCATCCGCGCCCGTCGCCATCCCTCGGGCAGAAGCTTCATCGCGCGCGTCCGGCGGCGCGTCCCGGCGGGGACTCAGGCGCCGGCGAGCCAGGGCTGGCGCTCGGCGCGCGCGGCCTCGAACGCGTCGATCGCCGACTCCTTCTCCATCGTCAGGCCGATATCGTCGAGACCGTTGATGAGACAGTGCTTGCGAAACGCATCCACATCGAAGGCGATCTCGCCGCCATCCGGCCCGGTGATGACCTGCCGCTCCAGATCGACAGTGACGACCGCGTTCGCCCCGCGCGAGGCGTCGTCGAGCAGCTTGTCGACCTCTTCCTGCGGCAAGGCGATCGGCAGAATGCCGTTCTTGAAGCAGTTGTTGAAGAAGATATCGGCGAAAGAGGGCGCGATCACGCAGCGGATGCCGAAGTCCAGCAGCGCCCAGGGCGCGTGTTCCCGGCTGGAGCCGCAGCCGAAATTATCGCCGGCGATAAGGATCTTCGCCTCGCGGTAGGCGGGCTTGTTCAGCACGAAATCCGGGTTCTCGGCCCCGTCGTCGGCATAGCGCATCTCGTCGAAAAGGTTCTTGCCGAGCCCGGTACGCTTGATCGTCTTCAGGAACTGCTTGGGGATAATCATGTCGGTGTCGATATTGATCAGCGGCAGCGGCGCCGCGACCCCGGTCAGCGTGGTGAACTTGTCCATTGGAAGTCCCTTTCAGATGCGCGGCCGGCGGCCCGTCATTTGCCGTCCGCGGCGGTGCGGATGAAGAATGCGAGAACGATCATCGCAAGACCGTCGAGGATCATCTCGATCCCCATCAGGATGCCGAGGAGAGACCCGGAAACGGCGGCGAAATTCGCGATGATGTAGAGCGCGAGCAGCACCGAAAGCCCGCCCGAGATCAACATCGACCAGAAGAGCGGCGTCGCCTTCATCCGATAGGCGAGGATCAGCCGCACGACCCCGCTCACGGCGAGGATGATGGTGACGATCGAGACCAGCGAGAGTATGCCGTGGAGCGGATTGACGAGAAACGAAAGCCCGAGGAACGCCGCCAGCGCGCCCAGCGCGATGGCGCTCACCTTGGACCAGAACCGCTCTTCACGGAACGCGACGACGATCTGAACGACGCCGATCAGCAGAAAGAGCACGCCGACGACCTGCTCGATGGCGAGCGAGGCCGCGAACGGGTTCGCCAGCACGAAAAGCCCGAATGCGACGGAAAGAACGCCGAGACCGAGCCATTTGTACCATTTACGCATTGTCGCCTCCGCTCGCGCGATACACCGGTTGATAGGCGGCGCCGGCGGCGCCTAACGCCCGCGACATGCGAACGACCGGGCGCGGCGAGATAAAGCACGGCGCATGCGGACGCGCAAGTTCGCCATTGCCAACAGACGGGCGAGAGGGACATCCTGTTCCGATTGTCAGAGGGATGTCATGCCGTCGAGATGGGTTCTGGCTGCGGCGTTCGTCGTCGCGCCGGCGAGCGCCGAGACGCCCTACCCGCAAAAGCACCCGCCCCGCGCCGAACGCGCCGGGCCGGTGAGCGCGGGGGCGAAGCTGGACGTGGTGAAAGCGCCTGCGGCCGCGGCGACGGTCGGCGCACGCAGCGGGGGCGGCGCGTCCGGCCGGGCCCAACCGCTTCATGCGAAGGACGGACGGAGCGACTATGGCTATTCGGGCGAGCGGCCGCGCGCGGCGCCAGTCGGGAGCGGCGAATGACGCGCCAGTCGCGCCGAGGCCCCGCAGCGACGGTCTTCGTCGCATCGTGATGAACTCGGGGGCCGGCGCTCCGGCCGGGGGCGGAACATGAGCTTCGCAAATTTCCTGCGCGTGGAGGCGCCCTGGCTCGGCGGCGGAGCGTTGATGGCGCTCTCCTCCAGCTTCGGCCAGACCTATTTCATCGCCATCTACGCCGGCGTCTGGCGCGCGGAATTCGGCCTCAGCCACGGCGAATGGGGCGCAATCTACATGACCGCGACCCTGGCTTCCGCCGCCGTGCTGACGCAGGCTGGGCGGCTCGCCGACGTGATGCCGGCGCGCCGGCTGGCGCTCATCGTTCTCTTCGGCTTCGCACTCGTCGCGATCGGCGTCTCCAACGCCCCCTCCTGGCAGGCGCTGGCGGCGCTGGTCTTCGGGCTCAGGTTCTGCGGTCAGGGCATGATGACCCATATCGCCATGACCTCGATGGGGAAGTGGTACCGCGCCCAGCGCGCGCGGGCTGTCGCCATCGCCACGCTCGGCACCGCCACCGGCGAGGCGGCGGCGCCCGCCATCGGTCTCGCGGTGATCGCGCTGATCGGCTGGCGGGCGAGCTGGTTGGTCATCGCCGCCGTGATCGTCCTCGTCATCGCGCCGCTCCTGGCGTTCCTTCTCCGGCGCGAGCGCGCGCCGCGTTCGGCCGGCGAGGCGGAATTCGCGCCGGGCATGGAGGGGCGGCACTGGACCCGCAGCGAGATGACGCGCCACTGGCTCTTCTGGGCGCTGATCCCGGGCCTGATCGGCCCCTCGTGGATCGGCACGGTGATCTTCTTCCAGACCGTCCATCTGGCCGAGATCAAGGACTGGGACCTCGTCGCCTACGCCGGGCTCGCCTTTCCGGTCTTCTCCGCCGTGGCGATCGGGTCCAGCTTCCTCTTCGGCTGGGCGGCCGACCGGTTCGGCGTCCTGCGGCTTCTGCCCGTCTTCCTTCTCGGGACCGGGTGCGGCGCGGTCCTGCTCGGGCTCGCCGCCTCGCTTCCCGCCGGGGTCGTCGCGCTCGGAGTTTCCGGGCTCGGCTCCGGCGGCACTTCGGTGGTGATGGGCGCGCTTTTCGCGGAGCTGTATGGCGCCCGCTGGCTCGGCTCGATCCGCTCGATCATCGCCGCAATCACCGTCCTCGCCTCGGCGCTCGGTCCGGGCGCAAGCGGCGCGATGCTCGACGCCGGGATCGGGATCGAGACGCAATGCCTGGTGATGGGCGCCTATCTTCTGGCGGTCAGCCTCTGGTTCGTCATCGTCTCGCGCCGGGCGCTGACGCTGACGACCCGCGCCTGAGCGGAACGAAAACGCCGGCGCGCGGGGGTGCGTTCCCCTCGCGCCGGCGCCCGTTCATCCGATCTCGCGCACGTCCGCCAGCCGCCCGGTCAGCGCCGCCGCCGCCGCCATCGCCGGGCTCATCAGGTGGGTCCGGCCGCCCTTGCCCTGCCGGCCCTCGAAATTGCGGTTCGAGGTGGAGGCGCAGCGCTCGCCTGCATCCAGCTTGTCGGCGTTCATCCCGAGGCACATCGAGCAGCCCGGCTCACGCCAGTCGAACCCGGCGGATTTGAGGATATCCGCGATCCCCTCCTCCTCCGCCATCGCCTTCACGAGGCCGGAGCCCGGAACGATCATCGCCCGAAGCCCGTCCTTCACACGCTTGCCTTCGACGATCTTCGCGACTTCACGCAGATCCTCGATCCGGCCATTGGTGCATGACCCGATGAAGACCGTGTCGACGACGACGTCGCGCAGCGGCGTGCCAGGCTTCAGACCCATGTATTCGAGGCTCCGCGCCGCCGCCGCCTGCTTGCCGGGATCGGCGAAGCTGGACGGGTCCGGCACCGAGGCGGTGATCGGCAGCACATCCTCCGGGCTGGTGCCCCAGGTGACGACGGGCGCGATGTCGCCGGCCTTCAGCACCAGCTCCTTGTCGAAATGCGCGCCCTCGTCGGAATAAAGCTCCTTCCACTCGGCCAGCGCCATTTCGAAAGCGGCGCCCTTGGGCGCATGCGGGCGTCCCTTGACGTAAGCGAAGGTCTTTTCGTCCGGCGCGATCAGCCCGGCGCGCGCGCCGCCCTCGATCGCCATGTTGCAGACCGTCATCCGCCCTTCCATGGAGAGCGCGCGGATCGCCTCGCCGCAATATTCGATGACATGGCCGGTACCGCCGGCGGTTCCGGTCGCGCCGATGACCGAAAGCGTGATGTCCTTCGCGGTGACGCCGGGCGGAAGCGCGCCGGTCACCTCCACCTTCATGTTCTTCGACTTGCGCGCGATCAGCGTCTGGGTCGCCAACACATGCTCCACCTCGGACGTGCCGATGCCATGCGCGAGCGCGCCGAAGGCGCCGTGGGTCGCGGTGTGGCTGTCGCCGCAGACGATGGTCATGCCCGGCAGCGTCCAACCCAGCTCAGGGCCGATGATGTGAACGATGCCCTGCCGGATATCGGTCAGGTCGTAATAGGTGATGCCGAACTCCTCGGCGTTCCTTTTCAGAAGCTCGACCTGGATGCGGCTCTCCTCGTCCGCGATGCCGGCGGCGCGGTCGCTCGTCGGGACGTTATGGTCCGGCACGGCGACCGTCATGCCGGGCTGGCGCACGGTGCGGCCGGTCATCCGCAGCCCCTCGAAGGCCTGCGGGCTGGTCACTTCATGGACGAGGTGACGATCGACATAGAGCAGGCAGGTGCCGTCCTCCCCTTCGTGGGCGAGATGGGCGTCCCAGATCTTGTCGTAGAGAGTTCTTGGCGCGGTGGACATGTGCGTGTCTCTTCCATTGGAATTCGATGCGGCTTGAATTCGGGGCGCGCGCGCCCGGCGGCGGCCCCTGCGGCTGGCCTATAGCGCAGCAGCGCGCGCCTTCAGCTCGGCGAAGAAACGCCAGGGCATGCGGGCCCGGTCGGCGATGTTCACGATCCGCTTCATCGCTGCGGTTTAGCTCCAAACCGGGGTGCGGGCAAGCCGTGTCGCGGCGCGGTCCGGGCGGTTTTCGGCGCCGGCGAACCACCTTCCGCGCCCGGCGCGGCGGATCGCGAACCCGCGCTAGCCGGCCACGCTGCGGATCACGATGGCGACGCCGGACGCGAACAGCAGACAAAGCACCACCCTGCGGAACGCCGCTTCACTGACCCCCGCATAGGTTCTGACGCCGATCCACGCGCCGAGCAGCGTCGTCGGGACGATCGCCGCGCCGATGAGCGCCACGTCGGCCCCGATCAGGCCGCCGGCCGCCATGCCGATCCCGGCGAGCGTGAGGATGATGAAATTGAACGGCTGATAGACCGCCCGCTGCGCCACGCTCGGCCCGCCGCGCAACTGCAGCCAGATGACCGGCGCCGGCCCGGAAAGGCCGGAGAACCCGCCGAGAAACCCACCCGCGAGCCCGATGAACGCATCCGCCGCCCGTCCGCCCCAGGCGCCGATCGTCGCGCGCCCGGCTCCGGCCAGTTGCCAGGCGGCGTAGGCGACGAGGAAAATTCCGACCGACAGCCGCAGGCTCGACGGCGAAGCGACGGTCAGCGCATAGACGCCAAGCGGAATCCCCAGCACCCCGCCGCCGAGATAGGGCGCCGCCCGGCGCCACTCGAACGCCGCCCGGACCGAGAAGAAACCTACCGTATGCCCGGCGACGGCCGCGACCACCACCAGGGGCGGCACCATCGCCGCCGGCAGCGCGAAGAACCAGAAACCGGCGGCGACCAGCGCCGCGCCGAAGCCCGCGAAGCCGGTCGTGAACCCCGCCGCCAGCGCGCCGCCGAGCACGACGCCCCAGCCGATCGGGTCCAGCGCGATATCAAACATGCGATGCGGCCCCTCCAAACCGGCCCGCGCCGCGCGGCGCCCTCGGCTCCGCGCCCGCTTGCCGCCCGGGCGCCGCCATGTCAATCGCACCGCGCCGCGGCGTCACGTCTCCACGTCCCGGTCGATCTTCAGACGCCGCGCCGTCAGGACGAGTGCGCCGAAACAGAGGGCGCCGCCTAGGATGCACCAGCCGAGCACCCGCCGGATGTCCGCGTAAGCCATCTCGCCCTCGCCGGATGTCGAAAGCGACGCCAGGAACAGCGTCGCCGCGAAAAGCAACCGGCCGCAGAAACTCTGGAGCGAGATATAGGTCGCCCGGCTCTCATTGCTCAGCATCGGCTGGATCCGCGCCATGATGAACGGCCGCGAAAGCGAATCCGGAACCATGCGCAGAAACAGAAACGCGATGGCCACCGCCGAATCGGTCAATGCGAGCACGCCGCAAAGGCCGATCTGCATCGCGAACGCGAGAAGCAAAAGCGCCGGCAGGCCCAGCCGCCGCCGAAGCTTCGGCGCGAATAGCGAAGTGGCTACGGAAAACATCATCATCAGCGCCGAGACAAGCCCGCTGACAAGCCCCGCCTCCCCCGCCAGCGCCGAGCCCTCAAGCGCCTCGAGAATGAAGGGTTGGCCGAAGGCGAAGGGAATATGACTGAACATATACATCAATATGCTGAGCATGAAGAGCCAGATCAGCACCGGCGAGGTCAGGACGGATTGCAACGAACCGAACCGCAGGATCTCCGCCCCTTCCGCAAAATCGACGCCGGCCCGCGGCGGCTCGGTGAACCGGAGCGCGATGACCAGCGCCGCAATGAACGCCGCCCCGCCGGCGAGAAACGGCAGCGCCGGGAAGCGCAGCGCGATCGCGCCGCCGGCGACCGCCGAAAGCGCGAGCGCGCAGAAGGAGAACCGCCAGGCCCGCACTTCCTGCCGCTCGATCTCCGCCCGCCGCCCCGCCGCCGTCAGGGATTCATAGAGGAGAGCGCTGTCGGTCCCGGAGGCGAGGGCGGCGCTCGCCCCGAGCAACGCCTGTCCGAGCGCGAACACCTCGAAGCTCCCGCCCAGCGCCAGCAGCATCGCCGCGCCAAACCCGGCCGCGGCGGAGGCGCAGAGCGTGAACCGCCGCCCGAGCCGGTCGGACATGTAGCCGGAGGGAACTTCGAGCGCTGTCGTGCCGATATCGTAGATCGCATAGAGGAGTATGGCGTCCGAAGCCGAGAGCGTGTTCTGGAAATAGAGGAACCAGATCGCCTGCCAGAAGACGAGGCCCTGACAGAATCTGAACCAGGGATAGACTGCGATGTTCTTCGCCATGCCGGACATGCGTCGCGTCACTCCGCCCTCGCACTCTCACCCCCGATCAGTGCGGCTCCCGCCCCTTTTTCCGGCCGCGTCGGAACACGCAATTTATAATTTCTTATATATATCAAATTCTTGACCCCCTTATCGCGTGCGATAACGCACCGGTCAAACGGCCTCCAGCCATTGCTCCGAGCGCATCTCCGCAAGCCGCGACGCGGTGCGTTCAAACTCGAACGCGCCTGTCCCTTCGGGATAGAGCGCCTCCGGCTCGGCCGCGGCCGAACAGATCAGCCGCGCCTTCGCCTCGTAGAGCGCGTCGATCAGGGTGACGAAACGCTTCGCTTCGTTCGCATTCGCGAGGCCGAGCCGCGGCACGCGGTCCAGCATCAGCGTCCGCACCTCCGCCGCTATGGCGAGGTAATCGCCCGGCCCGAGCGGGCGGGCGCAAAGATCGGCGAAGCTCCCCCTTCCGACGCCGGCGTGAAAGCATGGAACGACAACTTCCCGCCCGTTCACCTCCAGCGTCAGCGGTTCGCCCTCACGCCCGCCGGTCAACTCGTCCCATGTCGCGTCCATCGCCGCGTCCGCGTCCGGCCCGAGCGGCGTGTGATAGACTTCCCGCCCCCGCAGACGGGACTGGCGGTAATCAGTCGGGCTTTCGAGGAGATGAAGGTCCAGCTTCTCCTTCAGCATTGCGATGAAGGGGAGGAAGATCTGCCGGTTCAGCCCGTTCTTGTAGAGATCGTCCGGTGGCCGGTTGGAGGTGGCGACGATCACCGTGCCGCGCTTGAAGAGCTTCTCGAAAAGCCGCCCGACGATCATTGCGTCGGTGATGTCGGTGATCTGCATCTCGTCAAAGCAGAGCAGCACCGTATCCCGCGAGATCGCCTTTGCCACGGTCTTGATCGGGTCGTCGTCGCCCGCCTGCCGGGCGTTGTGGATTCCGCGATGCGCCTCCTGCATGAAGGCGTGGAAATGGACGCGGCGCTTCTTCTCGACCGGCGCGGCGTCGAAAAAGAGATCCATCAGCATCGACTTGCCGCGCCCGACGCCGCCATAGATGTAGAGGCCGTTCAGATCGGCGTCCTTCTTCGCCCCCTCGCGCCCCCAGCCGAAGAACCCGCGCGCGACGCGCTTGCCTTTCCAGGGGTCGTAATCCTTCAGCCGATTGTGGAGGAGCTGCAGTTTCTCAAGCGCCAGGCGCTGCGCGACATCATCCTCGAGCGCGCCCGAAGCGATCATTTCGCGGTAGCGCGCGAGCGGCCCGTCCGACATGAAACCCCCCTTTTTCCGGCCCAGATATGCGCCGATCCGGCGGGGCGAGGCAAGTCGCGCGCCCGACATCAGAATTCGTGATCCGAAGCGCAACGAGAACACGGTTGACGGATCGGGTTTCCCAACCGAACACATGGGCTCCGCCGCAGGAGAGCCTCATGGCCGCCTCTCGTCTTTTCACGCCTGTGCTGATCGCGGCCTCCGCGATCATCATCGTCAGCTTCGCCGTCCGGGCGTCATTCGGGGTCTTTCAGCTTCCGGTCGCGAACGAATTCGGCTGGCCGCGGATCGAGTTTTCCCTCGCCATCGCGATTCAGAACCTCGCATGGGGGATCGGCCAGCCGCTCTTCGCCGCGTTCGCGGAGCGCTATGGCGACCGGCTGGCGCTGCTGCTCGGCGCCCTGACCTATTGCGCTGGGATGGTTCTCTCCGCCTTCGCTACGACGCCGGAGGCGCATCAGGCGCTCGCCTGGCTCGTCGGCTTCGGCATCGCCGGCACCGGGTTCGGCGTCATTCTCGGCGTCGTCGGGCGCGCGGCGACGGCGGAACGACGCTCATTCGCGCTCGGCGTCGCCACCGCCGCCGGCTCTGTCGGCCAGATGATCGGCCCGCCGATCGCCGCCGCGCTGCTGGTCGACCTGCATTGGTCGCAGGTCTTCATTGTCTTCGGCGTCGCCGTCCTCGCGGTGATGGCCGTCCTCCCGTTCATCAGGGAAACCGGCGCCGCCACGAATGAGGAAGCGAAGGAGACGATGCGCGCGCTGCTCGGCCGCGCGGTCCGCGACCCGTCATTCACGCTGATCTTCCTCGGCTTCTTCTCGTGCGGCTATCAGCTCGCCTTCATCACCGCGCATTTTCCGGCGATGGTGACCGAGCTTTGCGGCCCGGTCGCGCCGGGAAGCATCATCTCCGGACTCGGCGTCACCACGACCGCGCAGCTCGGCGCCTGGGCGATCGGCCTGATCGGCCTGGCGAATATCGGTGGAACCCTGCTCGCCGGGCGGCTCGGGCAACGCTGGTCGAAGAAATATCTTCTCGCCGTGATCTACACCGGGCGCACGATCGTGGCGGCGGTGTTCATCCTAGCGCCGATCACGCCGGAAAGCGTGCTGATCTTCTCCGTCGTGATGGGCGCGCTCTGGCTCGCGACCGTGCCGCTGACCTCAGGGCTGATCGCGCAGATCTATGGCATCCGCTACATGGGCACGCTCTTCGGCGTCGTCTTTCTCAGCCATCAGATCGGCGGCTTCATGGGCGTCTGGCTCGGCGGCGCGATGTATGACGCCTATGGCGGCTATGAGCTGGTCTGGTGGATCGGCGTCGGAGTCGGCGCCTTTTCGGCTCTCGTCCATCTGCCGATCCGCGAGCGGCCGATGCGGGCCGCGCTCGCAGCCTAGAAGCGCTCCAACGCCGGCCGAAGCTCCACCTCCCAGGACCAGCAGGAAGGATGCTGATCGAGGAGATTGAGATATTCGGAGGCGATGGCGTCCGGGTCGAGCCTCGAATCCGGAGTGTCCGCCGGCCCCTCGCGATCCGGCCGATTCGGGTTCCCGATGCCGCCGTCGATCACGAAATGACCGACATGCACGCCCTTCGGATGCAGCTCCCGCGCCAGGCTCTGCGCGAGCCCGCGCAGCGCGAACTTTCCCATCGCGAAGGCGGCGGAGCCGGCGAAACCCTTCACCCCAGCCGTCGCGCCGGTCAGCAGGATCGCCCCCTTGCCGACGGGAACCATGCGGCGCGCAGCCTCCTGAGCGGCATGAAAGGCGCCGAGCGCAGTGACCGCGACCGCCGCCTCGACCGCCGCGCCGTCGATCTCCGTGATCGGGCCGGATACGCGCGCGGAGGGGTTGTAGACCACGACATCCGGCGCGCCCCTCATATCCACGATCTCGAAGAGCCGCCGGATATCCGCCGCCTGCGCGGCGTCGCAGCGATGGGTCGCCGCGCCGGTCTCGTCCGCGAGCGGCGTCAGATCCCCGGTCGAGCGCGCAGCCAGCACGACGCTCATCCCCCGGGACGCGAAGCGGCGGGCGAGCGAAGCGGAAAGCCCGGCGCCGGCGCCGATGATAAGCGCGCGTTCATATGTCATGATCTGCGTCTCCTCGACATGATCTGCGTCTCCTCGATTGGCATAGAGTCGGCGTTCCGAGCGGCAATAATTGACACTAGCGCACCGCGGGGCTAAGTCCCGCGCGAATTCTCCGGAAGCCGCATTGCTTCCGGTCCCTGCGCGAGCGCGGGGATCGCCCCCGGTCAGCGCGTCGCGCCCGCCGGGGCGCAGGTGGTTTTCGCGGCGACGCGGGCGAGAGACGGAAGGGAGACGCGAAATGTTCGAAGGACTGTCCGAACGCCTTTCCGGCGTGTTCGACCGACTGACCCGACAGGGCGCGCTTTCCGAGGCCGACGTCGCGACTGCGCTCCGCGAGGTCCGCGTCGCGCTGCTGGAGGCTGACGTTTCGCTGCCCGTCGCGCGGGATTTCATCGCGAAGGTTCAGGAAAAGGCGACCGGCCAGGCGGTGACGAAATCCGTCACCCCGGGCCAGCAGGTGGTGAAGATCGTCAATGACGAGCTGACCGCGATGCTGGCCGGGGACGACGCCGAGGCCGGACGGCTCCGCGTCGACAGCCCGCCGGCGCCGATCCTGATGGTCGGGCTTCAGGGCTCCGGCAAGACGACGACGACCGCGAAGATCGCGAAGCGCCTGACGGAGCGCGAAGGCAAGCGCGTCCTGATGGCCTCGCTCGACGTCAATCGCCCGGCGGCGATGGAGCAGCTCGGCATCCTCGGCATGCGGACCGGCGTCGACGTGCTGCCGATCGTCAAGGGCCAGGACCCGATCGCCATCGCCCGCCGCGCAAAGCAGCAGGCGACGATGGGCGGCTATGACGTCTATCTTCTCGACACCGCCGGCCGGCTCCATATCGATCAGGAGCTGATGGCGCAGGTCGAATCCGTCCGCGATGTCGCGAAACCGCATGAGACGCTGCTGGTCGTCGACGGGCTGACCGGGCAGGACGCGGTCAACGTCGCGACCGAGTTCGACGGCCGCATCGGCGTCACCGGCGTCGTCCTCACGCGCATGGACGGCGACGGGCGCGGCGGCGCCGCGCTCTCGATGCGGGCGGTGACCGGCAAGCCGATCAAGTTCGTCGCCACCGGCGAGAAGCTCGACGCGCTCGAGGAGTTCCACCCGGCGCGGATCGCCGGACGCATCCTCGGCATGGGCGACGTCGTCTCCCTCGTCGAGAAGGCGCAGGAAACGATCGAAGCCGAACAGGCCGAGCGCATGATGAAGCGGTTCCAGAAGGGCCGCTTCGACATGAACGACCTCGCCGCCCAGCTTCAGCAGATGCAGAAGATGGGCGGCATGCAGGGCGTGATGGGCATGCTGCCGGGCATGGGCAAGCTCTCCAAGCAGATGGAGGAGGCGAATTTCGACGACAAGGTCATTCGCCGCCAGGTCGCCCTTATCCAGTCGATGACGAAGAAGGAGCGCGCCAATCCCGCACTCCTTCAGGCCAGCCGCAAGAAACGCATCGCCGCCGGCGCCGGTCTCGAGGTGCCGGAGCTGAACCGGCTGCTGAAAATGCACCGACAGATGGCCGACATGATGAAGAAAATGGGAAAGATGGGAAAGAAAGGCATGCTGCGCGGTGGTCTCTCCCAGATGTTCGGCAAGGGTGGCATGAACCCGGCGATGATGGGCGGCCCGCCCGGCGCGGCCGCGCCCAAGGGCCTGCCGGGCGGCGGACTGCCCGGCCTTGGCGGCGGCGCGCTGCCGCCGGGCCTTTCCGGCTTCGGGAAGAAGAAATGACGCCGCGCGCCATCATCGATTCCCGTCACCCCGCGCAGGAGGCTGTCCGATGAACGACGAAACCGCGCGCGCGGAGATGCTTCTGGCGAAGGAGCGGCATCATATCGACAATCTCGACGCCATCCTCGTCTACACGCTCGCCGAACGATTCAAGGCGACGCAGGCGGTCGGCAGGCTGAAGGCGGAGCATGAACTGCCGCCCTCCGACCCGGCGCGCGAGGAGCGGCAGATCAAGAGATTGCGGAAACTGGCGCTCGACGCCGATCTCGACCCGGTTTTCGCCGAGACGTTCCTGAACTTCATCATATCCGAAGTCATCAGGCATCACGAAAGCATGAAGAAATAGGGGCGGACGCCCCCAGCCATGAACAGGAGAATTTCGAATGGCGGTTAAGATCAGACTGGCCCGCGGCGGCTCCAAGAAGCGGCCTTTTTACAGCATCGTCTCGGCCGACAGCCGGCAGCCGCGCGACGGCCGCTTCATGGAGAAACTCGGCACCTACAACCCGCTCCTGCCGAAGGATGACGAGAACCGGGTGAAGATGAATGTCGAGCGGATCATGGAGCTGATCGGTCTCGGCGCGCAGCCGACCGACCGGGTGCGCCGCTTCCTCGAAGCCGCCGGCGCGATGGAGAAGAAGGCGCGCTCGAACCCGGAGAAGGCGAAGCCCGGCCAGAAGGCGCTGGAGCGCGCCGAGGCGAAGAAGGAAAAGGAAGCCGCAGCGGCCGCACCCGCCGAAGCTCCGGCGGAAGCCGCCGAAGAGGCGGCGGCGGAGTAGGCGCAGCGGCGCCGCCCTTCGGGGAGCGCGGACCATGAGCGACGCCAGGGAAAATCTGATCTGCGTCGGCGCCATCGCCGGCGCATATGGCGTGCGTGGCGAGGCGCGGATCAAGTCCTTCTGCGCCGAGCCGGCGGATATCGCGCGCTATGCGCCGCTTCTCGACGAGAGCGGCAGGCGGAGTTTCACGTTGCGCATCACCGGCGCGGTCTCCGGCGGCTTCTCGGCGCGTCTTGGCGGCGTCGCCACCCGAGAGGCGGCGGAAGCGCTAAAGGGCCTCCGCCTCCACATCCCGCGGGACCGGATGCCGACGCTGCCGGACGACGAATTCTACCACGCCGACCTGATCGGGCTGGAGGCGGTCGACGCCGGCGGCGCGCCGCTCGGCCGGATTCAGGCGGTCGAGGATTTCGGGGCCGGCGACTTTCTTGAGATCGCGAGTCCCTGCGGCGCGCCGCTCCTCGTTCCTTTCACCCGCAACGCCGTGCCGACGGTGGATCTCGCCGCGCGACGCGTCATCGTCGATCCGCCGGAAGACGTGTCGGAAGACGGGGCGAAAGATGATGCGGAGACCGGTCGATGAGCGCTCCCGGTCGCTCGCATGGCCGGATCGCGCCCCGGGCGTCTCTCGAACCCCGCTCGTTGATGGAGGGCGAGGAGATTTCCGGCGCCTGGACCGCGCGCGTCCTCACGCTTTTCCCCGAGATGTTCCCAGGTCCGCTCGGCGTTTCGCTTCTCGGACAGGCGTTGAAGCGCGGGCTCTGGAACCTCTCCGCCATCGATATTCGCAGCTTCGCCAGCGACCGGCATCGGACGGTGGACGCCCCGCCGGCGGGCGGTGGGCCCGGCATGGTGATGCGCGCCGACATCGCCGCCGCCGCGATCGACGAAGCGATGCGCGGCGCTCCCCGCGACCGCGCGCGCTGGCCGCTGATTCACCTCTCGCCGCGCGGCGCGCGCTTCGATCAGGCCATGGCGAAGCGATTCGCGACCTGCGAAGGGCTCACGCTGCTTTGCGGCCGGTTCGAGGGGCTGGACCAGCGCGTTCTTGACGCGCGAGGCGTCGATGAGGTCTCCCTTGGAGATTTCGTCATGACAGGCGGCGAAATCGCCGCAATGGCGTTGATTGACGCGACGGTTCGGCTTATACCCCGCGTCCTCGGCAACGCCGCCAGCGTGGCGGAGGAAAGTTTCGCGGACGGCCTTCTGGAGGCGCCGCATTATACGAAACCTCCGCTCTGGGAGGGGCGCGAGATACCGGAGGTTCTCCTCTCCGGCCATCACGCCCGGATCGCCGCATGGCGCGCCGCGAGGAGCGAGGAGTTGACGAAGGAACGACGTCCCGATCTCTGGCGGGCGCATCTTGCGAAATCTGGCGATTTCGAAAGCGCTGCGGACCCGGTGGATGACGAAGAGCTCTCGGACGCGCACACCACCGCCGGAAAAGGCGGGTCAGAGAAGGACTGAGACGATGAACCTGCTGCAAGAGCTCGAAGCCGAGCACATCGCCGAGCTTGGCAAGGATATTCCGGATTTCGCGCCGGGCGACACCATCCGCGTCGGCGTGAAGGTGACCGAGGGCACGCGCCACCGGGTCCAGAACTACGAGGGCGTCTGCATCGGCCGCAAGGGCGGCTCGACGCTTGGCGCGTCCTTCACGGTGCGGAAGATCAGCTTCGGCGAAGGCGTCGAGCGCGTCTTCCCGCTGCACTCGCCGGCGATCGACGCGATCACCGTCGTGCGGCGCGGCAAGGTGCGGCGCGCGAAGCTCTACTACCTCCGCGAGCGGCGCGGGAAATCGGCTCGTATCGTCGAAAAGACGAACTACCGCGCGCCGAAGGCCGCCGCCGAATAAGGGATGGTCGGCGCATCGCGCCTGCTGATGAAATCGTGATCGCCCCGGTCGAAAGGCCGGGGCATTCTCGTTTCATGATGTTCCTTCCCTTCCTCGCCCTCTTCTTTCTTTTCGCCGGCGCCGGCGGCTCCAACGCCTGCGGGACGGTCGCGGAGCCGTGCGAGGCCGGCGGCGGCGCCTATGTCGTCGAGATCCCCGCCGCGCCGCCGCCCCATCAGGCAATCGTCTTTCTTCATGGCTACGGCGGGACCGGCGCCGGCGTTCTCAGAAACCGCACCATGATCGAGGCCGCGCTGGCGCGCGGCTACGCGGTCGTCGCCCCGCAGGGCGCGCCACGGCGCGAGGGCGTCGCCGGCGGCGCCTGGAATAGTTTCGCGTCACCGGAGCGGCGGGACGATATCGCGTTCATCAAGGCCGTGGCGGAGGATTCCGCGGCGCGCTTCGGCCTGGACCGGGGGAAGATGCTGCTCGCCGGTTTTTCCGGCGGCGGCATGATGTCGTGGCGCGTGGCGTGCGACGCGCCGGAGAGCTTCGACGCCTATGCGCCAATCGCCGGCCTTCTCTGGCGCCCGCTGCCCACCGCCTGCGGGGGACCAGTCAGGATGCTGCATGTCCACGGCTGGGCGGACCCGGTCGTGCCGCTCGAAGGGCGCGCGGTCGCCGGCGGCCGGATCACGCAGGGCGATCTCTTCGCCGGGCTGGACCTGATGCGCGCCGCGCTTGGCTGCGCCCGCGACGAGCCTGACGGATACGGCGCGCGCGGCGCCTACCTGCTCCGCCGCTGGACCGACTGCGCGCCGGGCGCGAATCTGGAACTCGCTCTCCATCCCGCTGGTCACCGAATTCCGTCGGGCTGGGCCTCACTGGCGCTCAACTGGTTCGAAACGCGCCCCGAGAACGACTGAATAGCGAAGTTGGGAACCGGTCAGCCCGGCGGCTCCTCCGGTTTCTGGCGATCCTCGATCTTCTTCAGCCACGGCGGCTCGTCATCGGCCAGTTCGGCCTTGATCTGCCCCCAGGTCACGACAGTGAAGAATACCGTACCGCCGAGAATATTGCCGATCAGCGCGGGAACCATGAAACCGGCCACCGCCTCGCCCGACGAGATGTCGCCCACAAAGACGAGGAATGACGCTTCGGTCGCGCCGGCCACGACATGCGCGAAATCGGCCAGCGCGATCAGCCAGGTGATGAGGATGATCATCAGCGGCTTGGCGCCGTCCGCGTTCGGCATGATCCAGACCAGCGCGGCGATCAGCCAGCCGGCGCCGATTCCGCGCAGCATGGTCTCGGTCCATCCCGGTTCCGTCGCATGCAGGGCGAGGTCGCGGATCGCCGCCCAGACTTCCGGCTGATAGCCGCCGGTCGCATGAAGGACATAGCCGAAGATACTGGCGCCGATAATGTTGGTGACGAGAACGAGCGCCCAGAGCCGGACCAGCCGCCAGAGAATGATCCGGTTCGGAGAATCGAGCGCAGGGCAGACGGCGGTGATGGTGTTCTCGGTGAAAAGCTGCATCTGACCGAGGATCACGATCAGAAAGCCGATGGAATAGCCGAGGCTCTCCACCAGCGGCCGCCATGCGGCGTCCGGAAGGTGCGTGCGAAACAACCCTTCGCCGAGCACCGAGAACCCGATCGCCAGACCGGCGACGAGGCCGGAAAGAATAAGCGCCGAAGCCGGCCGCGCCAGCTCGGTCTCACCCTGACGGCGCACGACCTCGAAAATCGCCGGGGGGCGAATCGGCGCCTTGTCCTCGATCGTCTTCAGCTCGTGTTCGTCGAACGCGTCCTCGTTCGCGGATACGTCCGGGTTCTGTCTGGACACGTCGACCTCCGGACGATTGGAATTTTCTGCGCCTATCGGCTGATCATCACCTATCCAGAAATTAACGAGCGCCGAAGCATCTGGTTCCCAACGATGTTCAAAGCGCCTTGCGCGCCATGAGCGCCGCCGAAATCGTGCCATCGTCAAGATAGTCAAGCTCGCCGCCCACCGGGACGCCCTGCGCCAGGGAGGTGACCGCGACTCCGGCTCCCGATAGCGCGTCGGCGATGTAATGCGCCGTCGTCTGGCCATCGATCGTCGCCCCGAGCGCGAGCACCACTTCGCTCACCTCTCCGCCGGAGGCCCGGTCGACGAGGCGAGGAATGCGAAGCGCCTCGGGCGTCACCCCGTCCAGCGCCGAAAGCACGCCGCCGAGAACGTGATAGCGGCCGCGAAACACCGCAGCGCGCTCCATCGCCCAAAGGTCCGCGACGTCCTCGACTACACAGAGCGTCGCCACGTCGCGACGCGGATCGCGGCAGATGGCGCAGATGTCGGTCGTGTCGATATTGCCGCAATCGACACAGACCCGTGCCCGCTCCGCCACTTCGGCAAGCGCCCGGGAGAGCGGCAGGAGCATCAGCTCGCGCTTCTTGACCATTTGCAGAACCGCACGTCGCGCCGAGCGCGGACCGAGCCCGGGCAGTTTCGCCATCAGTTCGATCAATCGCGATATCTCACGCCCAGCCTGGATCTCCGGATCGTTCCCGCTCATCTTCTTCCCCATCGGACGCGCCCGCGAGATTGCGCGCGCGCTGTGCATGCGGTCAAGTTACGGTGCGAAGGCTGGCCCCGGCGCGATCACATTCCGCGCCGGCGTCAGACGCGCCGTAGGGTCGGCCGGTGCGACCTGCGACCTATGGAAGCATCCGGCCCGCCCAGTCTGGATTGCGCCATCATTCCGTCACATTTATGCGCATCGAGCGAATTAGCGCTTGAATCTGGAAGATAATTCGTCAATCTATGCAACCATAGGCGGCAATAGTCGCCTTGTGTCGAATTATTGTTGGTATTGCAGAAGGGTTTCGCCCAGCTTTTTGGCGTCTTCCTTCGCGTGGTCGCGTGCGTCCTGGTCACGTTCGTTTCAGCGCTTCCCTCGCGGGCGGCGGAGAAAAAAGAGTCGGCGCGCGCGTGGAGGGGTGCGTCGGCTCTTCAAACTCGATGGTCTGCGCTACCGGGCCTCCGCCCGCGTTCGCGAAGAACGGTGAGGCCCGAGGCCGAGCGACTCAATAGAGTCGGCCGCCGACCGGAACGGGCCGATCCGGCGCGATCAGCATGACCTCTCCCTCTGCGTCGGGCGCACCGAGGACAAGCACCTCGCTCATGAACTTGCCGATTTGCCGCGGCGGGAAGTTGACCACCGCCATCACCTGTCGACCGACCAGCGCCTCAGGCGTGTAATTCGCGGTGATCTGGGCCGAACTTTTCCTAACGCCGATTTCCGGGCCGAAATCGACCCATAGCTTGATCGCCGGCTTCCTGGCCTCCGGGAAGGGTTCGGCGGCGGTGACGACGCCGACCCTGATATCCACTCTCAGAAAATCGTCGAAGTCGAATTCGGTCGCAGTCCCGGCCATACACCCCTCCCGTCTATCGCTGGAGCACCGTAATCGCAGGCAGGGAATGGCGAAAGAGCTTCCGAAGCCGCCGCCGTTGCGCTCGCGGCGCCGACCAGGCGCAGCGGCGGCGGCGCATACAAACGCCGCCGCGCCTTCGGCCGCCTCAATCCTGAGGCGGAAATTTCAGCGAGTCGAGCCCTTCAGCTCTTCGACGCTCGCGTCGATCCGGGCGCGGACGATTTCATACGCCTCGGCGTTGGCGCGCCCGGCCGCATCGGCCAACTCCTGCGCATTCGCGACGGCGCGCTCGAATGCTTTCGAGGTCAGCTCGGCCTGTTTCGACGCGGCGTCGGCGCCCGGCTCGGCCTTCGCGAGTTCGGCGATCTGCGCCTGCGCCGCCTTCATCGTTTCCTGAAAGATCGCGACCTGCTTCTCGAAGAGGTCTTGATACCCGGCGGCCGCGGCCTTCTGCGCGGTGACCAACGCTTCCATGTTCTTCTGCTGCGCGGCAAGGAGCGCGCTCTTGTCGAACCCCTTCATGGAGGAAAAATCGAAGAACTTCGTCGGGTCCATCGATGTGAACATCTCGGTGAACTTCGTCGGATCGAAGGGATTTGCGCCGGCGCTGAACATTTCTTAGCTCCTGTCCTGAATCATCGCGGCGTCGCTGCCGCTCCCATCGCATATTGTGCGACGCACCATAAAATCAAGCATTGCTGCACTGCACAATTTTATTTCACGCCCGCCCGACTGCGTCCGACATGGCGATCGCCAGCGCCGCTTCCGCCGATTCCTCGCCCCAGGCGACGAGCTGGAACGCGGGGTAGAACCGTTCCGCCGCGCTGACCGCGCCACGCAGCATCGCGTCGATCTGCGACGCCGTCGCGACCGCACCGCCCGCGAGGGTCAGCCCGTAGCGGAACACCATCAGCTTCTGCTCATCCCAGAGATTGAAGCAGCCCGACCAGATCAGATCGTTCGCCCTGTCGAGCAGCAGCGCCAGTTCCGCCCGCCGCTCGGCCGGCGGGTCCATTTCGAAGGTCGAAATCAGGCGCAGCGTCTCGTCGCGCCCACACCAGGCGAGAGTGAGCGAATAGGTCCGCCAGACACCCTCCACCGCCATCGCGATCTGATCCTCGCCAACGCGATCGAACTCCCAGTCGCGCCGCTCCGCCAGCGTCTCGACGATATCGATGGGGTTGAGGTCGTCTGTGTTGAAATCATGCTCGACGGCTTCCATGCCTCGTGCTCCCGTGGTTGCGGCCCGGCGAGGTTGCCCGCCCCGCGAGGGCTTGTTGGGATGCCAACGGGTCGTGGTTGTCTACTCCAGACCCTACGAAATATGGTGCAGCACGCTCGCCGGCCCGTCCAGCAATTTTTTGCCCGAGTTTGTGGGGTTCATCGGTCTGATGAGCTTGACGAGGTCATCCACTCCGCCACCATGTCGTGGCGCACGCCCGCCTCCGCCGCTTCCCGATAAAACGCGATCAGCTGGCGCACCGGCTCAGCGAGCCGGTTGAACCCTCCGACGAAGGAGATGATGACGCCGACCGTGCTCTGACCGGCGATGACCATGAGGCCGCCGACGACCAGCACCGCGACCGGCGCAGCCGCATTGAGAAGATTGAGGCCGGCCTTCAGCATCGTCTTCCACAGCACGAAGGTCATCCGGTTTCTGAATAGATGACCGGTTCGAATCTTCATCTCCTTGCGGTCGGGCGGAGCCTCGTCGCCGATGGCGGCGGCGTAGCGCCGTTTCAACCGCACCTGGATGGAGATCAAACGGTTCAGCCGGCGCTGCATCAGCGGCGCGAGCACCGCCTGAGGCGCAAGAAGCGCGAGCCCGCACAGCGCGACGGCGGGTTGAACATAGAACATGTAGCCAAGCCCGCCGAGCAACATCGCGGCGTTGGCCAGCGCCTGACTGGGCGCCGCGCCGGCGAAGCCGCCAAGCGCCTCGACCTCGATCGAAAGCACGTTGACGATATCGCGGCCCTCGCCATTCGGGCTCGGCTCATCGCCCCTGAGCCGCCAGAGATGCCTGCGCGTATAAATGATGGCGCTTTCGCTCATCCAGCTCTGAAGCATGGCGAGCGCGAATTTGGACGCCTGATGAAGGAGGATGACGCCGAGATAGATCAGCCCGAGCGTGATGACGAGGCCGCCGTCGCTCTTCATCACGCCATCGTCGATCAGACGGCGCTGCAATTCGATCGGCGCCAGCGCCAGTCCGGTGACGACGAGGCTGAGTCCGCAGGCCACGATCTGCCAGCACCCCGTCATGCGGACCACAAACGTCCGGAGGCTGGAGGCCGGGCTGTCGTCGCCGGAACGCTCGATCCGGCGCGGACGGAACCGGATCCGCGCCGTCATCCGGTGACGATCAGCTATCGCGCCCGGCCTCGAGCGCGGCGATCCGGGCTTCGAGGGCCTCGTTCTCCTCCCGCGCCTTCTGCGCCATCTCGCGCACCGCCTCGAACTCCTCGCGCGTGACGAGATCCATCTCGCGCAGAAGCCGCTCCAGCCGCTGGCGCATCACGGTCTCCGCCTCGTCCTTCACGCCCTGCGCGACGCCGGCCGCGTTGGTCATCAGTTGCGAGATATCGTCAAGTATCTTGCTGCGGCCCTGCATCGGCTGATCCTTTCATCGCTACCCGAGTATATGGCCCGGCCGCCCGCGTCGGGCAAGCGCTTGACCTTGGCCGGGCCGCGCACCAGAACGCCGCGGAGCAGGAGAAGCCGCATGCCCCTCGTCATTCCCTACCCGGACATCGACCCGGTTCTGGTGACTATCGAACTCTTCGGTCTTTCCCTGCCGATCCGATGGTACGCGCTGGCCTATCTCGGAGGGTTGCTGATCGGACTCGCGCTCTTCCGGCGGCTGATCGCGCGCCCCTCGCTCTGGCCGGGGGACGTCGCGCCGCTCAACCGCGAGCAGGCGGAGTCGTTGCTGACCTGGATGGTGTTCGGCGTCATCCTCGGCGGACGGCTCGGTTTCGTGCTTTTCTACCAGCCGGGCCATTATCTCGCCCATCCCGGCGAGATCCTTCAGGTCTGGTCCGGCGGCATGTCGTTTCACGGCGGCTTTCTCGGAGTGGCGACGGCGCTGATCCTCTTCTGCCGGCTGCATCAGGCGCCGCTCTTGCAGATCACCGACGGCGTCGCGGCGGTGGCGCCGGTCGGCCTCCTTCTCGGCAGAATCGCGAACTTCATCAATGGCGAGCTTTGGGGCCGGACCACCGAAGCGCCCTGGGGCATGGTCTTTCCAGGCGCGGGCGATATCCCCCGCCACCCGAGCCAGCTCTATGAGGCGGCGCTAGAAGGCGCGCTTCTCTTCGCGCTTCTCTGGCTTCTCGCGACGCGGCGCGGCTGGCTGAAGCGCCCCGGGCTGGTCACCGGCCTGTTCTTCATCGGCTACGGCGCGGCGCGGGCCTTCGTCGAGCTTTTCCGCGAGCCCGACGCGCTATTCTTCGGGCCCGGCAACCCCTATGGCCACGCCATCCGGTTCACGGCGGAATACGGGCTCACCATGGGTCAGGTGCTTTCGCTGCCGATGATCCTGATCGGATTTGGCCTTTGGGCCTTCACGCGCCGGCGATGACGCCGCTGGAGACGATCATCCGTCGGGAGATAACCCTGAACGGGCCGATGACGCTGCATGACTTCATGGCGCTCTGCCTCGCCCATCCCGAGCATGGATATTACACCACCCGCGACCCGCTCGGCGCGAGCGGCGATTTCACCACCGCGCCCGAGATCAGCCAGATGTTCGGCGAAATGATCGGCCTCGCGCTGGCCGAAACCTGGGCCGGAGCGGGCCGCCCGACGCCTTTTCGCCTGGTCGAGCTCGGCCCCGGCCGCGGTCAGTTGGCGGCGGACGCGCTTCGCGCCGCGCGCGCCCTGCCCGGCTTCGTAGATGCAGCCGACGCCTGGCTGGTGGAAATCTCGCCAAGGCTTCGCGCCGAGCAGAAGCGGCGCGTTCCCGGCGCCAGCTGGGCGGCGCGGCTCGATGACGTTCCGGACGGGCCGCTGTTTCTCATCGCCAACGAGTTCTTCGACGCGCTGCCGGTCCGGCAATATGTGATGACGTCGAACGGCTGGGCCGAGCGGATGGTCGGCCTTTCCGGAGATACGCTCGCCGCCGGGCTTCGCCACACGCGCCTCCCCCTCGGCGCCGCGCCGGAGGGCGCGATCCGCGAGCGTAATCCCGGCAGCGCCGCAATCGCCGGGGCGCTCGGCGCGCGCATCGCGCGCGACGGCGGCGCCGCAATCATCATCGATTATGGCTACGGCGAAACCTCGCCGATGGGCGCCGACACGGTTCAGGCGCTCCGGAGCCACCGCTACGCCGACCCGCTGAGCGACCCCGGCCTGGCGGACCTGACCGCGCATGTCGATTTCGAAGCTCTCGCGGCGGCGGCGGGATCAGCGGGCGCCGCCGCGTCCGCGCTGGTTCCGCAAGGCGAATGGCTCGCGCGGCTCGGCATCGGCGCGCGCGCCGAAGCTTTGGCGCGCGCGCGCCCCGACCAGGCCGAAACCATCGCCGCCGCGCTTCACCGCTTGACCGATCCGGCCGAGATGGGGACGCTCTTCAAGGCGCTGGCGATCTTTCCGCCCGGATCGCCGCCGCCGCCCGGATTCGAGACGGAGAGCGCCTCATGACCCTCGCCCCGATACGAACAGACGCCATCAAGGCGCCACACGGGTTCTTCACCCGCGCCGGCGGCGTGTCGGCGGGGATCTACGCGGGGCTGAATTGCGGCCCGGGCTCTCGCGACGATCCCGCCGCGGTGGCCGAGAACCGCGCTCTGGTCGCCGCTCATCTCGGCGCGCGCGAGCTTCTTTCACTCCATCAGGTCCACTCGCCCGATGTCGTCGTCGTCGCTGCACCCTGGGCCGGGGAGCGACCGAAGGCGGATGCGATGGCGACGCGAACGCCCGGCCTCGCGCTTGGCGTCCTCACCGCCGATTGCGCGCCAGTGCTTTTGGAGGATCCCGAAGCGGGCGTGATCGGCGCCGCCCATGCCGGATGGCGCGGCGCACTAGCCGGAGTCACCGACCGGACCATCGAGGCGATGGAGACGCTCGGCGCCGGGCGCGGCCGCATCAGCGCCGCGATCGGCCCGGTGATCAGCCAGCGCGCCTATGAGGTCGGGCCGGAATTCATGGATGAATTCGTCGCCGAGGACCCTGAAACCACGCGCTTTTTCGCCGGCGGCGCCGGCGACCGCGTGCAGTTCGACCTTCCCGGCTATCTGCTGGCGCGCCTGCGCGCCGCCGGGATCGCGGAGGCCGCATGGACCGGCCACTGCACCTTTTCCGACGAGAAACGCTTCTACTCCTACCGTCGCGCGATGCATCGGGGTGAGAAGGATTACGGACGTCTCGTCTCGGTCGTCATGCTCCCCGGCGCCTGAAGTGCCGCATTTCGCAGCAACCGCTCTTGAAACCCGCCGCGAGGGGCTCCGCGCTGAAATGTCGTCGCGCGTGCTTGGCGCGGCGCTCATTTTCGCGCACGAACGCCGATACCGGGCGATCCGCCGCGACGCCTTCCGCTACAGTTTTTTCCAGCGCCTCGTTATCGACCAAGCGGGCGACGCGCCGCCGACCCGGTCAGCGGATCAGCGCCCGGCCCGCCCGGCCTCACTTCTGACCAGTGTCCGCGTGTGGATGGACGTCGCCGAACCCGACCCGAAAGGCGATCCCGCCGATCTTCTCGACGCGCGAGGGTTGGCCGGAAAACGACCCGGGGTCGGCGCTGACGCGCATGACATCACCGTGCGCTTGGGACGTGGCGATGACGCCGGGCGGACTGCCCCCGATCGCAGGAACATGCGCCGGGCCGCCCTCCGCGCCCTCGCTCGGATCGCCGCTCCGATGAGACGCGCGGCGCTCGCCTGTCTCTTCCTTGCCACGCCGGCTTTGGCAGACGACGCCGGGATCACGTTCTGGGACGGCGCCGCACTCAGGACCGCGCCTGACCCGCATGCGGTGCTCCCGGCGCTTCATACCGAGCGGCAGAAGCTCGGCACGCTGATCGCGCGCGATGTCGGACTTTTCGTCGAACCCGCGTCCGACGCGCCCGCCTATGTGTCGAATCTGATCGCCGGCGCGCTCGTCCGGCGATTGGCCGGGCATGTCGCGCTCCACCGCGCGCTCGGCGCCGGCCGGGTGTTCACGATCGAACCGCACGTCGTCGCCGCGCGCGGCCGTGTCGCGGTGAACTGGCGACTTTTCACCGAAGAGGGCGAAGAGATCGGCGCGTTTCTGGCCGCCGCGCGAATGAGCGGCGCCCCCAGAGCCGGACATCCCTTCGCCGGCTTCACCCCGGAAGACGCGGAACGGATCGCGTTTCAGACTGCGGCCCGGCTCGAGGAGGCGCCGTTCGTCGCCGATGCGATCCGCGCCGCACAGACCCTGACGCGGCTGGATCGAACGCCGACGCCGCCCGCGCGGCCGGAAACCCAATCGGCCGCCGCGACAGTTGCGCCGGAAAGCCCCGCGACGCCGGAAGAAGACTGACGCTCAGGGAACCGGTCGCGATCAGCCTTCCGCCGCGGCGCGCGCTTCCAGAATTTCGAACGGGACGCCCGGCTCCGCCTTCGCGCCGCGAATCACCAGCGAGGTTTTCACGCTCGCCACGTTCGCGGCGGCGGTCAGCTCTCCGGTCAGGAAAGACTGGAAGCTGGAGAGGTCCGGCGCGACGCATTTCAGCAGGAAGTCGATCTCGCCGTTCAGCATGTGGCACTCGCGCACGAGCGGCCACGCGCGCGCGCGCTCCTCGAAAGCCCGCAGATCCGCCTCCGCCTGGCTGGAGAGGCCGACCATAGCGAAGACCGTCACCTCGAACCCCAGCGCGCGGGCGTTGACGCGGGCGTGATAGCCCTCGATCAGCCCCTCCTCCTCCAGCGCGCGCACGCGGCGGAGACAAGGCGGCGCGGAGATTCCGAGCCGCTTGGAGAGCTCAACATTGGTCATTCGCCCATCGGACTGCAATTCGGCCAGAATCTTCCGGTCAATCGCGTCGATCTTACCCGCGGCCATTCAACCCCCGTTCGCGGGCTTGCTCCCGCATTCTTATCGCGATCGGAGTTACCGACTAGCCGCGACTTACGCAATAAAATTACGCCATCGAGCAAGATTTCAAAACCGGATTGGCAGCTTGGCGCGGCCGGGGCGGACCATTAAACAAGGCTCCGATCCACCCTCTACCCAGACCCAGCCGAGGACAGACACGATGCCAGAGACCCGCGCCGTCAAGCTTTTGATCATCGGGTCCGGTCCCGCCGGCTACACCGCCGCCGTCTACGCCGCGCGGGCCATGCTGAATCCGGTGCTGGTGCAGGGAATCCAGCCGGGCGGGCAGTTGACCATCACGACGGAAGTCGAGAATTACCCGGGCTTCACCGAAGTGCAGGGTCCCGACCTTATGGTGAAGATGGAGGAACACGCCAGGGCGGTGGGGACGGAGGTGATCGCCGACATCATCACCTCTCTCGATCTTTCCAGCCGCCCGTTCGTGGCGAAGGCCGATTCGGGGGTGACCTTCGAAGCCGAGGCGGTGATCCTCGCCACGGGCGCGCAGGCGAAATGGCTTGGATTGCCGTCGGAGGAGAAATTCAAGGGCTTCGGCGTCTCCGCCTGCGCCACCTGTGACGGCTTCTTCTATCGCGGCCAAGAGGTTCTGGTCATCGGAGGCGGGAATACAGCGGTGGAGGAGGCGCTCTTCCTGACGCGGTTCGCCGACAAGGTGACGCTCATCCACCGGCGCGACAGCCTGCGGTCAGAAAAGATCCTCGAACACCGCCTGATGAAGAACCCGAAAGTCGAGGTGATCTGGAACACGGTCCTGGAGGAAGTGATCGGCGACGAGGACCCGCTCGGCGTCACTGGCGCGCGCATCCGCGACGTGGTGACGAGCGAGATCACGACGCTGTCCTGCGCCGGAGTATTTATCGCCATCGGCCACGCGCCGGCGTCGGAACTGGTCGCCGATCAGCTGGAGACGCATATGGGCGGCTATGTCGTCACCCGACCGGATTCGACCGCCACGTCGATTCCCGGCGTCTTCGCCGCCGGCGATGTGACTGACTACATCTACCGGCAAGCCGTCACCTCCGCCGGCATGGGCTGCATGGCGGCGCTGGAGGCGGAAAAGTTTCTGGCGGAAGCGGAATAGCCGGCTGCCGGCTCCCGACCGCCTGACGGAATCCCCGCAGCCGCCCCAGCTTCCAAGCCGAGCGTCGTCCTGGAACGGGCGGCGATGCTCTTTTCCGGCTCCGGTTCGCGCACATTTCGGCGACGCCCCCACACGGCGCGTCAAACACAATGTGATAGCATGTCATCAGCCACTCCCCCGGCCTGCGGGAACCCCGCGCGCCCGGCGGCATCTGTCTTTCCGAGATGTGAAGTCTCATGGAAAAACAAGATCCGAGGAGCAATACTCATGGCGATGTCTGATACATGGCTGGCGGTCGCCGCCATCGCGGCGCTTGGTTTTGGAGCGCCCGCGAACGCAGCCTCCTATTTCGTCCAGCATTCGATTAATGCGAACGGGCCGGTCTCCATCGGGACCGAGATCGACGGCGCCACCCGGCAGAGCATGAGCCATACCGATGCTCGGGGCGCCATCACCACGAACGCGAATTTGGCCAACGGGACGCTTGCGGGAACGCTTTCCAGCAGCGGCGAAGACGCGATCCGCGGCGTGAGCAGCAGATTCGGCGACCGGGTGACCATCACCGGCGGCGCGGGGACGAATGTGGATTTCAACTTCGATTTCGACGGTGGAATCGACATGTCCGCCGACTCTCTCGGCAACATTCCAATCCTGCTGTCGGGAAGCTTCCGCTACGCGATCTTCGATCCGTCGGCGGGCGCGAACGCCGGGAACTGGACCTCCATGAGTTTTCCGATCTTCAGCGGGACGGATCGGAGTCTCGGCAAGGATATCGTTTCTTTCAGCTACAGGACGGACGCGCTGCCGGTCTCCGATCTCTTCGATGAGTTGCTTTCCGTCACGCTGCCTGTGGTTTCCGACGAACAGAGCTTCGACATTTTCGCCAGCCTGACAGCGACCTTGCTCTCCGGCGACAATGCGATCGACCTCGCCCTGAATCTCAGCAGCGTGGCGAGCCTCGGGCTCGCGAGCGGCGTCACGATCGATTCCGCCTCCGGCGTGTTCCTGACCGAAGGGCCGAACGCGGCGCCGCAGACCGTCGCGGCCGTGCCGCTCCCGGCGAGCGCGCCGCTGCTGCTCGGCGCGCTCGGCCTTCTCGCGTGGCGGCGGGTGGTGTCCGCTCGCGCCGCCTAGAGGTCCAGCATCCCCTGACCGGGCTTCGGCTTCGGCGCGGAACCGGCTTTCCGCGCCGGTTTCGACGCGCCGACGACAACGGCGCCGACATCGCCATCGGCAAGCTGTAATCGCAGCTCGTCACCCGGCGCCGCCGCCTTCGCCGACATAAGCACCCCGTCCCGACCGTGCACGATGGCGTAGCCGCGCGCGAGCACGCCCTTCGGCCCGAGATTGGTGAGAAGCCGGCAAGTCTCGTCCAGCCGCCGTCGCGCATCGCGAACCGCGGCGGCGCCGATGCGCGAAAGCCGCAAAGATACGCCCTCGAGCCGCGCGCGGGCCTCGGCCTGGCGCCGCGCCATCGCCGCCGGCGCGCGCGCCAGGCGCGCCGCGCGCTCGTTCAGCCGCGACCTCTCGTTCGCCGAACGCCGGGCGAGCGCGGGACCGAGCCGGGCGGACCATGAAAGAAGGCGTTCGCGCCGCCGGTCGATCTTCTCCGTCAGAAGCGCGGGGCCGAAACGCCCGGCGGCGCCTGCGGCGAACGCGATGCGTTTCCGGTCCGCCGCGCGCTGCAACGCGAGCGGAAGACGTTCGCCCGCCATGTCCAGCCGCTGGCGGCGTTCGGCGACGATCTCGTCGGGTCGCGGCAGCGCGCGAGCGAGATCGCGAAGACGCCGGCGACGTTCCTCGATCAGACGCCCGATGGAGCGCGCGCGGCGCTCCTCCAGCCCCTTGAGCGCGGCGAGAAGCTCACCCCTCACTGGCGCCGCGATCTCCGCCGCGCCGGTCGGCGTCGGCGCCCGACGGTCGGCGGCGAGGTCGATCAGCGTCGTATCCGTCTCATGCCCGATGGCGGATATCAGCGGGATCGCGCTCTCTGCCGCCGCCCGCACCACGATCTCCTCGTTGAAACCCCAGAGATCCTCAACCGAGCCGCCGCCCCGCGCGACGATCAGCACGTCAGGCCGAGGCGTCGCCCCGTCCGGACCAAGCGCGTTAAAACCGCGAATCGCCGCCGCGACCTCGGGCGCGCATTTCTTGCCCTGCACCGCGACCGGCCAGACCAGAACATGCAGCGGAAACCGTTCCGCCAGCCGGTGCAGGATATCGCGGATGACGGCGCCCGACGGTGAGGTGACGACGCCGACGACGCGCGGCAGGTAAGGCAGCGCGCGCTTCCTTTCCGCCGCGAAAAGCCCCTCCGCCGCCAGCGCCGCTTTCCGTTTCTCCAGCATCGCCATCAGCGCGCCCATGCCGGCGGGGGCGAGGCTCTCGACGATCAACTGGTAGCGCGACTGGCCAGGATAGGTGGTGAGTCGCCCGGTTGCGATCACCTCCATCCCCTCCTCCGGGTCGACCTCCAGCCGCGCTGCGACGCCTTTCCAGACGATGGCGTTGAGAACCGCGCGATCGTCCTTCAGATCAAGATAGAGGTGGCCGGAGCGGGGACGGGAGACCCGACCGATTTCACCCCGCACCCGGACATGGTCGAAGGCGCCTTCGACGACGCGCTTGACCGCGCCGGATAGTTCCGAGACGGTGAATTCTGGTGCGTTTCCGGCGTCAGGTTCATCTTCGAGCAGGTCCATTCCACTTCTCTATCAAGCCGCGCCTTGCCGGTCACGCGCCGCTTCGCTAGACGGGCGGCGATCAGGGAGGCGGACGATGGACATCCTCATTCTCGGCGGCGGTGGGCGCGAACATGCGCTGGCCTGGGCGATCCGGAAGAGCCCGGAATGCGGTCGGCTGATCGTCGCGCCCGGCAACGCCGGCGCTTCGCGCATCGCCGAATGCGCGCCGCTCGATAACGAGGACGGCGCGGCCGTCGTCGCCTTCGCGAAGCGAGAGGCGGTGAATTTCGTCGTTATCGGGCCTGAAGCCCCACTCGCCGCCGGCGTCGCAGATGCGCTGAGGAATGCGGGCATTGCGGTCTTCGGCCCGTCCCGCGCGGCGGCGCAGCTTGAAGCTTCGAAGGGTTTCACCAAGGAGATTTGCGCAGCAGTCGGCGCGCCCACTGCCGATTATGCGCGGTTCGACGATCTTGAACGCGCAAAAGCTCATGTCCGCGCCACGGGCGCGCCGATCGTGGTGAAGGCGGACGGGCTCGCCGCCGGCAAGGGGGTGACAGTCGCGGCGACCGTCGCGCAGGCGGAATCGGCGCTCGAGGACATTTTCGCCGGCGCTTTCGGCGCGGCGGGCGCCGAGGTGGTGATCGAGGAGATGCTGACAGGGGAAGAAGCGAGCTTCTTCGTGCTCTCCGACGGCGAGACCGCCCTCCCCTTCGGCTCTGCGCAGGATCATAAACGCGCCTTCGACGGCGACGAGGGGCCGAATACCGGCGGCATGGGCGCCTATTCGCCCGCCCCGGTGATGACGGCCGCGGTCGAGGCGCGGGCGATGGACGAGATCGTCCGCCCCTGCCTCGCGGAGATGGCGCGGCGCGGCGCACCGTTTCAAGGCGTGCTTTTCGCCGGGCTGATGATCGAGAATGGGCGTCCGAAGCTGATAGAATTCAATACGCGTTTCGGCGATCCGGAGTGCCAGGTTCTGGCGATGCGGCTCGGCTCCGACCTCCTGCCGCTTCTGCGCGCCGCCGCCGATGGCCGGCTGGACGATCTTCGGACCGAATGGCGACCCGAGCCGGCGCTGAGCGTCGTGGTCGCCGCAAAGGGCTATCCCGGCGGCTATACGAAGGGCGAGCCGATCAGCGGACTCGAAGCCGCCGCCTCGGACCCGAATGTCGAGATATTCCACGCAGGGACGGCGTCGAAGGACGGCGCGACGGTCTCCAATGGCGGCCGCGTGCTCGCCGTCACGGCGCGCGGCGAGACGCTGGAGGCGGCGCGGTCCCGCGCCTACGCGGCGGTCGGGCGAATCGAGTGGCCGGGCGGGTTTCACCGTCGCGATATCGGCTGGCGCGCGCTCAAGCCCCGAGAATAGCGCGCGCCACGTCGTCCCGCACCTCGCCCCGCGCGACCATCTCCGCCGCGACGCGGTCGATATCCGCCCCCGTCGCGCCGGCGGCGATGGCGACGTTGCGGGCGTGAAGGCCCATATGGCCGCGCTGGATGCCCTCGGTCGCCAGCGCCCGCATCGCCGAAAAGTTCTGCACCAGCCCGACCGCGGCCATCACCCGCGCCAGACCGTCCGCCGTCTCCGCGCCGATGATCGTAAGACACATGCGCGCCGTGGGGTGCGCTTTCGTCGCGCCGCCGACGACGCCGACCGGCATCGGCAGTTCGATCACGCCGGAGAGATCGCCGGAAGCCGTCCGCTCCCAAACTGTCAGAGGCCCATAGCCGCCGGGACGGGTCGCGGCGTAAGCATGCGCGCCGGCCTCCAGGGCGCGGCTGTCATTGCCGGTGGCGAGCGCGACCGCCGAGACGCCGTTCATGACCCCCTTGTTATGAGTCGCGGCGCGGTAGGGGTCGGCGGCCGCGAAGGCGTAGGCGTCCAGCATGCCCTCCACCACGTCCGCGCCGATCTCCCGCGCGGGCCAGACCGCGCGCGCCCGCACCAGACGCCGGTCGGCGAGGTTGGAGAGGATGCGGAGCCCGACCACGCCGCCGGTCCATTCCTCGACCTTCGGGGCGATTCGCTCCGCCATCGTGTTGACCGCGTTCGCTCCCATCGCGTCGCGCACGTCGATGATCAGATGGAGGACAAGAAACGCGCCGACGACGCGCGCCTCGATCCCCCGGAAACCGCCGCCGAGCGAGACAAGCATCGGATCGCACGCATCGCAAAGCGCGCCGATCTCCGTTTCGCGCTCAAAGAGCGCGGCGCGGGCGGCGACCGGGTCCGAAAGGCCCTTGATCTGCACCTGCGCGATCATCCGCGGCGCGTCCGCCGAGGTGAAGACGCCGCCGGCGCCGCGGCAGGCCTTCGCGCCGTTGCAGAGCGCCGCGATCACCGAACTTTCCTCGGTCGCCATCGGAACCAGCGCCTCGGCCCCGTCGACGATCAGGTTGGTCGCGACGCCGAGCGGTGTCGACATCACTCCGATCACGTTCTCCGACAGATGGTCCGCGAGATCGCCCTCGGGCGCCGAGGCGGCCCTGAAGCGCGCAACCTCCTCCGCCGTCAGCCCGACCCTCGCGGCGACCGCATCAAGCCGCGCGGCGCGGCTCAGATTATGGAAACCCGGCAATCTCGATGATGTCATGGCGACCTCCGATGAGGTCGAAAAACCCCGCGCCATGCATCGCTGTCAATCGCGCCTTCGGCCTGTTTCTCTTCGCAACTGCAAAATTTCCTCTCGCCAAACCGTCCCGAAGCCCCTAGACCGCGCGCGACAGTGAACAGGAGCCGAAGTGGACCTCAGGAATATCGCCATCATCGCCCATGTCGACCATGGCAAGACCACGCTCGTCGATGAGATGCTGAAGCAGTCGGGGGCCGTCCGCGCCAATCAGGCGATGGACGAGCGGGCGATGGACAGCAACGATCTCGAACGCGAGCGCGGCATCACCATTCTCGCCAAGTGCACTTCGGTCGACTGGAAAGAGTCGCGCATCAATATCGTCGACACCCCCGGTCACGCCGATTTTGGCGGCGAGGTGGAGCGCATTCTCTCCATGGTCGATGGCGTCGTGCTGCTGGTCGACGCCGCCGAAGGACCGATGCCGCAAACCAAGTTCGTCACGTCCAAGGCGCTGGCGCTCGGCCTCCGTCCCATCGTCTGCCTCAACAAGGTCGACAAGCAGGAGGCGGAGCCCGACCGCGCGCTGGACGAGGTCTTCGATCTTTTCGTGGCGCTCGACGCCAGCGACGAGCAACTCGACTTCCCGGTTCTCTACGCCTCCGGCCGCTCCGGCTGGGCCGACGAGACGCTGGACGGGCCCCGCGACGGTCTCGCGCCGATGTTCGAGACAATCATGCGGCACGTTCCCGGCCCGGCGCAGATCGGCCGGGAGGGCGAGCCCTTCACCATGCTTTCGACGACCCTGGAGGCGGACCCGTTTCTCGGCCGGCTCCTGACCGGACGGATCGCGACAGGAGCGGTCGGCCCGGGCGACATGCTTCACGCGATGACCCGCGACGGCAAGGCGGTCGAGCGGTTTCGCGTCTCAAAGGTTCTCGGCTTTCGCGGGCTGAAGCGCACCCCGGTGGAACGGGCCGAGGCGGGCGACATCGTGGCGCTTTCCGGCATGACCAAGGCGACGGTCGCCGACACGCTGGCCGCGCCGCAGGTGACGACGCCGATCGCGTCCCGTCCCGTCGATCCGCCGACGATCTCGGTTACGTTCGGCGTCAACGACAGCCCGCTCGCCGGCAAGGACGGCGACAAGGTGCAATCGCGGGTGATTCGCGAGCGGTTGATGCGTGAGGCCGAGGGCAATGTCGCGCTGCGCGTTGCGCCGACCGCGGAGGGCGACGCCTATGAAGTCTCCGGGCGCGGCGAATTGCAGATGGGCGTTCTGATCGAAACGATGCGCCGCGAAGGGTTCGAGCTCTCCATCTCCCGTCCCCGTGTTCTCTTTCGCGAGGAGGCCGGCGAACGGCTGGAGCCGATCGAGGAAGTCACCATCGACGTCGACGAGGAGTTCGCCGGCGCGGTGGTCGAGAAGATCACCCAGCGCAAGGCCGAGATACGTGAGATGCGCCCCGGCGGTGGCGGCAAGACCCGGATCATCGCGCATGCGCCGTCGCGCGGGCTGATCGGCTATCACGGCGAATTCCTGACCGACACGCGCGGCGCTGGGGTGATGGCCCGCATCTTTCATTCCTGGGCGCCGCACAGGGGGCCGATCCAGGGGCGCAGGAGCGGGGTTCTGATCTCCATCGAGCAGGGCCAGTCGGTCGCCTTCGCGCTGTTCAACCTGGGCGATCGCGGGAAGCTGTTCATCGGCGCCGGCGAAACGGTCTATCAGGGGATGATCATCGGCGAGAACGCCCGCCCGGGCGATCTTGAGGTCAACCCGCTCAAGGGGAAAAAGCTGACCAACATGCGCGCTTCGGGCAAGGATGAGGCGGTTGTGCTGACCACGCCGGTGCGCATGAGCCTCGAGCAGGCGATCGCCTATATCGCCGACGACGAGTTGCTTGAGGTCACGCCCAACCATCTTCGGTTGAGGAAACGGTTGCTTGACCCGAATGACCGCAAGCGCGAGTTGCGAAACGCGAAGGGCTGAACGCTCATTGTCGCAAATTGCTTCGCATTTCGCGAAATTGCCTAAAGTTGCGCATAATGCATTCATGACGTTTTCAGAACCGCGCGCCGGGCGATAATCCCGGCGGAGAATTTCTTACGTCCGCGCAACCAATTAGGGTATGCGCCTTTCGACTCCAATAAGCATGATGCCCGCCAGGGGCGTTTGGCACGGTGCTTGCATTACAACCCATACGAGATGAGCATTGTGGGAGATCGAGCATGAAACATCCTGTTGACGTCCATGTGGGCATGCGCGCGCGCCAGCGGCGCTGGATGGTCGGGATGACCCAGCAGCAGCTGGGTGAGAAGGTTGGGATCAAGTTCCAGCAGATTCAGAAATACGAAACCGGCATGAACCGGATCAGCGCCAGCCGGCTCTGGGACATCGCCGCCGCGCTTGACGTTCCGATCTCGTACTTCTTCGAAGGTCTCGACGGGGCCGAAGATCTGGCCGCCAACGCGGAGTCGAACGCCCGGCCGAAAGGCGATCTGTTCGCCGACAAGGAAGCGTTGGAACTAGTTCGCAGCTATTATTCAATTCCCGAAGCGCAACGTCGTCGTCTGTTCGATCTGGCGCGCGTCCTTTCCGACGCGGCTTGAGACGTTCGCCCAAGCGCGCAGCTGGTTGACGGCGGGCGGCGCTTGCGAAAAGGTCCGGTGGGTGGAGCCACCGGACCTTTTTTCGTGACATATCCTCATATCGACGACCTGCTCAAGACGGCGCACGCGCTGGCGGACGCCGCGCGCGCGCCGATCCTGCGCCACTTCCGCTCCGCCGAACTCAGCGCCGACAACAAACGCCCCGGCGGGTTTGACCCGGTAACGGCCGCCGACCGCGAGGCGGAGACGGCGATGCGCGCCGTCCTCGCCGAAATGCGCCCGGACGACGCCATCCTGGGTGAAGAAGCTGGCGCCAGCGCCGGAACCAGCGGCCTGACTTGGGTGCTCGACCCGATCGACGGCACCCGCGCCTTTCTTTGCGGCGCGCCGGTTTTCGGCGTTCTGATCGCGGTTCACGATGGCGCGCGGCCTCTACTCGGCGTCATCGACCAACCTTTCACTGGCGAGCGTTTCACCGGCGCCCCCGGCATCGCGGAACTGACGCGCGGGACGGAAAAGCGGGCGCTCTCCGTTCGTCGCGGACGGGGATTGGAGAATGCGATCCTTCTCACCACGTTCCCAGAGGTCGGCACGGAGCGCGACGCCGCCGGGTTCGCCGCAGTCCGCGACCGCGTTCTTCTCACCCGCTACGGGCTCGATTGCTATGGCTACGCCCTTCTCGCGCTCGGTCAGGTCGACCTCGTGATCGAAGCCGGGCTTCAGTCCTATGACATCCAGGCTCCGATCACGGTGGTCGAGGCGGCTGGCGGCGTCGTCACCGACTGGCGCGGCGGACCAGCCGATCAGGGCGGACAGGCGATCGCCGCCGGCGATCCGGCGCTGCACCGGGCCGCGCTCGACCTGCTAGCGCCGTTCGCCGCCTGAAGCGCCCGCCCCGCTCCGAAGCCGTGATCAAACGCCGTTCTCGACCAGAAACCGGTCGATGCCGGCCCATGCTCGCTGCCGGATCAGGGGCGTCTCGAAGAAGATTTCATGCCGCGCGCCCTTGATCTCCATCAATCGGCAGACCGGTGATTTCGCCGCCAAACTGCGGATCGCGGTCGGCTCGACCACCGCCTCGTCGCCACCAAGCATGATCAGCATCGGCCCCGACGGCGCGGGCGCGGCGGCGAGGGCTTCGGTCTCGTCAAACGCCTCGGCCATCCACCCTAGCGTCGGCGCGCCGAGCCCGAATCCCGACTCGGCCTCCAGATGTTTCCGGAACCATTCGTAATGGTCGGAATCCCCGGTCAGCACATTGCCCTCGAAATCCTGGTGCAGCACATAGGGGCGCGATGCGTGCGGCGCCGGCGTGAAAGAGGTCTCGAAGCCGAAACGGCGCGCGAACGCGATCATCCCGCGCGCCGCGAGCCGTGTGATCGGCTTCATCGCGAGCCCCAGCATCGGCGCCGTCATGATCGTCGCGGCCGGCTCCACCAACTCGTCGAGGAGCGCGCGCACGCCGATACAACCGCCCATAGAATGACAGATCAGCACCCGCCTTCCCGGCAGGGCCATGACCTGAGGCGCCGCGAGAAAGGCGCCGATATCGCGCTGATAGGCGGCGAAGCCCCCCACATGACCTTTCATCCGGTCGCCGAGCGGGCGCTCGGAAAGCCCCTGACCGCGCCAGTCCAGCGTCGCGACCGAGAAACCACGCTCGACCAGCAGGGAGATCACGCGACCATATTTCTCGATATACTCGGTGCGACCCGTGAAGATCAGCACGGTTCCCCGCGTTCCCTCGTCCCATATCGCCGCGCGAATGCGTCTCCGGCCGGATGTCAGCCAGAAGGCGCGGCCGGTCTCCGGCGCCTCCGCCAGTTCGTTATAGAGTGGGGCCGACTCTGTCATAGCAGGTCCTTGCGGCGGATCGGGGTCGCTACGGCGCCATCGCGCGCCTTTCGATCATCAGAATTCTTGCCTTGACCGCGGCGCGACCCCATCATGCTCAACATGGACAGCGTTGCAATCCGCCCCGCCGCTATCGCGCTCTTCATCGTCGGCGCCATCGCCGCCGTTCCTGCTTCCGCCCGGCCAGAGGCGGAGATAGCCGGGCCGACCGCGGCCGACCCCGTGACCGGCGCCACCTCAACAGACGAAGCGCCGGAAACCCGCAAAGAGCGCCTCGATCGCCTTTTTCAGGAACTCGCCGCCGCCGAGGCCGCCGATAGCGATCGGATCGCCGCGCAGATCCGCGATATCTGGTCGAAATCCGGCTCCGACAGCATGGATCTTCTGCTTCAGCGCGGACATCGGGCGATGCAGGAGAAGGACTATCCGCGCGCCCGCGCGCATTTCAGCGCGCTCACCCGGCTCGCCCCGGAATTCGCCGAAGGCTGGAACGCCGCCGCCACGCTCGATTACATCGAGAAGAATTTCGGCCGCTCCGTAGCCGAGATCGAGCGCGTGATCGCGCTGGAGCCGCGGCATTTTTCAGCTCTCGCCGGACTTGCGATGATTCTCGAACATGTCGGCAAGCCGGAAGCCGCGCTGCAGACCTGGCGGGAAATCGCGCGCATCTATCCTACTCTCGACAAGGCGCAGGAAGCGATCGAACGGCTTACACCCGAAATCGACGGCCAGACACTCTGAACAACGATCAAGTCCACACGCCGAAGGAATATCAAGGATGACCGCTGCGCCGGCCACCCGCCGCGACGACACGGTCGAAGCGGTTCTCGGCCCCACCAACACGGGCAAGACGCATTACGCCGTGGAGCGGATGCTGGCGCACCGGACCGGCATCATCGGCTTTCCGCTGAGACTGCTGGCGCGGGAAGTCTACGACCGCGTCGCGGCGATGCGGGGCAACGCGTCGGTCGCGCTCCTGACCGGAGAGGAGAAGATCACCCCGCCGGCGGCGCAGTACTATCTCTGCACGGTGGAGGCGATGCCGCTCGATTGGGGCGCGGATTTCATCGCGGTGGACGAGATTCAACTCGCTGCCGATCCGGACCGCGGCCATATCTTCACCGACCGTCTGCTCAGGGCGCGGGGCCGGAAGGAGACGCTTCTCCTCGGCGCCGAAACGATGCGCGGCCCGATCGCATCGCTACTGCCCGGAGCGCGCATCACCACGCGGCCGCGGCTCTCGACACTTTCCTATACCGGCGTGAAAAAGATCAGCCGGCTTCCCCAGCGCTCGGCCATCATCGCCTTCTCCGCCGATCAGGTCTATTCGATCGCGGAGTTGATCCGCCGGCGAAAGGGCGGCGCGGCGGTCGTGATGGGCGCGCTCAGCCCGCGCACGCGCAACGCGCAGGTGGAACTCTATCAGAATGGCGATGTCGAACATCTGGTGGCGACCGACGCCATCGGCATGGGGCTCAATCTCGATCTGACCCACGTCGCCTTCGCCGGATTGACGAAATTCGACGGCAGGCGACCGCGCCAACTGACCCCGGCGGAGATCGCGCAGATCGCCGGGCGCGCGGGCCGCCACACGGCGAACGGCACATTCGGCGTGACAGGCGATGTCGAGCCGCTCGACGATGCGGTGGCGCATTCAATTACCGAGCATCGATTCCAACCGATCGGCGCGCTCGAATGGCGGAACGCGGCGCTGGACTACGGCACGGCGCCGGCGCTGATCGCGGCGCTGGAAGCGCCTTCGCGCACACCCGGTCTCCGCCGGGCGCGCGACGCCGATGACCTGGTCGCGCTCCGCACCCTCTGGGCCGACCCCGAGATGCGGGCGATCGCGAAAGGCGGCGCGGCGGTGCGCCGGCTTTGGGACTGCTGCCAGTTACCGGATTTCCGCAAGGTGGCGCCGGCGGAACATGCGGCGCTGATCGGCCGGATTTACCGTTTTCTTCTCTCATCGGAGGGCGCTATACCCTCCGACTGGATCGCAGCCGAGATTGCGCGGCTGGACCGGACCGAGGGCGGTATCGACAAACTCTCGCGCCGGCTCGCGCATATGCGAACATGGTCCTATGTCGCGAATCGCGGCGGCTGGATGGCTGATCCGGGGGAATGGCGGGGCCGCGCCCGCGAAGTCGAGGACCGGCTGTCGGATGCGCTGCATCTGGCGCTGACGCGCGAATTCGTCGACCGGCGCACATCCGTGCTGATGCGCCGGTTGAAACAGAAGGAGAGGCTGGTGGCCGAAGTGACCGAAACCGGCGAAGTGACCGCCGAAGGCGAACATCTGGGACGGATCGACGGGTTCCGTTTCATTCCCGATCCCAAAGCCGGCGCCGACGAACAGAAGCGCCTTCGCGCCGCGTCTCTCGACGCGCTCACCGGCTGGTTCGCGCACCGGGCCGACAAGTTCTACAACGCCCCCGACACCGAGATCGACGTCACCGAACAGGGCGGCCTGATGTGGGGCGAGATCGCGGTCGGCCGGCTGGAGCCGGGAGCGGACGTTCTTGCTCCCGCGGTCCGCGCCTTCGCTGACGAGATGCTGGACACGAGCGTCGTCCAGAAGATCGAACGCCGGCTCGGCCACTGGATCAACCGCCGGATCGCCGCGCTCTTCGCGCCGCTGATCGCGCTCCGCGACGACGAAGCGCTCACGGGTATGGCGCGGGGCGTAGCGTTCCAGTTGGTCGAGGGACTCGGCGTCCTGGAACGCCGGCCGATCGCCGAAGACGTGAAGGCGTTGGACCAGGACGCGCGGACGCTCCTGCGCAAGCACGGCGTCCGCTTCGGCCAGCATTCGGTGTTCATGCCGCTCCTGCTCAAGCCGGCGCCGACGCGGCTCCGGCTCGTCCTTTGGGGCCTGAAGAAGAAGCTGGAGGAAATCCCGGGCGCGCCGCCTCCGGGTCTCGTGACGATCCCCGCGGAAGCGGACGCGCCGGAAGGGTTCTATGTCCGCGCCGGCTACCGCCGCGCCGGCGCGAGAGCGATCCGCATCGACATGCTGGAGCGGCTTGCGGATCTCTTGCGCGACATGGACGCCCGCACCGGGTTCGAAGCCACCGCCGACATGTTGTCGATCACCGGGCTGACGCTGGAGCAGTTCGCCGACCTGATGCGCGGTCTCGGATTCGTCACAGAGAAGGGCGAGCGGGCGAAACCGCCGAAGCCGGCCGCCCCGCAGACCGAAGCAGACGCGTCGTCAGAGGAGGCCTCGACGGATGCCGATGCGGCGCAGAGCGCGCCCCCCGCGGAAGACGCCGACGCCCCGGCGGCCGACGCGGCCGCGCCGCCCCCCGAGGCCGAACCCCAGACGTCTGCAAGCCCCGCCGACGCCCCCGCAGCGCAACCGGATGCGAAAAATGGTGAGCCGCAGGCTTCGGATCAGCCCGAGATGGAGGTGTTCTACACCTTCTCCATCGCCCGCCGCCCGCCACGCGGCGCCCGCACGCACGCCAAGGGGCGCGAGAACCAGAAACGACGCCCGCCGAAAGCCGGCAAGGGGCCGGGCGGCAGCGCCGGCGCATCGCATAACCGCAATAGCGCGCCGGGCGGCGGCGCGAAGGCGCGCCATGAGAAGGCGCCGGACCCGGACAGTCCTTTCGCCATCCTGAAGAATCTGAAAAGCTGATCCTTGCCGGAGACGCCGACCGAGGGGCTCCGGCTCGACAAATGGCTCTGGCGGGCGCGGTTCTTCAAGACGCGCGGTCTCGCGGCGAAAACCGCGGAGAAAGGATTCCGGCTAAATGGCGAGCGATCGCGCAAGACACATGCGTTGGTCAGGCCGGGGGATGTGCTGACCTTCAGACAGGGCGCCGAAGTCCGCGTTGTGCGTGTCCGCGCATTGGGAACAAGGCGCGGCCCGGCGCCCGAAGCAGCGACGCTGTTCGAGGATCTCGATCCCCCGACCGCCGGAGCCGGACGGTGAGCGCCGCCGCTGCTTGCCCCGACGGGCTGAGGGGATTACATCGCGGCGCGAAGGGCCGCCCCGGAGCGGATACAGGAAAATCTGAATGACCTACATCGTCAACGACAGTTGCATCAAATGCAAATACACCGATTGCGTGGAGGTCTGCCCGGTCGACTGCTTCTACGAAGGCGAGAACATGCTTGTCATTCACCCGGACGAGTGCATCGACTGCGGCGTTTGCGAGCCGGAATGCCCGGCCGACGCGATCCGCCCCGACACGGAACCGGGGTTGGAGAAATGGCTGGAGATCAACACCAAGTTTGCTTCGATCTGGCCGAATATCACCCTGAAGAAGGACCCGCCAGCCGACGCTGAAAAATACGACGGCGAATCGGGCAAGTTCGAAAAGTATTTCTCCGAGGCTCCGGGGGCTGGCGACTGACGTCTGTCAGACCCTCGGACCGGAGAAAAAGCCCATTTAGACCACGTTAACGCAGGATTTTTTGCGCCGCCCTGCGCCAATCGCCGCAGTGGAGTGGCGAAAGGGCGGTTTTTTTGTTATATAAGTGCAACGTTCGCGCCGCCTGACGCGTCACGGAGCCGGAAGCCGGCGCCGCTGAGCAGGGAGGCGCAATCTTGCAACCGGCTGTCTTCGCCACCTGGAAAGAGTGGGGAGGGTGGTCTTCGCTGCGCCATAATGCGCGGCGTCCCTGAGAGAGCGGACTGGAAAAAGCGCAAATGTCGACATCTACGAAGTCCAAGGGCGAGTTTCGCGCCAATGATTATGTGGTCTATCCGGCGCATGGAGTCGGCAGGATCATCTCGATCGAAGACCAGGAGATCGCCGGCGTGCGGCTCGAACTTTTCGTGATCTCCTTCGAAAAGGAAAAGATGACGCTCAGGGTGCCCACGGCGAAGGCGAATTCGGTCGGCATGCGGACTCTTTCCAGCCCCGAATTGATCGGGAAGGCGCTGGAAACGCTGAAGGGCCGCGCCCGCGTGAAGCGCGCGATGTGGTCGCGCAGGGCGCAGGAATACGAACAGAAGATCAACTCGGGCGATCTGATCTCGATCGCCGAGGTGGTTCGCGATCTCCACCGCGCCGAAGACCAGCCGGAGCAGTCCTATTCCGAGCGCCAGCTCTACGAGGCGGCGCTGGAGCGGCTGACGCGCGAAGTCGCGGCGGTGGAGCGGCTCGACGAGGTGCGCGCCGCGCGCCGGGTCGATGAGGCGCTGGACAAGAAAGCCGCCTGAACTTCGTCTTTCGATGCTGAAGAAGCGCTCCGCGTCAGCGGGGCGTTTTTCGTTGGCGGCAGCTCAATCGACGATCGCGGCCACCACCGCGAGACAATCGCCCATCTTCACGAGACCCGGAAAATGGCGCGCGGCCAACAGCCCGTCGCGCCTTGCGCGGTATTCCTTTGGCGCAACGCCCGTCCGCTCCACCGGCCAGAGCCGGGCGATGAGATCGCCGCGCCGGACAGCGGCGCCGAGATCGACCGCCATTTCCAGCAGCGCGTCATGTTCGGCGAAGGTGAAGCAGTCTCCGTCCGGCATGTCGAGGCTGACGCTCGGCCCAGTCGCGGGTTCGCCGGTCAGGATCCCGGCATGAATCAGGAAATTCCGTGCGCCCTTCTTCGCGATGGCGATGGAGCGCGCGGTCGCCGATCCGCCGCCGCCAAGCTCGGTGGAGACGAACACCTTGCCGAGCGATTCGACGGTTGTGTCGTACATCCCCACATTGTCGATCTCCAGCAGCGTCATCGAATAGGGCGCGTTGAACGCCCGCATCGCGGCGACGCACGCGGCCTCCTGCGGTTTCGAATCCAGCACATGCGCCGCGGCGAAGGGGATGAAATCCAGCGTCTTGCCGCCTGAATGGAAGTCCAGGACATAATCCGCGAGCGGCGCGAGCGTGCTCGCGAAATAGTCCGCGATCTTCTCTGTCGGGCCGCCATCGGGCCGGCCGGGAAAGATGCGGTTCATATTCGCGCCGTCGATCGGGGAACAGCGCCGCGCAGCGGCCACCGCCGGCAGGTTCATGAACGGGACGATGATCACCCGACCGCGCAGCGCGGCGGGTTCCAGCGTCAGCGCCAGATCCTGAAGCGCGACCGGACCCTCGTACTCGTCGCCATGATTGCCGCCGGTGAGCAACGCCGTCGGCCCGTCGCCGTTGGCGATCACCGAAATCGGGATCATCACCGCCCCCCAGGCGCTCTCGTCCCGGCTGCACGGAAGGCGAAGGAAACCATGATGCGCGCCGTCCGCATCGAGTGGAACCGAGGCGGTGATCGGGTTCGCCGGAAGCGTGTGGGTTCGCCGCATCGCTTCAGTTCTTCACGAGGAGTTTGCGGGGGACACTGGCGAGGATCTCCGGGCCGGTCTCGCCGATCACGATGCTCTCGGTGATCTCGAATCCCCATTCATCCATCCAGAGACCGGTCATGAAATGGAACGTCATCCCCGGCTCCAGCACGGTGCGGTCGCCCGGGCGGAGCGACATCGTCCGCTCGCCCCAGTCCGGCGGATAGGAGATGCCGATCGGATAGCCAGCGCGGTTGTCCTTGTGGATGCCGTGCTTCTTGAGAACCTTGAAAAAGGCGATGGCGATATCTTCACAGAGATTGCCGGCGCGCGCCGCCTCCAGTCCGACCTCCATGCCTTCAAGCACCGCCTCCTCCGCATCTAGGAAGACCCGCGTCGGCTGGCCGAGAAACACCGTGCGCGACAGCGGGCAATGATAACGCCGGTAGACGCCGGCGATCTCGAAGAAGGTCCCCTGCCCGGTCTGCATCGGCTCGTCATCCCAGGTCAGATGCGGCGCCGACGCGTCCGCGCCCGAGGGCAGAAGCGGGACGATGGCCGGGTAACCGCCGCCATAGCCGAGCGCCTCGTCGTAGCGCAGCGATGCGTCGTAGATCTCCGCCACCAGATCGCATTTCCGGATGCCGGGCTCAACCAGATCGAAGATACGCTGATGCATCCTTTCGACGATGCGCGCGGCGTTGCGCATGTAGTCTAGCTCGCGCTCCGATTTCACCGCTCTTCGCCAGTTCACCAGCCCGGTTGCGTCGCTGAATTTCGCGTTCGGCAGGTTCTTTTGCAATGACGCGTAGGCGGCGGCGGAGAACCAGTAATTGTCCATCTCGACGCCAATCCGGGCGGCGCCGTGACCACGGTCTGCGATCTTCGCCGCGATATAGTCCATCGGATGGCGCTCGGTGGATTGCACGTAGTTGTCCGGATAGCCGACGATGTTGTCATAGCTCATGAAGACGGTGCGTTTCGCGCCATTCGCGTCCTGCATGCGGCCGAACCACACCGGCTCCCCTTCGAGGCCGAGCATGACGCACTGGTGGACATAGAAGGACCAGCCGTCATAGCCGGTGAGCCAGGCCATGTTGGAGGGATCGGAGACGAGGATCAGATCGAGCCCATGCGCCTCCATCGCCACACGCGTCTTCTCGATCCGGGCGAGATATTCCTCGGTCGGAAAGAATGGTATCATCGTGCTCATCGCGGCCCCGCCCCCTTCATGTCGTGAAATTCACGCCCGCCCCGGCCGCATCCGCGCGCTGGCGGGCGAAGCTGGCGATGGCGGTGTCCTGGACGCCGGTCCCCGTCAGGTCGGCGATGGTGATCTGCGTCGCGGCGCGGCGGCCGGGCGCCTCACCAGCGACGATGTCGCCCAACTCCGCGAATCCCGCGCCGGCGTCGACAAGCCCCGCCGCGATGGCGGTTCTCAGTTCGCCAAGCGCGCGTGTCTGGTTCAAACGGTCGGGAACGTAGAGATCCGCGCGGACGAGGCACGCGGGCTCGATCTCGTTCTTCGTGTGCTGATCGGAGCCCATGGCCGTGACATGCTGGCCGGGCGTCAGCCAGTCCGCCATCAGGATGGGCGCCGTCGCCGGCGTCGTCGTCAAGATCACGTCGGCGCCCTTCGCGGCCACATCAGGGGCCGCCTCGGCGCGCGCGTCGATCCCAAGGCGTTCGGCGGTCTCGCGCGCGGCCGCTTCCGCCCGCGCCACGTCCCGCGCCCAGAAAACCACTCGCCGTATCGGCCTGACGAGGCAGAGAGCACGCACCTGCAACCGCGCCTGAACACCGGCGCCGAAAACCGCGGCGCTCGAAGCATCCTCACGCGCAAGGCGACGCGCCGCCACCGCGCCGGCGGCGGCGGTGCGGATATCCGTCAGATAACCGTTGTCGAGCAAGAGCGCCTCGATCTGTCCGGTCAGCGCTGAAAATAGGATCATCAGGCCGGAGGTCGAAGGCAGGCCCAGTTTCGGATTGTCGAAGAACCCCGGCGAGACCTTGATGGCGAAACTGTCGATCCCCGGCACATAGGCGGTCTTCACGTCGACCTCGCCGTTATGCGCCTCGATCGCCATCGAGAGGATCGGCGGCATCACCACTTCGCCGCCGCTTAACGCCCGGAATCCCGCCTCGACGCAGTCGATCGCCGCCATGTCGAGCGTGACGAGCCGACGAAGGTCCTCTTCCGTCAGGATGCGGACTTGAGGCATTTTCAGCGTCCTTCCGCGGCGATATCGACATTCTCGCCGGAAATGATTCGATGATGAATCTTCATGTCGATATTCGCGCCGCTGAGCAAGACCAGGGCCGGACCCTCGAGCGCGACCCGCCCTGCGAGCAGCGCCGCGACGCCGACCGCGCCGGCCCCCTCGACGATCTGGCGCTCGAGCCAGTAGCAATGCCGGACCCCGGCGGCGATCTCCGCCTCCGAAAGCAGGACGACTTCATCGACGAGATCGCGAACCATCGGAAAGGTCAGGCGGTTCTCAAGCCCGATCCCGCCGCCAAGGCTGTCGGCGAGCGTCGCCAGCTCCTCGACCGCGACCGGGCGACCGGCTTCGAGGCTCGCCTGCATCGCCGCGCCGCGCGCCATCGACACCCCGATCACCCGGATGCCGGGTTTCAGCGCTTTCAGCGCCGCCGCAACGCCCGAGATGAGCCCGCCGCCGGATAGCTGGATCAGCGCAACCCGCGCATCGGGCGCGGCCTCCAGCATCTCCAGCCCAAGCGTTCCCTGCCCGGCGATGACGTCCCGGTGATCGAATGGCGGGATCATCACCAGCCCCTCCTTCGCGACCAATCGGTCGACTTCCTCCTGCGCTTCGTCCTGGCTTTCACCGATGATGCGCGCCTCGGCCCCTTCGGCGCGGACGCCCTCGGCCTTGTTCGCCGGCGCGAGCGCCGACATGCAGATGACGCAGCGCGCGCCGACACGGCGCGCGGCGTGCGCCAGCGCGCGGCCATGATTCCCTGTCGAGACGCCGACGACCCCGCGCGCCCGTGCCGCCTCGTCCAGCTGGAGAACGGCGTTGCTCGCGCCGCGCAGCTTGAAGCTGCCGGTCGCCTGGAGATGATCCAGTTTCAGATGGACGGGCGCACCGGCCAGGTCGCTCAGCGCGGAGGAGACGACCTGCGGCGTCGGTCGGACGGCTTCGGCGATCCGCACACGCGCGGCCTCGATCTCATCAAGTGCGACGGCGGGCTCGACGCTCACAGCAGACCCGTCGCGCCGCGCGACCCGGAGAGCGGGAGACCGGTCCTGAACTCCATGCCGCCCTCCTTCTCCCCGATCCCGTCAGATGACCAGAACAGGCGTATCGGAGAGCGCGGTCACCTTGTGCGAAACGCTGCCGAGAAGATAGCCCTCCACCGAGCCGAGGCCGCGACTGCCGAGGACGATCAGATCGGCCTCGTGCTCTTTGGCGAAGGCGATGATCGCGCGGGCCGGCTGGCCGTTCTTCACGAAAGCCCGGATCGCGCCGGCGCCCGCCTCCGTCGCGACCGCTTTCGCATGCTCCGCGATCTCGCGCGCATAGCGGCGTTGCGCATCGTCGATCGATTCCGGCTCCGTCGGTCGCACCATGGAGAGCGAATCCTCCAGAAGACTGTGATGACGAAAGACCGTCAGGATGATGATCTCGGCGCCGCAGAGCTTCTGCAACTCCACCGCTTTCAACAGCGCCCGTTCGGCCCCGACGGACCCGTCGATCGGAACCAGTATGCGTTTGAACATGTCTGCCGCCCCCCTCGCCTAGTAACCGAACGCCAGATCACGCAGGAAGAGGGCGATCTGCGGAAAGAAAATCATCGCGACGGACACGCCGAGCAGAATGACGATAAAGGGCGGCGTTCCCCTGATCACCTCGACATACGGCCGTTTGAACACCGCGATCGCGGTGAAGATGTCGCAGCCGAATGGCGGCGTCGCCGAGCCGATGGCGACCTGAAGGGTGATGATCGCGCCGACAAGCACCGGGTCCAGCCCGACGGATTTCACCACCGGCGCGAAAATCGGCACCATCACGAGGATGACGACGATCGGGTCGACGAACATGCAGCCGATGAAAAAGGCGATCGAGATCACGAAGAGAACCCCGATCGGCCCCATCTCGGTGATGCCTATGGCGGTGAGCACCTGCTGCGGGATCTGCGCGAAGGAGATAATCCAGGAGAACGCCGCGCCGGCTGCGACCAGGATGAATACGACGGCGGTGATCAGCCCGGTGGATTTCGCCGTCTCGTAGATCGCCGCGGCGTTCATCGAGCGAAAGACGATGAACTCCAGAATGATCGCGTAAAGCACGCAGGCCGCCGCCGCTTCGGTCGGGCTGAAGACGCCGCCATAGATGCCGCCGATGATGATCACCGGAAAGCCGAGCGGCCAGAGCGCCTCTCGCACCGCGCGGAGCCGGTCGCCCCAGCCGGTGCGCGCCTCGGTCGGGACATCGTTCCGGTAGGCGTAGATGATCGAGTAGATCGAGAAGAGAACAAGGATCAACAGGCCCGGCCCAATCCCGGCGATGAAAAGCTCCGCGATCGAGGTGTTGGAGACGACGCCATAGATGATCATGCCGATCGAGGGCGGAATCAGAAATGCGATATCGCTGGCGTTGACGATCAGCGCCAGAACGAAACTGTCCTTGTAGCCCGCCTTCAGCATTCGCGGGCGAAGCGGCGAACCGATGGCGACGACCGTCGCCTGCGTCGAGCCGGAAACCGCGCCGAACATCGTGCAGGCGGCGGCGGTCGAAACCGCGAGCCCACCCTTGATATGGCCGGTGAAGGCCATGACCATGTCGATCAGCCGGTTCGCCGACTGCCCGCGCGTCATGATGTCGGCGGCGAAGATGAAGAGCGGCACGGCGATCAGCGAGGCCGGCCGGATGCCGGCCATGAATTGCTGCACCATCGTCTCCATCTGCCCGAAGCCGTTCATCATCTGGTAAAAGCCGACCCCGGCGCCGACGATCAGCGGAATCATCATCGGAAAACCCAGAAGCAGCAGAATGATCATGATCGAGAAGATCGTCAGCGCCATGGTTTCGCCCCCTCAGACTTCCATCTCGTCGTCGTCATAGCCTTCGAGCACGTTGGTCGAGAGATAGATGTCCTTCTCGACAATGTTCTTGACGGCGGTCAGCGCGTATTGCGCCCCGGTCATGAAGAACCCGACCGGCGCCCAGACGAGCGTGATCCAGACCGGAATCGAAAGCGCCGGCAGCACCCGGCCGCGCGACGCCTGGGTCTCGATATAACCGACGGCGTAGTAGCAGAGTGCGAACATCAGCAGCGCGGTCACGATCGAGATGACGATCATCAGCGCTTTTCTCGGCCGCGGCGGCAAAGTGTCGTAGATCGCCGACATCCGGATATGCCGCCCCTGCCGGGCGGCGTAGCTGATGCCCGCGAAGGTGATCAGGATGATCAGCAGCCGGTTCAACTCCTCGGCGAAGAAGAGGCTTTCGCCGAACGCGAAGCGGCCGACGACATTGGCGATGGTGTTCGCCGCCATCAGGAGAACGCCGACGGCGAGCATGACCGCCTCGATCCGGGCGATCACGCTGTCGATAACGCCGAGCACCCCCGGCAGCGCTGACTGATACTCGGGTTTCGTCGACTGCTCGCTCACCGGATCATCCTCGGCAGGTTTCGCGAAAGTCCCAGGCCGGCGAACCGGCCCGGGATTGAACCGAGTCTACTTGGACGCCGCTTCGAGATCGGCCTTCATCTGCGCGAGAATCTCCGCGCCCTTGTCACCGGTCATGCCGATGAACGCCTCTTCGACCGAAGCCGAAGTCGCCATGAAAGGTTTGCGCTCCTCTTCGGAGAGAATGTTGATCTCGATCTCGGGCTTGGCTTCCTTGATCTTCTCGAAGCTCTCGTCGCCGAGCGCGACCTGATAGTCGAGAATATACTCGAACGCCGCGTCGGCCGCGTTCTGGATCAACTGCTGATCCTCTTCGCCAAGGCCGTCGTAGAAGTCCTTGTTGGCCATAACCGCGGTGGTGAAGTTGTTGTGGCCGATGCAGGTGATGACGTCCGTCACCTCATACATCTTGGTCGATTCAAGGAAGAAGCGCGGGTTCTCCTGTCCCTGGATGATGCCGGTCTGCATCGCGCCGTATACCTCGCCCCACGGGAGCGGCGTCGGCGTGGCGCCGAAGGCCTTGTAGCTCTCGACCAGTAGCGGGTTGGTCATCACCCGGAACTTCACCTCGTTGAGGTCCTCGGGGCTGTGCACCGGCTCCTGCGTGGTCATACAGACCTCGCCCTCCGGAAACATCGACAAGAGCTCAAGCCCTTGCTCGGCGTAGAGCGGCGGGAACAATTCGTGGATCGCCTTAGAGTCGCGGAAGAACTTGAAGAGAGACTCATTATCCTGCGGCAGCAGGTAAGGCACGAAGAACACCTGCGCCTCGGGGATCAGCGCGCCGGTGAAGCCCGGCGACTGATCGACGAACTGAAGGATGCCGGCCTGCGCCTGCTCCATCGTATCGACGCTTTCGCCAAGCGTGCCGAAAGGGAAGAGCTGAATCTCGTGATCGGAATTGGCCTCGATCTCCTCCTTGAACTTCTGCGCGTACTTGCCTTGCACCTCCTCGAGCGCCTCTTCGAACGCATAGCGCCAGGTGTCGGCGGCGGCGGCGGATGCGATAGTCGTCGCCGCAGCGAGCACGGCGAGGCCGCCCAACGTTCGATACCCGGAAAATGTCATGTGCATGTCTCCCTGACTGTTGCGTTCGCCCCCGATCGGGGCGCCGCCGCGAATTGGCTCGCGGCTCTCGAAATTTCTGCGCGGCAGACCGGGCTCATCGGCCCCACCGCCAAGCGGACAAGGCGCGGCCAGCCCGTCGCCACGGAGCGTCAACGCCGAACTTCCGCCTGCTCGCCCCTGCGTGTATCGACGGTGAAAGAATGACAATACTAAGTCAATTTCTATATTGAACCATTACAATCTGCGGGCAAAGGCGTCGCTGCGAACGGATCAGATCACCGGAATTCCCGGATCCGGCTCGCCGCGCAGGAGCTCAGCGACCGTCTCCAGACCGCGACGCAGGGCCGCCTCCGCCGGGCCGCCGAGGCAGATCCTGACTCCGGCGGACGCAGCCCGGTCCGAGATCGCGAAGGCCGACCCGGCGGCGACGGCGACGCCGTTCAGACGGGCGTGCGCGACGAACGCGCCTTCACTCCACCCCTCGGGCAGCGGCGTCCAAACGTGGAGGCCGTTCGGGCTCGCCCGGAACGGCAGACCTTCCAGCATTTCCGCCGCGATCCGGTTGCGCCGGCCCAGCGCGCGTTGCTGCCAGCGCAAGAGCGCCGCCGCGGTGCCGTCCGCGATCCAGCTCGACGCGATCTCGAACATGAGCGGCGTCGCCATCCAGTTGGTGACGAGATGACGGTTGGTCGCGGCCGCGACCAACGCCTCGGGCGCGACGAGATAGGCCGCGCGAAGTCCCGGCAGCAAACACTTGCTGAACCCGGTGAAATACAGCGTCCGCTCGGGCGCGAGGGCGGCGATGGGACGCGGGCGCTCCGGCTGCAACGGGCCCCACGCGTCATTCTCCACGATCAATATGTCATGCGCGCGCGCGATCTCGACCAGCGCCGCCCTGCGGTCCGCGCTCATCGTTGTCGCTGTTGGGTTAAGCCCGTTCGGCATAACGTAAATCGCCTTCACCGGGTTCGCGGCGCAGGCGTGCGCGAAGGAGTCAGGCGCGATACCGTCCTCGTCCGACGCCAGCGCGCCGATCCTGAGCCCCAGATAGCGAGCGAGCGGCCGCAACGTGTGATGGCCGATCTCTTCGCTCAGCACCAGGTCTCCGGGGCTCGCGGCGGTCATCAGCGCAACCGTCATCGCTGCTGTGGCGCCGTTGGTCGGCAGGATGCGGTCCGGCTGCGCGTCAACGCCGCAGCGCGCCAGCCAGCGTGCGCCAGAGTCCCGATGCGGCCGCATGGTCTGGCCCGGCCGGAACGAAAACAGCGCACCCTCCGGCGCCGCTTGCGCCAGTTCAGCCATGGTCGCGCTCATTCTCGTGGAATGAATGGCGCCGATCACCGGCGTCAGCATTGAGCAATCTATGACATCCTCATCACCGCCAAGCCGGTGATAGGGGGTGCGCGTCTCGACTGGTCCGGCGCGCACGAACGTACCGCGCCCGACCTCGCCCGTGACGATGTCGAGGCGCACAAGCTCCTCATAGGCGCGACTGATGGTCTGCACGCTGAGACCAAGGTCGAAGGCGAGCTCGCGATGCGTCGGCAAGCGGTCGCCGGGCTGCAACTCGCCCGACTCGATCGCTCCGATCAGGCTCTGCGCCAGCGACCGATAGGCCGGACGCTTCAGAGCGCCGCGCTCAGGTCGCCAGATTGTCATGATCAGTACATTAGTCAAAGAGGGGCAATTGACAAGGCGCGCTCGCTGGCGAACGCTGCCGGAATGAGCCGCATCGCCCTGGACGATCGTGATATTCGCATCCTCGCGGTCCTCTCGCGGGAGGGGCGTATCTCCAAGACCGCGCTCGCCCAGCGGGTCAATCTCTCCACCACGCCTTGCGCCGAAAGGTTGAAGCGCCTGGAGGAAAGCGGCCTGATCCGCGCCTACCGGGCGGAGATCGCCCTCGCCGCGGTCGCGCCGCATGTCACCGTGTTCGTCACCGTCGAGCTGGAAAGCCATCGCGCCGAGACGTTCCAGATATTCGAGCGGGCCATCACCGCGCGTGACGAGATTGTCGCGTGCTGGGCGCTTGGCGGCGGTTTCGACTACCTCATGCAGATCGTCACCGTCGACATCGACGCCTATCAGCGCCTGATCGACGGCCTTCTGGCGGCGCATATCGGCTTGAAACGCTATTTCACCTATATCGTGACGAAGGACGTGAAGGCGGGCGCGCCGCCTCTCTCACGCCTGCTCGGCGGCGATACGTCCGCATAGCGCCGCAAATTCAGGGGAATCGTCCGCCGGAGGCGCCCTGTTCAGCGAAAACACCTGCCCCCGCCGCGCTAGGCTGCCCGAAAGCAACACCAGGCTGGAGTCTTTTCATGGTCGCGACAAGCGGCGCCGAAACACTCATGTCGACGCTCGACGATCCGACGCTCCTGCGCGGCTTCGCCTATATCGGCGGCCGCTGGATCGCGGCGGATGGGGGCGCGGCGATCAGCGTCACCGACCCCGCCACCGGCGCGCTGATCGGGGAGGTTTCGAACCTCTCCGCCGCGCAGGCCGGCGCCGCGGTCGACGCCGCCGCATCCGCGTTTCCGGGCTGGGCGGCGGCGCTGCCGCAGGAGCGCTCCGCCGTTCTTCGCCGCTGGTTCGACCTGATGCTGACCAATCGCGAGGATCTCGCGCGCATCATGACCGCCGAGCAGGGAAAGCCGATCTCGGAGGCGCGCGGCGAGATCGACTACGCCGCCGCGTTCGTCGAGTTCTACGCCGAGGAGGCGAAGCGCCCGAATATCGAGAACGTGACTTCGCATCTCCCCGACGCCGAGGTGGAGATCTGGCGTGAGCCGGTTGGCGTCGCGGCGCTGATCACGCCCTGGAATTTTCCCGCCGCGATGCTGACCCGGAAAGCCGGCGCCGCGCTCGCCGCCGGCTGCACGGTCGTCGCGCATCCGTCGGCGGAGACGCCGTTCTCGGCGCTGGCGCTGGCGGAACTGGCCGAACGCGCCGGCATCCCGCCCGGCGTCTTCAACATCGCGACCGGCGAGGCGCCGGTGATCGTGAAGCCATGGACCAAGGACAACCGTGTGCGCGCGCTCTCCTTCACCGGGTCCACCGAGATCGGGCGGCTCCTCTATCGCCAATCGGCGGAGACGGTGAAGCGCCTGGTGCTGGAGCTGGGCGGGCACGCCCCCTTCCTGCTTTTCGCCGACACCGACATGCACCGCGCCGTCGACGAGGCGATCAAGGCCAAATTCGCCACCACCGGGCAGGACTGCCTCGGCGCCAACCGCTTCCTGATCGAACGCCCGGTCTATGAGGAGTTCGCCGCGGCCTTCGCCAAACGCGCCGCCGCGCTGACCCTCGGGCCGGGGATCGAGGACCATGACCTCGGCCCGCTGATGAACGAGAACGCAGTGAAAAAGCAGGAAGAGCACGTCGCCGACGCGTTGAAACGCGGAGCGAGGCTTCTGACCGGCGGGGAGCGGCTGAAGCCCGGCTCGCTCTTCTTACAGCCCACCGTTCTCACTGATGTGCCCGCGGACGCGCTGATCTTCCGGGAGGAGACCTTCGGCCCGGTCGCCGCCATCGCGCCGTTCGATACGGAGGAAGAGGCGATCCGCCGCGCCAACGACACTGATTATGGGCTGGTCGCCTATCTCCATACCGACAATCCGCGACGGATCTACCGCGCCAGTCGCGCGCTCGAGTTCGGCATGGTCGCCGTCAACCGCACCAAGGTGACGGGCGCGCCGGTTCCGTTCGGCGGAATGAAACAATCGGGCATTGGCCGCGAGGGTGCGCGTTTCGGGCTCGAAGCCTTCACCGACATCAAATACGTGTGCCGCAACTGGGCCAGAGAAGTAAAGTAAAGGACAAGACATGCTGACCAACGACACCCTCGCCGCCTGGGACCGGGAGAGTTTCTTTCATCCCTCGACCCATCTGGCGCAGCACGCGCGCGGCGAAACCGCCTCGCGCATCATCTCGACCGCCTCCGGCGTCTATATCGAGGACCGCGACGGCAAGAAGATGCTGGACGCCTTCGCCGGGCTCTATTGCGTCAATGTCGGCTATGGCCGGCCGGAGATCGCCGAGGCCATCGCCGCGCAGGCGAAGGAACTGGCCTATTACCACGCCTATGTCGGGCACGGCACCGAGGCGTCGATCACCCTCGCGCACATGATCATGGAGCGCGCGCCGGCCGGCATGTCGAAGGTCTATTTCGGGCTCGGCGGGTCGGACGCGAACGAGACCAACATCAAGCTGGTCTGGTATTACAACAACATCCTCGGCCGACCGGAGAAGAAGAAGATTATCTCGCGCTGGCGCGGCTATCACGGTTCCGGCCTGATGACCGGCTCGCTGACCGGGCTGGAGCTTTTCCACAAGAAGTTCGACCTGCCGCTGGCGCAGGTCGTCCATACCGAGGCCCCCTACCCGTTCCGCCGTCCCGATTCTGCGATGTCAGAGCGCGAATTCTCCGCCTGGTGCGCCGAGCAGCTGGAGGCGCTGATCGCGCGCGAAGGCGCGGACACCATCGCCGCCTTCATCGGCGAGCCGATGCTCGGCACCGGCGGGCTGGTGCCGCCCCCAGAAGGCTATTGGGACGCGATCCAGGAGGTCCTCGCGAAGCATGACATACTCCTGATCGCGGACGAAGTCGTCACCGGCTTTGGCCGGCTCGGGACGATGATGGGCTCCGACCACTACGGGCTGAAACCCGATCTCATCACCATCGCCAAGGGGCTGACCTCGGCCTATGCGCCGCTTTCGGGGTCGATCGTCTCCGAGAAGATGTGGAAGGTGCTGGAGGACGGCACCGATGAGAACGGGCCGATCGGCCATGGCTGGACCTATTCGGCGCACCCGATCGGCGCCGCCGCCGGCATCGCCAACCTGAAGCTGATCGACAGCCTCGGTCTTGTCGCCAACGCCGGCGAAGTCGGCGGCTACCTGAACGCGGGGCTGGCGGACGCGGTGGGCGGACACGCCCATGTCGGCGAGGTGCGCGGCGAGGGCATGATGGCCGCCGTCGAATTCGTGAAGGATCGGGAAAGCCGTACCTTTTTCGACGCGTCGGAGAAAACCGGCCCGCGTATCGCCGCCGCGCTGGCGGAGCGGGGCGTGATCGCCCGCGCCATGCCGCAGGGCGACATCATCGGCTACGCCCCGCCGCTCTGCCTGACGAAGGCGGAGGCCGACACCGTGATCGGCGCGACGGCGGATGCGGTGAAGGCCGTCCTCGGCTGACGTGAGCGGAGCCGGGCGGGGCGCGTTCCGTCCGGCTTCGGTGCTATGCTTCCCGCCAGCCAACGCGAAGCGAAGGAGGCGGAGATGCTGGAGATTGCGCCGGATCGGGACGTGCAGACGGTGATCACCACGTTCGAAGTGACGCCCGGCACCTGCGACGATCTTCTGGACGAACTCAGGGAAGCCGTCGCCAATCACATCCGCCACCAGCGCGGCTTCGTCGCCGCGGCGCTGCATGTGAACGACGCCCGCACTCGCGTTGCGAATTATTCGCAATGGCGAACGCGCGAAGATTTCATGGCGATGCTGCGCGGCCCCGACATGCGAGCGCGGCACCGGCGTCTCCACGATCTCTGCCGCGGGTTCGAGCCGGTGATGTACGAGATAGCGGACACGTTCAGCAAATGAGCTTCATATCTTCGTGTCGAACGAAAACCCAGTGCGACGACGAAGGAGATGCCGAATCTGTCGCGCCGAGAATTCCTGCAGATCAGCCAATCCGCGCATCTCGCCATCCTGCCACTCGACTGGAGTAGCCACAAACTCTCCGTCAGCGAAGGCGGTCAAAAAGTTCTCGCGCCGCATGGCGCATCGAAGGACGGCAATTCGGCGCGGCGTCATGCGCTTCGGACTATCGCCGGCTTGAGTTTCCTGCGTAGGCTACCATGCCGCACACATAGCCTATTGTCAACTATTAGGAAACAATTGGATGACTAAACCCTACATCACCGCGCCGATCTGCCAGGGCACGAATTCGTAATCGCCGAGGCCCTGCGCCTCGGATTTCGTCACTTCGCCGGAGGCGACGCGCAGAAGCTGCTCGTAGATCTCGCGTCCGACCTCCTCGACCGTCATGCCGTCGCTCAGAATGCGCCCGGCGTTCACGTCCATGTCCTCGGTCATCCGCCGATACATCTCCGTATTCGTGGCGATCTTGAGCGAGGGCGCGGGCTTGGCGCCGAAGGCCGAGCCGCGACCGGTGGTGAAGGTGACAAGATTACAGCCCGACGCGATCTGCCCGGTTACTGACGCCGGATCATAGCCGGGGCTGTCCATGAACGCGAAACCCGGCCTGGTCACCGGCTCGGCGTATTTGTAGACGCCGGTCAGCGGGGTCGTGCCACCCTTCGCCGCCGCGCCAAGGGACTTCTCCAGGATCGTCGTCAACCCGCCCTTCTTGTTTCCGGGCGAGGGGTTGTTGTCCATCGAACCCTTGTTCCGGGCGGTGTAATCCTCCCACCACCGGATCAGGCCGACGAGCTTCTCGCCGGTTTTCCGGTCGACCGCGCGCCGGGTAAGAAGATGCTCGGCGCCATAGATCTCCGGCGTCTCCGCCAGCACGCCGGCTCCGCCCTGCGCGACCAGAAGATCGCAGGCGTAGCCGAGCGCCGGGTTGGCGGTGACGCCCGACCAGGCATCGGAGCCGCCGCATTGCAGCGCGACCATCAGTTCGGAGGCCGGGCACTCCTCGCGCACCGCCTCGTTGGCGATCGGCAGCATCGCCCGCACCTTTTCGACGCCAAGCTCGATCGTACGGCGAAGCCCGGCCACGTCCTGAATGTTCATGGTGTGGAAAAGCGGGCCTTTCTTGAGACCATAGGCCTCCAGCAGCCAGTCGATCTGGTTCATCTCGCAGCCGAGGCCGACCATCAGCACACCGGCGTGGTTCGGATGCCTGGCGTAGCCCCACATCACCCGCTGAAGGGCCTCAAACCCTTCGCCGTCGCCGGCCATGCCGCAGCCTGTGCCGTGGACGAAGGCGACGACGCCGTCGACATTCGGATATTTCGCCATTTCCTCCGGCCCGAAAGCGGCGGCGATCTTGCGCGCTGCGGTCGCCGAGCAGTTCACCGATGTCAGGACCGCGATATAGTTTCGCGTCCCGACACGACCGCTTTCGCGTCGAAACCCGCGGAACGTGTCGATGGTCTTCGCCGGCGCGACCGGTCTGAGATCGGTGCCGAATTCATACGCCACCTCGGTCGCGCGAAACTCGACATTATGGGTGTGGACATGGGCGCCGGCGGCGATGTCCTCGGCGGCATAGCCGATCACCTGCGCGTATTTGCGAACAACCGCCCCCTTCGGAATCGCGGTGGTGGCGATCTTGTGGCCGCGCGGAATCAGCGCCGCGGCCGCGACCCCTTCGACGGCGGCGCCGACCTCGAGCGGGCGGATCGCCGTGACGACGTTGTCGGACGGATCGAGCCGCACGGTGTCTGAACGGGCGGCGGGGGATGCGGAGTCTGCCATGGCTACCTCAGGCGCAAGCCGGGGCGTCGGCGTCCCAGCGGTGAATCGGAATATGCGGACGCCGCGCGAGCCGGGCGCGCGCCGCCTCCCACAGCGCACGCCATTGATCGGCGTCGCGCAGTTCGGTCTGTGGCGCCGCGCGGCTTCGGGCGACAAAAGACGGGAAATGGTTGCGGCCGGTCGGCTGGCCGGTGACGTTGTAGCGGATATCGAAGGACCAGCGGAACCCGTCCGTCCGATTGACCAGCGACGCATGCGCCGTCCCCGGATGGAAAATCACCACGCCGCCGGACTTCACCGGCAGGGGAACCGCCCCGCCCTTTTCCAGCGCCGCGTCCGGGATCGACAGCTGGATGCCGGCGGGGCAATGCGTCTTCAGCGCTTCGCGATGCGTGCGCGGGACGACCTGGAGGCAACCGTTCTCCGCCGTGGCGTCGGATATCGCGATCCAGACCGTGACCATCTCGGTCTCGTCCGCCTCCGCATGCGTCACGCCGCGATCCTGATGCCAGTCGGTATAAGTGACATGCGGTCGGGTCTCGTCGGTTTTCAGCAGCGCGGCGGGCGGCTTGATGCGAACGTGCTGGATCGGATTGGAGGTGATCTCCGGCCCGATCAGTCCTTCGACCAGATCGAGAATGGCGTCGTGGCGCATCAGCGAAAAGATCGCCGGACCGAAATGCATTGGCGTATCGGCCGCGATCTCGCCGCCGGGAAGCGAGATGTCCATCGGCTGGAACCAGTCCAGTCCGGCGACGTAGGAAGCCCGAAGCCGACCTTCGAAATCGAGCGCCATGACCTCGGGGCGGAGCCGCCCTTCGGCGACCCACCGGGCGCAGAGCCCGTCAAGAAGCGCAGCGTATTCCGCGCGAACCGCGGCGATGGCCGCTTCGGGAAAGACATTCTCGACAACGAGATACCCTTCCTCATCGAACCGCGCGCGGTGGTCGTTCATCTATAGGCGCCCATCCATTTCAAACCTTCATCTGTCGTGCCCTGCGGGCGGTACTCCGCGCCGACAAACCCGCTCCAGCCGATCTCAGCCATCGTCGGCAACACGCGCTCATACGCGATCTCGCCGCTATCCGGCTCGCCGCGTCCCGGCGCGCCGGCGATCTGGACATGGCCGATCAACGGCAGAAGCGCTTCGAACCTGCGCAGAAGATCGCCCTGCATGATCTGCACATGGTAGCAGTCGAACATGATCCGCACATTCGCCGCACCGGTGCGGATGATGATCTCAGCCGCCTGCTCCACTTCGGTCAGAAAGTAATCCGGCGCATCGCGGGCGTTCAAGGGCTCGACCAGCACCATCTTGCCGAGGTCCCGCGCCTCCTCCGCCGCATAGCGGAGATTGGCGATATAGGTCTCTTCGTCGCCGAAACGGCCGGCCATCACATGAACCGCCCCCGCGCCGGTGATGTGGGCGTAGTCCAGCGCCTGGTCGATCGCGGCGCGGGCCTCCGCCTCGCGGCCTTTCAGCGCCGCAAGGCCGTTCTCGTTCGTCCCGCCGCGCACGGTGTTGATCCCCAGTAGCGGCAACCCGGTGTCCGCCAGCGCGGCCGCCACATCCTCCGCCGGGGTTTCGTACGGGAAATGCAGCTCGACCGCCTCGAACCCCGCCGCCTTCGCACGCCGGATCGCGTCCGGCGGCGATAGCTCCGTCCATAGAAATCCGAGATTGGCCGAGAATCGCGTCATGTCTACCACTCCACGCCGTAATGCTTCACTATATCTGCGATCTGCGCGTCATTCAGCCCGACCGGACCCAGGCCGCGAGTCAGAAGGGTCAGCTTCGCCGTCTCTTCCAGCTCCTCCATCGCCCAGACCGCGGCCTCCAGATCGCGTCCGGCGACCACAGGCCCGTGGTTGGCGAGAAGGACGGCGGACCGGCGCCCCGCCAGTCCGCGCACGGCGTCGCCCATAGCGGGATCGCCGGGGCGGAAATAGGGCAGCAATCTGACCCGCCCAAGGCGCATGACAGAATAGGCGGTGAGCGGCGGCAGAACACAATCGGGGTCGGTCTCCGGCAACATCGAAAGCGCGACAGAATGCGTCGAATGAAGATGCACGACCGCGCCGGCGCCCTTTCGCGTCTCGTAGAACGCCTGATGGAGCGGCATCTCCTTGGTTGGCGGGTCGCCGTCGACAAGAGCGCCGCTGGCGTCGAGCCGGCTAAGCCGCGCCGGATCGAGCGCGCCGAAACTCGACCCGGTCGGCGTGACCAGCAGCCCGCCATCTCCGGTGCGCGCGGAGATATTGCCCGACGCGCCCGGCGTCAGCCCGCGCCGATAAAGCGAAGCGGCGAAGCGGCAGATCGCCTCCCGAAGCAGCGCGTCGCTCATGGCGCGCCCGCCGGCGCGGTTCGCGGACCAAGAGCCTCCACCGCCCTGGCGAAGAAATCCGCGCCGCCGAAATTGCCCGATTTGAGCGCAAGTGCCAGATCGCGCCCCTCGGCCTTCAGCGCCGGCACGCCGGGGTCGATTTCCGGCCCGATCCGCAGCGCGCCGAGACCGAGCGCCTCCACCACCGCGCCCGAGGTTTCGCCCCCCGCGGTCACGAGGCGGCGCACGCCGCCGCCGACAAGCCCGACCGCGGCCTCGCCCATCACCCGCTCGATCGCCGCCGCGACTTCCTCGCGCCCGAACCTTTCCTGCGCCGCGTGCACGGTCTCCGGCTCGGCGGACGAATAGACGAGCGGGACGCCTCCCTTCGCCACCAGCGCCCATTCGGCGATGCTCACCCCGGTCATCTCGCCCGCCATGACCTGCTCGGCGCGGATCTCCAGCTTCGGGCCGCGATGCGCGGCGACTTGGCCGCGCGTCGCGGTTGAGCAGGAGCCGGAAAGGATCGCCGCCGGGCCCGCGACCCCACGCCACTGGGCGCCGGCGCCGGAAAGAAGTCCCGCGCGGCGAAAATTCTCCGGCAGGCCCAGCGCCACGCCGGAGCCGCCGGTCACCAGCTTCAACCCCGAAGCCGCCGCGCCGATCGCCATCAGGTCGGCGTCGGAAATCGCGTCGACGACAATCAGCCGCCGCCCCGCCGCGTCCTCCGCCTCCAGCGCCGCGAGGATCGCCGCGGCGCCCCGCGCCACCACCGGCGCCGCGACATGGCCGACGCCGAGTGCGGTTTGCCGCGCCAACCAGCGCCGCAGGTCGCTGTCGGTCATCGGCGTCAACGGATGGTCTCGCATCCCGCTTTCCGAGAGCAACGCGTCACCGACGAAGAGATGCCCCTGATAGACCGAGCGCCCGGCGGCCGGGAACGCCGGACAGACGATCACCGAAGTCGCGTCCAGCGCCGCGGCCATCGCCTCCGCGACCGGACCGATATTGCCCTCCGGCGTCGAATCGAAGGTGGAGCAGTATTTGAAGAAGAATTGCCGGCAGCCCTGCCGCGCCAGCCATTCGAGTGCGTGGAGCGATTGACGCACGGCCGCGTCCTTCGGAAGCGTGCGCGACTTCAACGCCACGACTCCGGCCTCCACATCGGCGCCCGCCGGCCCGTCCGGCGCGCCGGTATACTGTGTCACCCGCATCCCGCCCTTCGCCAGCGTGTTGGCGAGATCGGACGAGCCGGTGAAATCGTCGCCGACGCAGCCCAGCAGCATCAGGAGTCTCCCGGCAGCGTCAGCCCGGCGTTCCGCGCGTAGACCTTTGCGACCGCTGAATCGTCCTCGCCCCCGAGGCCGGACCCCGACGCGGCGACGAACTGCTGCAGTGTCGCCGCCGTCAGCGGCGCCGAAAACTTCGCGCGACTGGCGATGTCGAGCACGATGCCAAGATCCTTCAGCCAGATGTCCACCGCCGAGAGCGGCGTGTAATCGCCCGCGGCGATGTGGGGACCGCGATTCTGCAGCGCCCAGCTCGAGCCGGCGCATTTCGCGATCACCTCCAGAGTCTTTTGCGGCGCGACGCCCTGCGTCATGCCGAATGTCAGCGCCTCGGCCGCCGCCGCGATATGAACGCCGACCAGCATCTGGTTGATCGCCTTCATCGCGCTGCCGGCGCCGGATTCCTCGCCAAGCTCGAAAACCGTCTCCGCCATCGCGTCGAGCGCCGGCCGCGCCGTCCGGAACGCCGCATCGGAACCCGAGGCGAGGATCGACAGCGCGCCAGCCGCAGCCTTGACCGCGCCGCCGGAGATCGGCGCGTCGAGATAATGAAGGCCGAGCGCCCCGGCGCGTTCCGCGAACTCGCGCGCCCGATCCGGCGCCATGGTGACGCAGGAGACCACGACCGCCCCCTTCCGCAGCCGCGCCGCCACGCCTTCCGGGCCGAAAAGCGCTTCTTCAACCTGCGCGGCGTTCACTACGACGATGACAAGTATGTCGATTCCGGCGGCGATTGCATCGAGCGTCCCTTCCGCGCCGCCAGCCGCCCTGAACGCGGCGGTCCTGTCAGCATCCCTGTCGAAACCATGAACCTCCAACCCCGCAGCGAGGCATGATCGCGCCATGCCGCCCCCCATCGCTCCGAGCCCGATAATCGCAATCTTTGTCATTTTCGCTCCACATCTCCCCTTGGCGCTCCACCGTCGAATTAACACCAGTTCTAAGTCGGGGAAAACGCCAGGGATGCACATCGCGCGCCGCTTCGAGGGGCGCGGCGGAAAAAGCGGCACGCGACGCCCCCAACCTGACGCGTCTCTCAAAACGGCCATGAAATCGCCAGCGGCCAGTTCAGGATGAGCCGGGATTGAAACGGCGCCCGCCTTCGCCGGCCGCCGAGCAATTTTCACGTACATGGTCGAGACGCTCGCCGGGAGTTGCGGGCGTCGCGCAATTTCGCGCCCGAATCCTTCGCCGAACCGACAGGAAACGGCCGCCGCAGGCCGCGATCATCTCATGGGCGGACGGATGGCGCCCGCTCAGGCGTTGACGACGTTCGCCGATCCGGCGAATTCGCATAAGCGCCTCACCCCCCCGCGCACCACACTAGGCGCGGGGCGCGCGACGCCGTCCTCAAGCCGCAGAATAGATTCGGGCCAGCGCATGCGCGCCGACGCCGCGCTCGCGCGCATGCGCTGGATTCCGACGCGAGCCTGTCCAGCCTGACCGCGCAGCGGCCAGATCGGCGGGTCAGATCTGGTCGACCAGCGCTTCGCCAAGCGAGCACACCGCCTCGCCAGGCGAGTCCTCGACGTTCAGCACCTTGACGACGCCATCTTCGACCAGCATCGAATACCGCTTCGAGCGCGCGATCAGCCCGGCGGGAGGCGCGCTGAAATCGAGGCCGAGCGCCTTGGTGAAGGCGCTTTCCGGGTCCGCCAGCATCCGTATGCCCGCCGCCGTCGCGCCCGTCGCCTCTCCCCAAGCCTTCATGACGAAGGGGTCGTTGACCGAGACGCAGACGATCTCGTCCACACCCTTGCCGCCAAGCGCCTCCGCCGCTTTCACGAAACTCGGCACATGTGTGTTGTGACAGGTCGGGGTGAAGGCGCCCGGCACCGCGAAAAGCGCGACCTTGCGCCCGCCGGTCAGGTCCGCGACCGCGACCGCTTCCGGGCCCGACGCTCCAAGTTCGACTAGCTTCGCTTCCGGCAGTTTCTCTCCGACGGCGATGGACATGGGCGGCGCTCCTTTTGCGGCTTTGCGGTCGGCGGGACTATAACCGGGGCGCGCCCGTTGTCACGCGCCCTCGCCATTCGCCGCATCACGAATACGCGCGATCGTGATGCGCGACTCGCCATAAGCGCGCCGATCCAGCGCTTCGAGGATCGCGGGCGTTTCGGCCGAGGCCGCCTCCTCCAGCACGATCAGCGCCGCCGGCGCGATCCAGCCTCCTTCCGCCGCCGAGGCGAGCGCGGCGTCGGCCAGACCGGCGCCATAAGGCGGGTCGAGGAAGATCAGGTCGAACGCCTCGCCCCGGAGCGGCCCGAGCCGCGTCGCGTCGCGCCGCCAGATCTTCGTCGATCCAGTCAGGCCGAAGCGTTCGACGTTCTCGCGGATCAGCGCGCGCGCAGGCGCATGATCGTCGACAAAAACCGCCCGCGCCGCCCCCCGGCTCATCGCCTCGACGCCAAGCGCGCCGGAGCCGGCGAAAAGATCGAGCACGCGGCGCCCTTCGGGCGCGGCGTCGTAAGGGCCATGGGCGAGGAGGTTGAAAATGCTTTCGCGAACCCGGTCCGAGGTTGGGCGCAGATGCGCCGCGCCGCCCCAGTCGCGCCCCGGCGCCGCGAGGGCGCGGCCGCGAAACGCCCCGCCCACCACCCTCATGGCGCCGGACTCACGACGCCGCGCCCGGCGCGGGGAGCTTCGAACGCGAAGAGGGCCGCGCGAACGAAACCGGCTTCGGGTTCGCGCATCGCCCTCAGCCGGCTTTCACATCGACGACGACGCGGCCCTTCACGCCGCCCTTCAGGATCGCCGCGCCGAGCTCAGGCAAGTCGGCCAGCTTCGCCTCCTCCACCATCGCGTCGAGCTTTTCGAGCGGCAGATCGGTGGAGAGGCGCCGCCATGCGGCCAGCCGGGCCTCATAAGGCTGCATCACGCTGTCGATGCCGAGGATGTTCACACCGCGCAGGAGAAACGGGACCACAGTCGCCGGTAGCTTGGCGCCGCCGGCGAGCCCGACCGCCGCAACGGAGCCGCCATATTTCATCTGCGTCAGAACCCGCGCCAGCATCGTCCCGCCAACGGCGTCGACGCAGCCCGTCCAGGTTTCCTTGTCCAGCGGCCGGGTCGGCGCATCGGCGAGATCCTCGCGCGGCACGATGCGCGTAGCGCCGAGACCGCGCAGGTAATCCTCCGTTTCTGGCCGGCCCGTCACCGCTGCGACCTCGTAGCCGAGATGCGCGAGGATCGCGACGGCGACCGACCCTACCCCGCCGGCCGCGCCGGTGACCAGAACCGGGCCGTTTCCGGGCCTGAGGCCGTGCGCCTCCAACGCCGTGACCGCCAGCATCGAGGTCAGCCCGGCCGTGCCGATAGCCATGGCCTGCCGCGTCGTCAGCCCGCCGGGCAACGGCACGAGCCAGTCGGCTTTCGCCCGCGCCTTCTGCGCGTAGCCGCCCCAGACGACCTCGCCGACGCGCCATCCGGTCAGCACCACCTTGTCGCCTGGCTTGTAGCGCGCGTCGCTGCTCTCGGCGACGGTTCCCGCATAATCGATGCCCGGCACATGCGGAAAGTTTCGCACGAGTCCGCCCGCCCCGGTCAGGCAGAGCCCATCCTTGTAGTTCAACGTCGAATATTCAACGTCGATCAGCACCTCTCCCTCCGGCAACCGGTCGACGTCCAACGTCGTCAGTTTCTGGCTGATCGCGCCGTCTTCGGCTTTTTCGACAAGAAGGGCGGTGAAGGGCATTCGGGCCTCCCGGCGCTGACTGAAATCCGGGCGGAGCTAACGGGCCGGAGCGGGTTTTGTCAAACCTGGTCGGTGCGACGACACGCGGCTTCGTGAGACGGATCGACGCGGGCCCTGTCGAGCGAGGGAACCGTCGCGGAGTTTGGTTGTTGTACCTATCGGAAAACTGGGAGACCGAGCGTCCGCGGCGCGCTATGGGCGGCGGCGGCGCGGCGACAATATCGAAGGAACGCCAGATGCGAAGCATCCGCCTCAGCAGCGGCATCCTTGTCGTGGCCGCCGCAAGCCTCGTTCCCCTGCATATGGTCGCGGCGGAAGATGCGACGGATGGAAGTGTCTACCTCGGCATCGAGAACGACGTCTTCGCCGGGACCGACAACCACTACACGAGTGGCGTCCACGGCGAATACACCAGCGCGCCCGGCGAGACGCCGCCTCTGCTGACGCCGATCCGGCGCGCCATCGCGCCGCTGCTCGACGATACAGCGGAATGGCGCATGATCCTGGGTGCGGGTCAGGCGATTTTCGTGCCGCCCGACATTCGCATCGCGGCGCCGGCGGCGGACCAGCGTCCCTACGCCGGATGGCTCTACGCCCATGTCGGGCTCGCCGCGGAGCAAGAGAGGCGCCTCGACATCTTTCGGGCCAGGCTCGGCGTCCTCGGTCCATCGTCGCTGGCCGAACTGGTCCAGAAGCGGCTGCACCGCCAGATCGGCTCGCCCCGGCCCGAGGGTTGGGAGACGCAGATCGGGGCGCAGCCGACCGTCGACCTGTACTATCAGCACATCCACCGTTTCGGGGGGCGCTTCGATATCGGCGGCGCGCGGTTCAAAGCCGAGTTTCTGCCGCATGTCCGGATGGAGGCCGGCAATGTCGATACCTATGGCGCGCTCGGGTTCTCGCTCCGGGTCGGCCAGAATTACGCTGAGGATTTTGGCCCCGCCGCCCGAAGGCGCGGCGCGAGCGGCGGCGGCGTCGCCACGCCGGAGAGCGGATTCGGCTGGAGCGTTTTCGCCAGCGTCGAAGGCCGCGCCATCGCCCATGCCGGGCTGATCGAGGGGCCGCTGTTCAGCGAAAGCCGCGAAGCGGAGCCGGAGCGTCTGACCGGCGATGTCGGCGTCGGCCTGTCGCTTTCATATGGGCCGGCCGAACTCAGTTACACACACGTCATCGAGTCGAAGGAATACGCCGCCCAGCGCCGGACCGGCGCGCTCGGCCATCACCAGTTCGGCGCGCTCAACCTCCGCGTAAGCTTCTGACCACCTGGGTCAGGCGCGTTCGATCCGCTCGAAGAAGGCCGAAAGACGCGCGGCCACCGCCGTCGGATCGTCAACCGGGCTGAGATGTCCGGCGCCGGCGATCTCGGCCCTTTCGGCTTCGGGCAGCCGCGTCTGGATCACGTCAAGGATCGCCTTCGCGGACGCCTGCGTTCGCTCACCCTGCATCAGCAGGACCGGCGCTCTGATCGTGGAGAGCGCATCCCCGTCGATCTGCCCTTCGGGCCAACCTGAAACCATGTCGAAATCCTCGACGAGGAATGAGAGCGCGCGCGCCACCGCGTCGCGCGCCGCCTCCGGCATCCGGTCGAACTGCCCTGGTTGGCCCCAGGCTTCCATGAAGGCGCGGGCGCCGTCATGAAAGCGCCCGTCGGCGCAGGCGCGATAGACCGGAGCCATGGCGCGGGCGTTTTCCTCGTCCTCCTCCCCGCCCGGAGCGGAAAGAAGGTGAAAATAGACCGGCTCGATCAGAGTGAGGGACCAGGTGAGATCGGGCCGCTTCACCGCCACCCGCCCCATCACCGCGCCGCCGAGCGAAAGCCCGACGAGATGGGCCGACCCGGACCCGGTCGCCGCAGCCACGCCCTCGACATAGGCGACCGCCTGTAGCTGGAGCGAAAGCGCCCGGTCGCCGCGGTCCGAGACGCCGTGCCCCGGCATGTCGATCGAGACACAGCGCCAGCGTTCCGCCAGCTGCGTCATCACGATTCTCCAGAGCCCCGCGAAGGCGAGCGAACAATGCGCGAGAATCACGCGCGGCGCCGCTTCCGGGCCAGCCTCCAGCACCCCGACGCGATGGCCGTCGACTTCGATGATACGCTGCGTGAACTTCATCCTCAGAACTCGCCGGCGAGATGGGCGTCCAGATAATCGAGCCGGTCCTGACCCCAGAATTTCTGCCCGCTCTCCGCCACGATGTAGAACGGCGCCCCGAATACGCCGCGCTCGATCGCCTCGTCCGTCAAGGGGCCGATTCGCGCGGCGCCGGCCTCTCGATCCAGCGCAACGGGATCGAACCCGGAGGCGCGGAGCGCCGCATCGATGACGGCGGGCGCGGCGATGTCCTGTTCCTCGGCCCAGCACGCGGCGAGAATACGCCGCGCAAGCGCTCCGACATCGCCTCCGCTCGCGCCTGCAATCGCCTCAGCCGCCAGAATCGCGGCGCAAGCCGGCGTCCCGTCAGTTGGCCAGTGCGCAGGATGGAGGGTGAGCGACAGCCCCGCGCGCTTCGCGATTCGCGGCAGTTCCTGCAACCGGTATTCCTGCCGCGCGGGAGGGCGCTGCGCCACCGGAAGCCCGCCGGCCGCCGCGATCGCTCGTCCGAAATCGATCGGTTTGTAGGCGATCGTCGCGCCGTGCTTCGCCGCGATCCGCTCCAATCCGTCGCCGGCGAGATAGGCGAAGGGCGACAGCGGGGTGAAATAATAGTCGATATGCGCCATCGCGCCGTCCCTCTTGATTGTCGTCGGAGTCGCCGCACCTTGCCGCGCATGGCGGACTTTGCAAGCCCGCGTCGGACTGCTAGAGGAACGGCGCGCGCATCAGGGGAGCCGCCGATGAAGCCTGAAATTTCCATCCGCATGATCGCCGGCAACTCCAATCGCAAATTCGCAGAAGCGATGGCGCGAAGGATTTCCGTCTACAGGGGCGAGCCGGTGCGGCTCGCGGATGTCCGGGTCGAACAATTCAACGATGGCGAGATCTTTGTCGAGATCTACGACAATGTCCGGAACGAGGAGGTTTTCGTCATCCAGTCGACGTCGAAACCGGCGAACGACAATCTCATGGAGATCCTGATCCTCACCGATGCGCTCCGCCGCGCCTCGGCCAAGCGCATCACCGCCGTCATGCCCTATTTCGGCTATGCGCGGCAGGACCGTAAGACCGCCGCCCGGACGCCGATCAGCGCGAAGCTGGTCGCCAATCTGCTCACTGAGGCCGGCGTCGACCGGGTCCTGACGATGGACCTTCACGCCGGACAGATTCAGGGGTTCTTCGACACGCCGGTGGATAATCTTTACGCCGCGCCGGTATTCGCGCTGGATGTGAAACATCATTTCAAGGATCTCGACGACGTCATCGTCGTATCCCCCGATGTCGGCGGCGTCGCGCGGGCGCGGGAGTTGGCGAAGCGCATCGGAGTCGGCCTCGCCATCGTCGACAAGCGCCGCGGCGCGCCGGGCGAGGTCGAATCGATGACCGTGATCGGCGACGTCTCCGGGCGGCGCTGCATCATCGTCGACGATATCTGCGACACCGCCGGGACGCTCTGCAAGGCGGGCGACCTTCTGTTGGGCCAGGGCGCGACCGAAGTTCACTCCTACATCACCCACGGCGTGCTTTCCGGCCCTGCGGTGGAGCGGATCACCTCGTCCTCGATGAAGTCGCTCGTCATCACCGACTCGATCCAGGCGACGCCGGATGTGAAGGCGGCGAAGAATATCCGTGTGGTCTCCGTCGCTCCGCTGTTCGCGCAGGCGATGCTGAACGTCGCCGCCGGCAACTCCGTCTCCTCGCTCTTTGACGAGGCGATGCTCGGCCCGATCTACGAAGCGTTCTACAGATTCGACTGAAGGGCCTCCGGCGCGCCGAATTGTTAAGATCGGCGGAACGATCACAGTGATCGAACGTTTCTCCTTCAACCACGCACCGTGTGGCTCATCCCTGCGTGGTCAGTCATACGCAAAAAAGGAGAATCGCGATGAATTCCGATCAGATTGAAGGCAAGTGGGAACAGCTCAAGGGCGGCGTCCAGAAGCAGTGGGGCGAACTCACGAGTGACGATATCGACGTCATTCAAGGCAATCGCAAGCAGCTCGTCGGCAAAATCCAGGAGCGCTACGGCAAGGCGCAAGCCGACGCCGAACGCGAAGTCGATAACTGGCTCGCCAATCAGTAACGTGATTCGAGCGACAGGGGCCGGCCCGCCGGGTCGGCCCCTGCCTTTGACTCGCGCGCCTGGCGCACGACGCCAAGCCACTCGATTCGCCGTTCGCCGCCGGTCGCCGCGATCATAAACTCTGGGCAAGCGTCTCCAGTTGCGACGCGGCGATCCCCCAACCCTCGTGAAACCCCATCTCCTCGTGGCGTTCACGGTCGGCGTCGGACCAGTGCCGAGCGCGGGCGATGTAGCGCGTGCCGCCCGCCTCGTCCATCAGATCGATCGAACCGACCATGAACGGCGCTTCGGACGGTCTCCAGCCGGGTGCGAAAGCGTCGGTGAAGACCAGCCTCTCCTCCGGAACAATTTCGAGATAGACGCCACTCGCCGGCATTTCATTTCCGACCGGTCCCCGCATCACCACAACGCTGCCGCCGCCAACCCGCAAGTCGATTTCAGCGTGCGCGACGACGACGGGCGGCGGGCAGAACCAGCGCTTCAGAAGTTCGGGCTCCGTCCAGCAGCGCCAGATCGCGGCGCGGGGGGCGTCGAGCACCCGGTCGAGCGTGAGCACGCGGCTGTCGCTCTCTTCAGTCATCGGATTTCTCCTTCGTGTCGGTCGAAAACAGCAGTTCCACGTAGCGGCGCAGATGATCGACGCTCTCGACGGCGATCGCCGGCCCGCCCTTCGCCTTGGCGAGGATGAAAGCGCCCTGAATGACGCATTGCGTGTGCAGAGCGAGGCTTCTCGCGCAGAAACCCGTCACCCCGCGCGCCTTCATCGCGGCTTCGATATCGGATTCGAGCGTCCTGGCATGGCCCCAGATCGAACGCTCGCATGCGGCGCGGATCGCGGGGCTGCATACATGGACCTCCTGCGCCATCACGCCGACGAGACAGGTGAACTCCGGCGTCCTTCCCTTCAGCAGTTCGCGACGGAAATCGAGATAACCGAAGACACGGTCCAGCGGATCGGGAAGAGCGTGATAGGGCGCGGCGGCGAAAAGCTCGCCCGTCGTCTCCGACCAATGTCCGGCTGCGGCGACCGCCAGCGCCTCCTTGGACGGGAAGTGATGGAAGAACGCGCCTTTGGTCACTCCCGCGGCCGCACAGAGCTCATCGACGCTGGTCGCGGCGTAGCCTTTGCTCCGAATGACGCGCAGCGCCGCATTCAGAATCTTCTCCCGCGCCGTTCCACGCTTCACCATACGATTCGCCCGCTTTTCGGATTTTACATACCAACCAGTTGGTTTTTTATGAACCCAGAAACCGGAGCCGACAAGGCCAGGCGGCGGCTCAGTCCGGGAGCGTTCCCAGATCGAAATTCGCGCCGCAGACCAGAACGCCGATATGCGCCCCCGGCTCCGGCGTCACAACGCCCGAAATCAGCGCCGCCAGGGCGCATGCCCCGCCCGGCTCCGCCGCCACCGAACAGACCCGCCAGAGCATCGCCTGCGCAGCGCGGATCGCGTCATCCTCGACCAGCACGAGGTCTTCGACATGCACATCAATCAACTCGTGCGTCAATGTCCCGAGCGCCGGCGCGCCAAGACTGTCCTTGGCGAATGAGGTCGGAACCGCCTCCACCGGCGCGCCGACGCGTCTCGCTTCGTGCGCGCAGGCGGCGCCGACCGGCTCGACGCCGATCACCATAGGCCCCGCCGCCATCGCGACCCCGACGCCGGAGATCAGCCCGCCGCCGCCGATCGCCACCAGCACCGCATCCATATCGGGCGCCTGCTCCATCCATTCCAGCCCGACGGTTCCCTGCCCCGCAACCGTCAGCGGCGCGTCGTATGGGTGCACGGCGCGCGCGCCCGTCTCATCCAAGTGGGCGCGATAGGCGTTCATCGTTTCGGCGATGGTGTCCCCGACGACGCGGAGATCAGGCCCATAGGAACGAATTCTGTCGAGCTTCCGCCTCGGAGCATATTCCGGAACGAAGATCGTCGCCTCCAGACCGAGCGCGCCGGCCGCATAGGCGACCGCGGCGCCGTGATTGCCGCCGGACACCGCGACCGCCGGGCGTCGGTCGTCAGGCGGCGTCAACAGGGTCGCGAAGGCGCCGCGCGCCTTGAAACTGCCAGTATGCTGCATGCATTCGAGCTTGAGCGAAATCCGGCCACGCCATTCGATACCGAAATCCGCCGGGTCCACCTCCATAACCGGCGTGCGCCGGACATGCGGGCGGATCGCGGCTTCGGCTTCGAGAATATCGGCGAGTGTGACGCTCATCTGGGGCTCCTTTTCCGCCGGATCATCACGGCCCGCGCCGCGAACGCAAGTGCGCTCCGCGGGTCTTGCCCCGCCCTCGCGGGTTCTCTATACGGCGCAGTTCGATACGAGGCGCGGGTCGGAAATCCGCGCCGGAAATCAGGACCTGAACCGATGAAAAAAGACATTCACCCGGATTACCACTTCATCGACGTCAAGCTGTTGAGCGGCGACGTCGTGAAGATGCGCTCCACCTATGGCGAAGAGAACGCGACTCTCACGCTGGACATCGACCCCTCTGCGCATCCGGCCTGGACCGGCGGCAACCAGCGGCTGATGGACACTGGCGGACGTGTGACCCGGTTTAAGAAGAAATTCGAGGGCTTCGGCTTCTGAGAAAGCCGACGCGGCCGAGCGACGCAGGCTGCTTTTCCCCGAACTAGCCTGTTCTCTTATCCGGAGGGGCCATGGCCCGCGCTCATGTCATCGTACTCGGCAATGAGAAGGGCGGCTCTGGCAAATCAACGACGGCGATGCACCTCTTCGCCGCGCTCGTCCGTCAGGGCAAGCGCGTCGGGGCGATGGATCTCGACCTTCGTCAGCAGAGCTTCTTTCGCTATCTCGATAATCGCGCCGCCTACGCCGCCAAGACAGGCGAGAACCTCGGCGCGCCGGAGCGACGGAACTTCGCCGCTTCTCGCGCCGTCGACCGGCGCGACGCGCGGGTCGAGGACGACGAGAGCTTCGGCCGCGCGCTTGAGGAATTGCAGGCGCTCACGGATTTCATCCTGATCGACTGCCCCGGCGCGCACAGCTATTTCGCTCAGCTGGCGCACGCCAGCGCCGACACGCTGATCACGCCGATGAACGACAGCCTGATCGATTTCGATCTTCTCGCCCATGTCGACCCCGGCACCGAAAAGGTGCTTGGCCCTTCGGTATATTCGGAAATGGTCTGGCGCGCCCGCCAGCTTCGCGCCAAGGCCGGTCTGAAGTCGATCGACTGGATCGTCACCCGTAACCGGATGTCCAATCTTCAGGCCCATAACAAGCGAAAGGTCGGCCGGTTTCTGGAGGAGCTCTCGACCCGGATCGGATTCCGGATCGCGCCGGGGTTCTCCGAACGGGTGATCTTCCGCGAATTGTTTCTCGACGGCCTCACGCTCATGGATGTGAAGGGCGGCGCAATGTCGCTTTCCCATGTTGCGGCGCGTCAGGAAGTGAGAGACCTTCTGAAAACGCTCGCCTTGCCGGGGGTTACCGCTGCAATATGAGGGCCGGCTGCGGCTAGAGGAGGCCAGAGATGCGCGTTGCGATGATCGGAACCGGTTATGTCGGCCTCGTATCCGGCGTCTGCTTCTCGGATTTCGGCCATGAGGTCGTCTGCGTGGATCAGCAGACCGAGAAGATCGACACCCTGAACCGCGGCGAGACGCCGATCTATGAGCCCGGGCTCAAGGCGCTGATGGCGAAGAACGTGGACTCCGGCCGGCTGCGCTTCACGACCGACCTGGAGAACGCGGTCGCGGCCGCCGACGCGGTTTTCATCGCGGTCGGGACGCCGGCGCGACGCGGCGACGGTCACGCCGATCTCAGCTACGTCTACGCGGCGGCGGAAGAAGTGGCGGCGGCGATCGATGGGTTCACCGTCGTGATCACCAAATCGACAGTCCCGGTCGGCGCCAATCGGGAGGTCGCGCGGCGCATCAGGGCGGCGCGGCCGGACGCGCCGGTCGCCATCGTCTCCAACCCTGAATTCCTGCGCGAAGGCGCGGCGATCGAGGATTTCATGCGCCCCGACCGCGTCGTCGTCGGTCTGGAGAGCGACAGGGACGAGCGGGCGCGCACAGTAATGAGCGAGCTTTATCGCCCGCTCAATCTTCGCGAAACGCCGATGGTCTTCACCACGCTGGAGAGCGCCGAGATCACCAAATACGCCGCCAACGCCTTCCTCGCCGCCAAGATCACCTTCATCAACGAGATCGCCGATCTCTGCGAGAAAACCGGCGGCGACGTTCAGGCGGTGGCCAAGGGCATGGGGCTCGACAACCGGATCGGCGGCAAGTTTCTCCACGCCGGGCCGGGCTATGGCGGCTCCTGCTTCCCGAAGGACACGCTGGCGCTTTTCCATACGGCGCAGGAACTGGATTCGCCGCTTCGCATCGTCGAAACGGTGATCGCGGTCAACAACGCGCGCAAGCGCAGGATGGCGGAAAAGGTGATCGCGGCCTGCGACGGCGATGTCGCGGGCAGGCGCATCGCGATTCTCGGCGTTACGTTCAAGCCCGACACCGACGACATGCGCGACGCGCCGGCTCTGGTCATCGCTCCGACGCTGATCGAGGCCGGCGCCCATGTCGTCATCGCCGACCCGGAGGGACGAAAGGAAGGCGAGGCGCTGCTGCCCGGCGCCGCCTGGGCGGTGGACGCCTACGACGCCGCGACCGGCGCGGACGCCGTCGTCATCATCACCGAGTGGAACGAGTTCAGAGGACTCGACCTCCCGCGGCTCCACGCGCTCATGGCCGGAGACGTGATGGTCGACCTGCGGAACATCTACCGGCCCGCCGCCGCGGCCGCCGCGGGCTTCGCCTACAGTTCGGTCGGCCGGCCCGCGGCCGCCCCCTGATCCGACAACGCCGCGGCGCGCGCGCCGTAACGCCTCATCCTCCTGTCGAAGCGGGCGGCGCTCCGGCGCTCCGTGACGCCAGGCGCCTTACCTTGCGGCGTCGGCGACCGGCAGGCAGTCACGCCCGTGCTCGCGCAGCGCGACGCAGGCCGCCAGCGCAGTGGGCCGATCAAACCCGGTCAGACGCGCGCGATAGGCCGGCCGCCCGGAAAGCGTCATCGTGTCGACCTCCCGCCCGGCCCGGTTGAGGCCGCCGATATCGCTCAACGCCGCGGAGGTGAGTTCAGCGATCGCCGTCTCCTCCCGAGAGAAGACGCCGATCTGCACCGCCCAGTCGACCTCCTGCGCTTCGAGCGCGGCGGACTTGCCGTTGGTCGGGCGCGGAATTGGCGCGGCGACCTTCTGCGCCGTTCCGGGTTTGAACAGCGGCGACGGGCTTCGACGAGGGGAGTAGCTGGAGTAGATCTCCGGGCTTTCGGACGCCTGCGCCGCCGGAATGATCGCGTCGCCGGCCTGCGCGATCAGCGCGCGCAACTCGTCGACAACCTCGCCCGGCCGCGGAACCGGCGTCGGGCTTCGCGTCACCGCGGCCATCCGCACCGACGACCTCGCGCCGTGGCGCGCCGCCATCTCCGCGGTGGAGACCACGATCGCCTGTCGCGGCGCCTTGCGGAAGCCGAGATCGAGCAGTTCGGCGATTCGCGCATTCCGGGATTTCGAGCTGCGCCCGCCGAAGACCACGGCGATGATCCGCTCCCCGTTCCTCTCCGCCGAGGACACCAGATTGAAGCCGGCGGCGTTCGTGAAGCCGGTCTTTATGCCGTCCGCCCCGCGATAGCTCCTCAGCAGGCGCCGGTTGGTGTTGTAGACCGTCTTGCCCATCGTGCGGGTCGATATACGGCTGAAGAGATTGTAATATTGCGGGAAATCGTAAAACAGCGCACGGCCCATGAGCGCCATGTCGCGGGCGGTGGAGTACTGCCCCTTGGCCGTCAGACCGGAAGCGTTGCGAAAGCTCGTGTTCATCATGCCCAGCGACTTCGCCTTCGCGGTCATCATGCGCGCGAACTCCGCCTCGCTGCCGCCGAGAACCTCGCCGAGCGCGACCGCCGCGTCATTGGCCGACTTGACCGACGCAGCGCGAATCAGATCCCGGATCGTGACCCGCTGGCCGACCCGCATGCCGATCTTCGAAGCCGGTTGCGCCGCCGCCCTGCGCGAAATCTTGACGCGCTGGTCAAGGCTCAGACGGCCTGATGTCACCGCTTCGAATGTAAGGTAGAGCGTCATCATCTTCGTCAACGACGCCGGTTGAAGTCTTCGGTCCGCGTCATGCTCGTGAAGAATCGCGCCGGAGCGCGCGTCCATCACCAGTGCGGCGTAGGGGGCCGCGGAAGCGGCGCCCGCCGCCGCGCATAGAACCCCCAGCACGATCGCCAACCGGGCGATCCCCGTGCGCAGCATACCCATATTACCCTCGCGCCTGTAGTCTTTTGATTCGCGCCCGGCGAGCTCTTTCGCGGCCCATCCGAACACATGCTCTGACGGGATGCTAACATCGTCGGACAGCCGATGGAAACAAAAAGTCTTTTCCGAAAACCTAACCGCGAAGAAAAGCGGCGGTGCAAAGTTTTTTTGCTGCGCTGCAAGAAAATTATTGACGCAGTGCAACATGCTCGCCATATAGCCTTCCGTAACCAGAACCCAGCCCGGCCGACCCGACCAGGCGCATTCCGAAGGAGACGCGATTATGGCCACCGCCAAAGACGCCGCCGCGAAAGTCGAGACCCTCGCCGCCGATGCGCAGAAAGCTGCGACCGACCAGTTCGAGAAGATCAGCAAATCCCTCGAGGACGTCGCCGCCTTCGGCCAGGACAACATGGACGCGCTGATGAAATCCTCCAGCGTCGCCGTCAAGGCCGCTGAAGAGCTGAACGCCGAGATCATGAGCTTCTCGAAGAAGTCCGTCGAGGAAGCCGTCGCCTCCGCCAAGGAGATGTCCTCGATCAAGACCGTGCCCGAGTTCGTTGAGAAGCAGGCCGCGTTCGCCAAGACCTCGCTGGACGGCTACATGAAGCAGGCCGCGAAGATCAACGAGATGTTCATGGCCGCCGCCAAGGACATGGCCGAGCCGATGAACGCGCGCGCCGCCGCCGCCGCCGACATGGTGAAGTCCTATCGCCTCTGAACGCGCTCCAGCGCGACCAGACGCCGAAGTTCGAAGAGGGGGCCACGGCCCCCTTTTCTTGTCGGGGGTGGTCATTATATCATGGCGTCAATCGCCATGAATGACACGCCGGAACCTCGATGACCGAAGTCCGTAAAATCGACAGGGCCGTTCTCGTCCGCGCCGCGGATGACGACGAGCGCCGGAAATCCGGCCCCGACGATGACGGGGGCGGCGATACGCGCAAGGGCGGCGCCGACACCGCGATCATCGCCAGGCCCAAATCGAAAACGCAGCGTCCCTCGCTCTACAAGGTCATGCTGCTCAACGACGACTACACGCCGATGGAGTTCGTCGTTCATGTCCTGGAGCGCATTTTCGGGCTGACCAACACCCAGGCGGTCGAACTGATGCTGACCGTCCATCGCCGCGGCCTCGCGGTGGTCGGCGTATTCTCCTTCGAAGTGGCGGAGACCAAGGTGACGCAGGTCATGGACTATGCGCGCCGGAACGAGCATCCGCTGCAATGCACGATGGAAAAGGAATAGGCGTACGCCCGTTCCCCGCGAACCTCGGCCGGCCCGTTCACTGTAAAATTACACTTTGCGGCGCCCTTCGTCTTGATCGGGTGCTGACAAGCCCGACATAAAGTGTTGTCATCCGAATGCGGCCGCATGTTGCGACCGCGCTATCGACGAACGGAGCTCACATGCCGTCCTTCACCAAGTCGCTGGAAGAGGCCATCCACCGCGCGCTTGCGCTCGCCAACGCCCGTCGGCATGAACTGGCGACGCTGGAGCATCTCCTGCTCAGCCTTGTGGACGAACCGGAGGCCTCGGGCGTGATGCGCGCCTGCGGCGTCGATGTCGAGGCGCTGCGCGCCGCCCTCACTCGGTTCATCGATGAGGAGTTGGAGACGCTGGTCAGCGAGATCGAGGGATCGGAAGCTGCGCCGACCACGGGTTTTCAACGCGTGATCCAGCGCGCCGCGATCCATGTCCAGTCCTCAGGGCGCTCGGAAGTCACAGGCGCCAACGTGCTGGTCGCGATCTTCGCCGAGCGCGAGAGCCACGCCGCCTTCTTCCTGCAGGAACAGGACATGACCCGCTATGACGCGGTCAACTATATCAGCCACGGTGTCGCCAAGGACCCCGCCTATGGCGAGCCGCGGCAGGTGAGGGGCGCCGAGGACGCCGATGAGGCGGAGACCGAGACGCCCGCCGGCGGCAAGGCGGAGGAGACCGCGCTCTCGAAGTACTGCGTCGATCTCAACGCCAAGTCGCGCCAGGGCAAGGTCGACCCGCTGATCGGCCGCGGCGACGAGGTCGAGCGCTGCATCCAGGTGCTCTGCCGGCGGCGGAAGAACAACCCGCTGCTGGTCGGCGATCCCGGCGTCGGCAAGACCGCCATTGCGGAAGGTCTGGCGAAGAAGATTGTCGAGGGCGAGACGCCAGACGTGCTCGCCGGGGCGACGATCTTTAGCCTCGACATGGGCGCGCTTCTGGCCGGTACGCGCTATCGCGGCGATTTCGAGGAACGGCTGAAGGCCGTGGTGAAGGAGCTGGAGGATCACCCTGACGCGATTCTCTTCATCGACGAGATCCACACCGTGATCGGCGCCGGCGCCACCTCCGGCGGCGCGATGGACGCATCCAACCTCCTGAAGCCCGCGCTTCAGTCGGGGACGCTCCGCTGCATGGGCTCGACCACCTACAAGGAATATCGCCAGCATTTCGAGAAGGACCGCGCGCTTTCCCGCCGGTTCCAGAAGATCGACGTGAACGAGCCGAGCCTCGACGACGCGGTGAAGATAATCCGCGGCCTGAAACCCTATTTCGAGGATCACCACGAGATCCGCTACACCGGCGAGGCCGTGAAGCTGGCGGTCGATCTGGCGCATCGCTACATCAACGACAGGAAGCTCCCCGACAGCGCGATCGACATCATCGACGAGGCCGGCGCGGCTCAGCATCTGCTGGCCGACTCGAAGCGCAAGAAGACCATCGGCGTGAAGGAGATCGAATCGGTCGTGGCGAAGATCGCCCGCATCCCGCCGAAGAGCGTCTCCAAGGACGACGCCGAGCTTCTCAAGGATCTGGAGGGCAAGCTGAAGCGCGTCGTCTTCGGCCAGGATCGGGCGATCGACGCGCTGGCGAGCGCGATCAAGCTCAGCCGCGCCGGACTCCGCGAACCGGAAAAGCCGATCGGCTCCTATCTCTTCGCCGGGCCCACCGGTGTCGGCAAGACCGAGGTCGCGAAACAACTCGCGGATATTCTCGGGGTGGAGCTCCTGCGCTTCGACATGTCCGAATACATGGAGAAACACTCCGTCAGCCGCCTGATCGGCGCGCCCCCGGGCTATGTGGGCTTCGATCAGGGCGGGCTTCTGACCGACGGCGTCGATCAGCACCCGCATGTGGTCCTCCTTCTTGACGAGATCGAGAAGGCGCACCCCGACGTGTTCAACATCCTCCTGCAGGTGATGGATCACGGCAAACTGACGGACCACAACGGAAAATCGGTCGATTTCCGCAATGTCGTGCTGATCATGACCTCCAACGCCGGCGCCGCGGAGCAGGCCGCGACCGCAATCGGCTTCGGCCGCGACCGGCGCGAGGGCGAGGATATCGCCGCCATCGAGAAGGCCTTCAGCCCCGAGTTCCGCAACCGGCTCGACGCGGTGGTCAGCTTCGGCGCCCTCCCGCGCGAGGTGATCCTGCAGGTGGTGGAGAAGTTCGTTCTGCAGCTCGAAGCCCAGCTGATGGATCGCGCCGTCGCCATCGAGCTCTCCCCCGAGGCCGCCGGATGGCTGGCCGACAAGGGATATGACGACCGGATGGGCGCGCGCCCGCTCGCCCGGGTCATTCAGGAGCACATCAAGAAACCGTTGGCCGAGGAACTTCTCTTCGGCAAACTCGCCAAGGGCGGGCTGGTGAAGGTGGAGGTTCGCGATGGCGAACTTGCGCTCGATATCACGCCGCCGGAGGCGAAACGGCTTTCGGGCGACCGGCCGCCGCTCCTGACGGCGGAATAGCGACCTTGGCGGGGCGGGTGAACGCGCGCCCCGCGACGAACGCCTGAGAAACCCGCCCAGATGGATCCAGAAGCCAGCGCCGCCTTTTTCGACGCCCTGCCGCTGCGCGAACGATTCGACGATCTTGCGCGCCCCGGAGCGTATTCGCCGATGCCAGACGACTGGCTGGTCGGGGCCGCGGATATCGAGGGCTCGACCGCGCTGATCCGGAGCGGCGCGTACAAGACTGTGAACACCATCGGCGCGGCGGTGATCTCGGCGCAGATCAACGCGCATGCCGGGCTCGCCTTTCCTTATGTTTTCGGCGGCGACGGCGCGGTCTTCGCCGTTCCGCCACGCGAGGCCGAGACGGCGCGCGCCGCGCTCGGCGCCACGCGCCGCTGGGCGCTGGCGGAGTTCGGCGTCACGCTTCGCGCCGCGGCGGCGACGGTGGCGGAGATCAGGGCCGAAGGCCGCGAAGTGGCCGTCGCGCGCTATCGCGCCTCGCGCGGCGCGGACTACGCGATGTTTTCCGGCGGCGGCGTCTCCTGGCTGGAGGCGGAGATGAAGGCCGGCCGCTTCGAGGCGCCGATAGCGCCCGAGGGCGCGCGCCCCGATCTCACCGGGCTTTCCTGCCGCTGGACGCCGATGGAGGCCCGGTTCGGCAAGATCCTCTCGCTGGTCGTTCTGCCGTCGCCGGATGCGGACCCGAGCGAAGTCGCGGCCACGCTCGGCGAGCTGATCGCGATCGAAGAGGAACTGGAGCGGACCGGGAACCCCATCCCCCAGACAGGCCCGTCCTACCGCTGGCCGCCAGAGGGGCTGGAGCTGGAGGCGAAAGCGAGCCGGGGCGACAAACCGCTCTGGAAACGAAAGGCGCAACTCTGGTTCGAAACACTGCTCGCCCTTTTCTTCTTTCGCACCGGCATGAAGGCGGGTGAATTCGACCCCGGACATTACTGCCGCGTCACCGCCGCGAACGTCGATTTCCGGAAATTCGACGACGGGTTGAAGATGACGATCGACTGCGATCCGGAAACGCGCAAGCGGATCGGGGCGCTGCTGGATCGGGCGGCGGAAAGGGGCCTTCTCCGCTACGGGCTTTTCGAACAGGACGCCGCGATCATGACCTGCATCGTTCCCTCCATCACCGAGGACGACCATGTCCATTTCGTCGATGGCGCAGCGGGCGGCTACACGGCGGCCGCGACGATGATAAAGGCCGGCGGCGCCTGAGCCCGGCTCACCCGCCGCGCGGCGGTCTCTCGGTGAATTTCAACTCGATCCGGCGGTTCCTCGCCCGCGCCTCCGGCGTGTCGCGCGTATCCAGGGGCTGAAACTGGCCATAGCCGAGCGCCGCGAGCCGTTCAGCCGGCACATCCTCGAATTCGGTGAGGAAGCGCACGACCGAAAGCGCCCGCGCCTGGCTCAATTCCCAGTTGTCGCGGAAGCGCCCGCCGCTGATCGGCACATCATCAGTATGGCCTTCGACAACCAGCAACCAGTCGATACCGTCTGGAATCCGGTCGATCACCTCGCGCAGCGCGCCGCCGAGATTGGAAAGCTCGGCCCGGCCTTCGAACCCGAGTTCAGCCGAACCGGTGTCGAACAGAACCTCCGACTGGAAGATGAAGCGATCGCCGACAATGCGGATGTCACGCCGGTCGCCGAGCGCCTTGCGCATCTCGCCGAAGAACTCGGAACGATAGCTCTCCAGGCTTTCGTTCTCCGCCTTGAGTCGTTCGGCCTCGCGGGCCTTGAGCTGCACCTCGCGGGCGAGCGCCGCGTTGAGCCGCGCGCCAAGATTGGCGATTTCGGCCTCGGATTCGCGATCCTTCGCCTCGGACGCGCCAAGCTGCGCCGATAGCTGCCCCAGTTGCGCGCGCAGTTCCGCCGCCTGCTCATTGAGCAGCGCGAGCGCCTTCGCCTGTTCGGAAACCTCCGTTTCGCGCTCCGCAAGGCGTGAGCGCGCGAGCGCCAGCAGCGCCTTTTCGCGCTCCTTCGCCTTCTCTTGCTCGCTCAACTCGGCGTTGAGGTCGTCGCGGGCCGCCTCCAGCTCCCGCTTCGCGGCTTCCGCGGCCGCCAGCAGCGTCAGCGTTTCCTCCGCTTGACGGCGTTTTTCCTCCAACGCCAGCGTCATCGACGTCAGTTCCGCATCCGCGTCGCGCAATTTCCGGCGCAGCGCCTCGGCGGCCGCGAGAGAGGCGAGACGCAGCCGCTCCTCCTCGTTCAGCTCGGCCGTCAGTTCACCGACCCGCGCCAGCGCCGCGTCCCGCGCCTCGGCGTTGGCGGCGGCGTCGTTCGCGGCCGCTTCGCGCGCCGCCTCCAGCTCCGCTATTCGCTCCCGCCCCTCATCGCGCTCGCCCTCAAGCGCGGCGATGAGCGCCAGATTGGCCGCATCCTCGGCTTTCAGCTTCGAGATCGCGGCCTCGCCCTCGGCCTTCTCATCCTTCAACGAAGCGACGAGCGCCTCCAGCGCCTCGCGCTCCGCCGCCGCGCGGCGCGCCGCCTCGGCTTCGGCGTCGATCTCCTCGCGCGCCTTGGCCAGCGCCAGATTCAGCGCCTCCTTCGCGTCGATCTCGGCGTCGCGCGCCGTCTCGAGCGCAGCGACGTTATCCTCCAGCTTCGCGCGCTCCGCCAGCAGCGAGGCGACCTGCGTCTCGAAGCTCGCCACGCGGTTCTGCAGCGCCGCCTTCTCTTCGTTCAATCCGGCGACCACGCCCCCGAGCCGGTCGATCTCTCCCTCGCGGTCGATCAGCGTGGCGCGCGCGACGTTCAGTTCACGGTCGAGATCCTCGCCCCGCGTCACTTCCATCGCCAGCACGTTCGAGAGCGAGGAGAGCTGGGCGTTCAGCTCGCCGATCCTGTCTTCCTGAATCTCGATCAGCGTCTCCTGGCCGGTGAGCTGCATGCGAAGCACGAACTGGACGATCATGAAGATCGACAGCACGAACATCAGCACCAGCAGAAGCGCCGTCATCGCGTCGACGAAACCTGGCCATATCGCGGCGCTGGTCCTCGCCCGGTCGGAAAGCCGGCCGACCGCCATCGCTCAGTCCCGCCCGGCCCGTTCGGCGAGCATGGTCAGCGCGCGTGAGAGCCCGCCGATCTCAGCACGCAATTCGCCGACCGCATCCTGACGGCCGGCGGCCAGCTCCTCGGTCAGCCGCAGCAATTGCCGGTCGATATTACGGATGCGCGCCTGCGTCTCATCGTCAAGGCCGCCGGCGGGGGCCGCCTCCTGCGGCGTCTCCAGTCGTTCGGCGATCCGGGCCAGCAGCGCGGTCTGCCGCGCGCCCTCCTCCGGGTCGGCCTGCGGGGCGTCCTTGGCCTCATCCGCCATCTCCAGTCGCGCGACCATCTCCGCGACGAGGCCGGCGAGTTCGGATATCTGGCTGGAGTTCTGTTCGACCAGCATCGCGGCGGCGCCAATCTGGTCGCCATCGGCGGCGTCGGTGGCGAGCGATATCCGGGTGATCGTCGCCAGCCAGTCTTCCAGCTCGCGAAAGAACTGGTTCTGCGCGCGGGAGGCGAACAATTCGATCAACCCGACCACGAGCGAGCCCGCGAGGCCGAGCAGGGAGGAGGCGAAGGCCGTGCCCATGCCGCTCAGCTGGCTCTCCAGCCCGCTCATCAACTTGTCGAAATCGATCCCGCCGCCCGCGGTCGGCTTCAGCGAGCGGATCGTGTTCACCACTTCCGGCACGGTCAGCGAAAGCCCCCAGAACGTGCCGAGCAGGCCGAGAAAGATCAGCAGGTTGATGATATAGCGCGTGATGTCGCGGCTCTCGTCGATCCGCGTCGCCACGGTGTCGAGGATCGAGCGGGTCGAAGTCGCGGTCAGCGCGCTGCGCGCCCGCTGGTCGCGCAGGAGCGTGGAGAGCGAGCGCAAGAGCCGCGGCGGTTCGACGAATTCATGCCCTGGCCGGTCGATCGCGAACCCCTCGATCCAGCTCACCGCCCGGATGAGCGAGATCACCTGCCAGAACGTGGCGACCAGACCGATGAGGAACACCCCTCCGATCAGCCCGTTCAACCCGACATTGGCGAGGAATACCGTCTCGATCGGCTTGTAGAGGAAATAGGCTGCGACGCCGACCGCCGCCAGCGCGGCGAGCATCGCGAGGATCTGCCGGACCGGTTGCTCGAATTCCGTCTTGGTCCGGTTAATGGCGACCATGCCCGGCCCTCCGCCGCTTTCTCTCGCGCGTCTCATGTCGCGGCGCATCATGGGGCGGCGCGGGGCGAGCCGCAAGACCTCAGGCGGCGCGCTTTCCCGAAGCGAACGCAGGGCTCTGCGGGGCGGCGGGGGGAAGTGGGTTCAACTCGAAAACCGCGTGCAGCCAACCGGCGCGCATGACCTCCGCTTCCTCGAAGAGGCTCGGAAGGCTCGGCCATGGCGCCGCGACGACCCCAGCGAACTCGCCTGAATGGGCTTGAAGACTTGCGCCGAATTTGATCGCGAGCGCCCGCATCGCCGGATTATCCGCCAGACACCGCAGCGTAAGGCGGCCGGCGTAACGGTTCCGGGCGAGAGCGAGCGAAGCCGCCAGAAGACGCGCGCCGGTCCCGCGCCGCCGCTCGGCCGCATCCACCGACAGCCCGAGCTCCGCCTCGGCCGCTCCGCCGCGCGGCGGCAGCGCAAGTTCCGCCACCCCGACCAATCGGTCGCCACGCGCTGCGCCGAGCACGACAAGGCGCGCCCAGTCGATCCGGCGGCAATGCTCCCGGATCCCGGAATCGCCGACCCCACCGAAAAAGCGCAATCGGCGATCAGGCGCGCCGAGCGCCATGAAATGCGCCTCGATCGCCGGAAGATCGAAAGCCGACAGCCGCCGGACGATCAACGGCTCCGGCGCCTCCGGTTCGAGCCGCGGGTAACCGCCCGCCATGTCAGGCGGCGCGTTCCGATCGATCGTACCGGCCGATCAGGCGTTCGAGCCGCGCCTCCTCGGCGAGGACGATATCGACGAGCCGTCGGCGCTGGGCCGGGTCGATTTCCGGGTTATCCCGCAGAATCTCGGCCGACGACCGGAGCGCCGTGAGCGATGTCCGGACATGATGCGGCGCCGCGCGCCGCGTGAAAAGCCGCGCCGGCGCGCGCCAGAGACCGGCGAAACCGGCCGCCACCGCCTCGGCGCGCAAACGTCTCGCGCGCGACATGGCCGCATCGATTTCTTCGAAAGTGATGTCCGGAACAAGGAACTCGGGCGTCTTCCCGAAACCCTCGGATCTGGATGCGTGCGACATTGGAGACCTCCTGACTAAGGCGCGTCTCCTCCCCCTGACAACATTCGCCCCGTGGCTGTTCTCTTGCAGCGCACCTTAGCTCTAATTGGATGATACCGAGGATTTCGCAAGGCAATGCTGCAATGCAAAATACGCAAGGCTCGCCGCCGCCTTCCGTGCTAACGTGTCAGGCCTCGGCGAGAATTTCGCCCAGCCGTTCGAACACCTCGGCGTTCGCGGCGATGATGCGACCGTCATTGACCGGGTCGCCCGGCCCGTCGAGAGCGCCGATCAACCCGCCCGCCTCGCGCACCAGCAGCGATCCGGCGGCGACATCCCAGGGCTGGATGCCGCGCTCCCAGAACCCGTCGAGCCGCCCCGCGGCGACATAGGCGAGGTCGAGCGAGGCGGCGCCCCAGCGCCGGACTCCGGCGCAGCGCGGCAGAAGCAGGGAGAACTCGCGCAGCGATTTCGGCAGGTGCTTGGAATCGGCGAAGGGAACGCCGGTGCCGAAAATCATCTCGATCATGTCACGCCGGCCCGAAACGCGGAGGCGCCGGTCGTTCATCCACGCCCCTTGCCCCTTTTCGGCGGTGAACATCTCATCCTTGACCGGGTCGAACACCACGGCGGAAATGATCTCTCCCTTGCGCTCCAGCGCGATGGAGACCGCCCAGTGCGGCAGGCCGTGAAGAAAATTCGTCGTCCCGTCGAGGGGATCCACGAGCCAGCGATGCATCCCGTCTTCGGCCTCGGCCGCGGCGCTCTCTTCACCCAGCCAGCCATAGGCGGGGCGCGCCTCCATCAGCACGTCGCGAATGACCTGTTCGGCCTTGATGTCGGCGCGGGAGACGAAATCTCCCGCTCCCTTCATCGAGACCTGAAGGTTCTCCACCTCTCCGAAATCGCGGTTGAGGCCGCGCGCGGCGCGCCGCGCGGCTTTGATCATCACGTTGAGATTGGCCGAGCCGGTGGTCACGTCCGCGCCTCTTTCAGTTCCGTCTCCACGAAGACGAGCGGTCCCGGCCCGGCGTTTATCACATCATGCGCGACGCCCGCTTCGCGGAAATAGGAAACGCCGGCGACCATCTCGACAGCGGTCTCGCGGCCTTCCCCGTCGACGATGGTCACCGCCGAACCGATGATGGGCGTGACGATGTAATCGTATTCATGGACATGCCAGCCGGTCGCGGCGCCGGGGTTGAACGACCACCGCGTCACCCGCACCCGGTCGTTGTCGATCATCTGCTCCGGGGTCGCCGGTTCACGCGCGCTCGACATATTCGGCTGTCTCCGTATTGACGACAATCTTTTCGCCCTGACCGACAAAGGGCGGGACGAGGACGCGGACGCCGTTCTCCAGCACCGCCGGCTTGAAGCTGTTCGCGGCGGTCTGGCCCTTCACCACCGGCTCGGTCTCGCTGATCTCGCAGGTGACCTTCTCGGGGAGTGTGCAGGAAAGCGCCTCCTCCTCGTAAAACTCCACCGTCACGGTCATCCCGTCCTGAAGGAAGGGCCGCCGGTCGCCGAGGATATCGGCGGGAATCTCGGTCTGTTCGAAGGTTTCCGAGTCCATGAAGACCAGCATCCCGTCGCTCTCGTAGAGAAACTGCTGATCCTTCTGATCGAGCCGGACCCGCTCGACCTTGTCGGCCGAGCGGAAGCGCTCGTTGAGCTTGGAGCCGTTCCGGATGTTCTTCAGCTCGACCTGCGCGAAGGCGCCGCCCTTGCCGGGCTTCACATGCGCCGTCTTCACGGCGATCCAGAGACCATCATTGTGCTCGATGATGTTGCCGGGACGGATTTCGTTGCCGTTGATCTTCATGCGGTGCCTCGCTGGGGCGTCGGTCGGGGTCTCGGCGCGTATATCGGGACGGATGGGAGGTGGCAAGGCGGCGCGCCGCGGTGGCGAAGCCATGCTTTGTCTTTGCCCGGAATTGGGCGTATCCCACCGCGCATCGTTTCGACCGACGGAGCTTCCATATGTCCTTCGCCTCCCTCCTCTCCCATCTTCGCCAGACCGCCGCGCTGGAGCAGACGGCGGGGCTGCTCTCCTGGGATCAGGAGGCGATGATGCCGGTGAAAGGCGCCGCGCAACGGGCGGAACTGGCCGGGGCGATGGCGGCGGTGATCCACGCGCGCAACGCCGATCCGCGCATCCCTGAGTGGATCGCGGCGATCGACCGCCGCGCGCTATCGGAATTCGACGCGGCGAATCTCCGCGAGGCGGAGCGGGCCTATCGCCTGGCGACCCGCATTCCGGCGCGGCTGGCGGAAGAAAGCGCGAAAGCGGCGTCGGAAGGGCATCGCGTCTGGGCCGCCGCGCGGGCGGCGAAGGACTTTCAGGCCTTCGCCCCTGCCCTGAAGCAGATCCTGGCGCTGAAGCGGGAGGAGGCCGCCTGTCTCGCGGAAGGGGACGGGCCGGACGCGCTCTACGACGCGCTGCTCGATCAGTTCGAACCCGGCGCAAAGACCGCCGATATCGGCCCAATGCTGGAGGGGATGCGCCCGCGCCTCACCGCGCTCCGCGCCGCGATCGCCGAGAAACCCGCCCCGAAAGCGCCCGAAGGCGCCTTCGCGTCGGCGCGGCAACTCAGCCTTGCGAAGACGGTGGCGCGGCGCATCGGCTACGATTTGGAGGCCGGACGGATCGACCTCGTGGTTCACCCCTTCTGTTCCGGGACCGGCGGCGATGTCCGTATCACCACGCGCGTGGACGAGGCGGACCCTTTCAACTGCCTCTACTCGACCATTCACGAGACCGGCCACGCGCTCTATGCGCAGGGCGCGGCCGATCCGTTCCTGCCGGCGGCCGACTATTGCTCGATGGCGGTGCATGAAAGCCAGTCCCGGTTCTGGGAGAACTGGGTCGGGCGTTCACGCCCGTTCGCAGAGTGGCTGCATCCCGTGATGGTGGAGGCGTTCGGCGAAACCGGACTCGACGGGCCGGACGCGCTCTACGCCGCCGCCAACCGCGTCGAGACCGGCTTCATCCGCACCGAGGCGGACGAGGCGCATTACAATCTCCATGTCCTGCTGCGGTTCGAACTGGAGCGCGATCTCATCTCCGGGGCGCTGGAGGTGGATGCGCTGGAGGCGGAATGGAACGCGCGCTTCCGGCGCGATTTCGGGCTGACGCCGCCCGACGCCGCGCTTGGCGCGCTGCAGGACGTGCACTGGTCGGCCGGGCTCTTCGGCTATTTCCCGACCTATGCGCTCGGCAACGTCTACGCCGCCTGTCTCGACGCCGCGATGCGAACGGCGCTTCCGGGGCGCGACGAGATGCTGCGCACGGCTGAGACCGGGCCGATCCTCGCCTGGCTGCGCGAGAAGATCCACGTCAGGGGACGGGCGTTGGCCGCCCCGGCGCTGATCGAGGAGGCGACGGGCGCGCCGCCCTCCGCGGCGCCCCTTCTCGATCATCTCGAAGCGAAATTCGGGGCGCTCTATGACCTCTGAGCGCTTCGAGTCGCTGGAGATCGCGCTCGCTCACGCCGAGGCGGAGATCGCCGACCTTTCCGAGACCTGCTCCCGGCAATGGGCGGAGATCGACGCGCTGAAACATCAGATCGCGAAACTGACCCGCTCGCTGGAGGCGATGGCGGCGGAGCCGGAGGACGCCCCCGATCCCGATCAGCGCCCACCGCACTACTGAGCTCGAAGAACCGGGTCGGCGCGCAGCGCCGCCGCGAAAAAACGCCGGCAGGCCAGGATGCGCGGGGTCTCCGCCAGGTCCCGATGCGCGGCGACCCAGACGCCCGTCTCGAACGTCTCGCTGAACGCGGCGGCCCGCGTGAGCCCCGTGGCGAGACAGTCGGGGATACACGCGAGGCCGATCCCATCGCGCGCCAGCGCCGCGAGCGTGACGAAACTGTCCGCGCGAAACGCGATGCGCGATTTGGGCAGCAACTGCTGCCATTCATGAACCGGAGACCGCGAAAGCAGTTCGGACACGCCCAGCCAGACGTGATCGGCCGGATCGCCCGAGGGATGCGCCGAGAGATACGCCGCCGAGCCCCAGACCCGCATCCGCATGGCGCCCACCCGCTCGCCGACTAGATTCTCGGGCAGCGCCTGCGCCGGGCGCACGGTCATCTCGGCGTCGAGCCGGCCGAGATCGAGCCGCGCGTTGGTCGCCGCCAGCGTCACGCTCATCTTGGGATAGGCGGCCCGGAACGCCGCGAGATGCGGCGGCAGGAGCGAAACGACGAGCGAATCGGTCGAAGTCAGCCTGAGCGAGCCGGAAAGCCGGCCGTCCGCGCCGGCCGCCGCCCGCTCGAACCCGTCGATGGCGGCTTCGACCGCGCGAAGCCTCTCAATCATCGCGGCGGCGGAGGGCGCGACGCTGGCGCCCCGCGCGCTCCGCTCGAACAGGGTGAAGCCGCGACGGCGCTCGAACGCGTTGATCCGGCGCAGAACAGTAGCGTGGTTGAGGCCCAGCGCCTTCGCGGCGGCGTTCACCGAACCCGCATCCGCGACCGCAAGCGCGACGCGTAGATCATCCCAGCTTCCGTTGTGCGGCAATGCACATCTCCATAACGAAATTTGCAGGGTTCTACCATCATTTCGCACAAGTTACACTGTTGGGGATGGTCTGAAAGACCAGAGCCAGCAGGCGGTCGGCGACAGCGTCCACCGCCACAGCAGAGGAACGCCAATGATCGGAGATTTCGTGAAATTCAGCCTGGCCGCGGTGGTCGCGCTTGGCGCTGGCGCAGCCATGGCCCAGGACGTCTCGAAGGCGGTGTCGGCGCGGCAATCGCTGATGAAGCTCAACGCCCACTATATCGGCCAGCTCGGCGCGATGGCGAAAGGCGAGGTCGAGTACGATTCCGAGCAGGCGAAAGCGGCGGCGGAGTCGCTGGCCGCGGTCGCGGCGCTGGATCAGGGCGCGATGTGGCCCGCCGGCTCGGACAGCGATACGCTGGGCGAGGAGGCGACCGAAGCGCTCCCGGTGATCTGGACAAGCTATCCGGCGATCACCGAAAACATCGACGCGCTCGCTGACGCGACCGCGAATCTGGCTGCGGTCGCGGGCGACGGGCTGGAAGCGCTGCGCGGAGGGATCGGACCGGTCGGAAAGGCCTGCGGCGCCTGCCACAAGGAATACCGCGTCCCGAAAAACTGAGGGACGAATGAAGCGGACGCGCGCTTTCATCATCGGGCTCGGCGCGATCGGCGCGGCGGGCCTGACCGGCATCTGGCTGCTCACGGCGCCGCAAAGGATCGATCCGGCCGCGTTCGACGGGCTCTCCGGCGACCCCGCGCGCGGCGAGCGGATCTTCCATATCGGCGGCTGCGCCTCCTGCCACACGCCGCCAGGAGCGGAAGGAGAGGTCGCGCTCGGCGGCGGACGGGCCTTCGTCACCGCGTTTGGAACCTTCCACGCGCCGAACATCTCGCCAGGGCCCGAAGGGATCGGCGGCTGGAGCGAAGAGGACCTCGCCAACGCGATGATCGAGGGCGTCTCGCCACAGGGTGAACACTACTATCCCGCGTTCCCCTACACCTCCTACGCGCGGATGGCGCTGACCGATGTCGTCGATCTTCACGCCCATCTCATGACCCTGCCGGTTTCGGACAAGACGAGCGTCGCGCATGAGGTGTCGTTTCCCTTCTCCGTCCGGCGCGGGGTCGGACTCTGGAAGCGGCTCTACCTTTCGCCCCATCCGGTGATCGAAACCGGCGATCCTCAGATCGAGCGCGGGCGCTACCTGGTCGAGGGGCCGGGCCATTGCAGCGAATGCCACACCCCGCGCGACGCGTTCGGCGGGCTGAAGCGCGGGCGCTGGATGGCGGGCGGGCCGAACCCGGACGGCAAGGGAAGCATACCGAACATCACGCCGGGCAAAGGCGGGCTGGACTGGAGCGCGGCCGATATCGCCGAATATCTGAAATCCGGCTTCACACCCGATTACGACGTCGCCGGCGGGCAGATGGCGGACGTGGTGCAGAACACCGCCTTCCTGACGGATGAGGATCGCGCCGCCATCGCCGCATATCTGAAAGCGCTGCCGCCCCTCTCCACGCAACCCTGATCTGCAGAATGCGGCTTTGCCTTGCGCGTCCGCCCCTGATCTAAGACCGGGGGGAGGATGACTACGATGCAGAGGAAAGACAGGATCGACGCCTTTGGCGGCGCCGTGCTGGTCAGCTTTTCGGCGTCCCTGGGGCTCAATCAGGCGTTGGTGAAACTGGTGAACGCCGGCTACGCGCCGTTTTTTCAGGCCGGGCTTCGTTCGGCCATCGCATTCCTCCCGGTGCTCATCTTCGCGCTGCTGCTTCGCAAACGGCTTTCGATCAGCGACGGCAGCCTTCCGGCGGGGGTCGCCTGCGGCCTGGTTTTCTGCGTCGAGTTCATGCTGCTGTTTGTCGCGCTCGATTACACCTCGGTCTCGCGCGCCTCGGTCTTTTTCTACACCATGCCGGTCTGGGTGACGCTTGGCGCGCATTTCCTGCTGCCGGGCGAGCGCATGACCGCGGCGAAGGCGGCCGGCCTCGCGTTCGCCGTCGGCGGGGTGGTCCTGGCGCTCTCCGGCAACGCGGCGCCGGCCTCGGAGCGGGCGCTGATCGGCGACGTGATGTGCCTCCTCTCGGCTGTCGCCTGGGCGACGATCGCGCTGATGACGCGGACGACGCGGATGTCGCGCTCTTCGCCGGAGATGCAGCTCCTCTATCAACTCGCGGTCTCCATCCCCATCCTGATCGGCGCCGCATGGCTGACCGGCGACATGCTGCGCGCGCCGACCGCGGCGCTGACCGGGATCCTGTTCTTCCAGGCGCTCGCCATCGTCGCCTGCGGCTTTCTCGCCTGGTTCTGGGTGCTGACGATCTATCCGGCCTCGGATGTCGCCAGCTTCGGATTTCTTGCGCCGGTTTTCGGCGTCTTTTTCGGCTGGGTGATCTTCGACGAACCGCTCTCGCCCCGACTGATCGGCGCGTTGGCGCTGGTCGCGCTCGGCATCGTCCTGGTGAACTACCGGCGAAAGGCGCGCTAAGGGCGCGAAAAGCGAAACCCTTGCGGCGACGCCCCTCCGCCGTTACCTGAGAAGCGCTGAAATCGGAGGCGAGCATGAGTTCATTTCTTGCGATCTTCAACATGGCGATCGGGATCGCATGGTGGATCATCATCGTGCAGGCGGTGATGAGCTGGCTGATCTCGTTCAACGTGCTGAACATCCGTCAGCCGCTCGTCTACCAGATCTGGTCCGGGCTGAACCGGCTGACCGAGCCGGTCTACCGGCCGATCCGAAACCTGCTGCCGTCGATGGGCGGGATCGACATCACCCCGGTCATCGTTCTTCTCGCGCTTTCGGCGCTGCAGATCGTCGTCAACAACAATCTCTCGCCCTATTGAGCGGCGCGGAACCCTGGCGCGCGGCGCCGGGCGGGGTCTCGCTCAAAGTCCGGCTGACGCCGAAAGGCGGCGCCGACCGGATCGACGGGATCGGCGCCGATGCGGAGGGCCGGCCGGTCCTCCTTGTCCGCGTCGCCGCGCCGCCGGTCGAGGGCGCGGCGAACGCGGCGCTCATCAAGCTGATCGCCAAGGCCGCCGGCGCGCCGAAATCCCGGCTTTCGCTGACGGCCGGGGCCGGCGCCCGGATCAAGCGGCTGCACATCTCCGGCGACGCGCAGGCGATCGCGGACGCCCTGCGCGCCGCCGTACCGGCCCGGCGCGCGTGATGAGCGTCCGCGCGGTCGCCTACGACTTCACGCCCCGCGCAGATCGGCTGCGCGCGCGAGACAGGAGCATTCCATGCTGATCCCCCGCAAACCTACCCCCGACCTCTCCCTCGACCTCCACGGCGGCGGGACGTTCACGCTCTCGAAGGAAACTTCGCAACGCGGAACGCTGCTGTGCTTCTATCGGGGGCTTCACTGCCCGATCTGCGCGACCTATCTCGGGGAGCTGGCGAAGCTCGTCCCGGAATTCGAAGCCCGCGGGGTCGGCGTCGTCGCGATCTCCTGCGACACCGCGGAGAGAGCGCGGGGTATGGCCGACAAGCTCGCCTCGCCGTTGCGCGTCGCCTACGGGCTGCCGCTCGCGGAAGCGAAGGACTGGGGTCTCTACCTCTCGACCTCGCGCGGCAAGACCTCGACCGGGCTGGACGAGCCCGCCCTCTTCGCCGAGCCGGGGCTCTTCATGACCGGGCCGAACCGCGCGCTCTATTTCGGTTCGGTGCAGACCATGCCGTTCGTCCGCCCGCATTTTCCCGAGCTGCTCAAGATGCTCGATCACGCGATCGCGAAGAACTACCCCGCGCGCGGGGAATATGTCGGCCCGGTCTGAAGCCGCGCCTCAGTCCGCCGCGAAACAGTAGAACAGCCCGTCGCCGCCAGTCCCGCGCAGATCCTCAAGGCCGCACCCGCGCGAGGCGTGCGCCGAGTTCCACGAGGTCGGGTTGGCGCCGCCGCCGGTCCGGTCATGATGCCCGACCATGGCCGAACCCTCGCCGCTGCTGGTCCAGTCGGCGCAGGCGCCGCCCTCCAGCCGCCCGTCGAGATTCGACCCGGTGAGGATGTCATGCCGGTTCGGCTCGTCGCCGCGCCCGTTCACCACCTCACCGCGCTCGGTGAGCGAGGCTTCTTTCGACAGGCGGTTCTGGTCGCTGTGGAGGTCTTCGACGCTTTTCGCGACGATTTCCCCCTTCGCGTTCGCCCAGGGCCCGGCGCCGATCCGGTCGCGCGCGTCCTCGGCGCTGGTCGAAAGATAGGCGCGCCATGTCTTGCCGGTGACGCCGGCGGCCTCGGCCAGCTCGGCGCAATAGGCGTCGGCCCCTTCGAGACCGCCGAGATCGGCGCCGTTCCCAGGGTTCACGCTGGTGATGAAGAAGCTCATCCCGGCGTCCTGAGCGACGGCGGGGGCCGCGAAGACGGCGACAAGAGCCGCGGCGAGCGCATGTCTGTGGGCCATGGGGGTCTCCTCACGATTCTACGAAGGGGCGAAACGCGCGGATCATAACGCGCCCACCGGGCATCATCCCCATCATCTTGCCGTGAGGCCGGCCCCACGCGCATTTCGCAGCATGGACCACGGCGTGCGTCCCGGCGGCTTCGACCGGGAAAATTCGACGAAGATATCGGGGCGGTCAGGGTCGCCCGCGCCATCAAGCGCGCCGACGATCCCGGCCGCATCAGCCATCAGCCATCCTTCAGCCGCTTGTTCCGCATCGCCAGCAGCCGGAGCCTGAGCGCGTTGATCTTGATGAAGCCGGCGGCGTCCTTCTGGTCATAGGCGCCGGCGTCCTCCTCGAAGGTCACATGCGCTTCGGAATAGAGCGAGCGGTCCGACCAGCGGCCGACGCAGGCGACCGAGCTCTTGTAGAGCTTCAGCCGCACCGTCCCGCTCACATGCTCCTGGCTGCGGTCGATGGCGGCCTGAAGCATCTCGCGCTCCGGGCTGAACCAGTAGCCGAAATAGATCAGCTCGGCGTATTTCGGCATCAGCTCATCCTTCAGATGCGCCGCGCCGCGGTCGAGGGTGATCGACTCGATCCCGCGATGGCCCTCGAGCATGATCGTGCCGCCCGGCGTCTCGTAGATACCCCGCGACTTCATGCCCACATAGCGCCCCTCGACGAGGTCGAGCCGGCCGACGCCGTGCCTGCCGCCCAACTCGTTGAGCGCGGTCAGCATCTGAGCGGGAGAGAGCGGTTTTCCGTTCAGCGAAACCGGGTCGCCCTTCTCGTAGCCGATCTCGATGAATTCGGGCGTGTCGGGCGCGGCTTCGGGGTCGACAGTGCGCTGATAGACGTAATCTGGCGCGGCCTCGGCCGGGTCCTCCAGAACCTTGCCCTCGGACGAGGTGTGAAGAAGATTGGCGTCGACGGAAAACGGCGCCTCGCCGCGCTTGTCCTTCGGAACCGGCACCTGATGCGCCTCGGCCCATTCGATGAGTTTCGTGCGGCTGGTGAGGTCCCATTCCCGCCAGGGCGCGATCACCTTGATGTCCGGCTCCAGCGCATAGGCGGCAAGCTCGAACCGCACCTGATCGTTGCCCTTGCCGGTCGCGCCATGCGCGATGGCGTCGGCCCCGGTCTTGCGGGCCAGCTCCACCAGATGCTTGGAGATCAACGGCCGCGCGATGGAAGTGCCGAGCAGGTAAAGCCCCTCATAAACCGCATTGGCGCGGAACATCGGAAAGACGAAATCGCGCACGAACTCCTCGCGCACATCGACGATGTTGATGTTCTCCGGCGCGATGCCCAGAAGCTCCGCCTTGGCCCGCGCCGGCTCCAGTTCCTCGCCCTGGCCGAGATCGGCGGTGAAGGTCACCACCTCGCAGCCATATTCGGTCTGCAGCCATTTCAGGATGATCGAGGTGTCGAGCCCGCCGGAATAGGCGAGGACGACTTTCTTCGGGGCGGTGGCGGCTGGCATGGCGATCCTCTGGATTCGGGCCTCTGGGTTCAGGCCGCTGGCTTCGCCCTTCCGGGCGCGGGACGCCGCGCATTTATCCCGCTCGCGGGCGCGTTGCAATCGGCGGGCGGCGGCGGCGGCCGGATCGTTGACCGGCCCCGGGCGCGCCGCTACGCATGTTGCGGCTTCCATACGAGGATCGGCATGAGCGTATCATTCGACTTTTCCGGCGCTGCGGCGCTCGTCACCGGCGGCTCGGACGGGATCGGCCTCGCCATTGCGCGGGCGTTCCGGGCGGCGGGCGCCACGGTGACGATCACCGGGACGCGGGCGGCGGCGGCGGATTACGAACAGGACCTTTCCGGCTTCGCCTATCAGCAGCTGGTCGCGACCGATCCGGCCTCGGTCGATGCGGTCGCCACGGCGATGGGGCCGCTCGACGTGCTGGTGAACAACGCCGGGACCGCGATCCGGGCGCCCGAGGCGTTGACGCCCGAAGGTTTCGCGCGGAATGTCGAGATCAACCTGAACGCCGTCTACCGGCTGTCGCACGGGCTGCGGCCGAAACTGGCGGAGCGCAAGGGCGCGATCGTCAACATCGCCTCGATGACCAGCTATATCGCCTCGCCCCGCGTGCCGGGCTACGGCGCGAGCAAGACCGCCATCGTCTCGCTCACGAAAACGCTCGCCACGCTCTACGCCGAGGACGGAATTCGCGTGAACGCCATCGCGCCCGGCTGGATCGAGACCAAGCTGACGGTTCCGGTCCGAGGCGCCGAAGCGCTGAACCGGCCGATCATCGAGCGCACGCCGATGGGCCGCTGGGGCCGGCCGGAGGAAATGGCTGAGCCGGTGCTGTTCCTCGCTTCGCCGGCGGCGGGGTTCGTCACCGGCGTGACGATGCCGGTGGACGGCGGCTACAGCGCGAACTGAACCCGCCGGGAATCCCTTGCGGATCGCATCGCGCCCCGATGGCGCGGAAACGACAGGAGAGGCGCATGACCGACTATGATCTCGTCCTGAAGGGCGGCCATGTGATCGACCCCGGCGAGGGGCTGGACGGGATCATGGATGTCGGCTTTTCCGGCGGCCGCGTCGCGGCGGTCGGCGCCAATCTTTCTGGCGCGCGGGATGTCCGCGACGTGGCGGGGCGCATCGTCGCCCCCGGCCTGATCGACATGCACACGCATGTCTACTGGGGTGGCACCTCGCTCGGCATCGACGCGGTGGAATTCTGCCGCAGGAGCGCGGTGACCACGGCGATCGACACCGGCTCCGCCGGGCCGGGCAATTTCGCCGGGTTCCGAAAGCATGTCATCGAGCCGTCGCCGGTCCGCATCCTCGCCTATCTCCATGTCGGCCACGCCGGGATCTTCGGTTTCTCGAAGCGCGTGATGGTGGGAGAGAGCGAGGACATCCGCCTGATGGACCCGATCACTGCGGTCGAGGTCGCGAACGCCAATCGCGATCTCATCGTCGGCATCAAGATCCGGCTTGGCCGGCACGCTTCCGGCATCCACGGCATGACCCCTTTCACCTACGCGCTTCAGGTGGCGGAGGAGACCGGCCTGCCGTTGATGGTCCATATCGATGAGCCGCCGCCGAGCTATGTCGAGGTGGTCGAGCGGCTCCGCCCCGGCGATGTGCTCACGCATTGCTTCCGGCCCTTCCCGAACACGCCGCTGGCGGCCGACGGAACCGTGCGTCCCGAGGTGATCGCGGCGCGCGAGCGGGGGGTCTTCTTCGATATCGGGCATGGCAAGGGTTCCTTCGCCTTCGCCACCGCGCGCGTGATGCTGGAGGCGGGCTTCCCCCCCGACACGATCTCATCGGACATTCACGAGCTTTGCATCAATGGCCCGGCCTTCGACCAGGTGACGACGCTTTCCAAGTTCCTCTGCCTCGGGATGCCTTTGTGCGACGTGATCCGAGCGACGACGACGAATGCGGCGAAGGCGCTCGGCCGGCCGGAACTGGGCGCGCTCCGTCCCGGCGCGGTTGGCGACGCGGCGATCCTCTCGCTCGACCGGGGCGCCTTCGACTATGTCGATACGCGCGGCGAGCGCCTGACCGGCGAGATGAAGCTCAACGTCAGCGGCGTCGTCCTGAATGGCGCCTGGTGGTCGCCAACGTGACACGCGGCGAACTCGACGCCATCTGCGCCGCGCTGCCCGGCGCGCATAACGTGATCCAGTGGGGCGGCGCCTCGGTCTGGAAGGTCGGCGGCGAGAAGGGCAAGGTCTTCGCCATCCATTCCGACTGGGGCGGCGAAGGGGTCGTCCTGAAACCCACGGAGATGACCCGCGAGATCTGGCGGGACGCGCCCGGCGTGGGCCTCGCGCCCTATCTCGGCCGCGCCGGCTGGATCAGGATCGAGGCGGGGGCGATGGCGCCGGACGATCTTCGCGCGCTGATCGAGGCGAGCCACGCGATCAACGCCGCGAAACTGACGAAGGCGAAACGCCGCGAGATCGGACTCTGAGGCGAATTCCACTTCGCCAGGATGGCGTTCATCGTCTGCGGCCGCGACCGAAAGCGAAGCACGCCGCCGCGGAACAGACGCCGTTTTCGCCGCGCCAAACGCGCCCTATCGCACACGCATTTTCTGATTATCTATATAGTTCAATATCTTGATCCCCTTATCGCACGCGATAAGGTCCAAAAACCGCCTTGCCGGCGCGATCACCGTTTGAGCAGCGCGAGCGCCTCCTCCGCGATCCGGGTCACGATGGCCGCCGTCCCCTCATCCCGATTGAGACTGACCGCCTGACCCGACCAGAGCGACATGAAATCGCCGGAGCCGGCTTGCGAACTGGCGGATCTGAGCGGTCGGGTCAGCGGGTTCATCAGCGGAAAATCGGCCGGAAGCATGTCCTCCGTCTCGCGAACATAGCGGTTGCGAATACTCCGCGCCGGGCGCCCCGAGAAGGCCGATGTGACGGTAGTGTCGGACCCGTCGGAGGCGAGCAGCGCCGCCTTGTGCGGCGCCCCGACCAGAGATTCGGGGCTGGTGAGAAAGACGGTGCCAAGCTGCGCGCCCGCCGCGCCGAGCATCATCGCCGCCGCCACGCCGCGCCCGTCCCCGATACCGCCGGCGGCGATCACCGGAACCGAGACCCGGTCGACGATGGCCGGAACCAGCGCCATCGTTCCCATCTCACCCGGCCCCGTGGACGGATCGAAGACGCCGCGATGGCCTCCCGCCTCCCATCCCTGCGCGATGATCGCGTCGACCCCGCCCGCCTCCAGCGCCTCGGCCTCGTTCGGCGACGTGGCCGAGCAAATGATGAAGATCCCCGCATCCTTCAGCGGCTGAAGCAACGCCCGCTCCGGCAGGCCGAAATGGAATGAGACCGCGACCGGCGCGGCTTCGAGCGTGGCCTCCAGACGGGCCTCGTCGAAAGGCGGCGACGCCGTCGGCTCGGTCGGCGCGCCAAGGCCGAACTCCTCATAATACGGCGCGAGTCGCGCCCGCGCGGCCTCTTCGCGCGCCGCGTCGCGCTTCGGCGGCTGGTGGCAGAAGAAGTTGAGCTGAAGCCCGCCATTGGTCGCCCCCCGCGCCTCCGCCCAGGCGGCGTGGAGATCCTCCGCCGACATCAGCGCCGCGCCGATCGAGCCAAGCGCCCCGGCGTTCGCCGCGGCCGCCGCCATCGCAGGGCTCGACGCGCCGGCCATCGGCGCCTGAATGATCGGATGGGTCAGGCCAAGACGCTCGGTCAGCCGGTTATCGGGCCACATCAGCTTTCCACCGCCCTGGCGCAGCTCAGCGGCTCGTGATCGACGATCCGCTCCACCGTCTGCTCGTCGCCCTCATCCTCGCCGATCACGACGATATCGTCGCCCCGCTTCACGTGATGAAAACAATGCAACTCCGGCCCGAATGCGAAGCAGTATTTCCCTTCGGCGTAGGCCCAGCGCCCCTCGGCGCACAGCCCGTTGGGGAACCGGAACACCACGTCGCCCGTGTCGTCGACATAATATTCCCGCCCGTAGAGCTCGCCATCCTTGTAGTAGTAGAGGGTCTTGCCGGCGGTCAGCGCCCGCCACGCATCGGGCGAGATCGGTTTGTCGGCGGCCCCAGCCGCCGCCGCGCCAGCGAACGCCGCCAGCGCCATGCTGAAAATGAGTCCGCGCATAACGCTCCTCCATTGCGATCGCCGCAGGAAACCACGCAGCGCGCCGCAGCGCCAGCCCGAAGCGGAGTTCGGCGAACGCCGCCGACGCTGGACAGCGGGTCCGGACGGGTGCTTATCTCTGCCAAACTTCTGGAGGCGCGACGTGATCGGGATCGACGGCGGAACCATCGGCGAGGCATTTGACAAGGCGGTCGCGCGTTGGCCCGACGCGCCATTTCTGATCGAGCCCGCGGCCTCGGGCGGACCGCCGCGCATCGTCAGCTACAAGGCGGCGGCGGAGGCGGTGCGCGGCTACGCCGATACGCTCTCCGCCGCCGGTTACGGCCATGGCCACCGCATCGCCATGCTGATCGGCAACCGGGCGGAATTCTTCCTGATGAAGCTGGCGATGAACCGGCTCGGGATCTCCAACGTCCCGGTAAACCCGGACTACCGCGCCGGGGAGCTCGCCTATCTCCTGGACGATTCGCGCGCGGACCTCGCGCTGGTGGAGCGCGAGCGGCTGGATCTGATGGAGGCGGGAATCGCCGAGGCCGGGCGGAACCCGCCCCTCGCGCTTCTCGAGGAGATCGCAGCCGGCGTCCCGCGCGCCGCCGCGCCGCCGCCCGCCGAAGGGGCGCCGACGCCCGCGACCGAGGCGAGCCTGATCTACACTTCCGGCACAACGGGGCGGCCGAAAGGCTGCATCCTCAGCCATGAGGCCGAACTGATGTATGGCGAAAGCTACCTCATGATACCGGAACCGTTCGCGCTTCGCGAAGCCGCCGACAGGGCGCTGAACCCCCTGCCCCTTTTTCACGTGAACGCCGGCGTCATCACATTCTTCGGCATGATGCTTTCGGGCAACGCGCAGATCATTCCGACGCGCTTCTCCGCCTCCACTTGGTGGCGCGACATCCGCGATACAGGCGCGACGATCTTCCACTATCTCGGCGTGGTGATCTCCGTCCTGATGGCCGGCCGCGAGGCCGGGAAAACCGATACCGGCGCGCTTCGCTGGGCCCTCGGCGCCGGGGTCGAACCGGCGCTGCACGGGGCGTTCGAATCGCGCTTCGGCGTGCCCCTCGTCGAATGCTGGGGCATGACCGAAATGTGCCGCGTGCTCTTCGTCGCGGAGGAGCCGCGAATGATCGATACGCGCGCCATCGGCCGGCCCCGCGACGGCCTCGAAGTGCGCGTGGCGGACCGCGAAGGACGCGACGTTCCGCCCGGAACCCCGGGCGAGATGCTGTTGCGCCATTCTGCGGAGAAGCCGCGAAAGGGCTTCTTCTCCGGCTATCTCAACAAGCCCGAAGCGACGGCGGAAGCATGGCGCGATGGCTGGTTCCACACTGGCGACACCGTCACGCAGGACAAGAGCGGCATGATCTTTTTCGTCGATCGGGCGAAGAACATCATTCGCCGCGCCGGCGAGAACATCGCCGCAGCCGAGGTTGAGAACTGCCTCTTCGAGGACAAGCGCGTCGCCGCTGTCGCCTGCATCGCGGCGCCCGACAAGATGCGCGAGGAGGAAGTGCTGGCCTGCATCGTGCTTGCGGAGGGCGTCGAGCCGAATGAGGAAACAGCGCGCGCGCTCTTCGATCACGCATTCCAGCGCCTCGCCTATTTCAAGCCGCCAGGCTGGATCCGGTTCCTGGACGCGCTGCCGGTGACAGGCACCCAGAAAGTGGTGAAGCACCAGATCTTCGCATCGGGCGAAGACCCCCGCGCCGACGCGTTCGATTTTCGCGACCTGAAGCGGCGGGCGTAGTCAAGGGAGGACGACGATGACCGACTGGACAGAAGGCGCCGCATGGGTCGGGGGCGAGATCGTTCCCCTCGTGGACGCGAAAATCCACGTGACGGACTGGGGCCTCACCCGCTCCGACATCACCTATGACGTCGCGCCAGTGCGTGAAGGCGGCTTCTTCCGGCTCGACGATTATCTCGACCGGTTCGAGGCCTCGATGGCCGCGCTCCGTCTCGATCCGGGCGTGACGCGGGCGGAGATGAAATCGGCGCTTCACGCCATCGTCGCTCGCTCGGGCTTGCGGGAGTCCTACGTCTCGATGACCTGCGCGCGCGGTCGTCCGCTCGTCGCGGGCAGTCGCGACCCGCGCGACTGCGCCAATCATTTCTACGCCTGGGCGGTCCCCTTCATCCATGTCGTGAAGCCGGAAGTGATCGCGCGCGGCGCAAGGCTCTGGGTCGCGAAAAATGTCCGGCGGATTCCCGAAGACAGCGTGAATCCACGCGCCAAGAACTATCACTGGGGCGATTTCACCGCCGGGATATTCGAAGCGAATGACGCCGGCTACGACAATGTAGTACTGCTCGACCATGCCGGCAACGTGACCGAGGGACCTGGGTTCAACGTCTTCGCGGTGAAGAATGGGCGGGTGATCACCTCGGATCACGGCGTTCTGCACGGCATCACACGGCGCACGGTTCTGGAGATGTGCGCCGAGGTCGGCCTCAACGTGGAGACACGGCCGCTGCCGGTCGATGAGCTTCTGGAGGCGGACGAGGTGTTCCTCTCCTCCACAGGCGGCGGCGTCATGCCGGTGGTGGAGGTCGCCGGGCGCATATTCGGCAATGGCGCGCACGGGCCCGAGGCCAGCCGACTCGCCGCGCTCTATCGCGAATGGATCCGCCGGCCGGAATGGCGGGAGGAAGTCGCCTACGCCGCCTGAAACGACGTTCAGTCGTCCCTGCGGCTCCGATCGCCCTTTTCTCAACGGAAAGCTCTGTTATTGCTGTTGCGAAGGAGGAGGCGACGATGGTTTTCGGGTTCCTGAAAAAGGGCGGCGGCGGCGATACCGTAACGCGCTATGCCGATGTCGTGGTCGTGAGTCTCGGGAAGTCGGCCTATTACGCCGACGCCCGCGATGAGTTGATCAAGACCGTCGGCGCCGCGATCGAGGAAAGCCCGACAGGACGCGTGGTGATCGAGATGAGCGGGGTCAAGCAATTCACCTCCGGTCCGCTTGGAGCGCTCGTTGTTTCGGCCCGGAAAGCTGCGGAGAAAGGCGGTCGGCTCGTGCTCGCAGCCGCGGTCAGCGGCTTCGTCGGCAAGGTGCTCTCGACCGCGACTGAAACCAGCGCCAATCCGACATATCCGAACGTCCGCGCCGCGCTTTCCGCGCTCTCGACCGAGGCCGCTTCGGCCTTCGACAAGCAAGCGTGAGCAAACGGATTGCGGTTGACGCGCGCCGCCCCGCGAAATAGACCCTGCGGGCCGCCGAAAGGCGTCAGCGGATGCTGATCGTGGAGGGGTGGCAGAGCGGTCAAATGCAACGGACTGTAAATCCGTCGGGGAGACCCTACGCTGGTTCGAATCCAGCCCCCTCCACCATCCCGCGCCCTGGGAACTGAAGACCCGCTAACACTTTGAATAAAATGTGGTTCCATCAAGTCGGCGAGCCTTTGTCCGACGACATCTCAGTGGCCTTGCCAAAGCCAGCCTGAGCGCCGCGCCCTCGCCGGCGAAGTTTCCATTTTGAAACATTCCAAAAACTCGCCTGTAGCTCCTAGGCCGGTTCGATAAATGCGCCCAGGCGCGCTTCACTTGGCTCCTGTGTGCTAGGGAAAGATCGGCGGCTGCGAGGAGGCGGAGCGTTCAATTATGCGACCCCAACAGCTGATTGCCGCCGCGGCGGCGCCCCGGAAACATGAGCAAGTCCGCGATCAGAGACCTCAATGCTCAGCGCCGGCGATCGCACTTTCGAGCGCGCGGAGCGAAGGAATCCGGACGGCGCGTCCGTCACGGTGGATCAGGCCTTCACGAGCGAGCGCCGATAGCTCCTTCGTCACCGCCTCACGATGAGTGCCGATGAACGCGGCGAGTTCGGCGTGCGGAGAAAGCCGTTCGATCACCGCGCAATCGCCATTCGCAGCCGCGCGGCGGACCAGTTCGCGCGCCAGCCGCTGGCGGACCGGGAGCGCGGTATGTTCGAATACGCGCTCCGTCAGATCGGCGACCATCCCCGCCAAATGCCGGCAGAGCGCGAGAGCGATCCCCGGCCTCTCCACGATCACCCGTTCCAGAACGTCGGCGCCGAGCACGCCGACTTCGACCGAACCGCGCGCATGGACCCAAGCGTTTCGCGGCGCTCCGGTCAGCGCGGCGAGTTCGCCGAATACGTCGCCAGGACCGATCGTCCGGTACGCGACGAACCGCCCTTCGAGCGAGACCAGCGTCGCCATCGCGGCGCCGTCGAGAACGACGAACGTCTCACGCGAACGATCGCCGTGGACGATGATCTCCGCCCCGTCGCGATAGACGACGCGCCGCGCCGAGGTCAGTAAAACCGCCCGGTCGCAGGCAGTCAGCTCGTCCAGAAAACCCATCGCCCCTCCTCTACCGGATGCGGCGCCTCTCTGAGGCAGCATAGCAGCGGAACAAAGCGAATGGCGCCCGCATTGTGGCGCGCGCCACGGCGCAACCCGGCGGCGGCGCATAGGCTGGCCCCGCCGTCAAGAAATTAAGAGAGGTCAAGATGCGTCGCCTGACCCAGCCCACCCGCCGCCGCCCCGCACGCCTTCGGACGCCGTCACACACGGAAAGCGGCAAGGACATGACGCTGTTGCAGTTCGCCGCATTCTTCTGCGCAGCGCTGGCGGTGTTGACGCTGATCTGATCTCGGCGCTCCGACCAGTCTCATCTGACGCCACGTCGGCGGTATCCAGGACCGGCATGGTTCGAGGCCTCCCGCACACGAAATTTCGACCCTCATCGCAAGCTGCAGCGGCGCCGGCGCCCGATCAGGGCGGTCCGACGCGGATGTATTTTAATTGCGGCATTTTTGCGACGATTTGGCTACAATAGAAACGCACATATGCTGATCGCGTTCGTGAATTTTAGAATGCAAAATTTTTGCTGGAGTCTTCATGGCTGCAGAAACGCTTGTAGTATCGACTCCAAAACGTCGCCTTGCGGCGGTCGCATTCGCCGATGTTGCGGGCTTCTCGCGGCTGATGGGCCTCGATGACGTCGGCACCATAGAAAAATGGCGGGCGCTCCGCCGTGAAGTGATGGAGCCTTTGATATTGGAGTCGGAGGGGCGCCTCGTCGAGATGGCGGGGGATGCGCTGCTGGTAGAGTTTCCCAGCGCCGTTCACGCGCTGCGCTGGGCCTGCGACATCCAGCAGGCCAATGAGCGACCGGGCGCGGAGGAGACGGCGCTCCGGCTGCGCGTCGGTGTGAATATCGATGACGTGATCGACGACGGCGACACCTTGCAGGGCGACGGCGTGAACATCGCCGCGCGCATTCATCAGGCGGCGGAACCGGGCCAAGTGGTCGTGACCGGGGCGGTCATGGAACTCGTCGGCAGCCGGCTGCCGGTCAGTTTTCACGATCTCGGATCGCCGCCGCTGAAGAACATCGATCGGCCGGTTCGCGTGTTCTCGGTGCGATGGGAGCAACAGGACGCAGGCGTCGCGCTGCATCATCCATATCTCGAATGGTCGACAAGGCCATCGATCGCGGTTCTGCCATTGCGGACGATCGGCGGTGAAGCGGAGAGCGACTATCTGGCCGACGGGGTCGTGGAGGACATCATCGCGGGCCTGTCGCGAAGCCGCGCGCTCCATGTGATCGCGCGCGCGTCGATGTGGCGCTTCGCCGGGGAGCAGATGGATGTCCGGTCGGTCGCGGCGCAGCTTGGCGTCGGCTACGTACTTTCCGGCAGCGTGCGCCGGAGCGGGACCCGGCTCCGGATCGTGGCGGAGCTGATCCATGTCGCGAACAGCCGGGCGATCTGGACCGAGCGCTTCGACGGCGACGAGTCGGAGATTTTCGAGCTTCAGGACCGCATTTTGGCCTCCGTCCTCTCATCAATCGAAAACGCGGTAAGCGAGATTGAATACGGCGCCGTCCGTTCGCGGCGCACTTCCAGCCTCGACGCTTATCAATGTGTCCTCAAGGCGTCGTCGCTTCTCTACGACTTTACGCCGGCGACTTTCTCCCTGACCGGGCAGGCGCTCGACCGCGCGATGGAGCTCGACCCGCGCTACGCGCGCGCCTTCGCCACCAGCGCCTGGCGCCTGAATTTCCTGGTCGCCGAACAGCTCTCGGCCGACCCGGAAGGGGACGCGGCGAAGGCGATCGAACATGCGGAGAAGGCCATCTATCTCGACCCGACCGACCCGTTCTCCCTCGCCGTCGCCGGCCATGTCATCAGCTTTATCGGCCGCCGCCCGGAGGAGGCGCTGGAGCTGTTCGACTCGGCCCTGAATATCGACTCCAGTTCGGCCATCGCCTGGGCGCTGAGCGGCGACACGCTCGCCTATCTCGGCCGACCGGACGAGGCGATGAAGCGCTTTCGCAATGTCTGGAAACTGAACCCTTTCGACCGGCTGAACTTCTTCTGGTGGGGCGGCGCCGGGATCGCCGAATTCGTCGGCGGCCGGTATCACGAGTCCATCGGCTGGCTGAAACGCGCGCTGCGCGCCAATCCACGCTTCGTTGCGACGCTGCGGATGCTGGCGGCGGCCCAGGCCCTCGCCGGAGAGCAAAATGAGGCGCAGGCCACATCTGCAAAGCTGCTGGCGGTGTATCCTGACTTCAGCGTGGCGCGGTTCGTGGAGCTCTATCCGCTTACCCGCAAGGACGATCTGGAGCGGCTTGAACGCGGCCTGCTGTCGGCAGGCCTGCCGCGCTAGGCGCGCCGCGATTTGAATTCGAAGACCAAGTGATGGGACCGACAAGGAGGTTAATAGTAGCGATGGGACAGGGACAAGGGCGCGGCTTCGGCCAAGGTCAGGGACATGGACATGGTCAGGGCCAAGGTCAGGGCCACGGGCATGGACAGGGACAAGGACAGGGACAGGGACAGGGACAGGGACAGGGACAGGGACAGGGACAGGGACAGGGACAAGGACAGGGACAGGCCGCGTATTTCAACGGCGCCGGCATGATTTCCGCGATGAACCCCGAAGCCGGCTTTCCGACACCGGACGGACAGCCGCGCAGTTATTGGGCGACGCCGTGGGAGCTGCGCCGCCGACCCTGGGCGCTCGATTTCGCGGCGAACGATGCGGGCGCCGTCAGTTTTCCGCTGGAATTCAAGATCAATCCCTATCGGGACAATGGCGATGCGCTCGAATGGCGGACCGAGGATTGGGACCCCGCGCTCCGCTATTGGGACTACCCGTTCGACCCCGGCCTCACTGAATGGCTGAAGACGGTCGACGCGACCGCACCAGCAATTCGGGCTGCGCGCGAGTTCGCCGGATGCCATCACGCGTGGCATCCTTGGTGCATCAACTTTCATTGTCAGAATTGGATTCGGGAGAGCGATCTCACCTGGTGGCCATATGAGTTGCAAACCATATCTGGACAGCAGGCAAAGAAGCCGGTCAGGGACACGAGCAAAAATGACGAAGCGTGGACCTTCATCAAGACGGAACTGGAGCGGATGCGGTTCCAGATGGAGGATGAGCGGCTCATCTATCTCGACGAGGCGGACGCGCAGGCCGACGGAATTCACGACTACCTGATCCATTTCATCGGCGCTGACGGTTCCGACCATCCGTGGACGATCGAACTCATCCGCACCGGCCTTTCGATCGGCAATCTCGTCTATCTCGCCTACAAGAGCTATTTCAATCGGGTGCGCCCCTCGTTCCTGATGCCCGGCCTCGCGCCGCCATTCGGGCCGCCTGAGCATCCGGCGTTTCCGAGCGGCCATTCCTTCCTCGGGCATTTCATCGCGCTGCTCCTGCTGGAGATTCCCGGCATTCATCAGCGGCTGGGTGTGTTCGACAGCCTCGACGGTGCGCCCGGACGACGGCCAGAATGGGAGGATGTGCTAGTGAGCGCGACGCTCTCACTGCCGCCACCACCGAAGGAGGATGAGCAGCCGAAGAAGGAGTGCTCAGAGAAGAAGAAAGAGCAGCCGGTGAAGGGAGTGGCGCCACCGAAAGGGACGCGGCGGACTCCGCGGAACGGGAACTCGCCGCTCCTGCGGATTGCGGAGCGCCTGGCGGTGAACCGTGAGCGGATCGGGGTACATTACCGGTCCGACACCACCGGCGGACGCCATCTTGCGGCGGGGGTGTGGGACGCATTGATGCCGGTCGACGTGCAGGGCGGGAATCCCAATAGGAAGCCTATCCCCTGCCCTACACTGCTGACGACGCTGGACCGGGCGAAGGCGGAATGGCCCACCCTCTGGCAGGCCGTTCCGTGAATCCTGACCCGGCGCCCGGCTTCGGCCAGGCGCCGGAGGCGTTCATTACGTCAGCCACCAGATACCGAGATTGTTGTCGCTGGCGATGAGGCTGGCGAGATCGCGCGGGCGCGACGGCGGATAGCCGCCATGCGCGATGGCGCAAGGCAGGCCCGCCGCCGGATCGGTGTTAGCGCGATCCTTGGGCGCGCTGATCTCCTTCACCACGAGGAGCCGGTCTGTCTGAGGGTTCCATTTGCCGGTATTCTTATCCATCTGCAGATCCAGCCAGGCCTTGAATCTTGCTTCGTCATTCTCGGCGAATGCCATCCAACTGAACCACGAGAGATTGTCGCCGCGCGCCCATGCGGCGGGCTTGCGGTCGCCTCGCGCGACGCCTAACCAGAAGCGGACGCTGACCTCCTGCGACGGCGGGTTGACGCCCCGGTTCTCTACCTTGCTTGACCAGAGCCGATCGCCCTTGGAGAACCAGCGAGGCGTTTCATCCCAGTCCAGCGACACCGGGACATAGCCCCCCTTGTCGTGGCGCACGACGCCGCCATCTGCGGCCTCCTCGAGCGGGCGCCGGTCGGGGATGTAGATATCGACCGCCTGCGGCAGACCTGGCTTGTCGGCAATCTCGTCTTCGGGGTTGTGCATCCCCTGTGCCTCGAACGCCCAGCGGATCGCCTTGTGGGCCTGCCCACCGATCCACTCCGAACGCTCAGCGCGGGGCGCGCCGGGCGGGGAGATTTCGAGAGGAAGCGGCGTCCGAAGGCCGATATCGGCCTCGATCATCGCGATCTCCAGCTCCTCGGCGCGGACATGGAGGGGCGTCAGCATCTCGACCGCGCGCATCACGAAATAGATCACGGCGCGGGACGCTTCCCGGCGGGTCAGATGGTCCGGCGCGCCGGTCTCGGCGTCCACGGTGTCGCCGCCGAGTATCCGGTAAAGGCGAAAGAGGGTCGAGGACAGGATCTGTTCGGAGACGTAGCCTTTGTAACCCCTGAGCTGGTCCTCCGGCGCGTCGATCACCGCCCGGTGGAATGTTCCGCCCCAGCTCCAGCCATTCCGAACGCAGCGGTCGTGCCGTCGGGTGAGTTCGACCCAGGGGAATGTGAGGCCCCAGAGCCTGGGATCTTTCTTCGCGCCGGAAGTGGTCCGCGACGCGGCCAGCGCCGAATCGGGGTCGGCCCAGACCGCCGCCAGACCGTCGCCGACGCTGTGAACGAAATTCGGCTCCGGCTGACCGGTGCAGCCCGCGATCAGGACATGGCCCATCTCGTGCCAGAGCCAGCGCTCCGCATTTGCGATGCCGAGATGTTCCGGCCAATAGAGATCGGCATGTGCGGCGGGGCCGGCGCTGGGGTTCATCGTCTTGTGCGTCAGGCTGGCGAGGGCGAGATGAACGTCGATCCGCGGCTTCCCGGTTTCTTGCGGCGACACGAGCACCTCGGCGTTGACGGTGCGCCCGTCGCGCCCCGGCCCGCGGCTGGCGCCGGACCTGTAGTGGACGTGGATCTGTTGTTCGGTAGCGGAGAAATAGGCGCCGCGATCGATGCCGAAGCTATCCATCTGCTCATAGATCTCCGCGAACCCGTAATAGGCCGCGAGGGCCGAGGTTTCGTCAGAGCGGATCTTGAGCAAACTCGGATCGGCGGGCGCCTGTTTCGTCGTCCTGCCGAGTTCGGCGTCAGCGCGCGCGAAGGCCGGGCAAGCGCGGACGGAGAAGTCATCCGTCTCCAGCGGCATCGGCGACCTCAGGTGGAAAGCGTCGCGAAAATCGTCGAGTCGCTCCTCCGGTCGGGTCGGGCGGCGCGACGCGCGGTTCGCCGACGGGTCTGGAGGCCATGACGACGACGGGTCCTGGTCGAAAATGCGCGCGGTGCATGCCGTGTCGGAGGCCGCGTGGGAGGCGAGCGGGAATTTGGAGAGAAGCTCGACGCCGTTAGTGGTGACCGAGAAAACCGCGCCATAAGGCGTCTTGATTTGCCCGTTCCTGAGCTTGTCCAAACCGGTGTCGCCGCATTCGAGATAGGGACCGCGATCATCGACACCGAGCCGCAGCCGCCAATATTTCGGCGTCTCTGAAAGATTGATGCTCGCCAAATTCGCCATACGCATCCGTGTCGCAGGTTCGAATGCGGTGGCGAGCAGCTCAATGCTCAGCTGAATCGACACACCGTCGGCATCATCATCCCACGGGAACCACTGGGCGCCCGCTGGCGGGGAATATGCGGTTGCCGACGCGATGCGCGCGGCGCCGCAATCATCGACGTGCACAACCACACGGGAGCCGACGCCGGAATTCAGAAAATAGGTCGGTGAGTCGATGTCCCACAGCACCTGACCGGCGACGAGGACGTAAGTCTGGCCCCCGGCGCGATCGAGGCGGCGAGAGAGAAAGTGATCGAGCCCTGAATATCGCTCCACCTCCGTCGGCCTGATCGGAAGCCAGACGAGATTCTGTTCGCCTGGAACCAGCAGTTTTCTATATGGTTTCTTGTCGTCTGCCGCGCGGTCCGCAATCAGAGCGTTCAACTGATCGAGATAGGCCTTCGCAGCATTCTGCAGCTTCGTCTCGAGCTCGTCGCCCGGGTCCGCGTCGAAGTCGACATAGTATGGCGCGGTTGGGTGAGAGACGAGCGTCGCGGTCCGCCCCCCGCCGGTCGGGTGTTCGAACGTCTCGTAATAGATCGCGTCCCAGAGCGGATTCCAATCTGCCGCCATGATTCAAATCTCCTATGGTTTCGTCAGCCTGAATGCGGGCGAGCATACACCAAACGGCGCCAGGCCGCCGGAAAGAACGCGCTCCGCGGGCCGACGTCTTGTCGAATGCAAAGAGCAGAGAGACGCCCCCGGGAACGCCGAAGGCTTGCCGCGTCGCCCTCCTCCGCCCGCCGCGCGACCCGTCGGCAGCCACGTGCAGTCAGCGCTCATCACGCGTGCGCTTCAGTGATCTTCGCCACATTCTGGGTTTCTTTTGCGCTACTGGGCCGCAACACGACTGCGGCTTCGTCTGCCGGACTCGGCCCGGCGGCGCACCGGTCGCGCCTTGTCTTTGCTCAACTGATGTATCCGCGGTTCGCGACGCGCGGCCTGTGGGCCGCTTTGCCGGGCCGCGACAGGCTCCGAACCGTCGTTCGATCAGCGCGCATGCTCCAGAACGTGATCCGGCGCTTCAGCGAAGGTTGATGTTCGGCATGACTATGTGCGCGCAATACAAAGCCGCTCAGATAGATATGTCCGATGGCGGGGCTTCGGCGCGCGTTTGAGACTGTGCCCGGATGAGCATCGCCCGCATTCTCGCCCCCGCCAGGGACAGGTGGACCAGCCGCCGCTCAGCCTGCATTTCAATCCGGAAACGGGGTCATTCGATCTTCGGGGTTCGATACAGCACCTCGCCGCCGACCCTGATCTCCGTGTCGACGAGATAGGGCTTGAGCGCCGGCAGATCGACATCGACGCCGAGTCCCGGCTGGTCCGGCGCGCGGATTTCTCCATTGTCGTCACGCGGCAGTGGATTCGCCGCCACCGCGGCGGCGACCGCGCGGGGCGCCGCAGGATATTCACATATCCGATCGTCCGCCATGCCGGCGAAGGCCTGGAGTGAGGCGCTCAGCGCCAGATGCGTGGTGAAGGTGTGATTGACATAGGCGACGCCGCGCTCCGCCGCGAGATCGGCCACTACTTTCGACGGGCCGATGCCCCCGATGCGGCCGCTGTCGATCTGGATATAGCCGACCTTTCCGAAATCCATCAGGTGACGCGCCATCGCCACGTTATGCGCCGCTTCACCGCCGGCGATGCGCACCCTGGCGGAGCGCCCGGACAGCGCCGCGTAGGCCTCATAGGCGCTGCCGTGGAACGGCTCCTCGAACCAGGTGACCCCGGCTGCATCAAGGGCGGGAAGGCGCGCGGCCGCCGCCTCGACATCCTCATTGAAGATCTGGCCAACATCGACCATCAGACGAGCATCGGCGCCAAGACCTTCGCGCGCGGCGACAAACTGGTCCGCGTCGTCCTGGCTCGAGCCGGCGCCGATCGGCCCCCAACCGAGTTTCGCCGCTCCGAAACCGTCCGCCCTCGCCTGGCGCGCCCGACCGAGGGTCTCCTGCGGCGTATCGCCAAACAGCAGCGACGCGTAAGGGATCTTGGGTTCGGAACGCTTGTAGCCGAGCAGTTTCCAGACGGGCTCATTACGGCGCCGTCCGAGCAGGTCCCAGAGGGCCATCTCGACGCCAGAGAACGTGTGCGGCGCCTGCAGGAGGTCCATACTGTCATGGGCGACCAGCGCGCCAATCCGAGCGATGTCATCCGGCCCCTCGAGCTTCTGGCCGATAACGGATGAGGCGACGGGGCGGCAGGCGCCATGCGACATCGGACAGATGAAGGCGGCGATGGACGGCAGCGGCGCCGCCTCGCATTCCCCCCATCCGCACAGCCCGCCGGCGGCGACGCGCACGATCAGCGCGTCCTGGCTGCCGTCAGCATCGGTAGTCACTTCGGGCATGGCGAAGTAGAAGAAATCGACGGCTTCGATCTTCATGTTCTCACGGCCTTTCCATCGGAATGCTCAGCGATTGGCGGACGAGCGGTAGATGACCGCTTCCGGCTGGAACCCGGCATCCGGATCGAGCGGATAGATGGGCCGCGAACAGATCCTGTGACCGAGCGTGGGGAGATCCGCCGAGGTGGCGCCTGGCGCATTAATATTGAAGTTCTTCTCCACCCAAGCGTCGTACATGTGGAACTCGGTATGGGGCGACTTCACGACGATGAGGTCGTAATCGACCGGATTGCAACCGCATGAATAATACATGGCGCGGTCAAAAAGGCTGACGGTTCGGCTCATCACGACCACTGTGAACTCGCCGAAGACAAGGACCGCCGTCAGGCCGGCGTCGAGCGGCGTGCGCATCGTCTCGAGGCGCGATCGTCCGTCGGACAGCAACGCCACCCTCGCCTCCACGGCCATCGGCGTGTAGCGCGCCGGGTCGATCGCGCCCCCAAGCGTGACCCGGACGGTCGCCCCGACACCCGCCGCATGGGCTGCAGCCGCCGCGCCCGGGTCCACGATCTGCGCGAGAACCCGCCCAGGATAGTCGGCGTCTCGGAGGGCCGAAAGAATAACGTTCGAATCGCCCGACGCACCCGACGATGTGGCGTCACCGGCGTCGGTGAAGACGACCGGCCCCTTCATCGTTCGCGCCTGCGCGATCGCGCGGTCGAGCGCTATGAGCTTGCCCTGCATACGAAAGCGCTGAGGCCAGAATTCGGTCGCGAGGCGGATCGCCTCGTCGCGCGCCGTCTGCGGGTCATCATCGGTGGAGACCAAAACCTGTGTGCACAATTCCGGCACGTCGGTGAACGGATTGCCAATCATGACAGCCGCGGAAAGCGCCGCGCCGTTTCGCTCTATCCGCTGGCATTCGCGGATGAGATCGCCATAGCAACCCGTCGCCGTGATCAATTCGTCGCCGCGCACGAGGGCCGGGATCACGACGCGGGCCGTCACCGGTCTGACCGCCCCCTTCAGTAGTCGGAGCAGGAGCCGCGCAGCCCGCGCGCCGGTGTCGGCGAAGTCGACATGTGGATAGGTGTGATAGACCGCCAGCGCATCGATCTTGCGCAGCATCCGGTCAGTCATGATCCCGTGCAGATCGAGCGATACGACGATGGGGACGTCAGGCCCCGCCATGTCGCGGATTTCGGCGAGAAGCGCGCCCTCCGGGTCCAGTTCCCCGTCCGCGCCCATCGCGCCATGCATGGATGCGTATATGGCGTCGACGTCGCCGATCCTTTCACGCACCACGTCGAGAATCTCGCTCGACAGGCGCCGCCAGCCATCCGCCGACAGCAATCCGGCGCTTCCAGCTCTGGCGGCGATCGCGGGCGCCGCCTCGACGTCGGGATCTCGCTCGAACACGTCGAGCGCCCCGCCGATCTCCGTGTTCAATCCCCTGTGTTTGAAAAGCTCATCGCCTCTTTCGATATGAAAGTCCTCATATTCGGAAGGGAGAGGATTGAACGACGAGATTTCCTGCTTGCAGTCGAGGATCAGTATCTTGGGCATTGCGGATCGCTCCGGCTGTCACGATGGCGGGGGCAGGCCTTCTTATGTGGCGACATGGTCGGACATGACGACGGCGATGGTATCTCCGCGCGCCACCCGTCCCGGACCGGCCGACATCCACAGAACGCCGCTGCGTTTGTATCTTACCTCGACAGGCGGTTTGTCGACATCCTCCACAAAGTGCAGGTAGCCCGCCGGCTGACCGGCATGAACATCCTCGCCGGCGACATTGCGCGGCTCGAACGTGCCGACTGCGGGGGCGAAGGAATAGCAGTCGCGATCGGCGACCGTCATGTGCCTTGTGGCCAACGACCCATCGGCCTGACGGGTATCCGGCACGCCCTCGATCACGCCGAAATGCTTGAGAATATTCTTCACGCCGCGCCGCGCGAGGCGCGTGCCCTCGACGCTGACCCGCCCCCAGCCGCCCAACTCCGTACCAAGCGACAGTATTCCGCGCCGCTCGACGCTCGACGTCAACGTCGCTCCTTCGTCGACGCCGGAGAACACCACGTTGAACGGGGCCCCGAAGGCCGCCGCCGCCTCCATCGTGCGCTTCATGGCCGCCCGATCTTCCAGATGATGCATGTTGGTCGAGTATATGGAATCACCCGAATGCCCTGCCGTATGCAAGTCGACCGAGACGTCGACCATCGGCAGGATCACGCTGTCGATGTAGTGCGCCAGCATTTCGCTGAAGACGCCGCGGGGATCGCCCGGAAAACAGCGATTCAGATCTCGATTGTCGACTGGCGACAGCCTCGTGTCGTTGTGCACGGCGGGAACGTTGACCGCGGGCATCATGATGACGCACCCCTCCACCGCGCCGGGGTCCAGCGTGCGCGCCAACGTCGAAATGGCGATCGGACCTTCATACTCGTCGCCGTGAACGCCGCCTGTGAAGAGGATGGTCGGGCCGGAGCCGTTCCGGACGACGACGATGGGAATCTCGACCACGCCCCAGGCCGATGTATTGCGCGAAAGCGGTGCGCGCAGATACCCCGACTGGCGACCTGTCTTCGCGAAATCGATCTCACAGGTAATGCGGCTTTTCGCGCTCGTGGAGCCCATACCGCCCCCTTCCGTATAGCTTGAATTGTATAATTGTATACTATATCGACTGCTGTCAACAACGTTGACGAGTTTCACCGCCGGAGGAGATCGGATGCACGCGCCATCTCAGCAAACCATCGAACCCGCCCGGATTACGCGCGTCGCGGTCGCGCCGCTGATCGGCGAAAGCCCTCCTGGCGGCTGGTCGAACGAGATCAAGCCGGACGACTCGGTCCACGCCCTCGTGGCGGTAAGCACAGATACGGGGGTCACCGGCTTCGGCAGCGCCTTCACCGACGGCCGGCTGGTCGAGGCGGCCGCCAGGGTGCTCGAGCCGCTGTTGCTCGGCGAGAACGCGCTGGAGCCGATGAAAGTCAGCGAGAAACTCCATCAGAACACGTTCTGGATGGGGCGTGGCGGATCGCTGACGCATGCGATCAGCGGGATCGACATCGCGCTCTGGGACATTCTGGGCAAGGCCACGGGGCTTTCCGTTGGCCAGCTCGCCGGCGGCCGTCACCGCAGGCGCGTGACGCCATACTGCTCACTTCTCATGGATGCGCCCGAGGTGATGGCGGACGAGATCATACGCTTTCGCGAGCAGGGATTCAGAGCGTTCAAAATTGGCTGGGGTCCGTTCGGCAGACGGGACGACCCGGCGCTCGACGAGGCCATCATCGGCGCAGCCCGGCGCGCCCTGCCTGACGGCGGCAAGCTGATGGTCGACGCCGGGGCCAGCGACGCCTATTGGCCGAACGGGCTGAAATGGGCGCTGCGCACCGCCGACATGCTCGCCGCGCATGATGTCGCCTGGTTCGAGGAGCCCCTGCCCCCTGACGCGATCGACGATTTCGTCGAGCTGCGCCGCCAGAGCAGAACCCCGATCGCCGGTGGCGAAGTGCTGACTCGCCGCCAGTCCTATTTCCCCTTTTTCACGCGAGGCGCCTTTGACATCGTTCAGCCGGACGTGACGAAGGTCGGCGGCTTCAGCGAGCAACGCCGCATCGCTTGGATGGCGCAGGATTTCGGCGTTCGCTATGTCGGCCATGGCTGGAACACGGCGCTCGGGCTCGCCGCGGATCTGCAACTGGCCACAGCGCTGCCGAATGTCGACCTGGTCGAATATATCGGCGGCAGCGCCTATGTGGACAATATCATGACCGACCCGTTCAGCCTCGATTCCGACGGCATGCTGACCATTCCTGACAAACCCGGCCTCGGTGTCGCGCTGGACCCGGACAAGGTCGCTCGCTACGCGCCCGATGCCGCGCAGCTCTTCGCCGATAGCTGAACCCAAGCCATCCGCGCGGCGGCACGTTCAATCGGGACTTCGCGTTTCGAGCTGTCGCAGCCGTTCGACGAAACCCTCGTAGTCGATCGCCTGGGTGTAGTCGAGAATATGCACTTTCATCGCTTTTTCGGTGGCGTTCATGTCGCCCTCGGTCAGCGACTCGAGGAGGCTGTCGTGCTCAGAGACGATGCTCGCGAGTTCCTTCTGAAAGGTCGACAGACCGAATATGATCGTCAACTGGCGCGACAGCGGCTCCCATAGCTGAAGCAGAATCTCGTTGCCGGATATGTCGCACAGCACGCGATGAAACTCCGCGTCCAGCCGGGCCACCTCGTAGGCGTCCTTTCGCCGGGCGGCCGCGTGCAGATCCGCGACCACTTTCTCCAGCGGCCGGAGTAGGTCCGGATCGTCCCTCATCTTCTCCAGCACTTCGCGCGCCGCTAAAGTCTCCAGCGCGAGCCGGACCTTGAGGATTTTCTCCAGCCGCTCGACGCCGACATCCATGAGCCGCATGCCGCGATAGCGCGTGTTGACGACGATCCCCTGGCTTTCCAGAATTCTCAACGCCTCACGGACGGGAACGCGGCTGACATTCAGCGACCGCGCGATTTCAGCTTCCACGATCCTGTCGCCCGGCAGGAATACGCCCGTGGCGGTCGCTTCGACGATCGCGTCGACCACCTGGTCCACCAGGGTACGCGTCTCCAGAGGACGAAGTTTCTTCATGTCGCCCTTGTTCCTGCGCGCGCCGCGAATGGATGTGGCCATATTATCCTCATCGGGCCGGGCGCCCGGCGACGGATACGCAAGGACAACTGGCGTCTGCCCTCGAGGATACGTTCAGCCCACGAGCGACCGGGAAGTTCAAGACAGTTCCCTCATTTAATCCCAAATCATCTTCCTGTCAGCACTCGCCGATCGGCGTCAGGAGCGGCTTTCCGTCGAAGAACGCTCTCAGATTGGCCTTCACCAGATCGCACGCCGCCTCCCAGGTCTCGACCGTTCCTCCACCGCGATGTGGCGTCAGCACGACGTTCTCCAGCGCCTTCAGCCGTTCCGGAACCTCCGGCTCATGTTCGAAGACGTCGAGCCCGGCGCCGGCGATCGCACCGGTTTCCAGCGCCTCGATCAGCGCCTGTTCGTCGATCACGGCGCCGCGGGATATGTTGACGACAATGCCGTCCGGACCCAGCGCTTCAAGCGCGGCGCGATCGACGAGATGATGGGTCGCGTCCCCGCCGGGACACGCCACGACCAGGTAATCGCAAGCCGCGGCGAGAGATAGCAGAGAGGGATGGTGAACGGCGTCGACGCCGGGAACCTTCCGGCGGTTATGATAGGCGATGCTCATGTCGAAAGCGCGCGCCCGCGCGGCGATGGCCTGGCCGATGCGTCCCAGGCCGAGGACGCCCATGCGCCGCCCGTGGAAGCGACGCGCCAACGGGTATCCGCCCGACGACCACCGCCCATCACGCACGAAGCGGTCGCCGCGCACGATCTCGCGGCCGACGGCGAGCAGAAGGCCCAGCGCAAGGTCGGCCACGCAGCCATCCGTCACATCCGGCGTGTTGGTGACAGGTATGTTCCGTCTGCCGGCGGCGGCCACGTCGACCTTTTCATAACCCGCACCGGCGTTGGCGATCAGTCTCAGGGCGGGAAGCGCGTCGATGAGCGCGGCGTCGACCGGACCGGCGGCGACGAGCGCCTCCACCCGCGCGGCGACCGCGGGATCGAGCGCTGCGGCGCCGCCCCCTGGCAGGCGATGCAGGACGAAATCCTGCGCGAAGCGCTGCAGGTACCAGTCTGGGCCATCGCCGACGAACAGAATTTCCGGCTTGGACATTGTCTTCTCCTTGTTCCCTGAGCCTGGGACACACCTTCAACAGGCGTCGGCACTCCATCCTTGACTCTGAAAATATCGTATACGATTATACGATATAGTCCAAGTGGAATGATGGAACGGTCACATTCGGCGCCCCGCCGGTTGACAGATTTGGGAGGAGACTCGGATGGCCTGGACAAGACGTGATTTTCTCAAGACCAGCGCGATGGTCGGTGTATCGGCGTCGGGCGCGGCGGCGCCTTTCGGCGTCGCGGCGCAGGCGAGCGAAACGCCGAAAGCCGGAGGCGCGGCTGTCGTCGCCATGAACGCGGCCACTGAAACCATCGACCCGCATTTTTCACGATCGCAGGCTGCGCGCAACGTGCTCATGCATATGTATGAAACGCTCGTGACGATCGGCGAAAACGGCGCGCCCAAACTGCAGCTCGCTGAAAACCTCGAAGTTTCTAAAGACTATCAGACCTATACGTTCAGCCTGCGCAAGGGAGTGCCGTTTCACAACGGCAAGGAGATGACCTCGGAAGACGTGAAGCGCTCACTGGAGCGCTATGCGCGCGTCAGCCCCGAAAAGATCAGGCTCGAACCGGTGGACCGTATCACCACCCCCGACGCCAGCACGGTCGTGGTCCAGCTCAAGCGACCGGTTCCCAGCTGGATCGAGTTGATCAAGTCGCCGGCCTCGCCTCTCACAATCATTCCGTCCGAAGAGTGCGACAAGGGCGCCAACGATATCGCCTCGATCGCCACCGGTCCGTTCGAGTTCGTAGAATGGGACGGCGTGACCCAACTCGGCATGCGCAAGTTCGCCGATTACAAACCGAACGATGCTTTCGACGGCCGCGACGGCTATGGCGGAAAACGCACCGCATGGCTCGACGAGGTCACCTTCAAGGTGGTGACCGAGGCGAGCAGCCGCGTCAGCGGCGTGCAGGTCGGTGAGTTCACGCTGGCCGACGACATTCCGATTCCGGCCGCGAAACGTCTGGAGCGCGACGGCGCGTTCAAGACCTATGACAGGCTTCCCATCTCGATCAATCTCGTGCCGATGAACGTGGCGCGCGCGCCGACGGACAAGAGACTGGTCCGCTCCGCGATTCAGCATGTGTTGAACACCGAGGAGATCATGGGCATCGCCACCGACGGCTTGTTCCAGCTCAACCCGTCCTTCGTTTATCCTGACAGTCCTTTCTACCCGGAAAAGGCGGACGAACTCGTCTACAATCGGGCGGATCCGGAGCACGCCAAGGCGCTGCTCGAGGAGGCGGGATACGCCGGCGAAGAAGTGGTGCTGTTGACCAGCTCGGATATCGCGTCACTGAAGGAAGCCGCCGTGGTCATGGCGGAGCAGATCAAGTCCATCGGCATTCCGGTCGACATGAAAGTACTCGATTGGCCGGGCGCCAACGCGATGCGTGCGGACCCGACCGCCTACAACATGTTCAGCACCGCCTACGCGATTCAGCCGATGCTTGGCCCCTTCCAGTATCAGCGCCTCGTGTCGGGACCGGACAACTGGTTCTATTATGACGACGATCCGAAGATGGAAGACGCTTGGGACCGCCTGCTGAGCGCCGGAAACGATCCGGACCGGGCGGCCGCGTGGTGGGATATCGAGCATCACCTGAACCACGAGGCTTATCTGCTGAAGCTCGGCGACCGTGGAATCAAGCAGGCCTCGGCAAGCAGTTTGCAGAACTTCGCGCCTTTCGACGCGATGCGCATGTGGGACGTCTGGCTGTCATGACGCCCTGCGCCCAGAGCGATTGATGATCGATATCGTGGTTCGCCGGTTGGTCGGCATGGTGCCGGTGCTGATCGGCGTTAGCCTGATCACCTTCGCGCTGATCCAGATCATTCCCGGCGACGCGGCGGTCGTGATCGCCGGGCCTGACGCCTCCACCGATCAGGTGGAGGCGATCCGGGAGGTGCTGGGGCTTGATCGGCCGCTGCACGTTCAGCTTGGCATCTGGTACTGGAATCTTCTCCAGGGAGACCTCGGCGATTCGTTCCTGCTCGGCCGCAGTGTGACGCAGGCGATCATGGAGCGGCTTCCCGTAACAATGCTCCTGACCACTTATTCCATCCTGCTGACGATGCCCCTTGGCGTCGCCGCCGGGCTGATCGCCGCGTACCGGCAGAACACCTGGGTGGACACCGCCGTCATGTCGGTTGCGCTGGTAGGGGTTTCGGTTCCCAGTTTCTGGTTGAGCGTGATGGGCATTCTGCTTTTTTCCGTCACGCTCGGCTGGCTGCCGACCAGCGGTTACGTTCCGCCCGAGGAGGGGCTCATCGCCTGCCTGCGCTCGCTCACCCTGCCGGCCATATCGCTGGCCGTCTTCCAGATTGGTCTTCTTGCGCGCATGACCCGGGCGACGACGCTCGAGGTTCTCCGCCAGGATTTCATTCGCACCGCGCGCGCCAAAGGCGTCTCCGAATGGCGGGCCGTCGCCAGGCACGCCTTGTCGAATGTCATGATTCCGATCGTCACCGTGGTCGGCCTGCTTGTGAACGTGGCGCTTGCGGGCGCCGTGGTGATTGAACAGATCTTCGTGCTCCCGGGCCTCGGCCAACTGGTCGTACAGGGCATCCTGCGTCGGGACTTCCCCGTCATCCAGGGATCCATACTCGCGGTCGCCGTATTGCTGGTGGCGATCAACCTGATTGTCGATCTCCTTTACGCCTATCTCGATCCAAGGCTCCGCAATGACTGACGCGAACGCGGAACCGGTTTCCGGTCGGCCCACTGCGCCATGGCGCAAAACACTACGCCGGCTGTTCGGCCACAGGGGATTCGTGATCGGCGCGGTTATCCTCGTCATCATGCTCGTCATCGCCGTCGCGGGGGTGCTGGGCGTGACCGGCGATCCGCTGGCGATCAGCTACAAGTCGCGCCTCGTCCCGCCGTCGCAGGAGTTCCTCTTCGGCACGGACCATTACGGGCGAAGCATATTCACCCGGGTCATGGCCGGCGCCCATCTATCCCTCGTCATCGGCGCCAGCGTCGTCGCGATCACCGCCGTCTTGGGCACATTGATCGGGGCCGCCGCGGGTTACTTCCAGCGGCTCGACGGGATCATCATGCGCAGTATGGACGCCCTGATGGCGTTTCCGCCATTGATGCTCGCGATCGCCATCGCGGCGGCCCTGGGAATGGGGCTCGTCAACCTCGTCGTCGCGCTCGGCGTCACGTACACGCCGCGCACCGCGCGCATCGCACGGGCTGCGGTTCTCGGCGTCAGAAGGGCTGAATACGTCGAATCCGCCCGCCTTTCAGGCGCCAGCGACAGCCGCATTATCCTGCGGCACATCCTGCCCAACAGCATGGCGCCGCTCGTCGTCGATCTGACGTTCGTCTTCGCCTATGCGATCCTGGCGGAAGCCGCGCTCAGTTTTCTCGGTGTCGGGCCGCCTCCTCCGACGCCCACATGGGGCAACATCATCGCCGAAGGGCGAGACTACATGGTCGAGGCGCCGTGGATCAGCATCTTTCCCGGCTTGATCATCGCCTTCACAGTGCTCGGGCTGAACATGCTCGGCGACGGTTTGCGGGACGTTCTCGATCCGCGTCTGAACGCGTCATAGGACGAAAGCATGACGAACGAACCCCTGCTATGCATCAGCGGCCTGCGGACGGAGTTCGGTCCGCCCGGCAGGTCTTTCGCTGCGGTCGACGGCGTCGATCTGTCGGTTGCGCGCGGCGAGCGCGTGGCGGTCGTTGGCGAGTCCGGGTCCGGCAAGACCGTCACTGCGCTCTCAGTCCTTGGGCTCATCGCCGAAACCGGACGCATTTCGGCGGGCGAGATCCTGTTCGAGGACAGAAACCTGCTGAAGTTGCCAAAGCACGCAATGAGAAAGATTCGCGGCGGCGAGATTTCGATGATCTTCCAGGAGCCGATGACTTCGCTCAATCCGGTCTTCACGGTGGGCGACCAGGTCATCGAGGCCCTCACCATTCATCAGGGCCTGCGCGGCCGCGCCGCGCGGGCGCGCGCGGCCGAGCTTCTCGCGTTGGTGAGGGTTCCGTCCCCCGAAAAGCGCATCGACAACTATCCGCACGAGCTCTCGGGCGGCATGCGCCAGCGCGTGATGATCGCGATCGCGCTGTCGTCGCAGCCCAAATTGCTGATCGCCGACGAGCCGACGACGGCGCTCGACGTCACGGTTCAGGCGCAGATCCTGAAGCTGCTGAAGCAATTGCAGGAAGAGCTCGGAATGGCGGTCCTGCTCATCACGCATGATCTCGGCGTGGTCGCCCAGTTCGCCGAGCGCGTCATCGTCATGTATGCGGGAAAGATCGTGGAGACGGCGCCGGTCCTCGACATATTCCGACAACCGCAGCACCCCTACACTGAAGGTTTGCTCGGCAGCATTCCGCCGCTGCACGAGGATGTCGATGAATTGCGAGCGATCGAGGGCGTGGTGCCGCCGCCCTTCGCGATGCCGGCAGGGTGCCGTTTTCACCCGCGCTGCGCCCATGCGCGCGCCGCCTGCACGGAGCGGACCCCGCCGCTCATGCCCTTCGGCGACGATCACAAGGCGGCGTGCATCAGGCATACGGGGTACGGGGTCGCCAGCGGATGAGAACAAGCGAGCCTCTCGTGGTCGTGTCCGGCCTGACCAAGCATTTCCGCGTCCATGGCGGTCTATTGCGGCGCAAACCGCAGGTCGTGCACGCAGTGGACGATGTGAATTTCGAGATCAACGCCGGCGAGACGCTGGGGCTGGTGGGCGAATCGGGCTGCGGCAAGTCGACAGTCGGCCGGCTGGTGGTGCGCCTGATCGAGCCGAGCGCGGGCAGCGTCCGTCTCAACGGCCAGGAGTTATGCGATCTGGACGGCCGCGCGCTCAGGGCCCGTCGCCGGCAATGCCAGTTCATTTTCCAGGATCCCTATGGATCGCTCAACCCGCGCATGCGCGTGGCGGACATCATCGCCGAGCCGATGGCGATCGAGGCCAGCCTCTCAGCTGCGGAACGCGCGGAACGCGTGACCGAACTGCTCCACCTTGTCGGTCTGCCGGAGCATGCGGCGCAGAAGTATCCGCACGAATTCTCCGGCGGTCAGCGCCAGCGGATCTGCATCGCGCGGGCCCTGTCTCTCAATCCTCGCTTCATCGTCTGCGATGAGCCGGTTTCCGCTCTCGACGTTTCGGTCCAGGCGCAAGTCGTCAACCTGATGCGGAAGTTGCAGCGGGATCTGGGGCTGAGCTATCTCTTCATCTCGCACGACCTGTCAGTCGTGCGCCACATCGCCGATCGCGTCGCGGTGATGTATCTGGGAAAGCTGGTGGAAATCGCGACAAAGCGGCAGCTTTACGCCAATCCAAGCCATCCGTATACGCGCGCGCTTCTCGCCGCCGTTCCTGAGCCCGATCCGCAGAGCCGAACGCAGCCGGTGGAACTCGCCGGAGACATTCCCAGCCCCATCGATCCGCCGAAAGGCTGCCGGTTCCATACGCGCTGCCCACTCGCCTTCGACCGCTGCCGCGTCGAGGAGCCGGTTTTGAGAGAGACCACTGACGGACACGCCGCCGCCTGCCATCTCTCCTCCCCGTGAGCCCGATCGCGACGGTGTGACGCCTGAACTCGCGGGACGTATATTCGCCGTCAGGTCACGGAGATGATCTGGAAAGCGCGGACGTTCAGGCCTTCCGCCGGGTCAAGGCGGGAGCGGGCGCGTACGCCGGACGCTGAAGAAGCGACGCCGGCTGCTCAACCATCGCACCCAGCAAACCCGCATCGCGGATGAGACGAACGCTCCCGTTCGGAGATTGCGTTCAGAACGCCCTGATCCCGCGATGACGAACGGATCGCGACCATGTCGATCACGCGCCCGTCTCTTCAGCCAAACCGAATGGATACCAGCAGCCCCGCCCCTCTCGTTCAGACGAGAAACCGGCTGAGCGGGCACCAGCACACGCATCAAATGGGACACTAAGCTATTGAAACTACGTATATGCTTCGTGCGCCTGAAAAAATGGTGCCCAGGAGAAGACTCGAACTTCCACGTCCTTGCGGACACCAGCACCTGAAGCTGGCGCGTCTACCAATTCCGCCACCTGGGCTCCGGGGCGAGACGGCCATTTACGCCGGGCGAGGTGGGCTGTCAACATGCGCCGCGACGCCGAAATAATCCCGACTCGGAATGAACCTCGCAAGCCTGGCGGCCTCAGCCCAGCGGGCTTCCTCCTCCCGCGCGCCGATCATCACCACGGCGCCGCCAGGAAGCGCGAGCGGGGCGAGCGCGGCGCGGATCGCGGAACGCGCCGCGCCCCAGCCCGCTTCCGGCGCCGGAGCCGGAGCGGCGCCGGCGAAGGGCGCGCCGGCGACGCATTCAAGCTCCCGCAGAAAGGGTTCTGCGTCCTCTTCGGGCGGCGAAAGCGCGAGGAGCGAGCACTTGCGGACCGCGCGCAGCCGGTCCTGCACTTCCGAAGGCATCTCCAACTGGCGGCGCAGCCTGAGCTGCAGCCCGTCGACGGTGAAAAGAAAGCCGACGATATCGCGGCCCGTGCCCATAAGGATCGAGGCGTAGGCCGGATATGCGAGGCCCAGCGCCGCCGCCCGGCGCACGCGGATGCGCACGATTTCGATCGGGACACGGGCGCCGGCAAGTTCCCTCCGCGCGCGTTTCCAAGCGTAGCGCCGCCAGCCATGATCAAGGGCGGGGCCGCTGTTGTGGCCGATGCCGGGCGGCGTCATCGCCCTTCCCCACCCGATGGCGCGATGATCGGGGCCGGCACGCCGGAAAGATCGGAAAGCCGCTCGCCCGCCTTCATCCGCTTAACGATGTCCGCTTCGGAGGCGAGCTTCGCCTCCGCCTTCGCCAGCAGCGCGTCCGCGCGCGCCAGCGGCACCACAACGACGCCATCATCGTCCCCGAGCAGAAGATCGCCGGGGCGGATGACGCAGCCCGAACAGGCGATCTCGCCGTCGATCTCGCCGCCAAAGCCCTTGTGCGGGCCGGAGGGAACGATGGCGTGGGAAAAGACCGGCAGGCCGAACTCGCGAAGCTCCGCCGCATCGCGCACAGCGCCGTCGACAACCACCCCGGCGCAGCCGACATGGATCGCGCGTTGCGCCAGAAGCCCGCCAAAGACCGCCTGATCGTCGTAGCCTCCGGCGTCAATCGCCAGCGCGTCTCCCACTTCAAGAACATCCATCGCGGCGTGGATCGGCCCATTGTCGGCGACCATGGTCTTCACCGTCCGGGCCTGCGCACAGAGGGTCATACCCGGGCGAACCGGCGCCATCGCCCCCCTCATCGCGCCGGCGCGGTCCATGACGTCCGAAGCGACGGCTGGCGGAATCTTCGCCCAGCGGGCGAGCGCCGCCGGCGGGATGCGCCTGAACGGGGCGTCAAAGAGGCGAATGGTCATGTCGTGCTCCGGTTCGAAGGCGGCGCCGACCAGAATGCGGCGCAGCCGCTGGCGCGTCAACGCGGGCCTGCTTCGGGCCTTGAGCCGCGCGGCCGCCTCGCCCTAAAAGGGGGGTGCGAGAACGCCAGCCGGGAGAGCGAAATGAACGCCCCAATCGTGACGATTTTCGGAGGCTCGGGCTTCGTCGGTCGCTACGTCGCGCGACGCATGGCGAAGCGCGGCTGGCGGGTGCGCGTCGCAGTGCGCCGGCCGAACGAGGCGCTTTTCGTCCGACCATATGGCGATGTCGGCCAGGTCGAGCCGGTTCAGGCGAATATTCGCGACGACGCCTCGACGCGGCGAGCGATGCAGGGCGCGACGGCGGTGATCAACTGCGTCGGCATCCTGCAGGAGAACAGCCGCCAAAGCTTCGCGGGGGTGCAGGTCGAAGGCGCGGCGCGCATCGCCCGGCTGGCGGCGGAATGCGGCGCCGAGCGGCTCGTCCACATCTCCGCCATCGGCGCCGACACCGGTTCGGACAGCGCCTACGCGCGTACGAAGGCGGAGGGCGAGGCGGCGGTGAAGGCGGCCTTTCCCACCGTCACGATCCTTCGCCCATCGGTCATCTTCGGCCCCGAGGACGAGTTCTTCAATCGGTTCGCGGGCATGGCGCGTCTCTCGCCCATCCTGCCGCTTGTCGGCGCGGAGACAAAATTCCAGCCGGTCTATGTCGACAATGTCGCCGAAGCCGCCTGCCGCGCCGCAGCCGGCGAAGCTGCGCCGGGGGTTTTCGAACTCGGCGGGCCGCACGTATACAGCTTCACCGAACTGATGGAGATGATGCTGGCCGAGACCCGGCGGCGTCGGCTTCTGCTGCCGGTCCCGTTCTTCGTGGCGCGGATCATCGCGGGCCTGCTCGACCTGGGACAGACGCTCAGCTTCGGGCTTATTGACAACCGGGTGCTGACCCGCGACCAGGTCCGGCTGCTCCGCCACGACAATGTCGTCGCCGAGGGCGCATCCGGGCTGGCGGAACTGGGCGTCGCGCCGATCAGCGTCGGGAGCGTGATCGGCGAATATCTCTATTCCTATCGGCCGAAGGGCCAGTACGACGCGATCACCGAATCGGCGGCGCGGCTGAAAGGCTGAGCCGACACGATTTGCGATTTCGTCGCCCGCCGAAACCATCACTGGCCCTTGTTGAGCACCTCATAGCGCAACCCTTTTGCGGTGCGCTCCTGAAACCCGCGCCAGTAGGTGTGCTCGGGTTTCGGCGTTCCGTCCTCGTTCAGCGCCCAAACCCCGTCATCGGCGTCCGGGATGAGCTCCAGGTAGCTCGCGGCCTCCTTGTCATCCTTGACGTGGCTGTCGAGCCAAGCGGTGACGAAATGCTGGGCGATGTTGTTCATTCTGACCGTGTCCCAAACCGCATCGGCGTAGTGATCGAAAGGCGCAAAGCCGAGATCGGGGTCGATCTCGCGGCCCTCCTCCGGGGCCGGATAGGGCGCGGCGGCGTTGTGATTGGCGTTCACGAAGGTCAGCAGCGCGCGGTCGACATTCGTCGCGCCCTCCCAGATCGTCCGTACGCCAGGATCGTAGCCGGCGACGTCATCCACAGAACCGGCGATGAAAAGCATCGGGATGCGGACACCCTTCAGCGTCTCCGCGTCCCAGAAACCCCGGGTCACGCCCCACGGCGCGAAGGCGATGGCGGTCTTGAAGCGCGGATCAGGGAGCGCGTCATGCGTCGGCGAGCCAGAAAGATGTATGCCCAGCGTCCCGTGCGGCCCCCCCCACGGATAATCGACCGAGGCCTGCGTGACGCCGCCGCCGGCCGCGATGACCGCGCCGTACCCCCCCATCGAATAGCCGATCAGCGCGGAATTTTCGGAATCGACGATCCCGTTCAGGAAGCTTTCGCCATCGCCGCCGAGCCGGGCCATCTCGCTCAGCACGAAAATCTGGTCGAGCGGACGGTTCACCAAGGTCGAGCCGAAGGCGGTCTTGTCGTCATAGGTTGAGTCGCGATGATCGATCGAAGCGACGACATAGCCCTTGGAGGCGATATTCTCCGCCAGATGCGACAGGAGATAGCGATTGCCGGGGTAGCCGTGCGAGACGATCACCAGCGGCCATTTCCCCTCTCCCGGCGCGACGTCCCGCATCGCGCGGCCATGCAGCGTCACGATGGTCTTTCCGTCGCGGATCATCGCGGGGAACGCGGTTTCGCCGGTGACGCCCTCGGCGGCAGGATACCAGACCTCTACCGTCAGCGCCCGGTCATAGCGCGGCAGCGGGTCCGGCTTCGGAGCCTTGGGGTCGATCGCGACGATGTCGATCTGGTCGTTGTTCACCAGTTCGATCGTGCGGACGCCGACCGGCGCCGCGCCATAAGCCGCGAGATCGGGCGCGTCGGGACGCTGAACGTCGATACGATTCTCAGCCATAGCGCCGGAATCGCCAAATAGGAGCGCGGCGCCGGCGAACACGAGGCGCGCGCGAAAGGATCTCGAAATCATGGAGGCGTTCCTTTCGGTTGATCGGGGGATCGATCCTACGCCTCTTCCGCCCGGTTTCGCTGATCACCAATTCGCGATCAGCAAGAGCGCAACGCCGAGCAGAATCCTGTAAACAACGAAAACGGTCATCGACCAGCGTTCCAGCATCCGCATGAAGACCGCGATAGCGGCGAGCGCCGCGAAGAACGAGAGCAGCATCGCGATCAGAGAATCTCCAGTCAGCGCGGAATCGCCTGCCTCCGCTATCTCGATTCCGATGAGCATACCGGCGGCGACGATGACCGGGATCGACATCAGCATCGAGAGGCGCGCGGCGTCGACGCGGATATAGCCGAGCGCCCGCGCCGCTGTAATCGTGACGCCGGAGCGGCTCATCCCCGGAATGAGCGCAAACGTCTGCGCCACACCCATCGCCAGCGCATCCGAAAGCCGCCATTCCCCGGCCTGTTTCTTCTCCCGCCCGAAACGATCGCCGAGCCAGAGCAGGACGCCGCCGAGAATGGTCGCCCAGGCGATCACCTGGAGAGAGCGGAGCGCCCCGGTCAGGTCGAACAAAGACAGCGCGCCGCCGGCGACCACGGCCGGAATGGTGGCGATGACGAGGTGCAGCGCGAGCCTCGCCTCCTGGCTGTTCACGTTTCCGCGTAGCAGCCCGAGCCCGCCCCGGACCGCCGCCGCGACATCGCCGCGGAAATAGAGCATGACCGCAGCGAGCGTGCCGACATGGACCGCAACGTCGAGAGCCAGCCCCTGATCCGGAGCGCCGCTCAATAGCGGATAGAGCGCCAGATGCCCGGAAGAGGATATCGGCAGGAACTCGGTGATCCCCTGGATCAGCGCGAGAATGACCAGATGAAGAAGCGGCATGTGGGGATCCGGCGGCTGGGCGCGAATGATTCGCGAATGCTCGGGACGTTAAGCGCATCGGCGCGCGGGGTGGTAGGTTGGATATTATGTCAATCATCATGACCTAACTTTCTTTGTTTTTTGCATCCATATCGTCGCTCCATGCAATAAATCACAAAATAGGTCAGTATGATTGTCTTTTCATGCGCCGACGCCTGCGATAAAGCACACGCAATCGAGCACTCGCCGGATTTTTCGGCGATGCGCATCGCCGGCGAGCGAGAAGCAAGCGTAGACAAAGAGGGGGGCCGATGGCGCAGCGAATGCTCAAATTCGTCGATCTCGGGCGCGAGATGCCACAGAAGCGCGACGCCCTGGCGCGACGCAGCGATTTCGACGAGGTTTATCGCCAGTACGCGGCTGAAAAGGCGGCGGCGCAGGCGTCGCGTTGCTCGCAGTGCGGCGTTCCCTTCTGCCAGACCCATTGTCCGCTCCATAACAACATCCCTGACTGGCTGAAGCTGACCGCCGAAGGACGGCTGCGGGAGGCTTATGAGCTAAGCCAGGAGACCAACACCTTCCCCGAGATCTGCGGCCGGATTTGCCCGCAGGACCGGCTCTGCGAGGGGAACTGCGTGATCGAGCAGGCCGGGCATGGCACCGTGACCATCGGCGCCATCGAAAAATATCTGACCGACACCGCATTCGAGGAAGGGTGGGTCGACGCCATCCGGCCCGTGACGGAGCGTCCCGAAAGCGTCGGGATCATCGGCGCCGGGCCGGGCGGGCTGGCCGCCGCCGACCGGCTGCGCCGGCAGGGTTTCCAGGTTACAGTCTATGACCGCTACGACCGCGCCGGCGGGCTCATGACCTATGGCATACCCAGCTTCAAGCTGGAAAAGGACGTGGTGATGAAGCGCAACGCGCAGCTGGAGGATGGCGGCGTCGAGTTCGCGCTCAACACCGATGTCGGCGTCAACATGAGCTTCGACGACATCCGCGAACGCCATGACGCGGTGATCGTCGCTACCGGCGTCTACAAGAGCCGCGATATCGGCGGGCCGGGCGCCGGGCTCGGCGGCATTCATCAGGCGATCGACTATCTCACCGCCTCGAACCGCGTCGGCTTCGGCGATGTCGTGCCGGAGTTCGAATCCGGGGAGTTGAACGCCGCCGGCAAGGACGTGGTCGTGATCGGTGGCGGCGACACCGCGATGGACTGTGTCAGGACCGCCGTCAGGCAAGGCGCGACCTCGGTGAAATGCCTCTACCGGCGCGACAGGGCCAACATGCCCGGCTCCCAGCGCGAGGTCGCCAACGCTGAGGAGGAGGGCGTCGAGTTCGTCTGGCGCACCGCGCCGAAGGGCTTTGTCGGCGCCGACGCCGTGACCGGCGTCAGGCTGATCCATATGCGCCTCGGCGCGCCAGACCAAACCGGTCGCCAGACTCCGGAGGAGATCGCAGGCTCTGAGGAGACGCTGAAGGCCGATCTCGTCGTCAAGGCGCTCGGCTTCGAGGCGGAGCCTTTGCCACGGCTCTGGGGCGCAGCCGGGCTTGAGGTGACGCGGTGGGGCACGGTGAAGGCGGATTTCCGCACCCACGCGACCGCCCTGCCCGGCGTCTACGCGGTCGGCGACATCGTCCGTGGCGCGTCACTCGTCGTCTGGGCGATCCGCGACGGACGCGAAGCCGCCGACGCCATCGCCGAAGCGCTAAGAGACGCGGCGGCGGTCGCCGCCGAGTGAGCGGCGACGCCATGTCGACGCCGGACGTCAGGGGCATGTCGCCATGTGGCGCGCGCGTGAGGCTCCACGCGGCCAGAACAGGATCGAGATAATGCCCATGTCCGGAACATGCCTCTGCGGCGCCGTCAGCTACGAGATCGCCGCCGCGAAATCCCAGGTCGGCGCCTGCCACTGCAGGATGTGCCAGGCCTGGAGCGGCGGGGTCTTTATCGGCCTTCGGGTCGCAAGCGACGAGGTTACGCTGAAAGGCGAGGAGAATCTGACCGTCTACCGCTCCTCGGACTGGGCCGAGCGCGGCTTCTGCGCGACATGCGGCTCCTCGCTCTTCTACCGGATCACCGCGCCCGGGCCCATGCAGGACGAATATCATTTCGGCGCCGGAACGCTTGACGATTGGGGCGACCTGAAGATGAACGAGGAATTCTTCATCGACCGGAAGCCCGCAGCCTACGCTTTTGCGGGCGATCGCAAGACCATGACCTCGGACGAGGTTTTCGCGCTCTTCGCGTCCAAGGGGTGAAGCGATGAGAAACGAAGCCCCTGAAACCATGACCGGACATTGTCTCTGCGGCGCTGTTCGCCTGTCGGTGGCGCATCCCGTCAGGGAGGCTTCGGCATGTCATTGCGCGATGTGCCGGCGCTGGAGCGGCGCGGCGATATGGGGTTTCGAAGCCCCGGCCGAGGCGGTGACGGTCCAAGGACCGGTGGAGACATACCGCTCGTCCTCCTTCGCAGAGCGCGCGTGGTGCCGGCGCTGCGGAACCCATCTCTGGATCCGCGACGATGGCGAGGGTTTCGATCTGACGCCCGGCCTCTTCGACGACGCCGCGGACTTCGTGCTGACGCGCGAGGTCTACGCTGACCGGGCCTTCGACTGCGTCTCGCTGGCCGGGGGCCACGCCCGCGTGAAGCGGGCCGACTATGAACGCGATCATCCTTTCGTAGAGGACAAGCCATGACCCTTCCCGACCACTGGGCCGCCAGCCATGACGCCGCGCGCCGCGCGCTCGAAGCGAAAGGCATGTTCCGAGCCGAGGACGAGCATGCCTCCTGCGGCGTCGGTCTCGTCGTCGCGATCGACGGCCAGCCACGCCGCGAAGTGGTCGAAAACGGCATCGCGGCGCTGAAATCGGTCTGGCATCGCGGCGCGGTCGACGCCGACGGCAAGACCGGCGACGGCGCCGGGATCCATGTCCAGATTCCGAAGAGCTTCTTCACCGACCAAATCAGACGCACCGGGCACGAGCCGGAAGCGGGCGAGTCGATCGCCGTCGGCATGATCTTCCTGCCGCGCGCCGATTTCGCGGCGCAGGAAACCTGCCGCGCGATCATGGAGACCGAGGTTCTCAGGCTCGGCTACTACATCTATGGCTGGCGTCAGGTGCCGGTCGATATCTCCTGTCTCGGCGAAAAGGCTAACGCCACACGCCCCGAGATCGAGCAGATCATCGTCGCCAACCGCAAGGGCGTCGACGAGGAGGTGTTCGAGCGCGAGCTCTACGTCATCCGTCGGCGCGCGGAGAAAGCCGCCGCCGCCGCTCAGGTCGCGGGCTTCTATGTCTGCTCCCTCTCCTGCCGCTCGGTGATCTACAAGGGCATGATGCTGGCGGCGGATGTCTCCGTCTTCTATCCGGACCTGAAGGATATCCGCTTCGAAAGCGCCTTCGCGATCTATCACCAGCGTTATTCGACCAACACCTTCCCGCAATGGTGGTTGGCGCAACCCTTCCGGATGCTCGCCCATAACGGCGAGATCAACACGCTGAAGGGTAACCGGAACTGGATGCGAAGCCACGAGATCCGCATGGCGTCCGCCGCGTTTGGCGACATGGCGGAGGAGATCAAGCCGATCATCGCCGCCGGCTCCTCCGACAGCGCCGCGCTAGACAGCGTGTTCGAGGCGATGGTCCGCGCCGGACGCAACGCGCCGATGGCGAAAACCATGCTGGTGCCGGAGGCCTGGTCGAAGGCCGCCACCGGCATGCCTGAAGAATGGCGGGCGATGTACGCCTATTCCAACTCGGTGATGGAGCCCTGGGACGGGCCGGCTGCGCTTTCCGCCACCGACGGGCGCTGGGTGATGGCCGGAGCCGACAGAAACGGGCTGCGCCCGATCCGGTATGTCGTCACCGGCGAAGGGCTGCTGATCGCCGGATCGGAGACCGGAATGGCGCCCTTCAACGAGGCCACGGTGCGTGAGAAGGGCGCGCTCGGCCCCGGCCAGATGATCGCCGTCGACATGACGAAGGGCCGGCTTCTGCGCGATACGGAGTTGAAGGACGAACTCGCCGCGGCGGAGCCTTTCGCCGAGTGGAGCGACAAGATCACCGACATGGAGGAGACGCTCGCGGGCCAACCGGAGCCACGCATCTTCGACGCGCGTGACCTTCGCCGCCGGCAAATCGCCGCCGGCTATTCGATCGAGGAGCTTGAATCGATTCTTCATCCGATGGCGGAGGACGCAAAGGAGGCCATCGGTTCGATGGGCGACGACACGCCGGTCGCGGTGCTGTCGGATCGCTACCGGCCGCTCTCGCATTTCTTCCGACAGAATTTCAGCCAGGTGACCAATCCGCCGATCGACAGCCTGCGCGAGCATCGGGTGATGAGCCTCAAGACGCGGTTCGGGAACCTGAAGAACGTTCTGGACCAGTCATCGGCGCAGACCGAGATCGTGACGCTGGAGAGCCCGGTCGTCTCAACCGGCCAGTTCACAGCGATGAAGGCCGCCTTCGGCGACCAGGCGGCCGAGATCGACTGCCTCTTTCCAGCGGACGGCGCCGAGGACGCGCTCAGGCAGGAGCTCGAGCGCATCCGCTACGAGGCCGAGCAAGCGGTCCGCGCGGGCGCCGCGCATCTCATACTCACCGATGAGCGGCTCGACGCCGACAATGTCGGCATGCCGATGATTCTCGCCACATCGGCCGTGCACAGCTGGCTGGTTCGGCAGGGGCTGCGCACATTCACGTCGATCAACGTACGCTCAGCGGAATGCCTCGACCCGCATTATTTCGCGGTGCTGATCGGCGCCGGAGCGACGACGGTGAACGCCTATCTCGCACAGGAATCCCTCGCCGCGCGGGTCGACAAGGGCCTTCTGGAGATGTCGGTGGAGGAAGCGGTGGCGCGGTTCCGCGAGGCGGTGGACCAGGGCCTTCTGAAGATCATGTCGAAGATGGGGATCTCAGTCGTCTCTTCCTATCGCGGCGGGCTGAACTTTGAGGCGGTCGGGCTTTCGCGGGCCATGGTCGCGGAATATTTCCCAGGCATGCCTTCGCGCATCTCTGGCATCGGCGTCTCCGGCATCCAGAAGAAGACCGTGGCGATTCACGCCCTCGCCTACCGCTCGGCGGCCGAAGCGCTGCCGATCGGCGGCATCTATAAGTTCAGGCGCAAGGGCGAGACCCACGCTTGGGGCGCCAACGTACTGCACCTCCTGCAGGCGGCGGTCGACACCGGCTCCTATGAGCGGTTCAAGACCTATTCCGAGGCGATGCTCGCGCAGCCGCCGATCCATCTTCGCGATCTCATAGATTTCAAGCCGCTGGGAGAGCCCGCGCCGATCCATGAAGTCGAGAGCATCACCTCGATCCGCAAACGTTTCGTGACCCCCGGCATGTCGCTTGGCGCGCTCAGCCCGGAAGCGCACAAGACGCTCAACATCGCGATGAACAGGATCGGCGCCAAATCGGATTCCGGCGAAGGGGGCGAAGACCCGAAGCACTTTCAGCCGGAACCGAACGGCGACAACCCTTCGGCGAAGATCAAGCAGGTCGCATCCGGGCGTTTTGGCGTTACGGCGGAATATCTCAACAACTGCACCGAGTTGGAGATCAAGGTCGCGCAAGGCGCCAAGCCCGGCGAAGGTGGGCAGTTGCCCGGCTTCAAGGTGACGGAGATGATCGCCAGGCTCCGGCTTTCGACGCCGGGCGTCACGCTGATCAGCCCGCCACCGCATCACGACATCTATTCGATCGAGGATCTGGCGCAGCTCATCTACGACCTGAAGCAGATCAACCCGGAAGCCAAGGTATGCGTGAAGCTCGTCGCCGCTACAGGCGTCGGCACCATCGCCGCCGGCGTCGCCAAGGCGAAGGCCGACGTGATCCTGATCGCCGGCCATAACGGCGGCACCGGGGCCAGCCCGCAGACCTCGATCAAGTATGCCGGGCTGCCGTGGGAGATGGGCTTGACCGAGGCGCATCAGGTGCTCAGCCTCAACAAGCTCCGCGACCGGGTGACGCTGCGCACGGATGGCGGCCTCAGGACCGGGCGCGACATCGTCATCGCGGCGATGATGGGGGCGGAGGAATACGGCATCGGCACCGCATCTCTTGTCGCCATGGGCTGCATCATGGTCCGGCAGTGCCAGTCCAACACCTGTCCGGTCGGCGTGTGCGTGCAGGATGAACGTCTGCGCGAGAAATTCACCGGCACGGCGGACAAGGTGGTCAACCTCTTCACCTTCATCGCCACCGAGATCCGTGAGATCATGGCGGAAATCGGCGCCCGCTCGATGGACGAGATCATCGGCCGCGCCGACCTTCTCGCGCAGGTCAGCCGCGGCGCGGCGCATCTCGACGATCTCGATCTCAACCCGATGCTGGTCCGCGTCGATGAAGTCGCGTCGCTGACATACCCGATGGGCAAGAAGCGCAATGAGGTGCCGGATACGCTCGACGCGCAAATCGTCGCCGACGCGCAGCCGTTTTTCCGCGACGGCGAGAAGATGCAGTTGAACTACACCGTGAAGAACACGCACCGCACCATCGGGACGCGGGTTTCATCCCATATCGTCCGGCGTTTCGGGATGCGGAACGAACTGCAGGCGAACCACCTGACGGTGCGGCTTAACGGCTCCGCCGGGCAGAGCCTCGGCGCATTCGCCGCGCCCGGCCTGAAGCTGGAGGTGCATGGCGACGCCAACGATTATGTCGGCAAAGGGCTTTCGGGCGGGATGATCACGGTCCGCCCCCCGCTCGGCAGTCCCTTGGTTCCGCAGGACAATACGATTATCGGCAACACCGTGCTCTACGGCGCGACGGCGGGCAGGCTTCTCGCCAACGGACGAGCCGGCGAGCGGTTCGCCGTCCGAAATTCCGGCGCCACGGCGGTGATCGAAGGGTGTGGCTCCAACGGTTGCGAATACATGACCGGCGGCGTCGCAGTGATCCTCGGCCGCGTAGGCGACAATTTCGGCGCCGGAATGACCGGCGGCATGGCCTATATCTGGGATGCGACCGGCAGTTTCGAAACCCGCGCGAACCCGGATAGCATCGTCTGGAGACGGATCGCTTCGGCGCATTGGGAGAGCGAGCTGAAATCCCTCGTCGCGGAACATGTGCGGGAGACAGCGAGCCCGCTCGCCGAGGAGATCCTTCGCGACTGGGACGTGGCGCTCGGCCGGTTCTGGCAGGTCTGCCCGAAGGAGATGCTGAACCGCCTCGCCGCGCCGCTTTCGGACGAGGCGGAGGCCGGGGTCGCCTGAGGCGGCCGGCGCGCCGCGGTCCGTCAGCGGCGGGTGAAGATCACGGCGCGGAAACGGTCCGTGCGGTGCTCGTGCTTCGCGCTTTCGGCGTAGATGCGCCCTTCCTCGATGCGCAGCGCGCCGATATCGCCTGCGTTTTCGAACGCTTGGAGGAGCGCGCCAAAGCCGGCTTCAAAGACTTCCGCATTGACGCCAAGAACGAAGAGCGCGCCGGGGCGTGCGATGCGAACAAGTTCGTTCAACGCTTCCGGTCCGACATGACCATGCGTGAAGGTCCCGGCGCTGATGAAGCCGCCATAAGCCGAGTCCTCGAAAGGCAGAACGCCGGTCAGATCGGCCTCGATCAGATTGCGGTAAACCGCTTTCGCGCGCGCCGCCGCGAGCATCTCGGCCGATATGTCGACGCCATCTAATTCGAAACTTGGCAGCGCAGCGCGGAGGGCTACGCCGACCAGCCCGGTGCCGCAGCCGATATCGAGCGCCGGCGTCGCCCCGCCTGCGCCGGGCTGGGCCGCAAAAAGCGCCGCGAGTCGCTCGGGATAGACGTAGCCATGCGCGCCCGCGAAACTCTCGTCATAGGTTTCCGCCCAGTCGCGATAGAGCCGCCGCGAGTCTTCCGGCGTTCTGAGCGCGTAAGCGTCGTCGAGACCTGTCTCTTCCTTCTTTTCCATCGCCGAGGGATAGCCCCGCCCGTCGTGACGGCGCAAGAAACGGTCAGAGTGAATTGTCGTCGCTGCGCTTCTCGGTTACGTCTTCGCCATGCGCGCAAGCAATCCCGACCCGGCGAGACGCGCGACGCCGGTTCAGGGGAACTGTCGTCGGCGGGAGACCTGCGCGCGGGCGTTCACCGGATGAAGCGCGCGCGGCGGCTCTTCCGCGCGCTCGCGCGGCGCGTCATGCGCCTTCTCGTGACCGCGGCGCTGGTCGCCTCGCTCTGGGTCGTCGCCTATCGCTGGATCGACCCGCCGGTGACCTATCTGATTGCTTCCGAATGGTTGCGGCTGGGCGATGTCAGTCGGGACTGGCGCGATCTGGACGAGATTTCCCCCGATATGGCGCGCGCCGCGATGGGCGGCGAGGATGCGAAATTCTGCGCGCATTACGGCTTCGATTTCAAATCGATCAGAATGGCGCTGGCGGACGAACGCCGCCGCCGCGGCGCCTCCACAATCTCCCAGCAGGTCGCGAAGAACGCTTTCCTCTGGCCCGGCGCGAACTGGCTCCGCAAGGGACTGGAGGCCGGATTCACCGTGCTCATCGAGCTTTCCTGGCCAAAAGCGCGGATCATGGAGGTCTATCTGAACATCGCCGAGATGGGGCCAGGCGTCTTTGGAGCGGAGGCGGCGGCGCAGCACTGGTTCGGAAAGCCCGCAAGCAAGCTTTCGCTTCGGGAGGCGGCCCGCATCGCCGCGATCCTGCCGAATCCTCGCGAGCGGAACGCGGCCCGCCCCTCCGCCTATGTCGGCCACCGCGCCGGCGCCATCGCCGACGGCGCCGACACCTTGCGCGCCGAAGGGCGGGCCGACTGCGTCTCTCCATAGGATACGGCGCGCCGCGCCGGTTGCTTTCCCGGCCCACAGGATGCAATCAGGCGGAAATCACCGGATCGAGCACAACCGACATGCGCCGCCTCTTCCACCTGCCGCTTTCGCCCTTCTGCCGCAAGGTTCGCCTCACGCTCGGCGAGAAACGCATCGAGGCCGAACTCGTCGAGGAGCGGCCCTGGGACCGGCGGATCGATTTCCTTCGTCTCAACCCGGCCGCCGCGGTGCCGGTCTTCGTCACGATGGAGGGATCGGTTCTTTCGGATTCAAACGCCATTTGCGAATATCTGGAGGAGACCGGCCCGGAACCGAGGCTGCTCCCGTCCGACCCGATCGACCGGGCGGAGGCGCGCCGGCTCGTCGCGTGGTTCGACGACAAGTTTCACCGCGAAGTGACGGTGAACCTCGTCTACGAACGGGTGAACAAGCGCCTGAAAAAGGCCGGCTACCCGGATAGCGCCTTCGTGAAGGCGGGCGCGAAGAACGTCAAACACCATCTCGAATATATCGGCTGGCTGATCGAGGGCCGGAAATGGCTGGCGGGCGACGAGCTTTCGCTCGCCGATTTCGCCGCCGCCGCGCATCTTTCCTGCATCGACTATTGCGGCGATTGCCCGTGGGAGATTTCTCCGGCGGCGAAGGATTGGTACGCGCGGGTGAAGTCGCGCCCGGCCTTCCGGCCGCTGCTGGCGGACCATATCCCCGGTTTTCCACCGAAGCCGCATTACGCCGATCTCGACTTCTGATCGTGAACGACCTCCGCGCCGCGCTGAAGGAGAAAGCGCGCGAAGAAGGCTTCGCCGCGATCGGCGTGACACGCCCCGACGCGATGGCGGCGGAGACGGCGCCGGCGCTCGCCCGCTATCTTGAACACGGCCGCCACGGCGAGATGGACTGGATGGCTGAACGGACAGCGTGGCGGGGCGATCCGGCGGCGCTCTGGCCCGCCGCGCGCTCGGTCATCATGCTGGCGGAGTCCTACGGGCGGGACCATGATCCGCTCTCGGTTCTGCGCAAGTCCGACCGAGGCGCGGTTTCGGTTTATGCGCGCGGGCGGGACTATCATGACATCGTCAAGAAGCGACTGAAACGCCTCGGCCGCTGGCTGGTGGCGGAGACCGGGGCGGAAATCAAGGTCTTCGTCGACACCGCGCCGGTGATGGAGAAGCCGCTGGCCGAAGCCGCCGGGCTTGGCTGGCGCGGCAAGCACACCAATCTCGTCGGCCGCGAACTCGGCTCCTGGTTCTTTCTCGGCGCGATCTTCACCACCGCCGAGATCCCGCCCGAAGAGCGGCACGCGGACCGCTGCGGCGCCTGCCGGCGCTGTCTCGACATCTGTCCGACCGCCGCCTTTCCGGCGCCCTACGAGCTCGACGCCAGGCGCTGCATCTCCTATCTCACAATCGAGCTGAAAGGGCCGATCCCGCGGGAGATGCGCCCTCTGATCGGCAACCGGATCTATGGATGCGATGACTGCCTTGCAGTCTGCCCCTGGAACAAGTTCGCGCAATGCGCGAGCGATATCCGCTATCAGGGAGATCCGGCGCTGGCGGCGCCGCCGCTCGAAACGCTGGCGGCGTTGGACGACGCAGCCTTCCGGACGCTCTTTTCAGGCTCCCCGGTGAAGCGGATCGGCAGGGCGCGGTTTATCCGAAATGTTCTCGTCGCCATCGGCAATTCGGGCGACGCGGCGCTTGCGCCGGCGGCCGAAGCCCGGCTCGACGACGAGGCGCCGCTGGTCCGTGGCGCCGCGGCGTGGGCGCTGTCGCGGATACTCCCACGCGCGGCGCTCGCCCGGCTGCGGCGAAGAGACGATGATCCGACGGTCGAAGAGGAATGGCGGGCGGCCCTCGGCTGAAGGGTGCGCCGCGCTGACCGTCACACCCCACCAACCCACCCTCCCGCGGCGCGCGCCGACCATGGCGCCTATCGGACGCCGGCGCGGGGGCTCCACCGCCAACCACCCGGCCGCATGCCGAGAGCGAAAGGCTTCCGATCGCCGCGAGCGGCGCGACGGCACGGCGCGGAACGGTTGACGCGGCGGCCTACTCGGAAAGGAATATCGCCACGGCCTGCGCCCGGTTTCGCACGTCCAGCTTCTCGTAGAGATTGCGCAGATGGAACTTCACGGTGTTGACGCTGACGCCGAGATCCTCGGCCAGCCGGTTATTGGTCGCGCCGTCGGCGAGCGCGGCCAGCAATTCCCGCTCACGTTTCGTCAACGCGGCCATTGGCGGCTGACGACGGGCGGCGGCGGGAAAATCGCGCCCGCCATTGGCGGCGGCCGCGATCGCCTGCAGGAGACGCTCCGGTTGCTCCGACTTGTGCACCAAGCCTGCGGCGCCCTCCCGAATCGCGGCGCGCAGCGCCATGTCCGACAGATCGCCGGTGTAGATCACAACTTTCGGCGGGTTCGCCATCGCCGAAATTCGCTGCAACAGGCTTTTCCCGCCGCCACCCCGCGCCATCACCCAGCCGGAGACGGCGACGTCCACCGGCGCCGCCACCCCGCGCGCGGCGTAATCGGCCAGGAATGCTTCGCCATCCGCGGCCGACATCACGAGATCGAACCTGCCGTCCTCACGCAGTATCTGGTCCAGGCCGCGCCGCACGAGCGGATTCTTGTCGATCACCGCTACGGTGATCGGCTGCGCGCGGCGATGGGAGAGCGAAATCGGGCTCATGAGCGACGTTATGGCAGGCGCGCCTGGTCCTGCCAAGCGAACCGGCGCGAGTCAGACCGCCCGATGCAGCCCTGCGATCCGGGCCCGCAATTCGGTCGCCAGCTCCATTCTCTCCTCGGGGGTCAGGAATGCGCCGAGCTCGATTCGCCTTCCCGCCCCGCGCAACGTCAGGTAGTGTTCGACGTTCCTGGTCTCCGTCAGATCGATGTCCACCCAGTATGGATTCGCCGCCCAGCGTCTGACCCGTCCCCAGGGTTCGCGGCGCTCCACGGCGATGGCGTCGGGCCAGAGCCTTAGCTCCTCCGTCACTCGTCCGCTCCGGTAGCTGAGCTTCATGAAGCCCCAGAGCGCCAATAGCGCTATCCCGGCATAGGGCGCCAACGCCAGCGCGGCGGGCGTGGCGGAGAGGGCGAGCAGCGGCAGCGCGAACGCCGCCGCCGAAAGCGCCATCAGCCAACGAAAGCCCCGCCGGCTGAGCGAACGGTGCGGCCAGAGCGTCACCGCCCATACCGGCGGATCGACACGTTCAAACGGATCCTTCGTCGGTCCGCCGCCCCAATTGAACGCAGACGCGGCCGGCGGTTCCCCGCCGGCCGCGTCGGACAGTATCGGTTCATCCGCCATCGGGCGCGATGCTCCCGTCAGTGGTGCGCCTTGTCCCACATCTCGCGCGTCGGCAGGGTCTCGAACGTGTGCGCCGGCGGCGGGTTGGACAGGGTCCATTCCAGCGTCTCGGCGTGGTCGCCCCAATAGGCGCGCTCGGTGACCTTCTCGCCCTTGGTGAGCGTGTGCCAGACGACCCAGAGGAAAAAGAGCAGCGAGATCCCCGTAATGAACGCGCCGTAGGAGGATATATGGTTCCAGAGCCCGAACTGCTCGGGATAGTCGATGTAGCGCCGCGGCATTCCCTGCCGGCCCAGGAAGTGCTGCGGGAAAAAGGTGATGTTCGCGCCGATGAACATCATCCAGAAATGCAGCTTGCCCGCCCATTCGGGATATTGCCGCCCCGACATCTTGCCGATCCAGTAGTAGATCCCGGCGAAGATGCCGAAAATAGCTCCGAGGCTCATCACGTAGTGGAAATGCGCCACCACGTAATAGGTATCGTGATAGGCCCGGTCGACCCCGGCGTTGGCGAGGATGACGCCGGTGACGCCGCCGATGGTGAAGAGGAAGAGGAAGCCCATCGCGAAGAGCATCGGCGTCTTGAACTCGATCGAGCCGCCCCACATCGTCGCGATCCATGAGAAGACCTTGATGCCCGTCGGCACAGCGATCGTCATCGACGCGAGCATGAAATAGGCCTGCGTGTGCGCGCTCATGCCGACGGTGTACATGTGATGCGCCCAGACGACGAAACCGAGCCCGCTGATCGCGATCAGCGCCCAGACCATGCCGAGATATCCGAAGATCGGCTTCTTGGCGAAGGTCGCGATGACATGGGAGATGATGCCGAAGGCCGGCAGGATCACGATATACACCTCTGGATGGCCGAAGAACCAGAGGATGTGCTGATAGAGCACCGGATCGCCGCCGCCGGCGGCGTCGAAGAACGTGGTGCCGAAGTTGCGGTCGGTCAGCAGCATTGTGATCGCGCCGGCGAGAACCGGGAGCGCGAAGAGGATCATCAGCGCGGTGACCAGGATCGACCAGGCGAAGAGCGGCACCTTGAACAGCGTCATGCCAGGGGCGCGCATGTTGAGGAAAGTGGTGATCATGTTGATCGCGCCGAGGATCGACGAGGCGCCCGAAAGGTGGACGGCGAAGATGATCAGGTCCATCGAGAAGCCCTGCTCATGCGTCGAGAGCGGCGCGTAGAGCACCCAGCCGACGCCGGCGCCAAGTCCGCCATCGCCGCCCGGCACGACCATCGACAGCACCGCGAGAGACGCCCCCGCAAGGAACAGCCAGAATGACAGGTTATTCAGCCGCGGAAACGCCATGTCAGGCGCACCGATCATCAGCGGCATGAAATAGTTGCCGAAGCCTCCGAAAAGCAGCGGAATCACCACGAAGAACATCATCAGGATGCCGTGACCGGTGACCAGCACGTTCCACAGATGCCCGTCCGGCGTGCATTCCGCAGCGGCCAGCCCCTCGAGACACATGTACTGGACGCCAGGATCCATCAACTCGAGGCGCATGAACATCGTGAACCCGACCGAGACGACGCCGAGAAACGAAGCCGCGAATAAATACAGAATCCCGATATCCTTGTGATTCGTCGACATGAACCACCGTGTGAAAAAACCCGGATGGTGGTCGTGCGAATCATGCGCCGCGGCGTCAGCCATTTCGTCTCTCCCAGACAGGTGCTTGGGTCGTCAGCTCTTGACGTATTGCTTGACCGATGTATCGGGAATGGCGGCGGCCCTCAACCTGATTGATCGCCGCAGCATGCGGCGAAGCGGCGCTTCCGCGGCCTCCGACAGTTTCAACGCCGCCGGGCGGGCCATTCTCAGACATCGGGCGCGGCCGCGCCCACGGGTATCGGCCTGTCGCCCATCAGATAGCGCGGGCCCTCTCCCCCGCGCCGCGCCCGGTCGCCGGGATTGTAGAGCGCGCATTTCTTCAGCGAGAGGCAACCGCAGCCGATGCAGCTGTCGAGATTGTCGCGCAGCTTCGTCAGGGTCTCGATCCGCGCGTCAAGATCGGCGCGGAACATTTCCGCGATCCGCGTCCAGTCGTCTTCGTCCGGCGCGCGTTCATCCGGAAGCGTCGCCAGTAGATCGCGTATGCGGCTGATGGTGAATCCGAATTTCTGCGCGATCAGCACGAAGGAAAGCCGCCGGATGTCGGACCGACGAAATCGCCGCTGACCGCCCGGCCCGCGCGACGGGCTGACCAGTCCCTGCGTCTCGTAATAACGGATCGCCGAGACTGCGAGTCCGGTGCGCGACGCGAGCCGCCCGATCGGCATGACGGCGTCAGAGATCGTCATCTTCGGCTTCCTATATCTTGACCTAAAGTTAACTTTAGTAGTTATCGATGAGTCAGTCAACGCGAATCAGGAGACTGACGATGGCCGAAACCACGCTTGAGCACGCCAATGTGACTGTGTCGGATCCGGACGAAACCGCGCGCCGGCTGAGCCGGCTCTTCGGCTGGCGCGTCCGCTGGACGGGAGCTTCGAAGGATGGCGGCTATACCGTCCATGTCGGCGGCGAGCGCAGCTATCTCGCCCTCTATCGCGGCAAGGGCGCGCAATCGCGCGAGGCGGTGAGCGCGACGGGTGAAAGCCAGCGCACGCGCGGCGGCCTGAACCATATCGCCGTCACAGTCGACGATCTCGACTCGATCCGCGAACTGGCGGCGACGGAGGGATTCAGTCCCGGATCGGTTCAGGATTATGAGCCCGGACGGCGCTTCTATTTTCACGACGGCGACGGGATCGAGTTCGAGGTGGTCTCCTACGCCTGATCCGCCCCCCGCGCGTCTTCGCCGAAGACCGACGCGAAAGCGCGCCTGAGCGCCAGATCGACGGCGGCCATGTCGACCGGAACACCAAGATCGACGAGGCTGGTGACGCCATGCTCGCGCACGCCGCAGGGCACGATGGCGTCGTAATGCGAAAGATCCGGCTCGACATTCAGCGCGACGCCGTGAAAGGCGACCCAGCGCCGGAGCCGCACCCCGATCGCCGCGATCTTCGCCTCCGCCGGCGCGCCACTCGGCCCCAGCGGGCGTTCCGGTCTGACCACCCAGACGCCGACGCGGCCGGCCCGCCGCTCGCCCTTCACGCCGAATTCGCCGATGGCGCGGATCACCCATTCCTCAAGATCATGGACATAGGCGCGAACGTCCCGCCCACGAGCGCCGACATCGAGCATGGCGTAGGCGACGCGCTGACCCGGTCCATGATAGGTGAACTCGCCGCCGCGACCGGTCCGGTGCACCGGAAATCGGTCGGGAACGAGAAGATCCGCCTCTCGCGCGCTGGTTCCCGCCGTGATCAACGGCGGATGCTCAAGGAGCCAAACGCATTCCGGGGCCTCGCCGGCATGAATCGCCGCCACCCTCGCCTCCTGCCAGGCGAGAGCCACCCGGTAGCCCACCGGTCCGTTGCTGATCCGCCATTCGACCATGGCGCGAAGTAAGGCGCGCAGGCGGCGTCCGGCAAGTCGAAAGACGCATTTCGCCCCTTCACATGACAGGAAGCCGGTGCTATCTCCCGCGCGCTGTCATGAATTGCGGTCGTGGCGGAATTGGTAGACGCGCAGCGTTGAGGTCGCTGTGGGGTAACTCCCGTGGAAGTTCGAGTCTTCTCGACCGCACCATGATCGATCTGAAGAGCGAAACTCTCGACATCTTTCAAGCGCCAATGTCCCGGGGCGCCAGCAGCTTGTCCGGCGTGCTCGGGCGGGTGCGCGTCCCAACGCATCGCTCTCACGCGCCAGATCCAAGGAATGGAACAGGGGGGCGCTCGCTCTGCTTTTGACTGGCGCCGCGCACGACGCTCGTCGTCAGGCGGCGAGCGCGTTCACTTCGCACAGCCCGTCGACACCGCCCCGGAACGCTTCAACCCCGGGAGATATTCCACCATCACGGGCGTGTCCGGCGGCGGCGGCCAATACCGTCGAGCCGATCGATCGTACGAATCGTGGAACGCGTTCCGGAACGCTACTCCCGAACCGCGGGAACGCCACGCGCCCGCCGATTTAGTGGCGGAAGCGCCGACAGAGCGCGGGACGCTCCATCGGGATCCCTTCGCAAGACCGCGAGCGCCTCTTCCAGGCCGATCCAGCTTTTCTCTTCATCGTGGGGAGCGGTCGGCCCGAAATGGGCCGCGCCGATTCCGGCGAGCGCGCGCTCGACAGCCGGAGCGCGCCACGGATCGACGTCCGACTTGCGCGCGGCCCACTCGCCAAGGGCCGCGTAGGTTGCGCTCAGGTCACGCTGGCGCACTGCGCGCAGAAGCGCTTCATCCGCCCAGCCTTCGCTGGCGAGACTCATGCGGCGGCGTTCGGAGACGAGCACGCGCAACCGCGGCCCGCCCCAGCGGAACGCAAGCCCGAACGCTACGATCGTGATGAGTGCGATAACGAACGGCCGGTAGCTCCGGCCAGCGATTCCGGCGCTCCCGGGCGGTGCTTCGACACTGACGCCAAAGCCATCGATCTTCGCTGTCTCGACCTTCTTGGTTTTCAAGCTGAACCAGCGAAGCTCGACATCCGGCATGCGCCCGGACCCGCCGCTTTCCGCCATCAGCGTCACGGTTTCCTTACGCTCGCCCGAAAGGGCGCCGCGTTCGTCCGCCTCGGTGACGACCGGCTCCTCCGGATAGACCGCGACGCCCGGCAGGTCGGTCGGTGGGATGAGACGCGGCAGAACCATCGGCGAGACGCCCTCGATATGCGCGGTCACCTCGAGTCTGACGCTGGCGCCCGGCGCCATGTCCTCCGGCTCGCCCTCCAGTTTCTGCTCCAGAGTCAACGCCTCGGCGGCGATAAACGGGTCCAGCCCCTCCGCCCCTTCGAGCACGGTCCCCGCGAATGTGATCGCCTCGGTCCGCATCACCTCGGTGATCGGGCCGCCGCCAGAGTCGGCGTAGGTGACCTTCAACTCCTGCGGCGGAATGGTGAACGACCCGGGAACCAGCGGCGCGATCAGATAGCGCCGGCTCACCCCGGACCAGGTTTCGCCATCGATCGGCTTGCTGATCGCGGTGGTCGATTTCTCCGGCAGCCGGACGCGAATATTCGGCGTCTCGAGCGAAGGAAACTCGACCGGCTTCGGAAGCCATGTGGGAACGAGCACGGTGAAACGCAGCGTCAGGAACTGGCCGGGCGCCGCTTCCGTCTCCTCGAACTCCACATCCAGTTTCGGCTTCGCCGCGCCCTGCCCGACGGCGACCGGCGCGAAAAGCGTGAATATCAGGAGCACGGCGATCCACTGTCTCATTTGCGTTCCACCGCCTCGGTCGCGAATCTCTGACGCAGGAAGTCCGCGGTCCTCGTGTCCACCGTATTCATCCACTGCTCGGCGGTCAGAAGCTTACCGTCCTCGCTCGACCCCGCGTCCATATCGGTTTCGGCTCCGCGATTCGCCTCGTTGTCGAGGACGACGTCGTCGGCGCCGATCCCCCGCTCCTCGCCAGTGTCGGACTGCGCGCGCGCCGTTTCGACATAAGCGACGATCTCCTGCGCCGTAGCGAGATTTTCGGCCGCGCCCGGATAGTCGGGGTCGCGTTTCATCGCAGTCTCAAAGGCGCGTGCGCCATCGCGGTAGCGCCGGGCCTTGATATGGGCCAGCCCCTCCGCAAACGCGGCGGCGGCAGTTTCGACCCGGCCGTAGACCTCAGCGGATTTCTCGTATTGGCCATCGCGATAGAGCGCCCTCGCGCACCATTCCTGATTGGCGAACAGTTCCGCCGCGCGCTCATAATCCTTCCGCTCATAGGCGAGACGGCCCTGCTGATCCGGCGTCAGGAACCAGCCGGTGACGGCGTCGGCGACGCCGCCGGCCCGCGCGGCGTCCGGCGGCGCGACCGCCGCGCCAATGAAAAACGCGAGCGCCCAGCGCATGGTTCAGCCACGCCGGAACCAGAGGAGACCGAACGCCAGCGCCGGCCAGGCGAGCATCCAGCCCCGGTCGTCCCAGGGCTGCGTCCCCTCCGCCGCCAGCGCTTTCCGATAGGCGGAGTTGAGCCGCCGGTCGAGCGCGCGAATAGACGCCCTCGAGCGCGGCCTGATCGGCGGCGTAGAAATATTCACCGCCGGTGCGCTTGGCGATATCTTCGAGCGCCGAAATATCCACGCGATCTTCGCCCGAAGCGTCCGGGTCGCCAACGCCGATGGTGTAGATCTCCACCCCCTCGCCGCGCGCGATCTCGGCGGCGTTGACGACGTTCATTCGGCTGGCGGTGTCTGCGCTGTCGGAAAGAAGGATCAGTAGGCGCTGCTCGATATCGCTGCTCTCGAAAGTGCGGATGGCGAGGCCGATCGCGTCGCCAAGCGCGGTGTGTGGCCCGGCCATGCCGACCTCGGTCTGCGCCAGAAGGTCAGTGATCGTCCGCAAGTCCTCGGTCAGCGGCGCCTGCACATATGCCTTGGAGCCGAAGACGATGAGCGCCACGCGGTCCCCTTCCCGCGTGGCGACGAATTCGGTGATGACATCGCGCACCGCCGCCAGCCGCTGGCGTTTTTCTCCGTCCGGCATCTTGAAATCCTTCGCGTCCATCGAGCCGGAGATGTCGATGGAAAGGATCACGTCGCGCGCGGCGCGGGTGACTTCGACCGGCTCGCCGATCCGCTCCGGCCGCGCGGCGGCGAGGACGATCAGCGCCCAGACGAGGATCGCCGCGATCATCAGGAGCCGGGAGCGGCGTATGACGATCAATCCCGAGCCGGGCTCGGCGCCTGCCGTCTCCATGATGCGCCGGAGGAATGGGAAGCACAGCGCCGGCACACGCTCGCGATGGGGCGGCGCAAAACGCCAGACGAGCAGAGGAAGCGGCAGCAGGAGAAGCGCCCAGGGAAAAGCAAGGGCGATCATGCGCGGCCCGCCGCCCTGTGCGTTCTGATCCAGCGCCGGGCCAGCGCGGCGAGGCCGGGCGTCGGCGAAACCGGCCGATAGGGCGCCTCGACGATGGCGCCCCCCGCCCCGCCAGCAAAGCCGCCCGCCTTCGCATGCGCATCGAGAAACCTCAGCCACCGCTCGCCGGTGAGGGAAGCGACATCCGTGCGCGGATAGGCTTTGAGCGCGGTGCGCCGCAGGATCTCGGCGATCAGGGCGGGATCGTCCCCGGCGCGGTCAAGCTCGGCCAGCGCCGCGCGGCGATAGGCGTTGGCGCGATAGCAGGCGACGGCGCGCCAGACGGCCCAGGCCGCGAGCGCGAGCAGGATCAGCGCAAGCGCCGCCCAGCCCCAGGTCTGCGGCGCCCATGAAACCGGCGTCGGCTCCGGCGCCTCCACCAGTTTGTCGAGCAGTTCAAGGAGGGACTGCGGGGCCTCTTTGTCTCTCACCGCCGCCCCTCCGCCAGCCCCATCAGCCGGCGAATTTGCGGCACGCTTTCCTCCGCCCTCGTCAGCGGCAGCACCGGCACGCCGAAGCGCCGGCGCCAGTCGAGGATCTCTCCGATCCGACCCTCCGCCATGTCCGCCAGCCACCGGTGGATCTCCACCTCGCCAGTGTCGATCTCGGCCTGCAATTCACCATCCGAGACGACGACGCGCAGGTCCTGCGGCAGCGCCCGCGCGTATGGGTCGGAGACGAGACCAAGCACAAGATCGTTATGCCGCGGAAGCCCGGAGACAAGCCGGTGGGTCGTCTCGTCGATCCCGTCGAAATCGCTGAAGATAAGCACGAGGTGATCACGCTTCGCGATCCGCGCGACCGATTGCAGAACCCGGTTGAGCGGCATCGGCTCAACCGCCGGCGTCTCGGCCGAAAGTAACTTATTCGCATCCGCAAGCGCGGTCAGAAACCCGGTCAGCGCCATGCGGCTCCGGCGCGGCCTGATCGCGGCGATGTTCCGGTCGCCGAAGACGATGCCGCCGACACGGTCGCCATGATCGAAGATGCGAAAAGCGGCGAGCGCGGCGGCCTCCGCGGCGGTCACCGATTTCATGTTGAGAACGGAGCCGAAGAACATCGACATGCGTTGATCGACGACGATCAGCGCCGGACGGTCGCGCTCCTCGGTGAAGACCCGGATATGAGGCTTGCCGGTTCGCGCGGTCACTTTCCAGTCGATCGCCCGCACGTCGTCGGAGGGCAGATAGTCGCGCAATTCCTCGAAATTGAGGCCGCGCCCGCGCAACTTGGAGGCGTGACGCCCGTTCAGGACGCTCCGCGCGGGTTGCCTCGGCAAAAAGCTGATCCGGCGCGCGCGGCCCTCCAGCGACCTCAGATGCCCCAACGTGACGCCGACGCGCGGATCGCTCTCCCCCACGGGCGTGGGCGCTTCCCCGATCCCGGCTCTGGCGAGCGCGGCCCTGTCTCTCACCACCCGGTCCTCAGCTCAGCGCCACCTGCCGGACAAGCTCCGCCACGACCTTGTCCGGGGTGACGCCTTCGCCCTGCGCCTCGAATGTCAGGCCAAGCGGGTGACGCATCACGTCAGGGACGATGGCGCGCACGTCCTCCGGGTCGACATAGTCGCGCCCCGCGAGCCAGGCGTGGGTTCGCCCGCATTTATCGAGCGCGAGCGAGGCGCGCGGGCTGGCGGCGAGTTCGATCCAGCGTATCAGGTCGTCGCCGAAGTCGCCGGGGTTACGGGTCGCGTCCACGAGATCCGCCATGTAGCGCTCCATGGCGTCGGCGACGTAGATCGCCCCGATCTCGCGCCGCGCCTCGAAGATCGCCGCCTGGGGGATCGGCGCTGGTTTTTCATTCGCCACGCCGCCGGTCGCCTGGTCGAGGGCGGCGATTTCCTCGCCCCGAACCAGCCGAATCACGTCAACCTCATCCTCCACCGGCGGATAGTCGATCAACACATGCATCAGGAGCCGGTCCATTTGCGCTTCGGGCAGCGGATAGGTGCCTTCCTGCTCCACCGGGTTCTAGGTCGCCATCACCATGAAGAGCGGCTCCATCGGATGGGTCTTGCCCGCAACGGTGACCTGCCGTTCCTCCATCGCCTCAAGCAGCGCGGACTGAACCTTGGCCGGGGCGCGGTTGATCTCGTCCGCCAGCACGATATTGGCGAAGATGGAGCCGGGCTCGAACCGGAATTCCGAGTTTTCACCTGCCTGGTAATAGACCTCGGTTCCCGTCACGTCCGAAGGTAGAAGATCCGGCGTGAACTGGATGCGGCTGAATTCCGCCTCCATGTTCTGCGCCAGCGCCTTGATCGAGCGGGTCTTGGCGAGGCCGGGCATCCCCTCGATCAGGAGGTTGCCATTGGCGAGAAGCCCGATCACCAGCCGGTCGATCACGTCGCGCTGGCCGATGATGGCCTCGCCCATGCGCGCGCGCAGGGTCTCGATCTCGTCGCGGGCGCTCATTCCGCGCTCGACCAGACGCGGCGCCAGTCCTTCGCCATGTCGACGAGCAGCCAGCCGCGTTGCTCGGCCTCGTCCAGTCCTTTCGAGAGAACGCCGACATGACCCTTGCGGTCATAGGCGAATTCGCGGTCGGCGTCGGTGTGGTGGACAAGCATTCCGAAGCGCGGGCCATCGCCCGCCATGGTGTATTCCAGCATCTGGAAATCGCCGTCCGAATTGCCGGCGGCGAAAATCGGGCGCTTGCCGATATGCGTGTCGATGCCGACGGGCTTGCCTTCCTTGTCGTCGACGAAGGCGATCTGGCCGTCCATCATGACAGCGGGGTTTCCGTCAACGACCTTGTAGCTCAGCTTGCCGGCCGAGCCGACGACCTGTTGAGGGGGAATGCCGTATGCCTTTTCCGCGAAGGCGCGGATGAAACGGATGCCGCCGCCCGAAACGATATATGTCGAGAAGCCCTCGTCGCGCAGATAGGTCAGAAGCTCAAGCATCGGCTGGTAGGTCATGTCGGTATAGGCGCGGCCGGTCGTCGGATGCCTGGTGTTGGCGAGCCAGTCGCGCACATCGGCCTTGAAGTCTTCGACCGAGGAGCCGCTGTGAGAGACGTCGAGGATTTCGAGCAGCCCCTTCTCGCCGCCCGCCATCGCGCCCTTCATGTCGCCGGCGGCGGCGGCCTTCAGCGTGTCGGAGGTCAGGATCGAGGGATCGGCCTTCGCCTTTTCCTTCAGCCGGTCGAGCGCGTAGAGCGCCTGGAAGTAGACTGGCTGCTCGGCCCAGAGCGTGCCGTCATTGTCGAAGACCGCAATCCTGTCATCAGCGATGACGTAATCGTCGCCGCCCTGCGTGGTGACGGCTTCGACGAATTCGATGATCCGACTTTTCGCATCGCCATCCGTCCAGGAGGGAAGCGGGTCCGCAAGCGCCGGAACGGCGAGCGTGGCGATAGCCATAGACGCGAGCAGAGCGCGCATGATCGTCTCCATACACTGTCATTCGCAGAGTGACCGCCCCGACGAAAGCGACGGGGCGGTCGGAGAGGCGGTACAGACCGCTGGCTACTGGGCCATGCCGCTGAGCGTATTTTCAAGCTGCTCCTGGATCTGATCCACCGAGAAGCTCGCCGCCTTCTGCGAGGGCGGATACTCCTCGAAAGTCGAGAAGAACCTCGCCACCTCGACCTGAGCCGGCGTCAGCAGGAAGGCGCGGTCGAGCAGCCAGTCGTAATAGGTGTTCGACGTCCGGTCGGCCCGCTCATAAGGATCGGAGCGCAGATCGAAGATCTTGGGAATGCGCAGCGGCGTGAACGGCTCGGCCCAGATGTTCAGAGTGCCCTTCGCGCGCTGCTCCTGGAACACGAACTTCCAGTTCTCGTAACGAAGGCCCACAATGGCGCCGTCATCGTTGAAGTAGAAGAACTCCTTGCGGGCGGTCTCGTCGCTTTCACCGGTCAGGTAGGGAAGCTGGTTGTAGCCGTCGAGATGGACCTTGTAGTCCTTGCCGTCGATTGTGGCCCCCTCGAGCAGTTTATCCTTGATCTCCGCGTCGCCAGCGGCGGCGACCAGTGTCGGGAACCAGTCGAGGCCGGAGAACATGCCGGTCTTGACCGTGCCGGGCTCGATATGGCCGGGCCAGCGGATCATCGCGGGCACGCGGAAGGCGCCCTCCCAGTTGGTGTTCTTCTCGCTTCGGAATGGCGTGGTGCCAGCATCCGGCCAGGAGTTCTGGTGCGGGCCGTTATCGGTCGAATAGATGACGATGGTGTTGTCGGCGATACCCATCTCGTCCACGGCGTCGAGGATCTGGCCGACGATCGCGTCATGCTCCACCATGCCGTCCGCATATTCGGTCCGCGCGGTCAGGCCCGGCTCGCTGCGGTTCTCATCCTTCACATGGGTGCGGAAGTGCATACGCGTGGTGTTCATCCACGTGAAGAACGGCTTGCCCTGCTCCACCTGCCGCTTCATGAAGTCGATGGCGGCGGCGGAGGTTTCCTCGTCCACCGTCTCCATCCGCTTCTTGGTCAGCGGTCCGGTGTCTTCGATGTCGCCGTCGGCGGAGGATTTGATAACGCCACGCGGACCGAAATTCTCGCGGAACTCGGCACCCTGCGGATAGTTGAAATTCTCCGGCTCTTCCTCGGCGTTGAGGTGGTAAAGATTGCCGAAGAACTCGTCGAAGCCGTGATTGGTCGGCAGGAATTCGTCCTTGTCGCCGAGGTGGTTCTTGCCGAACTGGCCCGTGGCGTAGCCGAGATCCTTGAGCGCGGAGGCGATGGTCACGTCGTCGTCGCGCAGGCCCACATCGGCGCCCGGCAGGCCGACCTTGGAGAGGCCCGTGCGCAGAGTCGACTGACCGGTGATGAAGGTCGACCGGCCGGCGGTGCAGCTTTGCTCGGCGTAGTAATCGGTGAACTTGACCCCGTCACTGGCGATGCGGTCGATGTTCGGCGTCTCATAGCCCATCAGCCCGAAGCTGTAGGCCGAGATGTTGGTCTGGCCAATATCGTCGCCCCAGATCACGAGGATGTTCGGCTTCTCCGCCTCCTGCGCGAAGGCGGCGCCGGCGGACACCACCACCAACGCTGCGACATATCGTTTCAGAAAACTCATTGAGTCACGCTCCTAAAATTGAACACGATTCCGGGAGTGTATCGCAACGTCTGCGTCAGAACTATGACGCGATCCGCGTGACAAATTGCGCGATCGTCCCGAATGCGCCGCACTGGCCCTGATGGCGCGGATTCATCTGGGGCCGGCGCGTGCAAGATTTTGTGGACTCGCCCGACCGAATGGGTGACGAATTGCGGAGATCAACGAGAGGCGACCTGAGCCGCCTCCATGGCGGCGCGTTGATTCGCGCCCGAACCGACAGAGGAGAATCAAACCATGAGGCAACTTTTCGCGCGCATTCTCGCGGGGCTGACCGCAGCGCTCGCCGCGCTCGCGCTCGGCGCCCCCGCCCAGGCCGAAACACCGAAAGACACCTTCGTCATGGCGAAGGACTTCGCCGACATCATCACGCTCGACCCGGCCGAGGTGTTCGAGTTTTCCGGCGGAGAGATCATCGCCAATCTCTATGACAGGCTGATGATGTTCGAGCCCGAGGATCTGACCACGCTGGTCGGCGGCGTCGCCGAGAGCTGGGAGGTTGGCGAGGACGGCAAGACCATCACCTTCACCATAAGACCGGACCAGGTCTTCGCTTCCGGCAACCCGGTGACGGCCGACGACGTCGTCTTTTCGCTTCGCCGCGTCGTAAAGCTAAGCAAGACGCCATCCTTCATTTTCACCCAGTTCGGCTGGACGCCCGAGAACGTGGATGATCTCGTCACCGTCGAAGGCGACAAGGCGAAGATCACCATCACCGAGGAATTCTCGCCGGCGCTGGTCCTGAACGCGCTTTCCGCCGGCGTCGCGTCGATCGTGGACAAGAAGGAGGTCATGGCGCACGAGGTCGATGGCGACATGGGCTATGACTGGCTGAAGACGCATAGCGCCGGCTCCGGGCCTTTCGTCCTCAACGCATGGAAGGCGAACGAGTTGATCTCCATGACGGCGAACCCCGACTACCGTCACGGCGCGCCGGCGATGAAGCGGGTGATCGTCCGTCATGTGCCCGAACCATCCGCGCAGCGCCTGCTGGTCGAGAACGGCGATGTCGACATCGCCCGCAACCTGACGCCGGACCAGATCGAAGGCATCGCGAGCGAAGAAGGAATGACAGTGCAGGCCGACCCCAAGGCGGCGCTGATCTACCTGGCGGCGAACGCGGATCATCCGATCCTCGGCAACCCAAAAGTCGGGGAGGCGCTGCGCTATCTCGTCGATTATCAGGGCATGGCGGCGAGTTTTCTGAAAGGGCAGTTCCAGGTGCACCAAGCCGCTTGGCCGGAGGGCCTCTGGGGGCTTACAACGAGACGCCATTCTATCTCGACGTCGAGAAGGCCAAGGCCCTGCTCGCCGAGGCGGGCTATCCGGACGGATTCGAAATCCGGCTCGACACGCTGACCGACAGCCCCTACCCGGAGATCGCGCAGTCCGTACAAGCGACGCTAGCCGACGCGGGCATCAAGGCGGAAATCACCACCGCCGAGGGCAAGACGCTCTGGCCGATGTACCGGGCGAGGAAGCATGAGCTGATCCTCGCGCAGTGGTCGCCCGACTATGTCGACCCGCATTCGAATCTCGACGCCTTCGCCCACAATCCCGACAACCGGCTCGAAGCGAAGCTCACCGGCGTCCTCGCCTGGCGGAACGCCTGGGCGGACGAGGCGATGAACGCGCTGGTCGTCCAGGCGCGGAATGAGGCGGATCCGGACACCCGTGAGGAACTCTATCACGAGATCCAGAAGAAACTGCAGATGCAGTCGCCTTATGTGATCATGTTCCAGCAGACCGAGCAGGCCGTGATACGGGACAATGTGAAGGGCTACGTCTCCGGCGCGACCTTCGATCTGGTCTTCTACCGGAACATCACCAAGGAGTGACGGACGCTCAGGAAACAGCCGCCCCGGCGACGGGGCGGGCGACGCCGGGCGCCCCGCGGATGACCGCGGGGCGCACCAGGAGCCGGGGGCGAGCGAGAGGCGCGGCGCGGGCGCTCGCCAACGGGTTGGCGACGCTCATTCTCACCTTCATTGGGCTGACCGCGGTCACGTTCACCATCGGCCGGGTGATGCCGACCGATCCGGTGCTGGCGGTGGTCGGCGACCGCGCGTCGCAAGCCGCCTATGAGCGGGTCTATCTCGAGATGGGCCTCGATAAGCTGATCTACGAGCAGTATTTCCGCTATCTCGGCGAGCTTGCGAACGGCGATCTGGGCCGCTCCATCATGACGTCGCGGCCAGTGCTGGAGGATGTGCTGAGGTTCTTCCCCGCGACGCTCGAGCTGGCCACCATCGCCACGCTACTCGGGGTTTTCATCGGCGTGCCGATGGGAGTCTGGGCGGCGGTGAACCAGGGCCGGCCGATCGATCACGCGGTGCGGGTCTTCGGTCTGATCGGCTATTCGGTGCCGGTCTTCTGGCTCGGCATGGTCGGGCTGCTGATCTTTTACGGCAATCTCGGCTGGGTCGGCGGACCGGGCCGGCTCGACGTCTTCTACGACGGCATCGTCGAAAGCGTCACCGGGGTGATCCTGATCGACAGCGCGATGGCGGGGGAATGGGAAATTTTCCGCAACGCGTTCTCGCATCTGGTCCTGCCAGCTTCGGTGCTCGGCGCCTTCGCGCTGGCCTATGTGGCGCGGATGACGCGCAGCTTCATGCTCGACCAGCTCAACCAGGAATATGTGCTGACCGCGCGGGTGAAAGGCGCGCGCGAACACACGGTGATATGGCGGCACGCCTTTCGCAATGTCCTCGTCCAGCTCATCACCATCATCGGGCTGACCTACGCGTCGCTCCTCGAAGGTTCGGTGCTGACCGAGACGGTGTTTTCCTGGCCCGGGATCGGGCAATACATCACCACCTCGCTCTTCAACGCGGACATGAACGCCGTTCTCGGCGGCACGATCGCGGTCGGGACCTGTTTCGTGGCCATCAACATGTTCTCCGACATCCTCTACAAACTCGTCGATCCGCGGGCGCGGGCATGAGCGCGCCGGTGGACCTCGACCCCGGCCCGGCGGCGCGGAGGGGCCTTCGCGCATGGCTCCTCTCGCCGACGCCGCAATCGGCCTGGCAGGCGCGTTGCCAGCGGACCTATATCGGCTGGCTCGCCTTCCGGACCAACCCGATCGCGATGGCGGGGCTGATCATCATCGTGGGGCTCGTGCTGGTCGCGATATTCGCGCCCTGGATCACCGCCAGCGACGGGCTGTCGCCGGAGCTATCCAACCGTCTTCAGCCGGCCAGCGCGGAGCACTGGTTCGGCACCGATCAACTCGGGCGCGATATCTTCGACCGGATCATCTGGGGCTCACGCATCACGCTTTACATCGTCGGGCTGGTCGCCGTCATCGTCGTGCCGATCGGCCTGGCGATCGGCGTGATCGCCGGCTATCTGGGCGGCTGGGTGGACAATGTGCTGATGCGCATCACCGATATCTTCCTCGCCTTTCCGCGACTCATCCTTGCGCTGGCGCTGGTGGCTGCGCTCGGCGCCAGCCTGGAAAATGCGGTGCTGGCGATCGCGCTCACCACCTGGTCGCCCTATGCGCGGATCGCGCGGGCCGAGGTGCTGACCATCCGAAAGGCGGATTTCATCATGGCGGCGCAGGCGCAGGGCGCCTCGACCTTCCGCATTCTCCTGCGCCATATCACGCCGCTTTGTCTCGCCTCGGTGATCGTCCGGCTGACGCTCGACATGGCGGGGATCATCCTGACCGCAGCCGGGCTCGGCTTTCTCGGGCTCGGCGCGCAGCCGCCGACCCCAGAATGGGGCGCGATGATCTCCAACGGACGCCAGCTCCTGCTGGATCAATGGTGGGTGCCGACGGTGCCGGGCATCGCCATTCTGATCGTCAGTCTCGGGTTCTGCCTGCTCGGCGACGGCCTTCGCGACGTACTCGACCCGAAGAGCGCGGATCAATGAGCACGTTGCTGACAGTCGAGGACCTCCGCGTCACCTTCGCCACGCCCCGCGGCCCGGTCGAGGCGGTGCGCGGCGTCTCGTTCGAACTCGGGCGCGAGCGGCTGGGAATCGTCGGCGAATCCGGCTCCGGCAAGTCGCAGACCGGGCGCGCGCTGATACGGCTCTCGGCGCGGAGCGGGCGGATTCGCGCCCGGCGCATGGAGTTTGACGGAATTGATCTGCTGGCGGCCTCCGAACGCCAGATGCGCGCAATCCGCGGCGCCCGCATCTCGATGATCATGCAGGACCCGCGCTATTCGCTGAACCCGGTGATGACGGTGGGCGACCAGATCGCCGAGGCGTTCCTGATCCATTCCGACGCTACGCGGCGCGAAGCCCGCGCAAAGACGCTGGAGATGCTGGAAACGGTGCAGATCAGGGAGCCGGAGAAGGTCTTCGACCTCTATCCGCACGAGGTTTCGGGCGGCATGGGCCAACGGGTGATGATCGCCATGATGCTGATCCCGAGTCCGGACATCATCATCGCCGACGAGCCGACCTCGGCGCTCGACGTCACCGTGCAGATGCAGGTGCTGGCGCTTCTCGACGACATGGTGCGCGAGCGCGGCATGGGTCTCATCCTGATCAGCCATGATCTCAACCTCGTGGCGTCTTTCTGCGACCGGGTGCTGGTGATGTATGGGGGGCGGGTGATGGAGGTGCTGGAGGCGGGGCGACTCAAGGAGGCGCGCCATCCCTATACGAGGGGTCTTCTGAACTGCGCGCCGGAGCTTGACCGGCCCGAGGATATGCTGCCGATGCTGACCCGCGACCCGGCCTGGCTCGATGAATGAGAAGCCGATGATCCGGGTCGATAATCTCGACGTGATCTTCGGCCACGGCCGCGCCGAGGTGCGCGCCGTTCGCGGCGTCTCGCTCGATGTGGCCCGGGGCGCGGCCTTCGGGCTGGTCGGGGAAAGCGGATCGGGTAAATCGACAGTGCTCCGCGCCATCGCCCGGCTGCTGCCGGGCTGGACCGGGTCGATCGAGATCGACGGCGCGGTGCTCGGTCATCGGCGCGACCGCGCCGCCGCGCGGCGCATGCAGATGGTGTTTCAGGACCCTTTCGGTTCCCTCCATCCGCGCCATACCATAAACGCCATTCTCAGTGAACCGCTGGAGATTCACGGGCTTGATCGGCATGAACCCCGCATTCTCAAGGCGCTTGAGGAGGTCGGTCTCGGAGTCGAACTGCGCTTTCGCTATCCGCACCAGATTTCGGGCGGGCAGCGCCAGCGCGTCGCAATCGCCCGCGCGATGATTCTGGAGCCGGAAATCCTGCTGCTCGACGAGCCGACATCGGCGCTCGATGTCTCGGTGCAGGCGGAAATTCTCAACCTCCTGAAGCGGCTCCAGCGTGAGCGCGGCCTGACCTACCTGATGGTCAGCCACAACCTCGCGGTGGTCGCCCATCTCTGTGACCGGATCGCGGTAATGAACCGGGGCCGAATCGTCGAGACGCTCACCGTCGAGCAGCTCCGCCGGCACGACGTCGCCGAGGACTACACGAGGCAGCTGCTCTCCGCGAGCGCCGGGTTCGACCGCGCGGCGGCGCGGTCACTCGTGACATACGAGTAGGCCGAACCCAGTTCACCACTCCGCACGAGCGCCGCCGTCCCGGACCCGCGCCCGAACACACCCGGGGGTCTTCGGGCTAGCTCGCTCGGCCTCCGGATATTCCCGACCTCGCTTGACCTTAGATGCGCCGCGGCGGATAGGGGGCGCGATGCCGTCACACGAATCCGACCGCCCCGGTCCCGATCCACTGCCGCCTTCGGACCTTGCGGCGCCCGCCGTGAAATCGGCCGCGACCGACAACGCCGCCGGCGCCTCATGGCTGATGCTTTCGGTCCTCACCTCGACGGTGATGGCGCTGGCTGTGAAATGGGCGGCGGAGGAGATCGAGACCGGCGTGATCGTCACCCTCCGCGCGGTCGGCGGTCTGGCGATCTGTCTCGTCGCGCTGATGTTTTTTCCCCGGCTCCGCACGCAATTGCGTTTCTCGGCGCCCGGACTTCACATCTGGCGCGGCGCGCTGATCGGGGTCTCCACCCAGTTCGGCTTCTACACCATGACCCAGATTCCGCTGGCGACGGCGACCGTGCTGTTCTTCACCGCGCCGATCTTCGTCGCGTTGATGTCGATTCCGCTTCAGGGCGAGCGGATCGGCCCGCGGCGCGGCGCGGCGATCGCCGCCGGCTTTCTCGGCGTGCTGATCGTGCTGCGCCCCGGCGCCGACGGCTTCCATTTCGCGATGCTGACCGGACTCTTCTCATCTGTCCTCTTCGCGCTCGCGCTGCTTTCGTCGCGCGGGCTGGCGAACCGCGATGGCGCCTTCGCCGCCTATATCTCCTCCGCGGTGATGACCATCATCGTCGCTGCGCCGGTCGCCGCACCGGTCTGGAGTCTCCCTTGGAGCGCCGCCGGCTGGATCGCGCTCAGCCTGGTCACCGTGACGGCGATGGCGCGCAATATCGGCGACATCCAAGCCTACCGATTGGCCGACGCCGGGGTTCTCGCGCCGCTCACCTATCTAAGGCTGATCCTGATCGCCATCGCCAGCTATTTCATCTTCGACGAGACGCCGGATCGCTACGCGCTGATCGGCGGCGCGGTGATCATCGCCGCCGCGCTCTACATTGCGCGGCGCGAGCGGCTGGTGAAACGCCGCGCCTGAACCGGCTCAGAACGACTGATGGCGCGCGCGCGCGCCACGTTCGATCGCCGCGGAGGCGAGCCGCCCGACGGCGAGATCATGCCGGAGAATCTCCAGCATCCGCATCTCCGTCAGCTTCACCTTGCCGTCGGCGGCGGCGATATCGCAGGCCAGCGCGTAGGCGGTCTCGTGAAACCTGTCGGGCAGCGCTTCCGCCACAAGCCCCACAAGCGCGTCGATCCCGTCCTCTTCGGCGAAGAGATCGCGCACGATGTCGTTGACGCTGCGCACCCGGTCCTTGTCGTAATCCTTGAACGCCGGCAGCGCGTCGATGATCCGATCGATGGTCAGAAGTTCCTCGGTCGACTGCACTTCGTCGGCGGCCGAGGTTGCGATCATCACTGCGACAAGCGCATCCTGAGGACTGAGTACGGTCGACATTGGCGGGCTCCGGGCTGAGACACTGGACCAGCAACTTATTGACCGCTCTTCGGCGCCGCAATAGGAGAGGCGCGCCGACCTTACAGGTCCGTCCGACAGGGAGCCGTCACGATGACCGACCAGCGCGCATCAGCCGAAACCTCACGGGCCTGGCCCTTCGAGGAAGCGCGCCGGCTGGTCAAACGCTATGAAAAGGCCCCGCCGGCCAAGGGCCATGTGCTGTTCGAAACCGGCTACGGCCCCTCCGGTCTGCCGCATATCGGGACCTTCGGCGAGGTCGCGCGCACCACGATGATCCGCAACGCCTTTGAAACGCTGTCGGATATCCCCACGCGGCTCATCTGTTTTTCGGACGACATGGACGGCATGCGAAAAGTGCCGGACAACGTGCCGAACCAGGAAATGCTGCGCGAATACCTTCAGCGTCCGCTCACATCGGTCCCTGACCCGTTCGGCGAATACGAGAGCTTCGGCCACCACAATAACGCGATGCTGCGGCGCTTTCTCGACGCGTTCGGCTTCGACTACGAGTTCGCCTCGGCCACCGAATATTACAAGTCCGGCAAGCTCGACGCCGTCCTTCTTCGTTGCGCCGAGCGCTATGACGAGATCATGAAGATCATGCTGGCGAGCCTCCGTGAAGAGCGGCGCAAGACCTATTCGTGCTTCCTGCCGATCCATCCCGAAACCGGCCGCGTACTCTACGTTCCGATCCGTCATGTCGACGCAAGAGAGGGAACCGTCGTCTTCGACGACGAGGACGGGCGCGAGTGGACCGTCCCGGTCACCGGCGGCAACGTGAAGCTCCAGTGGAAGCCGGATTTCGGCGCCCGCTGGGCCGCGCTCGACGTCGATTTCGAGATGTACGGCAAGGATCATCAGTCAAACACGCCACTCTATGACGGCATCTGCCGCGTGCTCGGCGGGCGGGCGCCGGAGCATTACGTCTATGAACTTTTCCTTGACGGCGACGGACAGAAGATCTCGAAATCGAAGGGCAATGGCATCTCGATCGACGAGTGGCTGAAATACGCCTCGACCGAGAGCCTGGCCTATTTCATGTTTCTCAAGCCGCGCGCGGCGAAGCGGCTGCATTTCGATGTGATCCCGCGGATGGTGGACGAATACCACCAGCAACTTGCCGCCTATGAGCGTCAGGACGCGGCCCAGCGCCTCGCCAACCCGGTCTGGCACATCCACAAGGGAAACCCGCCCGCCTCCACGCTGCTGGTCTCCTTCTCGATGCTACTCAATCTCGCGTCGGTCTCCGGGGCCGAGAACCGCGACGCGCTCTGGGGCTTCATCAAGCGCTACGCGCCCGAAGCCAGTCCCGAAAGCAACCCGGCGCTTGACGAAGCCGCGGGCCACGCAGTTCGCTACTATCAGGATTTCGTGAAACCGACACGGGTATTCCGCGCCCCGGACGCTCGGGAGGCTGCTGCGCTCACCGCCCTCAAGAATCGGCTGGAGGCATGGGACGGCCCGGCCGACCCGACCGATCTGCAGGATCTCGTCTACGCGATCGGCAACGAGGCTGGGTTCGACCCGCTTCGCGGCTGGTTCGGCGCGCTTTACGAGGTCCTGCTTGGCGCGAAACAGGGCCCGCGCTTCGGCGGCTTCATCGCGCTCTACGGGGTCGCGGAGTCGGCGGCGTTGATCGAAAAGGCGCTGGCCGGGGATCTGGCGGCTCAGAACGTCGACCAAAGCGTCAGCGAAACTTCATAACCCGGCGTGGTCCCGCGCGTGATTACGTCATGCGCGAAGCCGACCAGCAACGTCTTCTCGCCGAAGAGCCGTCGGCCGACGGAAAGCTGCAACTTACCCAGGTCGAAATCCGTCCCGCCGAAATCGGCGTTCCGCCGCCCCTTCTCACCGAAGAACTGCGCCAACGCGACCCAATTCTCGCTCGGTCGCACCCCGAATGTGAGATCGAGCCGAAACTCGTCCGCCCGCGGCCCGAGAAATCTGGAAAAGCCGAAAGCGCCCTCGGTCCAGCCTGATCCGAACGGCGTCTCCACCCCGCGCCCGTAGCGCGCGAGAATCTTGATCTCGTCCGAATCGTCGACCCCCGGCGCGGTTGCGGCGCCGACCCCGGAGAGCGGGGTCGAGGCGCCGATCTCGGCCGAGACCACGTCGCCCGTCGCGCCTGTCCAGAGCAGAACACGCGCGAATCCGCCGATCCGCCCGTCCTGCGCGCCGTAGCCGACCTCATCCAATCGGCCGCCCTGGTCGGCGTCGAAACCGAGCGTGAGCCGCTCCGTGACCCCGTATTCCGCGTAGAGGCCGAGCGAGGCCCGAGCGTAGTCCACATCCGCCGATGTATTCGGTTCGGTCGAGTAATAGCGCACGGTCTGCGACGCGAAACCCTCGCCCTCCGCGCGCGTCCACGCGCCCGCAGCGGAGTCGCCGCCGCCGAGAATCGCCAGCGTAAGGCCAAACACCACTGCGCCGAATAATGCTCGCCGCGCCATCGCGCCATCCGGCACATGGATGGTTAAGAAATCGTGAACGCGGTCCGCGCGCATGATGCTTGCGCGCGCAATGTGCGCCTTTTCACTTGTCTTTGCCGGTTCGCGGCGCATCCTTTCTTCGGGAAAAGGAGGACGCCATGCTTCGCGCCATGTTCCGCACCGCCGTGATCGTCGCCACGCTTTTCGCCGCCGCCGGGTTCTCGTCCGGCGCGCTTGTCGGCCCCGCTTCCGCACAATCGGCCGACGAGGCCGCCGGCATCCAGCTAACGATCCGCAGCCAGATCGAGGCGATGCAGGTCGATGACTGGGACCGCGCTTTCGAATATGCCTCGCCGACGATCCAGGGGGTTTTCCGCAACCCGGAGAATTTCAGCCGGATGGTCACCAACGGTTATCCGATGGTCTGGCGGCCGAAGACCTATCGCGCCGGCGCGCTGACCGAAACGCCTCGCGGCCTGATGCAAACGATGATCTTTGAGGATCGGCAGGGCCGGCTCTTCATCGCCGACTATCTGATGCAGGAGATCGACGGCGAATGGCGGATCAACGGCGTCTCGATCCGGCCCGCGCCGACCGAAAGCGCCTGACCCGGCCTCACATGCCCGGCCGGCTCTTGCCTTTATAGGCCCGTGTGCCCGCTCGCCCGGAGGTGGAGCGCCCCCGCGCCGGTTTCGACGCCGCCTCCACAGCCGATTGCCGCGCCAGCGGATCGTCGGAGACGGCGAGCTCGACCGCCTCCAGTCGCCTGACTTCGTCGCGAAGCCGCGCCGCCTCTTCGAACTCCAGGTTCTCCGCCGCCTTCAACATGTCCTTGCGCAGCGCGTCGAGGTGCGTCTGCAAATTACCGCCGATCAGCGGTTTGCCGCCCTTCAGCTTCGGCGTCACATGGTCGCGTTCGTAGACGCTGCCGAGAATGTCGTCGATGTTCTTTCTGATCGAGGCCGGAGTGATGCCGTGCTCGGTATTGTAGGCGATCTGCTTCTCGCGGCGCCGATTGGTCTCTCCGATCGCCCGCTCCATCGAACCGGTGACGCGATCAGCGTACATGATCACCTTACCGTCGACATTGCGCGCCGCCCGGCCGATGGTCTGCACCAGCGATGTCTCGGAGCGCAGGAACCCCTCCTTGTCGGCGTCCAGTATCGCCACCAGCGCGCATTCGGGAATATCCAGCCCCTCGCGCAGCAAGTTGATCCCGACCAGCACGTCGAACGCCCCGAGCCGCAGGTCGCGCAGGATCTCGATCCGCTCCAGCGTGTCGATGTCGGAATGCATGTAACGGACGCGCACGCCCTGCTCATGCATGTATTCGGTCAGATCCTCCGCCATCCGCTTGGTGAGCACGGTGACCAGCGCGCGATAGCCCGCCAGCGCGACCCGCTTCACCTCGTCCAGAAGATCGTCAACCTGGGTTCCGACCGGCCGCACCTCGACCGGCGGGTCGATCAACCCCGTCGGGCGGATGATCTGCTCGGCGAAGACGCCGCCGGCGCGCTCCAGCTCCCACGGGCCCGGCGTCGCGGAGACGAAGACCGATTGCGGGCGCATCGCATCCCATTCCTCGAATTTGAGTGGTCGATTGTCCATGCAACTCGGCAATCGGAAGCCATGTTCAGCCAATGTAGACTTCCGCCGGTAGTCGCCCTTGTACATGGCGCCGAGCTGCGGCACCGAGACATGGCTTTCGTCGGCGAAGACAATGGCGTTGTCGGGGATATACTCGAACAGGGTCGGCGGCGGCTCGCCGGGCTTGCGCCCGGTCAGATAGCGCGAATAGTTCTCGATCCCGGCGCAGGAGCCCGTCGCCTCCATCATCTCGAGATCGAAATTGGTGCGCTGTTCGAGGCGCTGCGCCTCGAGGAGCCGGCCCTCCGCGTTGAGCTGGCCAAGTCGGACGGCCAGTTCCGCCTTGATCTGCTTGATCGCCTGGTTGAGCGTCGGGCGCGGCGTCACGTAATGCGAATTGGCGTAGATGCGGACATGCTCCAGCGCGCCTGTCCGCTCGCCGGTCAGCGGATCGAACTCGCTGATCGCCTCCAACTCGTCGCCGAAGAAAGCGAAACGGAGCGCCCGGTCCTCCATATGCGCCGGCCAGAGGTCGAGCGTGTCGCCTTTCACCCGGAATGATCCGCGCTGGAAGGCCGCGTCGTTCCGCTTGTATTGCTGCGCCACCAGTTCGCGGATCACGTCGCGCTGGACATAGCTTTCCCCCGCCTTCAGATCCTGCGTCATCGCGCCGTAAGTTTCGACAGCGCCGATACCGTAGATGCAGGAGACCGAAGCGACGATGATCACGTCGTCACGTTCCAGAAGCGCGCGCGTCGCGGAGTGGCGCATACGATCGATCTGCTCGTTGATCTGCGCCTCTTTCTCGATATAGGTGTCGGACCGGGGCACATAGGCCTCCGGCTGATAATAGTCGTAGTAGGATACGAAATACTCGACTGCATTATTTGGAAAGAACGATTTGAACTCCCCATATAACTGCGCCGCGAGCGTCTTGTTCGGCGCCAGAATGATCGCCGGGCGCTGAGTCGCCTCGATCACCTTCGCCATCGTGTAAGTCTTGCCGGTGCCCGTGGCGCCCAGAAGCACCTGATCCTGCTCGCCGCTGATTACGCCCTCAGCCAGTTCGGCGATCGCCGCAGGCTGGTCGCCAGCGGGCTCGAACTCGGTCTTCATGATGATCCGAACGCCGCCCTCCAGCTTGGCGCGCTGGGGACGCTGCGGTTGAGGAACGGTGACGAGGGTATCGACGGTCATGTCCGGGCCTTTCCTGAGAAAGATACCTAGGCCGACTGACAGGAAGCGGCAACAGTCCGGTTGCCGCCCGCCTCCTGTCGATCGTTCGGAAGAACGGCGGCCCTCTCCCGCGTGCGCACATGCGAAAGACGCGCCGGTTCGCCGCTTGCCCCTGCAATCGCCCTCCCGCGAGGCGGCCAGACCAGAGAGCGGAGCACAGAACGGAGAGAATCACATCAGGTCAACACGTCGCCATCACCACAAAATGTCAGAGATTAACTTCATATAAAAGATAAATAAAAATCCCTACAATAGCAAATCTATAGTTTATCTGTAGTTAAAAATCACTTGCTATTAAATTTTTCTTTACGGTTTGATTGCACGAGCATATCCATATCACTAATATCAACACACTCCATAGCAGAACGCATGGTCGCGCCGGTGACCGGCGCACAACATCCGTAACTACGACCAACCGCTTTCCAAGGCGTGAGGTCCGGAGTGGGAGTGGCCCGGAGCGACAACCTGTCGGGGCTTCGAGCAGCGTTGCGGCTCGAATTCCGTTCCGCGCATCCGCCGATTGTAGCGTAACCGAGGTGTGCGAAATGAGTGGTGTATTTGGCGTGCTCGGCGATAAGGCCGAGCCTGTTCTTGTAGCCAACCAGAATGAACTCGCCGCGGCGCTGGCCGCCGCGACCGGCGGCGAGACCATCGCGCTCGCGAGCGGCGAGTATGACGGAATCTCGATGAAAAACCGAGACTTCGCGGAAACGGTGCACATCGTCTCAGCGGACGCGAACGCGCCGGCGACGATCACCGGCGTGATCAACCTGCGTGCGGTCTCGAATGTCTCGATCGAGGGCGTGGACCTTATCGGCGCGGACCCGCTTCCGATCTACTCCAACCGCATCTGGATCCAGAACTGCGAGAATGTGTCCGTCTCCGAAATGACTCTTTCGGGCGCCATTCCTACGACAGGCATGGACCCGGACGATCCCGCGGCGACAGGCAAGGAAATGATGATCGGGGTCGCGCATGAATACGGCGTGTCGATCAGCGGCTCGTCCGGCGTCAAACTCGACAATCTGGACATCACCGGGTTCAACAAGGGCGTCAAGCTCTTTGGCGGGTCGGACAACGAGATCACGAATTCGGAGTTTCACGACCTTCGCAGCGACGGAATCGCTTTTGGAAGCACAAGCGATATCCTGATCGAGGGCAATCATTTCCACGACTTCTCCCCCTGGTCGCGGGCGGCGGCGCCCGGCGCCGCCGCCACAGGCGACCATCCGGATTTCATTCAATTCATGGGCGATGCCGGAGAGGGCGGGATCACCGGGGTGACCATTCGCGGCAACATCATGCAACAGGGCGACGGCGGCGCCGTTCAGGCGATATTTGGCCATGCGGTGCGCCCCGGGCTGGAAAACGAGCCATTCTCGGATTTCGAGGTTTCGGGGAACTTCATCCAGATCAGCCATGTTCACGGTATTGCGCTGGGCGACGTCGTCGGCGCGCAGATTTTCGGCAATGTCCTGATCCCCGCGGGACACGACTACCATGGTGACGCAAATGGCTGGCGACCGTACATTTCGCTGTCATCGCGCGCATTCGACGACGCCCCGGCCGATATCGACATATTCGACAATGTCATGACGTTGGGCTGGAATCCGGAATTCGACCCGACGGGTTGGGGCGCCGACGCCAATGGCGAGAGCGGCATAACCTATGCTGAGAATACCGTGCTTGAGCAGAGCAAGGCGGTCCCGGATCACTGGTCCGCGCTCGAATTCCCGGACCCGGCCAACTTTCCGGACACCGCTTCCTGGATCGACGCGGCGCTCGGCGTTCTCGGCGCCCCGCCGCCTGCGGAGGCGGTCGATGACATCGACACGCCGATCGGCGCTCACATTGTCGGAACGGTAGGCGATGACGTGCTCAATGGCGGTGATGGAGACGACACGCTGGACGGCGGCGGCGGGAATGACCTCCTTACGGGCGGCGCAGGCGCCGACCGGTTCGTGATCGCCAATAGCCTGGCTGACGATCGAACCGGTCTGCTAGATCTCGATTTCCTCGCCGGCGACTCCATCGTATTCGCAGGCGCCACCGATCAATCACCGTCCGACGAAACGGTCATCGGCAGCCTTGACGACCTCTTCGCCTACGCGCTCTCAGGCGACGTGCGCCTGGGTCTCGCCGAGGACGCGGACATGCGCCTGGCGATCGGTCATGCGGGCGGCGAGCAGATCGTCGACATCACGTTCGGCGGCGACGAACGCGACAGCGTCCATCTTTCCGCCGATCTGGCGGAGGACGCCGCCAATGTCGCTGCGGGCGACACGGCGATGATCGACGTCCTGGCGAATGACGACGCCGGCGGCGGCGCATTCCTTTCGGGACACGCCGAATCCATGTTCGGCTCACAGGTGGAGATCGTCGATGGCCAAATTCGCTATACGGCGGCCAACCTTCCGGACGGAATCAATTTCGCGGTCGACACAATCACCTATGCGGTCGCGGACAGCGACGGCGGACTCGGCTTCGCGCAGCTGAAAATCGCCCTCAGCGACATCGGGCCGGTCACCCACCAGGGCGGCGCCGGCGATGACATGATCGCCGCGCCGCACGGCGACGACGTGATCGAGGGCGGGGGCGGCGACGACACGCTCTATTCCCGCCGTGGCGACGATTGGCTGAACGGTGGCGCCGGCGACGACGTGCTCACCGGCTGCGAGGGGTCCGACACGCTGATCGGCGGCGATGGCGCGGACAAGTTCGTCTTCACTGGCGATCGCATCGATGGGAGAGACCTGATCGTCGATCTGGATTTTTCGGAAGGCGACCGGCTGGTCTTCGGCCATTTCGATGACGACACGTTCGGCGCGGGAATGGGGTTTCGGAACGCCGATGGGAGCAGCGCCGGCGTGCTCAGTGTTGAAAACCTGCTCGCCCTCGATGATTCGGCCGAGTTTTCGCTGTCACGCCTGGGCGATGCGCACCTGCTGGTGCGGATGGAGACGACCGGCGGCGCGAGCGGCGAAATCGAGATCATTCTCGACGGCGCCGCCGCCACGGATTTCGAAGCCCTCTGGCCAGCCGCCTGACGCCGCATCGCGTTCCTGCCTGAATGAGAAAAGCCGCCGTTCGGCGATGAGCGGCGGCTTCGCCAGTTCTCGACATTTGGCGCAGCCGCCGGGACGCGCGCACCGATAGCTGCCCAGGGGCCGAGAGCCCCGCAAGACGCCGCCATGTCGGATCGGCCCCCGGCACACCACCTGAAACACGGGGCGCGGCGGCGCCTTTCTTCATCTTCGGGCCGGACGATTCACCTCTGGCCGCGCTTCGCCCCCATGACATCAGGCGTCGCATGGGGAATACTCCGCCCGCACCCCGCGACGGGACAGGAGAACCATGCGAATATTGCATATTTCAGCGGACTATCCGGATCCTCTATTCCCAGCCAAGACCCGCGCAATCGCCAATCTCCTCAAGCTTACCGAGGGACATGAACACCGGGTCGTTTCGTTGAATCGGATCGGGTGGCGGAACGGGATCGCGGCGCTGGACTTCGCTGACGCCGCCGGCGCCGCGCACCGCGCCGTCGCCTACGGCGCCCCGCCAAAAGGCGTGTTGATGAAACACTATCTCGACCGGCTTACGGACTGGATCGCAGCCGATTGCGAAGCGGCGGGATTCACGCCTGATCTCGTCCACGCGCACAAGCTCTCGGTCGAGGGGCCGGTCGGCTGGGCGCTCGCGCGGCGCTGGGGCAAACCGTTCGCCGTCTCCATCCAGGGAGACAGCGACCTGAGAATCATCGGCGTCAAACGCGCGCTCAGACCGCTCTACGCCCGCATCTGGCGCGAGGCCGTGGTCGTCTTTCCGTTCGCGCCCTGGGCGGCGGCGCGGCTCGAACAGCGGCTCGGCGCGCGCGACGGTCCGGTGCGGACACTCCCATGCCCCGGTCTGGCGGAAGCGCGCCTCGCGCCGCAGACCGGGCCCCCGGTAATCGTCAGCGCGTTCCATTTCGCGTCCGCCGACCGCAAGAACGCCGCAGCGCTTATCCGCGCGATCGGAAAGGCCGGCGCGGAGATCCCCGATATCAGCCTCGACATCGCCGGAGGCGGCGATCCGGCGGCCTTCGCGCGGCTCGCGGCGCTGGCGCAGGAAGCGGCGCCGGGGCGCGTGCGCTTCCTCGGCGCGGTGCCGAACACGGACATGCAACGGCGTTTCAACGCCGCCTGCGGGTTTGCGCTGGTCTCGCGGCGCGAAAGTTTTGGAATGGTTTTCTCCGAAGCGCTCCTCGCGGGGGCGCCTTGTCTGATTCCACGGGGCTGGGGTGTCGACGGCTATTTCGACGAGGGGAGCGTGGTGATCTCCGCCGATCCCAACGATGAAACAGAGATCGCTGACGGACTTGTCCGTCTGGTGCGCGAGCAGGTGGAATTGAAGGCGCGACTCGCCGCGCTCGGGGAAGAAGGCGGGCTTGACTTCCTGCGCGGCCCAGCCATCCGCGACCGCTATCTGGCGGCGATCGAAGCAGCGGCAGGAGCGACGCAATGAGAATCGGGCCGATCCGGGCGACGCTTGCGCTCTCGCTCTCGCTATTTTTCACGACGCCGATCGGCGCCGCCGCGCAGCCCGCGCCCCCGGCGCCAGGATATTCCGGGGTCGGGCTTTTCCAGATGCCGACGCTGCATGCGGCGGAGCGCCAAGCCGCGCGACGCGCCGCATCCGGCGACTTCGCCGGCGCCGCGGCGGCGCTCGATCAACTCGCTCAGCGGTTCCAGGGCGCGGCCCGCCTTCAGGCTGACCGGGCGGTCCTCGCCGCCGCCATGGGCCAAGACAACGTCGCGTTCGATGCGCTTGCCCGCGCCGTCGCGCTCGGCCTTTCCGATCTCGACGCGCTTTTGGCGCGCCCGCCGCTCGACCGGCTGGCGGCGGAGCCGCGCATCGCAGCGCTCTTGGCCGCCGCCCCCGCCCCAGTTCCCGCCGCCGCGCCACCGCCGCCCGCTCGCGTCGACACCGGAGAAGCGCTCGTCTCCACCGCCAACACCTACTGGAGCGCGGCGGATGAACGCCTCGTCGCGCGGTTCGAAATGCTGGACGCCATGCGCCGCTTCCAGATCAGAGACGGAAAGCTCGAGGGGCCTTTCAAGACGCTGCAAAGCTGGGTCGCGCGTGGCCAGGCGGCCGGGAATGTAGGCGATCTCTATGACAATCGCGATGGCGGGCATTCTCCCCTTTCCCGCCGCAAGCCAACGCAGATCAGCAATGTCGTCTACAGCGCCGAAGCCAAGGCGGCCGGCGTGCACTACGGCCTCAACACCCAGATCCTCTTCAACCGGATCACCATCGGCAATTCCTCGACCGCCATTCAGGGAAGTAACTGGCGCTCTCAACCGCGTCTCGCGCTCACCAGTCCGGACGGGGTGGCGCAACTCTGGCGGCTCTACGCCGCCAATCACATCTACGTTTTTCCCGAACATCGCGATCATGACCCGGTCACGCCGCCGACGGGCGCGACCGGCCCGGACGCCAAGCCGGGCCACGGCGACCTTTTCCCCGCCAACACGCCCTACATGCTGATCTCACAGGGTTCCTCGGGCAGCGACAGACCTGTGCTTGAGGCGCTGCGCGCGATCCTCGCGGCGTTCCGCCCCGACGTGAAGACGTTTCTGGAGGAACGCGACCTGATCGCGCCAACGCTCCAGCAGATATTCAGGCGCGGGCAGAAGGGAATCCTGGACGACGCGGCCTACCTCTCGCCCGCAGCGCATCCGGTCGTCTCCGACCCGGACCGCATCGAAATCGGTCGGATGATCTCGCTAGCCAACACGCTGAGAGTCGAGGATGTCCCACCGGTCGTCGTGATCCAGGTAGAGGAGGAGGATACCGGCGCCGGAATCGCCATTCTTCTCGGCGCCGACAGCGCGGCGGACGAGCGGCTCTTCGATTCGCCATCGGCGATCGCCCGGCTCTGGCGCGGCGCGGGATATACGCGCCGCTATGTCATCGGCACGACTGGAACGATCGACCCGAACGGCCGCGCACTGAAATTTCACTGGCGGCTGACGCAGAACGATCTCGAGCGCGTCACGATCCGGCCACTTGACGAGGCGGGAACCCGCGCCGAAATCACCGTTCGCTGGGGCGGGCCGACGCCGGAAACACTCCGCCCGGACATCACGAGTCCGCGCGTGGACATCGCGGTGATCGCCGACAATGGCGCCGAGCTTTCCGCGCCGGCCTTTTTCTCCGTGCTCTACCCGTCCCATGAGACGCGGGTTTACGAAGGCGAGGGCGACGATGCGCGCCTCGTCTCCATCGATCATGGCGCCGACCGGGGGAAGCGGCGCTATGTCGACCCGATGATCTGGCCGCGACGCGACTGGTCGGATGTGCTGGACTACGACGTCGAAGGGCGTCTCCTCGGCTGGACGCGCAGTCGGGGCAAATCGGAAACGCGCTTCACGCGTGACGGGCTTCTGGTGCGGGAGGTGGACGCGGAGGGCCGCCCGCTCCGCGCCGAGGCGATCGAATACGGGGTCGAAGCGGCGCGCCCCGGCGTCCCCGCGCTTGTCGAGATTCCGACCGGCAAGGAATTTCTCTATGAATACGATGGCCCCGGCGACCTGACCGGCGAAGCGGTTCCCGCCCCCGGCTGAACTCAGACCGGCGCGGCGGGGAGCCGCGCCGGGGTGTCGACGACGCGCGCGCCTTCCTCGAACCCGTCGAACCCCTGGCGCCAGCTTGCACCCGGCCAGTTCAAGGCCATCTCGCCGGCGCGCGGGCGATAGGCCGCTGTGTAAAGCGTCCCGAACCCTTCGGTGAAGGCGGTAGAATAGAGCGGCGGCTTGAGAAACGCGCCGACGAATTTGCGCTCCGTCTCAGGGTGCAGCGTCAGCCGCTGCAAGAGGAACCGCTCGCGCTCGACCGTCGCGGTGAAGCGCGCGTGGGAGGACCATTCGACCCGCTCCTGATGATTGGTCGCGACGGGAGAGCGGGAGATCACCGTCTCCCGGTCCGGGGCCAGATAGGCGGTGACGAAGCGGCGTCCGGCGTCGAGCGCCGTGACGTTGTAGCTCATATGGCTCGGCAGACGCTTCAGCGCCGCCGCCGCTTCCTCCGTCGTCTCGCAGGTCTCAAGAACATAGCGCAGGATGAGCGGCACGCCGAAGCCGCCGCCGACCTCGCGGCGCCCGCCGAATGTCAGCGAGACCGCAAGACCGGAATCATTCATCCCGTCGATGAGTCCAAAAAGGCCGTCCGACATGCCGATGACGCCTCGGCCGCGCCAGTTCGTCTTCAGGAGCACAGCGTCGAAGGCGTGCGGGTCGTAGTCGTAGTTCCGCACCAGGAGCGGCTCGTCACCCTGCCAAACCGCCTGGCTGCATCCGGCGAGATAGGCGGGCGGACGTAGAAAGCTGAGAAAGCGCGCCTCTGCGTCGCCGCCCCCGGCGGCCTCCGCGAGCGTGTCGTAAAGATCGAGGATCTCCGGCATGTGGCGTTGGATTTCGCGGCGCCCCTCGGCGTAGGTCGGGCGCGCCGCCAGCCCATCGCGCACCCACCAGCGCCTGTAGGCGGGCCAGAACTCGGCGAAGAGCGCGGCCCATTTCGGTCCCGGCCCAGCCTCCTCCACAGCGCGGAAGATCAGGCGCATGATCTACATGATCTTGAACGCATGATCGTCGAGTGCGGCGACGGAAGGCAGCGGGCGCGCCGCAAAGGCCGACTTGATGCCGTGGATCCACTTCTTCGAACGATCGGTCAGCTCGAAATTCTTCGTCATCGACCGGCCGCGCGTGACCAGAATGCCCAGGTCCGCGCCCTCGTAGCGGAAATCGCCCGGCCGGAGGATGCGAAGAAAGAACGCCTCGTCCTCGCTTTCGACCGCGCGGCGGTGATAGTCGAACCGGTCGAAGATGACGCGGCCGTCATTGAGCATCCGATAGATGCCCGACTCCGGCGCGCCCGTGATGACGTCGACACTGTCCTCGGTGTGCTTGATCACCATCTGCGACCATGAATCGATCATGTCCGGATCGGCCCAGCGGGCGTTCAACTCTTCGACATCGAGCTTGAACGGCTTGCCGCTGAATTCGAGCAGATGAAACAGAAACAGCGGCGCGTCCGCATGCGCGAAGGCGGCGTGGTTGGTCATGGAAGAGGCGCCGGTGATGCGCGGATTGAGCTCGCCGAGCCAGATGTCGCCGGTTTTCTTGTCAATGAGGAAATCGAGCTCGAAATAGCCGCGATATCCCTCCTTGCGCAGCTGTTCTCCGAATTTGAACGTGAGCTCGCGCGCCTTCTGCCGGGTTTTCGGCGGAAAGGCGGTGGCGAAAATCTCGTTGCCGCACCAGCCGCCGCGATAGGGGGTCAGATCCTTGAAGCCGACCAGTTCGGTCATCAGCGGGCCGACGATGGTGCCCTCCTTGGTCGCGCAGGCCTCGATCGCCGATCCGCGGCAGTCGATCCGTTTCATGATCTTGATCTCGCCCTCGCCGATGATCTCGTGCTCGTGGCGGCGGAAGTCAGCCTCGGATTTGATGAAGAAAGTGGTGTGGCCGGAATCCCCGAACGCCGATTGCAGAACGAGGTCATGTCCGATACCGGCCTTTTCGCAGGTTTTCTGCAGATCGGCGTAGCTCTTCACCTCCGCCAGCACGTTCGGCACCGAGGGCACGCCCGCCTTGTCGCCAACGCGGACGGTCTCGATCTTGTTGTCCATCGCGGTGCGGAGCTTCGCCTTCGGGAACCAGAGCTCGCCCCCCAGCTCCTTGACCAGCGCTTCGGTCTTTTCGTCGAACATCAGGAAGGCGAATTTCGGCTTTCCGCCGCGGCGTTTCACCAGATCGATCACCTCCTTGTGCTGGAGGAGGTAATTGTTGATGTCCTCGATCGACTGGAATTCGTCGTGCGGCGTCTCGGTTGGCACCATCACGTTCGGATGCCGCCCGTCGAAACAGTCCATGTAGCAGATATACTTGAAGTTCTTCACCCACTCATCCAGCCCGAGCAGATTGAAGTTCGTCGCGGAGACGAAGTAGATCGGGTCGGAATTCGTATGAAAGTGACGCCGGATCTCCGAGATGTTCTGTAGCGTCTTTTTCGCCATTGTGACGTCTCCCTGTTGATTATTCAGACGTGCTTTTCCGCCGCCGATTCCAGCGCCGCGTCGTTGAAAACCCGGAGCCCCAGATCCGGGCGGTAGCCGTGGATTTCGCTTACGTCGAGCGCGCGCATGAAGGCCAGAATCTCGCGACTGATCACTTGCCCGGGCACCAGGATCGGGAATCCCGGCGGATAAGGAATGATAAAGCCGGCGGAAACCAGCTCTCGCCCTTCCTCGAGCGCATCCCTGAGCGAGCCGTCCAGGTCCAGGTAATCACAGTTGTCCTCATCATAGGCGAGGAAGAACGCGCGCCTTATGTCGCCTTCAGGCGTATCGCCGGCGGAGCGGAAGGCGTCGTGGAACCGGCTGAAATCCGGCAGTGGCGGCACCTGTTCGACAAGGCTCCTGACGCGCCGCTCGAAACCCAGTTTCTCCATCTTCGACGCGTCGTCGAGCAACTCGTCCAGATCCCGCGCGATCTCCACCAGCACCTCGATCAGATAGGCGACCGAGGAGCGCGTCGTGCCGATATTGGTCATGAAAAGCACGGTGTTGCGTGAGGTCTTGTTGATCTGGATCCCGTGCTTCTCCATCAGGATCCGGGTCTTGAACGTGTCGCCGTCATAGCCGGTGCCGCCGACGGCGAGCGTCACCCGCGTGGGATCCAGCACGAACTCGTCGCGCGTCCAGATATCCCATTGGTCCGACCAGCCCAGTTCGGCGTCGTAGTAACTCGTGACGCCGCTTTCGCGATACTCCTCCGGAATCATGTCGCCAGCGGTAAGAATGCGGAAATACTTCTTCAACAGCGGATGCGTCGCCACCGCACGCCGGACCCCCATCGCCGCCTCGACCTGATGCTGGACGAATTCGAAACCTTCAAGCTCCACCTGCCGCCGTCCGACATCCAGCGATGCGATGATCTGGTAATTCGGCGAGGTCGAGGTGTGGGTCATGTAGGCTTCGTGGAAGCTCTGCTCGACCTCTCCCTTGAAGTCCTGATCGTTGACATGGATCATCGAGCCCTGACGAAGTGAAGTCAGCGTCTTGTGCGTCGATTGCGTCGCGTAGACCCGCACTCTCGCGTCCGGCGGCGGGAGCAGCCGAGTCTTCAGCAGCGTCTCGTCATCGGCCCCCTCCAGCTTCTTCTGCTGTATCTCGTAGGCTTTCGCGTGCTCGGGCGAACGCAACCTCTCGCGGAGCACGTTCGCCGCGTTCATGCCCGTCCGCTGACGATAGGTCGGGCCGTAACGGGCGAAAGCGAACCAGGCCTCGTCCCATAGAAAGACCAGGTTCTTCTTGATCGCGAGGCATTCCTCCATCACCCGTTCGACATTGTAGACAATGCCGTCGAAGGTACAGTTGGTCAGCAGCACCATCCGCACCCGGTCCAGCTTGCCGGCCGCCTTCAGCGCCAGCAGCTTTCCCTTGATCTCGTGCAGCGGCACCGCCCCATACATCGAGTACCGGTCGAGTGGATAACTCTCCATGTAAACGACATTCGCGCCGGCGAGCACCATGCCGTAATGGTGCGACTTGTGGCAGTCGCGATCGACGAGCACGATATCGCCAGGGCTGACCAGAGCCTGCACGACGATCTTGTTGCAGGTCGAGGTTCCGTTGGTGGCGAAGAACGTTTGCCGGGAGCCGAAGGCGCGGGAAGCGAACTCCTGCGCCTCCTTGATCGGGCCGCGCGGTTCCAGCAGGCTGTCGAGCCCGCCGGAAGTCGCTGACGTCTCGGCGAGGAAGATGTTCGCGCCATAGAACTCCCCCATATCCTGGATCCAGTGCGACCGCGTGATCGACTTTCCGCGGCTGATCGGCATTGCGTGAAAGACGCCGGTCGGCTGTTTCGAATATTCCTTCAGCGCGGTGAAAAAAGGCGTCTTGTAGCGCCGGTTGACGCCGCGAAGGATGTTGAGATGCAGCTCCAGAAAATCTTCCTGATTGTAGAAGACCCGCCGGCAACCGCCCAGATCGAGCCCGGCGATATCTTCTGCGGAGCGATCGGTGACGAGATAAGTGTCGAGTTCAGGACGGACCTTGGCGATGAGACGACAGGTCTCAGGCCCGTAATCGCCCGGCTCCAGCGCATCGACATCCTCTTCCTCGCCGAAGCGCGAGAGATAGTTGTTGAGAATTTTCAGCTTGTTCAGGGATTTCAGGGCCAGGCCGGGCCGGACCACCACCGCCTGAACGTTGTGATTGAAGAGAATGCCGATCAGCGCATCCTCAAGGCTTGGCACGACAACCGCTTCATAAGCGAAATTATCCTCCGGCCGGCGCATCGCGAGCAGGCTGGAGCGGAGCCATTTCTCCTGCGCATCGCTCACGTGATCGACGATGATCACCTCGAAATACGGCCGCCCGAGCGCGCGGTCGCTAGGCGAGAGAGAGGCGTCGTCATCGAGAACGTCGGCGTCCGCGTCCCCTGTCGTCAACGGAACCGCGCGGCGCCGGTAGGCCCCGGTCGCGAGCGCCCGCGCGACGCGCCGCGCCGCGAATGCGAACTCTGGTATCGTGCGCGCGCCGAGCATCCGCTTCATATGGCTGAAGGCGGTATAGCCCGGGAACGCCCAGTATCGCTCGATCGGGTCGAGCGCGACGAGCAGCGCTTCGGCCTCCGCCACCAGCTTCGCCCCGCGTTTTCCGGTATGACCATGCCGGGTGAGCGACTCCGCCGCCTCCCGAAGCGCGCTCCAGCGGTCGGCGCGGAGCTGGGTCGCGCTGTAATAGTCGCCGATCGACGGTAGCTTGGCTTCGGGCGCGGACTGGTTCATCGGGCTCTCCCTGGGCGGCCCTGCGACCGCCCTCTCTCGGTCGACTTCAGCCGGGACCGCCTTTCAGCAGCGCCAGCGGTGCGGCGTAATTCGTGGCGGGCGCTTCGGCTTCGAGCGCGGCGCGGGGGTCGGGCGCCGCGAGGCCGGCGCGCGAACCCTTTACCGGCGTCTCCAACGGGCCAAGCGTGTGAAGATAGGCGTCGGCGCCCGAGGCGCGGTCGTAGACCAAGAAATCGGCGGATCTGTCGCGGAAGCTCTTGAGCACCTGGCCGAGGCCCTTCATCCCCGTCTCGCGCTGGCGACGCACGATATCGAGATCTATCTCGATCGGGAACATGTCCTCCTGACCCGCCGACTGATGCAACACGGTCGCCGTCGGATCGACCACCAAACTCCGCCCCACGCCTCCGGCCCCGAGGCCGTTCACGTCGAAGACGTAACATTGGAACTGCGCAGCCGTCGCGCGGGCGATGGCGATCTCAGCCTCGCGGTCGGTGGTGCCGGTAAGGACCGGGTGCAACAGCACCTCCACCCCCTGCGCAGTCAGCTGCCGCGTGGTTTCCGGAAACCAGATATCGTAGCAGATCGAGAGCCCGAAGCGTCCGACCTCCGGCACGTCGAAAACACAGAATTCGGTTCCCGCCTCGACACCCGATTCATAAGGTCGAAAAGGGAACATCTTGGCGTATTTCGCGACGATCTCGCCTTGCGGATTGATCACGACGGAAGTGTTCCGAATCCGGCCGTCTTCAAGCCTCTCGAACATCGAGCCGGGGATGACCCATATGCCATGCCGGCGGGCGTCCTCCTGAAACTGTTCAATCACCTGGTTCGGGAAAGGCTGCGCGAACCGGTCGAGCGGGCCATATGGGGCGAGTTCGCTGAAAAGCGCCATCTGCACCCAAGGGAAGCGGGCCATCAGGACATCGAGACGCTGGCGCATCGCCTCCACGTTGGAATGCAGCGCGGCGACATGCATCTGGACGCCAGCGATTGCGAAAGGGGTCATACTCGGTTCGGCTCCTGGTTTTCTCGTTCATGGCCGCATATCAGCATATTGTCGGTCGTCGCCAGCCACCCCCCCCATTTCAGCGGGCGACGAGGACCGGAATCGCGGCGTGACGCACCACCTTTCCGGCCTGCGAGCCGATCAGAATCGAGCGCAACTCATCTGGCGGGTGTGACGCCATGACGATCAGGTCGGCGCCGACGCGGCCCGCCGCGCCAAGGATCGCTTCCGCGACATGGCCGTAACCGACATGAGGTGTCGTCCGGTCAAGGTTCTTTCCTTCGATGAAGGCGCGAAGCGCGGCGTCAACCTCGTTGAGCGCGTTTTCCTTGAAATCGGACGGAAAGAACGAAGAGACGATGGATTCCCCGAAATCCGGCAGCACCGCGAGGATATGTAAGGCGCCGGTCTTTCCACGCAGTTCATCCGCCAGCGGCAGCGCCTTTCGCCAGGACTCTTCGTGTCCAAGATCAACCGGCAGCAGGACCGTCTCGAACATGATCAGCTCCCTTTCACGCCGGCGCCGCAGCCGGTATCGCCCGGCGGCGCTGCAAGATGACGACAAGGGCCAGGAGAAGAAAAGCCGGAACGAACATCAGGTATTTCGTCGGCTGATCGGCCGGCGCAAGAACGCGCTTGATCTCTTGATCCCAGTCGAAACCGGCCTTCTGCGCCGCGCTGTCGAAAGCGACATTGTCAATCACAACCTTTTCGCCATCGACGATGTATTCGAGCCCGACGGCCGCCAGCCGTTCCGCCCCTGTCGCGCCCTCCACGACCGGAAGAAGCGCGGTGAAGCTCACCGGGTCGCCGAGCGCGTTCACGCCGTCGACCTGCAACCGCAGGTCCGAGCCGACCGGCGCGCTCATCGCCGCCTGTTCGATTTCAGCCGGAGCGACTTCGTCGAAGGGCGGCGCCACCATGTCCATCCAGTAGCCGGGGCGGAACAGGGTGAAAGCGATCAGCAGCAGAATGGCGGATTCGTAGATGCGGTTCTTCGCCAGGAACCAGCCCTGCGTCGCGGCGGCGAAGAGCAACATCGCCATCGTCGCGATGATGAAGACGAGAATCCCCTGCGCCCAGGTGACGTCAATCAGAAGAAGCTCGGTGTTGAAGATAAAGAGAAACGGCAGCGCCGCGGTCCTGAGGCTGTAGAAGAACGCGATGACGCCGGTGCGGATCGGGTCGCCGCCCGAGACCGCCGCGGCGGCGAAACTGGCGAGCCCGACCGGCGGCGTCACATCCGCCATGATGCCGAAATAGAAGACGAACAGATGCACCGCGATCAGCGGTACGATCAGCCCGTTCTGCTGGCCCAGCGTCACGATCACCGGCGCCAGCAGCGCCGATACGACGATGTAGTTCGCGGTCGTCGGCAGCCCCATGCCGAGAATCAGCGAAAGCACGGCGGTGAGCAGCAGGATCGCCATGATGTTGCCGCCGGAAAGCACCTCGACCACATCGGCGAGCGCCGAGCCGACGCCGGTCTGGCTCACCGCGCCGACGATGATGCCCGCGGTCGCCGTGGCGATGCCGATGCCGATCATGTTCCGCGCGCCGGAAATAAGCCCATCGGTCAGATCCGCGAACCCGGCGACGACATCGTTGGCGAACCGGCTCTCGCCGCGGAAAATCGCCATCAGGGGACGCTGCGTCAACAGGATGAAGATCATGTAGGCCACCGCCCAGAAGGCCGAGAGGCCGGGCGACAGCCGGTCGATCATCAGCGCCCAGACGAGCACGACGACGGGAAGAAGGTAGTGCAGCCCCGAGCGGACCGTCGGCCCGGGCAGCGGCAGCGTGGTGACCGGCGCGTTCGGGTCGTCCAGCTTCAGCGGCTCTTCCCGCGACGCAACGTAAAGCAGCCCGACATAGGCCGCCGTCAGCAGCACGAAGACGATATAGCCCGCCGAGGCGCCGAAGGTCGGCCTTATCCAGCCCATGCCATAGTAGACTCCGAATGAAAGCGCGCAGATCACCGCGATGGTGAAGGCGATTCCGATCAGCCGCTGCACGATGGGCTTCGGCGTGTATGCCCGCGGCAACCCTTTCATACCGGCCTTCATCGCCTCCAGATGGACGATATAGACCAGCGCGATATAGGAGATGATCGCCGGAACGAAAGCGTGCTTGACCACGTCGAAATAGGGAATCCCGACATATTCGACCATGAGGAACGCCGCGGCGCCCATCACCGGCGGCATGATCTGGCCGTTGACGGAGGAGGCGACCTCGACCGCTCCGGCCTTCTCGGAGGAGAAGCCGACCTTCTTCATCAGCGGGATGGTGAAGGTGCCGGTGGTGACGACATTGGCGATCGAGGAGCCGGAAATCAGCCCGGTCATCGCCGAGGAGACGACGGCGGCCTTGGCCGGACCGCCGCGCATGTGCCCCATCAGCGAGAAGGCGACCTGGATGAAGTAATTGCCCGCCCCGGCCCGGTCGAGGAGCGAGCCGAAGAGCACGAAGAGAAAAACGAAACTGGTCGAGACGCCGAGCGCGATGCCGAAGACGCCCTCGGTCGTGATCCACTGGTGGTTCACCACTTCGGAAAGCGAGTTCCCCTTATGGGCGATGATCGAGGGCATGTGCGGCCCGAGAAATGTGTAGGCGAGGAACACGCTCGCGACGATCATCAGCGCCGGGCCGAGCGCCCGGCGCGTCGCCTCCAGCAGGATCATCAGGCCGATGACGGCGACCACGTAATCCTGGGTGATCGGCGCGCCGACGCGCCCGGAAATCTCGCGGTAAAAGACGAAGATGTAGAGCGACGCCAATGCGCCGACGATGGCCAGCGCCCATTCCCATGATGGAATACGATTCTTGGGCGAGCCGAGCAGGATGAAGCCGATCATCACCGCTCCGACGATGGGAATCCACCAGGTCGCGGTCTGATCCTTCGCGCCGAACATGAAGAGAAAGGTCAGAAGCGCCGGCACACCGAGTCCGAGGATAAGCTGGGTCGGCGTGCGCGCCGCCGGATAAGCGGCGAAAGCGAGAAAGAGCGCGAAGGCGAGATGGAACGAGCGCGCCTCGGTGTCGTTGAAGACGCCGAAGCCGACCATGAAGGGGATCGGGGACGCGATCCAGAGCTGAAAGAGCGACCAGGCCAGCGCGACGGAGAGGAGCAGCTTGCCGGCGAAGCCAGGCGGCGTCCGGCCGCCGGTGTCCGAGGAGGCGACAAGCTCGTCGAGTTCCGCCTGACTGAGTCCGCCTCTGCCGGAGGCGGCGTTCTCCACCGCGGCCGCCTCGAACTGTTTGTCGTCGTCGCTCATATTCGACCCCCTGCCGGATCAACTGAGCCCCATTTTTCCGGGGCTTCTGGTTGGCGGCGGCCCCGAAAGCCCGCCGCCCGAATCGTCGACGCCGTATTCAGACGTCCAACCGGATTACATCCAGCCGCGCTCCTTGTAGTATTTCTCGGCGCCCGGATGCAGCGGCGCGGAGAGACCATCCTTGATCATCTCCTCTTCCTTCAGATTGGCGAAGGCCGGGTGGAGCCCCTTGAAACGGTCGAAATTGTCGAAGACCGCCTTCACGACGGTGTAAACGACGTCATCCGGCACGTCGGAAGAGGTGACGAAGGTAGCCTTTACGCCGAACGTGGTCACATCCGATTCGTTGCCCGAATACATGCCGCCAGGAATAGTCGCGGAGGCGTAATAGGGGTTGTCCGCGATCAGCTTGTCGATCGCCGCCCCTGTCACGGGGATGATCCGCGCGTCGACGGTCGAGGTCGCCTCCTGGATCGAGCCGTTCGGATGGCCGACGGTGTAGATGATCGCGTCCACCTTGTTGTCGCCGAGCGCCGCCGACTGTTCGGCGGGCTTCAGCTCCGACGCGAGGGCGAAATCGTCCATCGTCCAGCCCATGGCGTTCAGCACGACCTCCATCGTCGCGCGCTGGCCGGAGCCGGGATTGCCGACATTGACGCGCTTGCCCTTAAGGTCCTCGAAGCTTTCGATGCCGGCGTCCGCGCGTGCGATCACGGTGAAGGGTTCGCCGTGCACCGAGAAGACCGCGCGCTCCTTGTCGAACTTGTCGCCCTCGAACTGCGACGTGCCGTTATAGGCGTGGAACTGCCAGTCGGACTGGGCGACGCCCATGTCCATGTCGCCGGCCTTGATCGCGTTGATGTTCGCGATCGAGCCGCCGGTCGATGGCGCGGTGCATTTCAGATTGTGGTCGGCCGTGCCGCGGTTCACCAGCCGGCAGATCGACTGTCCGACGACGTAATAAACGCCGGTCTGGCCGCCGGTGCCGATGGTGATGAACCGCTCCTGGGCCAACGCGCCCTGCGCGCCGAGCGTCAGCGCCGCTGCGGCGGCCGCCAGTTTGAGTACTTTCATCTCAATCTCCCTGATCGTTTCTCGCGCCCGGGGAATGATCCCGCGCTTCGTCGCGCAATTCGGTCTGGCGACGAAAAACCGAAGCGGCGGGCGCCGCCTAGCTTCGTCACACCGACGTTAACAGGTGAAAGCGGGAGCGCAACCGTATTGAGGCCTTACGCCCAACTCTTCTCACTGGACGAGAATTCGTAACCGCGCTTATAGTTGCGACCGTCGTTCATCAGATATTTCAAACATCAACTACTTATCGCCGCACCGATCGCAGTGTCGAGCCGATCGACAAGCATCTCCATCTCCGCATCCTCAATGATGAAGGGCGGCGCGAGCAGGACATGATCGCCCGCGCGCCCGTCCACCGTGCCGCTCATCGGATAGCACACCAGACCGGCTTCGAAAGCCGCCGCCTTCACTTTCGCAGCGATCCGGCGCGCCGGGTCGAACGGCGTCTTGCTCTCCCGGTCCGCGACCAGTTCGACGCCGCGAAAAAGCCCGCGCCCGCGCAGATCGCCGACATGCGGATTCTGGCCGAACCGCTCTGCGAGCAGCGCCGCGAATCTTTCGCCTTTCTCGCGCACCGTCGGGATCAACCCGCGTCCGAGCAGCGCCCGCACCACCGCCAGCCCCGCGGCCGTCGCGGCCGGATGGCCGAGATAGGTGTGGCCGTGCTGGAAGAACCCGCTCCCCGCCTCGATCGTGCGATAGATCTCGCCCGAGCAGAGCATCGCCCCGATCGGCTGGTAGCCGGCGCCGAGCCCCTTGGCGATGCAGATGATGTCGGGCGCGACCCCCTCCGCCTCGCAGGCGAAGAGATGGCCGGTCCGCCCCATGCCGCACATCACCTCATCGAGAATCAGCAACACGCCGTAGCGGTCGCAGATCTCATGGATGCGTTTGAAATAGCCCGGCGCCGGCGTCAGCGCCCCCGCCGTGGCTCCGACCACCGGCTCGGCGATGAACGCCATCACGCTTTCCGGGCCGAGGCGGAGGATCTCCGTCTCCAGCTCGTCCGCGGCGCGCCGTCCGTATTCCTCCGGGCTCTCGCCCTCGCGCATCAGGCGGTATTCGTAGCAAGGGTCGATATGGGAGACGTCGAGCAGCAGCGGTGCGAACTGCGCCCGGCGCCATTCATTGCCGCCCGCCGAAAGCGCGCCGATGGTGTTTCCGTGATAGCTTTGCTTGCGGGCGATGAGCTTTCCGCGCTCCGGCTCGCCCTTTTCGACGAAATACTGCCGCGCGAGCTTGATCGCCGCTTCGGTCGCCTCCGACCCGCCGGAAACGAAATAGACCCGCTCGATCCCCTCCGGCGCATGCTCGATCAGGAGATCGGCCAGCGCCTCCGCCGGCTCGGACGTGAAGAAGCCGGTATGGGCGAACGCAATCCGGTCGAGCTGCGCCTTGATCGCTTCGATCACCTCCCGGTCGCCGTGGCCGAGACAGGAGACTGCGGCCCCGCCAGAGCCGTCGAGATAGCGTTTTCCGTCAGCGTCGATCAGCCAGCAGCCTTCACCGCCCACGGCGACGGGCGGGAGGATGCGGGTGTGGCGAGGAAAAACATGGCTCATGGCGAAACTCCTTCCGAGTCGCCGCGCAGCATACACGCCTCGACGCGCGCCGCTCCAGAATTGACATGCGGCGGCGCAACACAATAACCCTCACAGCCGGTCCTCCGACACATTCTTTCGCACCGAAAGGTCCCCGATGAGCTTCACAGTCCAGCCCGCCGGCCCCGCACGCCCGAACCGCTGCCAGCTTTTCGGCCCCGCCACGCGCCCGACGATTTTCGAGAAGATGGCGGCTTCGGCCGCCGACGTGATCAATATCGACCTCGAGGACAGCGTCGCCCCGGCCGACAAGGCCGCAGCGCGCACGACCGCAATCGAGGCGGTGAACGACGTTGACTGGGGCGCGAAGACCCTTTCAGTCCGGATCAACGGACTCGACACCGGATTCTGGCACCATGACGTCATCGACCTGATCGAGAAGACAGGCGACCGGCTCGACCTGATCATGATCCCGAAAGTCGGCAACGCGAAGGATATCTACGCCGTCGATGCGCTGGTCTCGGCCTGCGAGCAGGCGGCGCGAAAGTCCAAGCGGATCGGCTTCGAGGTGCTGATCGAGACTGCGGCCGGCGCGCAGAATGTCGGCGAGATCGCCGCCGCTTCGCCCCGGATCCAGTCGATGAGCTTCGGCGTCGCGGACTACGCCGCCTCCATGGGCATGAACGTGACCGGAATCGGCGGCACGCAGGACGACTATCACATGCTTGCAAACGACGAGGGCCGCACGGTCAACATGGTCGATCCCTGGCACTACCCGATCGCTCGCATGGTCGCGGCCTGCCGTCAGCATGGCGTGCTGCCCGTCGATGGGCCGTTCGGCGATTTCTCGGACGATGAGGGGTTTCTCGCGCAGGCGAAACGCTCGGCGACGCTGGGTTGCGTCGGCAAATGGGCGATTCATCCGAAACAGGTGGCGCTGGCGAACCGGGTATTCACCCCGACGCCGGCGAAGGTTGAGCACGCCCGCCGCATCCTCGCCGCGATGCGGGCGGCGGAGGAAGGCGGCCAGGGCGCCGCGGTGCTCGACGGCAAGCTGATCGACCTCGCCTCGTCGCGCCAGGCGCGGGTGATCGTGACACAGGCGGAACTGATCGAGGCGGCGGGCGGCTGAGCCGCCCGCAACCGACAAGTGTAGTTCTGCACTCCCTCGCGCGCTCGTCCGGGTCTTATATCCGGCCCTGAAGATGTTTGTGATTCGAAGGGGGGGGGCGCCGTGCTTGGCCTGATGAAGTCAGAGTTGCGAAAGTTTGCCCGCGACATCGCCACCGCGGATATCGCCGCGCGTTTCGAACAGATCGGCGACGATCGGTCGCTGCCGGAAATGATAGGACGCCTCGCCGAAATGACTGGCGAAGCGACCGGCGAGCTTCGCCACGCCTTCGGGCGCCGCGCATTCGAGCGGTTCGCGGAACTCTACCCGGATTTCATTCCGACCAATGTCGGGGCGCTCGACTATCTGCTGACCATCGAGCGGCATGTTCATGACGAAATGCGCTTTCTCTATCCAACCGCGCAACCACCCCAACTCTGCTGCGAGAGGGTCTCGGAAACCCGCTTGGTCATTCGCTACAGCTCCGAGGAACCGATCGCGGAGATGTGCGCCGGCATGCTCGAAGCCGCGCTGGCGCATTTCGAGGCCCGCGCCCTCGTGACCCGGCGGGACGAGACGGAGTGCGCCGACGGAGCGGCCGCGGTGTTCGATGTCGCGCTCCTCCCCGCGGCCTGAATCCGAATGGGTCGCCGGAGGCGGGCGCGAATTGCAATCGACCACCCCTCCGGACTATATCCCGGCGCATGAACGCGGCGGAGCGCAACATGCAGAGCTATCTCGAATTCGAAAAGGATCTCGCCGATCTTGAAGGAAAAGCGGTTGAGCTCCGGATGCTCGCGAAAAAGGGCGGCGGCGTCGATGTCGAGGGTGAAGCGAAACAGCTAGACGCGAAGGCGGCGCAACTCCTCGCCGAACTCTACTCCAACCTGGACCCCTGGCAGAAATGTCAGATCGCCCGTCACCCGGCGCGCCCGCACGCGCTCGCCTATGTGAAGACGCTCTTCACCGAGTTCACCCCACTCGCCGGCGATCGGAATTTCGCCGAGGACCATGCGGTGATCGGCGGCCTCGCGCGGCTCAACGATCGTCCGGTGATGGTGATCGGGCAGGAGAAAGGCGCGGACACCAAATCGCGGATCGAGCGGAATTTCGGCATGGCGCGGCCCGAAGGCTACCGCAAGGCGGCGCGGCTCATGGCTTTGGCGGACCGGTTCGCGCTCCCTGTCGTGACGTTGATCGACACGCCCGGCGCCTATCCCGGAAAAGGGGCCGAGGAGCGTGGCCAGTCCGAGGCGATCGCGCGCTCGACCGAAATGTGTCTGAAGCTTGGCGCGCCGCTCGTCGCGGTGGTGATTGGCGAGGGCGGCTCGGGTGGCGCGGTCGCGCTGGCGGCGGGCGACCGCGTGATGATGCTGGAGCATTCAATCTATTCGGTGATCACGCCTGAAGGCTGCGCCTCCATCCTCTGGAAGGATGCCGAGAAGATGCGCGAGGCGGCGGCGGCGTTGAGACTGACCGCGCAAGATCTAAAAAAGCTGGGTGTCGTCGATCGGGTGGTTAAGGAGCCGACCGGCGGCGCGCAGCGCGACCCTATGGCTGCGATCAGGGCCGTTGGAAACGCGATCGACCAGGAGCTGAAAGGGCTTGCCGGCAAATCGCCGGAAGAGCTGCGCGCCGCGCGCCGGAAGAAATTCCTGGAGATGGGCGATGCGACCCTGCAATAACAGGCGACGGAAGACTGGGCGGAGTCGGCGTTCCGCGGCTTTTTTGGAACGAATTTGCCTCCGGGGGCTTTTCTAATTCGTATTGCCGCTCCACATTGAAAGAAGGGTGCGGGTGGAATTGCTCGATCCGGACAGAGGGAGACGAACCTTGAAATGGTCCGACATCGCCGACGCATTATCTGAATGGCTCGACCGGGTCGCCGGCGGGCACGCGCCACAACCGGTTCCCGTGAAGGTCCGCGACGACCACGCCCCGCGCCGGCGTTGAACGGGCGCGCGGGATGGCGACCGTCAAGCTCCTCACCGACGATGAGTTGAGCGCAGACGCCGCGGCTGTGTTCGCGGATATCCGCGCGACGCGCGGTTCCGATTTCGTGAATAATTTCTGGCGCTCGCTCGCCAACGATCCGCCGACGCTCAGGGCCACATGGGAGCGGCTGAAAGCCGTCATGGGTTCGAGCGACGAAGGCGGACTCGATCCGCTAACGAAGGAACTCGTCTATATCGCGGTCTCGATCGCGAACGGCTGCACCTATTGCGTGCACTCCCACACCGCCGCAGCCCGCGCCAAGGGGCTGACCGACGCGCAATACGGTGAGTTCCTGCAGGTCGTCGGCATGGCGTCCCAGACAAACGCTCTGGTGACCGGGCTTCAGACCCCTGTGGACGATGTTTTCAAGCCGGAGTAGGCTGGCTCAAGCCAGCCATCCCGCATAGCGACGGATGAGGATCGCCGCCGCGATCGAGCCGCCCGCGACAACGAGATAGAGCGGCCAGCCCTGCAGACCGGATCGCGCGGCTACCGCCGCGACCGCCGGATGGATGAGATATATGCCAAGCGAAGGCGATCCCAACCAGGTCGAGTCCGGCGTTCCCGGCCGAGCCGCCAGGATGGCGGCAAGGACGACGAGAGCGGCGATGCCGAGTTTCCACACCGTCATCGGACCCGGGCCCAACGACGCGGCCAGCACCACCGCCACGACAGCGAGCGCGAGCACGAGCGATGGCGACCACCAGCGCATCGCCAGGCCGACAATGGCGGCCGGCGCGACGAACATCCATTCCCGCAACGGGGGCGAGAGACTCACCGCCCCGACGCGCCAGAATACAATGAATCCGATAACGACCACCGCAACCCGCGCGATTGTGGATTCCAGAACCTGGGCTAACGCGACGAACGCGAATCCGAACGGCAGAAACCAGAGATGGATCGAAGGGCCAGTCGTCAGCATCCACCAGTCGAACTCGTCTGACAGCGGATGACCGCTCGCAATCGCGTCCGCCATCTTGAGCGCGCCGTAGATAGCCGACCATATCAGCCAGGGCGTCAGTAATCGGCGCGCGCGCTCGGCAAGCGGCCGGCCTGCGCCGAAATAGACGAGAAGCATCATGAACATCAGTAGCGCGGCATGGCCGACCGCGGCGCCCGGGGCTCGGACATGAAACCAAAGGATTCCAAGCGCGCCTACGAAACGGAGCCGATCGATATCGCCATACCGCGCGCTTCGCGCCGACCTTCCGCGAGGCTCCGCCACCGCTTTCCCGGGCTCGGTCGGAAAGCCCATGGTCTTATAAGCCTAGAGGGAGGAAGACGGAGCGGCGATCGCCCGCAGCCGGGTTGTGTGACCCATCTTGCGCCCCGGCCGCATCTCCGCCTTGCCGTAGAGATGGAGCGCCGTGCCCGGCGCGGCCGAGAGCCGCGCCCAGTCCAGCGCCTCGTCGCCGATCAGGTTCTCCATCACCGCATCGGCGTGGCGCGCGGGGTCGCCCAGCGGCCAGAGGCATACCGCCTTGACGTGCTGGCGAAACTGGTCGTTCGCGGTCGCCTCGATGGTCCAGTGGCCGGTATTATGGACGCGGGGCGCGATTTCGTTGACCAGCAGCGCGCGAGAATCCGTCTCGAAGAATTCGACGCCGATCACCCCGACATAATCGAGCGCCGCGAGAATGCGCGCTGCGATTTCCTTCGCCGCCGCCGCAGTCGCCGCGTCACAACCGGCCGGAACCGTAGTGCTTCTGAGAATACCGTCTTCGTGGACGTTCTCGCCCGGATCGAAACAGGCGACGGCGCCGTCCGCGCCGCGCGCCGCGATCACACTGATCTCACGACTGAAGCGAATGAGCCCTTCCAGAACCGCCGGCGCGCCGCCCATCGCGGCGAGAGCGCCGGGCGCGTCGCCGTCTCCGGCGATCCGCGCCTGCCCCTTGCCGTCATAGCCGAAGCGGCGGGTCTTGAGAATCGCCGGCGTTCCGACCCTCTCCAGCGCGGCAGCAAGAGATTCCGCGTCGTCGACCGGGGCGAAGGGCGCGGTGGCGACGCCGATGCGGTTGAGAAAGCGTTTCTCCGTCACTCTGTCCTGCGCCACCGCCAGCGCCTTGCGTCCGGGCCGAACCGGAACCAGTGGCTCCAGCGCATCCACGACCGCCGCAGGCACGTTCTCGAACTCATAGGTCACGACATCGACGGCGCCGGCGAAGGCGCGGAGCGCGCCCGCATCGTCCCAGGCGCCCCGGGTGCAACGGGCGACGTCGGCGGCGGGCGGGTCCGCCTCGGGCGCGTAGACATGCGCCTTCAGCCCGAGTTGCGCCGCCGCGATGGCGAGCATCCGGCCGAGTTGTCCGCCGCCGAGAATGCCGACGGTTCCGCCTGGCGCGACGGCGTCAGTCATCCTTCGGCTCTTTGGCCACCGCTGCGGTCTGCGCCGCGCGCCAAGCCTCAAGCCGCGCCGCCAGCGCCTCGTCCGTGGTCGCGAGAATCGCGGCGGCCAGAAGCCCGGCGTTAGCCGCGCCCGCCTCGCCGATCGCCAGCGTCCCGACCGGCACGCCCTTCGGCATCTGGACGATGGAGAGCAGGCTGTCGCGACCCGACAACGCCTTCGAAAGCACCGGGACGCCAAGAACCGGCAGCCGCGTCTTCGCCGCGATCATCCCGGGCAGATGCGCGGCGCCGCCAGCCCCCGCAATGACTACGCGCAGGCCGCGCTCCGCCGCCGCTTCGGCATAGGCGAACATGCGGTCCGGGGTGCGGTGCGCGGAAACGATCCGCGCCTCATGCGCGACCTCCAACGCCGACAGGATCTCCGCCGCGTGACGCATCGTCGGCCAGTCGGACTGGCTTCCCATAACGATACCGACGAGGGGGGCGGGCTCGACCATGCAACTCTCTCCAAGATCTGGCCCGCACTATAGCCGCCGACGGGTGCGCGACAAGCGCGCCTCAGGCGATGATATCGGGGGTGAGCTCGTCCTCGAGCCGCGAGATTTCGTCCTTCAACGCCAGCTTCTGTTTCTTCAACCGCCTCAGATCCAGCGAATCGCGCCCTGCGACCGAATGCTCCAACGCGGCGATCGCATCGTCGAGCGAGCGATGCCGGCGGCGAAGCTCCTCCAGCTTAAAGCGGAGAACCTCTCGCCCGTCCATCAGGTTGCCCGATCCGGTCATGTCTCGCATGTTACTCCACGCCCCGTAGGGCGGATCCCGCCGGAAAGCCCGTTCCGCCAGTTGTCCGCACGCCGCATCACGCCTAAATAGGCCTCCATGTTGAACGCTCTCAGCGACGGATTCGCAAGTCTCATCAAACGCCCGCCGCTGGTGAGCGTGCTGCGCCTGAACGGCGCCATCGGCGCCGCCGGGTTCGGTCGCGGATTGACGGACGCCGCGCTCGCGCCGCTCATCGCGCGCGCCTTCGCGCCGAAACGGCTCGTCGCCGTGGCGCTTTCAATCAACTCTCCGGGCGGCTCGCCGGCCCAGAGCGCGCTCATCGCGGCGCGGATCAGACGGCTGGCGGATGAGAAATCCGTCCCCGTGTTCGCCTTTTGCGAGGATGTCGCGGCGTCGGGCGGGTATTGGCTGGCGACGGCCGGCGACGAGATTTACGCCGACGCCAATTCAATTCTCGGCTCGATCGGCGTGATCTACGCCGGGTTCGGCTTTCATACGCTCCTCGAGAAGCAGGGGGTCGAGCGGCGCGTGCACACCGCCGGCCGGTCGAAATCCATGCTCGACCCGTTCCGCCCCGAGCAGGCCGACGACGTGGAGCGGATCAAGCGCCTTCAGGGCGTTATCCATGGCAATTTCATCGATCAGGTCCGCGCGCGCCGTGGTGCGAAACTCGGCGAGGGCGACCTCTTCACCGGTGAGATCTGGGTCGGGCGGGAGGCCGAGGAGATCGGCCTGATCGACGGGATCGGGCATCTTGTCCCAACCATGAAATCCCGCTTCGGCGACAATGCGAAGTTCAACGTGATCGAGCCGAGACGCAACCTCTTCCGGCGTCTCGGCGCACCCGGGGTGGAGGAGGCGCTGGGAAGCGCCGCCGGGCTGATCGAGGAGCGCGCACTTTTCGCGCGCTACGGGCTCTGAACGATGCTGACGAAGATACTGATTTTCGTCGCCGTGCTGATCGGCGTCTTCGTCGTCGCCCGTATGGGCGCTTCGAGCGCGATCAAACCGAATCTCCGCTCCAAAAAGAAAGCGTCGAAACTGAAGGACGCCGAAGATCTCGTCCCCTGCCCGGTCTGCGGCGCCTGGTCGGCGCGCGGAGAGGGCTGTCCCTGCGGCGGCGCCCCGACACCATGATCGAGGCCGCGCGTTCCGATTCCGTGAGGCGCGACGCCTCATGCTGATTGACCTTTCGCTGGTATTCGCGGGCCTCGCGCTTCTGGTTTTCGCCGGCGATGTTCTCGTCAAGGGCGCCGTATCGCTCAGTCTTCGACTGGGCGTGCCGGCGCTGGTCGTCAGCCTCACCGTCGTCGCGTTCGGCACCTCGGCGCCTGAACTGCTGGTTTCGATCGAAGCGACGCTGGACGGGGCGACCGACCTGGTCTTTGGCAATATCGTCGGCTCCAATATCGCGAACGTCTATCTCGTCCTCGGCATTCCCGCGCTGATCGCGCCGATCGCGGTCAGCCAGAACGGCGTGATGCGCAACTTCGTGCTGATGATCACGGCTTCTCTGCTGCTACTCGCCGTCTGCGGCTATGGCGGCCTCTATTTCTGGACCGGAATCGCCTTTCTCTCGCTCCTCTGCGCGGTGCTCTACGACACCTATTTGATGGCGATGAACGGCAAGGTCGCGCTCGATCTCGAAGAGATGGCGCCCGATTGCCTTTCCGGCCCGAAGATCGCGGGGTGCATCGCAGCAGGGGTGATCGGCCTGCCGATCGGAGCGCATATGCTGATCGCGGGCGCACAATCGGTGGCGATCACTATGGGCGTCTCCGAGGCGGCGATCGGGCTCACGCTCGTCGCCGTGGGAACGTCGCTGCCGGAGTTGGCGACGACGGTCATGGCGGCGCTGCGCCGGCACGCCGACGTCGCCATCGGCAACGTTATCGGCTCCAACATGTTCAACATTCTCGGCGTGTTCGGCGCCGCCGCGCTGGTCGGCGACCTGCCGACGCCGCCGGGGTTTCTCGAACTCGACCTCTGGATCATGCTGGGTTCATCGTTGATCCTTGCGCCCTTCATCATCATGCGGCGAGAGATCGGCAGGATCGCGGGGCTGGCCTTCATCGCCGCCTATGTCGTTTACTGCGTTCTGGCGTTGGGTCCGCGCATGTGACCGGTCGGGCCGCGCGTCTCAGGCGAAAGCTGCGAGGAGGATTGGGATGAAACCGGGCGCTGCGCTTGTCACCGGCGGCGCGAAACGGCTCGGCCGCGCCATGGCGCTGGCGCTGGCGGAGGACGGATGGGACGTCGCGATCAGCTATCTCGGTTCCAAGCCGGAAGCGGAGGCGACCGCGGACGAGATTCGCGCGTTCGGCCGGCGCGCCGCCGTCCTCTCGGCCGATCTGACGGTGGAAGCCCAGACGGAGGCGCTGATCCCCGCCGCAACCGATGCGCTCGGCGCGCCGCTCACCTGCCTCGTCAACAACGCCTCGATCTTCGAGTTCGACGATCTCGATTCGATGAACCGCAAGGGCTGGGACCGGGCCATAGAGAGCAATCTGCGCGCGCCGGTTCTTCTCACGCAGCAATTCGGCGAACAGGCGCCCGCTCCAATGACCGACGCCGCGGGCGAGCCTGCCGCCGGCGCGGTCGTGGTCAACATGATCGACCAGCGGGTGCTGAAGATGACGCCGAAGTTCATGTCCTACTCGATCGCAAAATCGGCGCTCTGGGCGTTCACCCGCATGGCGGCGCAAGGGCTCGCTCCGCGCGTCCGGGTGATGGCGATCGGCCCGGGGCCGACCCTGCGCGGCCTGCGCCAGTCGGAGGCGCATTTCGCAGCGCAGCGTGCGGCGACCATACTCGGCCGCGGCGCCGGACCCGACGAGATCGTGGCCGCGCTTCGCTTCATCCTCGCCTCTCCAGCGCTCACCGGGCAGATTCTGGCGATGGACGGCGGTCAGCACCTCGGGTGGAGAACTCCGGATGTGCTTGGCGTCGAGTGACTTAGAAGCGCCGCCTCAGAACCGCTTGAAACCCTCCGAAATCGACTCGACAAGCTGGCTTTTCCACTTTCATGCGCTTCGTGAGCGATTCGTCATCCGGCCGCGAATATCATCGCAGCGTGACAACTCGACATTCTTAAAGGCCAACAAATCCAAAAGGTTAACGTGGCAGCCTGTTTTTTGGGCAACCTGGCAAAACCGTTACGATTCCTTCATGAATCCGGACCGGGTCGATATTATGGACAGATTTATCCACAGGAATCGGGGATATGAAAATCGTTGATCCGGCGCAGGAACTGGGGCAGGCGCTACGCCGCGCAGATTCGCCGCAGCGCAGCGTCGTGCCGCTTGCTACGCCGGAAGCCCTGTCACGCCTGACCGAAAACCGGATAGACTGCCGCCGATGACCGAAACGAACGCGCCACAGTCCCCGCTTGGCTTTGACGAGGACGCCTCCAACCTGGCCCGCGACGCGACGACCGGGCCGGAGGTGATCCGAAGCTATCTTTTGCGCCTGCCTGCGCGTCCCGGGGTCTATCGGATGCTGGGGCTGAAGGGAGAGGTTCTCTATGTGGGCAAGGCCCGCTCACTGAAAGCCCGCGTCTCAAACTACACCCGCCTTCAGGGCAACAGCACGCGCATCCAGCGGATGATCCTCTCGACCGCGTCGATGATGTTCGTCACCACCCCGACCGAGACCGAAGCTCTGCTGCTCGAAGCCAATCTCATCAAGCAGCTCAAGCCGCGCTACAATGTCATTTTGCGCGACGACAAGAGCTTCGCGCATATCGTCGTCGGCGCGGACCATCCGTTTCCGCAGATCAAGAAGCATCGCGGCGCGCGCACGCGCGCAGGGCGCTATTTCGGCCCGTTCGCCTCCGCCGGCGCCGTGAACCGGACGCTGAACCAGTTGCAGAAGGCGTTCCTGTTGCGGACCTGTTCCGATTCCATGTTCGAGAACCGGACCCGGCCCTGCCTTCTCTATCAGATCAAGCGCTGCTCGGCCCCTTGCGTCGGACTGATCGACGAGGCGGATTACGCGAAGCTCGTCAAGGACGCATGGCGTTTTCTCGAAGGCCGTTCGACCGGCGTGCAGGAGGAACTCGCGGTGCGAATGCGCGAAGCCTCGGCGGCGATGGAGTTCGAGCAGGCGGCGATCTATCGCGACCGGATCGCCGCGCTCACCCGCGTCCAGCAGAACCAGGGCGTAAACCCGGAAACCGTGGAGGAGGCCGATGTCGTCGCGGTCCACGCCGAGGGCGGGCAAGCCTGCGTGCAGGTGTTCTTTTTTCGCTCTCATCAGAACTGGGGCAACCGCGCCTATTTTCCCCGCACCGGCTCCGACGCGCCCGAGGAGGAGATCCTCGCCGCGTTTCTCGCGCAGTTCTACGTCGGCAAGACGCCCGCGAAACTAGTGCTGACCAGTCATGAGCCAGAGGATTCCGATCTCGTCGCCGAGGCGCTGAGCCTCGCGGCCGGGCGCAAGGTCACGCTCGCGCGCCCACAGCGCGGCGAAAAGCGGCTTCTGCTCGAACACGCGCTGACCAACGCGAAGGAGGCGCTGGCGAGGCGTATGGCCGAGAGCGCGGCGCAAACGAAGCTGCTCGCCGGGGTGGCGGAGGCGTTCGGACTTGAGAGCCCGCCACGCCGGATCGAGGTTTACGACAATTCGCATATCCAGGGCGCGCACGCCGTCGGCGCCATGATCGTCGCCGGGCCCGAGGGTTTCGAGAAGAAAGCCTATCGCAAGTTCAACATCAGGAACGCCGCCGTCACCCCCGGCGACGATTTCGGCATGATGAAGGAGGTGCTGACAAGGCGCTTCCAGCGCCTGCTTCGTGAAGATCCGGACCGCGAGAGCGCGGAATGGCCCGACCTGATCCTGATCGACGGCGGCGCCGGACAGGTCGCCGCGGTGCGCGAGGTGATGGCGGAACTCGGGGTCGAGAACGTGGCGATGATCGGCGTCGCGAAGGGGCTGGAGCGCGACGCCGGGAAGGAGGAGTTTCACAAGCCGAGCGGCGGGCGTCCGTTCATGCTGCCGCACCGTGACCCGACGCTCTATTTCGTCCAGCGTCTGCGCGACGAGGCGCACCGTTTCGCGATCGGCGCGCATCGGGCCAAACGCTCGAAAGCGATCGGACAAAACCCGCTCGACGACGCGCCGGGGATCGGCCCAGCCCGAAAGCGCGCCCTACTCGCGCATTTTGGCTCCGCCAAGGCGGTCGCGCGCGCCGGACTCGCTGACCTGAAGGCGGTGGAGGGCATTTCCGGTAAAATGGCGCAGGCGCTCCACGACTTTTTCAACGACGGAACCTGAGCGGGGTGGTGTTGACGAGCGCGCCCGAAAGACCGCACCCTGCGGCCAATGCATTCCGAAGGCCGCGCCCACGATGACCGCCCTTGCGATCAGACAAGCCGAGGCGAAAGACGCAAGCCGCCTCAACGCCGCCCTGAATGCGCTTTCAGCGCATCTCGGCGACCGGCACCGGGCGAAAGACTCCCATATCGCGAAGGCGGGATGGGGCGACGCGCCCGTCTTTCGCGCCGTGCTGGCCGAAGAAGGGGCGAAAGTCGTCGGCGTCGCGCTATACTCGGCGATCTTCTCAACCATTCGCGGCGGAACCGGGCTCTATGTCTCCGACCTTTGGGTTGCGGAGGATCTGCGCGGAACCGGACTCGGGAAGCGGCTGCTCGCGGCAGCCGCCGGGGATGCGGAGCGGGTTTGGGACGCCGGTTTCATGAAGCTCTCCGTTTATGAAAGCAATGAAGGCGCCCGCGCCGCCTATCTGCGGATGGGCTTCACGGCGCACGAAAATGAAACGAACCTGTCGCTCGACGCGGCCGGACTGGAGCGATTGAGGACAGAATGAAAGCCGTATTCGACGAGCGTCAGTGGCGCCACGACCCGAAGCACTTCATGGCGAACGGGGCGATTTCGGCCAACCCGGAGCAACCGGAGCGGATTCGCGTCCTGCACGAGGCGGCGTTGAAGGCCGGCTGCGCGTTCGAAGCGCCCGCCGATAGCGGCCTCGGCCCGATCGCCGCGATTCACAGCGCTGAATATCTTCAGTTTCTGGAGACGATCTATTCCCGCTGGCGCCGGATCGAAGGCGCAGGCGAAGAGGTCATCCCGAACATTCATCCCGACCGGCGCGCGGCGGGCTACCCGAAATCAGCCGTCGGGCAAGCGGGCTATCATCAAGCCGACACCGCTTGCCCGATCGCCGAGGGGACATGGGAGGCGGCTTACTGGTCGGCGCAGACCGCTATCCACGCCGCGGGTCTCGTGCTGGCGGGGGAGTGCGCGGTCTACGCTCTCTGCCGCCCGCCGGGGCATCATGCGTTTGGCGACATGGCCGGGGGTTTCTGCTTTCTCAACAACGCCGGGATCGCCGCCGAGCGGCTCCGCGCCGCCGGCCTTCGTCCGGCGATCCTCGATGTCGACGTGCATCACGGCAACGGCACGCAGGGCGTCTTCTATGCCCGGGACGACGTCTTGACCGTCTCCATCCACGCCGACCCGGCGCGCTTCTATCCGTTCTTCTGGGGCCATGCGCAGGAGCGCGGCGAAGGGCCGGGGCTTGGCGCGAATTTCAACCTGCCGCTAGAACGCGGAACCGGCGACGAGACGTATCTGGAGGTGTTGGCGGCCGCCCTCACCCGTATCCGCAGTTTCGGCGCCGACGTGCTCGTCGTCGGGCTTGGACTCGACGCCCATGTCAACGATCCCTTCAAGGGCCTCGCCGTCAGCACCAGCGGCTTCGCGCGGATCACCGCCGCGATCCGGGGCGCCGGCCTTCCGATGCTGCTGGTTCAGGAGGGCGGCTATCTTTCCGACGATCTCGGCGCGAACCTGACCAGCGCGCTAGAGGGCGCCGTCGGCTGAATTCCGGCCGCCTTCAGGCCGCGCCTTCAGGAAAATGGCAGGCGACGCGCCCGGCCCCGAGCGGGGCGAGTTCCGGCCGCTCCTCCCGGCAGATCGCCTGCGCCTTCGGACAGCGCGCGGAGAAGGCGCAGCCAGGCGGCGGGTTGATCGGGCTCGGCGGGTCGCCCTTCAGCTTCGCCGGCCGCACATAGCCCCGCGATTTCCGCCGCGCGAGCGACGGCGCGGCGGCCAGCAGCGCCACCGTGTAGGGGTGGCGCGGCGCGCTGAACAGCGCCTCGCGAGGCGCCTGCTCGACGATCCGGCCGAGATACATCACCGCGATGTCATGACAGATCTGCCGCACCACGCCGAGGTCGTGGCTGATGAACAGGAAACTCAGACCCAATTCATCTTGCAGCTTCACCAGAAGATTCAGGATCTGGGCCTGAATCGCGACATCGAGCGCCGAGACTGGCTCGTCGCAGACAATGAGTTTCGGATTGGTCGCCAGCGCCCGCGCGATGGAGATCCGCTGGCGCTGCCCGCCGGAGAACTGATGCGGAAAGAGATTGAGCTGATCGCGCCGAAGCCCGACCAACCCAAAAAGCTCCTCGACCCGCGCATCCCGGCTGGCGGCGTCGCCGACCTTCAGAAGGTCGAGCGGTTCGCGAACGATATGATTCACCCGGTCGCGCGGATTGAGCGAGGAATAGGGATCCTGAAAGATAAGCTGGATGTCTTTGCGCCGCTCGCGCATCGCCTCCGGCGCGAGGGTGAAAAGATCCTCGCCCTGAAACAGCACCTTGCCGGTCGCGGGGCCGGTCAGCCGAATCGCCGCCATCGCGGTTGTTGTCTTGCCGGAGCCGCTCTCTCCGACGATGCCGAGCGTCCGGCCCGCCTCCAGCACGAAATCGACGTCGCGCACGGCGGAGAGGTGCTGGCGCGGCGCGAACAGCGAACGGCGCGGCATCGGGAAACTGACGGTCAGCGCGCGGGCTTCGAGGATCGCGCTCATATCCGCCCCTCCTCCACGGCGTGGCAGGCGGCCGGGTGACCCGCCTCGCCGGAGAGGCGCGGCGATTCCCGGTCGCACCGCTCGAACCGATATGCGCAGCGCTCGGCGAAAGCGCAACCGTCGCCGAGAAGATGGAGCGGCGGCACGACGCCCGGAATCTCCGCCAGCGGCGGCGGCGTCCCGCTCTCGCCCTTGCCGATATTGGGGATGCAGGCGATCAGCCCGCGCGCATAGGGATGTTTCGGATCGTCGAGAATGGCGTCCGCCGCGCCTTCCTCGATCACCCTTCCGGCGTACATCACCGCCACCCGGTCGGCCATTTCCGCGATCGCGCCCATGTCGTGGGTGATGAGGATGATCGCCGTGCCGAGATCGCGCTGGATGTCGTTCAGAAGGTCGAAGATCTGCGCTTGCACGGTGACGTCGAGCGCCGTCGTCGGCTCATCCGCGATCAGCACCTTCGGACGACACGAGACCGCCATGGCGATCATCACCCGCTGGCGCATGCCCCCTGAAAGCTGGTGCGGAAAATCCGCCGCGCGCCGTTTCGCTTCGGGAATCCCGACGCGGTCGAGAAGCGCCACCGCCTCCTTCATCGCTGCGCCGCGGCCGGTCTTGCGATGCAGCATGATGGCCTCGGCGATCTGATCGCCGGCGGTGAACACCGGATTGAGCGAGGTCATCGGCTCCTGGAAGATCATCGCCATCTCGGCCCCGCGCAACTGGCGCAACCGGCGCGGCGAAGCGCCGATCAACTCCTCGCCATCCAGCCTGATCGAGCCGGCGGCGACCCGCCCGGGCGGCGAGGGCACCAGCCCCATCGCGGAGAGCGCGGTGATCGACTTGCCGCAACCGGATTCCCCGACGACGCCAAGCGTCTCGCCCGCTTCCACCTGAAGTGAAACGCCGTCCAGCGCCGTCACCGGACCATAGCGGGTGGAAAACTCGACCCGCAGACCCTCGATATCGAGAAGCGCCATCTCAGCGCTCCCTCAGTTTTGGGTTGAAGGCGTCGTTCAGCCCGTCGCCGATCAGCGAAACTGCAAAGACGGTGAGAAAAATGGCGATTCCCGGAAAGGTCACCGGCCACCACGCCGTCAGGATATAGGCCCGGTTCGCGCCGATCATCAGCCCCCAGCTCATGGTGTTCGGATCGCCAAGCCCGAGAAAGGAAAGCCCGGCCTCGAAGAGGATCGCGACGCCGATGGTCAGCGTCGCCGAGACGATCAGCGGCGGCAGCGCGTTCGGCAGGATCACCCGCCACATGATCCGCCCGTTCTGCGCGCCGATGGCGCGGGCGGCGGTGACATATTCGAGCCGCTTGATCTTCAGGAACTCCGCCCGCGTCAGCCGCGCGGTCTGCGGCCAGCTCACCACGCCGATGGCGATGGCGATGATGGTGAGCGAGGGTGAGAAGAGCGTCACCAGCACCATCGCGAAGAGAAGCGCCGGCAGAACCTGAAAGAACTCGGTGAAGCGCATCAGCGCGTTGTCGACGCGGCCGCCGAAATAGCCGGACATGGCCCCGATGGAGACTCCGATGACCATGGTCAGCAGCGCCGCCGCACCGCCAACCGCCAGCGTCGGCCCGCCCCCCATCAGAAGTCCGGCGATGAGATCGCGGCCGAGATAGTCGGTCCCGAGCATGAATTCCGGCGTCACGCCCGGCGGCTCATGCGGCGCCCAGACGATCTCATAGGGGTCGCCGCCATAAAAGAGCACGCCGTAGAGCGTCAGAAGAACGATCACGATCAGCAAGCACAGCCCGGCCATCGCCGGCCTGTTCCGCCGGAACATGATCCAGGCTTCGCGGATCGGGCTCTGGGCTTCGGCCATCAGTTCTCTCCCCGAAGCCGCGGATCGGCGATGCGATAGGCCAGATCGGTGACGATATTGGCGATCACGACCATCGCCGCGGCGCAGAACAGAACGCCAAGCAGCAGCGTGTAATCCCGTCTCAGGATCGCGTCGAACGCCAGCGTGCCCATCCCCGGCCAGTTGAACACAGTCTCGACCAGCAGCGCGCCGGAGATCAGGCCCCCGAACTGCAACCCGGCGACTGTGATGATCGGCAGAGCGGCGTTGCGCAGCGCATGATGGAAGAGCACCGAGCGCTCGGAAGCGCCCTTGGCGCGCGCCGTGCGCACATAATCCGCGCCGAGCACGTCCAGCATCGAGGCGCGCGCCAGCCGCGCATAGATCGCGAGAAAGATGACCGCCAGCGAGAAGGCCGGCAGCGCGAGGTGATGCAGGATGTCGATCATCCGCTCAATCCAGCTCGCGTCGCGCAGGCGGATATCCGCCATTCCCTCGACCGGGAAGATTGGAATGATGGAGGCGAAAAGGATGATCAGCATGATCCCCATCCAGAAGACGGGAACCGCGTACCCAATCGTCGAGATGACGGCGACGACGCCCGAAAGCGGCCCGTTCGGCTTGCGCGCGGCCATGACCCCCGCCGCGGTGCCGATCACGATGGCGATGATTTGCGCGGCGATCACCAGCAGAAGCGTCGGCCCGATCCGCGCGCCGATCAGCTCCGCCAGCGGCCGGTTGAAGAAGTAGGATTCTCCGAGATCGCCTTGCGCCATATCGCCGAGATACCGCCCGAGCTGCACATAAAGCGGCTGATCCAACCCGTAATCGGCGCGGATCGAGGCCATTACCTCCGCCGTGGCGCCGCCCATGTCGCCGGCGATCACCTCGGCCGGGTCGCCCGGCGCAAGACGGATAAGAAAGAAGTTCAGGATGACGACCCCGGCCATCAGAAGCACGCCGTAGCCGAGTCGTCTGATGATGTACCCGGCCATGTCGCCTCCCCTTCAGCGAGCGCCGGGCGACAGGGCCGCCCGGCGCTCGCGCGTCATTCTTTCGGCTCTTTCCAGTAAACCTCATCCATCGGCGACATCGGCCCCCAGATTGTCAGCGGCGGATCGCCGAGCCGCTTGTCATAGGCGGTGTGATAGGGTGAAGCATTGATCCAGTAGACCGGCATGTCTTCGGCCACGATGCGCTGGAACTCGGTGTAGAGCGCCTTGCGTTTCGCCGGATCGACCTCCACCGCCGCCGCATTCAGTATCTCGTCGACCTTCGGGTTGGAATAGGACTGGGTGTTGGACCAGATCACGCCCTTGACGATGTTCGAGGAGAGGTAGGTGCGATGGACGCCGATCACCGGGTCGCCCCAGTTGAACACCACATCCATCGTCATATCGAAATCATGGCCGGAGATGCGCCCCGCCCAGGTCGGAAAATCAGGCGAGGGCCGGACTGTGACGTCGATCCCGATCTTCTTGAGCTGTGATTTCAGATATTCGGCGACGTTCTTCTGCTGCTCGTCGACACCGGGAAGATAATCGACGGTCAACTCCATCCCGTCGCCGAACCCGGCTTCCGCCACTAAAGCGTTCGCCTTGTCGAGATCGACGTCATAGGGCTCGATCGTCTCGTCGAAAAACGGAGAGGATTCGATGATCGGGCTGCGCTGCGGTTTGGCGACGCCGCGCATCAGCGCCTTGGTGATGAACTCCCGGTCCACCGCATAGGCGATCGCCTGGCGCACCCGCTTGTCCGAGAGCTTCTCGGACGCGGTGTTGAACGCGAGCCAGTTATCGGGCCGATGCCGGCTTAGCCCTGATCGGTCACCTCCAGCCAGTCCACCGCTTCCATCCGCTTGATTCCGGTGGAGGTGGTGATGAACGGAAACATGTCCGCCTCGCCGTTTTCCATCGCGATCATCAGCGCGTTCTGGTCCTTCACGATACGAATGATGATCTCGTCGAGCTTCGGATAGCCCTCACGGAGGAAATTCGGATTCTTCTTCAGGATCGTCGCCTCGCCCGGCGTGAAACTCTCCAGCATGAACGGCCGGAGCCGACCGGCGCGGTGTTGGCGGGGTGGCTCTTCATGCCCTGCCCGTCATCATAGATGTGCTTCGGTATGACCGGGGCGAGCGCGGGTGAGAGAGCGAGCAGGAGCGCCGGGTGCGGCTGCGACAGCTTGATCACGGGGTGTAGTCGTCCGGCGTCTCCACCGCCTCGACCGGCGCGAACATGGTCTTGAAGGGATGGTTCGCCTTCGTCGTCTTAATCGAGAAGGCGACATCTTCGGAGGTGACTGGAACCCCGTCATGGAAGGTCGCGTTGTGAACGAGGTTGAGCGTGACCGTGAGCCCGTCCTCCGACACATCCCAGCTTTCCGCAAGATAGGGCTGCGGGTTCCAGTTCTCGTCATATCGCAAAGGCGAGGCGAAAATCTGCGTCGACGGCATCGCAGTGGCCGTGCCGGACTGCACCGCGCCGTTCAGATGCCGCGGCGCCTGGGTTGACAGAATAATCAGTGAACCTTCCGCCTTCAGCGGCGCGAATGGCGCCAGCATGGCGAGAATAGCGGCGGCGCCGACTGCGCCAAGCAATGGGGCGGCGACCAGATCGACGAGCGGCTCGCCGGGGCGGTGCTGACGCCCGGTTTCGTCGAGGGGCACGCGCACATGATGGCGGGGGCGATGTGGCGCTATCCCTATGTCGGCTATCACGACCGGATCGACACCGATGGCAAACTCTGGCCCGGCCTCTCCGCCATCGACGATGTCATCTCCGGGCTGAAAAAGGCCGCGAAAGCGATGACCGTCGCCGGCGAGCCACCGGAAAAACCGCTCTTCGCCTGGGGGTTCGACCCGATCTTCCTGCCAACCGAGCGGCTGAACCGCCGCCATCTCGACGCCGTCTCGGCGACCCGCCCGATCGTCGTCCAGCACTCGAATTTCCACCTGCTGACCGCGAACTCGCCGGCGCTGGCGCTTGCGGGCTACACGCGCGAGACCAACGTCACCGGCGTCGCCAAGGGGCCGGATGGCGAGCTGAACGGCGAATTGCAGGAAATGGCGGCGATGTTCCCGTTGATGCGCCGGGTGGGTGTGGATTTCCGCGCGCTCTCCGCCCATCTCGACAGCATCAAGGCCTTCGCCAGCATCGCGCGGCAGACCGGCACGACAACGATGACCGACCTGCACGCCGAACTTCCCGACAAGGACCTCGCGACGCTGTTCGCCACCACCGGGGCGGCGGATTTACCGCTCCGCATCGTGCCGATGCTGGGCGCGGCGATGATGCCGCCGAAAGAGGTCGGCCCGCGGGCGCTGGAGCTCAGGGCGAAAGCCACAGACATGCTGCGGCTCGGCGGCGTGAAACTGGTGCTCGACGGCTCGATCCAAGGCTACACCGCCCGGCTCCGCTGGCCCTATCACGTCAACGGCGCGCCGAACGGCATCTGGGTCATCGCGCCGGAACAGGCCGAGGAACTGATCCTCGAGCCGCGCGAAGCGGAAGCGCCGAACGCCTCAGACCACGATCATGCGCACGGTCACGATCACGGCGCGGCCTATCGGTCGTGGTCGACGACGGGCGGCTATCTCACCCGCGCGGATCTGGAAGCGCTTCTAAACGGCCCGCCGGCCGGACTCTTCCGTTTCAAAGGCCGCATCGCGCTCAAGGGCGGCGGCGCGGTCAAGGCGCATCTGGTCGGCCGCCTTCACGAGTTGACGCCATGCGACGCCGCGCCGACCCGCGCCGTCGCGATCGGCCTTGCGCCCGCTTTCGAGCCGGAAGCATTCCGCCTGCGCTGGGATCGGATCGTCTCGCCAACGCCATGAGACGACTAGCCCCCGAGACGATCCGCGAACCCACGCGCGAGGCCATGCATCAACGCCACTGCGTCAGCCCCGGCGCAGAGTTTTCCGATCTCACGCCCGAGCCGGGGCGCGAGCGAGTCGCCGCCGCGAATTCCGGTCGCCCGTCCACCGGCAAATGCTGTATGTCCGGCGGGTCCCATCGGTTCACCATGCAGAAACGACCGAAAGCCCCGATATGCCAGAACTCGTCTATATCCTGAACGGCCCCAACCTGAACCTCCTCGGCAAACGCCAACCGGAGATCTATGGGCGCGAGACGCTCTCGGATGTCGAAGCCGCCTGCCGAGAGACGGCCGCCACGTTCGGCCTCGATATTCGTTTTCACCAGTCAAACGCCGAGCATCAGATCATTGACTGGATCCACGAAGCGCGCGAGGCGGCCTGCGGCGTCGTGATCAACCCCGCCGCTTTCACCCACACTTCCGTCGCGATTCTCGATGCGCTCAACGCGTTCGAAGGGCCGGTTTTCGAAGTGCACATCTCCAATGTCCACAAACGCGAATCGTTTCGCCACCATTCCTATGTCTCGCACCGCGCGGACGGCGTGATCGCCGGGTTCGGCGTCGATGGCTATACGCTCGCGCTCCGGCGCCTCGGCGCGCTGATCGCTTCGCGCCGCGACGCCTGACGCCGCGTCCCCGGTGTGAAGGAGTCGTGATTTCAATTGCGAATTGCGCCGGATTGTTCAATCCTCAATCAGCGTGGGAACATTTGGCGCGCCCCCGCCCGCCATATTTCGCGCCGCCGACAGGCGAAAGAACACGATTTGAAAGGCGAATTATGACCAGAACGATCTTCAGTCAGGGTGCGAGGCTGGCCGCCGCCGCGGCGTTTGGCGCCGCGCTCTTCGCCGGCGGCGCCGTCGCCCAGAACGCTGAAACCACCACCGAAGCCGCCGACGAGGCGCCGGCTGTCGATCCGGAGGTGGTGCAAGCCGTAAAGGATATGGGCGCTAAACTGCGTGAATTGCCGGCTTTCTCCATCAAGGCCGCCCTGTTGTGGGAGGAGGTGTTCGAGAGCGGCGAGAAGACCGCGGTCATCGAACAGGTCCGGATCGACGCCGACCCGCCGCACGGATTGCGGATCGAGCGATTTTCGGAAGAACGGTCGCGCATCTTCTATTTCAACGGCGAAAAAGCGACGCTCTGGTCGCCCAAGATCCGTTACTACGCCGATGCCGAGTTCAAGGGCACGATCGCGGAAATGATCGCGTTCGCGTCCGAGAAACATGATCTCGAACTGCCGTTGGCGGATCTCTTCCTCTGGGGCACCGAATCGGATGATTTCGACGCCATCACCGCCGCGCGCTATGTCGGCCAGACCCTCATGGGCGATCGCGTCTGCGATCATTATGCGTTCCGGCAGGAAGATATCGACTGGCAAATCTGGATCGAGGACGTCGAAGCTCTGCTGCCCTGTGGGTACATGATCGTCGACAAGACGGACGACGCGCACCCGATATTCCAGGCTACCGTGACGGTGACCCCAAAAACGGAATTCGCCGACCAGCGCTTTACCTTTGCGCCCCCGGAGGAGTCCCAGCGGATCACTTTCGCGACGGCTGAAGACATGACCGCTAAAGACAAAAAGTAATTCAGGAGAACCGAAATGCGGTTTCTTATTCCATCGATCGCCGCCGTCGCGCTGGCGCTTCCGACCACGCCGATCATGACGAACTTCACCGCCGCCGTCGCGCTCACGGCGCCTCTGGTCCTGACGATGTCGGCCGAACCCGCGGAGGCGCGCGGCGGCAGAGGCGGCGGCAGAGGCGGCGGAGCGCGTGGGGGCGGCAGAGGCGGCGGAGCGCGAGCCGGCGGCGGCCATCGCGGCGGCGGCGCCGTCCGCAGCGGCGGGCGCCAGAACGTCCACAAGAACGCGAACCGCGGCGGCAACCGCAATGCGAACGCCAATCATAACCGCAACAACAACACCAACCGAAATCGCAACAACAACGTCAACCGAAACGTCAATCGCGATATCGACCGCTCGCGGCACGTGGATATCGACGTCGATCATCACTATCGTGGCGGCGGTTGGGGCTATGGCGCCGGAGGCTTCGTCGCCGGCGTGGCGACGGCCGTTACGATCGGCGCGATCGTCTCCACGCTTCCGCCGAATTGCACGACCTACACCTATTCCGGCATCGGCTACCGGGAATGCGGCGGCACGTGGTATCAACCGCAATATAGCGGATCGAACGTGACCTATATCGTGGTCAACGATCCGCGATAAGACGCCAGCCGGCGGGCGCGCCACGCCCGCCGGACAAACCGCTGTTCAAGACGAAAGCATGTGATCGGGCGTCGCCACGGAGCCGGAGTTTTTTTCCGAATGCCGAGGTGAGTCGCCAGGCGCGGCGGACGCGCAAAGAGCGGGACGGCGCACATTCCGCCAGGATCGTGTTTGACACGCGCCGTGGTATTCGCACCTCCTGACATGACACTGCGAAACCCGACGCTTTCGTCGGCGGCGGAATAAGGGGGGTCGCCCGATGATGACGCATGACGAATGGGTGGATCAGGATCTCGTCGGGCTCGCGGCGCTCGTCGCCGCCGGCGATCTCAGCCCGCGCGACGTGTTGCTGACCGCAATCCGCGAAATCGAGGCGATCAACCCCGCCATCAACGCCGTCGTCGTCACCCAGTTCGAAGAAGCCCTGGCTGAACTCGACGCGCGAAAGACGCGACCGCGCTTTCTCGGGGCGCCATGGCTTGCGAAGGATCTCCACGCGCCGGTGAAAGGCCTGCCGCTCGCCAATGGTAGTCGACGCTTTAAGGGGCAGGTCTTCGATTTCGATTCGACCACTTTCAGTCGCATACGCGCCGCCGGCTTCGGCATTCTCGGCCGCACCAATTCGCCCGAGTTCGGGCTGTCCGTCTCCACCGAGCCGGATCTCTGGGGGGCGACGCTCAACCCCTGGAACCCGGGCCGGAGCGCCGGCGGCTCCAGCGGCGGATCGGGCGCTGCGGTCGGCGCGGGGCTGCTGCCGGCCGCGCACGCGACCGACAGCGCAGGTTCGATCCGGGCGCCGGCCTCGTGCAACGGCGTCGTCGGGCTGAAACCCACGCGCGGGCTGAACGCCTTCGGCCCGCACCGGGGCGACCCGAATTTCGGCATGAGCCACGAGCACGCCGTCACACGCTCGGTGCGCGACTGCGCCGCCCTCCTCGACATCACCACCGGCCCGGATGTCGGCGCGCCCTATTTCACACCAAAGCCCGAAACCCCGTTCGAACGGCTGATCGAGACCCCGCCGAAGCAGCTTCGCATCGGGTTCATCACGCAGACATTCGACGGAAAACCGGTCCACGGCGAATGCGCCGCGGCGGTCGAAAGAACCGCCAAGCTTCTCACGGACATGGGCCATCACGTCGATGCGGCGGGGCCGGATTTCGATTCGTCCCTCCTGACAGACACGATGATCCGAATCCTCTTCGGCTCTCTTGTCGCGATGTTTCCAGGCGATCCGGGGGCGGAAGAGGAATTCGGGTTGGAGCCGATCACGCGCGCAGCGCTCGCTTTCGCGCGCGAGACGACACTGGCCGAGCATCTGACCCGGACCATGGTGATGAACCGGGAGGTGCGGAAACTCTCGGCGTTCTGGGAGCGGTTCGACATCCTCGTCACGCCGACGATGGCGACGCCGCCGGTCCCGCTCGGAACGCTGGACACCCGCCATGACGATCTGGAACGGTTCCTTGAAACGCTTTCCAGCGTCTGCCCGTTCACCGCGCCCTTCAACGCCACCGGCCAGCCGGCGATTAGCTTGCCGATGCACATGACGCCCGACGGGCTCCCGGTCGGCGTTCAGTTCGTCGGTCGCTTCGCGCGTGACGACACAGTGCTCGCCCTCGCCGCGGCGCTGGAGCGCGCGGCGCCCTGGGCCAGGCCACCCACCGTTAGCGCCAGCGCCTAGGCGACGCCGCCGGCGCGGCCCCGGATCGGAAAGACCGCGCTGGCCGATCATCGCTTCCGCTGGACCTCAACCGCCGCCGCGGCCTAGCGTTGCGGCGAAGCGAAAGGGGAGGATACAGATGAACGAGCTTCAGATTTTCGAGCTGGGGCCAGTGACGCTCGCCTCGGGCGTTCGCCTCCCCGCCGCACATCTCGCCTATCGGGTCTATGGCGAACTGAACACCGCGAAATCGAACCTCATTCTCTATCCGACCTCCTATGGCGCCCATCATACTGACATAGACTGGCTGATCGGACCGGGGCGCATCCTCGACCCGGAGACCCATTGCATCGTCATTCCGAACCAGTTCGGCAACGGGCTCTCAACCAGCCCAAGCAATTTGCCGGAACCCTTCACGCATGGCCGCGCGCCGGTTTTCACCCATCTCGACAACATCGCGGCGCAGGATCGGCTTATACGCGAGGAACTCGGCGTCGAGCGGATCGCGCTCATCTATGGTTGGTCGATGGGCGGGCAGCAGGCGCTCCACTGGGGCGCGCTTCACCCCGACCGGGTGGAGCGGATCTGCGTCACCTGCACCTCCGCCCGCACCAGCCCGCACAACAAGCTCTTTCTTGAGGGTCTGCGCGCCGCGCTGACCGCCGACCCCGGCTGGTGCGACGGCTGGTTCCGGGACCGCCCGATTCGCGGTCTCCGCGCCTTCGCGCGCATCTACGCCGGCTGGGCGATGAGCCAGGCGTTCTACCGTGAGGAAGTCTGGCGTGAGGCCGGTTTCGCTTCCCGCGAGGATTACCTGATCCGCGCGTGGGAGGGGAATTTCCTGCGCCGCGATCCGACCGATCTCCTCTCGATGATCGAAACCTGGATCCGCTCAGATATTTCCACGAACGAGACCTACAAGGGCGATCTTAAGGCTGCGCTCGGCGCGATCCGCGCGCCGACGATCGTCATGCCTTCCGACACCGACCTCTACTTCACCGCAGAGGACAGCCGGATCGAAACCGCGTTGATGCCGAACGCCGAGTTGCGGCCCCTCCGCTCGATCCACGGCCATCGCGCCGGCAACCCGAGCGACTCGCCCGAAGACGAAGCCGCCATCAGGGGCGCCGTGCGCGAGTTGCTCGCCCGCTGAATTAGTCCGCGCGGAATCATCTCCCAGAGGACTGAAGAAACGCCTTCTCCGCTGGATTATGTGTGGTTTTCATGCATTCTGTCCCGAGCACGGGAGAGAACGCACAATTGCAGGATTTCGCCACCACGCTCGCCAGCGCATTCGGGCTGATCTTCGTCTGGGACCCGGACCTGGTCGAGATCATCGGCCTTTCGCTCCGCGTCACGCTGGCGGCGGTCATTCTCGCCTGCCTGATCGGACTGCCGCTCGGCGCGGCGGTGGGGGCCTTCCGCTTTCCGGGGCGCACGGTCGCAACGCTCGTCCTCAATTCGATGATGGGCCTGCCGCCCGTCGTCGTCGGGCTCTTCGTCTATCTCCTGCTCTCCGCCTCCGGCCCTCTCGGCGTGCTCGGACTTCTCTACACCCCCACGGCGATGATCATCGCGCAGACGATCCTCGTCACCCCGATCGTCGCCGCGCTCACGCGGCAGGTGGTTGAGGATCTGAACCGCGAATATGCTGAGCAATTCGCCTCGTTTGGCGTCCGCCCGATCGACCGCGCGGCCGCGCTGCTCTGGGACGCACGCTACAGCCTTCTCACCGTCGCGCTCGCCGGGTTCGGCCGGGCGGTGGCGGAGGTCGGGGCGGTGATCATGGTCGGCGGCAACATTAACCATGTCACGCGGGTCATGACGACGACGATCGCGCTCGAGACGTCGAAGGGCAATCTGGAGTTGGCGCTTGCGCTCGGCGTCATTCTTCTGACCATCGCCCTGGTCGTGAACGCCGCGGTGATGACGCTCCGCGCCTCGGCGACAAGGGCGGCCTATGCCTGAACTCCTGCCGATTAGCCACGACGCGACGGTGGTGGAGAACGCGTTCGCCCCGCCTCTGATGGAGACGCGCGGGCTCGTCTTCGACGCAGGCGGAAAACGGCTGATCGACGGGGTCGAGCTTTCGATCCGACCCGGCCGACTGACTGCCGTGATGGGGGCGAACGGCGCCGGAAAAAGCCTGCTGCTGCGCCTGATGCATGGGCTGATCACGCCCGGCGCCGGCGCGGTCCAATGGCGCGGGCGCCCGCTCGACCGCGCGGCGCGTCTCAAGCAGGCGATGGTCTTTCAACGCCCGGTGATGCTCCGCCGTTCGGTCCTCGCCAATATCCGCTTCGCGCTCGCCGTTCGCGGCTTCACCGGCGCCGAGCGCGCGCGACGAGAGGCGGAGGCGCTGGAGCGAGCCCATCTTGGCGCCCTCGCCCGCAGCCCGGCCCGGGTGTTGTCAGGCGGAGAGCAGCAGCGCCTCGCCGTCGTCCGCGCCCTCGCCTGCGGGCCGGAGCTGCTCTTTCTCGACGAGCCGACCGCCAGCCTCGACCCCGCTTCGACCCACGCGATCGAGGCGCTGATCCGCGAAGCGCGGACCGAGGGCGTGACCGTGGTCGTCATCACCCATGACCTCGGCCAAGCGCGGCGGCTCGCCGAAGATGTCGCCTTCCTCCATGAGGGCCGTCTGACGGAGTTCGGCCCGGCCGCGCGCGTCCTCGACGCGCCGCGCTCGGCCGCGGCGCGGGCCTGGATCGACGGCCGCCTTTATCTCGAACACGACAACCATCCGACGACAAGCAAGGGAGACGCCCCATGATCAGACGCTCATTTCTCGGACTCGCCGGAGCGGCCATTCTTGCCCTCGGCGCGGCCGCTCCGGCCGTGGCTCAGGACAAGTTCATCATCGTGCAGTCGACAACCTCCACGCTGAATTCCGGGCTGTTCGATCATCTCCTGCCGCTCTTTACCGAAGAGACCGGCGTCGAGGTCCGCGTCGTCGCCGTCGGCACCGGGCAGGCGATCAAGAACGCGGCGAATGGCGACGGTGACGTGCTTTTCGTCCATGCGAAACCGGCCGAGGAGAAATTCGTCGCCGCCGGCGACGGCGTGGAGCGGTTCGACGTGATGTACAACGATTTTGTCATCGTCGGTCCGCCCTCCGATCCGGCCGGCGTCTCGGGTTCGAGCGACGTCGTCGCGGCGCTCACCAAGATCGCAGAGGCGGAAGCCCCCTTCGCGTCTCGCGGCGACGACAGCGGCACCAACAAGGCCGAACTGCGGCTCTGGAAGGAGGCCGGGATCGACGTCAGCGCCGCTTCAGGCGGCTGGTATCGCGAAACCGGCTCCGGCATGGGCGCGACGCTCAACACCGGCACCGGCATGGGCGCCTATATCATGACCGATCGCGCGACCTGGATCTCCTTCGGCGCGAAGGGCGATTACGAGGTCGCTGTCGAGGGCGACCCGAAGATGTTCAACCAGTACGGAATCATTCTGGTGAGCAAGGACAAGCACCCGAACGTGAAAGCCGATCTTGGCCAGATGTTCGTCGACTGGGTTATTTCGGATGAGGGCCAAGCCGCCATCGCCGCCTACAAGGTCGATGGCCAGCAGCTCTTCTTCCCCAACGCCGGGAGCTGAATGGCGGCGCGGCGGGCGCCTCGTCTGATCCGACGCGCCGTCCGCCTCCGCCCGACAAGCGCTTAGGGCGAGAGCCAGCGCACCGCGCCGAGCCCGCCGACGTCGTAACCACTGAGCGCCGCAGCCTTTTCCGCGAACGCCGGCGTCGCAGCGAAGGCGAGCAGACGCTGAACCGGCTCGGTGAAATACGACCGCCGATCGATCAGCAGATCGAACCGTTCCTCTGCGAGCGGCGTGAAACCGAGCCGGTACTGACGCGCCATCGCCGCCAGTCCGAACGCCGCGTCCGCCTCACTCGAAGCGACCGCCGCCGCGGCTTCGCTCTCGGTCCGCGCCAGCCCGGACGCCGCGACGAAATCCGCGGTCGACATTCCTTCCGCGGCGAGAATCCGGTCGAAGAGCGCGCGCGCGCCCGCTCCTTCCTGCCGCAGCGCCACCCGACGACCACGAAGATCCGACAGCCGCGCCCCTTCCAGCCCATCGCCGAGTATCAATCCCTGGGACCGGGAGGCCCAGCCGATCAGCACACAGCCCCTGACCCCGCGCGCCGAAAGCGCGGCGATGTTCCAGCCCTCGTCATCGGGTATATGGAGGCCGGCGAGCGCCGCCTCGCCCGCCGCGAACCGTTCCAGCCCGTCCGCGCTGCCGTCCAGCAACATCGCCAGCCCGCCGTCGCTCTCACGCGCCGCCCAGTCGAGAAGCGGATCGTGCGATCCCGCGAGCACCGCCGGACGCGGCCGATCGCCCCCACCCGCGTCGCCCTCGATCCACGCGACGATCTCGGCATTCGGGAAAAGCAATTTGCCAGTGATCCGGCGATGCGGAATCTCACCCGCCGCGGCGAGGTCGTAGACCTTGCGCTCCTTGACCCGCAGAAGGTCGGCGACTTCCCTGGTTGTCAGATATTGCGGCGGTGACAGGGCGCTTTCCTCCGCTGGACCGGCTCCGGGCGGGAAAGATGTCCCGAATCCGTCACCGGCTCAAGCGGCGCGAGGCGCCGACTCAGTCGCTCAATCGAACCGAGGGCGCCTCGACGCCCGCGCGCGGGTTGAGTTCGGAAAGACCGAAACCCGCGCCGACGCCGATAATGACGACCGCCAGAAACGCGACGAGAATGACGCGCATGTCTTGCTCCTCAATCCCCTGACGCCGTAGCGAGTTTCCGCCATGCCCCGACCCGCATCACCTACTCCGCTGGCGTCGCCGCGGCGCCCTTGCGGCCTTCGGCCTCCAGTTCCTCGACCCAGAGGTTGTGATGCTCTCTGGCCCACTGAAGATCGACATCGCCAGACTCCATCGCGTCGAACGCGCCCTCCATGCCGATCGTGCCGATATAGATATGGCCAAGGATGACCGCCATCATCAGAAAACCGATGGCGGCGTGCCAGATGGAGGACAGCTGCATTTCTGCGTGCGGCGTCAGTGTTTCCGGCAAGGCGTCGAGCCCGAAAAAGCCTGGCAGGCCGAGTTCGTTAATGAAGCCGAAGGTCTTGGCGAACATCGGGATCTCGAAGGGGAAGATCAGCGAAAGGCCAGAGGCCGACACCGACGCGCCGAGGATGATCACCGCCCAAAAGACGATCTTCTGGCCCGCGTTGAATTTCTTCGCAGGCGGATGCGTCCCCTTCGTGAACAGTCCGCCCCCCTTCAGCAGCCAGACGAGATCATGCCTGCTCGGGATGTTGTGAAGAACCCACATCACGAAGATCAGAACGAGGCCCAGCATGAACGGCCAGGCGACATTGTTGTGAATCCATTTTGACCCGATCGCCAGAGGCGAAAAGAACTCATGCCCGAACCACGGGATAATCGCGACGCGGCCAAAGAGCGTAATCAATCCGGTCAGCGCGAGGAGAATGAACGAACCGGCGGTCAGCCAATGACCGAAGCGCTCGATCGCGCCGAAACGCAAGATGCGAACGCCGCTTCGCCCCCCCTCGATCCGGACCCGTCCGCGGATCAGATAAAAGAGCGCGAGAAGCCCGAGCGTCCCCAACAGCAGATAGCCGCCATATTCGCGCAGCGGCCCGGCGCGGAACTTCAGCCATTCCATCCCACTGTCCTGAACAAGTATGGCGTCCCGCGCCTGCCGGGTCGAGACGATGGTGTCTGCCGTCCCGTGGCGCAACATCGACCAGATTTCGCTATCGGAGGCGCCGCCGCGGGTTTCGAGCGGGCCAACCAGCGCTTCGGCGTTCCCCATCGCATCGTCGCGCGCGGTCGTCGGCGCCCCCGCGGCGCGCTGGCGGGCGAGGATATCCTCCAGCGTCTGCGCGCCTCCGGTCGCATTCCGGCCCTGAAGCGCCTCAGCGCCCGGGAGCCTCAGACCAAGGTCCTGCGCCGAGGCCGGGAGCATCCCGGCGAAGGCGAAGCCGATGATGAACATGAGGGTTGCGATAATGCGCGCCATTGGCGTCTCCGTCCGGAACGTTTCGCCGCTGTCTTCGTAACAAGGCGGGCGGGCGCTTTCACGCACCCGCCCACCCCGCATTCCCGTCAGTTCTTCGGCGTCAGCCGCCCTTCTGACCGTAGGCCGTCCCCCAGCCCCAGGCGCCGGAGCCGAATCCGCGGGCGACGACCCGCTCGCGGTAGATATCGCTCACATCGTCGCCATCGCCGGCGAGCAGGGCCTTGGTCGAGCACATCTCGGCGCAGATCGGCAGCTTGCCCTCGGCGATCCTGTTGCGGCCGTATTTCTGGAACTCGGCCTGCGAGTTGTCCTCCTCCGGCCCGCCATTGCAGAATGTGCATTTGTCCATCTTGCCGCGACTGCCGAAATTGCCGGCCTGCGGATATTGTGGCGCGCCGAACGGGCAAGCATAGAAACAATAACCGCACCCGATGCAGAGATCCTTTGAGTGCAGAACCACGCCGTCATCGGTCTGGTAGAAGCAATCCACCGGACAGACCGCCATGCAGGGCGCGTCGGAGCAATGCATGCAGGCGACCGAGATCGACCGCTCACCCGGCTTGCCGTCATTGATCGTCACCACCCGGCGGCGGTTGATGCCCCAGGGAATCTCATGCTCGTTCTTGCAGGCGGTCACACAGGCGTTGCATTCGATGCAGCGCTCGGCGTCGCAGAGGAATTTCGCTCTCGCCATTTCTCATTCCTCCCTTACGCGGCCCAGATCTTGCAGAGAGTGGCTTTCGTCTCCTGCATCTGGGTCACTGAATCGTAGCCGTATGTCTGCGCGGTGTTCGAGCTGTCGCCAAGCACATAAGGATCGGCGCCGTCGGGATATTTGTGCCTTCGATCCTCGCCCTGGAAATGCCCGCCGAAGTGGAACGGCATGAATGCGACGCCGACGCCGACACGTTCGGTCAGCAGCGCCATCACCTTGACCTTGGAGCCTTCCGCCCCCTCGACCCAGACCTGCGCGCCGTCGCGCAGGCCGAGATTGTTGGCGTCGCGCGGGTTGACCTCGACGAACATGTTCTGCTGCAACTCGGCCAGCCACGGGTTCGAGCGGGTCTCCTCGCCGCCACCCTCGTATTCCACCAGCCGGCCGGAAGTGAGGATAATCGGATAATCCTTCGAGAAGTCCTTCTTCTGGATCGAGGCGTAAAGCGTCGGTAGGCGATAAAACTTCCGATCCTCATAGGTCGGATAATCCGCCACCAGATCGCGCCGGCTCGAATATAGCGGCTCACGGTGGAGCGGCACCGGATCGGGGAAGGTCCAGACCACGGCGCGGGCGCGGGCGTTGCCGAAGGGGGCGCATTCGTGCTTGATCGCGACCCGCTGTATACCGCCGGAAAGATCGGTCTTCCAGTTTGTCTTCGGCCCGGCGATCCCGTCGATCACGGCGCGTTCCTCCGCGGTCAGATCGCCGTCCCAGCCGAGATCCATCAGCATCTGCATGGTGAACTCGGGGTAGCCGTCCTGAATCTCCGAGCCGAGCGAATAGACCCCGTCGGCGAGCAGATTGTCGCCGTCACGCTCCACCCCGAACCGGGCGCGGAAGGTCAGCCCGCCATCGGAGACGCGCTTGTGGGTGTCGTAAAGCAGCGGCGTGCCCGGATGCTTCATTTCGGGCGTGCCCCAGCATGGCCATGGCAGACCGTAATAGTCGCCATCCGCCGGGCCGCCATTGGCCTTGAGCGTGGTCCGGTCGAATGTATGCTGGTTCGCCATGTGAAGCTTGAGCCGCTCCGGCGACTGGCCGGTGTAGCCGACGGTCCACATGCCGCGATTGAACTCGCGGGTGATATCCTCGACATTCGGCTGATCCTCGCCGTCCATCGCGATATTCCGGAAGATCCGATCGGCGAAGCCGAACTTCTTAGAGAACTTCGCCAGGATGTCCTGATCCGGCACACTCTCGAAGAGCGGCTCGAAAACCCGGTCCCGCCACTGGAGCGAGCGATTGGAGGCGGTGACCGAGCCCCGCGTCTCGAACTGGGTCGCGGCCGGAAGCAGATAGACGCCGTCCGTCCGGTCGTGGAGAATGGCCGAGACGGTCGGATAGGGATCGACCACGACGAGAAGATCGAGCTTCTCCATCGCGGTCTTCATCTCGGCGCCGCGGGTCTGGGAGTTCGGCGCGTGACCCCAGAACACCATGGCCCGCACCTTGCTAGGCTGGTCCATGTTCTCGACGTCTTCGAGAACGCCGTCGATCCAGCGGCTGACCGGGATACCGTTTTCATTCATTAGCTTGAGATCGGCGCCGTCCTTGCCGGCCCCCGGCACCGTGGCGAACCGGCCCTTGAGCCAGTCGAGATCTTCCTCCCAGACCCGGCTCCAGTGCGCCCAGGCGCCCTCCGAGAGCCCGTAATAGCCCGGCGTGTCATGACTGAGCACACCGAGATCGGTCGCGCCTTGCACGTTGTCGTGGCCGCGGAAGATGTTCGCGCCACCCCCGGAGACGCCGATATTGCCGAGCGCGAGTTGAAGCACGCAATAGGCGCGCGTGTTGTTGTTCCCGTTGGAATGCTGGGTGCCGCCCATGCACCAGATCAGAGTGCCGGGCTTGTTGTTCGCCAGCGTCCGCGCCACGCGGCGCATCTGCTCCGGCGGGACCCCGGTGACGCGCTCCACCTCCTCCGGGTTCCACTTCTTCACTTCGGTCCGGATCTGGTCCATGCCCCAGACGCGTGTGCGGATATACTCCCTGTCCTCCCATCCATTCTCGAAGATGTGCCAGAGAAGACCCCACATCACAGCGACGTCGGAGCCGGGGCGGAAGCGGACATATTCGTCGGCGTGGGCGGCGGTGCGGGTGAAACGCGGATCGCAGACGATCAGCGGCGCGTTATTCTCCTCCTTCGCCTTCAGCAGATGCATCAGCGAGACCGGGTGCGCCTCGGCCGGGTTGGCGCCGATGACCAGCATCGCCTTCGAATTGTGTATGTCGTTGTAGGAATTGGTCATGGCGCCGTAGCCCCACGTGTTCGCAACCCCCGCAACCGTGGTCGAATGGCAGATCCGCGCCTGGTGATCGACATTGTTCGAGCCCCAATAGGCCGCGAACTTGCGGAAGAGATAGGCCTGCTCGTTCGAATGCTTGGCGGAGCCGAGCCAGTAGACCGCATCCGGCCCGCTCTCCTCGCGAATCGAAAGCATCTGGTCGCCGATCTCGTCGATCGCCTCCTCCCAGCTGACGCGGGTCCATTCGCCGTCCACCAGCTTCATCGGATATTTCAGCCGGCGCTCGCCATGCGCGTGTTCGCGAACCGAGGCGCCCTTGGCGCAATGCGCGCCGAGATTGAACGGGCTGTCCCAGCCCGGCTCCTGACCGATCCAGACGCCGTTGGAGACTTCCGCCATGACCGTGCAGCCGACGGAACAGTGCGTGCAGACCGACTTGATCGTCTCGACCGCGCCGTCGGTCGCCGCCTGCGCCTCGGCCCGCGTCACCGTGCCGCCCAAGGCGCCGAGTCCGGCGAGCCCGCCTATCGCGAGGCCCGAGCCGCGCAGGAACGCGCGGCGATCTACTGATTTCTCGGTCACGCCCGACAGGATCGACCCATTCCGGGCGCCACGCGCGATCCCGCCGGTTTTTTTCCTGAGCATCGTATTCTCCCCGTGCTGGGTCCGTCCCGGACCTTGCTTGGTGTCGTGTCGGTCTTCGCCGGACCCGCGCTCTCGCGGCCGGCGATGTCAAATCCACCCGGTCAGAAGCGGGCGCTCTCCAGATAGGCTTTCACATGCGCCGTCTTGCGCAAACCCTTGCCCACGGGGCGCGTTTCCGCCGCCGCTTTCTCCGGCGCGCCGGCGACCGCCGCGGCCGTCGCCGGCGCGGCGACCGCGAGCTTCAGAAAATCCCTGCGGCTCTCGCCCTTCTTTTTCCCGCTCATTCGCTCTCTCCTTTCGCCGCTCGCGCGCGAGCCGGCTTCAATTTCGTCAATCAGTTCGAGCCGCCGGCCATCCGGAACGCCTCGCGCTCGATCTCCATGAACGTCGCGCCGATCGCCCCGACGGGCGCGTATAGAACCGAATTCTTCGCGCCCGCGAGATCATCGAAGAAATGACCGGCCCAGGGCGCGGCGAACCGGTTGAAGAACTCCCGCTGGCGCTGAAGGTCCGCAGCGACGAAGAACCGCCCCCGGATCAGGCCGGCCATCATCTCGCAGATCGAGGCTATGTTGTCCTCCGGCTCGAAGACGTTCGGCGCCCTCACGATCCCGAGCCGGCCCATTTCGTTCCTGAGCATCGCCAATGGTTTCTCATTGAGAAAACCGGTCATGTAGAAACTGGCGTAGGGCAGCAACTCTCCCCGCCCGAGACCGACAAAGAGCTTTTCGAACTCGACCTTCGCGGCGCGCTCGCCGGTCGTGGCCGCGATGCGCGCCAAGGCGCCCGTCGCCCGGCCGAGTGGCGTATCGTCGCCGGTGAGTCCGGCCGCCTTTTCCAGCAGGTCTTTCGATGGTGGTCGGGCAAGAAGCGCGCCAAGAAAATCGTAGAGATCCGCGCGTAGCGCGTCTTCTTCGCCAATCCCGGCCTGAGCTGCGCTGGCGCTCAACATCACTCCCCGATCCTGGCCGCTTCAATAGCGACTCAAAAATGTTCTGGCCAAAGCCTAAGCCTCACCCAGCCGTTTGGCCAAGCAAAATCCCGGCCGGTCGCGAAAAAGCTACTTCTCGCGCCGAAACGCCATGCGTTTGCGGGTCGGTCCCGCGACCTCGTCAACGCCGGACTCGGCGCGCGCCGCTTTTTGGATATCCGCCGGCGTGTCAGGCGCCGAAAGCGGTTCCGTGTCCGCCATGGGCTCCTCCAGCGTCGCCGGATCCGGTTCGACGGCGTCTTCGGATTCCGGCTCCACCGGCTCCGTGAGCTCGCGCAGCATTCCGGCGCCGACGCGATAGAGCGTCTTCATGTCGGCCCGCACCGTCGCAGCGTCGGTAAAGTCGTCACCATGATCGACGAGGCCGTCAAGATTGGCGAGAACCGGATTCAAGCGCCAGAGCCTGCGCAGCGCCATGCGCCGAAGCCGTTCGGGCGCCGCCGCCTGCATGAAGCCCCGCACGTCGTCACCCGGCTCCAGCGCATCCGGATGCTTGAGGCCAAGCGCTTCGAGGATCTCCTCGTCCGAGCGCTGGTCAGTCCCTTCCGGCGACCCCTCCTGCGCGCCGTTCGGCGGCGCCGGCGGCTCGTCGTCAGGGGCGACGCCCGCCTCCGCGTCGCGTTTTCGCCGCGACCAGCGGCTCAGGAAATCATCCTCCCCGGCGCTCATCGGGGTTCCGTCTTGCGCGCTGTCGGGGCGCGAAAAACATTGGAAGCGGAGCGGACTCGCGGATCGGCGCCGCCCTCGACGGCCTCCCGCTCCGCCCATCGCTTCCTCTGGCGTTTCACGAAAGTCTCGTCGCGATGATGGCGCGCGACGAAATCGCTGATCCAGGCGACCAGCCCCGGCGGCGCCGGAACCGGTTCGACCAGTTCCTCGCCGCTGTCGGCGTAATCCTGCGCCTCGAAGGCCGACGCGGTGATCGCCGAGAGCTCCAGCCTGTCGTCCGCGCCGCCGGGCTTGCGCAGCACGACGAACACCACGGGCGGCTCCGCGCTCAGAGCAACGAGATAGGCCTCCGTGTCGGTACGGTGAAGCGTCAGCGTCAGCGTGCCGGCGTGAAAATCCACCGCTTCGCCGTTCTCCACCGCCTCCCGGCGCAATTCTCGCCAGTCGGCCGGGCCGGCGCCGGGCAGAACGCCGATCACGCGCCATGAGAATTTCGCCCAGCGAGTGACGCCGGGCGAGCGGCGCAGGATGACGCCAACCGGCATGGAGATCGACTTTTCGGTCATCGTCCTCGCTGAACGCCCTTTGCTCTTTGCCAAGCTACGCGACCGTCGCTAACCTCGCCGGACGTCCAAGTGCTGACAGGCCAGACGGCCGAAGTCCAGTTCCGCAGATCGAGAGGTGAACGCATGGCGCCCCGGCTTTTGCTATGCGACTGCGAGAAGACCCAGACGCTCGACGCCAAGGCGATCGAGCGGGCGACCGGCCTCGCCTGTTCGCGCGTTCACACATCGCTTTGCGCCACGGAAAGGGGCGAGGCGGCGCAGCTCATCGCATCGGGCGAGGTTATCGTCGCCTGCGGACAGGAACACGCATTTTTCGAAGCGCTCGCGGAGGCGGTCGGCGCTCCCGACCCGCTTTGCGTCGACATTCGCGACCGCGCGGGCTGGTCCAAGGACCGCGCGTCGAAGGCGCCGAAGATCGCGGCTCTTCTCGCTATCGCCCGCCTCGCGCCGCCGCCGGAAAAAACCTTCGACGTCGTTTCCGAGGGGCTGTGTCTGATCCTGGGCGAAAGCGCCGTCGCGCTTCCCACAGCTGCGCGGCTGGCCGACGCGCTCAGCGTCACCTGTGTCCTCTCTGACGCGCCCGAACCGCCAACCGCGACGCGACGCGCCTTCGACACGCATCGCGGGCGAATTCGCTCCGCCAGCGGCGCGCTCGGCGCGTTCAGCGTCACATTCGACGGGTTTGAGGAGGGCCGCCCGGGCGGCCGCGAACCTGGTTTCGCGCCGCCGACGGACGGCGCCGAATCAGAATGCGACATCATTCTCGACTTGAGGGGCGGGCCGCCGCTCTTTCCTGCGTATGAAAAGCGCGAGGGCTATCTTCGCGCCGATCCGGGCGATCCCAACGCCGTCGCCCGCGCCGTCTTCGATGCGGCGCAGATGGTGGGGACGTTCGAAAAACCGCTCCACATCGCGTTCACCGAAAGCCTTTGCGCCCATTCGCGCGCCGGGCAGACTGGCTGCACCCGTTGCCTCGATCTATGCCCGACCGGCGCCATCGCGCCCGATGGCGACTCGGTCAGGATCGACCCGCTGATCTGCGCCGGCTGCGGCGCATGCGCCGCCGTCTGCCCGTCGGGCGCCGCCGCCCACGACAACCCGCCGGCCGCACATGTGTTCGCCCTCACACGCATCGCCGCCGCGGCCTATCGCGACGCCGGCGGCGATGCGCCGCGGCTGCTCGTGCACGATTCGGCTCACGGGCGTGAAATGATCTCCCTCGCCGCGCGCTGCGGCCGGGGCCTTCCCGCCGACGTCGTTCCGCTGGAGGTGGAGGCGCTGGCCGGGTTCGGCCACGCCGAAATGCTCGTCGCTCTGGCGAACGGCTTCACCACGATCGACATGCTGCTCGGCCCGAAAGCCGACCGGCAAGCGATCGAACCGCAGATCGAACTCGCCGCTGCGCTCGCCAACGGCGCGGGCGTGGGCGCCGGACGGATTCGCATGCTCGATCCGGTCGATCCCGACGCGCTCTCGGACGCGCTCTACGTCACGGCTCCGCCAGCGCTGAAGCCAACGCCCATTCTTCCGCTGGACGCCCGCCGCGCGGCGACGCGTCTCGCGGCGAAGGCGCTTGCGGGCGAAGATACGCCAGCGCCCTACGACTTGCCGGGCGGCGCGCCCTATGGCGCGGTGCTGCTAAACCAGGACGCCTGCACGCTCTGCCTCTCCTGCGCCTCGCTCTGTCCGACCGCGGCGCTCACCGACAACCCCGACAAGCCGCAATTGAGGTTTCAGGAGGACGCCTGTCTTCAGTGCGGGCTCTGCGCGACGATCTGCCCCGAGAATGCGATCACGCTGGCGCCGCGCATGAACCTCGCCGACGCGGCCTTCTCCCAGATCGTGCTGCATGAGGAGGAGCCCTACCCCTGCATTGAATGCGGCGCGCTTTTCGGCGTCAGGAGCACGGTAGAGCGCATCGTCGAAAAGCTTGAGGGCAAGCATTCGATGTTCACCAATTCCGACAATACGCGCCTGATCCGCATGTGCGACGATTGTCGTGTGAAAGCCCAGTATCATGGCGAGAGCGCCCCGCTTTTCGGCGGAGACCGCCCGCACGTCCGCACGACACAGGATTATCTCGACGAAAGAAAGTCCTGAGCGAGCGCGCCGCTCGGCCGAACGCCGGCGGCGGGCGGCGGACCTCATGCCCATGCGGATGCCGCCGCCTCGATCCGGCATTGCCTCGCTCGCCGAATGGCCAATACTCATGCGGGCTCGCGCGGGCGGGGCTGGCGCTGAAGCGACAAGCAAGACGAAGGGAAAGACGATGACTGATGACGCGTTCAACATGTCGATGCGGAAATTCCTGAAGCAGGTGGGCGTGACCTCCCAGCAGGAAATCGAGAAATCGATCCGGAAGGCGCGCGAGGCCGGGACGCTGAAGGGCGGCAAGGTCAGGGCGAAAGTCGTCCTCACCATCGAGGAGACCGGGCTCAGCCACACCGTCGAAGGCGACATCCAGGTCGCCGACACGTGAGCCTGACCCGCGACGCCGTCGTCGCCGCGCTCCGCGAGGTGACGGACCCCGAGAGCGGCGCGGACCTGATCTCCGCCGACATCATCCGCGCGCTCAATATCGATGGCGGGACGGTGCGCTTCGTCGTCGAGGGCCGCGATGGCGCGATGACCGAGAGCGCGCGCAAGGCGGCGGTGGAACGGCTGGAGGCGCTCGCCGGCGTCGAGAAGGTGCTGGCGGTCGCCACCGCCCCGGCCGCGCCGAAGGCGGCCAAGGGTCCGCCGCCCGAACTGAACATCGGCCGGCCGAAACAGCAGGGGCCGCAGAAGATACCCGGCGTCGAGCGCATCATCGCCATCGCCTCCGGCAAGGGCGGCGTCGGCAAATCCACCGTCGCCGGCAATCTCGCGGTCGCGCTGGCGGCGGAGGGGCGGCGCGTCGGGATGCTCGACGCCGATGTCTACGGGCCGTCGCAGCCCCGCATCCTCGGCGTCTCCGGCCGCCCCGCCTCGCCTGACGGCAAGATCATCATGCCATTGCGTAATCATGGCGTGACGATGATGTCGATCGGGCTGATGACGGCGGAGGACGAGGCCGTAGTCTGGCGGGGCCCGATGCTGATGGGCGCGCTTCAGCAGATGATGAACCAGGTGCGATGGGGCCGGCTCGACGTGCTGATCGTCGACCTGCCGCCCGGCACCGGCGACGTTCAGATGACGCTGACGCAGAAGTTCGAGGTGACCGGCGCGGTGATCGTCTCGACGCCGCAGGACCTCGCGCTGCTCGATGCTCGAAAAGCGCTCGACATGTTCGCCAAGATGAACACCCGCATCTTCGGCATGATCGAGAACATGTCGACGCATATCTGTTCGAATTGCGGGTTCGAGGAGCACATCTTCGGGCATGGCGGCGCGCAGGCCGACGCGGAGCGGCTCGGCCTCCCGTTTCTCGGCGAGATCCCGCTCGACATCGAGATCCGGAAGGCCGCCGATGGCGGCGCGCCGATCGTGGTCTCCGCACCCGAAAGCCGGCAGGCGCTGGCCTTCCGCGCCATCGCGCGCGAGCTGATCGAAGCCGGCGCAGGATGAGTGACCTTTCCTTTCCGCCACTCTTGCGCGGCGAAACGGCGCCGGACCCGTTCCGCCACGCCGTCGCCGCCGCGCAACAGGGCGCCGACCCCGGTCTGATCGCGCATAACGAAAGCGACGAGAAACTCGCAGCCGCGCTAATCCTCGCTCCCGAATGCGCGCTTGAGGATGCGATGGCGATGGTCTTCGCCTGCGGGCTCGGCTTCTCCGACGCGCTCGGCGCGCTCGCACCGCCGGAACTCGCCGCTCATCTGGCGTGGCCTGACGGCCTTTGGGTCAATGGCGCGCGCTGCGGCGGCTTTCGCGCGGCCGCTTCCACCATCGACCCGGAGGCCGAACCCGCATGGCTGGTGATCGGCGTCGAGGTTCCGCTCGCCCCCATCGAGGGCGAGCCCGGCCGCGCGCCCAACCGGACATCGCTCCATGAAGAGGGCTGCGGCGATATCCCCGCGCCGCGCCTCATCGAAAGCTGGTCCCGCCATATGCTGGTCTGGATCAATTACTGGCTCGACGATGGCATGGCGCGCCTTCACGCCGAATGGCGCGCGCGGGCGTGGCGGCTGGGAAAGCAGGTTTCGTTCAGCCTCAAGGGCACCGCGCAGACCGGCGATTTCATCGGGATTGACGAGCGCGGCGGAATGCTCTTGCGTGACGGAGCCGCGACGCGCCTCATCCCGCTCACGGCGATGCTGGAGGACTGAGTGCGAAAGCTCGCCCGGACGATCCATTTCGACGAGAGCGACCGCAACGTCTTCGCCCGCCCCGCAGCGAGCGACGAATGGGCGCTCTCGGGCGGCTTCGAGTTCTCGAACTGGACTTCGGGCGAACTGACCGGCAAGGCGCGACAGGCGTTCGCGAACGGCTGGCTCGGGCTGGAGAGCTTCGGGCGCGCGACTTTCGTCGCCGTGGCGAAGATCGAACAAGAGGAACTGGACGCGCTCACCGAGTCGCTGGCGGCGCATTTCGAGACCTACTACGGGGCGCCCGGCCGCGAAGCAGCGCTCGCCGCCGCACGCGAAGAGATCGGGTTCATGGAGGAACTCTGCGAGGACCAGGAACCGAACACGTTACTGATCGTTGAACGCGAACTGACCGATGCAGGCGTGCGCGAAAAATTCCGCGCGATCAGACCGCAGGATGCGGACATCACGCAGGTCGCCGTTCACGGCGCGGGGGAGTAGGCTGCTCAGAAACTCTGATCGTATTCGCCGACCTCCGGCTGGCGCCGGATGATCGAATCCAGATCGTCGAAAATCGCGCGGAGCTGCTCCTCGCTCGCTGTGCTTTCGCAGACCACGACAAGATTCGGGGTGTTGGATGACGCCCGCACCAGCGCCCAGTCTCCGCCCTCCAGTTGCACGCGGGCGCCGTTCACCGTCACCAGCCCCTCTATGGCGCGCCCGCCCAGCGTCCCCCCTTCCGCGGCCAGCGCCTTTAGATCGGAAAGCACCCGCTCCACCACGTCGTATTTCACATCGTCCGCGCAGAATGGCGACAGCGTCGGCATCGCATAGGTCAGAGGCAGCGACGCAACGAGATCGGAGAGCCGCTTGTCCGGACGCCGGTCCAACATCCGGCAGATCTCCACCGCTACTCGCATCCCGCAATCGTAGCCTCGACCCAGCGGGGGGGCGAGAAAGTAGTGCCCCGATTTCTCGATCCCCGCCAGCGCCCCGGTCGCGGCGACGCGGGCCTTCATGTGGCTGTGACCGGTTTTCCAGTATTCGGTCGTAGCGCCCGCCTCGATCAACTCCGGGTCGGTGGCGAAAAGCCCGGTCGATTTCACATCCGCCACGAAATGCGCAGGCGCATGCGTCTTCGCCCAGTCGCGCGCCAGCAGGACCCCCATCTTGTCGGCGAAAAGCTCCTCGCCGCGATCGTCCACGACGCCGCACCGGTCACCGTCGCCATCGAAACCGAGCGCGAGATCGGCGCCCGATTCCTTCACCGCCCGCGCCATATCGTGGAGCATCTCCATCGCTTCGGGGTTCGGGTTGTAATGCGGAAAGGTGTAGTCAAGCTCAGCGTGAAGCGGCACGACCTCCGCACCGATCCGCTCCAGCAGCGCCGGCGCGAACGCCGCCGCGGCGCCGTTGCCGCAGGCGCAGACCACCTTCAGTGGCCTCGAGAGCCGGATACCGCCGGCGAGATCATCGAGGTAAGCCTCGCCGACGCCCCTTTCCCGCACCACGCGTCCGCCCGGCCGCTCGACGCCTGCGCCGCCAAGCACGATATCGCGCAGGCGCGCCATCTCCTCCGGCCCATGCGTCAGGGGCGGCTTCAGCCCCATCTTCACCCCGGTCCAACCGTTCGGATTGTGGGAGGCCGTGACCATCGCCACCGGATCGACGCCCAGATGCGCGCGCGCGAAATAGGCGGTCGGCGTCAAACCGGGGCCGATGTCGTGCACCACGGCGCCGGCGCGAACCAGCCCGAGGATGAGCGCGGTCTTCACCGCCGCCGAATAATCGCGGTAATCCTGACCGACGACGATATCCGGCCCGACGCCGGCCTCCGCCATCTGCGTCCCGAGCCCGAGGCCGAGCGCCTCCACCCCCGCGAGGTTGATTTCCTCCGGAAAGCGCCAGCGCGCGTCGTATTCGCGAAAGCCCTTCGGCGCGACAAGCGCCTCGGAGAGAAAGGCCCAGGTGTTCGGAACGAGATCGGCGCGCGGGCGCGGCTCAGTTTCGGTCATAGATGTCCTCGTAGCGGATGATATCGTCCTCGCCGAGATAGGCGCCGGTCTGAACCTCGATCAGATACATGGGAAGCTTGCCGGGGTTTTCCATCCGGTGCACCGCGCCCAGCGGGATATAGACCGACTGGTTCTCGGTCAGCAGCTTAACCTCTTCGCCGACCGTAACCTTCGCAGTGCCGGCGACGACGACCCAGTGCTCGGATCTGTGGACATGACTCTGAAGCGAAAGCAAGCCACCCGGTTTCACGCAGATCCGCTTCACCTGGAATCGCGAATCCATGCACAGCGTCTCATACCAACCCCAGGGCCGGTGAAAACGCGGATAGTCCGTCGCCTGCTGAATCCCCGCCGCCTTCAGTTCCGCGACCAGCCCCTTCACTTCCTGCGCGCGGTCCATATCCGCGACCAGCACCGCATCGCGCATGGCGACGGCGACGATCCTGTCGAGCCCGAGCCCGATCAGCGTCATCCCCGGCTCCTCCGTACGCAGAAGCGTATCGCGGCAGTCCTTCGCGATCGCCGGGCCGGAGATGGCGACGCCATTCGCGTCCCGCTCCGCCGCCTCCCAGAGCGCGTCCCACGCGCCGAGATCGGACCAGCCGGCGTCGAGCGGCGCCGCGGCGAGTCGGTCGGCCTTCTCCATCACCGCGAAGTCGATCGAGATGTCCTCCGCCTCGGCGTATTCCGGCCCAAGACGCAGAAAACCGAGATCCTCGGCCGCCGAGTCCAGCGCCGCGCGGCAAGGCGCGACCAGCTCCGGCGCGTAGCGCTCGAACGCCGCGATGACATCGCCGACGCGCATCAGGAAAACTCCGGCGTTCCAGAGATGCCGCCCGCTCACCGCCATCTCGGCCGCGCGCGCAGCGTCGGGTTTTTCAACGAAGCGCGTCACCTCGGCCGCTTCGCCCTCCGTCGCCGGCTTAAGGAGTTCGAGATAGCCATAACCCGTCTCGGCCCGCGTCGGCGGTACGCCGAAGGTGACGAGCCGCCCTGCACGCGCCGCTTCGACCCCGACTTCTACAGCGGCGTGAAACGCCGTCACGTCGGCGATGACATGGTCGGACGGGGCGACAAGCATCAGGGCCTCAGGATCCGACGCCAGGCTCAGCGCCGCGACCAGCACGGCGGCGGCGGTGTTGCGTCCGACAGGTTCGATCATCACCTGCGCGTCCATCAACCCGATCGCCGCCGCCTGCTCCATTGCAAGGAAACGGAAATCCGCCGCGGTCATCACGAGAGGGGCCGCGAATCCCTCGCCCGACAGCCGCCGCAACGTCGTCTGATAAAGGCTCTCCGCCCCAAGAAGCGGCGAGAACTGCTTTGGGAAGGCGGCGCGCGAGGACGGCCAGAGCCGCGTCCCCGAACCGCCGCAGAGAATGACCGGATGGATCATATCTTAGCGCCTCCAAACGCCTGCGCGCGATGCGGCGCGCGCACCCACAGCCGAAGCGGATGGTTAAGGTAGGACGGTGATATTCGCAAGGAAACCCTTATGCTTGGCAAAAACCCGCCCGATCTGCTACGGCGTTCCGCGGCGCGGGCGAAGACAGGATGGGACGTCATGGAGATCGTGATTTTCGGACTGGGCTATGTCGGCTTCACCGCCGCGTGCTGTATCGCCAGCGAAGGCAACAAGGTGACCGGCGTCGATGTCTCCGAGCGCAAGGCCGCGAGCGTCAACGCGGGCCGCGCGCCGATCGTCGAGCCCGAAGTCCAGAAGATGCTGACGACCGCGCTCGACGCCGGGCTGATCACCGCGCGCACCTCGATCGGCGACAGCCTCGATTCCGCGCAGCTCGCCATCGTCTGCGTCGGCACGCCCTCGGCCGCGGACGGCTCGCACAACATGGGTTATATCGCCGATGTGACGCGGCAGATCGCCGCCGCGGTCAATCCCGACCGCGCCGAACCCCTCTCCGTCGTATATCGATCCACGATCCGTCCCGGCACGATGGAGGAATTGATCTCGCCGATTTTCGCGGCGCAGCTCGGCCCCGACTGGGGGCGCGCGGTGCGCCTGGTCTACAACCCTGAATTCCTCCGTGAGGGTTCCGCCGTAAAGGATTACTTCGCGCCGCCCAAGATTGTCATCGGAACGAAGGACGGAACGCCCGACCCGGCGATGGAGGCCCTGAACGCGAATATCGACGCGCAGACCTTCAACGTCCATTTCCGCGAAGCCGAGTTCACCAAGTTCGTCGACAATTCCTGGCACGCGGTGAAGGTCGCGTTCGCCAATGAAATCGGACGGGTCTGCCTCAATCTGGGCATGTCCGCCGCGAAGGTGCACGAGATTTTCGTCTCCGACACCAAGCTCAACATCTCACCCTATTATACGCGTCCCGGCGGCGCGTTTGGCGGATCGTGCCTGCCTAAGGACGTGCGCGCGTTGCAGTATATCGCCGCCGACACTGGCGCGAACACGCATCTCGTAGACAGCCTGATCCGTTCGAACGAAGCGCACAAGCACCGCCTGTTCGAATATGCCGCCGAAGGCCTCGCCCCCGGCGCGCGCGTTCTTCTCGCCGGGCTCGCCTTCAAGGCCGGAACCGACGATCTTCGGGAAAGCCCGAATGTCGATCTCGCCCGCAAACTCCTCGCCGCCGGCTTCCAGCTGGAGATTTTCGACCCCGCGATCGACGCCGACATGCTCATCGGCGCCAATCTCGGCTACGCTTACAGCCAGTTGCCATCGCTTGAGCGGCTTCTGGTCGACAAGACCCATGCCGAGAGCATCCGATATGACCGCGTGCTGGCCGCCAACGCCACGGTGAACGCGCTCGATCTCGGGAACGCGTCCGACAGGCGCGACCTCGGCCGGCTCGATTGATGACCTCCTCCGCCACGCCGAATCTCGACCGCATCCGGGCGACGCGTCCGCTCGCCGAGCGGCGCATCCTGATCATCGTGGAGAACCTCCCGCTCCCTTTCGACCGGCGCGTCTGGCATGAAGCGCGGACGCTGACCGCCGCGGGAGCCGAGGTCTCGGTCATCTGCCCGACAGGCAAGGGCTACGAGGCGCGCTATGAGGAGATAGACGGTGTTCACATCCACCGTCATCCCCTGCCGATCGACGCCAAGGGCGCGTCCGGCTACCTGCTCGAATACGGCGCCGCGCTTTGGCACGAGATGCGTCTCGCGCTGAAGATTCGGCGCGCGAGGGGCTTTGACACGATCCAGGCCTGCAATCCTCCGGACCTGATGTTCCTCGTCGCGCTGCCCTTCAAATGGTTCGGCGGCGCGCGCTTCATCTTCGATCATCACGACATCAACCCAGAACTTTACGAAGCGAAATTCGGCAAGCGCGGCTTCTTCTGGAAGCTGATGGTGATGTTCGAGAAACTGACCTTCCGCGCCGCCCAGGTGGTGATCTCCACCAATAACTCCTATCGCGACATCGCCATGACCCGTGGCGGTAAAGGCGCCGAGGACGTGTTCGTCGTCCGCTCCGGGCCCGATCTCGGCCGGCTAGAGGTGATGCCCCCGGACGCGAAATGGCGGAACGGACGCGCCCATATGGTCGGCTATGTCGGCGTGATGGGGGATCAGGAGGGGATCGACCTCCTGCTCGAAGCGGCGCGCAGGATCGTGTTCGACATGGGCCGCGACGTCCAGTTCGTGCTCGTCGGCGGCGGTCCGGTGCTCGACGGGCTGAAGCAGCAGGCGGCCGATCTGGGCCTTTCAGATCACGTCACCTTCACCGGCCGCGCGCCGGATTCCGAGCTTTTCTCCGCACTTTCTTCAGCGGATGTCTGCGTCAACCCGGATCGGGTGAACCCGATGAATGACAAGTCGACGATGAACAAGATCCTAGAATACATGGCTTTCTCCAAACCCATCGTGCAATTCGAGGTGCGCGAAGGGCGCTACTCCGCCGGCGACGCCTCGCTCTACGCCCGCCCGAACGACACCGCCGACATGGCGTCGAAGATCGTCGCGCTGCTCGACGATCCGGCGCGCTCGGCGGAAATGGGCGCGATCGGGCGCAAACGCGTCGAGTCTGAACTGAACTGGGACCACCAGGTCGAGCCCCTGGTCGCCGCCTATCTGCGCGTCGCGGAAAAGCGCCCCCGCTAAGGCGCGGCTTGCTGTCGCCGCGCCCATCGCCTAAATCCGATGACGTCGCAACGAAGGATTGTCCAGATGCCGATCGAAGCGCCCGAAACACAGGAAATCGACTCGCGAAGCGTCGCCTGCGACGGTGGCGGCGGCGCGCTCGGCCATCCCCGCGTCTGGCTGACAGTCGGCGCGAAGGGCTTTGTCGAGTGCCCCTATTGCGACAAGCGTTTTGTGTTGAAACCCGGCACGGGCGGACACTAGAGCGCGCCTCCCACCGGATCGTCTCTGGTTCAGACTGATGGGGTTTCCCCGCCTCTCCCGCATTGCTGTCGAGCGCGAAAACCGATCCTCTCTATCCGCCCGAACCTGAAACGGGTCAGCTTTCGGAATCTGGCGGCGCTCGCAGGGCCTTCACCTTGCCGCGCCGCGCTTTCGAATCCAGCCTGCGGCGTTTCGAGGCGAGCGTGGGCCGCGTCCGGCGACGGGGTTTCGGGCGAATGGCGGCCTCGGCGATCAGAGCGATCAGTTTTTCCAGCGCCGCCTCCCGGTTCCGGCCCTGCATGCGATGTTCGGAGGCGGTGACGATCAGCGCGCCGTCGACCGTCCAGCGCCGGCCGGCGAGACGCCGAAGCCGGGCCTTCACCTGATCCGGCAGGTGCGGCGAACGGGCGGCCTCGAAACGCAACTCCACCGCGGTGGAAACCTTGTTGACGTTCTGTCCACCCGGCCCCGAGGCGCGAATGAAGCTTTCGATCAACTCCCATTCGGCGATTTCGATCTCGTCGGTGACGCGGATCATCTTTGGCTCCGTGCCGGGGCGGCTGAATGCAAAAGGGCCGCTCGGTGCGAGCGGCCCTCCTGAGTATCCCGGGCGTCGGCCGGTGCGGGGCTACCCCCGCAGGCCGCGCGCATCACCTGAAAGAGGGCTGCCCCTTTCCGTCAGCACGCTGCGTTCCGTCCGAAGCTCCGACGATCTCATGATGCATCAGACCACCTCCTTTCAGTTGTTGCGACTGCGAGAAACATGTGGCCGAACGAGAGGAAACGCAAGCCTTTATGCGTGACGACGCGCGAGCGCCCGAAACGGGACCAGCGCCAGAAGCGCGAGCGCCAGCTTCACAGCGAAATCCGCCGCCGCGAGCGATATCCAGAGCGGCAGGACCGGCCCCGCGCCCATGAATGGAACCACCGCCCGCGCCCAGCCGTTCGGGTCCGCGGGCGCCAGGAACATGAACGCGGCGGAGAACGCGACGGAAAAGAAAATCACGGTGTCGAGCGCGGAACCGAACAGCGACGAGACCAGCGGCGCGCGCCACCACGCACCGACGCGCAACCGGTCGAACACCGCGACATCGAGAAGTTGCGCCGACAGGAACGCCAGCCCGGAGCCGAGCGCGATCCTGAATGTGACCAGCGGCTCGCCAAACTCGTTCAGGAACCGGCTGGCGATGAGCGAACACAAGACGCCGATTGCGAATCCGGCGAAGACCACGCGCCGCGCCGCGCCAACGCCGAGAGCGCGATTGGTGAGGTCGGTCACCAGAAACGCGATCGGATAGGTGAAGGCGCCCCAGGTCAGCCAATCGCCGAACATGTGCTGGACGAGGATGTTCGAGGCCACCACCACCGCCGCCATGGCGGCGACGCCGATCAACATGGGGCGGGTGATCGTCATTCTTTATCCTCGCGCGGCGACAAGTCGGGCCGATACCTCCATTACCGGCGGGGCGCAAGCCGCCGACACCGGACGGCAGAGGCCTCTTGACGCGGAGCCCGAGTCTTTCTAGGTGAGGGTCCACGCTGCGCGTCCCGTTCGTCTAGCGGTCAGGACATCGCCCTCTCACGGCGAAAACAGGGGTTCGATTCCCCTACGGGATACCAGCGGCGTTTCACCTAGAATGACGCCGCGAAGGAATCGGGTTCAGTTTGGAATTCATCCGGTTTCCGCTGATCCTGAAGGGAGATTTCCACCTTCCTCGTCGTCTGCCTCCCTGTTCTCCAATTCCCAGCGCTCGCCGCCACGCCATTTCGTACGGATCGGCGCATAGGCTCGGGTTTTCGTATCCGGCATCGGAATCACCCTCTTTCTACGATTTCGTCCATGCGTCCGCGCGCGCCCGTAGCGACGGGGAATGAACCCTTCAGATCCGACACGGGGCGTTGGGCGCGTCACCCACGCCAGCGTCGATTCCGCGTTCGATCGAGAATGCGGGACCGCACGGAAAACCAGCCGCCCGACCGCAGTTCGCCACATTCGCGATAGCCGGCCGGGCAAGCTCCGCTCGACGCGCGCCGGCGTGGTCTTCGCCTTGAGGCCCGGGGGACGCTGACTGAGCAACGCTGCGCCCCTAGAAACGGCGCATGCTCTGCGTGACACGGGCGGTAGAGGGCGTCTTGACCGAATTTTAGTTCCATTTTATGAGAAATTGGTTCCGTATTGTGGAACACGCCATGACGCGGCGCGGACGGGAATACGCTGGGCGACAGGGCCGCGCCGCATCGTCTGGGCGTAGCGCCGCGGTCCGGGTTTCGTACGACGCCGCGCCAAGAAGGGGAGCGCCGGAGTGTCAGCAGCTCAACCGCCGCGAGCGCCCAACCTGAATGTCGAACGCTACCGCGGCTTCTATCAAGAGATGCTGCGAATCCGCGAATTCGAACTAGCCGCGATCCGGGCGGCGGAAGCGAATCTCGTCCTCGGCGCGATTCATCCGTCGATCGGGCAGGAGGCGGTCGCCGTCGGGGTCTGCGGCAATCTCGAGCGCGCCGACATCATCCTCTCCACCCATCGCGGGCATGGTCACACCATGGCGAAGGGCGCCGATCCGCTGACCATGATGCGCGAGTTGATGGGCCGCGCCGGCGGCACGAGCCAGGGCAAGGGCGGCTCGATGCACATTGCGGATTTCGGGGTCGGGATGCTAGGCGCCAACGGCGTCGTCGCCGCAAATATCAACATCGCCGTCGGCGCCGCTCATGCGATCAAGCTGAGGGGCGGCGATGAGGTCGTCATCTGTTTCTTTGGCGACGGCGCGACCAATCGCGGCCCGTTCCTCGAAGGGCTGAACTGGGCCGGCGTTTTCAACCTGCCAATCCTCTTCGTCTGCGAAGATAACGGCTTCGCCGCCACGACGCGCACCAGCGCGATGACGGCGGGCGCCGGGCCAGCGGCGCGGGCCGCGGCGATCGGGATCGAAACCGCGGAGGTAGACGGCAACGATCTTGTCGCCGTGGACGAGGTCGCGCGCGATCTGATCGCTGAGGCGCGACGTGGAAAACCGCGATTCCTCCTCGCCCGCACCTACAGGCTGACCGGGCACACCAGCTTCGATCCGGCCGCCTATCGCCCCTCCGACGAGGTGGATGCGCGCTGGCGAGGCGAGCCGATCGCCGCGATCCGCAGCGCGCTTCGCGACGCCGGCGAGGAAGAGGCCGATCTCGACGCCATCGCGGAAGCCGCGAAAGCGGAGATGATCGCGGCCTTCGAAGCAGCCAAGGCGACCGACTGGCCGGAGAAGGCGCTCGCCTACGCCGATGTTCAGGATATCGGCGACCCGCGCGAGGGAGCGTTCTGATGGCGACGATCACCTATATCGAGGCCGGCAGACAGGCGCTCGCGGAAGAGATGCGGCGCGACCCCCTCGTCTGGGCGGTAGGCGAAGACCTCGGGCGCGGCGGGGTTTTCGGGCAATACAAGGGGCTCGTCGACGAATTTGGCGCGGACCGGATCTCTGACGCGCCGATCTCCGAAGCCTGTATCATGGGCGCCGCGGTCGGCGCGGCGATGATGGGCGCGCGCCCGGTCGTCGAGATGCGGTTCTCCGATTTTGCGCTCTGCGCCGTCGATGAACTGGTTAATCAGGCGGCGAAGGCGCGCTACATGTTCGGCGGCCAGACACGGGTGCCGATGGTGGTGCGCGAGCCGATCGGCATGTGGCGCTCTTCGGCGGCGCAGCATTCGCAATCGCTGGAAGCATGGTATGCGCATGTTCCGGGGCTCATCGTTGCGGTTCCCGCCACCCCGGCGGACAATTACGCGATGCTGAAGGCGGCGATCCGCGCCGACGATCCCGTCGTTTTCATGGAACACAAGAATCTCTGGCCGCTCGAGGGCGACGCACCCGAGTCCGACGCGCCGGGCGTATTCGGCAAGGCGCGGATCGCCCGGAAGGGCGACGATCTCACCATAGTTTCCTGGTCGGCGGCGGTTCACGTCGCGTGCGAGGCCGCGGAGACGCTCGCGGCGGAGGGAATCGGGGCAGAGGTCATAGATCTGCGCTCGCTCTGGCCATGGGACCGCGAGGCGGTTTTCGCCAGTCTCAAGCGCACCGGGCGGCTGCTCGTCGTCCACGAGGCGGTCGCCGTCGCCGGGTTCGGGGCCGAAATCGCCGCGAGCGCCGCGGAAACGATGCACCGGGATCTGAAAGCGCCGATCCGCCGGCTGGGCGCGCCGCGCATCCCGATAAGCTATTCGCCCGGCCTCGAGGACGAGGTGCGGGTGACGGCGGCGGCGGTGGCGAAGACGGCGCGCGAGATGATTGCTGACTGAAAAAACCGAAAGAGGGAGACGACCGATGCAGATAATGAAACTGGCGCTCGCCGCGGGGCTCGCCGCGATGACCGCGGCGCCCGCGCTCGCCGCCGACTACAAGGAAGAATACAAGATCTCGACCGTCGTCCCTGCGCCCTTCCCCTGGGGGATCGCCGCCGAGACATGGGCGGAGATGGTGGGCGAGCGCACCGACGGGCGCATCAAGATGAAGGTCTATCCGGGCGCGCAGCTGGTCTCCGGCGATCAGACCAAGGAATTCACCGCGATGCGTCGCGGGATCATCGACATGGCGGTCGGCTCCACCATCAACTGGTCGCCGCAGGTGAAGGAGCTGAACCTCTTCTCGCTGCCCTTCCTGATGCCGGATTACGCCGCCATCGACGCGCTGACCCAGGGCCCGGTCGGAGACAAGTTGTTCGAGATTCTGAGCGACAAGGGCGTCGTGCCCCTCGCCTGGGCCGAGAACGGGTTCCGGGAGGTCTCCAACTCGCAAAAGCCGATCCACACGCCCGAGGATCTCGCAGGGCTGAAGATGCGGGTCGTCGGCTCGCCGCTCTTCAACGACACCTTCACCGCGCTCGGCGCCAACCCGACGCAGATGAGCTGGGCCGACGCCAAGCCGGCGCTGACCACCGGCGCGGTGGACGGGCAGGAGAACCCAGTTTCCGTCTTCGCCGTCGCCAAGATCTACGAGGTCGGTCAGAACAACCTCACGCTCTGGCATTATGTCGCCGATCCGCTGATCTTCGCGGTCAATCAGGATGTCTGGGACAGCTTCACGCCCGAGGATCAGGAGATTGTCCGCCAGGCGGCGATCGACGCCGGCGCGAAGGGCATCGAGATCGCGCGTGAAGGCATGACCGGGAACGACAAGTCCGCGATCGAGGCGATCGAGGCCAAGGGCGTCGACGTGGTCGAACTGACCGAGGAGGAGCGTCAGGCCTTCATCGACGCGACGCGCGGCGTCTATGACGAGTGGAAGGAAAAGATCGACCCCGAACTGGTCGACATGGCCGAAGAGTCCATCGCCAACCGCTGATCCGAACCAACCGGGCGGACGGCATTCGTCCGCCCGCTCATATCGAGAACGCGCATGTCCGATAGCGGCCCCGAAATCCACGAAGGCGAATCGACGCGCGGAACCGCCGATCACACCCGCGTCTCGATCTCCATCGAACGCTCGCTCGCCGCGGCGGCGATGGCCGCGATCTGCTTCATCAGCTTCGCGAATGTCGTCGTCCGCTACGCGACCAACGTGTCCTTCGCCTTCACTGAGGAATTCTCGGTCTTTCTTCTCGTCCTGCTGACCTTCATCGGCGGCTCGCTCGCCTTCGCGACGAACGAGAATATCCGCATCGGCTTCGTGCCGGAGCATTTGTCGCCACGCTGGAAACGCGCCTGCGACGTCGCGGCGCTTCTGGCGTCAATGCTGATGTTCGCGCTCGTCCTGCGCTATAGCGCCGAGCTCTCCTGGGACGAATACCGTTTCGAGGAAACCTCGCCCGGTCTTGGCTATCCGAACTGGATCTACACGATCTGGCTGCCGATCCTCAGCGTCGCGATCATCGCGCGCCTTATGGGAAGGCTCAACGCCTTGCTGCGAGGCCGGCTGTGATCGCAGCGAATTTCCTTCTTCTTGGGGTTTTCGTTCTCCTTCTGCTGATCGGCGCGCCGATCGCCGTCGCGCTCGGCCTCGCCGGTGCGGCGGCGGTCGCGGTCGGGCTCGACCTCAACACCGTGGCGATGATCGGAACCAACACCTACGCCTCGGTCGCGAAATATCCGCTGATCGCGATCCCGCTCTTCGTGCTGACCGGGATGGTGTTCGAGCGCTCCGGCGTCGCCGGCCGGCTGGTTACCTTCGCGCAGGCGATCGTCGGGCCGCGCAGAGGCGGGCTCGCCATCGTCGCGACACTGGTCTGCCTGATCATGGGCGGGATGTCGGGCTCCGGCCCGGCGGACGCGGCGGCGGTCGCCACGATCATGATCCCGTCGATGATGAAGGCGGGCTATCCGCGCTCCTTCTCCGCCGGCCTGATCGCCGCCTCGGCTTCGACCGCGATCCTCATCCCGCCCTCGATCGCGCTGATCATCTATTCGATCCTAGTGCCCGGGGTGGACCTTCGGGCGCTGTTCGCCGCCGGTGTCTTTCCCGGCGTCCTCGCCGGACTCGCGGTGATCATCCCGACATTGATCATCAGCCGGGTGAAGAATTTCGGCGCCGCCGAACATGGCGAGCGTCCGCCGTTCTGGAAGAGCCTTCGCGAAGCGGTTCCGGGGCTCATGGCGCCGGTCATCATTCTCGGCGGACTGCGTTCGGGGCTTTTCACCCCCACCGAAGCCGCCGCGGTCGCTGTCGCCTATGGGTTGTTCGTCGGGGTCTTCCTCTATCGCAACATGAGCCTCGGCGATGTCTGGCGGGTGCTCGCCGACAGCGCGGAGATTTCCGCCGTGGTGATGATCATCATCTCGCTCGCCGGGCTCTTCGCCTGGGCGGGCTCGACCCTAGGCGCCTTCGATCATGCCGCCGCGGCCATCCTTTCGGTCAGCGATGACGGCTCGCTGGTGCTGATCATGATCATGGTGGTGCTGCTTTTTGCCGGGATGATCCTCGACGGGGTTTCGATCTATCTGATCACGCTGCCGCTGCTGATTCCCATCGCCATGGCGTTCGAGTGGAACCTCACCTGGTTCGGCATCCTGATGGCGATGAACATCGCCATCGGTCAGTTCACACCGCCGGTCGCCGTCAACCTGATGATCACCGCCCGCATCGCCCGCGTGCCCATCGAGGAGACGATCCCATGGGTGCTCTGGCTGATGCTGACGATGGGCGGCGCGCTGCTTCTCGTCATTCTCTTTCCCGGCATCGCGCTCTGGCTCCCTGAAATGCTCGGCTACCGCGTCTGACATGAACTCTTCCGCAGGAGACGACCCCGTGACCTCTTCCGAGATCCCCAATGAAATGACTGGCGGCGAGGCGCTCGCCCGTATCCTGAAGGCGGCGAAGCCGGGGCCGATGTTCGGCATGGGCGGCTTTCAGCTTCTGCCGTTCTACGACGCCGCGCGCCGGATCGGGCTGAATCACAACCTGATCAATGACGAGCGCTGCGCGGTCTTCATCGCCGACGCTTACGCCAAGGTCTCCGGCCGCGTCGGGGTCTGCGACGCCACGCTGGGGCCAGGGGCGACCAATCTCGTCACCGGTCTGGTGGAGGCGCTGAACGCCGGCTCGCCGTTGGTTGTCTTCGTCGGCGACACCCACCGGATGCATTCATGGAAGAACATGACGCAGGAATCGCGGCAGGTCGAAATTCTCCGCCCGGCCTGCAAGGAGTTGATCCGCGTCGAGATGATCGAGCGGCTGCCCGAGCTGGTGAAGCGGGCCTTCCATGTGGCGACCTCAGGGCGCCCCGGCCCGGTCGTCGTCGATATCCCCGAAGATATCTGCCACGACACCTTTCCCTTCGATCCCGCCGAATTCGAGATCGACGAGGCGCTCGCGTCATCCCCGGCGCTACGCTGCGCGCCCGCCGCGGCCGATCTCGCACAGGCGGCCGACATGCTGGCGAAGGCGAAGCGGCCTCTGATGCTTTGCGGCGGCGGTGTCCATATCAGCGGCGCCGCGAAGGCGGCGGAGGCGCTGGCGCGCGCCATCAACCTCCCCGTCGCGCACACCATGACCGGCAAGGGCGCGATCGCCTGCATCGACCCGCTCAGCGCAGGGCTTTTCGGGCGCTACGACCGAATCGCCAACGCGCTGATCGAGGAATCCGACTGCCTTCTCGTCACCGGCTGCAAGCTCGGCGAGATCGCGACCAAACGCTACAGCGTGCCGGCGGCCGGCAAGACCGTCATCCACCTCGACAACGTGGCGGAGGAATTCGGCCGGACTTTCTCGCCGGCTCTCCGGCTCTGGTCGGACGCGCGCGAGGGGTTGACCGGTCTCGCTAGCGCGTTGGCCGACCGGGCGGATGCGATCAAGACGCGCCAGCAGGGCTACGCTGATGAAGTGGCGGCGAAGATGGCGGAATGGCGGAAATCGGTGGAGCCGCGCCTCACCTCCGGTGAGCGGCCGATCAACATGGCCCGGATGCTGAACGAGGTGAACAAGGCGATGCCGGCGAACGGCGTCCTCGTCGCCGATGGCGGTTTCGCGGCGCATTGGGGCGGCCTGCTTTATGACACCAAGGAAGCCGGGCGCGGCTTCGTCCCGGACCGGGGGTTCGCTTCGATCGGTTACGGCCTGCCGGGCGCCATGGGCGCCGCGCTGGCCGCGCCGGGGCGACGCGTGATCGGACTGACCGGCGATGGCGGCTTCAACATGGTGATGGGGGAGTTGGAGACCGCGCGGCGGCTGAAGCTGCCGCTAACGGTGATCGTCGTCAACAACGCCGCCTCGGGCTATGTGAAGGCGTTGCAGCACCTGATGTATGGGCGGGACGCCTATCAGTCGAGCGACCTTGAAGAGGTGAACTACGCCAATGTCGCCACGGCGCTCGGCTGCCTCGGGCTGCGGGTCGAGAGCCCGGACGATCTGGCCGGCGCGCTGGCTAAGTCCTTCACGAACACCGACGGACCGACGCTGATCGATGTCGTCGTCACCCGCGACCCCGCGCACATGCTGCCCGGCGTCGACAATCGCACCGTGCAGGTGAAAAAGGGCGACCGCGTCGCCTGAGCCGCATCGAAAGGAGCGCACATGCTGGGCGGCAATCGCGTCATCACCGCTGACACGGCGACCAGTCTGCCCGCCCGCGCGGCGGGGGCGATGGTGGTATGCGGCTCGCATGGCGGACTATATCCCGGCTACCTGCTCGCGAAAGCCGGGGTGCGCGCGGCGATCCTCTGCGACGCCGGGATCGGACGGGAGGAGGCCGGAATCGCCTCCCTGCCCTATTTCGCCGCACTTGGGATCCCCGCCGCCGCGGCTTCGCACCTCTCCTGCCGCATTGGCGATGTCGACGACATGCTGGCGCGGGGAACGATTAGCCGGGCCAACGAAATCGCCGCGCGCCTTGACGTTCGCCCGGGCGATCCCGTCGCCGAGGCGGCGCGGAAATTGGCGGCCGCGCCCGCAACCGTAACCGCCGCGCCGCCATCCATCGGCGAGGGACGCAACGCCGTCGATCAGGCGGGCCGGCGCCCGATCCTCCTGCTCGATTCAGCGGCGATGGTCGGCCCCGGCGACGAGGGCGCGATCATCGTCACCGGCTCGCATGGCGGGTTGGTCGGGGGGGATCCGGCGAAGGCGCTGAAGGCGACGGGCTTCGCCGGCGTCTTCAACGACGCGGGGATCGGCGTCGAAAACGCCGGCCTGGCGCGGTTGCCGGCGCTGGACGCGCGCAGGATCGCCGCCTTCACCGTCGCCGCCGACAGCTGCCGGATCGGCGATGCGCGCTCCAGCTTCGAGGATGGCGTGATTTCCGCCGTGAACGAGGCCGCCCATGCGCTCGGCGCACGGGTCGGCGCGCAAGCGCGGGGCGTACTGCTCGACTGGGCGGCGCGATGACGGCCAGCCGGCCCGGCGGCGACGCCTCGGTCAAATCCGTGCAGCGCGTCGCCACGATCATAAGGCTTCTCGCCGGCGAAGCCGCCGAAGGCCTGCGACTTTCCGACGTCGCCCGCGAAAGCGGCCTCGGCAAGGCGACGACCCACCGCCTGCTCACCGCGCTGGCGGAGGTCGGTTTCGCCTATCAGTCGGCGGCGACGAAACGCTATCATGTCGGCCATGAGATCGTCCGGCTCGGCGCGCTCGCGGCGCGTCACGATCTGGTGGAACTGGCCCGCCCGTCGCTGTTGCGGCTGGCGCGGGAGACCGGCGATACGATCTTTCTTTCTGTCCGCGAAGGGCTGGAGGCGGTCTGCCTCGATCGTCAGGTCGGCGCGTTCCCGATCCGGACACTAACGCTGGACGCCGGCGACCGACGCCCGCTCGGCGTAGGAGCCGGCTCGCTTGCACTCCTCGCCTTTCTGCCGTTGGAGGAGATCGCGGAGATCGTCGCCGGTAACGAAGAGCGCCTGGCCGGGTTTCCCGGCTTCACCCCCGAAGACCTCCACCGTCTTGCGCGGGAGACGCGCGCGCGCGGCCATTCCTTCAATGACGGACGCATCGTCGCCGGCATGTGCGCGATCGGCGCGCCGGTTCTCGACGCCTCCGGACGCGTCGCGGCGGCGATCAGCGTCGCCGCGATCAGCGACCGGATGGGCGACGACCGCGCGCCGATGATCGCCCGGCTCATCAAGGAGGAGGCCAAGCGGCTCGGCGCCTGCTTCACCCGCCCGGCGTCTAACGTCTGAAAACCACCGGCAGCGCAAACTCGAAACTTGCGCCCGACAGGCCATCGGGCGCGGCGGCGTAGGGCGCAGCGTCGCGCACCGCCCGGATCGCCGCCTCGTCCAGCGCTTTCGAGCCAGAGCTTTCGCGAACATGCGAAGACACCAGCGCCCCGGTCCGCGCGACCCTGAGCGCCACCATAGTGACGCCGGTGCGCCGCACGTTTCGTGGAAATCGCTTCCGCGCCTCGACCTCCCGCCGGATGGCGCCGCCCCAGAGCTGCGCGAGCGCCGCTGAAGCGCCCGAACCAAGCGCCTGATCGGCGCCGCCGGAGCCCGCCTCCGCTCCGCCGCCGTCCCCCGCGGCGAGCGACGCCGGCGCGCTGTCGCCGGCGCCGTCATTCGCCATCTCGTTCGCCGCCGGGGCCGGGTTGGTCTCCGGCGGCGGGGGCGCTGGCGCCGGCTTCGGCTTCGTCACGGTCTTTGGCGGCGCCGGCGCGCGCTCCGGGCGCGATTGCGGCGGGGGTGAGGCCTCGGGCGCGCTGGTCTCTTCAGGCTCAGGCGGCGGCATGGCGTTCTCCGGCGCGCGCGGCGGCGCGGCGCGGGCCCGCGGCGGCTCCGGAGCGGCGGCCGGCTCAAGGCGAGCGATGCGCTCTGCCACAGGCTTCGGCGGCGGCGCCTCGGTCGTTTCCGGGCGAAGGAGCTCTGCGAGTTCGACCGGGGTGTCGGGAACCGGTTCCGCCAGCGCCTCAAACGAGGGCGCTGTCAATGCGTCCGGCGGCGGCGCACTCTGCGGCGGCTCCTTCAGGCGCGGTGTCGCCAGACCGGCGCGCGGCGTTTCGACCGGGGCGATCTCCGGGGGGCTGGTTTGCCGCGAAGCGGCAGGCGGCGCCGCGATCTCGGGCGTCCGCTCCCATTCCGCGACCAGCGCGACAGTCTCGGGCGCGGCGCCGGCGAGGGTGATGTCGGCCGCGCCGCCGACGCCGCCGGCGGACGGGCCGTCATCGGCGGGGCGCGCCCAGAATACGGCGAGGTGCAGACCTGCCGCGAGAGAGGTGAAAAGAATCGCTTCCGCCAGACGTTTCATCGCGGCGCCGTCACGATCTCGACCCGCTCGACGCCCGCTTCCGAGATTTTTCTCAGCGCGGCGGCGAGAGTCGCGGCCTCCATCCCCGCATCGGCCCGAACGAGAAAGACCTCGCCCGCCGCGGCTTCCTTCACCGCGTCCAGCGCGGCATCTCCGCGCGTGTCGCCGAATCCCATCTCGCCCTCCGGCGAAAGATAGAGCGTGACCGGGCCACCCGGCGCAGCGCCCCTGTCGGCGCCGGGCGGGGTGATCTCGAATGGTTCCGGCGGCGCGATCTGCGCCGTCATCAGGAAGAAGATGAGCAACAGGAAGACGACGTTGATCATCGGCACGAACGGCTCGGCCATCGGTCGTCGGACGGGCGGAGAGAAATCCATCGCGCTACTCCACCAGCACCAGAGCGCTGAACCCGGCTTCGGTCAGCCTTTCGGCCACGTCGATCAGCCGCTGGACATCCGCGCCGTCCCTCGCGCGCAGGACAATCGTATCGTCTGGCGTCGCCGTCAGCGGTGCGAGCGCCGAGGCGAGCTCGTCCCCGGCCACCGGCGCGCCGTTGAGCGTCAGGCCGTCAGGGCGGATATCGACCAGCCGCGGCGGCCCGCTCCAGTCGCCCGAGGAGCCGGCGAGCGGCAGCGGAATCGTCTGATCGAGCCCGAACCGCGCCGCGAGCATGAAGAAGACGAGAAGCAGAAAGACCACGTCGATCATCGGCGTGAGGCTGGGCCTGCGGCGCCGGGGCGCTTCGCCGAAGGTCAACCGCTCCATGGTCAGATATTCCTTCCGGCGGTGAAGATACGGCTCGCCGCGTCCTCGAGGTCGAGCCGGATGCGATCGATCACGCTCTCAAACCAGGTCAGCGCGGCCGAAGCCGGAATCGCGACGGCCATGCCGGCGGCGGTGGTCAGCAGCGCCTCCCATATCCCACCGGCGAGGGCGGCGGGATCAGCGCGCGAACCAGCCTCCTGTAACGCCTGAAAGGCGGTGATCATGCCGAGAACGGTGCCGAGGAGGCCGATAAGCGGGGCGATCGTCGCGATCAACTCAAGCCCGCGCAAGCCGCTTCTAGCCGAAGCAAGCTCAGCCTTGGCGATGCGGGCGGTCTCCTCCCGCGCGGCCTCCTCGACAAGCGTGGCGCGGGCGCGGAGCGCGCCGCGCACCACCCGCGAGCGGACCCCGCGCCGCCCTTCGAGCATCGATAGCGCGACCGCGCCGTCGCCGCCGGTAAAGGCGTCTATCGCGAGGCGGGCGCGGTTCTTCGACCAGGCGCCGATCAGCGCCAGTCGCCAGACTTTCCAGAGGATCAGCGCCGCCGCCGCCACGGAAAGCCCTGCGATCGCCCAGATCGCCGGGCCGCCGAGCAGCAAAAAGTCGCGAAGATCGGCCATCCGGTCAGGCGCCCTCGACCACTGAAAATCCTTCGAATTGAGGATGCCCGTCATAGAGCCTGTCGTTCGAACCGGCGTTCTTGTGGGCGGCGCGGAAGTTCTCGGATTTGGTCCAGGCGACGAAATCCGCTTCGCTCTCCCATATGGTGTGAGAGGCGTAGAGCGTCTTGCCGTCGGTCTCTGGCCCTTTCATGAGATGAAACTCGACAAAACCGGGCACGTCATCGAGTCGTGACTTGCGGTTGCGCCAGACATCCTCGAACTGGCTTTCCTTGCCGGGGAGAATCCGGAAACGGTTCATCGCAAGATACATCAGTAGACTCCTTCAGTGGCGTTCCCACGCAACGGCGGGGTTCCAGGGTAAACCGGCGCCACGCAGAGCGCGCCGTCGGGGCTGTCGAAAAGCCGCATCGGCGTTTCGTATACATCGCTCAACCTGTCCGGGGCGAGCGCGCCGCGCGGCGCCTCATCCGCGACGACCCGCCCGGCCTGCATCAGAACGATCCGATCGGCGAAGGCGGCGGCGAGCGAAAGATCGTGAAGCGCGACCAGAACCGCCGCGCCCTCGTCGGCTGCGACGCGAGCGGCGCGCATGGCGCCGATCTGGTGCGAGAAATCGAGCCCGGCGGTCGGCTCGTCAAGGAGCAGCGCGCGCCCGAAACCGGCCCGTCGCCCCGCATCGAGCTGGGCGAGCGCGCGGGCGAGATGAGCGCGGCGCTGCTGGCCGCCGGAAAGCGCCGCCACCCCGTCCGACGCCCGGTCGGCGAGACCGACCGAATCCAGCGCGCGGCGGACGATCTCGACTGCTTCGGCCGGTGGAATGGCGAGCGGTATCGCCAGCCCGGCGAGCGCGAAAACACTGAACGGCGCGGCGAGGCTGGGGTTCTGCTCCAGAGCCGCCCGGCGGAGCGCGAGATGCGCCGCCGAAAGCGCCCGCACGTCTTCGCCGCCAATCACCGCTTCACCCGCACCAGGAGCGATGTCGCCAGCCAGCGCGCCGATGAGCGTCGACTTGCCGGAACCGTTCGGCCCGCAAAGCGCCACAAGTTCCCCCGCGCCGACGTCGAGATCGGCGGCGACGACCGCCCGCCGGCGGCCGAAGGCGACGGAGATCCCGCGCGCCTCAAGCATCGGAGCGGCCCATTCGCGACACGATCAGCCAGAGGAAGAACGGCCCGCCGATGAGCGCGGTCGCGAGGCCGATCGGCGGCTCGGCCGGGGGCATGGCGGTGCGGACCAGCAGATCGGCGCCGAGTGTCAGCGCCGCGCCGCTAAGCGCCGCCCCGGGCAGGATCGCGGCGTGATTCGGCCCGACCAGAAGGCGCGAGATATGCGGCGCCACCAGCCCGATGAAGCTGATCGGCCCCGCCGCCGCCGTGACCGCGCCGACCGCCAGGGCGGTCAGGGCGCCGATCCGGCGTTTCTCCCGCTCGACATCAATACCACTATGCCGGGCGGCGCGCTCGCCGAGTTGAAAGAGATCGAGCCCGCGCGCCCGGCGCGCGAGAAGAAGCGAAGCCGGGGCGGCGAAGATCAGCGTCGGGCCAATGACGGCCCAGCGCGCGCCGCCGAGCGAGCCCATGGTCCAGAATGTCAGTTCGCGAAGCTGGGCGTCATCGCTCAGATAGACCATCGCGCCGACGAAAGCCCCTGCGATGGCGTTCACCGCGACGCCGGCGAGGATAACCGTCGCGACCGAGACCCCGCCCCGGCCGCGGGCGACGAAAAAGACGAAGCCGGTCGCCGCCGCCGCGCCGAAAAAGGCGGCGACAGGCAGGAGATAGGGCCGGATCACATCCGGCGCGCCGCCGAACAGCGCCTCGCCGAGAACGATCACCGATACCGCGCCGACCGTCGCCCCGGCGGATACGCCGATAAGACCGGGGTCCGCCAGCGGGTTGCGCAGTACGCCCTGCAAACAGGCGCCGGAAAGGCCGAGCGCGGCCCCGACCAGAATCGCGAGAAGCGCGCGCGGCGCGCGGATCTCTATCAGGATCACGGTGGTCGCCGGCGCCGCTTCGCCGATGACGGCGCCGACGATTTCATCCAGCGTCAGGCGCACCGGGCCATAGGCGATCTCCGCAAGGAGCAACCCGGCCGCAAGCGCAGCTATGAGAGCAAGGATGCGCGCCCGCCGGCCCGGAAACCGCGATGAGGCGCCCGCATCCGCGCGGGAGATTGCCGCAGCCCGGCTCATCGCTCAGAGGCCCGCCGCGCTGAGGGCTTCCGGCGGATGAATCAGCCGAGCGAGCGTCTTCACCGCCTCCGGCGCGCGCGGGCCCATGCCGAGAAGGAGGAGCGCGTCCATCTCGACGCCGCGTCCGGCGCGCCCGGCCGGGGTGATGGCGATGTCGGGGCGCGCCATCACCTCCTCCATGCCACCCAGACGGTCGGAATGGGCGTCGGTCATCAGGATGATCTCCGGCCCGGCGGCGATCATCGCCTCCCGGTTCATCGGCTTGTAGCCGTCGATCGCGGCGGCGGCGTTCACCCCGCCGGCCTCGCGGATCACTTCGTCGGCTCCAGTCCCGGCGCCGCCGACCAGCGGCGCGCCGTCGCTGAGTGTGAGGATGAAGAGGATGCGCGGCCGGTCTTCGATCCGGGCCACGGCATCTCTTACACGGGCGAGCTCGGTCGCGTAGGCTTCCGCCAGCGCCGCGCCGCCCACCGGGTCGCCAATCGCATCGCCAACGAACCTGATCTTTTCCGCAACATCGTCGAGATTCCGCGTCTCCGGGGCCGTGGCGATCCTCAGACCCGCCGCGCCAAGGATTTCGATCGCCGCGGGTGGGCCGGCGTCGGGGGATGCGAGAAGCAGATCAGGCTGCGTCGAGAGCACGCCTTCGGCCGACAGACGCCGCAGATAGCCGAATTGTGGGAGCGCGCGCGCGGCCTCGGGCCAGGAGGATGTTGTGTCGACCCCGACCAGTCTTTCCTCATGACCAAGCGTGAAGACAATCTCGGTCAGCGCGCCGCCGGCGACCGCGATCCGCGCCGGTGCGGCGACCGCCTCCTCAGCGCTAGCCGCGCCGATACCGGCGCTGAGCGTGAGCGCGACGGCTAGAAGGGCGGCGTACTTCATGTCTCTATCCGTATCTTTCCGTCCGCGACAGCCGGGCGCGACAGCCGGGCGAGCCCGCGCGCCTCGCGCCATTGTCGATCATAGTGGTTCTTGGTTTACCCGACTAATACTGTCAAGTTTTGAATTGTCGAAAATCGGGGGAACCGATATGCGAGCCGGGCCGAAAGTTCTCGTTCCGACCACGGGAGCACGGCATTGGCGGCGCGGATCGAAATCCGCTTCATCGCCGAAGCGCTGTCGCCTTGTCTTGCGACTGGCCCGCAATTCGCGCGTTTCGGCGGATGGAAGAAGGCACCCGCGAACGCATCCCGTGGTCAGGCGACCCAGAACGCCTTTTCGAGGTCTTTGAATTCACTCGCCGGACCCTCGTACTTGTTGCGACCAAGCTCCAGCACATAAACGTAATCGGCGATCTTTAGCGCCTGGCGGATTTCCTGATCGACCAGCAGGATGGTCAGGCCGTCCTTCACCGCGAGATCGGTCAGCATCACGTAGACTTCGTTGGCGAGCATCTTGGAGAGCCCGGCGGTCGGCTCGTCCACAAGCAGCATCTTCGGCTCCGCCATCAGCGTCCTGCCGATCTCCACCATGCGCTGCTGGCCGCCCGAAAGCTCCCCCGTCGCCTGTCGGCGCTTGTCGCGAAGCGCCGGAAAGCGCTGGTAATTCGCCTCCAGCTTCCGGCGCACCTGCGCGCGGTCGCCACGAAAGGTCCACCCGCCAAGGAGGAGGTTTTCCTCGACCGTCATGTCGCGAAAGACGCCGGGCTGCTGCGGGATATAGGCGAGGCCCTTGAGTATTTTCTCGTGCGTGGGCACGTCGCGCACGCTTTCGCCTTCGAGCAGCACGTCGCCCTTAAACGGGGCGAGAAAGCCGAATGCGGCCTTCAGCGCAGTAGACTTGCCTACCCCGTTGGCGCCGAGGATCGCCGTCACCTGGCCGCGCCGCGCAACGACGTTCAGATCAGAAAGGATGTTCAGGTCCCGGTAATAGCCGACATCGAGATCGGTCAGTTCCAGTACTGCGTCGGTCACGCGTCCTCCTCCTCGTCGACGCCGAGATAGGCCTCGATGACCGCCGGGTCGCGCTTTACCTCGTCGGGCGGGCCGTCGGCGATCATGTCTCCGAAATTGAGAACCAGCAGGCGCTCCGACAGCGCGAACACGGCGTCCATCTGGTGCGAGATGATGATGATCGCCTTACCGGCCTCGTTCACCCGACGAATATAGGCGTAGATGATCTCCATCAGCTTCGGGTGCACACCGGCAAAGGGTTCGTCGAGGATCACCACGTCCGGGTCGAGCATCAGGAGGCGCCCCAGCTCCAGCAATTTCTGCTGACCGCCCGAAAGCGCCTGAGCGTATTCGTTACGCAGGTGGTCAAGCGTCAGAAACTCCAGCACCGACATGGATTTGTCGCGCAGCTCGGCGGCGCCCCCGGTGCGCCCGAGGGCGAGCGCCGGCACCGCGAGATTCTCCAGAACCGTCATCCGCCGGAAGGCGCGGGTCACCTGAAAGGTCCGTCCCAGACCCGCGCGCGCCACCTCGAATGGCTGCAACTGATCGATCCGCTGGTCATTGAGATAGACCGTGCCGGAATTTGGCGTCACCGCGCCGTCAAGCACATTGGTCAGGGTCGTCTTGCCGGCCCCGTTCGGGCCGATGAGGCCGATCAGCTCCGGCCCGTTCACCTCGAAGCTGACGCCCTTGAGAACATGCAAGCCGCCGAAGCGTTTGTGGAGATTACTGACCTTGAGATGGATCATGACGCGCCCTCCCCCGCCCCACCCGACTGGCGACGGGCCACCGTCTCCGCCGCCACATGGCCGCGGGTGAAGCGGGTGATCAGCGGCGCGATCAGCCCGTTGCGGAAAAAGCGCAGCGTGATCATCAGGAGTATGCCGAAGAAGACCAGCCGCCAGACCGTCATGTCGATCACATAGCCGCCGATTTCGATATTACTCCGCAGCATCTCCAACGCGACCTGAAGGATGATCGCGCCGATCGCGGCGGCGACGAAATTCTCCAACCCCCCGATCACCGCCATCGCCACCACCAGGCTGGTCTGCAGCAGGAACAGCATGTTCGGCGTGACGATGCCGACATAATGCGCCTGAACCGCGCCGGCCGACGCCGCCATCGCGGTGGTGATGGTGAATACCAGCACCTTGTAGCGCGTGGTGTTGACGCCGAGCGCCGCCGCCGCGTCCGTATCCTCGCGAAGCGCGCGGATGAAAAGGCCGAATTTAGACCGCGCGAGCCAGGCCATGATCGCGAGACAGGCGAGCAGAAGCCCGAGCATGATGAAATAGGGGGGGATCTTGTCGGTCGGCCCGAAATGACGGCCGAACACGGTCAGCCCGTGCTCGAAAAGCGGCGGCAGCTCCATCCCCGCCTGCCCGCGCGTGATATCGATCTCGGCGGAGATCGTCGCCTTGACGATCTCGGAGAACCCGAGCGTGAAAAGCGCGAGATAGGCGGCGCGGAGCCTCAATACGAGAATACCGACGAGAAAGCCGAAGAGCCCACCCAACAATGTGCCTAGCACGATGCCGAGCGCGACCGGCATTCGCGTGACCTGAACCGTATCGCCCCAGCCCGCCATCGCCTGGCGCAGGCAGTCCTGCGTAAGCGTCGTCGAGGTGACGCCGATCGGATCGACCACAACCAGCCATGTCGAGCCGATCTGAATCTCGGCGCAGAGCCCGGTAGGTTCCGGCGAGAGGTAGAAATAGTGGCAGAAGAGCGCCGTCGTGTAGGCGCCGATCCCCATGAACGCCATGTGGCCGAAGGAAAACTGCCCGGCGTAGCCCGACAGCATCGACCAGCTCGACGCAAGGATCGCGTAGAAGAACGCCGTGATCATCACGTGCATCAGATAAGCGTTGTCGGGCCCGTCGAAGATGAAGGGGAAGGCGAACAAAAGCGCCAGAAGCGCCCCGCCCGCGATCAGTGGTATACGGCTTGGGGCGTCACTGCGCACCATGGGCGCCTCCCGCGAAACGGCGGCCGAAGAGGCCTGTGGGACGAAGGAGAAGCGTGAGCGTCAGCACGATCATCCCGTAGGCGGGGATGTAGGATGCGGCCTTTTGCGGGTCCGGCACGCAGCCCGTTCCGGCCGCCTCCACCAGCCCGACGAGAATCCCGCCGAGGAACGCGCCGGGGAGCGAGCCGAGCCCGCCGAGCACGACGATGACGAAGGAGCGCATCGCCGGAATGTTGCCGACCTGCGGCAGCCATGAAAAGGCCTGCACCAGCAGCGCGCCGGCGAGCGCCGCGATCATGCCGCCGAGCGCGAAGGCGAGCATGTTCATCCGGTCCGGGTTGATTCCGGCGATGGCCGCCGCCTCCCGGTCCTGGCTCACCGCGCGAAGCGCGCGCCCGGTCCACGTGCGATGCAGGAGAAACAGCAGCGCGATCAGTACGAAGATGCAAGTCGCCGCCGCCATGAAACGCGGGTTGGGGATCGAGACCGTCTCGAACAGCGTCAGGTTCCCGCGCGAGGTTTCCAGAATCCACGGATCATCCGCCGAGGGCACGCCGATCTTCGGGAAATCGAAGAAGCGCCGCACCTTGACCGGGCTCGCCCCCGCCACTGCCTGCACGAAATACTGCACGGTGAAGGCGAGGCCGAAAGTGACGAGAATGCCGTATTCGACCGGCCGATCGATCTGCCCGTGATACATCGGAGTGAGGAAGAGCCGTTCGAACACCGCGCCGAGCACGAAGGCGGCGGCGCACGCCCCGAGCACCGCGATCAGCGGGGAGATTCCGGGGAACCAGACAGCGGTGATGTAATAGACCAGCATCCCGCCGATCATGTAGAATTCGCCATGCGCGAAGCTGACCACCCCGAGTATGGAGAAGATCAGCGTCAGCCCCAGCGCCATGAAGCCGTAGATGATCCCGATCATCAGCCCGTTGGTGAACTGCGAGGCGACGAAAGCGCCATTGGTGACGCAGATATTGCCCGGGTCCGCGAAGGCGAACGCGGCGGCCACGAGCAGCACCGTCAGGACAGCCGGCGCGATGGAAAGGAAACGCCCGAGCGACGGCGTGGCCGCCCAGAGCGGCGCGAGCCCCACGGGCCCGAGCGCGGCGCCGGTCATCGCGCCGACGAAAACGGTGTTGGACGTATCCAGATCGCGATGAAGATAGCGCGCCCGTATCGTCAGCGCGCCGACTGCGCCCCAGAAGATCATCCAGGCGATCACGCCCCAGAAAAGGCCGGGAGCCTCCATGCCGTTCCCCTCATCCCGCCACGCCGCGCCCGAAGGACGCGCGTCTCTCGCGGACGGCCCTGAGGAGGGCCGCCCGCTTTGCTCATGCGATGAGCGTCTTCGCCATCATTCGTTGACGTAGATGGGATCGGCGGTCTTGTAGGCGTCCGGCCAGACGATCGCGGCGTCGGTCGAGCTCTGACCCTCTTCCTGGTACTGGATCACGGTCAGCGCCGGGTCGGGCCACTGATGCCACCATTCGTTCCCCTTGCCGTCCTCGGACGGGTCCTTCTTCGTTCCGTAAGGGAAATAAATCTTGCCGAGCGCTCCATCATACTCGATCGACTCGAGCGATTCGACGATGGCGTCGCCGCCGGTCTCTCCCGCCGCTTCGATCGCCTTGGCGAGAACGACGATGGAATCGTAGGCCTCCATCGCGTAGCTCTCGACATCGGCCTTGCCGGTTCTCTCCTTGTATTTCGCGGCGAAGGTCTTGCCCGCCTCGCTATACTGGCTCTCCGGCACGCCGATGCGCTGGAGGAAGGCGTATTGCCCGTCGGGAACATTGCGCCAGTAGGTCGCGCTCTCCAGCGCGTCCTGCCCGGTGATGAACGGCAGGTCCAGCGGCCCGATGCCGGCGTCGGCGGCCTGCTGGGTGAAGTTGAACGCCGCCTCGCCGGTGGCGAGGGTGATGATGATGTCCGGGTTCTCGGCCTTGATGCGCTGGATGATGCCGGCATAGTCCTGCGTGCCGATATCGACCGAGAAGGTCGCCGCCTCGACATTACCGGACGCGAGGCCCTTTGTGGTCTCCTCGGCGGCCGGAATGCCGTAATCGGTGTTCTCAGTCAGGATCACCGCCTTCTTCACGCCCGGCGTCAGCAGCGAGAATTTCCATAGCGTCGCCGAGGCCCAGGAGGAGAGCGGGGCGATGCGGAAGATGTATTTCTGCTTGTCGCCGGTGATGGTGTCGTTCCAGGTCTCGGCGAACACCACGGGCACGCCGCGCGCGTCGGCTACATCCTTGGAGGCGACGCCGACCGAGCTGTGATAACCGCCGCCGACCGCGACGACGCCGTCCTGCGAAATGAGCTTCTCCATCACCGCGGCGGCCTTCTCGGGCAGCCCCTCGGTGTCGCCGATCACCACTTCGATATCGCAGCCGAGAACGCCGCCGGCCTCATTGACGTCATCCTGGGCGACCAGCATCGCGTCGCGCATCGCCTCGCCGCCCACCACGGTGCCGGGAGCGGAGAGCGGCGCGAGCCCACCGATCTTGATCGGGCAATCGGCCGCGAAGGCTGGCGCCGCCGCCAGCATCGCCAGAACAGCGACCGCGCCGAGCGCGGGTTTTTTCGATACTTTCATCATGTGCTCCCTGTTGAAGCGGTTATGCGCCAGTCGTTCTTTTCGGCGTTAAGTCCCCTGCCGACCGTGACGCGATGCAAGCAGCTAAACAGGGAGTTCACGAAAACTCAATCCGTCGTGTCCGCATATCGCTGATCGGCGAGGGTGACGGCGGGGCTTGCCGGCGCGCGCGTCCCGGTATTGAGTCGCGGCGCAGGTTGAAGCGTGGAGCCGAGAGATGACCGACCGACCGAATGAGCGAACCGTCTGGTTCAACGGAGAATACATGGCGGAAAGCCGGGCGGTGGTGCCGTTCCGCGACATGAGCTTCCTGATGGGCGACGGCGCCTTCGACCTGACGCGCACCTTCGGCGGCAAGGTCTTCCGGCTGGAGGCGCATTGTGAGCGGCTCTACCGATCGCTCCGCGCGCTTCGACATGAGCCGCCGATGCCGCTCCAGGAGATGATCGACATCACGGCAGAGGTTCTGAAGCGCAACATGCCGCTTCTGGAGGAAGGCGGCGATTACTGGGTCGGCCAGCGCGTCAGCCGCGGGGTAAAGAAAGTCTCCGGCGACAGCTGGGACCATTACGGACCGAACGTGATCGTCGAATGCATGCCGCTGCCGCTCAAGGAGCGCGCGCCGCTCTATCGCGACGGGATCGAGGTGGTCACACCTTCCGTCCGGCGCACGCCGCCCGAATGCCTGACGCCGCGCGCGAAAAGCCATAATTACCTCAACCTCATCATGGGCGACATGGAGGTCCACGCGCAGAACCCCCGCGCCTGGGCGGTCCTGCTCGACACCAAAGGCGATCTTTGCGAGGGGCTGGGGAGCAATCTCTTCTTGGTCCGCGACGGCGAATTGCTGACTCCGCGCGAGAAATACGTCCTGCCCGGCGTCTCCCGCCAGACCGCGATCGACATGGCCGCGAAGCTCGGCATCCCGTTCCGCGAAGCGGATCTGGACATGTATGACGCATTTAACGCCGACGAGGCGTTCATCACCTCGACCTCGCTCTGCATCTGCCCGGTGGCGAGCGTGAATGGCGTGAAAATCGGCGACGGGCCATATGGGCCGGTGACCCAGAAGCTGATCGACGCCTATGCCGAGCACGTGGATTTCGACTTCGTGCGCCAGCATCTCGACCAGTTGGACTGACGCGAAAGATAAGGGTTCGGGAACGCGGAATCCCGAATGGCGCAGCGGGCGGCCCCCTCCCTGATCGCGCCGCCGCGCGTCAGCAGCGATCGCGGTTCAGGAGCGCTTCATCTTGTGGAGGACTGGGTTGATCCCGGCCTTCAGCGCCCGGGGGTGATTGAGGTAGTATTCCAACGTGTCCAGATCCGGACCGGGCGAGCGGCCCTCATAGACCCCGTGCAGGACGAAATGCCGGGCCGGGCTCATCTTCGCATTGCGGACATCGGGATAGGTTTTCAGATACCAGTCGGCGTCGAAGTGCTCCGAAGCGGCGACGGTCGCGACCCGGCGACGCTCTTCGGAACGGCCCACGCCGAGCAGGGCGGCGACGCCGCGCAAACCGGCGAGGCGCTTCACCTCCAGCTCGCGAAGCGCAAGCCGAACCCGCATTTTCGCGGCCTGCGTCCTGGCCTGGTCGAGACGATCCCGCAACCTGTCAACCGACTTCAGGTATCTGGCCTCTTTGCGCTGAAAGCCCATGATCTCGTGGGTCCAACGCGCGCGAACCTTTTCTTCGAGTGAGTCCCGCTCGCGTGTAAGCTCGGCATAGGCCGCCTTCACCTCCGCCAGTCCCTTCTCCTCCGCGCACGTCCGCTCACGGAGCGCGCCGCTCCCTTCCGCCCCTTGATCCGGTTCCGGCGCGGCCAGACCCGGCGAAGCCGCCCGCACGCTCCCGTTTTCCCCGGAGTTGTTCAGTCTTCGCGTCAACTCGCGGTTCTCGTGATTCACATCGCGGATACGCTGCGCGAGAATCTCCAACTCGTCTTTCATCTCGGGAGTCTCCTTTTCTGACTCTGCGGCCAGTCTGGATATGAGCGTGAGTCGGGCTTCCATCGCGTCGCGCGCGTGGAAAGGCCGTCCCTCCGGATGCAGATCCCGGATCAGATCGGCGAGGCCGACCATGAGCCGCGCGTAATCCGCCCCGTCCAGCGCCAGAATCTCTCCGAGCTGGCCGCGCTTTCCGCGGATGGCGTCATCGAGCCGACGAAGCGCAGCGGGCGGGTCGTCGGCCATCTCGGCGGCGCCGTGGTCGAGAACGCCGGAGTGCGCCGGGATCGCCGCTTCCCGCCGCCCGGGATCCGCTGCGCCGGCCAGAAGCGCCAGCGCTTCGACCTGCGCGTCGGGCGCGCGCGCCCAGCCTTCATAGGGCAGAACAAGCGTCTCCGCCGGCGCGTCCCGCAGGATATAGAAGCTCCGCAGCGCATGGATCTCCTGCGCGATCTCCGGTGAACAATCGCAAACCCGCGTCAATGAACGCAGGACACTGGCCGCGTCGCGCGTCGTCCAGACAAAGCGCAGATCGAGTCCGATCCGCTCCGCGGCCTCGATCCAGAGCGGCAGGAAGACCGAGCCGAGCGGGAGTCTCGCGACGAACCCTCGCCCCTCCGCTGCATTTCGCCTTCGCACCATGTATTCCACCGCCCGATCGACGGCCTCACGCGCGGCGAGGTCATCACGCCACTCGCTCAGCCGAAGCCCTTGCAAGACGCCGGGAGCGCGCGCGAGGGCGCGCATGCAGTCTCCGATCGCAATCGATTCGCCAGCGCCGCGCAGGTTGGCTTCATCGGTGGGAACGGGATCGTCGGGCGGCGACAGGCCCAATTGCTCCAGCATCTCCACCGCCAGAGAAGCGCCGCTGCGGCCCGTCCCGATAATGAAAACAGAAAATGGTTTGGCGGCGATCGTCATTGCTGAATAAGAATATCCAAATATTCAATCCGTTTCATATTGCTGATGCGCCCTCGACGCCACAACCGCGGCGTGACGCCCGTCCGCAACCCATGGGCCAGGTCGGCGTCCAGACCAAGATCGGCTGGCGTCAAACCGGCCGTCGCCAGTGCGGAATTCGCGATCTGTCGATAAATGCTGAACGACCAGTCCACTTTACGCGCATACTCGGTGTGATGGGTCAGACCGCTGGCTCGAAATTTCTCCCACAAGCCTTCGCTTCTTATGTGGCGCAGCCAACCCTCCGGGCGCGGCAAGACCCAGATCGGCAGGCCCTGCTCACGCGCCAGCATGCTGAGCCTCAAATCGACCATCACCCCGGCGAAGAAACTGTCCGGATCGAAGCGCAGCGTTCTCTGGTCAAACCCAAAGGTGCCGCTGCCCGCCAACGAACAAAGGTGCATTTCTCGCACTGACCTGATCGCATCGAACGTATGCGTACGTTCGAAATACCAGTCCGAATTGGAGGGAAACACGCCTCCATGCGTCGTCACCGCGCACATTCCGCCGCATTTTGCGATAAGGTCGCAATAGGTTTGAACATAGTCGGGCGGAAAGATGAAATCGTCGTCCAGCGTCAACACGATGCTGTCGCGGACGAACTTGAGGGGATATATTTTTCCGTTGGCGGAGAGATCACCACGATGCTCCCGCCCGTCCAGAACCGTCACGTTCGATAGGCGCGAAATATTGGGAAAACCGTCTGTCGTTTCGTTCGCGTAGATAAAAAGATGATCGAGTTGCGGAGCAATAGACGCGATTACCGGCGCGATCAGAGGATAACGGGCCAGAAACGTCGCCATGGAGCCTATGATCGCGTTGGAAAACGTGCGGACGCTCATAGCTGCGCATCCAGTCTTTGAGCAATTGAGCCGGCGGAGTAGATCCGGAATTGCTTCATCACGTTGGGGTCTACAGTCATGTGCCAAGTATGCTGGGATTCATTCTCAGATCGAAAGACGACGATCGATGTCGTGTCGCCGCTCATGACCGTGACGCCCGCGTTCAGAAGCTTCGCGACCCAGTTTGAGTCGGCGGAGTTTCTATCCGCGGCGGAAAACGGCAAGCTCAGCCACATCTTGTCGCCAGATAGCGACGCTCCTGAAACATGCCCGAACTGGAGAACCCTGTTGTAATTCTGGGTCAACCTGAGGCGGCCCTGGGTTTCGTTCGTTGCGCTGAAAAAGAAGAATGTCGACTGCCGCCCGACAGAATCCGCCTGCGTCGCGACATAATAGCTGATCGTCTCCTCAAGATAGGTGCGGCTGTAGAAATCGTCGTCATCCATCTTGGCCCAGTAGCGACCGGTAGACTGCGCGATCGCGCGATTCAGGCATTCGCCGATATTGGCCGATTCCGGCAGAACGAAGACATGCTCGTTCTCTCGCGGCTCGGGAAGTTCGTCAGGGACTTCGCCCGTGTTCAGGACCAGGATCAGCTCCTTGTTCGGCCAACTCTGCTTGCGAAAGCTCTCGAAACAATGGGCGAGCAGCTGTGGGCGTCTGGTGATCAGAATAGAGCTGACGCGGGGCTCGTCGAAGCCCTCCGGAAACGGGTCGCGGCCGAAAATCGCCATCCGGTCCGGCATTTTCCAGACATGGCTCTCCACCACCTTGCGCATCAGCCCGCGCCAGCGCCGCTCCAGCACCCAAGGGGTGCGATAGAGCGCCTGAAGCTCGATCAGGTCGATCACATTGCGCACGCGATCCAGCGCCCCGAGCAGCGGCTCGTCGCTTCTCGGGTCGCCATAGAGGACCGGCACGGCGCCCGAGGCGATGGCGTCGAGCGCGGCGACGAGCAGCTCGGAATCACTGCGGAGGCTTTGTGCAGGCAGGAGGACGAGATTCGCGGATTGCAGGATCAGCCGCTCCTGCGCCCGCGTGTGTGCGCCAACGCTCTGTCGGTCTTCGCGCCGGATGCGCAGCCCCAGCGAAGCCGCGTTGAAAGCATATCGCAGCTCCATCAGCAGCATCGCCGCGACGCTGTCCGCGACGATCAGAGCCGCAAAATCAGGATACTGGAAGATATCCGCAACCGCCGGAACCAGCATTCTGTCACGCTCCCGCTTCCGCAGGCTCCCGACGCTGCAGGCAGTCGGGCAGGTCGCGCGGCGCACGCGGTGGATCTTCTCTTGGAGGTCGTCCCAGACCCCGGCCCATTCCTCCGCGCGCCCCTCCAGCACGACGCGCGCGGCCCGCTCGGCGGCGCCGCGCCAGCACACGGCGATCCCGGGCGCGCCGGTGAGCCAGAGATGGACCGGCGTCCCATGCGCCTCCGCGAGATCGAAGAGCGCCGCGCCGGCGTCCGGCAGCCGGCCGTCCAGCGCCGAAAAGGCGAGCGGCCAGTCACGGTCGTCGTCGTCGCCGCAGCCGGCGCCCGCCTCGATCACGATCAGATCGAGATCGAGCAGACGCAGTTGCTCCGCCGCTTTCGTCTGGCGCAGCCGATAGAGCTCGGCCATGCCTTCAAGCCGCTCATACCCCCGGTCCGAACCGATGAAGCCAACCTTCGGAAGGTGCTCGGTCTGCGAGCGCAACCTCTCCATGCGGCGCTGGTGATCGGCGACGGCGGCGTCCAGATCCTCGGGATTCAAAACGCCGCGCCAATCGCCCCGCGGCTCAAACCGCCGAGCGATGCTTTCAAGCTGCCTGCGCGGCGTCACGGTCAGCGCACGCGCAGCCGGGTCGCGCTCGTTCAACCCAGGCAGGGCGGCCTTCAGCAGAGCGATGCGCCGCAGCGACACGTCTTCGATTTTCTTGATGAATGACCCCGCCACCGCCGCGCTCGCCCAGTTAACGTTGAGCGGCTCAACTTCGAGCCGCAGGATCGCAATCCCGTTGGGAACCGGACCGATCCGGACCTCCACCGCATCCGGCGGCGCGATGAAGAAGCGCGAGGCGAGCGCGCCCGCCATGACCCCATCGCTCAGTTCAATCGGCGGCAGCGTCTCCAGTTCGAGGGGGTCGAGTCCGGGGATCAACACCTGATCGCAGATCAGGCGCGGGTCGACGAGCGCCCCGTCCGCGTCCCGGAACTCGAGCGGAACCGGTGTGAGGCGGAGCCGCTCATCCCCCTCGCCCGCCTGCAGCGCGGCACGAAGTTCGTAGACGCCTCCCATCCTGACCGGGCGGACATGCGCGCCGCCGTCGGACGTCCGGTCGCCCGCACCCAGTGACTGTCCCTCCAAATACTTATCCACGCTGAGCATCCGCTTCTCTTTCGCGCTCGTGGGCCGACGCTCGGCATGGCCAACTTTCGGAGCGCTATGCAAAAAAACCATAGACCAGTCAATCGTGGGTCGCGGTTATCCGTCATGCAACGCCGACCATGGTGGTAGCGCACTCCATACCGCGGGACACGCCTAAAACCATATTAACCGCCTCCATCGCGGAAAGCCGTTACTTATAATGAATTTTCACGAAACCCGCGCTCACCTGATATTGATAGACACTTTTCTTTGTCACTTCCTGCTGAAGCCAAATCAAGCGACGCAGCGCATAAGGGATTCTTTCACGAATCTACTGAGCGCCCGAACAGAGAATTCAGGCTGCGGGCCAATGTGGTCGGGATTTTTCGCCGCGATGCCGCTGTCCCCGATCGCTTCGGAACCCCACGCGGGGACAGGCTGACGAGGGGAGAGGGGCCGGCCCGAGTGTACGGCGTGGAGAACCTTTACCGCCATTCGCGGCCCGACACCAATCGGCGCCCGGTAATCACCGTCGGACCAGGACCGGAGGAGCAAGTTGCGCCACCGCCGAGAGCCGCTTAGCCTCGTATCAACATCGCTTTCGCGCATGCGGAGTTTGAACTGGGAGCGCTCGCGAGATCGCGGATCATGTTGCGAGCGCATTTGGCGTCCCAGCTGCTTTACGCTCTTGCAACGATGCGGCGGCGCGGCTAAGCAGCATGAAAATTCGCCGCGTTGGTCGCGACGAGTGGGCGCCGATAGCTCAGCTGGATAGAGCACCAGACTACGAATCTGGGGGTCGGGGGTTCGAATCCTCCTCGGCGCGCCATCTCACATATGTCGCCATAAATGCCACCTTAGGCCACCAAGAATGGGGCCAAATTAGTTGTGCTTTTCCTTATATTCCAATCTCCTGATTGGAACCGCATTGCGTGTACGAACGATTCCCCGAAGGCATGTCGAGGCTTACCACTTTGGGCAGCTGTACTTCAGCCAAGACCCTTTCGCGTTCCAGTTCAGGGATCCGCTTCTCACGGGCCAAAATCACAGAGCCGTTGCTCGCATCGACGATGCGATCAAGTGACTGATCGGTCTGCTTCTCACGCTGCTTGACGCCTGTTCTGAGGCCCTTCGAAACCTCAGAGCTTTGAGAAAGACGCATGCCGGCTGACCTGCAGCCGAGCCCAAGAGCCACCCGGATCTCATTCTGGTTCAGAAGTTCGGCCGATGCAATTCTATGCGACGATGACCTGGCGCTTGGAGTCGATGCCGTGGCTGCGGTGTCCGGGCATGAGCTTTCTTTCAAACAAAGCCCGGACCCTATCAACCGCAGGCCGCCCGATCAGTCCAATCCGAGGGCGTGCTTCAGTACGGACCCAATTCTGCATGCCGGTTCACGTCCGAGGGAGTTGGGCCTCCGCCGGGCGCCCTGAGGGGGGGGTAGGGCGCCCTGGCGGAGGCCGGTGCGAGCGCCGCGTCGCTCTCCATCGGCACAGGGAGGAAATACCGGCGAAGCCTGCGATCTGCGGTTTGCGGGTCGCCCCGCGCTCACCATCCGCAGATAGGTTCCGCCGGCGTCCGGCGCCACGGACGTTCGGGCAAGCCCGCCATGCCCACGGAACATAGCTCAGAAAGCGTGGTCAGAACCGCTCGAGGAGCCGGTCGAGATAGTCGAGTTCCTCGGGCGGCCGGCTGCGTTCGCCGGCGCGGCGCCTGATCTCCTCCTGCAGCTCCCGCGCCCGTTTGCCGAGCGTGGCGCCGGGCACCCGCACCGAATCGCCGTCGAGAGGCCCGTCGGTCGCGCGCGGCCGACCGAGCGGATCCTCGCGGTTCGAATCGCGCCCGCGCCCGTCGCGACCGGCCTGGTCGCCGTCGCCGCGCCCCTCCGCCTCGGCGAGGTCCCGGCCCATCTCGCGCCGCCCCTCGCGCAACTGATCGAGCGCACGCACCTGATCGTCCACCGCCTGACGCTCGTCGCCGCCCTCCAACGCATCGACCGCGTCGCCCATGGCGCGATCCGCCTCCTCCAGCGCGCGCCGCGTCTCTTCGCCGACGGCGCCGGGCAGGCCGCTCCTGAGTTGGTCAAGCAACTGGCGCAACGCCTCCTGATCGCGGGCGATCTGGCCGGCGCTGTCGCCGCCGCCCTCGCCTTGCCCCCCCAGCCCTTCGCCCCTGCCTTCGCCATGGCCCTGATTGCGATGCTGGCCGTCGCCCTCGCCCTGCCCTTCTCCGGGGCGCTGCCCCTCGCCTTCGCGCATCTGGTCGAAGGAGCGGTCGGCGAGGCCCTGCTGCTCGCCGATCATGTCGCCGAGCTCGTTCATCATCTGCTCGCCCTGCCCCGGCTGGCCCTGCCCCGGCTGCGCCATCTGGAGGTTCTGCATCATCTGCTGCAGCGCCTGCATCATCTGGCGCGCCAGCTCCTGCTGGCCGTTCCTGATCGCTTCCTCGAGCTCCTGCAGCATCTTCTCGATGTCGTTCATCGTCATTGTCTGCTGATCGCCCTGTGGCGGCTGCTGCGGCTGACCGTTCGCCTGATCGCGAAGCGCCTCCTTCATCATCTCGGCCATGTAGTCGCGCATGGCCTGGCGAAGCTCCTCCATCAGGCGCGCCAGTTCCTCCTCGGACGCGCCGTTCTCGATCGCGTCCTTCAGCTTCTCCTGCGCCCGCGCCAGCCGCTCGGCGGCTGAGGAGAGATCGCCGTCCTCCAGCCGGACCGCCGCCTTCCACAGGAGATCGACGATGGATTTCGTCTCCTCCTCCAGCCGGCCATCCTCCAGCGCGATTTCGAGCCGGCGCACCGCCACCCGCGCGACGAGAAAGGCGGTGTCGTCGTCGAAAACCTCCTCCGGATACATCATCACCGCCTCCAGCACGTCGTAAACGCGCGGCGCCGTGGCGGTGGAGAGGGCGAGCGCGCGCCGCTGTTCGATCAACGCCTTCGCCATCGGATGATGAAAACGGCGCGCCGGCAACAGAGCGCGCATCTCCGCCACACCTTCCTGCCCGGCGGCGTCGCGCGCGATGATGGTGTAGACGACCGGCGACCCCGCCCAGGGGTGCGCGGCCAAGTCCTCGATCAGCGTCTCCTCGACCTCGCGATTGGCGCCCGTCAACGGAAGCGGCAAGTCGAGCGTAATCGGATCATAGACAGTCGCGCCGCCCGACCGGGCCGCGATCCCTTCGCGCGCCGCCGCCTCGTCGAGCGTGATCGTCGCTTCGGCCGCCTGCACGCCATAATCGTCGCGCGCGCTGTAGGCCAGTTCCAGCGCGCCGCGTTCCCCCGCCTTCGGCGCGCCCTTGAAAGCGATGATCGGCGGCGCATCGGGGATCGCCTGAACAGACCAAGCGCCCATCTCGCGCTCGCCCTCCATCACCCGGATCACGCCGTCGTCCTTCATTCGAAAGACCGCGTCATAGACGCCCGCGCCCTTGTCTGCGAACGTCTCGCCGTCGCCGGTCGTCGCTTCCAGAACAGGCGGCTGTCCGGTGTCAAAGACCCGGAGTGAAATTTCCGTGCCGGCCGGAAGCTTCACCGGCGAGTCGCCTATCAGGCGCGTCAGGTAGATCGCGGTGACGCCGGTATAGGCAGGCGGCGTCGCCCAAGCCTCCAGCGTCGGAGCCGGGGCCGCCGGCCCGGCGTTCAGGGCACCCGGATTGAGCTGATCCGCCAGCCGCGCGCCAACTGCCCCTTCTGTTCCAAAGAACGCGATCAGTCCCGCCGCCAGCGCGATCAGACCGCCATGACGAAGCGCGTAAGGGTCGCGCTCAGAGACCCGAAAATCGGGCGCTCTCGCACGAAGCGCCGCCGCCCGTCCGGCCAGAAGCCGCTGATGCGCGCGCCAGATCGCCTCGGTGCCCTTGTCGCCCGAACCCGCGACCAGCGCGTCGGAATAGGTCTGCGCGGGGCGTCCCCGCGCGCCCTCGTCTAGACGCGCCAACGCCTCGCCCGGCGACGGGCGGCGCAGCGACCAGAGCCCACGCGCCAGAAAGAACAGCGTCGCCGCCCCGAACGCCGCCAGAAGCGCGGCGTGCCAAGCGGAAGGCAGCGCCGCCGGAACGCCAAGCAACGCCAACCCGAGAAAGAGCGCGACCAGCGCCCACACCGGCCAGAGCGCCCGGAGCGCCCTCTCGATCCAGAGCGCGCGCCGCGCGCGCCGCGCCTCACGCTCGACCGAAGCCTGCGCCAGCAGCATTTCCGTCGCCGTCGAATAACGAGACGTTCCGACCATCGGGTCTCCTCAGGCGCGCCGTGGGCGACGCTGCCGGCTGAGAGCGGCCCGGCCTATTCCAGCCAGCCGGGAATCCGCTCGCGTCCCAGCATTTCATCATATGTGGGGCGCGGACGCACCACATCAAACCGTGAACCGGACACCAGAACCTCCGGTATGAGCGGCCGACTGTTGTATTCCGACGACATCACCGCGCCATATGCGCCGGCGGAGCGGAAAGCGACCAGCGCCCCGGCCTCGACATTCGCCATCTCGCGCTGTCGCGCGAAGGTGTCGCCGCTCTCGCAAACCGGGCCGACAAGATCGACCGGCCCCACCGGCGCGTCAGCAGCGGGCTCGCGCACCGGCTCGACATCGTGCCAGGCGTCATACATCGCCGGACGGATCAGATCGTTCATCGCCGCGTCGAGAATCAGGAAGTCCCGCCCTTCGCCTTCCTTGCGAAAAATGACCCGGCTCACCAGAAGCCCGGCGTTGCCGGCGATCAGGCGCCCCGGCTCGATCTCGATCTCGCAGCCGAGATCACCGACCGTCCGGCGAACCACCTCGCCATAGTCGAATGGCAGCGGCGGCGCTTCGTTCGAGCGGCGATAGGGAATGCCAAGCCCGCCGCCGAGATCGAGCCGGCTGATCTCATGCCCGTCCTCGCGCAGAACTCCGACGAGCTCGCGGAGCTTCAGGAACGCGGCCTCATATGGCTCCAGCGTGGTGAGCTGGCTGCCGATATGCACATCGACGCCGACGACCGCGACCCCCTCCATCGCCGCCGCTTCGGCGTAGACCGCCCTTGCGCGCGCGATGGGAACACCGAACTTGTTTTCGGATTTTCCGGTGGCGATCTTGGCGTGGGTCTTCGCGTCAACATCCGGATTGACCCGGACAGCGACCGGCGCGACGCGGCCGGCGGAAAGCGCGACCGCGTTCAGCGCGCGCAATTCCGGCTCGCTCTCCACATTGAACTGGCGGATGCCGACATCGAGCGCGCGGCGCATTTCGGCCTCGGTCTTGCCGACGCCGGAAAAGACGATCTTGTCGGGCGCGCAGCCCGCCGCCAGCGCCCGTTCCAGTTCGCCCCCCGAGACCACGTCCATACCGGCCCCGGCGCGCACCATCACCCGCAACACAGCGAGGTTCGAATTCGCCTTCATGGCGTAGCAGATCAGATGCGGCAGGCCTTTCAGCGCCTCCTCGAACACCTTGAAATGCCGTTCCAGCGTCGCCGTCGAGTAGACGTAGAAAGGCGTGCCGACCGCATCTGCGATCTCCTCCAACGAGACATCCTCGGCATGCAGAACGCCGCTTCGATAAGTGAAATGATCCATCAGCGCGACCGGAGCCAGAGGTAGAGCGGCAATCCGCAACCGACGCCGACGCAGAGCGTCACAGGCAGCGCAACGAGGTTCAGCCAGCGCCGCGAACGCGCCGTCTCCCATATCGCCCAGGCGAAAAGCGCCGCCGCGGCGACCGTCAGATCGTAGACGAGACCGGTGGTCGCGTCGTTCACGTTCCACGCCTCGACCATCCCGCCGATATCGAACCCGAAGGCCACGAACCAGGAAAGGAAGTAATACATCGGCAGCGCTGCGCCCAGGGCCGCAAGCAATAGATAGATATGGCGCATGGTTGCTCCTCCGGCGGGGGCGCCGCGTTGGCTATTCGGCCGGTTCGGCGGTCTCCGCCGGCGCGGGCGTCTGCGGTTCGCCCTTGCGCCCGCAACCGACAAGCGATGCGCAGAGCACGATGAACGCCAGGACGATCAGCACGTTGCGAAGTCGGGGATTCATGCCAAGCGCTCCTTCCAGCGCGCGATCTGCGCCTTCACCTGATCCGGGGCCGTTCCGCCATGGCTGGTGCGGCTGGCGACCGAAGCGTCCACGGTCAGGACGCTGTAGACGTCATCCGTGATCCGCGGCTCGACCGCCTGCATCTCTTCAAGCGTCAGATCGGCGAGATCGACTCCGCGCTCCTCCGCCGCCTTCACCAGCGCGCCAGTGATGTGATGGGCGGAGCGGAACGGAATATCGAGCTTGCGAACGCACCAGTCCGCGAGATCGGTCGCGGTGGAGAAGCCTGCTCCGGCGGCCTCCCTCAGCCGCGCCTCGTTCGGCGTCATGTCGGCGACCATGCCGGTCATCGCCGCGAGCGCGAGTGAAAGCGCGTCGGCGGCGTCGAAGACCGGCTCCTTGTCCTCCTGCATGTCCTTCGAATAGGTCATGGGAAGGCCCTTCATCACCGTGGAGAGGGTGACGAAGGCGCCGGTGATCCGCGCCACCTTGGCGCGCACCAGTTCGGCCGCGTCCGGGTTGCGCTTTTGCGGCATGATCGAGGAGCCGGTGGTGAACCGGTCCGAGAGCTTCACGAAGCGGAATTGCGCCGAGGACCAGATCACCAGCTCCTCCGCGAAGCGCGACAGATGCGTCGCGGCGATTGAGGCGGCGGAGAGATATTCCAGCGCGAAATCCCGGTCGGCGACGGAATCGAGACTGTTCGCGGTCGGCCGGTCGAAGTCGAGCGCCTTCGCCGTCAGTTCCCGGTCGATCGGGAACGAGGTGCCGGCGAGCGCGGCCGCGCCGAGCGGGCATTCGTTCATCCGCGCGCGCGCGTCGCGAAAACGCGTGAGATCGCGGCCGAACATCTCGACATAAGCCATCATGTGATGGCCCCAGGTCACCGGCTGCGCGCTCTGCAGATGCGTGAAGCCGGGCATGATGACCGCCTCGCGCCCCTCGGCCTGCGCCACGAGCGCCCGGATCAGCGCCTCCAGTCCGGCGATCGCCTCGTCCGTCCGCGCCCGGACCCAGAGCCGGAAGTCCAGCGCCACCTGATCGTTCCGGCTCCGCGCGGTATGGAGCCGCCCCGCCGGCGCGCCGATCAGAGCCGTCAGCCGCCCCTCCACATTCATGTGGATATCCTCGAGCGCGCGGGAGAATTCGAACGTTCCGCCCTCTATTTCTGACAAGATCGTGAGAAGCCCGTCGCAGATCTGGTCCGCGTCGCCCGATGTGATAACGCCGGTGGCGGCGAGCATCCGCGCATGGGCGCGGCTTCCCTCGACATCCTCCGCCGCGAGGCGGCGGTCGAAGCCGATGGAGGCGTTGATCTCCTCCATCACCGCATCGGGACCAGAGGCGAAACGCCCGCCCCACATCGTGTTCTGGCCCTTCGGGGCCGGCGCAGTCTGGTCTGGTCTGGCTGTCTTGGTCATGCGGCCCCTGGCGGGTCGGAAGGAGTAAAAATGAACGCAGTGGTCACGGGCTTCATCGGCGCGATCCTATACGGCGCTCTCGCCGTCTGCGCCACCCCCGCCGCCGCAGGCGATCTGTCGGCCGACCAGATCGAGGCGCTGAAAGCCGCGCGCGCCGGCGACATGACGAAGCTCATTTTCCATGACTCCCCGAAGCCGCGGCTGGAGACCACGTTCGAGACCGGCGACGGCGCCCCCGTCTCCGTCGCCGATTACGAAGGCAAGGTCGTTGTCCTCGATTTCTGGGCCACATGGTGCCCGCCCTGCCGCGAGGAGATGCCCTCGCTGGACCGGCTGAAAGCCGCGATGGCGGATGAGGGCTTCGATGTCGTCACCGTCTCGATGGACCGCGCCAGCACGGAGAAGATCCAGGAGTTCTACGATTCGGTGGGCGTTGAGAACCTCGCGATCCACCGCGAGCCAAGTCTCCGGATCGGCTCCGAAGGCGCCATCCTTGGAATGCCGACGACCCTGATCCTCGACCGCAAGGGGCGCGAAATCGCGCGGCTTCAGGGCGACGCCGAATGGGACGGGCCGGACGCGACCGGGATGATCAGATCGATCATGGCGGCGCTGGACGGAAGCGAGAGCTGAAGCCGCCCGCGCGGCCGCCCCCACTTCACACGCGACAAAGCGCGTTATCGCGCGCGATAATGGGGTTACTCAGTTGATATATAACGATAAACAAAAAATTCACGCACGATAGCGCGGCTTTTTCCCTCAGTATCGCGCCCCTCAAAGCAGGGTATCGGTCGGCCAGAAAGACCGCGCCGCACCCGCGTCCGCAGACGAATTAGACGGCGCCGGCGCCACCCACCGGCCTCCCCGGCCCGCCGCCACATTTCGCAAGCCCCTTCCCTCCGCTGCGATACCGTCGGCTCCACCGTGCAGGCAAGCGGCGCGCCGGGCGCGAATTCATGGGGAAATGCGGGGCCCCGTTGAATGTAGACGCTCGAGCGCCACCGGTTTCGACCGCCCCCGTGAGAAAATTAGGGTTTGGAGCCAGAGGGCGAATCCCTCCACCCGCGCCGGATCCAGTGCAAGCGCGTCGAGATTTACGGAGAGGTCGCCGGGCGGCGATCGGGAGCTTGCGCAGATCTTTAGGGGAAAGTATGGCCCAAGCGTAAGCGGTTTCCCGACCCCACCTTTTGGTGCGCCTTACAATCTGCAAGTCCCTTTTCGGACGTAGATTTGTCTGGAGGGCTCCATGGGAGGTCGTCGGGACATCCATTTGGAGTCCGGTTTCGTCGGTGAGATTGTTGTTGGCGCCACGGGACATCGGCGCTGGCCGGACGAAGTGAAGGGCCGGATCGTGGCTGAGACGCTTGTCCCTGGCGTCACGGTCATCGAGGTGGCCGCGCGGTATGGCATGAAGGCCAATCACCTGTCGGAGTGGCGCGGCCGTGCAAGGCAGGGCAAGCTGGTCGTGCCGGACTTGGCGGGCGGCGGGAGCGGCGCGATTAGCGCCCTTTCCCGATCCCTCAGATCGCTTGGATATCGAGCCGTGTCCCGCTTATGCTCTCGCCGAGCGATGTCATCCCAAGGCATCTGATCCTCCCGTCCGTCTCGCAACGGCGGTGAATCACAAGCCTATGATATCGCTCATCTACTTTTTGGTCGGGCTCTAAGACGATGGCGCCGGCGTCGCTCAAATGACCCTTTGCGTCCGCATCTGGTTTCCAGTTCTCCATGACACGGCTGTTGAATGTTGCACGAATTCCGGCGGTTGCGACTAAATCCTTCAAACTGATGGGGATGCCCGCAAGAGGGCCGAGCGGCTTTGCGCGCTCATTGCGCGCCCCCCTTCGCATGGTCGCCAAAGGCATCTAAACCAATCCTAGCCGCCCTTGGGGGCACCCAAAGCATGTCTTTGGTCCGGGCTTGGTACAGCTTGACGGGCCGTGGTCGGCTCGTCTTGGTCAAAGGGGGCGGTGAAATCACTACGCCATAGGGCACGAAGTGGAACGGCTCACTGTATTGGGCAGTAGCGCTGGGACGGCTGATGAGCGGTATCTTCACCGGCATGCGATGCCTGCAGAGGCGCTAACGATGCTTCAGCTTTGGCGGGTAAAGTAAGGTCAAAGAATAGAAAAATCAGATGGTCATTTTGTCCTTCATTATCAGTCTGGCTGGCGCAACGATGCTGTTGTTGTTCTCTGTGCGGATGGTGCGCACAGGGATCGAGCGAGCGCATGGCGCATCGTTTCAGCGGGTGTTGCGCAAGCAGGCAAACCTGTTTGGCGCGGCCTCGACGGGCATGTCGCTTGCGGTTGTGATGCAAAGCTCGGCCGCGGTCGCCCTGTTGGCGGCGGGGTTCTTGGCCTCAGGCTACCTCAGCTTTCCCACGGCCTTGGCGATCATCCTGGGCGGCGATCTGGGTTCGGCTTTGATCGTGCAAATCCTGTCCTTCCCCATCGGCTGGATCGTAGCGCCGCTGCTGGCGGTGGGCGGGTGGCTGTCGGTCAAGGCCGAGAACCGCCGCCTGCGCCAGTATGGCCGGATCATCATGGGTATCGCGCTGATCCTAATGTCGCTGGGGCTACTGCGCGAAGCGGTCGAGCCGGTGCGCGACAGTGCCTTTTTACCGGCGGCTGCGGCCTATCTGGAGGCTGACCTGATCACCGCCTTTCTGGTCGGCGCAGTGCTAGCTTTTGTGATGCATTCAGGTGTTGCGGCGATCTTGGTTGTCATCACCTTGGTGCAGATCGAGGCGCTGTCCTTTACCGCCGGTTTCGGCATTCTGCTGGGGGCAAATCTGGGCAGCGGTCTGATCCCGGTCTGGCTGGCGCGCGGCATGGACATTGCGGCGCGGCGGCTGGTTGTGACCAATTTCGGACTGCGTGGGGCGATGGCGCTTGGCGCGCTGTTTCTGGTCAGCGCAACGCCGGTTCTGGAGTTTTTCGAGCGGCCCAATCTGGGCGCCGCGCAGAGTATCATCTTCGCCCATATCGGCTTTAACGTCGCGCTGCTCCTGCTGACTTTGCCGTTCTGCCGCCTGATCGAGCCGTTGGCCGTGCGGCTCTTGCCCGAGCCAAAAACGCGCGGAGATTTAAGCGCGCGAATTGCGCCGGGCTCGCAGCTCGACAAAGCCACGCTCGGCACGCCCGCCATGGCGCTGACCTGCCTGAAACAAGAGCTGATGCGGATGTCGGGGCTGGTCGAGGCGATGTTCCGCCCGTCACTGGAGATTTACCAGACCGACGATGCCAATCTGATCGGCTCCATTCGGGCAATGGACAGCCAAGTTAATGCCTGCCTGACCGAGATCCGCAATTTCGTTGCCGCTATTCCCCGCGAGTCTTACAAGAAATCAGAAGCGCGGGCGGCGCGGGATATGGTGGAATATGCGATCCGGCTGGAATCTGCGGGCGATGTGATCTCAAAACGCTTGACCGCGCTTGCCCAGCGGCTGCACGCGCGCGGCTGGGTGTTCCGCGCCGAGGGCCGGGCAGAGCTGACACAAATGCACGAGGGGATCATCGCGAATATCAAGCTTGCCGCGAATGTGCTGATCTCGAACGATCCAGAAAGCGCGCGGTTGCTGAGCCTTGAGAAGACCGACATCAAGACTGCTGAACGGGAAAGTCGCAAGCGGCATCTCAAACGGCTGCAAAATGGCAAGCCCGAAAGCTTTGAGACCTCCGACATCCATCTGGAAACCCTGCGCGCGCTGCGCGAGGTCAACAGCCATATCTCTGCGATCGCCTATCCGGTGCTGTATGAAACTGGCCAGTTGCTGGAAACGCGGTTGATTGAAAGAATGCCTCAGAACAGCTCGGCCTCTTAGAGTCGGCCTTTAGCTGCGAGCTGTGGCGTCAGGCCAGCGCTGGGGAAGGGGCCGGGCAGGCGCGCGCTACCCTTGATCTGAACGCAGCATCCGAAAAAGGCGTCTATCACCTCCATCTGCCGGTCCTTGGGCGCAAAAACGACCTCGGCGCTGCTGGTTTCCCCGTCGACTAGATCAATTTGTTGCACGTCCTCTGTGCGCCCGGTGCCAGTTTTCCAAACGAACCCCACGCCCATATCGTGGGCAACCGCCTCGTAGACGCCTTCGCGCGTGTCGAGTTTCAGCAAGGGTGCGGGTTGGACGTTATGGGACCGGAAGTATCTATCCACGACTTTCTGGGTCGAGGAGCCTTCGGAGCGAAAAATTAGACGCTCGCTCAGCAGGTCGCTGCAGGACAGCCCTTGCATGCTGGCGAAACGGTGATGCACCGGCACGATGGCGACCACCCGATTGTTCAGCAGAACCTTGCGGCGAAATCTGGGGTCTTTGGGGATGTCGGGCAAGATGGCGACATCAACGGTTTGATCCAGCACGGCGCGGATGATCTTGCGGAAAGATCCGGTGGCGACTTTCAACGTAACGTCGGGATAGGCCTTGTTGAATTTCGAGATCAGCTCCATCCCCGGCACCGCGTTGCCCAGTCCGATACTCAAATGGCCCTGAGCGAGATTCCCGTGATGTTTCAACATAGTTTCGAAGGCTTCGTGGTGCTGAATCGCCTGCGCGGCCGATTCGCTGGCCCGCTCGCAAAAGGGCGTGGCGATCAGTTGGCCGTTCTGACGGCTGAACAGGCTGATGCCGCAAGATTGCTCTAACTTTTTGATTTGTTGAGATACATTAGGCTGGGTGACGCCAAGCTTGCGGGCCGCTGCCGCGAATGACCCGGTTTCTGCGACGGCGCATAGTGCCTTCAATCGGCTGACTGACAAACTCATTTCGTCCCAACTATAGTAATGCTTTCGCCACCTAAAAGCGTAGCTTTGAAGCGCGCCTTAGAGCAACTATTTTTTGTTACATTCAGTCGCTAGCCCTAGAACATGCAGCCGGTGGTCAATGGCCACCGCTTCCAATTTTTTCACTTGCGTGGGGCATGCCGCGCAACGGTGCTTTGGCGCCGAACAAGAGAGGTTTGCCGGGTGACAATCGATTTTGCGCAGAACATTGAAACAAGCTCTTTTCTCGATGCGGCGCGGGTGGCCGATCGCAGGCTTGTGCTTTGCGATTTGGATGGGTGTCTGGTGTCGAGTGGCAAGGCGTTCTCTGATGCGCCGGATTTTGTGCAGACGTGCCGCGATCGCCTGTGGATTCTGTCGAACAACTCGACCCATCTGGCCCCGCAATTGGCCGGAGAGCTTGACGAACTGGGGGTGAGCATTGATCCAGATCGGATCCTGCTGGCCGGAGAGCAGACGCTGTTTCATCTTAGCCGTCAGCATCCCGGCGCAAAGCTCGCGCTATATGGTAGTCCGTCGATCCGCGGTCTTGCTGACAAACTGGGGTTCGATTTGGAAGCCGCGCGGCCCGAGATTGCGCTACTGTGCCGGGATACCGCGCTCCGCATTCCCGAACTGAACCAGATCGCGGCGCAGGTATTGGACGGTGCGACGCTTTGGGTGTCGAATCTTGATCGCTCGCACCCGTCACTACACGGCTACCCGATTGCCGAAACCGGCGCGTTGCTGGCGGCGATCAATGCGATGCTGGGCACTGTCGAGGCCAAGAGCATTGGGAAGCCCAACCCCTATAGTGTGCAGTGGGCCTTGGAACGCACCGGGGTGCCCGCGTCGCAGTCGGTGCTGGTGGGCGACAACCCCGAAACCGATGGGGCCGCCGCCCAAGCGGCTGGCATCCATTTTCTGCATGTTCAACGGGCGAGGGCAGGCTCATGACACTGTATATTCTGCGTACGCTGATAAAAATGGTGGTGACGCTGTTTGCCATTATCACGCTGGTGTTTTTTGCCACGCGCCTGTCTGGCAGCCCGCTTGATACATTTTTGGGCGATGGATTAACGTCTGAAGATCGCGAGATGATGATTTCCTATTTCGGGCTGGATGGCTCGATCTGGGAGCAATACCTGCACTACCTCAAGGGCGTGCTTGAGGGCAATTTTGGCCTATCCTTTATGGAGCGCCGCCCGGTGTCCGAGATCGTTGCAGAGCGGGTTGGCCCGTCGCTGCAATTGCTTGCCGCGGCTCTGGCGCTGACATTGGTGATCTCTTTGCCCTTTGGCGTGCTGGCGGCGCTGTTTCGCGACAAATGGATTGGCAGCGCGATCATGTCGCTGGCCTTTGTCGGCTATGCGGTGCCGAATTTTATCATCGCCACTTTCATGGTGCTGTTGCTTTCGTTCAAATGGAATTTGTTGCCGGTGGTGGGTAATGGCACCTGGGCGCATTTCATCATGCCGACCATTGCGATGTCAGGCGTGCTGATCGCCGCGCTGACCCGGTTTACCCGCAACGCGATGCTGGACGTGTTGGGCCAGGATTTCATGCGCACGGCGCGGGCCAAGGGTCTGCCCGAGGGTGTGGTGGTGCTCAAACACGGGCTGCGCAATGCCAGCATCACAGTGTTGTCAGTGCTGGGGCTGCAAATCGCGGGCATGGCCGCTGCGGGCAATGTGGTGGTCGAGTCAATCTTCTCTTGGCCAGGCATTGGCGAGTTGTTGGTGTCGTCGGCCATCACGCGGGATTATCCGGTGCTGCAATTCGGGGTGATTACCGTTGCGCTGGCGGTGGTGGTGATCAATGCGCTGACCGATATCGCCTACGCTTATGCCGATCCTCGCATTCGTTTGGGAAAGATGTGAGCCGATGAGCATGAGCACCGAAATGCCCCGTCGCAGCAAGCTGCGCAGCCTGTGGACCGAGGCCAATAGTTTTCAGAAAGTGGCGGCGGTTCTGGGGGTGATCCTGCTGTTGGCGGCGATCTTTGCGCCGCTGATCGCGCCCTTTGATCCGCTCAAGCAAAGCCTGATCTCGCGGCTGCGCCCGCCCATTGGGTTCGAGCGCTACAAAGAAGGGTTCCTTCTGGGCTCGGATGAGTTGGGCCGCGATGTTCTGACGCGCACGTTGTTCGGCTTGCAGCTAACGCTTTTGCTGGCGGTGATCGGGGCCTGCATCGGGCTGATGATCGGCGGGTTTCTGGGCATGCTGGCCGGGCTGCGCCGCGGCTTTACCGAAGATGTCATCATGGCAGGTGTCGATCTGCAAATCGCCATTCCCTTCACGCTGATCGCGCTACTGATCCTGTCGGTCTTTGGCACGTCGTTGACGGTGATGATCTGTGTTCTGGGCACCGCCGGGTGGGAGCAATATGCTCGCATCGTGCGCGCCGAGGTACGCAAGCTGACCAGCTTACCCTTCATTGAGGCCGCCAAGGCCAGCGGTGCGGCGCCGTTCTACATCGCCCGCCGGCACGTGCTGCCCAATATCATCTCGCCTCTGGTGGTGCAGTTCACGCTGTCCCTGTCGAATATCGTGATCCTCGAATCCACCCTGTCGTTCCTGGGCTTGGGCGTACAGCCTCCCACGGCGACGCTTGGGTCGATGGTCGGGTATGGCCGCGATTACATGCCCTCCGCCCCGTGGGTCGTCATCGCGCCTGCTTTGGCGATCCTTCTTCTCACCTATGTGGTGCAGATCCTCGGAGACTGGTTGCGAGACCATGTCGATGTGCGTCTACGCGACCGCTGAACAACAAGAGGCTTTCAAGGCCCGTCCTTTTAATCATGGAGACGGAAATGAAAAAACTACTTGTCACAACGACTGCGATCCTGGCGGCAACGGGCGCTTTCGCCCAGGAAATCACGGTGGGGGCCGCGAATGTTCCCAAATTTCTCGATCCCGGACGCGACCATTCGAACACAGGCTCGCAGTTCTATTACAACGCACTGGACACATTGGTTGGCCACGACCCGCACACGATCGAACAAATCTGGAAACCCGCTTTGGCAACGGAATGGAAGCTTGTCGAACCCAAGGTGATGGAATTCAAGCTGCGCAAAGACGTGACATTCCACAACGGTGAAGAGATGACCGCGGATGATGTGGTGTTCTCTTTAAACCGAATCTATCAAGCGACATTTCCGCCCTATCTGGTGCGCTCCAAAGACCGTCTGAGCAACTTTGTCGAAGCAACCAAGGTTGATGACTACACGGTGCGCGTGCGTGTTGAGCGTGAAGAGCCTCTTTGGGAAACTTTGATGAACCTGCAACAGGTCATGATCATCCCCGAAGACTATACGAAGGCGCTGTCGGGCGATCCTGATGTTGCCGAGGATGGTGACTATGAGGCGTTTAGCCTCGCGCCGGTCGGTACCGGGCCCTATGCGATTTCTGAATTCGTGCCGGGCGAAAAGGTGATCTACACCCGGTTTGATGATTTCTGGGGCGAAAAGGCCCCGTTGGAGAAAGCCTCGGTCATCCGGATGCCAGAAACTTCGGCCCGGATCACGGCGCTGAAAACCGGCGAGGCGGATATTATCACCAATATCGCACCGGACCAGTTGGCGTTGATCGAGAATGACGCTGATCTGAAAACTGAGGGCAGCGCGACGGCGCTCTTCCACGTCATGATCATGAACGTGAACCATCCCAAGCTGACCGATCCGAAACTGCGCCAAGCGCTGTCGCTGGCCATTGACCGCGATCTGCTGAACGAGGCGTTGTGGCTGGGTAAGGCGATCGTGCCGTCAAGCCACACGATGGTCGAAATGGGTGATTTGCATCAGCCTGATCTGAAGACCTTTGAATACGATCCCGAGAAAGCCAAGGCTCTGCTGGCCGAAAGCAATTACGACGGCGAAGAGATCATTTTTGACGCCTATCCTGTCTACTACACCAATGGTGTTCTGGCTGGTCAAGCGATCATAGAAATGTGGTCCGAGATTGGCGTCAAAGGCAAGCTGCGCGTTAGTGCCAAATGGAACGGCAATGATCCTGAAATGATGACCCGCAGTTGGTCCAACCCGATGTATTTTGCGGATCCGTTTGGCTCGTTCGGGGTGATGTGGGCGCCGGACGGCGCCTCTGAAAGCGGCGGCCGCTTCAATACGGATGCGGAGTATGCCGCGATCTGGGATGAGTTCCGTTTCTCCAGCGATGTTGCGGTCCGCAATGCGGCCTATGCCAAGCTGATGGACAGGATCAAAGCTGATCCTCCGGTTCTGCCGCTCTACCGCCCGTTTGAAAGCTGGGCGATGCAGAAAAGCGTGAATTGGAAGCCGCTGCCGGGGCATATCCCCTATGTGCTCGATTTCCGCGCCGGCTCTATCTCTCTGACTGATAGATAAGGTCAATAAAGGCGCGTGCCTCGGCCGGGCGCGCGTCAACTCTTCAACAAGGTACTCAAATCATGACTCTACGCATTGGCGTGATCGCCGACATTCACCACGGGACACCCAAATTTACCAAACGCGGCGACACCGCCTTGGCGCTGCTGGCGGATTTCGCAGAATGGGCCAATACCGAAGAGGTAGATCTTGTCTTGGATCTTGGCGACCGCATTTCCGATATTGACGAAGAGGCCGATCTGAAGCTGGAGGTCGAAGTTATCGACGCCATGCAGGCAATCAACGCGCCGATCCATCATGTTTGCGGCAATCACGACCGCGAATTTTTGAGTGTGGCGCAGAACGAAAAAATTCTGGGGCAAAAGCTGGAAAACGAGCTGCTGGATTTCGGTGATTGGCAAATCGCCCTTTGGCGCGCCGATGCCAAGATCGGGCGCTCGACAACGCCGCATAGTTTTCAGTTGCCGGAGCAAGATTTGCTGTGGCTTTCGAATGTGATGCAAAAGGCCAGCAAGCCGACTTTGGTGGTTAGCCATGTGCCGGTGTCGGGCCATAGCCAGATCGGCAATTACTATTTCGAATGTCGCCCAGAGGCCTCGCGCTATCCGCAATCGCGCCGCGCGCGCACGGCGCTGGGGCAGGCGCAGGTGCCGGTGCTCTGTCTGGCCGGCCATGTGCATTGGAACACGGTGACCACGGTTGACGGTATTTCGCACCTGACCCAGCAATCCCTGACCGAAAGTTTTTCAACCCGCGGCGAGCCTGCTGAGGCGTGGGGGATGTTGACGCTGGCGGATACGGTGCATTGGCAAGTGTTCGGATGCGATCCGTTCGAGGCGCGGCTCACCCCGCAACCGGGCCGTTGGACCCCGCCGATGGAGAGCTTCTAACCCATGTCTGACGCCCCAATTCTGTCTGTCGAAAACCTTTCTGTTTCCTTCGGCAGCCATGTCGCTGTGCAAGATCTTTCGTTCGATATCCGGGCGGGAGAAACCTTGGCGTTGGTGGGCGAGTCTGGTTCGGGCAAGTCCGCCACTGCTCTGGCTGTGATCCGGCTGATCGAACGCGAAGGCGGGCGGATCAAGCAGGGTACGATCCGGCTGGGGCAGGACGATCCGGTTGATGTGCATCTGCTGGATGACAAGCAATTGTCGAATGTGCGGGGCAACCGGATTTCGATGATTTTTCAAGAGCCGATGACCTCGTTGAACCCGGTGATGCGGATTGGCGAGCAGGTGGCCGAGGTTTTGCGCCGGCATCAGAATCTGTCGCGCGCAAAGGCGATTGCCGCGGCTGAGAAAGCGCTCGATCAGGTGCGCATCCCCGAGCCGAAACGGCGGTTGAGCCAGTATCCGCATGAGCTATCGGGCGGGTTGCGCCAGCGTGTGATGATCGCCATGGCGCTGGCCTGCCGGCCAGAAGTGTTGATCGCGGACGAGCCGACGACAGCGCTGGATGTGACCACACAGGCCGAGGTGCTGGCTTTGCTCAAAAGCCTTCAGGCTGAATTGGGCATGGCGGTCTTGTTCATCACCCATGACATGGGCGTGGTGGCCGAGGTCGCGAACCGCGCGCTGGTCTTGCGCAATGGCGTGACCGAGGAAACCGCCCCCGTGGCCCAATTGTTTGACGCGCCGCAATCGGATTATGCGCGCATGCTGATGGCCGCCACCCCGAAACTGGGGCAAGGAGTGATCCGAACCGCAGTGCCAGAGCAAGAGCCTGTTTTGTCGGTCAAAGGTCTGTCCAAAGCATTCCATTCCGGCGGCGGATTTTTTTCAAGAAGCACTCATTTTCAGGCCGTCAACAATGTGTGCCTTGATATCCGGCCGGGCGAAACTCTGGGCCTGGTGGGCGAATCCGGCTGCGGCAAGTCCACCCTGTCGCGCACCCTGATGCGCTTGATTGAGCCGGATCAAGGCTCGGTCGTGATCAATGGGCGCGACATTGTAGACATGAACAGCGAAGAGCTGCGCAAGCAACGCTCGAACATTCAGATGATCTTTCAGGATCCCTATGCCAGCCTCAACCCGCGCATGAAGGTCCGCGATCTGATCACGGAACCGGCCTATCTGCATAGCGGGCTTGGTCCGACAGAGCGCAGCGAACTCGCCGCCGAACTGCTGGTCAAGGTCACGTTGGAGCCGGAGGCGGCAGAGCTGTTCGCGCATCAATTCTCGGGCGGTCAGCGGCAGCGGCTGTGCATTGCGCGCGCCTTGTCGGTCTCACCCAAGGTGATCGTTGCCGATGAGGCGGTTTCAGCTCTGGATGTGTCCACCGCGTCGCGGGTCACGGCATTGATGCAGCAATTGCAAGACGAGTTGGGGATCGCGTTCTTGTTCATCAGCCACGACATTGCGATTGTCGAGCGGGTGAGCCACCGCATCGCGGTAATGTATAAGGGCGAGATTGTCGAAACCGGCCCGACCGAACAGGTGCTGCGCGCGCCGCAACATGCCTATACCAAAAAACTGCTCTCGGCCGTTCCGGCGCCTGTGCCCATGGCGGCGCGCTAGCTCTTTGGGCAGCGAGGCAGAGCTTCGCCTTTTCTATTTTTTCGATCAACAGGCTGGCTGGTTCGGCGGGCGGGATATCAACGATGTGCAGCGTATCCAGACCACCAAGGATTGCGTCGACCGCGATGGTGGCCAGAATGGCGCCCGTCGCGCGCGAAATCACTAATGCGCCAATGTCGCTGATCACCCGGTGCACGAAATTCGCCGCCAGCAACAGCCTCAGCGGCCACGCCGATCAGCGTAGTCGCAGTGGCGGTCTTGGTGAATTCCTTTTTGGAGTTGTCCCAATAGATCTTGTCACCGGCGGACCAGGCTTGGGATACGACCTTCTCCAGATCGAAGATGCCGACGAGCGCGGTCTCGACCGTCTCGGCATTTGCGGCGTTCCCTGCGGCGATGCCGAAGATGGAGCCGACGAGCAAGCCGTCGCCAGAGTTCACGGCGTAGGGCGCGGTCAGGGTGATCGTGTTGCCGGGCAGCGCGCCCTCAGATCAGGCCGCGAGATCAGCGTGCAAATACGCATGGATATTCGGGCGCCCTCGTGGCGGGTTTTTCCGGCGCCATTGACACTACTGGGAGCGCGATGGCGCCGAGTGGGTGGTGCATTGCCGCGGCAAGCGCGCGGAGTGCGTGAAGCGCGGCTTCCAGAAAGCGCGGCGGAACGCCGGCATCCTGTGCTGCACGCCGCACGACCTGCGGCGCACCGCCATCACCTGGGCCTGCCAGGGCGGCGCGCAGATGCAAGAGATCGAATCGTCCTTCGGCACCACCCCCGAGGAACTGCGCCGGACCTACTGAATCTGGCGCCCGGATTTTCAGAAGAGCGTGACGAAGCCGCCGAATCGCCAGAACGCAGGAAATGCAGGACGCCATTCTCGGGGGCAAGTCCGGGGGCGGTTTTCGGCCCTCTGGCCCAACCCCTTTAAATCATTGGTCGGAGTGAGAGGATTCGAACCTCCGGCCCCTGCCTCCCGAAGGCAGTGCTCTACCAGGCTGAGCTACACTCCGAACAGGCCGCCGTATAGCGCCGGGGTTAGGCGCGCGCAAGCCGCCGGGCGTGGATTTCAAGCGCTTGCGAAGCCCGCGCCCCAACGCTAGGTATCCGCTCGCTGCTGGGGCGTCGCCAAGTGGTAAGGCAGCGGCTTTTGGTGCCGCCATTCGCAGGTTCGAATCCTGCCGCCCCAGCCAGCCAGTCCCCTGCATTTGCGGCCTTCTTGGTCTCCTCCCGAATAGCCCCGTGTTTCCGGGGGTTAGCGGCGTGGCGCGATGCGGGAGATCGGTCTCCGGTGACGAAATGCCTGCGAAACGGCGGCGCGTCTCCAATCGCGAATGCTGCGGTTCACTTTGAAGGGATTTAGCGGCGGCGCGGGCTCAAAGATTCGCCGCCCAGGCGCGTTGCCCTTTCCAGAGTTCCATATGCGGCGCCTTTACGATGCGATCGGTGGTGAGCTCCAAGGGTTGCATTCCGGCAAGAGCATCGTCGACAAGGCCAGGGGCGAGAAACGCAAGACGAAGAACCTGGCCGACGCGCTGACGTGTCACCCGCTCGCGACCGGCGATGTCCTGGATTGAAGCGCCCGCCTTGACCTCTTCGAACCATCGCAACGCCTCGCCGATCTTCGTGATGAGGTTCCGGTCAATGTCCGGCGGCGCATCGCCAATGACGATGCGGGTCTCGACCCCACGCCGGCGGATCTGAATGTGGGCGATGATGGAGAGATGCGAGGGGTCGATGCGGGCGACGTCAATTTCGAGCAAGCTCGCGAGGACGTTCGAAGCCAACTCGATCGCGATCGCATCCGGCGAGATCGAGCCGCCGGCGATCACCTGCGCCAGAAGCGCGTTGCGGCGTTCGCCCCGCAGGCCTTCGGCAAGCTTCGCCGCAGAGCGACGAACACGTTCGATCTCGACTGCGGCCGGACTGTCGAGCAGCTTGATCGCGAACGCGGTCTCTTCCATGCGGCTGGCGATCGCCTCAGCGGAGGCCCGCTCCAGGCGTTCCGCGGACACGCGCCATCCCGATGCGTCCAGCGCTCCTCGGGGCGCGATCAATCGGTGCGAGACGTAGTAACGATACCGTCGTCCCTTTTTGTTCGCATGTGTAGGTGTCAGGCGGTCCCCTGTCTCATCGACGATCTTGGCGAGGAGCGGAGAGGGCGCCGAAACTGCAATCCGGCCTCGATCCTTCGCCGACTGATGAATGAGCCTCTCCTGAACGGCTTCCCACACATCCGTCCCGATGATCGCATCATGCGCGCCATCATAGGTCGTCTCCTTGTGGCGGATCCGGCCGATGTAGACGGGGTTAGTCAGCAGATGCTGGAGATGGCCACGTCCGTAGCGCGCGCCACCCACCGCCGTGCCCTGCAGTCCCGGCCGATGCTTGGTTCGCAGGCCCATCCGATCGAGTTCGGCCTGCACCGACCGGATCGAGCCGTGTTCGAGATAGAGTTTGAAGATCGTTCGAACGGTCGCAGCCTCCGCCGCATTGACGATAAACGTGCGACCCTTGGCGTCATAGCCGAGCGGCGCGACGCCACGCCCCGCAGGTCCTCGAAGATGCGCGTCAGCGTCACTCGCTCGCGGCTGCTGCGCGCCGCATTCGCTGCGAGCAGATCGTCGAGCGCATCCGTCCATGGCCCAAGTCTGGGTCGCGGCTGGACGCTGCGCTGATAGGCGAACCGCAGCACCTTCCTCACGACCTTCCGAGACAGCCGCAGCTCCCGGCGGATCTCCTTGATGGCCTTGCCCTGCACGAAACGCGCCCGGCGGATCTTGGCGCCCGTCTCCACAATCAGCATCCCAATCTTGGCTCCAGGATCATCCCTGGAAGCACTGTGGACCCAAGTCTCGGAGGGATCCCTTTTGGAAGCCGATCAGCCCCGAAACGGGGGCCCTATTCCAAGCCGATCAACATCTGGCTTATGCGCGGGCCGTGATCGCTGCCTGGGCAGCTGACTGCAACATCGAACGCCCGCATTCGGCCTTGGACGACCAGACCCCGGCCGACTACGCACGGACGCTGACCTCCGCAATCGCCCGCCCCGCTGCGCGAGATGAAAGTTCAGTGGCAGGTCAGGGCTTCAAATCCTTCGCTGCTGCGCAGGCGACCCTCGCCGGGATCGAGACCGCGCATATGTTCCGAAAGGGTCAGCTTGCTGGCGACGGCCGCATCGCCTTTCAGCAGTTCGCAGCGCTGGCAGGATAACTGTGTCCAGCAAAACGCTTGCATTTGGCCCGCAGATATCTTTGCGACACAACCGTCATGGCTCGCCTTTGCTGAGCCGGCACTGCCTGCAGGGTTGCTCAATCAGAGTGGACGGCGCGTAGGGCTTCGTATGCCTCCATATGGGTACTTGCGAGGCGCAGGATCGGCGCCGATACACCTGCTGACCGGGCACGCGAAAGCATGTCGGCGAGTATGTGGTCCTGCTCGGTCTTGCGGTTCTGCAATACGTCGCGCAGCATGGATGCGGCGCCCTCCGAGCGCTCATCGCTCAGCGTCACGAACGACGATTCGATGAATTCCGCAGCTGGCGGATAGCCGGAAGCCGTGGCGATCGCCGCACATTCCTCGAGCAGTTCCCGCGCGACCGCCTTGCCGTGCGTGGTGGCGGCAATGGCGCCGACAGGCGCGCGCATCATGCAGGTGAGCCCCGCATAAGCGGTCAGGAACACGAACTTCTCCCACATCTCCTGCATGATATCGGTGCTGAGCACCGGCGCGATTCCGCCACGGGACAGGGCGGCATGCACCCGCTCGGCGGCCCGGCCCTGTTCCGGACGGCGTGCCCCGAGGGCAATGCGCTGCAGGTCGTTGAGGTGCCGGATTTCGCCCTTGTCGTCCATTGTGGCGCCGATATGGCACAGACCGCCGAGTATGGCGGCCTGCGGGATCCTCTCGTCCAGCATGGCCAGATGCCGCACGCCGTTCAGGAGCGGAAGAACGGTGGTATCCGGCCCGATCGCCGGAAGGATCGCGTCGATGGCGGCGTCGAGGCCGGTCGCCTTGCAGGCCAGGACGACGAGATCGTAAATCCGGCCGGGCCGTTCTTCGGTATGCACATCGGCCTTCACGTCTCCCAGCGCGCTGTGGACGATCAGCCCGTTCCGGCAGAGCAGCGCCGCACGTTTCGTGCGAACAAGGAAGGTGACATCGGCGCCACCATCCAAGAGGCGCCCGCCATAATAGCCGCCGATGGCGCCCGCACCTAGGATGAGAATACGCATGTTGCGGGCGGTGGACATATCGCAACCTCCGGATCAACCGAGCGATATTGTCCACTATAGAGCACGCTACGGAACGATCAAGAGGTGTCGGCGACAGCGGCGTTGTTGACCATGATGTAGAACAGCGCCGTCTCGCTCTCCGACGGGTTGTCGAACCTATGGGAAAGGTGCGCCCGGTAGTAGATGGCGTCGTTGGTGTCGATATCGTATTGCGCGGCCCCCAGGTGGAGCCTGAGGCGGCCCACCGCAACGACAAGCGTTTCCTCGACGGCGTCGTGATGCGGCGGAAAGGTGCCGGAACTCTGGAGCGGCGGCAGGATGTTGGCGACGAAATCGACGCTGCCGTTCCCATGCGCGACGGGAGAAAGTGACCGGCGCTCGAACCCGGTTGTCGGCACGCGGAACACGGGCTGTTCACGTGCTGGCATGAACATGACGTCTCCGCACGGCTCTTCACCGCCGATCAGTTGCGAGATGCTGATCCCCAGCCCTTCGGCAAGACGCCCCAGCAAGGTGGCTGTCGGCGACACGGCGTCGCGTTCGATCTTGGACAGCATCGACTTGCTGACCCCGGTCCTGTCCGCTGTCTCCCTGAGCGACCATCTGCGGCCTTCGCGGATCTGACGGACGCGGGTTCCCAGTATCTGTGACATTCGGCCTTCCATGAGACGTCGATGCAGTAGTGAAGATACCATTAGAACGCCCGGAGCAACTCCGCCAGTGCGCACTAACAGGCTGCTGAAGAAGTCAGACGCCAGGTCGAGCCCGGGGGCGCCGATTGATCATCTCAAGCGCCGCCTTCCGCTCGCCATGCCCATCGGCGTGGGTCAGCTCTACCTGCGCGACAAGACCATTCCGGTTTTCCATCAGGGTATGTTCCATGAAGCATAGCATCGCCGCGGCGCCCGGCGACTTCTCGCAGAGCCGCGCATCCGGGTCCGTAACCGATGCATGGGTCGCGTTCTGGCGCTTCTCGCCTCGGAAGTTCACTTCGGCGTTGAGCGTCTCGCGGGGCGTGTCGGGCATCGATTGGATCTCGGTCTGCTGGGGCTGGTCGGTGTTGGCGGAGGTCTCGTCAGCTGGTGGCGGTGGCCCTCCGGGATCGTCCTCGCCCGGTGTCGCCCTGTCGCCCGTCGGCTGAAAGCTCTTCATCGACGCTCACGCCTTGACTAAGGCGCCGTCCACCGAAAAGTGCTCATCCGAGAGCAGCGGTCGGATCTCCGGGTGTGTCGGGATCGCGGCCGTCACCTTGCGCGACATATCAGTCGTCAGCCGCCGGTCGCGGTTCTTCGTGCACACCGTCGGCGCCCAGACAGCGTCGTCCATGCCTAACCCGACAAACCACCGGAACAGCAGATTGTGGTCCATCTGCTCCATCAACTGCCCCTCGGACCGGATCGAGAACAGGAATTGCAGCGGGCCCGCCCGGATCAGGCGCCCTGGTGCGATGGAGGGACGGCCGAAATCGGTGTAGAGCGCATTGTACTCGGCATCGAGGCTTGCCAACGCGATGTTCACGATCCGACGGGTCAAGCGCAGCGGGCGCCGTGCCGGAACGCGCTCCACAAGACCGACATAGCTGAACAGCCACCCCGCCGCCTCATCCGTCCCGCGCATCATCAGTCCCGCCGCTGCCGCCGAGCCAAGAGTGAATCGTGTTCTCGACACAGCGTCGAGCCCGGACTTTTTCAGCAGCCTGTTAAAGTGGACGTCATGCTTGACATGAGTGGACGCGCTGTCCACTATCGGACACGGTGCAACACAATTTCGGGAGTGAACGCTGTTATGACACTGACGATTCGCAAGGTTTCCATCTTCCAGGAAGATGTGAGTTACGATCAGCGGGAACTTTCCCGGCCGTTCCGACATGTCATCGTCGCAGCCGTGATCAAGAACCCGTGGGCCGGCGAGGGCTTTGTCGAAGACCTCAAGCCGAAGATCAACGAAGTTGCGCCGAAGCTGGGCGAGCTGCTTGCCAACCGGGCGGTTTCCATTCTCGGCGGCGCGGATGAAGCCCAGTCATTGGGCAAGGCGGCGGCCGTCGGTCTGGGCGGCGATTACGAGCACGCCAACGCGCTCATCCATACCACGCTTTTCGGCGATCCCTGCCGCAAGGCTGTCAACGGGTCGGCATGGATGGTGGGCAACCAGAAGGTGGCGCCCACCGGGCTGACCCTCGAATTGCCGATGGCGCACAAGGTAGATGCCAAGGATCAGACATTCTATCACACGATCCCGATCTTCATTCCCGACGCTCCCTTGGCTGACGAGATCGTCGTCGCGGTCGGGATGGCATCCGGCCCCCGCCCGAACGCCCGAATCTGAACTAGGGAGCCACCCAATGAAAATAGCCTTCATCGGTCTTGGCATCATGGGACGACCCATGGCGGCCCATCTGCTTGATGCCGGACATGAACTGACCGTTTACGACATTGCTGCGATCCCCGAGAACATCGCCGCGCGCGCTGCGACCGCGGGCAGCGCCAAAGAGGCTGCCGCGAAATCCGACATCGTGATCCTGATGGTCCCCGACACGCCGCATGTCGAGGCGGCCCTCTTCGGTGAGAATGGCGCGGCCGAGGGCCTGTCGAAGGGCAACATAGTGGTGGACATGAGCTCCATCTCGCCGTTGGCGACCAAGGATTTCGCCAAGCGCATCAACGACCTTGGCTGTACATATCTTGACGCGCCCGTATCTGGCGGCGAGGTCGGCGCCGAGAATGCGTCGCTAACCATCATGGTGGGCGGGCCCACCGACACGTTCGAGACCGTCCGGCCGCTTTTCGAGACCATGGGCAAGAACATCACCCTGGTCGGCGGCAACGGCGACGGACAGACCTGCAAAGTCGCCAATCAGATCATCGTCGGGCTGACGATCGAGGCCATCGCCGAGGCGCTGTTGTTCGCCGGCAAGGCGGGTGCCGATCCCGCCCGGGTGCGCGAGGCGCTGTTGGGAGGCTTCGCATCGTCGCGCATCCTGGAGCTGCACGGCCGCCGCATGGTCGAGCGGACGTTCGATCCGGGCTTCCGGATCAACCTTCATCAGAAGGATCTCAACCTCGCGCTGACCGGCGCGCGGGAATTGAACATGGGCCTGCCCAACACAGCGACGACACAGGAACTCTTCAACGTCTGCGCCGCCCACGGCCATGTCGGCAAGGATCATTCTGCACTGATCCTCGCGCTCGAGGAAATGGCCGGTTTCAGCATCGAATAGACGGGCCGGGAAACGGCCTGAACCGCCCGCCTTCCGCCCGTCCCGGGCGGGGGCGCCCCGCAACGACAAGTGGAGGAGATTTGTCATGGGAAACGACACGGAGAAAGTGAACCGGACGGCCGCGCGCAATGGGCTGTCGCGGCGAAAGATGATGGCGGGGCTGACCACCGGCGCCGTCGCCACCACGCTGGGCGCACCGCATATCGCACACGCCCAGGAAACCCGCACGCTGCGCCTGCAAAGCACCTTTCCCACCGGGGACATCCAGCACCAGTTCGCGGTCGATTACGCCGAAAAGGTCGATCAGATGTCCGGCGGGCGTCTCAAGATCGACGTGTTGCCATCAGGCTCGGTGGTTCGGGCGTTCGATCTTCTGGACGCGGTGTCGGATGACGTGCTCGATGCCGGTTTCGGCATCATCGCCTACTGGTACGGCAGGAGCGCGGCGCTCGGCCTCTGGGGAACCGGGCCGGCCTTCGGGATGAACTCCAACCTCGTCTTGGCCTGGCACAAGTATGGCGGAGGCAAGGAATTGCTGGCCGAGATCTACAAGAGCCTGAACCGGGATGTCGTCTCGTTCCTGACCGGCCCGATGCCGACCCAACCGCTGGGATGGTTCAAGAAGCCGGTGACCAGCGTCGACGATCTGCGCGGGCTCAAGTTCCGCACCGTCGGGCTGGCGATCGACATGTTCGAGGAGCTGGGCGTTGCCGTCAACGCGCTGCCGGGAAGCGATATCGTACCGGCGCTCGATCGCGGCGTGATCGACGCGGCCGAGTGGAACAACCCTTCCAGCGACCGGGCCCTCGGCTTTCCCGACGTGGTCAAGAACTACATGATGCAGAGCTATCACCAGGCCACGGAGCAGTTCGAGATCCCGTTCAGCGGCAAGACCTATCGCTCGCTGTCGCCCGACCTGCAGGCGATCCTGAAATTCGCCGCCGAGGCATCCGCCGCCGATATCAGCTGGAAGATGGCCGACGTGTATTCGACGGCCTACAAAGAGTTGCAGACCGAAGACGGCGTGAACGTCTATCGCACGCCGCCCGAGATCCTGCAGGCGCAGCTCGAAGCCTGGGAAAGGGTCGTCGAAAAGAGGTCGGCGAACGATCCCATGTTCACGCGGGTCTACGAATCGCAGCGCGAGTTCGCCAAGCGCGTGGCCGGATGGGATCTCGATACCAACCCCAACCGGCTGCAGGCCTACAACTTCATGTTCCGCAACGGTTGAGGCGCTGAATCCGCTCATTCCCGCGTGCGAAGAACCGGCGGCAGGGCGATGAACGTATCGTCGTCCTGCCACCGACCGGAGGAGGAACATGCTTCGTCTCGTCAGATTCATCGACCGCCTGAGCAAATGGGTCGGAAGGCTCGCCGGCTGGCTCATCGCCGCGCTGACATTGTTCATCACCGCAGAGGTGTTCTCGCGCTACGTCCTGCTAGAGCCGCATGCCTGGGCGACGGACGTGCAGATCATGCTTTACGGCTCCATGATCATGCTGGGCGGTGCGTTCACCCTGTCGCAGAACGCCCATGTGCGTGCCGATCTCATCTATGCCGCGCTTCGCCCGCGGGCGCAGGCGAGCATCGACCTCTCGCTCTACCTGCTCTTCTTCTTTCCCGGCATACTGGCGCTCGTCTATGCCGGTTTCTTTTTTGCTGAGCAGGCGTGGATCATCGGTGAGCGCTCGTCGATCATGGCCGACGGGCCGCCGCTCTTTCCGTTCAAGGCGACAATCCCGGTGGCGGGATTCCTGCTGACGCTCCAGGGGCTGGCCGAAGTCCTGCGCTGTATCATGTGCCTCATCAATGGCGAATGGCCGCCCCGCGCGGTGGACGTCGAGGAAGTGGACGTCGACAAGCTCAGGAAGATCGTGGAGGAGAGCAAGTGAGCCCCCGCAACGACGGCACCGGCACGAAGAAGACCGGCTCGTTCCCCCGCGGCTATCTGGGCGGTGCGCTCGCGCTGATCGCGCTGCTGGTGGCGGGCTACGTGATCCTGCCGGACCTTGCCAGCTGGCCGCGCCCGCAGCTCGGGCTGCTGATGCTTGGAATGATGGTCGGGATCATCCTCCTGGGCTTTCCGGCGGCATTTACTCTGATGGGGATGGGCGTGATCTTCATGCTGATCGCCTATGACGGGGATGTTGGCAAGACGCTGAACCTGACCGTTCAGCGCGCCTACAAGATCATGACGAACGACGTGTTGATCGCCATCCCGCTGTTCCTGTTCATGGGCTACCTCGTCGAGCGGGCGAACCTGATCGAGCGCCTGTTCCAGAGCCTGCACGTGGCGATGGCGCGCGTGCCGGGCGCCCTGGCCGTGGCGACGATGGCAACCTGTGCGCTGTTCTCGACCGCAACCGGCATCGTCGGGGCGGTGGTGACGCTGATGGGGCTGCTGGCGCTTCCGGTGATGCTGCGGGCCGGCTACAGCGAGAAGCTGGCGGCGGGATCCATCGCATCGGGGGGGTGCCTCGGCATCCTCATTCCGCCGTCCATCATGCTGATCGTCTATGGCGCGACCGCCAGCGTCTCGATCGTCAAGCTCTACGCCGGCGCGCTCTTTCCCGGTATCCTGCTGACCACGCTCTACGTGCTCTACATTACCTTTCTGGCCAAGTTTCGGCCCGATACCGCGCCGCCGCTGTCCGAGGAGGACCGCAAGGTCGAGCTAACGGGCAGCGCGCGGCTGTTCGTTCGCTCGGGCTCGCGCAACCCGCTGGCCGCCCTCTTTTCGGCAAAGGCCTGGCGCGCGGTCCGCGGGGGCAATCTCTTTGCCGTGGGGCGTTACGCCTTCGTCGTGTTGTTGCCGCTGCTTCTGAGCATCGGCCTCGTCGTCGGGGCGTATGGCACGATCAGCGATCCGGCGGCCGTGGTTTCCGCGCCGCAACCGCTCGGCTTCAAGACCACCATCGACTATAATGCGGGCACTGTCGGCGGCGCCAAGACGCCTGGCGCGGCAACACCGTCCAAGGCGCCGACGGCGGGAACATCCACGGGCGCCGCCGATGTGGGGGAGACGCTCGCCGACCAGATGGAGATCCCGGCATGGTTCTGGATCGTATCGCTCGTCACCCTGGGCGCGATAAGCCTTTACTACATCTTCCTCGATTTCCGCCGGGTCGAGACGTTCCGCCTGCTGCTCGGCTCGGTATTTCCGCTCACCTTGCTGATTGTCGCGGTTCTGGGATCGATCGTCTTCGGTCTTGCGACACCCACCGAGGCGGCCGCCCTGGGCGCGTTCGGCGGGTTCCTTCTGGCCGTGGTTCACAGACGGCTCAGTTTCTCGCTGATGAAGGAATCGGTATCGCTGACCGTCAAGTCCTCGGCGATGGTCTGCTGGCTGTTCGTGGGGACGTCGATCTTCTCGGCGGCCTTCGCGCTGCTGGGCGGAAATCAGCCCATCGAGGCCTGGGTTCTGAGCATGGACCTCTCGCCGTTGCAATTTCTGATCTTCGCGCAGCTTATCATCTTCTTCCTGGGCTGGCCGCTGGACTGGACCGAGATCGTCGTCATTTTCGTCCCGATATTCCTGCCGCTGCTGCCGCATTATCATATCGATCCGCTCTTTTTCGGCATCCTGATCGCCGTGAACCTGCAAACCGCGTTCCTGACGCCGCCGATGGCGATGGCGGCCTTCTACCTCAAGGGCGTCGCGCCGCCGCACATGAAGCTGACTTCGATCTTCCTCGGGATCATCCCCTTCGTCGGAATCCTGCTGTTGACGCTGATCTTGTTGTACATCTTCCCCCAGATTGCGATGTGGCTTCCCTATAAAGTCTATTAGGAGCGCGCCTGCCATGGAGAATCGGAACGAGGCGGCCTTCGCGCTGCTGCGCCGGATGTTCGATGCCGCCGTCGACGTCGCCAGATCCGCCGACGGGATCCGGGCGGTCCTGCCCGCCCCGCCCAAGGGACGCACATTGGTGATCGGCGCCGGCAAGGCCGGGGCGACCATGGCACGGGCGGTCGAGACCATGTGGCCCGGCCCGCTGTCGGGCGTGGTCGTGGTGCCGGACGGCTATTCGGATGAGACCGGGACGATCGAAATCGTCGAGGCGAGCCATCCCGTTCCAGACCGACGGGGCCTGGCGGCAAGCGAACGAATCCTCGCCGCCGTGGAGGGGCTGACTGCGGATGACATGGTCCTGTGCCTGATTTCCGGGGGCGGCTCGTCTTTATTGGTGGCGCCGGCGGCCGCGATCGGGCTGGACGACAAGCAGCGCATCACGTCGGACCTGCTGCGCTCGGGGGCCACGATACACGAGATGAACTGCGTGCGAAAACACCTCTCGCGTATCAAGGGCGGACGGTTGGCCGTGGCATGCCAGCCTGCGCGCGTCGTCTCGTTCATCGTTTCCGATGTTGCCGGCGACGATCTCAGCACCATCGCTTCGGGGCCGACGGCGCCCGACCCTTCCACCTCCGGCGAGGCCCTTGCCATTCTGGAGCGCTATGACGTGGCGGTCGACGGTGCGGTGCGCCGCTGGCTGCAAGCTGCGGAATCCGAGACGCCGAAAGCCGATCATCCGGCGTTTCACGATGTTGCCAATCATCTCGTTGCGACGCCTTCGCTGGCGCTTCTCGGGGCGGCGGATGTGGCCGAGGCCGCAGGGTATCCGGCGGTCGTTCTGGGCGACGTGATCGAAAGCGAGGCCCGCGAGGCCGGCCGGGTTCTGGCGGGGATCGCCTGTGCCGTCCGCGCAGGCACCAGTTCCCTGCCTCGCCGCTGCGTCCTCCTTTCAGGCGGTGAAACCACGGTCACGGTAACCGGAAAGGGGCGGGGAGGGCGCAACCGCGAATTCATCCTCGGCCTAGCCCTAGGGCTTGCCGGCGCCGATGGAATCCACGCCTTGGCGGCGGATACCGACGGCAAGGACGGCGCCGGCGATATCGCCGGTGCGATTGTCGGGCCGGACACGTTGAGGCGCGCACGGGAATTGGGGCTTGATCCCCATCTGGCGCTGAAAGACAACGATGCTGGACCATTCTTCGATGCGCTCGGTGATGCGTTGCACACCGGACCGACCTTTACCAATGTCAACGATTTTCGCGCCATAATCGTTGATCCTGGCCTGGCATCCTGACCCGGCCAAGGTTCGCCAGAGGTTTCGGCCCCGGCTTCTTTTCGCTCACATCCGGCACGTCATCCGCCATCTTGCAAGCTCCTGAAAACCTTCGGTCCTTTTCGAATCAGACTCTCGGATATCAGGCATGAGCCTGTGGACCTTTCCTGCGGGTGTTGTCATGTAAGGATGGCTCCGTTTGCGCAAGGGTTGATTTGAGCTGATTATGATCGTGCGGGTGCGGTCATGTGTGCGCGGTGCTTCTGACCGCTAGCCTTGATGAAGTCCGCTTGTCGGGTCTCAGGCACATTATCGAGCTGTATTGCCCTGGCGACACCTTGGGGTGTCCCTTCGGCGGTCCCGTTTGATCATCATCACTCTCAACGACCCTTGCATCTCGTCGTGGCGCCGGTGGAACGCTGAACCGCCCCGGGTTTGTCGGAGGCTCCAACTCTTGAAAGGATGGAGCTATGGGGGCCAAGAAAACATCCGAGACGTGTTCGCCTGAGATGCGCGAGCGCACCGTTTGGATGATTCTGGTGCACCAACATGAGCACGAGTCGCAGTGGGTGGCGATCTGCTCGACTGCGGCGAAGATCGGGCGCCGCAGAGAAACGCTGCGCAACTGGGTCTGGCAGGTCGAGCGGGACCAAGGCTCGCGACCCGGCGCCACTACGGAAGAGCGGGAGCGCATGAGAGCGGTAGAGCGAGAGAACCGCGAACGGCGACAGACCAAAGAGATCCTACGAAAGGCTTCTGCATATGTCGTCCCTCTCGGTCATTGCTTCGCAATCACCGAGAGGGCAGCGGGAGGGAGCGCGACCGCCCGTTCAAGCGATGTTCGCGCTCATCGACGATCATCGCAGCGTCTACGGGATCGACCCATGCGGTTGGTTCCGCAGAAGAGCTTCCTTCCTCGAGAAAATCTCGAAGCGCGCAAAAGACGTTCCGGGCGACCATCGCGTCGCAGCAATGATAGACGCAGGTTTCTCAGCCGAACCCCGCGGGTCTTGACCGCCGCCAGTGCCTCACATGTCCGCCGAGAGATCAGGTCGCGCTCCCCTTCGGCGATGAGCGCGATGATGCCGACGGTGAGATCGTTCGCCGCCGGCATGCCGCACCCCGAGCGCCCGCACCACGGCTTGCGCGATCGGGACCGAGACCGTGCGCTCGCCTTCGCGCATCGCCACCTCACGGTACGCCTCGTCGAGGATGATCGCCTTCAGGCGTTCGGGTTGCGCGCCCGATGCGATCGCTTCGACGATTGACGGAGCGAGCCATGCAAGCCGGAGAACCTGAGCGACCCTGCGCTCGACCTTGTTGCGCTGCTTGTAGCGGTCTTGGTCGTATTCGACCGACTGTTTGCGGTTCTCGCGGCCAGGAATGCAGGGCTCGATGCCCAGACCGGTCAACGCCTGGCGGAACCAGCCGCTGTCGCAGCCTCTGTCCGCGATCAGCACGTCGGCGTCCGGCAAGACAGGAAGCACGGTCGCCGCGCCGCGATCGTCGCTGACCTGACCTTCGGTGAGCAGCAATATCAAGGACTTGCCGTCCCCATCGCACACCGCGTGCAGCTTGGAGTTCAGGCCGCCCTTCGTGCGTCCGATGCGCCGGGGAAAAGCCCCTTTTTGAGCAGACTGGCTGCAATCCGATGAGCTTTCAGGTGAGTGGCGTCGATCATCACCGTCTCGGTCGCTACACTCCCCGCGGCCAATGTCGTGAAAATCCGATCGAATACACCCGCGAGGCTCCACCTGATGAACCGATTGTAGAGCGTTTTGTGCGGACCATAGAAGGAGGGCGCATCGCGCCACATCAACCCGCTCCTGATAACGTGGCTGTCCGCCATGTCCGGTCTCCTTAATGGCGAGTATCGCTCTCAAGCGGCCGGAACCAAACTGCGACAGGTCCAGTTTCTCCGGCATGCCGGTGGGCTGCGTCTTGACGTTAGCGTTCGCGATGGCGTCTGCTCGCCGTGATGACGAGTTCGCCCACCGCCCGGATTTTCTTTTCCTACGCCCGCCGGGACAGAGAGGCCGCCGACAGGGTGTTCGCCGCGCTCGAGGCGGCCGAACTGACGGTCTATCGCGACACCGAGCAGATCCTGCCCGCCGAGGACTGGCGCGGACGGCTCGAAGGGCTGATTGCCCGATCAGACGGAGTCCTCTTCGTGATGTCGCCGAACTCGGTGCGCTCCCCTGTCTGCGCCTGGGAGGTGGAGGTCGCCTCGCGCCTCAACAAGCGGATCGTTCCGGTAGTGATCGCCGATATTGGCGACGCCCTGGTTCCGGAAGGGCTTGAGCGGCTCAACTACATCTTTGCGACGCCGGCGCATGACTTCGACGCCGCCATCGCGAAGGCCGCCGAAGCGACGACCACGGATATCGACTGGGTGCGAACCCACACCACCCTCGGCGAGCGCGCCGAGGAATGGGCGGATGCGGGCTGCCCCCGCCGGTCGCGAATCCTCCGGGGCGACGAGCTTTCCGAAGCCGAGGCGTGGATCGCGGCCCAACCCGCCAACGCCCCGCCGCCGACCTCGAAACATCGCGCATGGATCGCCGTATCTCGGGCGGCGGCGACCCGTCGCCAGCGTTCATGGCTGATCGGCGCGCTGGCCGTGGCGGCGCTCTCGGCGGGCCTTGGCGTCTGGGCGGAGCTCAATCGCCGCATCGCGTCGGAACAGCGTGACCGCGCGGAGCTCATACTCGACCGAGGCAGCCAGACCGCCAACGATCTCGTCTTCGATCTCGCCCGGCGCTTCGGCGACCGCGAGGGCGTGCCCCAGGACCTCGTGCGGGACATGCTGGAGCGCTCGCGCGAACTGGTCGACAGGCTGGCCGTCGCCGGGGAGGATCGCCCCGACCTTCTGCGAAGCCGGGCTGCCGCCCTTGCGGAGATGTCGCAGACCCTCGCGCGACTGGGCGAGAATGAGGCCGCGCTGAACGCTGCTGGCGACGCTCTGGAGGCGTTCGAAGCACTGATCGCCGCAGACCCCGGCGAGCCGCAATGGCGAATGGACCGGCTCGTGGCGCTGGATCGGCTCGGCGACATCCGCCTCGCGCTCGGCCTCGAAACCGAGGCGGAGGAGGCTTTCGACGCCGCGCTCGCCTCGGCCCGCGAACTGGCCGGACAGCGCCCGGACGACGCCGCGCTGAGAGGTAATCTTGCGGTCGCGCTGGAGAAGACCGGTCAGATGGCGCTGAACGCCGGCGATGCTGCGAAAGCGCGGGCATCGTTCATGGAGGCGCTCGCGTTGCGCCGAGCGGTGAGCGGTGACCCGCACAAGAGAGATTCTCGCGGCGTCGCGGTGCTGCTCGAACGGCTGGGCGATGTGGCGCTGGCGGAGAACGACCTGCGCGGCGCGCTGGCATTCTACGGGCGCAGCCTTGTGGCGGCGGAAGCGCTGGCCGAGACGGCGCCGCAGGATACGCTTCTCGCGCGGGATCTCTCGGTCATTCACCAGAAGCTGGGCGACCTGTTGGTCACGGAGGACGATCTTGAGACGGCCGTCGTTCATTTCGAAGCGGACGCCGCCATCGCGAGGCGCCTGCGACAGGACGACCCGGCCCGGCTGGAATGGGCGCGGGACCTCGTCATTTCGGATGACCGGCTTGGTGTCGTGCGGTGGAGCCTCGGAGACGCCCCCGGCGCGGTTGAGGCGTTGGCGCGGGCCCATGATCTGGCGCGGGAGGTGGCGGCGGATGCGCGCAGTGACCGCGCTGACAAGGATCGAGCGGCCCGGATGGCGCAGAAACTTTCGCTTGCCGAGGCTGCGGCCGGCGACTCGCAGGCGGCGTTGCGCACCGCGCGGACCGGCGCGGACGATCTGCGCGGTCGCGTGGGAATGGAGGGGGAGTTGGCGGCCGCGCTGAACAATGTCGCTTGGTTCAGCCTGCTCTCGAACGACCCCGCAGGAGCGCTCGCCGCGGCGGAAGAAGCGCTCGCGCTCGATCCGGAAGCGGAAGCTTTCAAGCTCAACCGCGCGCACGCCCTGATGTTCGCCGGAGACGCCGATGACGCGCGCGCCATCTATCTGGACTCGGCGAATTCCGATGAGTGGAGAGACATGGTGGATGCGGATTTCGAGACGTTCAGGGCGAACCGACTGGAAACGCCGCTGATGACGGCAGTAGAGACGGCGCTCGACGCCGGAGGGAAATGATCCGATGAACCAGAGTGACGGGAGCGGAGACAGAAGATGAAATTCAAGATCATGGCGGGCGCGGTCCTGCTGGCCTTTACCGGTTGCGGCGCCGATTCGGCGCGCGCGGACGATGATCTCTACGAGGGTTATCTCTGGTCCGTCTTCTTTGAGGCCGGCGCCCGAGGGCCCGCCATCGCCGATAGCGGCGATTTTCCAGTCGTGCTGACCGATGTCGCCTCCCAGCGCCAGCTTGGCTTGATGGAGGCGAATTACGGCCCCTATGCGGGCGAAGAAACGCTGAAGAACAAGTGTTTCTATTACGGCGACGGCGGCGGACTTCTATCCGTTTCGGACGAATTCCTTGGCCGCTACCGCGCAGGGGGCTTCACGCTCGACACCCTTTGCATGGCGCTCGTATCGGGGATCACCCACGATCCGGAGACGGGCGCGCGCCTCGCCACCGTCCAGATGGCGAACGTGGAACAGCTTTCGCAGCCCGACTATCTCGGCGAGCCGGGGCCGCTGAGCCAGGAATACCCGGTTGAGATTCCCGCCTGCTTTAGGAACGGCGCGCCGCTCTCTGATTGTGCATTCAACTTCGATCCATGGTCCGGCGCGCGGCTGACCGCTGAGGAGGCGGGCCGGGTCGCCGCCGCGGGAGCGCGCATTACCGAGAGGCTCCAGGCCCTCCTCGCCGCCGGCAAATTCGCCAAGCCGTGCGCGCCCGGCGCCAACGCCGATTTCGACGACAGCTGCTTCAGCGACGTGGAATCCCCGTCGGGCTATCGCGGCCGCGCCTACAATGTGGGCGCAGTGTATCCGGACCTCTTGCCCCTCAACGGCTTTTACGTGTTCTCGGACGCTTACGCGCTTGGCTTCGCCTACTCAATCGGGGCCGACGGCGCGGCCGGACCCTCCGCCTCCATGGAGAGCGTGCGCCTCGCCGTCAGCGGCAAGAACCGCGCGACAAGCGCGCGTCTCAAGACGCTGCAGGTCGTCGCCTCGGCTAAGTGACGGCGGACGCAGTCTGAGGCCCCCTCGGCACAGGCAGAGGGGACGGCTGCCGCCTTAGCCGATAAAGACGGAAACGTCCGTATTTCTTCGCCGTGTCGCGGGCGCCGACATATTCGGCGGCGGCAGGGCTTTCTGGGTCCAGCGAAAGGGCCGCGGCGAACTCTTCCGAGACAAAGACGCGGCCCTCGGTGGTGACCGGCTCGATGCGCGCCGCCCGCGCAACCGCCTCGCCGAAATAGTTGTCGACGCCGGTCACCGGCTCCGGCTGGCGGATCGCCATGTAGCCGGAGGTTGGGCGAACAATCGGGCGGAGGTCTCCCACCAGCCGACACGATAGCGGGAACGAAGGCGCCGGCGATTTCGCACGCCAGGATCAGCCCAGCAATTCCACGCGACCCACGCCGCCATCGACAACCAGTTCAGCGTCCAGCGCCACTTGATTTCCCGCCGCAGCCTGAAGGCCTTGCGGGCCGAGGCGTTCGCGGGATGGCGCGAGATCGTCGCCGCCTGAATTCCGCCAAGATCACATCGCCTGTTTCTGTGCAGTTAACGTGACAAAGCGTGTACCCGGTCTTCGAGCGCGTCACCTGGCTGGACACAGGCCGCATCTGGCGGCCACATGGATGACAGCCCAGCAGGCCTCAATCGAAGTCGGCGACATCAAGTGGCACGCTCAGCCGCATCTTGACCCGATCCATGACAACCGAGGTCTCGAACCTGCGGATATTCGGATTCTCGAAAAAGAAACGCTGTGTAAAGGCATCGTATTGCTCCATGGTCTTCGCTGTCACAATCAATATGAAATCGACACCACCGGTTACATATAGGCATTGCATGACCTCAGGCATTGCGCGCATCGATTCCTTGAATCCGTTGATGATATCGGGGTGTTCGCGCTCAAGGGTAACGCCGACGACCATCATCAATCCGCGCCCTACCGCGGCCGGGGACAACACAGCCACCTCGGCCTCGATCACGCCATCGTCACGCAGCCGCTTGATCCGCCGCTGACAGGCTGAAGGCGAGAGATTGACGAATTCGCTCAGTTGATCCGCCGTCAGTCGGCTGTTCTCCTGGATAAGTTCCAGAAGTTTCACGTCGAATGAATCCATCTGGGTTCCGAACTCCCTGGATAATCCCGTTCTTGAATGGCCGCACCAGCGGCGGCACGTCGAACTTTGCGCACGTCTCCGTTGCCCGAGGAAGGCGAGCGTCGTCACGCAGCCGGGCGGATGGCGAGGAAGTGTCACTATTCCATGAGACCGGGGAGCCGGGTCATGGAGGTCTTCTTTCGAACCCCAACGTGATTGCGAAAATTCCATCCTGCCAACAGAATGTTGGCTGAAATTCCCCGCAGTTGCCAGCCAAATCTCACCACATCAACGCCTCGTCCGGGCGAAGGTATGTCGTCATCACAACGTCCCTTGAACGAAATTCGCAAGCTTGCCGCCGGGTACGGGCGCATGCCCCCATGACCCAGTCTGCAAGGATCGACCGGTAAAGGCGGCTGTGATCTGTGACGCGATTTCACGGTCTGCGGTGCAACGGTCGGCCAGTTTCAGGCGGTTTCCGAGCCGCAGGACGGGATCGCTCGGCCATCGGCGCACCCGTTGCCGGCGCCCGTATGGCGATTTATCCTGAATTGGCCGCGAGATCGCGGAAATTCCACACCGGCGGGAAGACAATTGCCGAAATTCCCGCCGTTCGCCGCACTAACGTCACCCGAAATACCCGCGCGCGAACGGCGAACGCCGCGCACCTCATGCGATGGAGGCCCACCATGTGGCAGATATTCGATGAAGCCAGACTCGGCCATATTCACGTCAACGCGCGTCCGGGCGATGCCGCCGAAACCGTGATGACCCGTGACGACTTCGCACAGGCGGCTGCGGAGATCTCGTCATGGACAGGCTACTGTCCCACGCCCCTGCACCATCTGCCCGAACTCGCCGCCGCACTTGAACTGGGCGAAGTCCTTTTCAAGGACGAGGGGCCGCGCTTTGGCCTAGGCAGTTTCAAGGCGCTTGGCGGCGCCTATGCGGGCCTTCTCGTCTTGCAGCGGGAATTAAGTTTGCGGCTCGACCGCCCGGTCTCGACGCATGAAATCCGCGATGGGTCGCTGAGCGCCGAAATCGCACAGATTACACTCACTTCCGCGACCGATGGCAACCACGGCCGCTCCCTGGCCTGGGGCGCCCGGATGGTTGGCGCGCCGTGCCGGATCTACATCCACAAGGAGGTCAGCGAGGGTCGAGCGCAGGCGATGCGCGATCTTGGCGCCGAGGTCGTCCGCGTACTGGCCGACTACGACGAATCCGTGCGCGTCACCCGGAAGGAATCCGAGGAGAACGGCTGGTTTGTCGTTTCCGACACATCCTGGGAGGGGTATACGCAAACGCCGCGGGACGTGATGGCGGGGTATGGCGTGATGCTCGACGAGATCGCCGCGACGCTTCATGACCGTCCCACGCATCTGTTCGTCCAGGCCGGCGTCGGCGGCCTCGCTGCGGCGATAACCGCCCGGTTGGTGCAGAAGATGGGGCGGGGGACTCGCTACGTTGTCGTCGAGCCGGAACTGGCCGCCTGCATGTTCGCCAGCGCATCAAGCGGCATCGCCACGGCCGTGCCGGTCGAGGAAGAGACGCTGATGGCCGGACTTTCTTGCGGTGAGCCTTCGCCTGTCGCCTGGGAGGTGCTGCGCGAAGAGGTCGAGGATTTCGTAACCGTTCCCGAAAGCCTCGTCGGACCCGCGATGCGACTGGCCGCGCGTCCGCTCGGCTCGGACCCGGCAATTGCGGCCGGCGAGAGCGCAGTCTGCGGCCTTGCCGCGTTGATCGCCGCGGCCCGCCAACCCACCCTGCGCAAAGCCCTCGGGCTGAACGAAAGATCGCGCGTCCTGCTGATCGGTTCAGAGGGCGTCACGGACGCTGACATCTACGCCCAGATCGTGCGGACGCCGTGATGGGTGGTGATCGGCGCATCGCGGGCCCCCGACAGGCGCCCAATCGAGACCCCAGTCTGTCGCCCCTAACATCATGGGGTGGCAGAGGTTCTCGGCCTGCGACCGGGGTTTCACTTCGGCGCTGACTGGGGAGCCTGCGGCGCGCCGATCAACAACCAGTTCGCAGAGGAACGTCAGCACAGCCAGCCGGTCCATCGCAAACGTCGCCTTCCGCCCCGCCCGCCGAATTTTACTGTGTTTCTGTGGAGGGCGGTTAGCGGCGGTGCGCGATGCGGGAGGCCGGTCTCCAAAGACGAATTGCCAATCCGTTTCGCGATACTGCTGCGTCGGTCACGTCTGTCGGCGCGGGCGTCAGCGAAATCCGTGCGCATTTCCGCCCGCGACACCGGGCTTGCTCCGCACAGCGCGGCAAGACGGCGATCCCGTTTCTGTGCGGCGGCGATAAGGTAACGTAGACCCAGGACATTCGTCGGGCGCAGGCCATCGTGAAGGAGAGTGGCGGTGGAAGCAACGATGTTCGATCCGACCAAATCTCTGGTCGATGCGGAAATCCAGGCCGGGTTTGTCTCGGAGACGATCGCACCCGCCGACGTGCAGTTTGAGAGGGGCGACTGGAAGTGTTTGAGCGCGGACAGTCCGGCCTAGACATGACCTCCGTGGGCCAGACGCCGGACCGCGAGGCGCGCCTGCGCCCCGGAAGGAATACAACCATTGCGGTTCTTGGCCGCCAGAGCGTTTCTGCGGCTGAGGAGCGTGGCCTGAAGAGCCTGGCGCGGGACCCGCAGCTTGGCGGATATCCTCTCAAATACTTGAACTCGCCCTACTATCTTCGCTCTTCCTGTCATTATGGCGCTCGGATGGCGATGGTGCGGCGGCTGCGCCATAGTCGCATTTCGCATTTGCGAAGCGCTCAGATTTGCAAATCGCCAATATCCGGACGGCGGCGTGGCGCCCGCTCAGGTTGATCGCCTTCAGGTAAAATTACCGTCCCATTGCAAACCCTTAGGCGGCACACGCCCCGGTGGATGGACGAATTTCAATGCCCGCTCAGGTTTTGGCACGGCGTTTGCAACACACCCTGTATCGAAACCTTGTATCGGGACGGGATCATGAAAAGTTCAGTTGGTGTTCTGGGGTGTGTGGTCGGACTTCTCATGGGTGGGGCCGCGCAGGCGACGACGCTGCTCGAAGCGGATGTGAAGGGGGGCGAGTACAGCGCCGACTTCCGCGCGCCGACGGTGATCGAAGCCGGGATCGTCGCCTTGGAGGGAACCGGCGGGGCAAAGAGCGACGACTACTTCGTCTTCACCGGGCTCCCCTCGGGCGCGCAGGACATCACGCTGAGCTTCTTCGCTCCCGAGAAATACGGCTATTCCTACTCGGCGGGCGGGACGGTGCTCTTCGACAACGCGCCCTTCGACCACGAATGGGACGGCAAGAAGCTGAACAAGAAAGTCCAGATCGACTACCGTTCGCCGCGCCAGACGCTCACCCTGAGCCTCAACGAACGGTTCACCGGCTCGCTCTATCTCGCCCTGAACTTCACGCATGGCGCGGATCTGCGCTACGCGGTCTTCACGCCGTCGAACGGTTTCGATGGGCGGGACATCCCGAACGCGGCCGAGGGCGCGTTCCAGGCGCCGAGCCAGGTTCCGCTGCCGCCCGCCCTGCTGCTGCTTGGCACGGGCGTGCTGGGGTTCGTGTATCTGGGCCGCGTGCGCAAGGCCTGAGGCTTCTTCCGGGGTGTGGCCCGGCGATGAAGCTGCCGAATTGTGGGACTGACTGTGTGGGTGTGGAGCGAGGCGCGTATGTAAGCCTCAGGCTGTCTCCGGGGTGTGTGTGTTTCGCCCCGTCGAGAAGCCTCCCGAAGGGTCCGGCGCTGTGGGGCGGCCGGACCCTTCTCTTTTGCATGAAATATCGCGACCAAATGGAAAACCGTCAGCTTGGACCCACCGCGGCGCGCACTGGCTCATGAGCCCTGACAACGCCCGATCAATGATCGGGCGCTCGCGTGGGGACTACAATGAAGCCCGCCTTCACCCTGCGATTGCGAATTACACGCCGATAACGCTGATGAACGGCTCAGGCACGGTGACGCCGCCCCGAGCATAACCCCCGGCAAACCTCGAGCCGGGCGGGCCAAACGGTGACAGCGGCTCAAGGCGCCGGAAAACTCCAGCAACTGGTGATCCCGTGATGGATAGCGGAACAAGCGGGCGGGCGGCGCTGAGCGGAGACATGGAATTGGAAGCCCTTTCGGCGAGAGTTCGGCCATTCATGCGTCACTCGGCGCGGCGCTCCGCCTACTGACGATGGTGACGTGGAGCGTGGGCGACACCGTCGAGCCCAAGCGACGTCTTGCTGTAGCGGAAGGGATTCTCGCGTGCCGTCAAACGGCCGAATGGGGGCGGATTCCAACCCGTGTCATCGGCGCCGGAAAAGCCCACTGCGAGGGTCCCGAATATCCGGAAGTCGCTGCGCGTCGACCTCGCAGGAGGCGCGGAGGGCGCGCACTGATCGCAAGAGTCAGGGCGCGAAGCCGCTCGGCATAATCAAGCGATAGCGCGGCCTGGCCGCCATTTCCCCCGATATCCGCCAGAGCGGGTCGCGTCAGATAATCATCCGTCTGGCTAATTCCTGAAGACCGCAGGCTCCGCCACCCTCGACGCGTCGACGCGAGATGATTGCGCGAACGGCTTCACAAACCGAGGAAATGCTCCGGCGCGGTCATATTTTCAGTAACCGGCGCGCGTTGGTTTCCATAATCGCCTGTTTGTCGGCGTCGCTGATCGATTGATTTTCGGTCAGGATCCGGCGCGGCTGCTCGCACCCCATATCGAAACAATAGTCGGACCCCAACAGCACTCGATCGGCGCCGACGACATCGATCAGATACTTCAGCGCAGATGCGTCGTGTGTGATCGTGTCGTAGTAGAATCGGCTGAGATATTCGCGCGGGCTGCGCTCGAGGTGCTTGCACTCTGCGCGCACGCGCCAGCCATGCTCCAGACGACCGATAAGAAACGGGAAAGCCCCGCCACCGTGAGGCAGCACGATGTCGAGATCGGGAAAACGGTCGAGAACGCCGCCGAACACGAGGTAGGCCGCGGCGATGGTGTTATCCATCGGATTGCCGAGCAGATTTGAGAAGAAGTAATCTTTCAGCCTGTCCTCCATGCCGATGACGTTCAGCGGATGCAGAAACACCGGCAGGCGCAATTCCGAAAGGACCTCATAAACCGGCCAGAACGCCACGTCCGCGAGCTCCCGGTCAAGGATGCAGGTGCCCAGATAAACGCCCTTCATGCCGGGCATGGCGGCGATGCGCCGGGCCTCCTTGATGGCGAGGTCCGGCTTCTGCATCGGCAGCGTGGCGAGACCGTAGAGCCGTTCGGGATGCTTTGCGTGCGCCTCGGATAGGCTGTCGTTGAACGTCACGCACAATTTCTCCGAGAGCGCATCGTCCGCCCAATAGGCCATCGGCTGGGTAAGAGACAGAGCCTGGGCCTGAACGCCCTGACCGTCCATGGCCGCGATCCGAAGGTCGAGGTCGATGAACTTCGCCTCGATTGGCCCGGCATGCAGCGGCGGCGCCTTTACGACAGGGCCGGCATCCGTGCGCTTGAAGTTGGCGCCGCACTCCTCCCCTTCTCGCTCGATGAGATCGAGGAACGCGTCGGGGTAATAGTGGGCGTGAATATCGAAGGCGGACGTCCGGGCGATATCGCACCCCCGACATTGACAGGTTGCGGCATGCCCGCCGCGGGCGGTTTTTTCATTCATTTGCATGGGCCTGCTAGTTTCGAGAGACGCCGCTCAGAGGGGCTTCTCCGCGGCTTCTATGACGATGTTCAAAACGGCGGTGCGTCCCGCGCGCACGACGTCGAGCGCCTCGCGCAGCTTGGGCCGGAGATCGGCCGGCGCCTCCACCCGCTCACCCCAGGCGCCGCATGACTCGGCCAGCGCCTCGAACGCCGGCGGATCGGTCAGGTCGACGCCGACATAGCCGTCCGTCGCCTGGACGCCTTGCGGATAGGAGTCCCGCGTCGCCAGCCGGACGGAATTGTAGCAGGCGTTGTTCAGCACCACGATCAGCAAAGGCAGCTTGTGCTGCCTGGACGCCCACAACGCCGCCGTCGGCACGCCGAATATGAAGGAACCGTCGCCCACAACGGTCGCGATCAGCTTCTCCCGATCCGCCAGCTTGGCGCCCAGCGACGCCCCGAGGCCCCAGCCGAGGAAGGACCCGCCATTACGGTTGTAGGCGCCATCCTCGTTCGGCCGAAAACCATAGGCGAACGGATTTCCGGAGGTCACGGCCTCTTCAAAAACCTGCGCTTCGGGGCATGTCTCTGTCATGACCTCGCCGACCATGAAGGGCGTGATGCGGTTGGTCCGCGCCGGGTCCTCCGTCTTCGGATAATCGGCGAGCGCCGCGCCATGATCGGCGAGCGCCTTGGAGCGGCGCGCATCGAGCTTCGCCGTCTCCTCCGGCTTCAGTCCGGCGGCGCGCGACCTCGCCGCGGCGACCAGAGACGACAAGCCGGCCAGCGTGTTGCATGCGATGGTCTGATCCGCGGGAAAGCCCCAGATGGTCAGGTTCTGCTGGATCGGGTCCGGCCCCATATGCACGATCGCGACGTCGTCGCGGAGTTTGCGGTCCGCCGGCACGAACGCCACGTCCTGATCGATGACCAGGATCAAATCGGCGTCGCCGACCCAGCGCTCCGGGTTGAAGCCAAGATGCATCGGATGATCGAGCGGCGCATTGAAGCGGCCGCGATATTCCGTGACCGGCACGGAGAGGGTTTCGGTCAGAGCGACGATGGCGTCCCGATGCGCGCGCGAGCGCCCGCCATAACCGGTGATGATCAACGGGTTCTCCGCCGCCAAAAGCTTGTCGACGAGCGCGGAAGCGGTCGCCTCGTCCAGCGCCGGCAGCTTGACCGGCCGCGATCGGTCCGGCCCCAACGCCAGAGGGGCCTCGATCTGCTCCATCATCGTCTCGCGCGGAAAGGCCATGTAAACCGGCCCCATCGGCTCGCTCCGGGCCATCTGAAAGGCGCGGTCGACCGCCGTGCAGACCGAGGCGGGGTGGCTGACGACCTGACTCCATTTGACATAATTGCGGACGAGCGCCAGTTGATCCGGCACATCCTGCAACCAGTTGATGAATTTCATCCGCGCGCCGGGTATCGTCGAGTCGGTCGTCACTGGCGACATGCCGGCGCATAGAATCATCGGGATCTGCGACGCACGCGCATCGTTCAGACCGCCCGATGCATTCGCCGTGCCGACATCCACATGCACGAAGGCGACCTGAGGCTTGCCGCTGGCGAGATAATACCCCTGCGCCGCGGTCACCGCGATGATTTCATGCGGGCACAGCACCAATTCCGGAACCGGCCACCCTTCGGCCTTCAACCTGGCCCACGCCTCTTGCAGGGGCGGCGTGTCGGTGCCCGGATTGAGAAAGATCGCCTCGCATCCGTGCGCGATCAGGGAGCGCAAGAACCATTCCGCGACAGTCGGCGCGCTGGTGCTCGTGTCCACGGTTCGGGGTGAGATGTGTTCGTTCACTGGAGGTTTGTCCTTTTCTTCTGCCGTTCCTCCGGCGGAGGCGTGTTCGCAGCGTCGGTTTGCGCGCCGCCATCGGGCAGGTGGCTCGCCAGCGATTCAGCGGTGTGGCGCAAGTGATCGGAAATGGCGGCTTGCGCGGCTTCCGGGTCACGATTCCGGCATGCCTCGTAAAGCGCCCAGTGTTCTCGTTGCGGCGTTTCGCGCCCCATCATCGACACATAGGCGCGGACATAGCGCTCCACGTTGACGCGCAGCACATCGATCATCTCGATCAGGCGCGGCCAGCCGGAGGCGCGGTTGACTATCTTGTGGAATTGCCGGTTCAGGTCGATCCACTCGTCGTGCTGATCCATCAGCGCATCCATATCTTCCAGGATCCGCTTCATCTTGCCGAGGTCGCCCTCGCTCAGGCGCGTCACGGCGCGCGCCGCGGCCTTGCGCTCCAGCACGTCGCGCAGCCCGAACAACTCATCGAGGTCGTCGGCGCCCAAGCTCGACACCTCCACGCCGCGATACGGGTAGATTTTCACCAGTCCCTCGGCCTCAAGCATCTTGATGGCCTCGCGAACCGGCATCCGGCTCATGCCGAAATGTTCGGACAGGTCGTCCAGATTGAGGCGCTCCCCCGCCTCGAGCGCCCCCTCCAGGATCGCTTGCCGCAGCGCATCTGCGACGGTCTGCGTTCTGCTGGTGTGAAGTGATGCGGCCCGTATCGGCTTTCTTGCGTTCATCTCAATCCCTCCGGGTCCGTTGCTCCACGCCTGCCGGCGGAATGTACACCCAAAGGTCGAGTTGTATGGTCGCGTCCTTGACGGGCAACGGCCCCGGCACGCCGACGGCCGAAATCGGCAGCGGCCGGTCGCCCAGACGTTCCCGCCACGTTTCGACAGTTTGCGGGAATTCCCGCAAGTCCGTCTGAAACTGTTGAATACGCACGACATTGTCGAGACGTGCGCCGGCGGCCGCGCAAAGCGCCTCGGCCTGATCCAGGATATGGCGCATCTGCGCCTTGGCTGTCGAGCCGAAATGGGGCTGACGCGGATCCGGGCGCGCGGCCGGGATCAGGCCGCCCTCATCGCATGCGATGAGTCCGGAAATCATCAGCAGGTCCCCGGCGCGGACCGCCGCGGCGCTGGAGGCGAAGACTGGCGACACGTCGTCGACCGCGATCTCGCGGCGCTCGGCGTTGCGATCCGTCCGCATCGCGACGATGTTGATCTCGATGGACGCCTCGATGACGTTGAACCCCGGGGTCGCGCATGGAACCACGGTCAACGCCGCCGCCGCGTCGCCGAACCACTGGCTCCATACATCGTGGAACGCTGGAATATCGTTCGGATCGGACAGGTACGCCTGCGCCTTCACGACGTCGGCGAGCGTGGCGCCGCCCGCTTCCAACGCCGGCTTCAGCTTGTTGCGGATGATGTAATCCGTTTCCAGGCGAATGGCGGAGCCCTTCCAATGATGCGTCGACGGCACCCTGGCTTCCGGAGCGATGCCGTCGTTGTCCTTCTCCGCCATCTGGCCGGACAGGAACAACATGTCGCCGACACGCACGATGGGCGCGAAGCCCATATGCGACGACACCGGCAGCCCGTCCGGGCGCAGGACTTCGATCGCCTCTCCGCCTGCGCGGGTGTGGGCGAGCATCTCGACGTGCAGGCTGGCGTCCGGATAAAGCAGCGCATCCTGAAGAATCGACGTGCTGGCGGGCACGCCCTGCGTCCCCTTGAACGCCTTGTGGCGCGCCCGATGATAGTGCGGCACCGCGCGCCAGTCGGGGTAGTATTGATCGAGGCGGACGATGTTCGAGAAATCGGCGCCGCATTCCGCCAGAAGGCCGGACAGGCGCCTGAAGATATGCGCCGCCTCCGCCTCCTGCCGGGCGCCGGACCGAAGATCGCGGGTCGCGGCCAACACGGCGGGATCGATCCCGACGGCGTAGTCGGCGGCCATGTGGCCGCTGGCGAAGACCCAGGGCCCCGCCTTCATCGCCGGCGCGAAGGTGAATCCCGCGCGCGGGATCTCGACCGGACAGATAGCCTCGACTGCGCTCATTTCGAACCTCCGGCGCCATTCACCGCCAATGCTGCGCGCCGTCGGCGCCAGCCCAAGACCTCACGCCGGACCCCATAGAGCACCAGGATGATCGCCGCTCCCAGGAAGAGCCCCGAAATCGGGCGGGTGAAGAACATCGCTACGTCGACGCCCGGCAGCATCAGCGACGAGCGCAGGTTGGATTCCAGTATCGGACCGAGGATCAGACCCATGGCGATGGCCAGGACCGGGAAACCGCCCTTTTCGCAAAAATATCCGATCAGGCCGAAAAAGATCGCGACCCAGAAGTAATAGACGTGGCCGTAGCCGATCGCGGGGCCGGTGATGGCGATGACCAGCACAACCGGGATCAGGTAGCGCTTCTCGACCGTGGCGATCTTGGCGACCCATTTGGTGAACAGCACCCCAAGGAACAGGATCATCAGGTTCGAGAGGATCATCGCGCCGAAGATCACGTATACGAGGTCGAGCTTTTCGGTGAACATGGTCGGCCCGGGGATGAGACCGTGTACGAACATCGCGCCGATAAGAAGCAGCGTGTTGATATCGCCCGGGATGCCCAGGGTTAGCAGCGGGATCATCGTGCCGCCGGAGGACGCGTTATTGGCCGATTCCGCCGCCGAGACGCCCTCGGGCGCCCCTTTCCCGAAGCGCTCCGGGGTCTTGGACAGGAACTTCTCCAGGTTGTAGGACAGATAGGATGCGACCGTCGCGCCGGTGCCCGGCAGGATGCCGACCAAGGTGCCGAGGACACTGGATCGCGCAATGCAGGGCGCGAATCTCGGCAACTGGCGAAAAACGCCGCCCATGCCTGCGAATTTGCTGTCGAGGGAGTTGCGGGTGTTGGGCGTCTCCAGCATGCGGAACGCCTCGGCGACGCAGAACATGCCGATGGTGGCCGGCACGATCGGCAGACCGATGGCGATCTCTGGAATATCGAAGGTGAAGCGCGGATAGGGCGCAATGGGATCGATTCCGATGGTCGACAGCAAAAGGCCAAGACCCGCGGCCGCGACGCCCTTCAGCGCCGACTCGCTCGAAAACACGAAAACAACAACGATGGCGAACGTGCAGAGCGCGAAATATTCGGGCCCGCCGAAACGCAGCGCGACCTGCGCCAGTTGCAGCGACAGAAACACCAGGAAGAAGCAGCTGATGACGCCGCCGATCGTGCCCGAGAAGATCGAAATGCCAAGCGCATTGCCGGCCTTGCCCTCCCTTGTCATCGGAAAGCCGTCCTGCGTCGTCACCGCTGCGGACGGCGTGCCCGGCAGATTCATGAGGATCGCCGGGATCGAGCCGCCGTACATGGAGCCGACATAAATGCCGAGAAGGAGGATGAACGCGGTCTCCGGCGTGAAACCGAAGGTGAACGGGATCAGAAGACCGATTGCGACGGCGGACGTGAGTCCCGGAATGGCGCCGACGATAATACCTGCGAGCACCGCGCCGATGAGCAGCGCCATGTTGACCGGGTCCGCGAGGATCGAGACCGCGGCGAGAATGGGTTCCATGTTCCCGAGCCCCTAGAGCAGCATAAGAATGTCGAAGATCTGGCCTTCCGGCACGCGGGCCTTCATGATCTCGTCGAAAAGCCAGTAGATGAGGGTCGGAGTCAGGATCATCAGGATCACGCTTCGCAAGACCTTGAGCCGACAGATCCAGCAGAGAAGCCCCACCAGCGCCGCGGTCGCGAGGAGGAAGCCAAACTCCGTAATGCCGAGCGGATAGAGACACACTAGCAGCATGGCCACGAACACCCGCGGACCTTCCGACTTTTCGGCGCGGACGCCGAGCTTGAAGTCAGCGAAGAACGATCTGATCGTCGCCGCGACCACCCGCGCGCCATCCTGTTTGACGATGGTCAGCACCAGATTGGCGCCGGCGGCGACGATGGTCAGAACGCAGAGAATCTGCGGCACGATGGCCGGCCCGCCCGGGTCGGCGCGCAAGGTCACAAGAGTGAAGCTCGCCCCGAAGAACAGCAGACTGAGACCGATTGAGAAGAGACTTACGAGCCAATTCGCAAACATGCGCCGCGTCCTGTGATGTTGTGGGTGGTGGCGCGGCCGGGCCTCAAGGGCGCCGGCCGCGCCTGAAAAATCTTGTGTTGCTTACTGGTTCATCAGTTCGACGACATGGTCCATGGCCTTTTCCGTCGCCTTGAGTTCGTCGTAATACTCCGGGCCTCTCGTGTGCAGCGTGAGACCCACTTTCCGCATGTCAGCCGCGAAATCCGGGTTCGCCCAGACCTTCTTCATTGCGGCCAGAAGCTTCTCCTTGGCTTCTTCGGGAATGCCCTTCGGCGCGCCGAGGCCGTAGGAGTGCTCCCATACGATGTCGTAACCCAACTCCTTCGCGGTCGGGACGTCCGGGAACGCCTCCAGACGCTCGGCGCCGAAATACGCGATGTAGTTCATGTCGCCGGCCTGCACGTTGGAGAGCGACTGCTTCACCCAGCTCGAGATGATGTCGACGTGGCCGCCAAGAAGCGCGGCGTTCATCTGCGGCGAACCGTCATGCGCGATAACCGGCGCGTCGATGCCGGCGGCTTCCTCCAGCAAGACGACCGGCTGATGGTGTACGCCGCCGATATTGGAAACGCCCACCGTCACCTCGCCGGGGTTGGCCTTGGCCTTTTCGATGAAGTCTTCGAGGGAGTGGATGTCCGAATCGGCGCGGGCGACCAGAATCGGCGACTCGACGGCGAAACTGCCGATGATGTCGAAATCGTCGACCTCGATGCCCTTGGTGCCGAGCGGCTTGTATTTCGGCAGGTCGCTGAGCGCGCTGACGACGGTATAGCCGTCCGGACGGGCCGCCTTCGCGGTCAGGTAGCCGACGGTGCCGCTCGCGCCGGTGACGTTGCGGACGACGACGGTCTGACCCAGCTCCTTTTCGAAGTACTTGGTGAAGATGCGGGTTGCCGTGTCGGCGCCGCCGCCGGCCGACCACATGATGATCCATTCAATCGGCTTGGTCGGATACTCCGCCTTAACGACGCCCGCCGGCAGAACGGCCGCGGACGCCAAGGCGGCGGCGGCGACGAGCTTCGATACTAGTGGCCTCATGAGAGCCTCCTCTGTTTGCTTTCTTCTTCACCGACAACGTCGCGACGAGAATCGCGGAAGCCGCAAACTCATCGGCTTGGAACAGGTTGCGCAGCGCACACTAGGGGTGGAGACGCAGTTTGACAAGATATTATATCTAATATATTTGTTGGGCCAAGCCATTGAGAAGGAGCGCTAGCATCCGTTTCGCTCCTGATTGAAAGGACTCTGCTGATGACGGACGATACGGATATCGGCGCAACGCTACGCCGCCGGCTGGACTATCTGCCCATCGTCGATCGCCCCGGGATCAAGTTGCCGAACGGCGCCCGGGTCGCGGTCTGGACCATCGTCAATGTCGAGAACTGGATCCCGACCAGCGCCATGCCGCGCGCCGTTCTGCCGCCCCCCATGGGGCAGCCGATGCTGCCGGACGTCCCCAACTGGTCATGGCACGAGTACGGTATGCGAGTCGGGTTCTGGCGCTATCTGAAGACGCTGGAGGAGCGCGGCCTGAAGGCGACCTTCGCCGTCAATGGTTCCGCGTGCGAGGTGTACCCGCAGGCCTGCAAGGCCGCGCTTGACGCCGGCTGGGACTTCATCGGCCATGGCTATACGCAGCGCCCCATGCACAAGGTCGACGATCAGAAGAAGGCCATCGCCGACACGATCGAGGCCATCAAGGCCTTCACCGGCAAGGCGCCGCGCGGCTGGGAGAGCCCTGGCCTGACCGAAACCGATCACACCCTCGATCTGCTGGCCGACGCCGGCATAGAATACGTTTGCGACTGGGTGCTGGACGACCTGCCGTCTCGGCTACGCACCAAAACCGGCAATATCACCGCCATCCCCTATACCGTCGAAATCAACGACGTGGTCATGACCGCCGTACAGGGCCAGCCATCGGACGAGATCTTCCGCCGCGGCAAGGATCACTTCGACTGTCTCTATAAAGAGGGCGCGGATATCCCCCGCGTGATGGCGATTTCCATCCACCCGTTCCTGACCGGCGCGCCGCACCGGATCAAGTATCTGGAGCAGCTCTACGACTACATCCTCGGGCACGAGGGCGTCTGCATGTGGACGGGATCGGAGATCCTGGACTGGTACGCGGACGCGACGAAGAACGAAACGCTAGCGTAAAGAACGGGTATGCCCACGATGAACGAAGTGAAATCCAGGCCGGTTGCGGCGCTCGCTGCGTACTATCCCCTCGAAATCGGCGGCGAAAGGGTCGACGCGCTCTCGGGCAAGACGTTCCCCGTCATCAACCCCGCCACCGGCCAAACGCTCTGTGAGATCGCCGAGGGCGACGCCGCGGATATCGAGGCCGCCGTCGCCGCCGCCGAGAAGGCCGCGCCCGCATGGGGCGGCATGTCGCCGTTGCAGCGCGCCGAAATCCTGAATCGCGCCGCCGCCATCCTGGCGGAACGCATGCCGTCCTTCGTGGAGATTGAAGTCGCGCAGACCGGTCGCCCGATCCGCGAGATGAAGGCGCAGCTCGCGCGCATGCCGGAATGGTATTCCTACTTTGGCGCCGTCGCCCGGACATACGAGAGCAGCGTGCCGCCGTTCGGCGGATCTTACGTCAACTACACGCGGCGCAAACCCATCGGCGTGGTCGGTCTGGTGACGCCGTGGAACCACCCGCTGCTGATCCTCACCAAGAAAGTCGCCCCCGCGCTCGCCGCCGGCAACACCGTCGTGGTGAAACCGAGCGAAATCGCGCCGATCACGCCGCTGATGCTCGCCGATGTCCTCCGCGACGCAGGCTTGCCGGACGGCGCCTATAACGTGGTGCCCGGCTTCGGCGTCGCAGCGGGCGCGTCGCTCTGCGACCACCCCCGTATCGGCAAGCTCGATCTGACCGGCGGCACCGAAACCGGCCGCAAGGTCGCCGCCATGGCGGGCGAGAAGCTGATCCCGTTCTCGGGCGAACTTGGCGGCAAGGCGTCGGTCGTGGTCTTCGACGACGTGCCGGAACAGGAAGCCGTCGCCGCTGCGCTCTTCGCCTCGTTCGTGGCCGCCGGCCAGACCTGCGTGCAGGGCGCGCGGCTGTTGGTGCAGCGGAATATCTACGACAAGGTCGTCGAGCTGCTGGTGAAGCGGACTGACGCGCTGCGCGTCGGCGATCCGACCGATCCGCGCACTCAGATGGGGCCGCTGGTCTCCGCCCGCCAGCTCGCCATTGTCGAGAAGTATGTCGAGATCGGCCGCCAGGAGGGCGCCACCGTCGCCGCCGGCGGCGAACGTCTGACGGACGGCGCCTTCGCCAACGGCTTCTTCCACGCACCGACGGTGTTTACCGATGTGACCAACGACATGCGGATCGCGCAGGAGGAAATCTTCGGCCCCGTGGTGTGCGTCATGCCCTTCGAGGGCGAGGACGAGGCGGTGACGCTGGCCAACGGCACGCCGTTCGGCCTCGCCGCCAGCGTCTGGTCCAGGAACGTCGCCCGCGCCCACCGGGTCGCAGAACGGATCGACGCCGGCATCGTCTGGATCAACGATCATCACCGCATCGATCCTTCGTCGCCCTGGGGCGGCTTCAAGGACAGCGGCATCGGCAAGGAAAACGGCATCGTCTGCTACGAGGGATACACCAAGCTGCAAAGCGTCGTTGTCAACCTCTCCGACGAGACGTTCGATTGGTTCGCCGACGACGAAACCGAAAAGCGGTACAGCTGAGATGACGCAGCCCCGCGTTCTGCTGCTGGCGCTCGGCGGCACCATATCCATGAAGGGCGCGCCCGGGCGGGGAATCGTTCCGACCCTGACCGGCGCCGACCTTGTCGCCGCCGTCCCCGGGCTGAGCGCCGTCGCCGAGATCGAGGCGCGCTCCCCCTATCAGTTGCCCGGAGCGTCCTTGACGTTTTCGCACCTGAACGCGCTCGCGGGCATGATCGACGCGGCGCTTGCCGATGATTTCGCGGGCGCGGTCGTCGTTCAGGGCACCGACACCATCGAGGAGACGGCCTTCGTGCTGGATTGCCTCGTCGGCGGCGTCAAGCCCGTGGTCGTCACCGGCGCGATGCGAGGCCCGGAAGCGGCTGGCGCGGACGGCCCGGCCAACATCCTCGCCGCCGTGACCTACGCCGCCTCGCCCGGCATGGAAGGGCGCGGCGTGGTCGCGATTCTGAACGACGAAATCCATGCCGCACGCTATGTCAGAAAGGGGCATACCGGGCTCACCTCGGCGTTCACGTCGTCCCCGCAGGGGCCGATCGGCTTCGTGCTCGAAGGACGCGCGCTGATGCATGCCCGCACGGAACCCATGCCGAAACTCCCGCGAACGCCCGAAGACGCCGAGCCGCCAGCGGTGGCGCTGGTGACGCTCGGCCTTGGTGATGACGGCCGCATGATCGAAGCTGTTTCGAGCTTGGGCTATGCTGGCGCGGTCGTCGTCGGCATGGGCGCCGGACATGTCCCCAGTGCACATGTTCCAAGACTCTCGGCGCTAGCGGAACAGATGCCCGTCGTTCTCTCAACACGTGTCGCCAATGGCCCGGTTTTCACCGGAACTTACGGGTTTCCCGGTTCGGAAACGGACCTTCTCGCGAGAGGGATTATTCCGTCAGGCTCCCTCGGTTTCGCCAAAGCCCGTCTCTTATTGCAGATGCAGCTATCTATCGGGTACGATAGAAAAGAAATCAAATCCGCATTTTCACGTTTTTACTAATAATCAATTGATTTAGTATAAAAATAATATCGGCCTTATTAAAACAATTGTTCAGGCGGACTTATATGCAAACGACCCATATTTCTGAAAGGCGACGTGAACGACTGCGGAAAGATAACTGAAACAGGTTTCGGGATTGAGCGAAGGGAGGCGCTCAGATGCTCGACAGCTTGCAATCGACATGGAAAGATTGACCGGCGCGGAAACGCGCAACCCGGCGTCGCGCGGAAGACTTTATCGACCGGGAACAGGGTGTTCGCCGCCAGGTGGCTTGCGGCGCGGAGGCCCGACCGGAAGGGGAGAACCGGGTGCGATCAGTTTGCATTCGCACCATGGTGTCGCGATGCGCCAGGCGGCGCTTCCCGATGGTCATGGGTTCAATCCCCGTTCGTCATTCAAGGACGAATTCGGGCCGGCCACGACCGGCGCCGGAGGGCGTGATGTCGTCGCGCTTTCATTCGACTCGGCGGTCAAGCCAGGGGCTTGAACTGAGAGCGCGCCGACAGAGCGACAATCCGGCGGAGCGCTTGACGGCGCCCGGCGCGCCGGCTCAACCGAACGCGCCGGGCGCCTCCCCCTTACATGCCGATCAGAACCGCCATCGCGCGCCGGCGAGCACGGTTCCGATGTCGTGATAATTGGCGCCGGTGTCGTCGTCGAAGGAGAAGGATCGGTAGCCGGCATAAGCTTCAAGGTTCAGATCGGTGAAGTTCTGCACCGCCTGGATCCCCCAGGAGCTCGAGTCCGAGCCGGAAACATTGAAATCCGCCCCATCATAATAGTCGACCGAGATGGCTGAGGGGCCAAACGAGATGAGTTCCCCCTTCCATCCGACCTTCACATAGCCGAACTCTCCGCCATTATCGTCGGCCATTCCGCCGGAGAGCGTGATGTTCAGGCCCGTCGGAAGATGGACCACGGAGCCGGAAGCCATGATCTGCTCGGTGTTGCTGCTGTCGTCCTTCCACGCATAGCCGAGACCCGCGTCCAGCTTGATGGTGTCATTGGCGAGCCCGTAACGGATCGCCGCGTCGTAATAGTCGGCGTCATCGCCCTTGGAGAGAACCTCCTGGCCATAGGCGGCGGAGAGCATGAAGCCGCGGAAATCCGGCGTGTCGTAGCGGACGCGCATCCGGCGAGCGCCGTCAAAGTCCTTGTAGGCGCTCCCGATGCTTGTGCCGGACAGCACCGCGCCGTTCCGGAACTGAAACGACCCGGCGGTGTCGCCGAGGTTCACGTAGCCTGCAAGGGTGGTTCCGGAGTTGTCGATCTCAGCCAGGCCGTCGGTGGCCATGCTGCCCTGACCGAGCCAGAGCGAGCCGAAGTCGCTGACGAAGACGCCTTCGCCCTTGCGGATGTCGGTCTCTCGCCAGTCGAAGAAATCCACATTGTCGTTCTGGCTGGATTCCGCGGTATTCCTCAGGCCGAGGCCGGTTTCGAAGTTGAACCGGAACAGGCCCTCGGTCACCGGCAGTTCAACCCAGAGGCCGACACGGCTGGTCGAATTGCTGTTGTCGACGAACTCGTTGTAGGTCTTCTCGCCGTCGTCGACACCCTGATAGGTCAGGTTGATCTGACCATAGAGCGTAGCGGACGCGCCAGAATCGTCCGTAAACACGAGATCGCCCGCCATCGCGGGCGCGCCAAGCGCAAAACTGGCGATCGACGCTACTATGAAAATGTGGAACTTCATTTTCGGCGCTCCATGATTTATCAGCGCCCTTTCAGCGCAAAAGGCATAATCCCAAGGCAACAGCGTCTTCATACGAATTATCAACGCGTTGTCCAGCCGCCATATTCACGGTGGGGCGCGCATAACGCGCCATGGCTGCGGTTGCGTCGGCGTCTGCTCTCAAAGCGTCGATCCTTACGTCGACAACAGGGAAGGCCCGTATTGAATTACATCGACGATCTCGGACAATAGACTATCCACGAACTGACGTCGCGGGGTTCCACATCATTCAGTTCACTATTGCCTGTTGTGAGGGTTTTCGGTGACTATTCATCGCATGCGGTCTGTCGCCCCGCGCGCACTTGCAGGGAAGGGATTGAGTCGGCCTAGGCGCGCGCGCATGATTACCAAGCGCGACGGCGGGTGGATCTGACGGATACGCCAGTTGGTCGGCAAACCCGGAGTCTCAGAAGCAGCGCGAGCCTTCCGGTCGCCTCGAACGCGACCCGGACCAGCAGATCACGATCCTTCTGCGACGCGGTCAGGCGATCGAAGTTGGCGCGCGCGTTGAGCGACGCCAGGCGCCGCGACGCCAAGCTCGTGGCGGTCCCGGCGGCCGGAGCCAGAACCGCGTTCATCGAGCCTGATGGCCCCTGGGAGAGCGGATACAGCGGGAGCTAGAAATCCACGCTCCGCAACGTGCCGCTGAACGGGGAATTGCTCTACAGCCTCGCCGCGGCGAAAATCGCGATCGAAGGCAGGCGGGCTCTCGATCGCATACGCCGGAACGCCCGGACTTCCAGCGGTCAGCATGCCCCCAGTCTCGAGAGGCGTCGACATCGCGCGGCGCGCATCGGCCAAGCGGCGGCGACAGGCGCGTCTTCCCACCGAGTGTCGAGCGGGAGAATAAATCTCCGGCATTCTCCATGCAGGCATCCTTCATCAGCAGCTTGCCTCAATCTTCACCCTGTTCATGCCGCCCGGCGTCAACCGGCCATCGCGGCGCTTTTCGGGGCGTCGTCTACGGATCGCGATCATGATCTGTCAATTCGCCGCCTCTTGCGCCAGAATTGGAGCGCACGAGACGCCGCGCGTCCGGATCGGACAGTCGGCGCCGCCCGCGCCCGAGGAGACCATGCCTGAGCAAACCGCGCCCGACCGCGCCCTGCCCGCCGACGCTGCGCTGCGCGCCCGCGCCGTTCGCGTCATCCCCGGCGGGCTCTGGGGACATATGAATGCGGCGCGCCTGCCGGCCAGCTTCCCGCAATATTTCGGCCGCTCCGAAGGGTGCCGGCTCTGGGACGCGGACGGGAACGAATATATCGACTTCATGTGCGCCTACGGCCCGGTCGTGCTCGGCTATCGCGACGCGGAGGTCGAGGCGGCCGTCGCCGCGCGGCTGGCGAAAGGCGATATCTTCAACGGCCCGGCGCCCGAACTGGTGGAGTTGGCGGAGGCGCTGGTCGACACCGTCGCCCATGCCGACTGGGCGATGTTCCAGAAGAACGGGACCGACGCCACCACTGCTTGCGTGACGCTCGCGCGGGCCGGAACGGGGCGGCGGAAGGTCCTGGTGGCGAAGGGCGCCTATCACGGCGCCGCGCCCTGGTGCACGCCCTCACTGGTCGGCGTGACCGCAGAGGACCGAGCGCATATCGCGGAGTTCGCGTATAACGACATAGCCTCGCTTCAGACGGCGGCCGAGGCGGCGGAGGGCGAACTCGCCGGCGTGATCGTCTCGGCGTTCCGCCACGACGCGCGCCGCGATCAGGAGAGCCCGGCGCCGGAATTCGCCCGCGCCGTCCGCGCGCTCTGCGACAGGACAGGCGCGGCGCTGATCCTCGACGACGTGCGCGCCGGCTTTCGTATCGACATAAGGGGGAGTTGGGAGCCACTGGGCGTGCGCCCCGATCTCTCGGCCTGGTCGAAAGCCATCGCCAACGGTCATCCGCTGGCGGCGGTCACCGGAACCGACCGCTTCCGCGAGGCGGCGCAGTCGACATTCATGACCGGCTCGTTCTGGTGTGGGGCGGCGGCGATGGCGGCGGCGCTGGTCACACTTCGCCGACTCCGCGACACGGACGCGATTCAGCACATGAAGACGATGGGCGAGCGGCTGCGCGAAGGACTTGCGGCGCAGGCGCGCGCGCATGGCGTCGCGCTTCGCCAGACCGGCCCGGCGCAGATGCCGATGCTGCTTTTCGACGACGACCCCGACCTCGCGAAAGGCGACTCGTTCGTCAAGGAAGCGCTCGCGCGCGGAGTCTATCTCCACCCCTGGCACAACATGTTCCTGAGCGCCGCGCACAGGCCAGAGGATATCGACCTTGCGCTTGAGGCGACAGACGCCGCCCTCCGCGAAACCGCGCGGCGATTCTCGTGAACGCGCACGCCGCCCCCCCGGCCGGAGACTCGCGGGGATGAGCACGGCGCCGGTTTACGAGATCGACCACGCCCGGTTCTGGGCCGATCCATATCCCGACCTCGCGCGGATGCGGGCGGGTACGCCGATCGCCTTCGTGCCGCAGCTCAACGCCACGCTCTTCACCCGCCGCGACGCGATCTTCGAGTGCGAGAAGAATATTGCGGTCTTCTCATCCGAACAGCCGGGCGGGCTGATGACGGCGCTGATGGGTGAGAACATGATGCGAAAGGATGGGGAGGCGCATCTTGCCGAGCGCAAACAGATGTTCCCCGCGGTCTCACCCAGAACCGTGCGCGATCGCTGGACGGCGCAATTTCGCGAGGATGCGCAGCGCATCCTGGACCAGCTCGCGCCGCGGGGCGCCGCGGACCTGACAGTCGATTACGCCATGCCCGTCTCCGCCAATGCGCTGCGCGCGCTCACCGGGCTCACGTCGATGACGCCGGCGGAACTGGACGGATCGAGCCAGGCGATGATCGACGGCTGCGCCAATTACATCGGCGACCCGGCTGTGGAGAAACGCTGCAACCGCGCGACCGCGCTGATCGACGCGCATATCGATCGCGCGGTCCCGTTGAAGGAAGCCGCGCCCGACCACTCCATTCTCTCCGTCCTGATGCAGGCCGGCCAGCCGCTTTCGCAGATCAGGGCCAATATCAAGCTCGCCATATCCGGTGGGCAGAATGAACCGCGCGACGCCATCGCCGGCGCGGCATGGGCGTTGCTGAGCCACCCCGAACAGCTTGCGCTGGTGAAGAAAGGCGAAGTCGGCTGGGACCGGGTCTTTGCGGAATATGTCCGCTGGATGTCGCCGATCGGCATGTCGCCGCGCCGCGTCGCGCGGGCGTTCGAGTATGAAGGCGTGCGATTCGCGCCCGAAGAGCGCGTCTTCTTCATGTTCGGCGCCGCCAATCGCGACCCCGCGCATTTCGACGCGCCGGACCGTTTCGACATCACCCGCGACGCCTCCGCCCATATCGCCTTCGGCGCCGGGCCGCATTTCTGCGCCGGGGCATGGGCGTCGAAGGCGCTGGTCGCCGAGGTCGCCCTGCCGATGCTTTTTGCGCGCCTGAAAGGTTTGCGGCTGAATGGCGCCGCGAAGATCGGCGGATGGGCCTTTCGCGGCCCGCTGAATGCGCCGGTCGCATGGGACGCGGGCTGAGCGGGGTCTTCCACGGCCCCGGCCGCGCGCCCATATCGCGATGGTGATGGAGACCGAAACCCCCGGGGCGCAACCGACGCCGGAAGAGGTCCGCGCCGCTGTCATCCGGGCGGCGCGCGCCTATTTCGACGCGCGGCGCGCGCGTGTCGACGGTTTCGTCGACAAATGGTTCTCGGCGCGCGGCACGCTGCGCCTGCATCGCCACGCGCTCGGCTGGGACATGGCGAAAGCCCCGGCGAACATCGCGCTCGCCCCGGTCTTCGTCGGCGCCCGGCTCTCAGCCTCGCTCGCCGATCTCGCGCGCCGAAGACAGACGGCGAAATGGCTCCGTTCTCGCCACATTCTTCTGGAGACGGCGGTGATGCGCGAGGTCCAGAAGCTCGTCATGGCGGAGCTGCTGGAATTACCGCTCGACGATGGCGGACCGCATGCCCGGGATGACGCGCTCGCCGCCGCGATCGGCGCCGACCCGGAGATCAGGCGTATGCTCGGCGCCGCGCGGGCGGAGGGCGCGGCGCTGAACGCGGGGCTTACGGAATACGCCGGCTCCCGGGCGGCGGTGGGGGAGATGACGACCGCGCTGGCGACCATCGGGGCCGGCGCCGCGGCGTTTCATAAGCTCACGCCGGGCGCGTTGACCCTCGGCCCGGCGCTCGCCGCCGCGATGACGCAGAGCGCGGCGATCGCGGCCTTCCCGCTCGGCGCCACGGCGGGTTCGATATGGTACGGCTACATGACGCCCGCGACATCGCCCGCGCTGGTCGCTGGCGTCACCGCGGGCATGGCCGCCGGGGCGGCGGTTTTCGCCGCTTTCGCAGGGCTGATCGCGGACCCGGTTCAGCGCCGGCTCGGGTTTCATCGCCGCAGGCTGCTCCGCCTGATCGATGCGCTGGAGCGCCAGTTCACCGATGGAGAAGCCGCCGGATTCGCCGCGCGGGAACATTACGTCGCGCGGCTGATCGACTTGATGGACGCCGGCGCCGCAGCGGCGCGAAACCTCCGCTTCTGAAGCACGCAAGACGAAAGCGGCCGCCGCGTTTCCGCGACGGCCGCTCTCCGCTTCAAACGTCCCTTGACGTCAGTCCCCGGCGACGTGGGTCAGCGTCAGGCTTTCGAACGCGAGCGAGACGCCGACGCCCTCCTGCGTCGTTACCGAAACCGGCTGAAGGGTGATCGATTCGTCCAGCCCGCCGACCAGCGCCTTGGCGCCGACCCCCGCGCCGACCGCGGCGTCCGCCGAGATCCCGGCGTATTCGCCCTCGAGAACCCCGACGCGGTATTTCTGGGCCGGCGCGAGCACCGCCCAGCGGATCGTCTCGCGATCGGTCTTGGAGAGATCGAGCCCCATTTTGCTGAACGTCGCGACATAATTCTCGTCCGCGCGGCCGTCCTCGGCCGGGTCGAACGTGCAGGTGAATTTCTGCTCGGAGACGAGGATATTGCCTTCGTCGGAAACCATCGCGCACTCGAGATAGCCGACTTCGACCCGTCCCTCGTCATCGGTGTTCGCGCCTGCGGCGGTCTCGTCGGCCTGGGCGGCGCCGGCGAGCGCGGTCGCGCCGAGAAGCACTGCGGTGATCGTCGTGGTCATGGTCCGATGCATCTGTGGCTCCATCTGTTTTTCGGTCTGATACGGGACGAAACTCTCGCCGCCGTCGTGGCGATGAAACGGGCGCGATCAGGATCGGTTCCTGCGCCGGACGCATTACTCCACGTCAGACGATTCCACCGTCCTTTCACGCGCGCTGAGAAAGGCGCTGATCGGCTCCAACGCTTCGACATTGTCGCATACGACCTTGAAGGCCACGAGGATCGGCACCGCCATCAACGCGCCGGCGACCCCCCAGAGCCAGGCCCAGAACATCACCGCGAGAAAGACCGAGACCGTATTGATCTGCAACCGCCGGCCCAGGATCGCCGGCGTCACCACCTGCCCTTCGAGCGAGCCGCAGGCGAGATAGGCCAGCGGCGCCAGCGACGCATAGGCGAGGTTGTCGAATGTCACGATGGACACCGCCGCGACCACCGCAGTCCCGATCACGGTGCCGATGAACGGCAGGAAATTCAGCAGGAAAACCGCTACCCCCCAGACCGGGGCATAGGGCATTCCGATGAAATAGAGACAGGAGCCGACAGCGACGCCGAGTCCGAAATTGATCGCCGCGATGGTGAAGAGATAGTGTGAAACCCGCCGCTCGATGTCGTAGACGATCTTGAGCGCGTTCCTCTTGTCGCGAAACCGCGGAAAGGTCTGCACCAGCTTGGCGTAGAAAAGCTGACCGGAGGAAAGGAGGAAGAGCGCAAGCACCAGCGCGATGGCGAGCGCGGTTCCGGCGCCAGTCAGGCTGCCGATGGCCGCCGACAAGAGACCGGAGCCCCGCACGACGACGCGCTCTCCTTCTGTTTCCCCGGTCGAGCCGCTGGTCATCTTCTCGACATCGTCGGCGGCCTTCTTCACCGCCTCGACCGACTCGCTGACATTCTCGAGCCGCCGCTTGACCTCGGCGCCCAATCTCGGCGCATCGTCGATCCAACCGCTGATCGTGTCGCTCATCGAGTAGGCGCTGACAAACCCGACGCCGCCGAGAAACGCGACAAGAACGATCGCGGAGATCGGCGCCGGAACGCCGCGCTTCCCAGCGCCGCGAACCAGCGGGCTGAGCGTCAGCGCAAGGAGAAATCCCATCACGATGGGCATCAGTATCTCGACGCCGAAATACGCCGCGGCGATGATGTGGATGACCATGATGACGGTCAGCCGGCGGCGTATGGATCTGAGGTCCGCGCTGGCGGCGTCCTGCGGCGCGGGGTCGCCCGCCGCCACCTCGCGCTCTGTCGTCACGCGCGCGCGGCGCGCGGGCCGAACAGAAGCCAGAGGATGAAGCCGACAAGGGGCAGAAACAGAACCAGCAGCACCCATAGCACTTTGCCGCCGGTCGACGCCCCGGACCCGACAATCGAAATGATCGCCCAGATGTCGAGGGCCAGGAGGATCAATCCGCCGATCCCGGTAATTTCCATGCTCATATCCGTGCGCTCCACTGTTGTCGGGCCCGCTTCAGGGACATCATGCTATCGCGCGGCCGGGACGGTGACGAGATCGTCTCCCGCGGCGCAGAGGGTTGGCGCGCCGCAGGATCCGGCCTTGCGCCCCGACCGCATGATGGGAACGCGAACGCAATCTTTTCGTTCCATGATGGATGTCGGCGACTATCGTCGCATCGGAAAGCGGCGGAGACGGGCCGATACTCGTCCGATCCGCCGCAGCCCAATTCTTTTCCCCGGAGAGCAGGGAGCCCGTACCGATGAACGCAGACGACCCCAACCGCACAGGCGCGGCGCCGCCGGTCGCGCCGATGATCACCGCGGCCGAGGTCTATCCGGTTCTGGAGCGCCGCGCGCTGAAGGCGCAGGCGCAGATCGCTCTCCTCTTCCGTATATTCGACACCAGAACCCGGCTCCGCACCCCGGAGGCCCGCGCCGCCGCGGATGGCGACGACTGGGCCGCGCTGCTCGTCGCGCTCGCCGCGCGCGGCATCCGGATCCGATTGCAGACCTCGGATTTCGATCCGATCGCCGCGGCAAGCCTGCATCGGGAGGCTTGGGCCTCGCTCCGCCACCTCGCCGAGCGTGTGCGCGCGGTCCCCGAGGCGGCGGGGCGCATCGAGGCGATGGCGGCGCGCCATCCGGCCGAACTTGGCGCGGCCTGGCGGCGCGTCTTCGCCGGCCGCGCGCGCAAACGCCTCGCCCTGATCAGGAATCACGCCTCAGGCGATGTGGCGATCAGCCATCCGGGGCTCCGTCCGGTGCTTGCAGGCGGGGCGCCGCGGCTTTTCCCGGCCTCTCATCATCAGAAACTGGCGGTCATCGACGACAATTTCGCCATCGCCGGCGGGCTGGATATCGACGAACGCCGATGGGACACCCCGGAGCACGCGCAATCGGCGGATGAAACCTGGCGGGACGTCAGCCTCGCGCTGGAAGCAGACGCCGCCACCCCGGTCGCGGAGGCCGCGGCGCGCATCTGGACCGATTGCGCGCGGGACTGGCGCGCGCGCGACGAAGGCGGCGATCTCCTGGGCGGGTTGGCGACCCCGACGCCCTGGACGCTCCGTCCGGCCGACGCCGCGCATCCGCATGTCGAAGTGGTCACAACACGTTCGGTCGCGCGCGCGGGTCTCTTCGCCTTCGCTCCGCGCACCGTCAATGACGGCACGCAAAGGGCGACGCTCGACCTGATCGGACGGGCGCGTCGTTTCCTCTATGTCGAGACTCAGTTTCTGCGCTCGCGGATCATCACCGAAGCATTAGTCGCCGCCGCGAGGGATGCGCCGGAACTGGAGCTCGCCATCGTCCTGCCCTTCGCACCCGAGAGTTTCGCCTTTGACGGCCATCGCGGGATGGCGATCCGCCACGGAGAGGCGTTGCAGGCGCGGATGCTACGCCGCGTCGGCCGGGCCTTCGGCGACCGCGTCGCGGTGCTCAGCCCGGCGAAGCCGACGCGCCGCGCGCCCGACGACGCCTTTATCGCCTATGGGGCGGGCATGATCTATGTGCATTCCAAGGTGATGATCGCCGACGCGGCGGAGGCGATGATCGGTTCGGCCAATCTCAACGGCCGGTCGATGCGCTGGGACACCGAACTCACGATCTGCTGGCGCGACGCGCCGGCGGTAGCCGCCTTTCTGGACGAGTTGGCGACGAGTTGGCTGGGAGCGGACACCGGCCCGGCGAACCGGCTCGCGACATGGCGCGAGGCGGCGGCGGCCAACAGCGTCGCGCCGCCGGAGCGACGCAAGGGTTTTCTTCTGCCGCACAACCCGAAGCGCGCCGCCCGCTTCGGCCGGCTGTCAATGTGGCTGCCGGACGACATGTTCTGAAGGAAATCGGACCAGGCGCGCCGATCGCAAACGCGATCAGCGCCGCAACCCGCGCCCGATCCGGATCGCGGCGAGGAACGCCTCTTCAAGCGGCGGTAGCGGCCGCGGCGGAGGGGCGGCGCGGGCCGCACGCTCCTTCGCCTTCCTGCGCTGCGCCGCCTGGTATCTGGCGTAGGCGTTCAGTCCCAGAGCGAGGATGAAGAAGATCAGCGCAAGGATGAGCGACGCCGCCGCCGGCCCCAGCGCCTGCGCGAGCGCCGTCCAGAGCGCGGCGAGCGCGAACGCGCAGGCGAGAAGCGCGGAGATCCCCGTCAATCCGGCGATGACGACGCGCGGAGCCGCCGCCGAGATCATATCCTCGGCGGCGGCGCGAACGGTCGCGGTGATGTCGCGCACGGGCTACCTGCGCGGCGCGGAGAGATAGCCGATCAGCAGACCGGCGCCCGCCGCGATCGCCAGCGCATGCAGCGGCTTCTCACGGGCGTAATCGGCGACACGCTCGCTGTTCCGCGCCGCTGCTTCGAGCGCGGAGTCCGCGACCTGAGCGCCGGCGTCGCCCGCAGCGCGCGCCTTGCGTTGCGCCGCGGCGCTCGCGGCGTCGACGCCCGAGGCGGTGAGCGTCTTCAGCGAGCCGGCGAGCCCGGCGAGGTCCTTGCGCAGGACGGCGATCTGCTCGGACAGTTCAGCGCGCGCATCGTCGAGCGGCGGCGAGTCTTTCTCGTTCTGCTTCGTAGCGGTCGACATATCTCTCTCCTGGAAATCTCATGTTCCGTTGTCGCAACGCGCCGCGGCGCGGATCGTTCCGCCCAGGCGTCGTTTCACGGCGAGGTTCCGCTAAAGCAGCGGGCGGCCCGGCGGATCGACCGGCTCGGAATATTCCGCGAGTTCGCCAAGCGCGGCGGGCTTGAGGATCTCCAGCTCGCCAGCATCGAGCCGGATCATTCCCTGGCGGCGCAATGCCTGCAAAGTCTTGTTCGTGTGAACGGAGGAGAGGCCGGCGGCGTCCGCCAGATCCTGCTGGCGAAAGGGAAAGCGCATGCGGGCCTCGTCTTTCGTGAAGCCGCTCTCCACGGCGCGGCGCAGCATGTAAATCAGTAGCTGCGCGATGCGCTCCTTCGCCGCGCGCCGGCCGACGCTCAACAGGGCTTCGCCAAGCGAACGCTCCTCCGTGGCCGCGAGCCAGGTGACGTCATAGGCCCGCTCGGGGTGCTGACGAAACAGTTCCCAGAGACGTTCACGCGAGAAGACGCAGAGCGCCATGTCGCTGACAGCCTCCACCCCGTGCTTCATCTCGCCGAGCAACCCGGACTGCAGCCCGACCAGATCGCCGGGAAAGATGAAATTCACCACCTGCCGGCGACCGTCCGCCAACCCCTTGTCGCGCATCCCGGCGCCCCTGAGCACGGTGTAGAAATGCGGACTGTTCGATCCTTCGAGGATCACCGGCGCGCCGGCGTCGACATGCAACTCACCCATCTTGAAGCTGTCCATGAAGGAAAGCTCGTCCTCCGTCAGTTGCTTGAAAGCGGGGCGACGGCGGAGCGGGCATTTCTGGCAATGGACCGACATCGTCGTCTCCGATCGAACTGGTTTGGCTCCGCGCTCGCCTGCTCTTCCGGCAGTCAAGACGCATTTCCGGATTCGTTCCAGTCGCGTAAATCAATACGGAGGAGCCGCGCCCACCCTATCGCGCCGCGGGCGTGGCGCGGACGCGGCGCGCGTGAACCTCGCGCCGCGTCGTCGCCCTGATCCGCCGGTGGGCGGCGTCAGTCGAGATCGTGATCCTCATCCGTCACCGCGCCGGCGACCGCGCCGGCCGCGCCGCCGATCGCGGCGCCCGTGGCGGCGGAACCCCCGATCAGCGCCCCGCCGACAGCGCCGGCGCCGGCGCCGAGCGCGCCGCCCGAAAGCGCGCGCTCGCCTCTCGTGTCGCCGCAGGCCGCCATCGCCAGCGTGGCGGCGGCGAGGATCGCGGCCTTGAGTCCGGTTTTCATCTCTCTTCTCCTTGCTTTCGGCCCCGGGAACCCCGGCGCTCTTCGGCTTCGGTTATCGGCGTTCACCCGGCGACCATCGCGCGGAGCATCCAGGCGGCCTTTTCGTGAAACGCCGCGCGCTCGGTGGCGAGGTCGGCGGTCACCGCGTCGCCGCCTTTCTCAGCGACGGAAATCAGGTCATGGAGCCGGCGCGAGATGTTCTCGTGGCTAGCGACCAGCCCTTCGACGAGCTCCTCGGCGTCAGGGGACTCCTTCCCCTCGCTCATTGCGGCGTGGTCGGCCAGCGCCTTCATGTTCGCCGGCGCGAAATGACCAAGCGCGCGGATACGCTCCGCAAGTTCGTCCGCAGCCGCGAAAAGATCGCCATACTGATCTTCGGTCAGCTTGTGGATGGAGTAGAATTGCGGCCCCACCACGTTCCAGTGGCAGGCGTGCGTCTTGATCGTCAGCACGTAGGTGTCGCCGAGAACGTCGGCCAGGCCATCGGCGATTTTCGCCATGTCGCTGAAGCCCGTGTCCGGTTCCGAACTCTTTTTCGCGTTCTTCTTCATGTCATGCTCCTGAATGTCTGGGTATTGCTCTTTCGAGCGACCTTGCGGCGCTCACCCGCCGGAACTGGCGGCGTTGTCGAGAGCCTCCCCGGCCTGCTCAAGCGGCCCGTCCTGGGCGCCGCCGTCGAAGTCGATCATCAGGCCGGCCGCGAACGCCGCGATAAGCGCCGTCGCGGCGATCAGGCCTGTTGTCACCGGGTTCATGCTGCTCTCCTTCGTTTCATGAATCCGAAACGGAGGCGGAGGACATTAGTTCCTGAAAAAGCGCCGGGAACTTCTAAAGATCATCTGCGTTAATATTCCCATCCTCGATACAAATATCTCAAAAGGAGTGAAAGATGCTTGGTTGGGCCCTAACATTTCTTATCATCGCGCTGATCGCCGGTGTTCTCGGTTTCGGCGGCGTGGCGGCGATTTCCGCGAATATCGCGCAGATCATCTTCGTGGTGTTCATCGTGCTCTTCGCCGTCGCGCTCGTCGCGAGCGCGCTGCGCAAGCGTTCGCCGCGCTGAGATGCAGGCGAAAGAATCCGAGACCCCCCGGGCGACGCGCGCGCCCGGGGGTTTTCATGCGCCGTCCGGGCTCAGTGCGGTCGCAGGCCCTCTGCGCCGGAGCGCACCCTGAATAGGGCCGGCGGCGGCGCCACGGGTCCGCTCAGCCGCGCTTCGTAGGCGTCCGCGGTTTCGGTGAACTCCAGCTTACCGCCGATCTGCTTGGCGAACCCCTGCATCAGTCGAACGCCGAGCCCGTCTCCCTCCGCCTCGTCTCCGGTTCGGCCGGTCACCCGGTTCCTGACCGCGATCGAGAAGCTTCCCTCCTCGCTTGTCAGTTCGATGTCCACGCGGGGCGTCGTCCCGCCATGCTTGAACGCGTTCCCGAGCGCTTCCGAAATGAAGAGCGCGACCGGCGTCGCGATCAGGGTCGGCACGAAGACATTCTCAAGCGAGGTCCGGATATGCTCCTTCGGACCGGACGGCCCCAGCGAAGCGGCGAGGTGCGAGCTGATATCCAGCACAAGCTGGTCCAGCGCGACCTCCTCGAGGTTCTCCGCCGCGTAAAGGTTCTGATGCACCATGGCGAGGCTGTGGATCCGGTCCTGGATCACCCGGATCGCCTTGAGGCTTTGCGGGTCGCGCGCCCGGCGGCTTTCGAGGTTCATCAGGCTCGAAATGGTCTGAAGATTGTTCTTCACCCGATGATGGACCTCCAGCAGCAGTCGGCGCTGAACATCCAGCGTCTCACGCAACTTCGCATCGCGCTCGGAGAGATTGTTCGCCATCGCTTCGATGGCCTCCGCGAAGGAGCGCACCTCCGAGGGCGCGTCCTCGTAATCGCCGATCGGCGCATCGAGCTCGCCACGCCCGATTCGCACCGCCGTCCGGCGGAGCGCGCCGACATGGCGCGTCACCAACGCGTCGATGGCGAAATAGGCGACCGCGACAGCGATGAGCCAGAGCGCAAGCGGCACGAAGAGCGCGCGCCCTTCAGGGCCGAGCATGACCGCGCCGAGTTTCGGTTTCTCCATGGCGGAGACGGCCCAGACCTGTCCCGGCTCCAGCGCGGTGACGAAATACGTCCGGCGCGCTCCGGTGCTGTCGAGTTCGTCGAAACTGCGGGTGGAATACGGCATGAACAGCGCCCGATCATTCGGCAGCCAGTCGACCGGGCCGTTCTGCGCCGCGAAGAACGCCTTGCCCGAACGGTCGAGAAGCAGCAGATCGCGCGCGTCCGGATCGCGTTGCGTCAACCGATTCAGGTAGTGGGAATCGATACGGATCATCAGTGCGAACGCATCGGCGTCCCAGCGCGGGAGCGGGCTCAGCGCCGCGATGAACGGCTTCGTCATCGCGTCGTCGGGCCGGGAATTGACGATAAAATACCTGGGGTCGGCGGTGAATGCCCGCCAGTCGGGATCGTCGGTCATGTCGAAGGGGACGTTCGCGCCGCATACGGCCTCCCCATCACGATTCAGGACGAGCGCGCCGCTGAGCCAGTCGTGATCCTCCGCAAGCGACCTGAAGGTGCGCCCGCAGCCGCCGGACTCGATCAACTCCGCCTGCACGGCGGCGGCGGCGATCCGCGCCGTCTGCCGGACTTCGACAAGCGCCGCCCGCACGTCGTCAACTGCGGCGAGCGTGCGCGCCTCGAACTGATCGGAACGCCTGTCAGCGGCGACGTCAAGCGCGTTGAGGCCCTGTACGACGGCGAGCACGCCCGCCGGAGCGAGCGCCGCCGCGATAATCACCGCGAGCCGGGACCGCAGCCGCCCCAGACCAATGAAGCGGAACGGATTCACGCTCATCGCCGCCTTCAGGAGACCGTCTGACGGAGGAGAACGCCCTTGCCAGCGCGCGGCGGCTTCCGGGGGGAGTCGCCCGCGCCACCGTCCGGCTCCGCGCCCTCGCCGTTCTCGCCCATCAGATCGGCGAGGCGGGCGCGGGCGCGGCTGACGCGGCTTTTCACGGTGCCCGCAGCGACGCCGATGACCTCGGCCGCCTCATCGTAGGAGAGGCCGGCGGCGCCCACGAGTATTACCGCCTCGCGCTGATCGTGGGGAAGCGTGGCGAGCGCGTCGCGCAGATCCAGCATCGCCAGGTGTCCTTCCTGACGGCCGCGCTCCGAGAGCCCGGCGGTCAGCTCACCGTCCGCGTCCTCAACCTCGCGCTTCGCCTTGCGGTATTGTGAAATGTAGCTGTTGCGCAGAATCGTGAACAGCCAGGCCTTCATGTTGGTTCCCGGCCGGAAGCCGGCGCGGCTGGCCCAGGCCTTGACCATCGTTTCCTGCACCAGATCGTCCGCGCGCGCCTGATTGCGCTCGAAGGTTCGCGCGAAACCGCGCACCGCCGGCAGCGTCGCGATGAAATCTTCCCTGAAGCTGTCGCTCATCGGTTGCGCTCCGCTTCGTCCAGCCGATCCAGAAGTTTCATCAAATCGTCCGGCAGCGGTTCGTTCGCGACCTCGTCATATAGCTTCTTCAACGGCCCCAGAACAGGATCGGCGTCAGGCGCGCCCTCCTCGCCTGATCCTTTCGTCCGGGTTCGAGTTCTTGACATGCGCCCACCTCGTTGGACTTCACAATATGCGAAAAATCGCGATCGTCACGGAACTAACGCCGTTCATAAGCGTTGGTTCCCTGTTCCAAAGCACTTTTTTCGAGGCTCAGAATGAACAGCACGACGCCGGCGACGGACCAGACGAACCTTTCGGCGGTCATCGCGCCCTATCTGCCCTATCTCCGGAGATTCGCGCGCGCGCTCACCGGCTCGCAAGAGGCGGGCGACGGATTCGTCGCCCAGACGCTGGAAACGCTGATCGCGGACAGGAATGCGATGGATCACGCGCTCGAGCCGCGCACCGGGCTCTACCGGCTTTTTCACGCGATCTGGTCCTCCGCCGCGATTCCCGACGGCGCGGCGGGCGGCGGCCGCGCCACGTCGCCCGCACGGCAGTTTCTTCTGCTGACGGCAGTCGAGGAGTTCACCCCCGAGGAGGCGGCGAAGGTGATGGATATCGACGCTGACGAGGCCGGGGTTCTTGCGCGCGCGGGCAGGGACGAAGTCGAAAAATCCCGCCGCGCGCGCGTCCTGATCATCGAGGACGAGCCAATCATCGCGCTCGACATCGAGAGCATCGTCGCCGGCATGGATCACACCGTCGTCGCCGTAGCGCAGACTCACAAGGAAGCCGCGGCCAGCGCGAGCGAAACGAAGCCCGACCTCATCCTCGCGGATATACAGCTCGCTGACGGATCGTCCGGCGTCGAAGCGGTCGACGAGATTCTCACGAAGATGACGGTCCCGGTCATCTTCATCACCGCCTATCCTGAACGGTTGCTCACCGGCGACCGGGTGGAGCCGCCTTTCCTGATTACGAAACCCTTCCGCCCCGAAGCCGTCGAGGCCGCGATCGCGCAGGCGCTGTTCCACGATCAGGCCTGACGCAAAATCAGTTTTCGGTTCACCCGCCCGGCCTCCCGTCGACGCTCAGTCGACGGGAGGTCGCACTTTGTCAGGGGATCGCTTGCAACGTCAGTTATCCTGACACATCATCATACCGCTTCACCGAAGTGAAACGGCTCGACGGACCGATCAGAGTTTCCGCGCGCCGGAGGAAACGCCTGATAGGAGGATGCACATGCTGAAACGAAACAGTCTTGGCGCGCTCGCCGCGCTGGCCATCGGCGGGCTGGTCGCCGCGGCCGCCGCGGTCCCGGCTCAGGCCGAATATCCCGAGCGCCCGATCACGCTCATCGTGCCATGGGGCGCCGGCGGCGGAACCGACGCCACCGGGCGTATTCTCGGCAAGTTGCTCGAGGAAGATCTCGGCCAGCCGGTCAATGTCGTGAACCGCACCGGCGGCAGCGGCGTCGTCGGCCATTCGGCCATCGCCACCGCGGAGCCGGACGGCTACACGATCGGCGTTCTGACCGTCGAGATCGGGATGATGCACTGGTCGGGCATCACCGAACTGACGAGCGCCGACTACACGCCGCTCGTGATCTACAATTTCGACCCCGCAGGCGTTCAGGTGCGCGCCGATTCCCCATGGCAGTCCGTCGATGACGTTCTGGCGGCCGTGAAGGCCGATCCGGGCGCGCACAAGGCGTCCGGCACCGGCCAGGGCGGCATCTGGCATCTCGCCGTCGCGGGTCTGCTTCAGTCTTCCGACATCTCGCCCGACGCCGTGCCGTGGGTTCCGTCGAAAGGCGCCGCGGCGGGCCTTCAGTCACTGGCCGCCGGCGCCGTCGACATCGTGCCGTGCTCGCTGCCCGAGGCGGAATCGCTGATCAGCGCCGGCAAGGTGCGCTCGCTGGCGATCATGGCGGATGAGCCGCTCGCCGCCTATCCGGACGTTCCGACGCTGAAGGACGCGACGGGACTCGACTGGAAGATGGGCGCATGGCGCGGCATCGCCGGCCCGAAGGGCCTGCCGCAGGATGTCGCCGACAGGCTGAAGGCCTCGCTGGAGAAGGCGTATAACTCCGACGAGTTCAAAGAGTTCATGAACAGCCGCGGCTACGGCATGATCTGGGCGTCCGGCGACGACGCCGCCACCTTCATGGCGGAGAGCAACGAATCGCTCGGCAAGGTCATGAAATCGGTCGGCCTGGCGAAAGAGTGACGGTTCCGGGCGGAGCGGCCCCGGCCGCCCCGTCCGGCCCCCGCCGACCCAGCCACGGATAGGCCACATGCGTTTGAACGATGCCGTTATCGGCGCATTCCTTATCGTTTTCGCGATCGCCGAGATCGCCTACACGACAACATTCCCCTCGCTTCACGGTCAGGATTTCGGGCCCGACCTCTTTCCGATCCTGATCGGGATCGGCCTCATCATCTGCGGGGTCGCGCTGATCTTTCGCGGTCAGGCCGCGCGGCGCGAAGCCGGGGCGGGGGCGCTGATCGCCCTCGGCCCCTGGGCGAAGGACCGGCGGATGGCGCTCAATCTCGGCCTGCTGATCCTCGGCGTCATCCTCTACATCCTTCTGGCGGACCCGGTCGGCTTCATCCCGGTGTCGACGGCTCTGCTGACAGTGCTCATGCTGAGGCTGCGCGTCAGCGCGCTGACGAGCGTCATCGTCGCGGTGGTGACGACGCTGGTCATCCATTCCCTGTTCGCGAAGCTGCTTCTGGTGCCGCTTCCCTGGGGAGTGCTGCTCCCCGTCGCCTGGTAGGAGATCCGCATGGACCCCATCCTCAAGGCGCTCGAACTCATCACCGAACCGTACACGATGGGGGTCATGCTGCTGGCGGCGCTGTTCGGCCTTTTCGTCGGCGCCATGCCCGGGCTTACCGCGACGATGGCGACAGCGCTCCTGATCCCTTTCACCTTTTTCATGGATCCGATTCCCGCCATCGCGATGATCGTCACCGCCGTCGCGATGGCGATCTTCGCCGGAGACATTCCCGGCGCGCTGCTTCGGATCCCCGGCACGCCCGCCTCGGCCGCCTATTGCGAGGAATCCTACGCGATGACGCGAAAGGGGCACGCCGAACGCGCGCTCGGGATTCTGCTCGTCTGCGCGGTGATCGGCGGTCTGACCGGGTCGGTCGTGCTCTCCTTCACCGCGCCGGTGCTCGCCGAATTCGCGCTTCAGTTCTCCTCTTTCGAATATTTCTGGCTCGCCTGTCTCGGTCTCTCCTGCGGCGTCGTGATCTCATCGGGTTCGACCTTGAAGGGGTTCGTTTCGCTCCTGATCGGCCTCTTCGTCGCCACTATCGGCCTCGACATCACCGCCGGCTATCCCCGCTTCACCTTCGGCAACACGGAACTGCTGGGCGGGGTGAGCTTCATCCCGGCGATGATCGGGATGTTCGCGATCTCGGAGATCATCCGTTATTTCACCGCGACCACGTCGCTCCCGCGTCCGCCGCAGAAAGCGATGGGAAACATCTTCCGCGGGCTCGGGCCGATCCTCTATCGCTACAAGCGGAATATCGGCCGCGGCAGCCTGATCGGCGCGGTCGTCGGCATCCTTCCCGGCGCCGGCGGCGACATCGCCGCGTGGATCTCCTTCGCCATCTCCAAGAAGTTCTCCAAGGAGCCGGAAAAGTTCGGCACGGGGAATCCCGAAGGACTGGTGGACGCCGGCGCCTCCAACAACGCTTCGCTCGCCGGCGCATGGGTGCCGGCCACGGTTTTCGGCATCCCGGGCGATTCGATCACCGCGATCGTCATCGGCGTCCTCTACATGAAGGGCCTGAATCCGGGGCCGATGGTCTTCGTGAACAGCCCGGAGCTGATCTACGCGGTATTCATGTCGTTCTTCATCGCTAATATCGCCCTTCTCCCGCTCGGCTTCATCGCGATCCGCATGTCGCGGCAGATACTGAAGGTCCCGCAGAACGTGCTGATGCCGGTGATCCTGATGTTCTGCATCGTCGGCTCCTTCGCCATCAACAACACCGCTTTCGGGGTCACCGTGATGCTGATCTTCGGCGTTCTCGCCTACGTCATGGAGGAGAACGGCGTCCCGGTGGCGCCGGCGATCCTCGGAATTGTTCTCGGTGGGATGCTGGAGGACAACTTCATGTCGTCGATGATCATTTCGGACGGCGACCTGCTCGGCTTTTTCTCCCGCCCGATCGCGGCGACGTTGGGTGTGACCACGCTCGCGCTCTGGCTCATTCCCCCGCTTCTTTCGCTGCGGCGACGGCGGCCGGCGCGGGCGGAGTAACGACCACGGGCCAGCGGTTGCCCACATGAAAGGAAGTTCCAAATGCCACAAATGACTGGGGGTGAAGCGATCGTGGCGACGCTTCAGCGACACGGCGTCGATACGGTCTTCGGGCTGCCCGGCGCGCAGACCTACGGCATATTCGACGCCCTCCATGGCGCCAGCAACGCGATCCGGACGATCGGCGCGCGCCACGAGCAGGGCTGCGGCTACATGGCGTTCGGCTACGCCCGCTCGACCGGCCGGCCCGGCGTCTTTTCGGTCGTCCCGGGACCCGGCGTGCTGAACGCTTCGGCGGCGATGCTGACCGCCTTCGGCTGCAACGCCCCCGTACTCTGTCTGACAGGACAGGTCCCGAGCAGTTTTTTCGGGGCCGGGCGCGGCCATCTTCACGAGATGCGCGACCAACTCGCCACCTTGCGCCAGCTGGTGAAATGGGCGGACCGGATCGAGCATCCGGCGGCAGCCCCCGGCCTGGTCGCGGAAGCCTTCCGCCAGATGCTCTCGGGCCGACAGGGGCCGGCGGCGCTTGAGATGTTCTGGGACCAGATCACCACGACGGCGGAGGTCGATCTTGTCGATCCGATCGCGCCGGCCGCGCCGCCGCCGGTTGACGAGACCCGCGTCGCCGAGGCCGCGAAGCTCATCCGGGCGGCGAAGGCGCCGATGATCCTGATCGGCGGCGGCGCGATCGACGCGGGGGCTGAGGTGCTCGAGCTGGCGAACATGCTGGAGGCGCCCGTCATCGCGCTCCGCAACGGCCGCGGCGCGATTTCCGAGGCGGATGAACTCAGCCTCACCATCGCCTCCGGCCATCCGCTCTGGCGCGAAACCGACCTCCTGATCGGGATCGGTTCGCGCCTCGAAATCGCCGGCTGGCGCTGGGACGCGCCGCCGTCCGGGCTGAAGCGCATCCGCATCGACATCGACCCGGCCGAGGCCCGCCGCGCGCCGAGCGACGTGGATATCCTCGCCGACGCGGCGCCGGCGACCAGGGCGCTGATCCGGGCCGCAGCGAAGGCCGGCGCCGGATCGTCAGGCCGCCGCGAAAAGATACTCGAGACCAAGGCCGCGACCGAGCGGAAAACCGCCGGAGTGCGTCCACAGGTCGATTATCTCAAGGTGATCCGCGAAGTTCTGCCGGACGACGGATATTTCGTCGACGACCTCTCGCAGGTCAGCTTCGCCTCGTGGTTCGGCTTCCCCGTCTATCGCCCCAGAACCTACATCTCTTCCGGCTACCAGGGGACGCTCGGCAGCGGATTCGGGACCGCGCTCGGCGTGAAGGCGGCGCATCCCGACAAGCCGGTGATCTCGGTCTGCGGCGATGGCGGCTTCATGTTCGCGGTGCAGGAGCTGGCGACAGCGGTGCAATACGGGCTCGCGGTCACCGTCATCGTGTTCAACAACAGCTCCTACGGGAATGTCCGGCGCGATCAGCAGACCGCCTTCGATGGCCATGTCATCGGCGCGGACCTGACGAACCCCGATTTCGTGAGGCTAGCGGAAAGCTTTGGCGTCGGGGCCTGTCGCGTCGAAAATCCCGACGCGCTTCGGCCTGCGCTAGAGGCGGCGCTCGCCGCCGACGCGCCGCGTCTGATCGAAGTCGCGCTTGAGCCGGGGTCGGAAGCCAGCCCTTGGCCCTTCATTCGCTATTGAACGGACTCGATCGGAGAGCCACGGGAACCAAATACTCCCGCGCGGCGTTTGAACAGACGGCGCGCAGACTTGTCGCACTGCGTTAACGAACGTGATGCGCCGCCCCATGGGCGGCGATTGCAGTAGGGTGGACGAGCTTGGTAATGATGGCCCCAGACGAGAGTGTTCAGGGAGTGGCGAGATCGTGAACCGGCGTCGATTTCTGGGCGCCCTGTCAGCGCTCCCCCTGAACAGGTTGTTTGCGGCGAACGCGGCCGAGGCGGCCGAGGCGGAGCCGTTCGGCCGCACGACTGTTGTGGAGCGCGCCCGCGCGCTCGCTTCCGCGCCGTTCGCCTGGCCCGAGCCGGCGCTGCCCGATTCGATGAAGGGGCTTTCCTACTCCGAATATCAGGGCATCCGGTTTCGCGAGGATCGCCGCCTCTTCGCCAATCCGCCGAGCGGGTTCTCCGTCGATCTCTTCCATTCCGGGTTCATCTTCAACGTTCCGGTCGAAATCTTTCTCGTGAGCGAGGGCGAAGCGGCCAAGCTGGAATACACGCCGGATCTCTTCACCTTCCAGTTCACCGATCCACCCGCCGCCGACATCCCGCTTGAATTCGCCGGTTTCCGCGCCCGGACCGAGCTTAATCAGCCCGGCGTGATGGACGAATTTCTTGTCTTCGCCGGCGCCAGCTATTTTCGCGCGGTGGCGAAGAATCAGATCTACGGGCTGAGCGCGCGCGGCCTGGCGATCAACACCGGCGACCCTGAAGGCGAGGAGTTTCCATTCTTCCGCGCCTTCTGGCTGGAGCGGCCGCGCGACGGGCGAATGGTGGTCCACGCGCTGCTCGACAGCCCGAGCGTCTCCGGGGCCTATCGCTTCACCATCCGCCCGGGCGAGACGACACAGATGGATGTCGAGATGACGCTCATCGCGCGAAAGGAAATCCACCATCTCGGCATCGCGCCGATGACCTCCATGTTTCTTTTCAACGCGAAGGACCGTTTCGGCCACGACGATTACCGCCCCTCGATCCACGATTCCGACGGGCTGGCGATCTGGAACGGCGGCGACGAGCGCATCTGGAGGCCGCTCGTGAATCCGCAGCGCCTTCAGGCGAGCGCCTTCACGGACACCGGCCCGCGCGGCTTCGGGCTGATCCAGCGCGAGAAACGTTTCTCCGAATATGAAGATCTCGAAGCCCTCTATCACAAGCGGCCGAGCCTCTGGGTCGAGCCGATCGGCGACTGGGGCGCCGGCGCGGTCAACCTCCTCGAGATTCCGACCAAGGAGGAGATCCACGACAACATCGTCGCATATTGGCGCCCGGACGAGCCGCTCGCGGAGAAAAGCGAAACCGATTTCACCTACAGGCTGACCTGGGGCGCGGACGCGCCACCGGCGGACGTCAAGCGACTTCGGGTCGTCCGGACGCTTGAGGGCGTCGGGACGGGCGAAGGCTCGCGTCGTTTCACCATCGACTTCGCCGCGCTCGACGCCACCCCCGGCGATGCGTCCGCCGCCGAAGGACTGGCGCCCGTGATCACGGCCTCCGAAGGCGAAATCCAGAACGCCGTATTCATGAGCAATCCGGAGATCGGCGGCGCGCGCATCGCTTTCCAGCTCGCTTACGGGAGCGCCAAGGTCGTCGACCTGCGCGCCAGCCTGGTGAGGGGCGACGCCGCCGCATCCGAGGTCTGGATCTTCCGATGGGTGGCCTGAAGCTGACGAGCGCCACAACGGCCGAGACCGAGGCCGCGCCGCTCCCGCCGCAAGCCGCGCTCCCGATGCCGACGCAGTCTCTCGGGCATTTCGACCGCGGCGCCCGAACCCGGCTCGCGACCGACGCGGCGACGATCCGCGCGCGTCTCCTCGTTTTCATCGGCGCCGCCGCGGCGACCGCGATCCTCGCGCAGGAGATGTGGCGCGTGCTCGCGGTCGGCGGGATGAACGCGATCGAGTTCGCCATGCTCGCCCTTTTCGTCGTGAATATCGGCTGGATCGCGCTCGGCGCCTGCTCCAGTCTCGCCGGGCTGCTTCGCCGCGGCGCCGGCGCGGGGGGCGCGCCGGCGATGACGGACGGGCCGCTTCCGGCGCGCATCGCGCTGCTCCTGCCGATCTACAACGAGGAGCCGGCGCGCGTCGTCGCCGCCGCCCTCGCCACGCTTCGCGCCCTCGACGCGGAAACGGCCGAAACCGACGACGCGCCGGTCGACGCGTTCCTCCTGAGCGACACGAACAATCTGGCGGTATGGCTGGCCGAACAGGACTTGGTGGACGCCGCGCGGGCCGACCCGGACATGAAAGAGCGGCTTTTCTATCGCCACCGGCTACGCAACAGGGCGCGAAAATCCGGCAATATCGGCGACTGGATCGAACGCTGGGGGAGCGAGTACGACGCCTTCATCGTGCTGGACGCGGACAGCCTGATGGCGCCGGCGACGATTCTCGAACTCGCCCGGCGGCTGAATGCGGACGAGACCGCCGGGATCATCCAGACCGCGCCCCGGCTCATCGGCGGCGAGACGCCGCTCGGCCGGCTTCAGCAGTTCGCGAACCGGGTCTATGGCCCGCTGAACGCGCGCGGTCTCGGCGCCTGGTTCGGCGACGCCGGCAACTACTGGGGGCACAACGCAATCATCCGCACCGGGGTCTTCGCCGATACGGCCGGCCTTCCGACGCTCAGCGGCCTGCCGCCCTTCGGCGGTTCGATCCTCAGCCACGATTTCGTCGAGGCCGCGCTGGTTCGCCGCGCCGGCTACGCGGTCAGGATGGCCGAAGACCTCGACGGCAGCTTTGAACAGGCGCCGCCCAATCTCATCGAGCTCGCGGCCCGCGACCGGCGCTGGTGCCAGGGCAATCTCCAGCATCTCCGGCTGCTCTTCACCGCCGGGCTGCACCCGCTCAGCCGACTGCATCTCGCAATGGGCGCGATGTCCTATCTCGCCTCGCCGCTCTGGCTGCTCTTTCTGCTCGCCGGCATGGCGCTCGCCCTCTACGCCTATGTCACGCCGCCGGATTATTTCGCCGAGCAATGGTCGCTCTTTCCGACCTGGCCACAGATCGACTCGGAGCGCGCCATCGCGCTTTTCGCTGTCTGCATGGCGGTGCTCTTCCTGCCGAAGTTCGTGGGAGTCGCGGTCTATCTTCGCGACCCGGCGTCGAAAGGGGCGCGGCGCGGGGTGATTCCCAGTTTCATCCTCGAGAGCGTCCTCTCGGCGCTGATCGCGCCTGTGATGATGCTGACCCAGACTTCGGCCATCACCGAAATCCTGACCGGACGCGACAGCGGCTGGAACATCCAGACGCGCGGCGCGCTTCGGCTCCGCTGGCGGCGCCTCTGGCGGTTCCATCGGCCGCATATCGTCGCTGGTTTCACGCTCGCGCTGGTCGCGGGCGCGATTTCATCGTCGCTCCTGGCGTGGATGAGCCCGGCCTTGGCCGGCCTCTGCCTTTCGGTTCCGGTCGCGGCGTTTCTCGGCGGCCGGCGCTCAGGCCGGCTTCTGCGTCGGCTCGGCCTCCTCGTCACTCCGGAAGAACGCTCGCCGCCGCCCATCGCAGAGGCCGTCGCGGCGGAGACCGATCGCCTCGCGAACCGCGCCGCCACGCTCACCATCGACCTCGCGGGGCTGATGAAGACGGAGAGGGCCTGGCGCCGACACCTCGCCTGGCTCGACGACAAGACCGCGCGCCGCGCCGGTGAAACCGACCCCGCCCTCGCGGGCGCGCTCCTGAAGATCGCCGACGGCGCGGCGCCCGAAGCGATGGACGCGAAAGAAAGCTATGCGATCGCCGCCACGCCGACGACGCTCGAAGCCTACTACCACCAGGCGCGCGCCTGACCGGAGCGGCGACCGGACCGCCGCCCGGCGGCGGCTTTCCCGTTCAGTCCTCGAACTTGAACGAGACCTTGAGCTTGGTCCGATAGGCGGTGATCGCGCCCTTCTCGATGACCAGATCCTGTTCGGTCACCTCGGCGACACGCAGGTCGCGCAGCGATTTCGATGCGCGCTTGACCGCCGCAGCGGCGGCCTTGTCCCACGAGGTGGGGCTCGTCCCGACGATCTCGATAACCTTGTAGACGCTCTCGGCCATTTTCTCGTCCTCCCTTGCTAGAACGAGAACCTTAGCATCTTTTCGCGCCCACGGGCCGCCTGGTTTTGGACCGCGGAGCGCCGGCCGCCCATCGGCGGGGGCCGACCCACATCCGGGCCGAAGCGACGCGCCGGCTCAGCCCGCCCGCAACCCCAGCATTTTCCGCGCCTCTTGCGGCGTCGCGACAGGCCGGTCGTATTTGGCGCAGAGGTCGACGACGCGTTGCACGAGAGCCGCGTTGGAGGGCGCGAGCGTATCGCGGTCGAGGCGGACATTGTCCTCCAGTCCGGTGCGGGCGTGGCCGCCGCCCGCGACGCACCATTCGTTGAGCGTGAGTTGACCGGCACCGATGCCCGCCGCGCACCATTCGGAGTCCGGGCTGAGCCGTTTCAACGTCGCGACATAAAAGTCGAACACCTCCCGATCGACCGGCATCGCGTTTTTCACGCCCATCACGAATTGAACGTAGATATCGCGCTTGAGCCGCCCGTCGGCCTGCATTTTCGCCGCCTGGAAAATATGCGAAAGATCGAACGCCTCAATCTCCGGCTTGATATCCGCCGCCAGCATCTCCGAGGCCAGCCAGTCCACCAGGTCTGGACCGTTTTCATAGACGCGGGTCGGAAAATTGTTCGACCCGACGGTAAGCGAGGCCATATCCGGCTTCAACGGCAGCATGCCGCCCCGGTCCTTGCCGGCGCCGGAGCGCCCGCCGGTGGAGAACTGGATGATCATGCCGGGACACGCCGCTTCCAGCGCCTCTTTCAGCCGAGCGAAGCGCGCCGGGTCCGAGGTCGGCTTTCCGGCGTCGTCGCGGACATGGAGATGCGCGATGCTCGCCCCGGCCGCGAAGGCCTCGCGGGTCGACGCAACCTGTTCCTCGATGGTGATCGGCACCGCCGGATTGTCGGCTTTCGTCGGCACCGAACCGGTGATGGCGACGCAGATGATGCATGGCTTGGTCATGGGGTCCTCAACAGTCGAAGAAGATCGTCTCGTCCGGCCCCTGAAGATGAATATCGAAACGGTACTGTCCCGCCCCCTCCCGTTTCGCGATCAGGGTCGGGACGCGCGTCCGATGCTCGATCCGGGAAAGGACCGGGTCGGCGGAGACGTCGTCCTCGGGAAAATACATCCGCGTATGAAGACCGATATTGATCCCCCGCGCGACGATCCACAAGGTGACATGCGGGTTCTGCATCCGGCCGCCAGGGCCGGGAACCGGGCCGGGACGGATCGTCTCGAACCGCCATTCGCCGGTGTCGTAATCCCCCGCCCGCCGACCGAAACCGGTGAAATGCGGATCGGCCTCTCCGCGAGTCTCTTCGGGCGAATTGTAGAGCCCGGCGGCGTCCGCCTGCCAGATCTCCACCATGGCGTCCTTCAGCGCGGCGCCGGTCCCGTCGAGAACCGTCCCGCGAATGGTGATCCGCTCACCCTTCGCCTCGCCGGTTATCATCGTCGCCCCGAGGTCTTCCGGGAAAACCCCGCCGATGCCGCAGAAATTCGGCACGCAGCCGATATGAACGTAAGGTCCGGCGGTCTGGCTCGGGCTCTCTTTCAGGTATTCGGTTCGCCGGATCATCTCGCGTCCCCCTCGAACATCGTCCGCCGCCGGCCGCGAAGCACGATATCCCAACGATAAGCCCGCGCATCCATCGGCACGGTCGCCGCGTGGTCATATACGGCGATCAGCGACTCGATCCCTTCCTTCGACGGGATCGAAGAGACGATCGGGCAGCGCCAGATCATCGGGTCGCCCTCGAAATAGATCTGGGTGATCAGCCGCTGCGTGAAGCTGCGCCCGAAGATCGAGAAGTGGATATGCGCGGGGCGCCAGTCATTCGGCCCGTTCGGCCAAGGATAGGGCCCGGGCTGCACGGTGCGGAACTCGTACCAGCCGTCATCGTCGGAGATGCAGCGTCCGCAACCGCCGAAATTCGGATCGAGCGGCGCGACGTAGCCTTCTTTCGCATGGCGATAGCGCCCGCCCGCATTGGCCTGCCAGACTTCGATCAGCGCACCGGGAACCGGTCGCCCGGCCTCATCCTCCACCCGACCATAGACGATGATCCGCGGCCCGATCGCGTCTTCGCCGGAGGGCGAAAAATTGCGGATCAGATCGTTGTCGAGCGGACCGAGCGCCGACTGGCCGAAAACCGGCCCGGTCGCTTCCGACAATGTCTCCGGCAGCATCACCAGCGCCGATTGCGGCGAGCGCCTCACGCTTGTCTTGTAGGGTGGGAAGAATGCCGGCGGATGCCAGCTCCGATCGCGTTGGAAATAGGTCATGCCTGCTCGTCCTCCGCGTAAACCTGCTTTATCACCTTGATCGCGGCGTTCGCCCGCGGCACGCCGGCGTAGACAGCGACGTGCAGCATTGCCTCCATCAGGTCGTCCGCCGTCGCCCCGGTGCTGCGCGTCGCGCGCACATGCATCGCCACTTCATCGAGATTGCCGAGCGCGGCGAGAAGAGAAAGCGTAACGATGGAGCGCTCGCGTTTCGTGAAATGCGGCCGCGACCAGACCGAACCCCAGGCGCCCTCGGTGATGAAGCGCTGGAAGGGTTCGTCGAACTCTGTTTGCGCCGCCTCGGCGCGATTGACATGCGCGTCGCCGAGCACCGCGCGGCGGGTCTCCATGCCGAGCGCGTATCTGTCAGACATGGCCGATCCGTTTCATGAACTGGGTCAAATGCGTCGCCAGGATCTCCGGCTGCTCGACGCAGGGCAGGTGCCCGGCGCCGGGGATCAGATGGAATTCCGCGCCCGGGATCAGCGCCGCCGTCTCGCGCACCAGATCGGGCGGCGTCGAGCCGTCCTCGTCGCCGCAGACCGCGAGGGTCGGCAGACGGAGCCTGGCGGTGCTTTCACGAAGGTCGGCGTCGCCGATCGCGGCGCAGGAGCCGAGATACCCGTCGAGCGAAGTGCGCGTCAGCATGTTTCGCCAGAGCCGCAGTTCGGCCTTTTTCTCCGTACGGAAGCGTTTCGTGAACCAGCGCTCCATCACCGCGTCGGCCATGCCCTCCAGCCCGTCGGCCTCGATGGTCTGGATCCGCTCGCCCCACATGCTCGGCGCGCCGATCTTCGCCGCGGTGTCGCAGAGCGCCATGCCGTGCACCAGGTCCGGCCGCTCGGCCGCCAGCCCCTGCGCGATCTGCCCGCCTACCGAGAGCCCGACGACGACCGCGCCCTTCACCCCGAGCGCGTCGAGCAGGGCGGCGGCGTCGGCGACATGATCGCCCATGCCCCAGGTTCCACGCGGCGGACAATCGGAAGGTCCGTGCCCGCGTTTGTCGTAACGAATCACCCTCAGACCGGCGGGAAGCAGCGGCGCGACCCGGTCCCAAACCCGCAGATCGGTGCCGAGCGAGTTGGAGAAGAGCACGACGCGGCCGTCCTTCGGCCCCTCGTCGCGGAAATGGATAGACCCCGCGCCGGTGGTGACTGCTTTCATGCCGCTTTCATCCTTCCTTCGGCGTCTTCATCAACGCCTCGATCGCGTCTTAACATGCGCCGCCTCCGCGCCAACAGGCAAGAGCGCGGCGCTTGGCGCGCGGGGCGGGCGTCTGCTATCGGGGCGCATGGACCAGCGTATCACCCTCGTCACCCTCGGCGTTCGCGACTTCGAACGAAGCGTCGCCTTTTACGAGGGGCTCGGATGGCGGCGCGCGGTGCGGGCGGCGACAGGCGTCGCCTTCTTTCAGTGTGGCGGGGTCGCGCTCTCGCTCTTTCCGCGCGCCGCTCTCGCCGCGGATCCCGGCGTCGCCGAGAGCGGGATGGCCGGAAGCGGCGCTTTCGCGCTCGCGCAGAACGCCCGCACGAAGGGCGGAGTCGACGCGGCGATGAGGGAGGCGGCCGCCCTTGGCGCCGAAATCGTCAAACCGGCGCGAGACACCGACTGGGGCGGCTACGCCGGTTATTTCCGCGATCCCGACGGGCATCTCCGGGAGATCGCCTGGAACCCCGGCTTCCCGCTGGATGACGATGGCGCGGTGCGCCTGCCTGACTGAACCGGCCGGATCGGCGCCCGTCAGATCGGCGACGGCCCGGCCCGGCCCGGCGCGAGGGCGGGCGCGATCAGCCAGCCGCCGACAAAGCCGCCGAGATGCGCCTGCCACGCCACCGCCGCCCCGCCCGGCCCGGCGAAGGCGAGGAGGACATTGAGCAGGGTCAGCGCGATAATCGTTCCCCAGAACCGGTTCTGCGGCGCTCCGGTCGCCGCGATCCAGCGCCATTCCCATCGTTTCAGCGTTCCGATGAAACCGAAGATCGCGCCGGACGCGCCGACGAGCTGCGCATGCTCGTCGCCGGTGTAGAGAAGCCCCCATACTAGAGCGCCGGCCGCCGAGGATGCGAAGAAGAGGATCAGGAACCGCCCCGGTCCCAGCGCGTTCGCCAGCATTCCGCCCAGCGCGAGAAAGATCGCGCCATTCATCAGCAGGTGCAGAAGCCCGCCATGCAGGAACCCGTAGGTGAGGAACGAGGTCCAGAAAACGAAGGGAACATCCTCGCCCGCCAGCACGCGCTGGAACCAGAAATCGAAGAAGGAGAGGCGCGAGAACGCGAGCGCGCGCAAATAATCGCCGGTGGCGCCGAGATGAAACGCCAGCTCGAACGCCGCGAAGATCAGCGCCATCGTCCACACGATCGGCGGCGGCGCCGGCCGGGTCTGTTGAAATCGGTCGGTCATTCCACCTCGCTTGACCACGGCTGGAGCCGCATACATAACCCCGCCGGTCCCATCAAGAAGGAGACGGACATGGCCGAAGCCGGAGTCCACACCCGGCGCGTCTTTTCCGGCGTGCAGCCCTCGGGCAATCTTCACCTCGGCAACTATCTCGGCGCCGTGAAGCGCTTTGTCGAGATGCAGGAGCAGGATTTCGAGACCATCTACTGCATGGTCGACCTCCACGCCATCACCGTCTGGCAGGAGCCGAAGGCGCTGACCGCCGCGATCCGGGAGCTGGCGGCGGCCTTCATGGCCTGCGGGCTGGACCCGACGAAGTCGATCCTTTTCAACCAGTCCCAGGTGCCGGCGCACACCCAGCTCGCCTGGATATTCAACTGTGTCGCGCGGATGGGCTGGATGAACCGGATGACCCAGTTCAAGGAGAAATCCGGCAAGAACGCGGAGGCGTCGTCGCTCGGTCTCTACGCCTATCCTTCGCTGATGGCGGCGGACATCCTCGTCTATCACGCGACGCATGTGCCGGTCGGCGAGGACCAGAAGCAGCATCTGGAATTGACCCGCGACATCGCGATCAAGTTCAACAACGATTACGACTGCCCCGGCTTTTTCCCGGAAACCGAGCCGATCATCGAGGGCGCGGCGACGCGGGTGATGAGCCTGCGGGACGGGTCGAAGAAGATGTCGAAATCGGACCCTTCCGACCTTTCCCGCATCAACCTGATCGACGACGCCGACGCGATCGCGAAAAAGATCAGGAAGGCGAAGACCGACCCGGAGCCGCTGCCCACCGCCGCCGCCGGGCTGGAGGGCCGACCGGAGGCCCGCAATCTCGTGGGCGTCTACGCCGCGCTCTCGGGCGAGAGCGTCGATCAGGTGCTTGGCGAATGGGGCGGGAGGATGTTCGGCGAATTCAAGCCGGCGCTCGCCGATCTCGCGGTCGAGATGATCGCGCCAATCGCCGGACGGATGCGCGACTACCTCGCCGATCCGGCCGAAATCGACCGCATCCTCGGCGACGGCGCCGACCGCGCGAACGCCATCGCCCAGCCGATTCTGGAGGCGACCTACGATCATGTCGGCCTGCTCCGAAGCCGCCGGGGATGAGGCGATTTCACCCGGTAACTACGGCTACCGGGTGAATTTCGTTGAAATCATTGGGAAATTCCGAGTTGATGATTTCTTCACGCCCGCGACGCGCCGGTTTCCGGGGGCGGCGTATCGCAATCAGGGACGGGGAGCCGGCGTAGATGGATTAACCGTCTGACGTTGGTTACGGGCAGCTATCGAACCTGGCCTGCGGAGAAAAGCATTGCCTCGAACGTCTGCCCGGTACGCTTCTCGGCATGAAGAACCACCTCAGCCGCAGCGCGGGCGTCCTCGCCCGCATCGTGGTGAACGAAGGTCAGCTTGAGGCGCCGCTTCAGATGCGCGAGGCCATGACCGCCATTGCCGATGAACTCCGGCCAGGCGCGGCGGGCGATCCTCACGCTGTCACCCCATGTCCAGGGCGGCGCCTTCCGGCCGATCAGGGCGTGGGCGCCGTGGATCGCGCGGCGGTCGAAATTGCTGTGTTGAATGATGTGATGGCGCGCGAGCAGCGGCTCGACCAATGCTATCGCCTCGGCGAAATCGGGCGCGTCCGTCACATGGGCGGGGCCGATGCCGTGCAATCTGCTGTTGAAAGGCGAGAAATGCGTCCGGGGGTTCACATATGTGGACCATGTCTGGATCATGTCGTCCGATTTTACGCAGGCGATACCGATCTGGCAGATGCTCGCGACGTCGCTGCAGGCCGTTTCCACGTCGAGGGCGAAGAAGCGATAGCTGGACACCCGCAAGAACCGCTTGAGCGGGCGCCGTGGGTTTGAATGGCTTCGCCGGCGACCGACGCCGGCGCGTTCGCGCGGATCGCGAACAGGCGATTTCGCAATGCTGGCGATAGCGATATGTTGCCCCCATGAAACAGGGCAGAAGCGCGCCGGCGCGAACCGGTCTCTCCGGCTTTCTCGACGCCGACGGGCTGAAACGGGCGATTGCGCCGGTCGCGGCGTTCGTCGCCTCCTTCGCTTTGATCGGGCTCGCGAGCCTGAGCGGATGGTGGCTGCTCGGGCTGGCCGTCACCCTGCCCGTGCTGGCGCTCGGCGTGTTCGATGCGCTTCAGACCGGCAACACGCTGACGCGCAACTACCCGTTCGCGGCGCGCATCCGCTGGCTTTTTTACGACCTCCGGCCCTATCTGCGCGCCTATATCGTCGAGGGCGACCTCGAAGGGAAGCCGTTCAGCTTCGACGCGCGCAACCTCGTGACCGCCCGCTCGCTCGGCAGGATCGACACGCAGCCGTTCGGCACCGATCTCGACCCCGCCGCCGGAAGCTTCAAATGGCTGACGCATTCCATCGCGCCGGCGGAGAACCCCGACCCGAGCCCGCGCGTCGCCATCGGCGGGCCGCAATGCGCGCGGCCCTATTCGGCCTCGGTCCTGAACATCTCCGCGATGAGCTTCGGCGCGCTTTCCGCCAACGCGATCTCGGCGCTGAACAAGGGCGCGAAGCTGGGCGGGTTCTATCACGACACCGGCGAGGGCGGGGTCAGCCCCTACCACCTCCAGGGGGGCGATCTGGTATGGGAGATCGGCTCCGGCTATTTCGGCTGCCGCGACGCGGAGGGCCGGTTCGACGAGGGGCTGTTCAGGGAGATGGCGTCGCGCGACATCGTCAAGATGATCGAGATCAAGCTCAGCCAGGGCGCGAAACCGGGCCATGGCGGGCTGTTGCCCGGCCCGAAGGTCTCGAAAGAGATCGCGGAGATCCGGAAAGTGCCGGTGGGGAAGGATTGCCTCTCGCCGCGCGGCCATTCGGCGTTTTCGTCGCCGCTGGAGATGCTGGCGTTCGCCGCCCGGATGCGGGAGCTTTCCGGCGGCAAGCCGGTCGGGATCAAGCTCTGCGTCGGCCAGCACCATGAGGTGATGGCGATCGCGAAGGCGATGCTCAAGTCCGAGATCTACCTCGATTTCATCGTCGTCGACGGGGCCGAGGGCGGCACCGGCGCGGCCCCGATGGAGCTTTCCGACAACGTCGGCGCGCCGCTGACCGAGGGGCTGATCGTGGTCCGGAACGCCCTTGTTGGAACCGGGCTGCGCGACAAGGTGCGGATCGGGGCCAGCGGCAAGGTCTATTCCGGCTTCGCGCTGGCGAAGAATTTCGCAATCGGCGCCGACTGGTGCAACGCGGCGCGGCCCTTCATGTTCTCAATCGGCTGCATACAGGCGAAGCGCTGCCATCTCGGCACCTGCCCGAGCGGCGTCGCGACGCAGGACCCGGGCCGCCAGCGCGGGCTGGTCGTCGATGTGAAGGCGGAGCGCGCGGCGCGGTTCCACCGCCAGACGCTGCTCGCGCTCGCCGATATCGTCGCGGCGGCGGGGCTCACGCATCCGACCGATCTCGCGCCGCATCACCTCGTCCACCGGCTCGGGGCCACCGGATCCTGCCCGATCGACCGGGTCTACAATTTCGTGGCGGCGAACGCGCTGCTCGATGCGCCGGAGGACACAATCTACGCCGACGCCTGGAAGGCGGCGGATCCTGAGAGTTTCCTCCCCCGCATCGACATCGTCGAGGAACGCGCGGAGGGATAGAGAACGCACGCGCCCCCTTGACCGGGGCCGCATCCCGCGCCTCTCTGCCGCATGACCGGCGGCCAACACCGGGATCAAGGGAGAGACCGATGAAATTCACGGCATTCATCACCGCGGCGGCGCTGGCGGCGACCGCGGGCGCGGCGGCGGCGGAAACCCGCGTCACCTACAAATCCGCCAAGACCGGCACGTCCTATTACCAGATGGGCGTCGAAATCGCCGAGGCTGTGAAGGAAGCGACCGCGGGCGGGATCATCGTCACGGTGGAGGAGAGCCAGGGCTCGGTCCAGAACGTGATGGAGGTCCGCGCGCGCGGCGGCGATTATGTCTTCACCACGCCGCCGGCGCTGGTCGGCGCGGCGCAGAAGGCCGCCGGGCCGTTCAAGGACAAGGGCGACCCGAAGTTCGACGAGATCCGCGCGCTCTTCCCGATCCCTTCGCTCACCATGCATTTCGTGATGCGGGCCGATGCCGGGGTCGAGGACATTTCCGGGCTGGCGGGCAAGACGATCCTCCTCGGCAAGGGCTCCTTCGGGGCGCGCGAAGGCGAGAAATATCTCGGGCTCTTCGGACTGGAGGGGAAGGTCACGCTGGCGGATGCGGAGCTTTCCAACGCCGTCGCGGCGCTGAAGAACGGCCAGATCGACGGGTTCGTGACCGCAGGGTCGTGGCCGGCGCCGAACGTGATCGAGGCGGCGGCGTCGCTGGACGTGAAGGTGCTCTCGCTCTCGGCGGAGGAGATCGCGGCGACGAAGCGGGCGAAGCTGGTGATCCCGGCCGGCACCTATGCCGGGCAGGACGCGGATATCGTCACCACCTCGCTGCCCGTCGTCGCCTATGCGACCGCGGCGATGAGCGACGACGCCGCCTATGAATTGACGCGGGCGTTCTGGGAGAGGAAAGCCGACCTCGCCGCCGCGTCGGCGTGGTGGGGCGGCGTCGATTCCGACCTGATGGCGAACATCGCCGGCAAGATCCATCCCGGCGCGGCGCGCTATTACAAGGAAATCGGCTGGGCGCTGACCGACGCGCAGATGTGAGGCGCGGTTTCCGCGAGGAAAGCGATCCGGGGCCCCGGACTTGATCCGGGGCCCCGAACGGTGGCGCGCAATCTTGGCGGGATCCCGGCTCAGGGCCAGGATCGGCGGGAGGGGCCGGCGCGGCGCGTGGCTCTTCGCGGTCCCGGCGGGGGGCCAAGACCGGCGATCAGAGAGAGACCTTCGCCTTGCAGGATGAGGACATCCCCTATCGCGCCGTCTGGGTGGCGCTTGGCGCCCTCAGCGTCGCGTTTCACCTCTGGCTGATCTTTTCCGGGCTCACCCCCAATCTGGTGGCGCGGCCGGTGCACATGGCGCTCGCCCTCCCCTTCGCCATGGTGCTGACGGCGAGGACCCGCGCCGGGCGGATGGCCGGCGCCGCGCTTGGCGCGCCGGGGTTCTTCGCCGCGCTCTGGGTGGCGCTGAACCATGACCAACTGGCCGACCAGTACGGCTTTCTCGAAGGGCCGATCCAGATCGCGCTGGCGGTCGTCCTGCTCGCCACGGCGTTGGAGATGGCGCGCCGGTCGATCGGCTGGCCGCTGCCGCTGGTCGCGGCGGTCGCGCTCGGCTACGGGCTTCTCGGGCATCTGATACCGGGCGAGTTCGGGCATACCGGCGCGCCGCTCGCCTCGTTTCTCGGCACGCTCACCATCGCCGAGGGCGGGCTCTGGGGGCAGCTGACCGGGGTGTCGGTCTCCATCGTCGCGATCTTCGTGATCTTCGGCGCCGTCCTCAACGCCGGCGAGGCGGGGGCGGGGTTCATGAACCTCGCCGGGGCGGCGGCCGGGCGGCTGAAGGGCGGGGCGGCGAAGGTCTCTGTGCTTTCCTCGGCGCTCTTCGGCTCGATCTCCGGCTCGGCCTCGGCGAATGTCGCCTCGACCGGCGCCGTCACGCTGCCGGCGATGCGCCGGCTCGGCTATCCGTCGTCGCTCGCCGGGGCGGTGGAGGCGGTGGCGTCCTCCGGCGGGCAGATCATGCCGCCGCTGATGGGGGCCGGGGCCTTCGTCATGGTGGAGCTGACCGGCGCCCCCTACGAGGCGATCATGGCGGCGGCGCTGCTGCCGGCGATCCTCTATTTCGCGACGGTCTGGATCGGCGTCGACGCGTTCGCCGCCCGTCACGCGCTGCGCGCGCTGCCCGAGGACGAGCGCCCGGCGCCGCGCGACGTGGCGATCACCGTGCTCTTCTTCGCGGTCCCGTTCGGGGTGCTGCTCTGGGGCATGTTCCTCGGCGGCGGCGGCGGTTACACGCCGCAATACGCCGCCTGCCTCGCGATTCTGGCGGCGGGGGCGCTGCTCGGGCTGGACGCGGGCGGGCCGGTCGGGCTGCGCCGGTTCGGCGCCCGGCTCGCCGGCGCCGCGCTGGCGGCGGGGCGGCAGGTGGCGCTGATCGCCTCGATCATCATCTGCGCCTCGATCATCATCGGCGTGCTTTCGATCACCGGGCTGGGCGTCAAGATCACCTCGCTCATTCTCTCCGCCTCCGGCGGCGCGCTCTGGCCGGCGCTGGGGCTGACGGCGCTCGCCTGTCTCATCCTTGGGATGGAGGTGCCGACCACCGCCGCCTATGTGATCTGCGTCTCGATCGCCGGGCCGGCGCTGATCGGGCTCGGCCTCGCACCCCTGCAGGCGCATCTCTTCGTCTTCTGGTTCGCGCTTCTCTCGACCATCACGCCGCCGGTCTGCGGCGCCGTCTTCATCGCCGCCGGCATGGTCGGCGAGAACTGGCTGAAAGTGGCGGGAACGGCGATGGTGCTGGGGATCGGGCTCTATCTCATCCCGCTGTCGATGGTCTCGCACCCGGCGCTGATCGCGCTCGCCGCCACGCCGCTGACGGCGCTCTTCGCCGCGGCGCAGGTCTTCGGTGGCCTCGCGCTGATCTCCCGCGCCATCATCGCGCCGGGGCGCCTCCTGATCCGCCTGCCGATGGGACTGGCGGGCTTGCTCCTGCTGTTCTGGCCGGCGCTGATCTGAGCCTCAACCCGGCGGCGTCTCCTCGTAGCGCTCGATTCCGAGGCCCTTCAGCGCCGCGCGCAGATCGGCGACGGCGGCCTCCAGCGCGCTCCGGTCCTGCGCGCGCGCCACCAGGGTGGAGCCGGCCACGGAGCGGTAGAACGGGTAGGAGCCGAACGAGACGTCGGGATGGCGCGCCGCGACGGCGCCGAGCGGCGTAGCCAGCTCGCCTTCGGGGGCCTCGACCCGGATGCTCCAGCTCAGGAGCGGCGCGCCGCCCTTCAGGGTCGGGCGGATCTCCTCCAGCATCGCCGCGAAGATCTCCGGGACGCCGGCCATGACGTGGACATTGCCGATGGTGAAGCCCGGCGCCTGGCTGACCGGGTTGCGAATCAGCGTCGCGCCATCCGGTATCCGCGCCATGCGCAGGCGAGATTCGTTCAGTTCGCCCGCCTTGTAGTGCGCGGTCAGGATCGCCCGCGCGTCGTCCCGCACGTCGATCTTCACACCGAAGGCGGCGGCGATGCTGTCGGCGGTGATGTCGTCATGGGTCGGCCCGATCCCGCCGGAAGTGAAGACATGATCGAAGCGTGCGCGCAGCGCGTTGACCGCCTCGACGATGGCGGCGCGATCGTCCGCAATGACGCGAATCTCCCGCAGCGACACGCCGATTTCGGTCATCACCCCCGCGAGCCGCCAGGCGTTTCCCTCGCGCGTGCGCCCAGAGAGCACCTCGTCCCCGATCACGATCATCGCCGCCGTCGGCTGGCTATTTCGCTCGTTCATTCCCATATCCTCCACCGGTCCCTTCGCGATATACAGGATCGACCCCGGAAAGCGACCCGCCGCGCTTCGCCGCAGCTTCAGCCGTAAGCGGCTTGAACGATGGCGCGGAACGGTCGAAACTGCGGCGACTCGCTAGAGGACGGCGAAGACAGGAACCAGCGGCCAGGGAAACGGCAAGGTGGAGCGGACGACGAGCGACAGGACGCCGGAGGGGATCAAGCTCCACTCCCGGCAGGACTTCGACGGGATGCGCGCCGCCGGACGGCTCGCGGCCGAGGTGCTCGACATGATCGCGGAGCATGTGGTCCCCGGCGTCACGACCGAGCGGCTGGACGACCTGATCCACGAATATATCGTCGCCCACGACGCAGTTCCGGCGACGCTCGGCTATCGCGGCTACACGAAATCTTCCTGCATCTCGATCAACCATGTGGTCTGCCACGGGATTCCGGGCGCCCGGGTGCTGAAACCGGGCGACATCCTCAATATCGACGTCACCACGATCCTCGACGGCTGGTTCGGCGACACCAGCCGGATGTATGTCGCCGGCGCGCCGAACCGCAAATCCGAGCGGCTGATCGACATCACCCATGAATCGCTGATGCGTGGCATCGCCGAGGTTCGCCCCGGCGCGACCTTTGGCGATATCGGCCACGCCATCCAGCGCTACGCCGAGGGCGAGCGCTGCGGCGTGGTGCGGGATTTCTGCGGCCACGGGCTCGGCCGGGTTTTCCACGACGCGCCGAACGTCCTGCATTACGGGCGCCCGGGGACCGGCGCCGTGCTGCGCCCCGGCATGTTCTTCACCATCGAGCCGATGGTGAATCTCGGCCGGCCGGAGACCAAGATCCTCTCCGACGGCTGGACGGCGGTGACCCGCGACAAGTCGCTCTCGGCGCAGTTCGAGCATTCGATCGGCGTGACCGAGGAGGGCTGCGAGATCTTCACCCTCTCCCCCGCCGGCAGGTTCCACCCGACGCAGGGCTGAGCCGGGGCGGCGCGCCCGGCCCTATTTCCGCCTCATTTCCTGTTAACTTTCTGCACTTCCAAACGGGTAAGGGGTTTGACGACATGATCGGCATTCACGTTTTTCTTCGGCCGGCCACGCTCGGCCTGCTGGCCGCCGTCACGGCTCATCCGGCTTCCGCCGCGATCGTGACCTTCACCGATCGCGCGATTTTCGAGGCCAATGTCAGCGGGCCGCTGACGACTGAAACGTTCAACGACTTCACGAATGACACGTCGTTCCTGTCGCCGCTGGATATCGGCGATTTCACGATCTCGACGGAATCGGACGTCGTGTCCGCCGGCGGCGAGCCGACGAACCAGCTTGACGCGTCCCCGTTTTCCTTCGGCTCCAGTATAATCGACGGCACCACGTTCGGGCAGGCCATCCTGCAGGACGACGAGGCGCTGACCTTCACCTTCGACGCGCCGATCTTCGCGTTCGGGATCGATACGAGAAATCTCGGCAATTCGGGGTTGCTGACTTCAATTCTGGTCGCCGGCGAAAGCTTCACGCCGTTGCAGGACGGGACAAGCCTGCTCTTCAGCGGCGTGATCTCCGACACCGCGTTCAGTTCGGTTTCTTTCGTCTTCGACGCATTGGGCGGCCCCTCGGCCGACGGTTTCGCATTCGACAATGTCGCCTATTCGGGCGCGACGGTCGTGCCGCTCCCGGCCAGCCTGCCGCTTCTCGTCGGCGCGCTTGGCGTGATTGGCTTTCTGGGGCGGCGTCGAAGCGCGCTCTGACATCCCTTCAGGCGGGGGGCGCGTTCCCCCGCTTGAATCCTGCGCAAATCTCCCGTCATATCGTTTCAGTTTCGCGCTCGAAGCCGCGAACGGATAATTTGCGACCTCAATGGGAGAGGATTAATGAAAAAGACCCTGATCGCCGCCGCAGCGGCGAGTTTCGCTCTGGCCGGCGGCGCCGCCGCTGACGATGTCAAACTCGGTGTCATCCTCGGCTATACTGGCCCGCTGGAGTCGATCACCCCGGCGATGGCCGCCGGCGCTGAACTCGCCATGAAGGAAGTCACCGACGCGGGCGGGATCCTCGGCGGCATGAACGTCGTCTCGGTCAGGGGCGATTCGACCTGCATCGACGCCGCCGCCGCCTCCGCCGCCGCCGAGCGGCTGATCACCTCGGACGGGATCGCCGCCATCGTCGGCGCGGACTGCTCGGGCGTCACCACGGCGATCCTGCAGAACGTCGCGCTGGCGAACGGCGTGGTGATGGTCTCGCCCTCCGCGACCTCGCCGGCGCTGACCACGATCGAGGATAACGGGCTCTTCTTCCGCACCTCGCCCTCGGACGCGCGCCAGGGAAAGATCGTCTCCGACGTCCTCACCGACAAGGGCGTGAAGGAAATCGCGATCAGCTACACGAACAACGATTACGGCAAGGGCCTCGCGGATTCGATCGAGACCAACTTCAAGGCGGCGGGCGGATCGGTGACGATCAACGCCTCGCATGAGGATGGCAAGGCGGATTACTCCGCCGAGGTCGGCGCGCTCGCCGCCGCGGGCGGCGAAGTGCTGGTCGTCGCCGGCTATGTCGATCAGGGCGGCAAGGGGATCATCCAGGCTTCATTGGACAGCGGCGCGTTCGACACGTTCTACCTGCCGGACGGCATGGTCGGACAGGCGCTGCCGGACGCGATCGGCGACGGGCTGAACGGCTCCTACGGCGCGCTTCCCGGCACCGACAGCGAGGGCGCGACGAACTATCTGAAGATGGCCGAAGAGGCCGGCTTCACCTCCGGCGCCTTCTCGCCGGAAAGCTATGACGCCGCCGCGCTGATCATGCTGGCGATGGAGGCCGCGGGCTCCACCGACAGCGCCGCGTTCAAGGACAAGGTCATGGAGGTCGCGAACGCGCCGGGCGAGCAAATCCAGCCGGGCGAGCTGGCCAAGGCGCTGAAGATCATCCGCGACGGCGGCGATATCGATTATGTCGGCGCGTCGGCGGTCGAACTGATCGAGCCGGGCGAGAGCGCCGGAAACTACCGCGAGATCAAGATCGAAGACGGCAAGATCGAAACGGTCGGCTACCGCTGATCCGGTCTTCTTGACGCGGCGATGGCCCGGCGCGGACGCGCCGGGCCATCGCGACAGGGGCGCGCGATGATCCGTTGCGAAGATGTTCACAAGAATTTCGGCGGCGTTCGCGCCGTCGACGGCGCGACGCTTGAGCTGGCCGCGGGCGCGATCACCGGGCTGATCGGGCCGAACGGCGCCGGCAAGACCACGCTTTTCAACTGCGTCGCCGGCGCCTTTCCGCCGACCTCCGGGCGCATCTTCCTCGACGACGAGGAGATCACCGGCCTGCCGCCGCATGAGCTCTACGACCGCGGGCTCTTGCGGACCTTCCAGATCGCGCATGAGTTCGGCACGCTTTCGGTTCGCGACAACCTGATGATGGCCGCCCCCGACCAGGCCGGGGAGACGCTATGGAACGCCTGGTTCTCGCCCGCGAAAGTGCGGGCCGAGGAACGGGCGATCCGCGAGAAGGCCGACGAGGTGATTGAATTCCTCGGTATCGGCCATGTCGCGGAGGAGCGCGCCGGCAACCTTTCCGGCGGCCAGAAGAAGCTGCTGGAGCTGGGCCGCACGATGATGGTCGACGCCAAGATCGTCTTCCTCGACGAGGTCGGCGCCGGCGTGAACCGCACGCTGCTGAACACGATCGGCGACGCGATCGTCCGCCTGAACGAAGAGCGCGGCTACACCTTCTGCATGATCGAGCACGACATGGACTTCATCGGCCGGCTCTGCGACCCGGTGATCGTGATGGCCGAAGGCAAGGTGCTGATGCAGGGAAGCGCCGCGGAGGTAATGGCCGACGAGCGGGTGATCGAGGCCTATCTCGGCCACGGCGTGAAGAACAAGGCCGAGGTCGGCGCCTGATGGCCGAGCCCTTTCTCATCGGCGAGGGGATGACCGGCGGCTATGGCGGCACGACCATTCTCAACGATTGCACGATCTCCGTCGACCGGGGCGAGATCGCGGTGATCGTCGGGCCGAACGGGGCCGGGAAATCCACCGCGATGAAGGCGGTCTTCGGGATGCTGGACCTGACCGCCGGCTCGGTCCGGCTCGACGGGCGCGACATCACCCGGCTCGCGCCGCAGGACCGGGTGCCGGAGGGCATGGCCTTCGTGCCGCAGAACGCCAATATCTTCGCCGGCATGACGGTGCGCGAGAATTTGGAGATGGGCGCCTATCTCCGGCGCGACGACATTTCCGGGACGATGGAGCAGGTGTTCGACCTTTTTCCGATCCTGCGCGAGAAACAGCGCCAGAACGCCGGCGAGCTTTCCGGCGGCCAGCGCCAGCAGGTCGCGGTCGGCCGGGCGCTGATGACGCGGCCGACGGTGCTGATGCTGGACGAGCCGACCGCCGGCGTCTCGCCCATCGTCATGGACGAGCTTTTCGACCGCATCATCGAGATCCGCCGCGCCGGTATCGCCATCCTGATGGTCGAGCAGAACGCAAGGCAGGCGCTGGAGATCGCCGATCACGGCTTCGTGCTGGTGACCGGCGAAAACCGCTACACCGACACCGGCGCCGCGCTTCTGGCCAACCCTGAAGTGCGGCGGAGTTTTCTGGGGGGATGATGGCGCGCGCGGACAAGCCGATAGTGCAAGGTCCCGGCTTCAAGCCGGGACCCGGATCCTCTGGCGCGCGGCCCGCCTGCGCCCGGCTGTTCGAGACCCCGGCGCGAGGCCGGGGTCATGTTTCCGTGGGGGCGCTGTGACCGACATACTCAACGCCCTCGTCGTCTTCGCCAATTTCGTGCTGGTGCCCGGCGCCTCCTACGGCGCGCAGCTCGCGCTCGGCGCGCTCGGCATCACGCTGGTCTACGCGGTGCTCAGATTCTCCAATTTCGCCCATGGCGACACGATGGCCTTCGGGGCGATGGTCACGGTGCTGGCGACCTGGGCGCTGCAAGGCGTCGGGGTGAGCATCGCGCCGTTGCCGACCGCGCTCCTGGCGCTGCCGGCGGGGATCGTGGCGACGGCGGCGTTCGTCCTGGCGACCGACAGGCTCGTCTATCGCTTCCATCGGCGCCAGCATAGCCAGCCGGTGATCTTCGTCATCGTCTCGGTCGGGGTGATGTTCGTGATGAACGGCGTCGTCCGGTTCATCATCGGCCCGGACGACCAGAGCTTCGCGGACGGCGCGCGGTTCCTCGTCACCGCCGGCGATTTCAAGCGCATGACCGGGCTGGCGGAGGGGCTGGCGATCAAGGCCTCCACCCTTCTCACCCTCGTCGTCGCCGTCGTCGTCGTGATCGCGCTGTTCTGGTTTCTGCAGAAAACCCGGACGGGAAAGGCGATGCGCGCCTATTCCGACAATGAGGATCTGGCGCTGCTCTCCGGCGTCGACCCGGACCGCGTGGTGATGATCGCCTGGCTGCTGGTCGCCGCGCTCGCGACCATCGCCGGCACGCTTTACGGCCTCGACAAGACCTTCAAGCCCTTCACCTATTTCCAACTCATCCTGCCGATGTTCGCCGCAGCGATCGTCGGAGGAATCGGCAGCCCGGTGGGGGCGATCGTCGGCGGCTTCGTCATCGCCTATTCGGAAGTGACGGTGACCTACGCCTATAAGCGCGTGCTCGGCCATCTCCTGCCAGACAGTCTCGCGCCGGACAGCCTCGTCCAGCTTCTTGGCACCGAGTACAAGTTCGCGGTCTCCTTCGTGATCCTGGTCGTCGTCCTGCTGGTCCGGCCGACCGGCATCCTGCGGGGGAAGGTGATATGAGCCCCACCTGGCGCGGCCCGATCCTCTTCGCCGTCATGGCGGCGGTGCTGACCGGCGTCGGCATGACGCAGAGCTGGTCGGTCGCACTCGGCATCGTCAATCTCTGTCTGATCTCCTCGATCATGGCGCTCGGGGTGAACATCCAGTGGGGCTACGCAGGTCTCTTCAATGTCGGCACAGTGGGCTTCGCCGCGGTCGGCGGGGTCGCGGCGGTGCTGGTCTCCGCGCAGCCTGTCCGCGAAGCCTGGGCGACCGGCGGGGCGGGACTTTTCCTCGCATTTCTGGCGGTCGCGGCGACGGTCGTCGCGATCCTCCTGATCCGGGCGCGCATCGGGCGGGGCCGGAAGCGCAATCTGGCGGTCGCCGCGGCGGCGCTGATCGGCTATTTCCTCGCCCGGCTGGCCTTCGACCCTGCGGTCGACCGGATCGAGGCGATCGACCCCGCGCTTTCCGGCTATCTCGGCGGGCTCGGCCTGCCAATCGTCCTCGCCTGGCCGATCGGCGGGCTGATGGCGGCCGGGGTCGCCTGGCTGATCGGCAAGGTCGCGCTTGGCCTGCGTTCGGACTATCTCGCCATCGCCACGCTCGGCATTTCCGAGATCATCGTCTTCATCGCCAAGAACGAGGACTGGCTGACGCGCGGTGTGAAGAACGTCACCGGCCTGCCGCGCCCGGTCCCCTACGAGATCGACCTGCAGCAGGCGGACTGGTTCGTCGCCCGCGCGGCGTCCTTCGGCCTCGACCCGATGGAGGCCTCGTCGATTTTCGTCAAACTGGCCTATGCCGGGCTTTTCGCGGTGGTCCTGCTCGCGCTGCTCTGGCTGTCGGAACGGGCGTTGAACTCGCCGTGGGGCCGGATGATGCGGGCGATCCGCGACAACGAGGAAGCGGCGGAGGCGATGGGGAAGGACGTGACCCGCCGGCGCCTGCACGCCTTCGTCATCGGCTCCGCGGTCTGCGGGATCGGCGGCGCGATGCTCACCACGCTCGACGGGCAGTTCACGCCGGGCACCTATAATCCCCTGCGCTTCACCTTCCTGATCTGGGTGATGGTGATCGTCGGCGGCTCCGGCAACAACTGGGGCTCGGTCCTCGGCGGGTTCCTGATCTGGTTCGTCTGGGTGGAGGCGGAGCCGGTCGGGCGCTGGCTGATGGATGTTCTGACCTCGGGCATGGGCGAGGACAACGCCCTCCGGACCCACCTGCTCGACAGCGCCGCCTATATGCGCATGGTGCTGATGGGCCTGATCCTGCTGCTGGCGCTGCGCTTCAGCCCGAAGGGGCTGCTGCCGGAGAAGATGCGGATCGGGCACCGGGCGTGAGGCGTGTCAGAGCCGCGCGTTGATTGTGGCGATCAGCATGTCCACTCGCTCGATCCCCTGTTTCGCGCCCATTTCACTAAAGAGCGCCCGCGCGCGCTCCGCCAGTTGCAGCGCCTCCGCGGGGCGATATTGGTCGAAGCGGAGCGCCGCTATGTTGAGGGAATTTTCGGCCATACCCTCCTTCCGCCCCATCTCCTCGTCGAGTTTCAGCGCCTTCAGAAGCATCTCCCCCGCCCGATCAAGTTCGCCTCGGGCGCAGTGAAGGATGCCGAGATTGCCGTATTTGACCGCAATCCCCTCCTTCCGCCCCATCTCGATGTCGATCGCCAGCCCCTTCAGATACATCTCCTCTGATCGGCCGAGTTCGCCCCGGGTGTGGTAAAGGAGGCCAAGATTGCCGTAGCTGGCCGATATCCCTTGCTTCAGCCCCATTTCCTCGTTGAGCGTTAGCGACTTCAGCAGCGTTTCCTCCGCCCGTTCGAGATCGCCGCTCAGCCGCAGTCGATGGCCGAGATTGCCAAGAAGGGCAGCCTCTGCGGTTTTCTCGCCACGGCGCCGGGCGCCCGGAAGGCCGGCCTCAAGCCAGCGAATGCGCTCAGAAAGGGCGAGCCTCAAGTCCAGCCCGCCGAAGTTCGGCAGCCGCATCGCCACATCAGCCGCGGCATCATCCACCGCAGCGGACGCGCCCGCAACTTCCGCCGCCGCGCGGATCGTCGCCAGTTCCTGATCGAGCAAGGCGAGCCCGGCGGCGATCCCGTCGCCGTGGCTGTCATACTGGTCGCCCGCGATCCCCATCATCTCCAGCGCGGCGCGGAGCCAGCCGTCGCGGAGCGGTTTCGCGTCCGGGTCGGCGGCGAGCCGGGCGCGGCCGACAGCGCGGAGATGGTCGTGGAGCCGCCAGCGGGCGCCGTGATCCTCCGCGAAGGGTGAATCGACCGGGATGATCAGGCTGCGATGGTGGAAGATTTCGAGCAACGCTTCCGCCGTCGCACGCTCCACGCCCCACATCGTCGCCGCCGATTGCGCGTGAAACCCGCCCTCGAACTGCGACAGCCCGGCCCAGCGCGCGGCCTCCTCCGGCCCCAGCGCATCGACGGAGAGCGCGAGCCGGGCCTGCACCTGCGCCAGCCTGTCGCCGCCGCCGTCGAGCGCGGCGTAATCGGCCAGCACCGAAGCCGCGCTGCGGCCGGCGCGGTGGCGGAGCGGATATTCCATCACCTCGATCAGCAGCGGCAAGCCGTCCGCCACTTCAAGCCAGGTCTTCACATCCGCCCCGCCGAGATCGGGGACGAGCACGTCCATCAGCACCCGCGCGTCGGTTTCGCCGAGCCGGTCGATCCGCACCTGCTCTACGCCCGGCAGATCGACCGGGTTGCGGCTGGTGACGAGGACGCTCGCGCCCTCGCCGGGCAGAAGCGGCCGCGCCTGATCCCCGTCCCGCGCGTTGTCGAGAATGACGAGGATATCTTTGCCGGAGGTCGCCTTCAGCCAGAGCGCCCGCAGCGCCGCCTCCGCCTGCGCCGGGTCATCGGGGAGCGCCCGCGCCGTTTCGCCAAGCTGCGAGAGCAGCGCGTTCAACGCGTCGCGGGCGGGGAGCGGACCGGCGCCGCTCTCCGAAAACCCTTGCAGATCGATCATCACCGCGCCGTCCGCGAACCTGCCTTCGCCGAGCAGCCGGTGCGCGACGACCTGCGCCGTTCCGGTCTTGCCGACACAGCCCATCCCCTCGATCCCGATGATCGAGGCGGCGTGACCGGAGCGCAGCGCGTCGGCGAGTTGGTCCAGCTTTTCCGCGCGCCCGGTATAGTTCGGGTTCGGCGCGGGAACGGTGATCGGGCGCCCTGCGCTTCCCTTCACGGCTTCGGTCGCAGTGGTCTGGCTTCCTCGAGACTTGGCGATGTTTCGCCAGATCCGCCCGCCAGTCGCAATGACGATAGCAGCCACCACAAGGCCGAAGATCGTGAAGCCCTGATTCAGCCAGGCCGCCGAAAGCCACGAAAGCACGGCGTCGACCAAGCCCGCGCTCTCCGCTCCGTCGCCAACCGCCATCGCGTCACCCTTCCCCCGACCGCAGCACGCTACGCCTGACGACCGCCACCGCCAAGCCTTGCCCCCGGCCCCGGCCCGTGCAACCAATCCGGCCATGCTCGCCGCGCTTTACCGCACCCCCACCGTTCTGATGACGCTCACCGCGGCGATGTGGGCGATGAACGCGATCTTCGGGCAGCTCGTGGTCGGGGAGATCACCCCCTTCGCGGTGGTGTTTCTGCGCTGGGTGATGGTCGCGTCGATCATGTGGACGCTTTACGGGCGCGAGGCGCGGGCCTGCTGGCCGGCGCTGCGTGGGCGGCTCGGGTTTCTCGCGCTCGCCTCGATCGCCGGGTTCACCGGATTCAATACGCTCTTTTACATCGCCTCCGCCCACACGACCGGCATCAATATCGGCATTCTTCAGGGCGCAATGCCGGTCGCGGTGCTGATCGGCGCCTTTCTCGCCTATGGCGACCGGGTCGGCCCCATGCAGATGCTCGGCGTCGTCCTGACCCTTGTCGGCGTCGTCCTGGTGGCGAGCGGCGGCGACATCCAGCGGCTGACCGCGCTCTCCTTCAACGAAGGCGATCTGATCATGCTCGCGGCCACCGTGCTCTATTCGGGATACGCGGTCGCGCTCCGGAAGCGCCCGGACATGCCGGGAACCGCGCTCTTCACGCTTCTGGCGCTGGTCGCGGCGATCTCCGCCCTGCCGCTGGCGGCCTGGGAAGCGATTCAGCCCGGCTATCCCTGGCCGACGGCGAAGGGGATCGGGCTGACGCTGATGATCGCGATCTTCCCCTCGTGCATCGCGCAGCTCTTCTTCCTTCGCGGGGTGGACCTGATCGGGCCGGGGCGGGCCGGGGTCTATATCAACCTCGTGCCGATCTTCGCCTCGATCCTCGCCATCCTGATCCTCGGCGAGGTGTTCGCACCCTATCATGGCGCGGCGCTGGCGCTGGTGATCGGCGGCATCTGGCTGGCCCAGCGCCAGCGGGCCTGACCTTTCAGCCGACGGCGCGCCCGGCGCGGAGAAAGGAATAGACCCCCGCGCATACGACAAGCCCGGCGCCGGCCAGCGTCAGCGGCCCCGGCGTATCGCCGAAGACCGCCCAGCCGAGGAGCAGCGCCCAGATCAGCATCGTGTAGCGAAACGGCGTGACGAAGCCCATGTCGCCGACGCGCATCGTCATCACGCTCAAGGTATAGCCGGCGAAAACGAACAGCGCCGCGAGCGCCAGCCGGCCGACATGGGCGGCCTGCATCGGCGCCCAGCCCTCGATCAGCACCGCAAGACCGCCGAGAATGGTGATCGCGACCGCCGTGATCAGCGAGATGAGCACCGACGGCGTCGAGGGCGACAGCCGCCGCGTCGCGAGATCGCGGATGCAGACGAAGAAGATCGCGCCGACCGCCCAGAGCGAGGCGTAGTTGAAAGCCTCAGTCCCCGGTTTCACGATGAGCAGGACGCCGGCGAACCCGGCGAAAATCGCCGACCATCGCCGCCAGCCCACGGACTCGCCCAGTAGCGTCGCCCCGATCATCGTCAGCACCATCGGCGAGGCGAGCATTATCGCGGTCACGTTGGCGATCGGCATGGCGAAAAGCGCGGTGAGAAAGCAGATCGTCGCGCCGACCTCCGCCAGGGCGCGCAGAATCCCGCGCCAGCGGTCACGGGGCGGCAGCGCCCGGAGGCGGGTCTCGCCCCGGTACGCCGCGAGCCCGCCGATCAGCACGACGGCGAAGAGGCCGCGAACGAACACCGCCTGCAGGACCGGCACCTCGCCCGAGAGCGTCTTGAGCAAGGTGTCGTTGAGAATGAAAGCGACCATCGCCGCCATCATCAGGGCGGCGCCGCGCAAATTCTCGTCTCGCGTCGCGGGAATGGCTCGCATCGGGCGAGCTAGGCCGAAACCGCGCCGGGCGTCAAAGCAATTCCGCTCGCCTTGGCGCGCGCTTTCGGCCATCTTGCCGGCGATGAGCACACCCGACCTCGCCGCCATGACCCGCGACCTCGCCGCGATGGTCCGCATCCCTTCGGTCAACCCCTATGACGCCGCGCCGGGGCCGGGGCGGCGCGAGGCGGAGATCGCCGCCTGGCTGCTCACGGCGATGGCCGATATCGGGCTGGAGACCGGACGAGAGGAGGTCGCGCCGGGGCGCCCGAACGTCTGGGGCCGGCTGCGCGGCGCCGGCGGCGGGCCGACGCTGATGCTCGCCGGGCATACCGACACGGTCGGGGTCGAGAACTGTGACGACGCGCCGTTCGAGGCGCGGGTCGAAGACGGGCGCCTTCACGGCCGCGGCGCGGTCGACATGAAGGGGCCGCTCGCGGCGATGCTGGAGACGGCGCGCCTGGCGAAGGGCGAGGCCCTCGCCGGGGATCTGCTGCTGATGTTCGTCGTTGACGAGGAACATCTCATGACCGGTTCGCTCTTCGCCGGCGGCCGGCGAAGCGCGGCTCCGAAGGCCGATTCCTGCGTCGTCTGCGAGCCGACGCGCCTCGCCGCCGCGCCGGCGCACAAGGGCCAGTCGGCCTTTCCGATCACCATAGAAGGTGTCGGCGCCCATTCCTCGCGCCCCGAACTCGGTGAAAACGCGCTCGTTTCCGCGGCGACTCTGATCCGCGCCATCGCCGACTATGACGCCGCGCTTCTCGCCCGCCCGCCGCATCCGCTCCTCGGTCATGGCCGTGCGACGCCGGTGCTGATGACCGGCGGGGAAAGCCATTCGGCGGTGCCGGCGCAGGCCGTGCTTACGGTGGACCGGCGCACCCTGCCGGCGGAGGACGCGGCGACGCTGCGGGCGGAGATCGAAGCCGTCATCGCCGGCGCCGGCGTGAAGGCGCGCGTCGGCGCCCCGGCCCCGGAGGTCGCAGGCCTCGACACGCCGGAGGAGGCGGCGATCCTCCGCGCCGCGCTGGCCGCGGCCGCGCGCGTCGGCGCGCCGGCCGCGCCGGTCGCCTTTCCGGGCGGGACGGACGCGCCGAATTTCGGCTGTCCGGCGGTGATCTGCGGGCCGGGCGATCTGGCGCAGGCGCACGCCGCAGACGAATATATCGAACTTGCTCAGTTGAGCGCCGCCGCGCGGCTCTATCTGGAGATCGCGCGCATCATGTTGAAGGGGAGATGAATGACGACCGACCGCACCGACGCCATCGCGCGCGAGATCATCCGCCAACATGAAGCGGGAGAGCCGTTTCGCAATCTCGAAGGCGATCTCGCGCCGCGCGACATGGCGGAAGCCTACGCGGCGCAGTTCCGCCTTCAGGAGATCCACGCCGAAACGGGGCGCGGCGCGCTTGGCGGACGGAAGATCGCGCTGGCCTCGAAGGTGCAGCAGGCGCTTTGCGGCGTCGACCACCCGCTCGCCGGCGGGATTTTCGCCTCCGAGATCCACGACAGCCCGGCGACGCTGGATCTCGCCGCCTATCACGGGCTCGGCCTCGAATTCGAACTGGCGGTGAAGCTGGGCGCCGATATCACGCCGGACGACGGGCCGCTCGACGCCGCGGCGGCGCGCGGCAGGGTCGCCTCGATCCACCCGGCCTTCGAGATGATCATCGATCGCGGCGCCGATTACAGCGCGCTGAACGGGCTGACCATGGCGGCCGACAACGCCTGGTGCGCCGGGATCGTGCTCGGCCCCGCGATCGAGGGCTGGCGCGAACTCGATGTCGATGAGCTTTCCGGCGCGCTCTTCTGGAACGACGAGCCGCCGGCGACGGCGCGGGTCGGCGACGCGGACCCGTTCGGCTCCCTCGCCTGGGTTGCTTCGGTGCTGACCGGGGCGGGGCGCGCGCTGAAGGCGGGCGAGGTGATCATCACCGGCTCGGTGATCCGCACCCGCGCGCCGCAAGCCGGCGACCACGTGCGCTACCGGATCGGCGAGACGGCGGAGGTCGAACTCCGGATCGCCTGAACGCCCTTTGCCCGACCGGCGTTATCCGCTACACCCCGGCCGACCTTATCGACCGACCGGATGACGACCGATGAAATTCACGCTGAACTGGCTCAGGGACCATCTGGAGACGGAGGCCCCGCTCGATGAAATCCTGGAGACCCTCACCGATCTCGGGCTGGAGGTCGAAGGGGTTGAGGACCCGGCGGCGGCGCTTGGCGCCTTCACCATCGCCCGGGTGATCGAGGCCGGCCGGCACCCCGACGCCGACCGGCTCAAGCTCTGTCGGGTCGAGACCTGGCCGAACGGGCCGGACGCGCCGTCCGAGGAGGTTCAGGTCGTCTGCGGCGCGCCCAACGCGCGGACCGGGCTGGTCGGCGTTTTCGCCGCGCCGGGAACGCATATTCCCGGCACCGGGGTCGACCTGAAACCGGGCGTCATCCGCGGCGTCGCGTCGAACGGCATGCTTTGCTCCGAGCGCGAGCTGATGATCTCCGACGAGCATGACGGGATCATCGAATTGCCGGAAACGGCGCCGCTCGGCGCCCGCTATATCGATTACGCCGGTCTCGACGATCCGGTGATCGAAATCGCGGTGACTCCGAACCGGCCGGACGCGCTCGGCGTCGCGGGGATCGCCCGCGACCTCGGCGCACGCGGGCTTGGGGCCGTGAAGACGCCGGCCATAGAGCCGGTCGCCGGCGCCTTCCCCTGCCCCATCGACGTGACCATCGACGCCGACGCGCTACAGGCGGCGCCGCTTTTCTGCGGCCGGCTGATCCGCAACGTCGCGAACGGCCCGTCGCCGAAATGGCTTCAGACGCGGCTTCGCGCCATCGGCCTTCGGCCCATATCGGCGCTGGTCGATATCACCAATTTCCTGACCTATGACCGCAACCGCCCGCTCCATGTCTTCGACGCCGACAAGGTGAAGGGCGCGCTGCGCGTCCATTGGGCCGAGACCGGATCGACGATCACCGCGCTCGACGACAAGGACTACGCGCTGGAGCCGACGATGCTGGCGATCTCGGACGCGAACGGGCCGGAAAGCATCGCCGGGATCATGGGCGGCGCGGCGACCGGCTGCACGGCGGAGACGGTGAACGTCTTCGTCGAAAGCGCGCACTGGGACCCGGTGACGATCGCGGCGGCGGGAAGGCGGCTGAAGATCGTCTCCGACGCCCGTTACCGGTTCGAGCGCGGCGCAGACCCCGAATTCGCCCGCCCGGGGCTGGAGCTGGCGACGCGGATGATCCTCGATCTTTGCGGCGGTGAAGCCTCTGAGGTGGTCACGGCCGGCGCGGCCCCCGACTCCGCGCGCAGCTACCGGCTCGACCCGGCCCGCACCATGAGCCTCGTCGGGCTTGAGATCGCGGCGGAGGAGCAGGTCCGCATCCTTGGCGCGCTCGGCTTCGAGGCGAAGAAGACGGCGGAGGGCTACGACGTCTCCGTCCCCTCCTGGCGGCCCGACGTGAAGGGAGAGGCGGATCTCGTGGAGGAGATCGCCCGCGTCGCCTCCCTCACGAAGCTGGAGGCGCGGCCGATGCGCCCCGCGAAGCCGGGCGTGCAGGGCGCGGTGCTGAAACCGATGCAGAAACGCACCGCGCTGGCGCGCCGGCGGCTGGCGGCGGCCGGACTCAACGAATGCGTCACCTATTCCTTCGTTTCGGGAAAGGAGGCCGCGCTCTTCGGCGGCGGCGACCCGCTCCTGAAGCTGGAGAACCCGATCTCCTCCGAGCTTTCCGACATGCGGCCCTCGCCGCTGCCCGGCCTGCTGGCGGCGGCGGCGCGCAACCAGGCGCGAAACATCGGCGATTTCGGGCTTTTCGAGGTCGGCGCGGAGTATTTCGGCCCCGAGCCGGGCGAGCAGCGCGATGTCGCCGCGGCGATCAGGGTCGGCGCGACCGCGCCGCGGCACTGGTCCGGCGTCCGCCGTCCGGTCGATCTCCATGACGCGCGCGCCGACGCCGAGGCGGTGCTCAGCGCCATCGGCGCCCCCGTCGCCCGGCTGACCGCCGTGCGAGAGGAGGCGCCGAACTGGCTCCATCCTGGCCGCGCTGCGGCGCTGAAGCTCGGCCCGAAGAACACCCTCGCGGTCTTCGGCGAGCTGCACCCGAGCGTGCTGGCCGCGCTCGACGTGAAGGGTCCGGTCGTCGCCATGGCGGTCTATCTGGAGAATGCGCCCTTCCCGAAAGCGAAGGGCGGCGCCCGTCCCGCGCTCGCGCTCTCCGCGTACCAGGCGGTGGAGCGGGACTTCGCCTTCGTCGTCGATGCGCGCACCGAGGCGGAGACGATTCTGCGCGCGGCGCGCGCCGCGGACAAGGCGCTGATAGAGGAGGCGTCGGTCTTCGACGTCTTCGACGGCCCGAAAGCAGAGGCGCAGATGGGCGAAGGGCGGAAGTCCGTCGCCATCTCCGTCCGGCTTCAACCGACCAAAGGCACTTTGACGGACGAGGAGATCGAAGCGGTGGCGGCGCGCGTCGTCGCCGGCGTCGAAAAGGCGACCGGCGGCGCGCTCCGTTCCTGAAGGTCCTCAATTCGCCGCATTCGCGGTATTGTAACGGCGCGGGGACGGCGCGCTCCGCCCGTCCAGGAGAGGAACAGAAACATGCTCAAGGAATTTCAAGAATTCGCCATGAAGGGCAACGTGCTCGACATGGCGGTCGGCATCATCATCGGCGCCGCCTTCACCACCATCGTCAAGTCGCTGGTCGATGGCATCCTCATGCCCATCGTCGGCTATTTCACGGGCGGGGTGGATTTCACCGAGATTTTCACCGTGCTCGGCGAGGGTGAATACGCCTCGCTCGCGGCGGCGGAGGAAGCCGGCGCGGCGGTGATCAAATGGGGCGTGTTCATCAACGCCGTGATCGCCTTCCTGATCGTCGCGTGGATTCTCTTCATCCTGATCCGGTCGATGAACCGGGCCCGCGACCAGCTTCTCAGCAAGGAAGAACCGGCGCCGGAGGCCGCGCCGGCGGGGCCGACGCAGGAAGAGCTCCTGCTCGATATTCGCGATCTTCTCGCGAAAAAGGTCTAAGCTGCGGGGCTTTTCTTTTCGGCCGGGCCGCCGCAAGTTGCCCTGAGATTTCGGGGGAACGAACATGGCCCAGCCGCTTGAAAAGCCTGATCTTCCGGCGCGCTTCGCGTCCTTCGCCGACTTTCGCGAAGGGGCGCGCCGGCGGATCCCGCATTTCGCATTCGAATATCTCGACGGCGGCATCGGCCGGGATATCGGGCTGGCGCGGAATTACGCCTCGATCGACCGCGTCCTGCTGACGCCGCGCACGGTGGACGAGGGCGTCGCGGTCGACGCCTCGGTCGAGATTCTCGGCGAACGCTCGGCCTATCCGTTCGGCGTCGCGCCGGTCGGGATGGGCGGGCTCTTCCACCCGGAGAGCGCGCCGGCGCTGGCGAAGAAGGCCGCTGCGCTCGGCATTCCCTTCTGCCTCTCCTTCGTCGCGTCGCACAGCGTCGAGACGATCCGCTCCGCCGCCGGCAAGGCGCCCTGGCACCAGTTCTACTGGCCGCGCCCGGAGGACGTGCAGACCGACATCCTGGCGCGGATGAAGGCGCTGGGCGTCTCCGTGCTGATGCCGACGCTCGACATACCCGGCCACCAGTGGCGCGAGCGGACCATCCGCGCCGGCGTCGCGGCGAAACCCTCGCCGCTGGTTCTGGCGCGCGACCTCGCGCTCCGGCCGCGCTGGGCGCTGGACACGCTGAAGGCCGGCGAACCGGGCCTGCCGAACATCTCCACCTATTCCGGCGGCGGCGCGGCGGAGGCGGAGATGTGGCTGCTGCAGAACTGCCTCCGCCCGGTCGGGCCGGAGGAGATCAGGCGCCTTCGCGACAAATGGGATGGCAAGCTGGTGGTGAAGGGCGTGATGGCGGCGGAGGACGCGGAGGATTTCGCGAAGGTCGGCGTAGACGGGATCGTCGTCTCCAATCATGGCGGCCGCCAGCTTGACGCGGCGCCGGGCACGGCCGAACTCCTGCCGCCGATCGCCGCTGCGGTGAAGGGCAAGGTCGCGATCCTCGCCGATGGCGGCGTCACCGACGGGCTCGATATTCTGAAGCTGATCCGTCTCGGCGCGGATTTCGTGATGGTCGGCCGTCTCCCCTATTACGCCTGCGCCGCGCTCGGCGCGCGCGGCGCGGCTTCGCTCGATCTGCTGGCGTTGCAGGTGAAAACCACGATGATTCAGCTCGGCGTCAGGAATTTCGACGAGTTGATGAAGCTCAAGGTGGAGATGGGCTGAGCCCGCCGCCCCCTCCGCAAGCCGTGCGCCGAACGGGGCGCGCGCGGCGTCGCCGCGCGCGTTCGCGATCTCAGTAATAGGTCAGCTTCGTCGCTTTCCCGCGGAACACCGTATAGGCGACAATCGTATAGCCGAGGATCACCGGCAGGACGAAAAGCGCGCCGATCAGGATGATCAGCAGGCTCTCGGGCGCGCTCGCGGCTTCATAGATCGTCAACTGGTCGGGGACGACATAGGGATAGAAGGAATAGGCGAGCCCGGCGAAGGCGAGGATGAAGAGCACCGAGGCGAGGGCGAAGGGCGCCCAGGAAAGCCGGTCCCCCTCCATCGGCGACCGTTCGAGCAGGCGGAAAAGAATCAGCCCCACCGCCGCCGCCGCGATGGGGAGCGGCGAGAGGAGGATGATCTCGGGGAAGGAGAACCACTTGTCGAAGATCCGCTCGCTCACCAGCGGCGTCACGACCGAGATGATCGCGAATCCGCCGATCATCGCGAACAGCCCGCGCCGCGCCCAGGCGACCGCGCGCCATTGCAGCTCTCCCTCCATCTTCAGGATCAGCCAGCACGCGCCGATAAAGGCGTAGGATGCGCTCAACGCCAGCGCGGCCACAAACGCGAAGCCGACCGTGGCCAGCGTCACCTTCAAGCCCATGATGTAGAGTCCGAGCATGAAGCCCTGCGCCAGCGATGCGCCGAGCGAGCCGATGAAGAAGACGAGGTTCCAGCGCTTGTGCGCCGCGCCCGTCGACTTGGCGCGGAACTCGAAGGCGACGCCGCGGAGAATCAGCGCGACCAGCAGAAGAACGCAAGGCAGATAGAGCGCGGTCAGGATCGAGCCATGCGCCGCCGGAAAGGCGACGAGCAGAAGCCCGACCGCCAGCACCAGCCATGTCTCGTTCGCATCCCAGAACGGGCCGATCGAGGCGATCATCATGTCCTTCTCTTTTCCGTCGGCGAGCGGCGTCAGCACGCCGACGCCAAGATCGAACCCATCGAGGACGACATAGATCAGGATCGAGAGGCCCATCAGCCCGGCGAAGGCGAAGGGAAGCCAGATTGCGGGATCGCCAAACATCTCCATCGCCCTACTCCCCCGCCACCGCGACCGTCGCCGCGCCAGATCGTTCCGGCTCTTCCGGCAACGAGCCCTGCGCCGCGCGCCGGGCGAGAATGAAGAGCATCGCCACATAGGCGATGAGCAGGACCGCGTAGACCGCGAGGTAGAGCGCCAGACTGGAGGCGACCATGCCAGTGGAATGGTGCGCCACCGCCGCCTCCGTCGTCAGCACATCCTGCACCAGCCAGGGCTGGCGGCCGATCTCGGTCGTGTACCAGCCGGCCAGCGTCGCGACCCAGCCGGAAAAGCTCATCGCGACGAAGCCGCGCAGGAGCCAGGGGTTGAGCAGCGTCGTCCCGCCCTTGCGCCAGATCATGAACGCGCCGAACCAGGCGAGCGCGAGCATGGCCAGCCCGACCGCCACCATCACCCGGAACGACCAGAAGAGCGCCGCGACCGGCGGGTGCAGCGCCGTTCCGTCCTCGGCGTAATAGTCGTTCAGCCCCGGCACGACGCCTGAAAGAGAATGCGTCAGGATCAGGCTGGCGCCGTGCGGCACCGCGATCTCGAAATCATTGCGCCGCTCCGCCTCGTCCGGCCAGGCGAAAAGGAGCAGCGGCACGTTCGGCCCGGTCTCCCAGTTCGCCTCCATCGCCGCGATCTTCTGCGGCTGATGCTCCAGCGTGTTGAGCCCGTGCTGATCGCCGGCGAAGATCTGGATCGGGATCAGCGCCGCCGCCACCCAGACAGACCAGCGAAAGGTCATCCGCGGCTCCCGGTCCTGATCCCCGATCAGGATCCGGTAGGCGGATATCCCGGCGATCAGGAAGGCGCAGGTCAGCCCGCTCGCCAGCAGCATATGCGCCATGCGGTAGGGCATGGAGGGGTTGAAGACGATTTCGAACCAGTCGGTCGCATGGGCGACGCCGTCGATCATCTCGAACCCCTGCGGCGTCTGCATCCAGGAATTCAGCACGAGGATCCAGAACGCGCTCAGCGTGGTGCCGATGGCGACCAAAACCGTCGCCAGAATATGCATCCAGCCCGGCACCCGGTTGAAGCCGAAAAGCATGATCCCGAGAAAGGCCGCTTCGAGAAAGAACGCCGTCAGCACCTCATAGGCGAGGAGCGGCCCGGCGATATTGCCCACCGTCTGCATGTAGCCCGGCCAGTTGGTGCCGAACTGGAAGGACATGGTGATGCCCGAGACGACGCCGAGCGCGAAGGAAAGCGCGAAGACCTTCACCCAGAACCGGTAGGCCGCCATCCAGCGCTCGTCGCCGGAGGCGACATAGCGCAGCCGGAAGGTCAGCAGCGCCCAGCCCATGGCGATGGTGATGGTCGGAAACAGGATGTGAAAGGAGATATTCGCGCCGAACTGGATCCGCGACAAAATGAGGGTGTCCATGCATTTCTCCGGTCGGTCTGGAATTCAACCATAGCATGAAATTGCGCAGGCGCAGCATAAGCGGCGTCGCATGCGTCGGAATAACGCTGCAAATGCAATGAATGAAGGGGACGCCGGGCGAAAGAACGCCCGGCCGTCGCGGAGGGGGAACCTCGACTGCCGGGCGTCAAGCGCATCTGCCCGGGCTGCGCTTTCATGGTTAACGCGCCCGCGCCGGCCGGGTTCCCGATCGCCCGAAAAATCGCTGGCGGCCGAGCGGCGCCATGAAACCGGCGGCGCGGGCGGGCGACCGGCGAAACGCACGAGTGGACCATCCCGCCGCTCTCATTGGTGGACATCGTCGCCGCGCTCCGCAAATCTGTCGCGTGTGAGACTTCAGCGGCGCGCGCGCCAGAGGGGGAGCGAACCCGATGGGGGTGAGAAGGCTGGCGGACACTCAGGATGACGACTTCATCATCGGCCCCGATCCGGCCGATCCACGCCTGACTCGCGCCGTCACCGGCGTGACCCACGAGGGGCGGGAGGAGGAGATGCGCGTCGTCGAGGAGCGGCCGCTGACGATCTTCCTGAACGCGCAGGAAATCGTGACCGCGATGACCATCGGCGACCATCCGGAATATCTGGCGGTCGGGTATCTCGGAAACCAGAACATGCTTCTGGTCGATGACGAGATCACCGGCGTCGATTTCGACCAGGAGCTGGAGACCGTCGTCGTCAGAACCACCCGCAAGACGAACTACGAGGAGAAGCTGAAGAAGAAGACCCGCACCTCCGGCTGCGCTGTCGGCACCGTCTTTGGCGACGTGATGGAGGCGCTGGAAGGCGTCCGGCTGCCGGAGGCGCCGCTCCGCACCTCCTGGCTCTATGCGCTGCAAAAGAGGATCAACACCGCGCCGAGCCTTTATCTGGAAGCGGGCGCGATTCATGGCGCGGTCCTCTGCCGGGAAGATCGCCCGCTGATCTACATGGAGGATGTCGGTCGCCACAACGCCGTCGACAAGATCGCCGGCTGGATGCGCATGGAGGGCGAACCCGGCGCCGACAAGATCTTCTACACCACCGGACGGCTGACCTCGGAAATGGTCATCAAGACCGCGCTCATGGGCGTTCCGATCCTCGCCTCCCGCTCCGGCTTCACCGCCTGGGGGGTGGAGATCGCGCGCCAGGTCGGGCTGACGCTGATCGGCCGGATGCGCGGCAAGCGCTTCGTCTGCCTCTCCGGCGCCGAGCGGCTGGTGCGCGACGCCGACCCCGGCGCGGTGGCGGAGGAAGACCCGAAGAACCGCCGCAAAGGCGAGCGGGCGTGAACCCCTTCGGCGTCATCCTCGCGGGCGGGCGGGCGACGCGGATGGGCGGTGGCGACAAGGCGCTTCGGGAAGTCGCGGGCCGGACGCTGCTGGCGCGGGTGGAGGAGCGACTCTCGACCCAGGTCGTCGCGACCGCGATCAACGCCAATGGCGATCCGGGTCGCTTTACGACCTTCGGCCTGCCGGTCGTCGCCGACGGCGTCGCCGGCTATCCGGGGCCGCTGGCCGGCGTCCTCGCCGGGATGGACTGGGCGGCGTCTTATGACGCGACGCATATCCTCACCGTCGCCGCCGACACGCCGTTCTTTCCCGACAATCTCGGGCGGCGGCTCATCGAGGCGGTGGAGGCCGGGGCGCCGATCGCCCTCGCCGCAACGCCGGACCCGGAACGCGGTCTTTCCCGCCACCCGACATTCGGGCTCTGGACCATCGCGCTCCGCGAGGATCTTCGCGCCGCGCTCGTCGGTGGGATCCGCAAGGTCGTCGCATGGACCGACCGCCATGACGCGGCGCTGGTCGAATTTCCGGCCGAACCCTTCGATCCCTTCTTCAACGTCAACACGCCCGATGATATCGCCCGTGCGGAACGGATCGTCGCGGAGCACGGGCTTTGAACATGTATGGCGTCACCGGCTGGAAGAACGCCGGGAAGACCTCGCTGATGGAGCGCCTGGTGAAGGAGATCGCCGGGCGCGGCCTCTCGGTCTCTACCGTCAAGCACGCGCATCACGACTTCGATATCGACCGCCCCGGCAAGGACAGCTTTCGCCACCGCGCCGCCGGCGCGCGCGAGGTGCTGGTCGCCTCCGACATGCGCTACGCGCTGATGCGCGAGATGCAGGGCGAAGCGCCGCCCACGCTGGAGGAGCTGCTCGCCCGGCTCGCGCCGGTCGATCTGGTGCTGATCGAAGGCTACAAGCGCGACCGGCACCGGAAGATCGAAGTCTGGCGCGCCGTGACCGGCGCCGCGCTGATCGCGCCGGACGACCCGACCGTGCGCGCCATCGCCAGCGCCGACCCGGTGGAGACCGACCGCCCGGTCCTGCCGCTCGACGACGCTCGCGCCATCGCCGATTTCATCCTCCGCGATCTCGGCATCGGAGCTGGCTGATGGATCCGCGCCGCCCGGTCAACGACTGCTTCGCCCTGCCGCCCGGCGTCGACTGGACGCCGGTCGCGGACGCGCTCGCGGCGCTGAAGGCCTCCGTCGCGACGGTGACCGGGACCGAGGAGGTCGGCATCGAAAACGCGCTCGGCCGGGTGCTGGCGAAGGATGTGACGGCGCGGATCGACCAACCGCCGGCGGCCAACGCGGCGGTCGACGGCTATGCTTTCGCACATGAAAGCTATTTGCAGGAACCGCTCCGCGTCGTCGACGGGCGGGCGGCGGCCGGGGCGCCCTATCCGCGCGCGCTAAGACCGGGCGAAGCGCTCCGCATTCTCACCGGCGCGCTGCTGCCGAAGGGCGCGGATACGGTGATGCTGGACGAGGACGCGCGCCGCGAGGGGGCGCTCCTCCACGGGCCGACCGGCCTGAAGCCCGGCGTCAACCGGCGCCGGGCGGCCGAGAACGCGGAGAAAGGCGCGGTCGCGCTCGGCGCCGGCGCGCGGCTGACGCCACAGGCGCTCGCTCACGCCGCGGCCGCCGGGCTATCGCGCCTCCCGGTGCGCCGGCGGCTGCGGGTCGGCCTCCTCTCGACCGGCGACGAGATACGCGAACCCGGCGCCGCGCTCGCGCCAGGTCAGATCCACGACGCAAACCGGCCGATGCTCACGGGGCTCGTCCGCGCCTGGGGTTGCGCGCCGGTCGATCTCGGCGTCGCGCCGGACAACGCCGCGGCGGTGCGCGCCGCGCTCGACGCCGGGGCCGCGGGCGCCGACGTCATCCTCGCCTCCGGGGGCGCCTCGGCCGGCGACGAGGACTGGCTTTCGCGACTGCTCGGCGCGGAGGGAAGCCGCGCGATCTGGCGCATCGCGATGAAACCGGGGCGCCCGCTTGCGCTCGGGCGCTGGCGCGGCGCGCCGGTCTTCGGTCTGCCCGGCAACCCGGTCGCCGCCTTCACCTGCGCGCTGATCTTCGCGCGCCCGGCGCTGCTGGCGATGGGCGGCGCGGGCTGGGCGGAGCCGGCGGCCGAGACCCGCCCCGCCGCTTTCGCCCGGCGCCGGAAGGCCGGCCGGCGCGAATATCTTCGCGCCCGGCTCGACGCCGATGGGCGGGTGGAGGTTTTCGCCAACGAAGGTTCCGGCCTCACGCGCGGTCTGGTCTGGGCCGAGGGCTTCGTCGATCTGCCCGATGACGGGCCGGACGTGGCGATCGGCGATCCGGTCGCCTGGCTTCCTTTTTCGGCGTTCGGCCTTTGACGCCGCCCGGCCTCGCGCGCACCTCCGGTTTCTATTTCTTCCTTTTCTTCGCGTTTGGCGCGCATCTGCCATTCTGGCCGATCTGGCTCAAGGACCGGGGCCTGACGGAGACCGAGATCGGAACCTACACCGCCGCCGCCATCGCGCTGCGCGTGGCGATGGGGTTCGCGGTTCCGCTCGCCGCCGACCGCGCCGGGGCGCCGCGCCGGGCGCTGGCGCTGCTCGCGTTGCTCACTTCGCTGGCCTTTCTCGCGCATCTCGCGGCGGGAACGCCGGGCGGACTTCTGCTAACCACGCTGTTGGCCGCCGCCGCCGTCGCCGGAATCGCCCCGATCGCCGACGCGCTCTCGCTTCGCGCCGCGGCGCAGGGCGGATTCGCCTATTCGACGGCGCGGAGCGCCGGCTCGGCCGCGTTCCTGATCGCCAACATTCTCTGCGGCCTCGCGATCGCACGCTTCGGCTCGAACGCCGCGCTCTGGTGGATTGTCCTTTCGCTTCTGCCCTGCGTCTGGCTCGGCCTCACCCATCCGGGCGGGGCCGGCGCGCCGCTGCCGCGCCCGCGCCTCGCGGACGCCGCCGCGCTGTTGCGCCACCCCGTCGTGCTGCTGACCATGCTGGCGGGGGCGAGCATTCAGGGCTCTCACGCGGTTCTCTACACCTACGGTTCGATCCACTGGCGCGCGGCGGGGATCGGCGACGGGACCATCGGCGCGCTCTGGGCGTTCAGCGTTCTGCTCGAAGTGCTGCTGATGTTCTTCGCCGGGCGCAGGCTGATCCGCCGCCTGACCCCCGCCGGCGCGATGGCGCTGGCCGGGGCGGCGGGGGTCCTGCGCTGGTCGCTGATGGCGGCGGACCCGGCCGCGATCTGGCTCTGGCCCTTGCAGGCGCTCCATGCGCTCACCTTCACCGCCGCCTATCTCGGCGCAGTCGCGATGGTGGAGCGCATCGCGCCCGCCAGCCTCGGCGCCACCGCGCAGGGACTGGTCGGCGCGACCGCGGTCGGCGTGGCGATGGCCGGCGGCGGGCTCGCCGCGGCGGCGGCCTATCCGGCATGGGGCGCCGGCGCCTACTGGATCGCGGCGGCGTTCTCGCTCACAGGGCTTGGCGCCGCCGCCTTGCTGCTGCGCCTCAAGGTCTGAGAGCGGCGCTCAGAGCAGCCCGAGCGCGCGAAAGCTGGCGTCCGTCTCCTTGCCGATCACCACATGGTCGTGCAGCGTCACGCCGACCGCCTCCAGCGCCGCCTCGATCCGCTGCGTCATCTCGATATCGGCGGGCGACGGCGTCGGATCGCCCGAGGGGTGGTTATGAACCATGATCATCGCCGAGGCGTTCAGCTCCAGCGCCCGCTTCGCCACCTCGCGCGGATAGACCGGCACATGGTCGACCGTGCCCTTCGCCTGCGCCTCGTCCGCCAGCAGCGCGTTCTTGCGGTCGAGAAAGAGAATGCGGAACTCCTCTGTCTCACGGTAAGCCATCACCGTCTTGCAATAGGTCATCAGCGCCGACCAGGAAGACAGCGCCTCTCGCCCAATGACGCGGGCCTGGGCCAGCCGGTGCGCGGCGGCCTCGACGATCTTCAGCTCGCGCGCCGCCGCTTCGCCCAACCCCTCGACCTTCGTGAGCCGGGCGGGCGGGGCGGAGATCGCGTGGTTGAAATCGCCGAACTCCGCCAGAAGCCGCTTCGCCAGCGGCTTCACATCGCGCCGCGGGATGGCGCGAAACAGCACCAGCTCCAGAAGCTCGTAATCCGCCAGCGCCGTGGCCCCGGCCCGGTCGAATCGCGCCCGCAGCCGCTCACGATGCCGGGCGTGATCGGGCTCCTTCTTCTTCGATCCGGCGGGCTCCAGCCCCGGCAACGCCGCCTCGCCCAGCCCCCGCGCCGCCGCCATGCGCCGCCCCTCTCATTAACCGCTCGTTCGGAAAATGCGCCGAAACCGTTTCGAGAGTGTTAACATCGCCCCGGCTTGCAACCGCAAAACGGCGCTCATATGTTCCTTGAACGAGCCGGGGCGCGCCCTGCGCGGGAGACCGCGAAGGGCGCGCCCCGCTTTTAGGCCAGGGATACGGGTCGGAACAGGAGTGGAGAGGCCAACATGGTCGACAAGGTGCCTGTCACTGCGGCTGGATACGCCGCGTTGAACGAAGAGCTGAAGGATCTGAAGTCGACGCAGCGCCCGGAGGTGATCCGCGCGATCGCTGAGGCGCGCGAACATGGCGACCTTTCGGAGAACGCCGAGTATCACGCGGCGCGCGAACGCCAGTCCTTCATCGAAGGCCGGATCAAGGAACTCGAGGGGCTGATCTCCCGCGCCGACGTGATCGACCCGGCAAAGCTTTCCGGCTCCTCGATCAAGTTCGGCGCCACGATCACCGTCGCCGACGAGGATACGGACGAGGAAAAGACCTATCAGATCGTCGGCGAGACCGAGGCCGACATCGCGCTCGGCAAGCTCAACATCCGCTCGCCGCTCGCCCGCGCGTTGATCGGCAAGGAGGCCGGCGACAGCGTCGAGGTGATGACGCCCGGCGGCGGCAAGAGCTATGAGATCATCTCCGTCGCGTTCCGGTGACCGGCGGGTGACTGACAGCTGACGGCCCCGGACCCCGAAAGGTGAACCGATGGAGACACCGAGCGGAGAGACGCCGATCGGGAAGCGGCTCTCCGCGCTTGGCCGTGGGTTTCGCGAAAACCGCGTCTTCGCCGCCGCGACCGTTCTCACGCTGATCTGGCTCGGCGGCGTCCTCGCCTACGCCGCCGGGTTCTTCGGGCTGTTCGAATCGGCGATCCTCGCCCCCCGCGCCGCCACGGCCCTGGAGATCGCGCTTTTCATCCTCGCCGCGCTGGCGCCGGCGACGCTGTTCTTCTACGGCGCGCATCTCGCGCAGCAGGCGGAGGAGATCAGGCGGGCGGCGTCGCGCCTCGCTGACTCGATCGACGCGCTGCATGGGCGTGAGCCAGGGACGCCCGACCGCCCCGTCCCCGATCAGGCGGAGCTTGCGGCGGCGCTGGCCGCCGCCCTTCGCGCCCCGTTGGAGGAGGAAAAAGCCGCGCTCGCCGCCGCGCTCGCCCGGATCGACGCCGCGCTCGGCCCGATGCAGGAGATGATGGCGCGGATCGAGGGCCGCGAAAGCGCGGCCCGACGCGAGGGCAAGATCGCCGGACCGCCCGCGCCCGCCGATGGCGCGCAGCCCGCCCTCCCCCTCGCCGGGGAGCCGAAACCGGCCGAGGGCGTGCGCTGGGACAGCGTCGTGCGCGCGCTCGACTTTCCGCGCGACGAGCACGACCGCGAGGGCTTCGCCGCGCTCCGCGCCGCGGTGAAGGAGCGCGAATTCGCCGAACTGCTGCAGGCGGCCGAGGATGTGCTCACGCTTCTCGCCGCCGACGGTCTCTATATGGAGGACATGACGCCGGAGGCGGCCACGCTGGAGGACTGGGTCGCCTACGCCCGCGGCGCCCGCGGCCCGGACATCGCCGCAGTCGGCGGCCTTCGCGACGAAGAGGCGCTCACCACGATCCGCGGCCGTATGCGCAGCGACGTGGTTTTTCGCGACAGCGCGCTGCATTTCCTCCGCCGCTTCGACCGGCTGCTTGGCCGGATGGCGCGCGAACTCGGGTCCGACCCGATGATCCTCGAAGCCGGCGACAGCCGCACCGGCCGCGCCTTCATGATCATCGCCCGCGTCACCGGGGCTTTCGACTGAATCCCGATCCGGGAACGATGGACAGCGCCCCTGCGTCGGGATAGATTTCCCCCGCCGCCCGCAGATCGGGCGGCGCGTTCTCGGGGCGGGGCGAAATTCCCCACCGGCGGTGTTGGCCAGGGGTTTCGCGATGCGGAGCCTTCGGCCTCAGCCCGCGAGCGCCCTTGCGTTTCAGGCGAAACGCCGGGGGTCAGCAGATCCGGTGCGATCCCGGAGCCGACGGTCATAGTCCGGATGAGAGAGAACGAGCGAGCGACAGGCGGCGCGCAGCGTCGCGACGCGCGTTCGTCGCCCTGATTCAACGCTTCCGACGCCATGGAGCAGAGCATGAATCAGAGCACCGAAACCAGAAACGAACCCTTGCGCTTCGCCTTTATCGAGGCCCGCTGGCACGACCGCATCGTCGATCAGGCCCGCATCGGCTTTCTCGACGAACTGGCGCGCCGCACCAACGGCGCCGCCGTCACCGACGTCTTCGACGCGCCGGGAGCCTTCGAAATCCCCCTGCTGGCGCAGCGCCTTGCGCGCAGCGGGCTTTACGACGGCGTGATCGGCGCCGCCTTCGTCGTGGATGGCGGCATATACCGGCATGAATTCGTGGCGGAGACGGTCGTGGCCGGGTTGATGCAAGCGCAGCTCGCGACCGAGGTGCCGATCTTCTCCGTCGTCCTCACTCCGCATCATTTTCAGGAGACGGCGGCGCATGAGGCGTTCTTCGCCGAACATTTCGTGCTGAAGGGAGGGGAGGCGGCGCGCGCCGCCCTCGCCACCGTCGCCCTCGGCGCGACGCTGCCGAAAGCGGCCTGAGCGAAGCTCGGGCCATCCCGGGCTTGATCCGGGACCCCGCAGGCGCGCGACGGGCCGAGGTCCCGGCCTTGCGCCGGGGCCCCGAACGGCGGCTCACCACGGCCGGAGGTCCCGGCTCAAGGCCGGGACCATTCTTTCCCCGCCCTTCAGACCGCCCCGCCGGCGGCGAAGCCCGACGACCAGGCCCACTGGAAATTGTAGCCACCGAGCCAGCCGGTCACGTCGACCGCCTCGCCGATGAAATGCAGGCCGGGGACGGCTTTCGCCGCCATCGTCCGCCCGTCCAGCCCCGCCGTGGAGATTCCGCCGAGCGTCACCTCCGCCGTCCGGTACCCCTCCGTCCCGACCGGTCTGACCTCCCATCCCGCGATGAAGCCGGCGATCTCGCGCAGCCGCCTGTCGGAAAGATCGGCGAGGTTGCGCCGCTCGCCGATCTCCGCCTCCAGCCAGTCGGCGAGCGCCTTGGGAAGGAACGCCGCGAGCGCGGTGCGGAGCGCCCGGCGCCCTGCCTCCGCCCGCGCCGCCCTGAGCGCGCCGAAAACCTCGTCGCCGCCCCCAAAGGCGATGCGCAGCGCCTCGCCCTCCCGCCAGTAGGAGGAGACCTGCAGGAGCGCCGGGCCGGAAAGCCCGCGATGAGTGAAGAGCATCGCCTCCTTGAACCACCCGGCGCCCGCCGTCGCCTCCACCTCCGCCGCGACGCCGACCAGCGGCTTCAGCCGCGCCAGCAGCTCCGGGCCGAGGGTGAAGGGAACCAGCGCCGGCCGCGTCTCCGTCACATCCAGCCCGAACTGGCGGGCGAGGTCATAGGCGAAGCCGGTCGCGCCCATTTTCGGGATGGATTTCCCGCCGGTCGCAACGATCAGCGCGGCGCAATCCGTGACCCCGCGCGAGGTGACGAGCCGGAACCCGTCCTCCGCCCGCTCCACCCGTTCGACCGGCTCCGAAAGCCGCAGCGCCCCGCCCGCGTCGCCAAGCTCGCTCAGCAGCATCTCGATGATCGCGCCGGAGCGCCCGTCGCAGAAAAGCTGGCCCAGCGTCTTTTCGTGCCAGCCGATCCCGTGCGCCTCCACCAGCCGGATGAAGTCATGCTGGTCGTAGCGGGTGAGCGCGGAGACAGCGAAGCGCGGGTTTTCGGAGAGGAACGCCTCCGGCCGGCTGTGGAGATTGGTGAAGTTGCAACGCCCGCCGCCGGAAATGCGGATCTTTTCCGCCGGTTTCGCGGCATGGTCGAGGACCAGCACCCGCCGTCCGCGCCGCGCCGCCTCCGCCCCGGCGAAAAGCCCCGCGGCGCCGGCGCCGAGAACCACCACGTCCCATTCGGTCACGCGACGAGACCAAGCTCCCGCGCCAGCGCTGCGCCGGCGGCCGGGTCGAAGGCCCGCAGCGGCGGGCGAACATTCGCCCAGCGCGGCTCACCCGTCATCAGCGCCTTGACCCGCTTCTGCGCCTCGATCAGCGGATGCGCCTGCGCCGTTTTCCGGAACGCCGTCACCGGCGGCTGCAGCGCGGCGGCTTTCGCCGGGTCCGCGTCATGGGCCGCGATCAGCTCGGCGATCGCCGGCGCGTTCAGGTTGGCGGTCGCGGTGATGCAGCCCGGCGCGCCGAGCGGCAGCGCTTTCGCGAGCGCGCTCTCCGCGCTCGGAAATACGACAAGGCCGTCGATCGCCAGCAGCGCCTCCGTGTTCGCCCAGTCGCCGGAGCTGTCCTTGATCCCCACCACCTCCTCGAACGCCGTGAACAGCCGCTCGACCAGCGCGACCGGCAGACCGACGCCGGAAATCTGCGGTATGTGGTAGAGATAGAGGCGAAAGCCGGGGTAATCGACCGCCTCGATCAGCCGGGCGTAATAGTCGTAGAGCCCGTCCTCGGGCACGTTCTTGTAATAGAACGGCGGCAGCGCCATCGCCCCGGCGCAGCCCATGCCGAGGCAGGCGCGGGTCAGCCGCGCGCTGTCGGCGATGCTGGTGAGCCCGGTCCCCGGGATCAGCCGCGCCGGGTCCGCTCCGGCGGCGATCAACGCCGCGAGGGTCGCGATCCGCTCATCGACGCCGACCGAGGTCGCCTCCCCCGTCGTCCCGAAGGGCGCGAGCGCGACGCAGCCCTGATCCAGCAACTCCAGCGCGTGACCGATATAGAGATCGGTCGCGATGGTCAGATCGTCATTGAACGGCGTGAAATTCGGCGCGACGACGCCGCGCGGCGCATCATGAGACATGAAAGGGTCTTTCCTTAGGGGAAGGAGAGCTAGCGCGGAAAGCGGCGCGGCGACAAGCCGATTCCCGCGCGGGACGCTCCCGCCTCCGTCAGGCCGCCGGCATCAGCTCCTCGACCAGCTTCGCCCAATAGGAGCAGCCCACCGGGATCGCTTCGTCGTTGAAGTCGTATTCCGGGTGGTGGACATTCGGCGTGTCGCCATTGCCGATGAAGATGAAGGCGCCCGGCCGCGCGTTCAGCATGAAGGAGAAATCCTCGCCCCCCATCACCGGCGGCGTCATGCGGTTGACCCGGTCCTCGCCGACGATCCGGGCGGCGACGTCGCCGGCCTTCTGCGCCGGCCCCTCGGCGTTCACCGTCGCCGGGTAGTTGCGCATGAAGTTCAGCTTCGCGGTCGCGCCGAAGGCCTTCGCGACATTCTCGGCGATCTCGCCCATGCGCGTCTCGGCCAGGTCCTGCACCTCTTTCGTGTAGGTGCGGACCGTCCCTTTCAGCTTCACCGCGTCGGGGATGACGTTATAGGCTGTCGTTTCGGTCTGGAACGAGGTGACGGAGATCACCAGCGACTCCACCGGGTCGAGATTGCGCGACGCGATGGACTGCAGCGCGACGACGATCTCCGCCGCGACCAGCGTGGTGTCGACGGCCTTGTGCGGCATCGCCGCGTGGCCGCCCTTGCCGGTGACGTCGATCTCGAAAAGATCGGCCGCCGCCATCAGCGGGCCGGGACGGATCGCGAAGCTGCCGAGCGGGGTGCCGGGCATGTTGTGCATCCCGTAGACCTCCTCGATCCCGAAGCGCTCCATCATGCCTTCGTTGACCATCTCGCGGCCGCCGCCGCCGCCTTCCTCCGCCGGCTGGAAGATCACCACCGCCGTGCCGTCGAAATTCCGCGTCTCGGCCAGATATTTCGCCGCGCCCATCAGCATCGCCGTATGGCCGTCATGCCCGCAGGCGTGCATCTTGCCGGGGGTCTTCGAGGCGTGCGGAACCCCCGACGCCTCCTCGATCGGCAGCGCGTCCATATCGGCGCGCAGCCCGATCACCTTGCCGCCCTTTCCCTTGCCGCGAATGACGCCGACGACGCCGGTCTTGCCGATCCCCTCGACCACCTCGTCGCAGCCGAATTCCTTCAGCTTCGCGGCGACGATTCCGGCGGTGCGGTGAACGTCGAACTGCAACTCGGGATTCTCGTGGATGTCGCGCCGCCAGGCGGTGATCTCGTCATGGAGATCGGCGAAACGGTTGATCGTCGGCATGGGTCTTCCTTTCAGCTCAGCGGCAGCGCGCGCTCGGCGAGGCGCACCCAGTAAGAGGCCCCAGCGGGCATGGTCTCGTCGGCGAAATCATAGGCCGGGTGATGGCAGGCGGCGGAGGGGCCGTTGCCGACCATGATCATCGCGCCCGGCCGGGCCTCCAGCATATAGGCGAAATCCTCCGCCCCGAGCAGCGGGGGCGTGTCGCGGATGCAGGCGCCGGCGATCTCCTCGGCGGTCTCGGCGGCGAAGGCGGCGCGCTCCGGGTCGTTCACCGTCGGCGGATAGCCGCGCTCCCACTCGACCGCGCCGACCGCGCCGGCCGAAGCCGCGATCCCCGCCGCGAGCGCGTCGAGCCGCTCGCGCGCCATGGCGCGGTTTTCCTCGGAATAGCAGCGCACCGTGCCGGTCATCCGCGCCGTCTGCGGGATGACGTTGTAGCTCTCGGCGGTGGTCAGCGAGCAAACCGTCACCACCATCATCTCGGTCGGGTCTAGACTGCGCGAAACGACCGATTGCGCCGCCCGGACGAAGCGGCAGGCGGCGACGGTCGGGTCTATGCAGAAATGCGGCTTCGCGGCGTGGCCGCCCTTGCCGGTGAAGGTGATCGTGAACTCGTCGGTGGAGGCGAGCGCCGGCCCGGAGCGGATGGCGAATTGTCCGACCGGCAGATCGGGCATGTTGTGCATCCCGTAGACCTCGGTGACGCCGAACCGCTCCATCAGTCCGTCCTGGACCATCTTCTCGCCGCCCGCGCCCGCCTCCTCGGCGGGCTGGAAGATGACCGCGACCGCGCCGTCGAAATTCCGCGTCTCGGCCAGATGTTTCGCCGCGCCGAGCAGCATCGCCATGTGGCCGTCATGGCCGCAGGCGTGCATCTTGCCTGGAACGGTGGAGGCGTGAGCCGCCCCGGTCGCCTCCGCGATCGGCAGCGCGTCCATGTCGGAGCGCAACCCGACCACCCGGCCGGAGGTTCCCGCCCGCCCCCGGATCAGCCCGACGACGCCGGTCCTGCCGATCCCTTCGACGACCTCGTCGCAGCCGAAGGCGCGCAGCTTTTCAGCGACGATCCCCGCCGTGCGGTGAACGTCGAATTCAAGCTCCGGATGGCGATGGAAATCATGACGCCATTCGACCATGTCGGGTTGAAGCGCCGCGACGCTGTTCAGGATCGGCATCAGGCGGCGAGCCGGTCGATCAGCCGTCGCATGAAGGCCTCGCCGGCCTCGAACTGCTCGATGCTGATATATTCGTTCGGCTGATGCGCCTGGGCGATGGAGCCCGGCCCGCAGATGCAGGTGGAATAGCCGCCCTCCTGGAACTGTCCCGCCTCGGTGCCGTAGGAGACGACGTTCTCGCTGTTGTCGCCGGTCAGCGCGCGGGCCAGCGCCTCCGCCGCGCCATCGTCTTCGCGCAGGCAGGGCGGGTTCGACATCCGGACCTCGACATCGACCCGCGCCTCGGGCCGTATCTTCTGGATGTCCTTCTCGACCTCGGCGGCGAAGGCCATGTAGCGGTCCCGCCATTCAGCCGGCGTCTCCGGCGGGCAGACCCGGAAATCGGAGACGAACTCGCAATCCTTCGCGGTGATGTTGCCGGCGGTGCCGCCCTTGATCACCCCGACATGCAGCGTGGTGAAGGGCGGCTCGAAAGGCGAGGACCGGTCGGCCTTCGCCATGTTCTCCTCGGTCCGCTCGCGGATCCAGTTCACCAGCCGCGCCGCGGTCATCACCGCCGAGACGCCGGTATGCATCAGGCTCGAATGCACTTCGAACCCGCGCACGCGCGTGGTGAGCCCGACCGAGCCCTTGTGCTCCGTCACCACCTTCATCAGCGACGGCTCGCCGACGATCACCGCCGAAGCGGGCGGCATCGTCTCGCGCATCTCGGCGATCATGCCCGGCGCGCCGCGGCAGCCGATCTCCTCGTCATAGGAAAGCGCGATCTGCACCGGCCGCTTCAGCCCGGCCTTCAGCATGTCGGGAACCAGCGCCAGCGCCAGCGCGTCGAACCCCTTCATGTCGCAGGTCCCGCGACCATGCAGCTTGCCGTCCTTCTCCACGACGGCGAACGGATCGCTCGCCCATTCCTGCCCATCGGTCGGCACGACATCGGTATGGCCGGAGAGGATCACGCCGCCCGTCGTCTCCGGTCCGACCAGCGCGTAGAGATTCGCCTTGGTTCCGGTCTCGTCGTAGACGCGCCGGCAAACGACGCCGTGACCGGTCAGATATTCTTCGACGAAATCGATGAGGGGCAGATTTGAATCGCGCGAAACCGTGGGAAAGCCGACGAGTTTCTCGAGCATTTCTCGGGGGGTGTAGACGTGCATGAAGGACCATTTCCGCTGGAGACGCGTTAACCTGTCAACTGCGCGCCTCAGGGTCAAGCGCGCACCGGGGGCCGCTCGCCCGGCCGCCGCGAGGGGCGCGCGGACCAGCGCGGCAGGCAGGCGAAGCGATCCCGCGGGTCAGGAGCCGTCGGCGACACGCGCCGGCGCCGCCGTCGCGTCCAGCGGCGGCGCGAAGCCCGGCGGATACGGGCTCCAGTGCTCGCCGGAGAGCCCTTGATCGTAACCGACCTGATACAGCTTGCCCATATAGACCGGGTCGAACATCTCTTCCGGGTCAGCCGAGAAATCCGGCGGGATGGAGATAACCTCGAGCGCGGCCCCGTCGCGTTCGGCGACCGCATAGATGCGATAGACATCCCCCGACCCCGACCCGCCGATCAGCGATGAGCCCGCCTTGGCGGCGATGTCGAAGACGCGGGGGCGGACCGGGTCATATGGCTTGCGAAGCTTGTTGTTGACCACCACCCAGACCCGCCGGTCAACCTTGGCCCCGGTCCGCTCGTCGAGTTCGGACATGCGCAATTCCGGGCTGAACAGGATCACCTGCTGCGTGGCGCCGCCATCGACATGCATCTCGTCATAACTCTGGCCATGATAGTTCACCGGGACCAGCACTGGCGGGAAGGCCGCGGGAATCGCCGACGAGGCCTGGATGACGTCCCGGATCAGCCTCTTGGCTTTCGGATCGCCGCTCGCGGCGATGGCGCCGACATTCCAGTTCACCGGCCGCGACGCGTCGATATTCGTCGTCCCGATCAGCAGAACCCTGCCGTTCCTGTAAGCCTCGGCGATCTCCGCGACGATCTCGTCGTCGATATACTTGTCGATCAGCCGGCGATAACCGCTGGTGTCGAACAGCGCCGTGCCGCCGGTCAGGCCGGAGAAGAACGTCGTCGTGGCGAGGTCCTTCGTCGTGTACTCGGTGTAGATCTCGCGCAGCTCGTCGTCATATTCCGGCCCGAGAAAGGCGAAGAGCGCGATGATCGCGCCGGTCGAGACGCCGGTCACCAGCTGGAATTCCGGCCGGTCGCCCCGCGCCGTCCACCCGGCGAGAAGACCGGCCCCGAAAGCGCCGTCCGGGCCGCCGCCCGAAAGCGCGAGACTGTCCATGCGGATCGTCTCGCCGCGGGCGATTTCTTCGGCGTGGGAGCGTTCGAGCGCGCGGGCCCGCGTTTCCACGACGAACTCGACATCGGCCTGGTTCAGCCCGTCGCCCCATGCGCGCAGAAGCGGGGCTTCGATACCGTAGGGGCGCGCCGTCTCCAGCCCGTCCTCGGGGACCGCCGCGCGAAACAGCACGGTCGTGCAGCCGCCGAGCAGGGTCGCCGCGATCAGCAGCGACAGGCCGCCCATCCGCATCAGGACTCCCGGCGCCCGCGCCGTCATGCTCTCCCGCTCCATCGCAGCGTCTCCCCTGCCCGGCGTCGCCGGGCCCGTCGTTCAGACCCTAGTTTCGCCGTCCGTCCGCGACGCCCTGGCGATAGGCGGCCTCCTTGTCGGTCTGAACCTTGTCGACGATCAGCCCGCCGGCGAGGCCGGCCCCGGCGCCGATCGCGGCCCCGAGCGCCGCGTCGCCGGCGATCGCGCCGACAAGCGCGCCGCCGGCGGCCCCGGCCGCCGTGCCGGTCAGGGCGCGTTGTTGTTGCGGATTGAGATCCCCGCACGCCGCGAGACTGAGGATCAGCGCCCCGGCGGCCGGAAGTGCGAAGCGGGAGAGAGCGGAAGCAATCGCCATGATGTCAGTCCTTACTTGCAGGGATAAGTGAACGCGGCCCAGCGCATCAGCGCCTCTACCGCGGGCGCCGCCGCGGCGTCATCATCGCCCGCCACCCACGCCGCGAAATTCGAAGCCACCTCGTCGCGCGTCGGCGCGCCCGCGTCCGCGTCGGCCAGACAGTAGATCCCCGTGCCGCCTTTCGCCCTCATCCACGCCTCGTGAAACTGGTTCACGCCGACGATGTATCCTTCGCACATGTGGATCGACGCCGCGTAATCCGCGTGCGACGGCGTCACGGCGCAAAGCGCGGCGAGGTCGGCGCCCGTCGAAACCATGAAATTATCCTGCTCCACCGCCGAGACGGCTCCGGCGGATAGAAGCAGCGCAACCGCTGCGACCGGCATAGTTCTCTTCATGCGAATTTTCCCTCTTTCGACCGTTGAGTAAGGCCGCCAACCTGTTCGCCGCAATCCCAAAGCCGCAGCTTCCCACACCATGACATTAGACGCGAAACACGCTTGCCAGTCAAAGTGAACTTTCGCGCCCGGCGTCGTTTCCGACGCGAAAACACTGTCGCCCGCCGATCCATCGCCGCCTTCGCCCAAGTCGGCGCGGCGATAGGGAGCCAGGGTTTTCCTGCGACTCCGCGACGCCAACCCGCTAAACTGTGGCGCTCGCCGCTCCCGCCGCGGGCGCGCGAGAACACGCCAGAGGAACGGACCCATGCTCAAGATCGATTTCGACGCCGCGCATAACTGCTTCCGGCTGGAGCCTTCGGGCAGACTGACGGAAGCGGATTTCACCGCGCTGACAAGCGAATTCAACGCCAAGGTGAACGAGACCGACAACATACCAAATCTCGTCATCCACGCCGCGACCTTTCCCGGCTGGGCGGATTTCGCCGGTTTCGTCAAGCATTTCGACTTTCTGCGCGACCATCACCGGATGATCGACCGCGTGGCGCTGGTCTCCGATTCGCGCATTCTCGACATCGCGCCGCGCATCGCCCGCCATCTCGTCTGGGCCGAGATCCGGCATTTTCCCGGCGACGAGCTGGACGCGGCGCTCGCCTGGGTCGCCGAGCGCAAGACCGCGCCGGAGAACGTCACGGTGATCGAGGGGCTGCCGCCCGCCGTTCTCGGCATCTCGGTGCGCGGCGTCATCGGCGCGCGCGACTACGCCGAGCGGATCGTGCCGCTGGTCGAGGAGAAGCTGGCGGCGCACAAGCGGATCAGGCTCCTCTACCACATCGGGCCGGAGTTCGAATCGATGACGCCCGGCGCGGTCTGGAGCGACGCGCGCGTCGGCGCGATGCATCTCAACCAGTTTTCCAAGATCGCGGTGGTCAGCGATCTCGACTGGATCCGCCACGCGACGCGGATCTTCGCGCCGCTCGTCTCCGGGCAGGTGCATGTCTTCGGCGATCGCGAGCTCGAGGCGGCGAAGGCGTGGATCTCCGCCGACGCCGATGGAGACGAAGACGACAACTAGGCGCTCAGCCCGCCATCGCCCGGCCGAGAAGCAGCGCCTCGTCCATCTCGGCGCGGTGCGCGGCGAAGGTCAGCCCGCCGGTCTCGCCAAGCCGGCTGGCGACGAAGGCGTCGCCGACCGGCGCCGGCGCCCCTTCGACGAGCAGGGCCGCCTGCAGGATCAGGGCCATCCGCTCCGCGACATGCCGGGCGTCGCGCTCGTGGATCGCGCCCCCGGCCAGGAGCCCCTTCAGCTCCGCCATCGCTGCGCCGAGCCGCGCGCGCCTGGCCCCCGCCGCGCCAACCTCTGCGAGGAACGCGTCGAGCGCCTCGGGCGCCTTCGCCAGGGTCCGGAGCACGTCGAGCGCAATAACGTTGCCTGACCCTTCCCAGATCGCGTTCAGCGGCGCCTCCCGGTAGAGGCGCGGCAGCGGGCTTTCCTCGACATAGCCGGCGCCGCCGAGGCACTCCATGCACTCATAGACGAAATTCGCGCAGCGCTTGGTCAGCAGGTATTTCGCCAGCGCGACGGCCAGCCGGGCGAAGGCGCGGCCCTCCGGCGTGGGCGCATCGAAGCGCGCCGCGACGCGCATCACCAGCGCCGCCGCCGCTTCGTATTCGAGCGCCAGATCGGCCGTGACCCGGCGCATCAGCGGCTGGTCGATGAGCGTCTTCTGGAACGCCCGGCGCCCGGAAACATGGTGGATCGCCTGGACGAGCGCGCCGCGCATGATCCCCAGCACGCCGGAGATCGTGCCGAGGCGGGTGTGATGCACCATCTCGATGATCGTGTTGACGCCGCGCCCCTCCTCGCCGATCAGCTCGGCGTAGGCGTCGTGATACTCGATCTCGGCGGAAGCGTTGGACCTGTTGCCGAGTTTCTCCTTCAGGCGCATCAGGTGAATGGCGTTGCGCGCCCCGTCCGGCGTCACCCGCGGGACAAGGAAGCAGGAAAGCCCCTTTTCGGTGTAGGCGAGGCTCAGGAACCCGTCGCTCATCGGCGCGGAGCAGAACCATTTGTGCCCGGAAAGGACGAAAGCGCGCGGCCCGGCCCCGGCGAAGCGGGTGGCGCGCGTGGTGTTGGCGCGCACGTCCGAGCCGCCCTGCTTCTCGGTCATCGCCATGCCCATGGTGACGCCGCGTTTCGCCGCGATCGGCACCAGCGGCGCATCATACGCCCCGCCGACGATCTTCGCCTCCCAGGCGCGCCCGACCTCCGGGTCGGCCCTCAGCACCGGGACCGCGGCGTAGGTCATCGTCATCGGGCACATGACGCCCGCCTCGGCCTGGGTGAAGAGCGCGAGCATCGCCGCATGGGCGCAATGCGCGCCCCGCCCCGGCCCGGTCCAGGACAGATCGTGGACGCGCCGCTCCATCGCCAGCGCCATCAGTTCGTGATAGGCGGGGTGGAAGCGGACCTCGTCCAGCCGCCGGCCGTAACGATCGAAACCGATCAGCTCCGGCGGGTTGCGATTCGCCGCTTCGCCCCGGTCCAGAACCTCGCCCGCGCCGACGCACGCCCCGAAGGGGGAGAGAACATCATCAAGCCAGTCGCCCGCCTCGCGCCGGGCCGCTTCGCGCAGCGGCGCGTCGAGCAGATAGAGATTCCGATCGGCGAACCCGTCCGGCTGGTTCGTCACCTCATGCGTCGCGAGATCGGCGCGGGCGGGTGCGGGGGCGGGGGCGGTCTGCATGGCGTTTCCTCTGCGGTGCGACAGCGGCTCCGGTGAGGCGGGCGGGCGGCGTCCGGCGCGCGTCCGCCGCGGGGCGCGGCGGTGATGATCGCGCCTTCGCAAGCGTTCCGCAAGCGGCCCGGCTTCGCCCCGGCGCCCCGCGCGCCGGCCGACCTCACAATTTCGAGTATTGCGTGATCGCGCCGGATCGAGGCTTGATCGCCACGTAATTTTCTGTCTCTGTGCAATGATAATACCGGCTGACAAATGACCGGAATCCTGGGAGCGAATACGTGCCGACAGAAGAATCGATTGGCGGCGCATGCATGCCGGCCATCGTCGACGCATCATTGCGGCGGCGTTGTGAGGGGGGCGCATGCACGCAGCGGTGACGGGCGCGGCCGGCGCGGCGGTGATCTCGATACGCGAGGTCACCGTCCGCTTCGGCGGCATCCTCGCGCTGGACGGGGTCGGCTTCGACATCATCGCGGGCGAGATTCTCGGGCTGATCGGGCCGAACGGGGCCGGCAAGACCACGCTCTTCAACTGCCTCAGCCGACTTTACACCCCGACCTCGGGCGATATCGAGTTCGAGGGCGAGTCGATCCTCGGGCTTGAGCCGCATCGCATCGCCGGTCTCGGAATCGGGCGCACCTTCCAGAACGTCGCCGCCTTCTCCAACCTCTCAGTGCGCGACAACATCCGCGTCGGCGGCCATTCGGCGACGGTGGGCGATCCGATCACAGACGCGTTCCGACTCGGCCGCGCGCGGCGCGAGCGCGCGAAGATCGACCGAACGGCGCAGGACCTGATCGACTGGCTCGATCTCGGGGAGGTCGCGGAGCTGCCGGTCGCCGGGCTGCCCTTCGGCTGGCAGAAACGCGTCGAAATGGCCCGCGCGCTGGCGACCGAGCCGAAGCTTCTCCTGCTCGACGAGCCGGCCGCGGGGCTCAACCATGACGAGGTCGAGGCCCTCGGCGACCTCATTCGCCGGGTGCGCGACGAGCGCGGCGTGACCGTGCTTCTCGTCGAGCATCACATGTCGCTGGTGATGTCGGTCTCCGACCGCGTCGTGGTGATGAATTTCGGCCGCAAGATCGCGGAGGGGCCGCCCGCCGCGGTCCAGCAGAACCCCGAGGTCGTCGCCGCCTATCTGGGAGGCGGGGAATGAGCGCGATTCTGGAGGTCCGGGGCCTCGAGGCCTCCTACGGCGCGCTGCAGGTCCTGCGCGGGATCGATTTCGAGGTCAAGAAGGGCGGCGTCACCGCGCTGCTCGGCGCCAACGGCGCCGGCAAGACGACGACCCTGCGGGCGCTCTGCGGCATGATCCGCAGGAAGGGAGAGATCACTTTCGACGGCGCGCGGATCGAACGCATGAACACCGAGTCCATCGTCCGGCTCGGCGTCGCGCATATCCCCGAAGGGCGCGGCACCTTCACCTCGCTGACGACGGAGGAGAACCTTCAGCTCGGCGCGATGACGCGGCCGCAGGGGCGCGACATCCAGTCCGATATCGACCGCGCTTACGAGTTTTTCCCGGTGCTGAAGGAACGGCGGAACCAGCAGGCGGGCACGCTTTCCGGCGGCGAGCAGCAAATGCTCGCCATCGCCCGCGCGCTGATGCTGCGCCCGAAACTGATGTTGCTCGACGAGCCCTCCTTCGGCCTCGCGCCGCTGATCGTCCGGCAGATTTTCGACATTCTCGCCGATGTGCAGAAGGAGGCCGGCGCGTCCATGCTGATCGTCGAGCAGAACGCCGCGCTGGCGCTCGAACTCGCCGATCACGCCTACCTGATCGAGACCGGCGCGATCGTCATGTCGGGCGACGCGAAATCGATCCGCGAGGATGACAGCGTCCGCGCCTCCTATCTCGGCTATTGAGGAGCCATAATGGAGCTATTCCTGCAGCAGATCGTCTCCGGGGTCGCCACCGGCGGGATCTACGCCTGCATGGCGCTCGCGGTGGTGATGATCTACCAGGCGATCCATCACCTGAATTTCGCCCAGGGCGAGATGGCGACCTTCTCCACCTTCATCGCATGGCAGTTGCTGACCTGGGGCCTGCCCTACGCCATCGTCATCCCGCTCGCCATCCTGATCAGCTTCGTCGGCGGCTTCATGCTGGAGCGGATCGTCTTCAAGCCGATCCAGAACGCGCCGGTCCTCAGCCATGTCGTCGTCTTCATCGCGCTTTTCGTGATCTTCAACTCGGCCTCCGGGTTCATCTGGAATTTCAGCATCAAGCCGATGCCGAGCCCGTTCGGCGAAGGCCCGCTCTACGCCGACAGCCTGATGAGCAAGCATCAGGCCGGCATGATCGCGGTGACGCTCCTCGTCCTCGCGCTCCTCTGGGCGTTCTTCCGCTTCACCCGCGTCGGCCTCGCGATGCGGGCGGCGGCGGCGAACCCGGAAAGCGCCCGGCTCGTCGGCGTCAAGGTCGGGTTCATGACCGCGCTCGGCTGGGGCATGGCTTCGGCCATCGGCGCGGTCGCGGGCATCCTGATCGCGCCGGTGGTGTTTCTTGAGCCGAACATGATGCTGGCGATCCTGCTCTACGGCTTCGCCGGCGCCGTGCTCGGCGGGCTCACCAGCCCCGGCGGCGCGGTCATCGGCGGGTTTCTCGTCGGGATCATCGAGAATCTGTCAGGAACTTACATCCCCGTCGTCGGGGGCGAGCTGAAGCTGCCGATCGCGCTGTTCCTGATCGTCGTCGTTCTGGTGTTCAAACCGACGGGGCTCTTCGGGCGTCGCGTCGTGCAGAGGGTCTGAGATGGCGTCGACGACGGAAACCACGCCCGCGGCCGCGCCGCTCTTCACGCTGGAGCGGGCGGGTTATCTCTTCATCCTCGTCGTGCTGATCGCGCTGCCGTTCTTCTCCAAGAGCTTCTTCGTCTTTCAGGTCACGCAGATGCTGGTCTACGCGATCGCCATCATGGGGCTGAACTTCCTGACCGGGATCAACGGGCAGTTCTCCCTCGGTCACGGCGCCTTCTACGCGGTCGGGGCCTACACCACCGCGATCCTGGTGGAGATGGCGGGGGTTCACTACGCGCTCACGCTGCCGGCGGCCGGCGTGATCTGCTTCATGGTGGGCTTTCTCTTCGGGCTGCCCGCGCTCCGGCTCGAGAGCATCTATCTCGCGCTCGCGACCTTCGCGCTGGCGGTGGCGACGCCGCAATTCCTCCGCCTCTCGGTGCTGGAGGAATACACCGGCGGCGTTCAGGGCATCGTGGTCTTTTCCGAGACATTCGAGGCGCCGGTGCCCTTCGGTCTGCCGCTCAGCTCCGAGGTCTGGATCTATTTCTTCACCCTCGGCGTCGGCGCCCTTCTCTACTGGCTGGCGAAGAACCTCGTCGCCAGCCGCACGGGACGCGCGCTGATGGCGATCCGCGACAACCCGATCGCGGCGCAGTCGATGGGCGTCAACACCGCGCTCTACAAGGCGACCGCCTTCGGGATCAGCGCGCTCATCACCGGCGTCGCCGGCGGGCTGAGCGCCATCGTGGTCAAATTCGTCGCCCCGGACAGCTTCACCTTCACGCTTTCGGTCGCGCTCCTCGTCGGAATCGTCGTCGGCGGCGTCGGCTGGCTGCCCGGCGCGCTGATCGGCGCGGTCTTCATCGTCTTCGTGCCGAACGTGGCGGAGGAGCTCTCGAAAGGGCTCTCCGGCGCGATCTACGGCGTGTTCCTCATTCTCATGATATACCTCGCGCCGACAGGCGCGGGCGGTCTGATCCGCTCCGGCGCGATCAGGCTCAAAAGGCTGTTCAACAGTCGATGACGACAAGACAGAAGGGAGACTGAAACATGATCACGAGACGACAATCCCTCATCGGCGCAGCCGCCAGCGCGCTGGCGCTCAAGGCCGGCCCCTCTCTCGCCGATACGGTGGGCGTGAGCGACAGCTCGATCAAGATCGGCAACACGATGCCCTATTCCGGCCCGGCCTCGGCCTATGGCCAGATCGGCGAAACCATCGGCAAGTTCTTCGAGATGCTCAATGACGCGGGCGGCGTCAACGGCCGCATGGTCGAGTTCATCAGCTATGATGACGGATACTCGCCGCCCAAGACCGTGGAGCAGACCCGCAAGCTGGTCGAGCGGGACGAGGTCGCGCTGGTCTTCCAGGGCCTCGGCACAGGCACCAACACCGCGATCCACAAATACATGAACGCGAAAAAGGTGCCGCAGCTCTTCGTCGCCACCGGCGCGTCGAAATGGAACGACCCGAAGAACTTTCCCTGGACCATGGGCTGGCAGCCCAACTACAAGACGGAAGCGAAGATCTACGCGCAGCACGTCCTTCAGACCCAGCCCGACGCGAAGATCGGAATCCTTTATCAGAACGACGATTTCGGCAAGGATTACCTCGAAGGGTTCAAGGCGGGGCTCGGCGACAAGACCTCGATGATCGTCGACGAACAGCCCTACGAGACCATGGATCCGACCGTGGACAGCCAGATGATCTCGCTCAAAGCCTCGGGCGCCGACGTGTTCCTCAACGTCACGACGCCGAAATTCGCCGCTCAGGCGATCAAGAAGGCGCATGAGATCGGCTGGAAGCCGACGCATTACCTCACCAACGTCTCGATCTCCGTGGGCGCGGTGATGAAGCCGGCGGGTTTCGAGGCGGCGCAGGGCATCATTTCCGCCGGCTACCTGATGGACTCGACCGATCCGCAATATGACGACAATGAGGAAATGCAGGCTTGGCGCGCGTTCATGGACAAATGGTATCCGGACGGCGATCAGGCCTCCAGCTTCACCATTTACGGCTACGCGGTCTCCAGGACGATGGTGAAGGTGCTGGAACAGGCGGGCGATGACCTGAGCCGCAAGAACATCATGAAGCAGGCGACGAGCCTGCGGCAGGTGGACATACCGCTGCTGCTTCCTGGTATCACGGTCTCGACTTCGCCGGAGGATTACGCGCCGATCGAGGCCATGCGCCTGCAGAAGTTCACCGGCGAGACGTTCGAGCTCTTCGGGGATGTGATCGCCGCCGAAAGCAGCTGACCGGCGCTTTGATCGCGACTTCTCTTGCGGCCGCCCTTTCCGGGGCGGCCGTTTTCGCCCGGAGCGCCGCGGCGACTGTCGCGCAAGCGGCGCCGGCCGGCTCGCGGCGCACGCCAGCCGCCGCGCCCGTCGCGGGCGCTCAGACCGAAAGCCGGTAGGTCTCCGCCGCCGTTTCCCGAAAAAGCCGGTCCTTCTCCGCTTCCGAGGCGCCCGAGGAGAGACGGGAGAAGGTGTTCCAGAGATTGGTGTAGCTCACCTGTCCCTTGTCGACCGGAAAATTGCTCTCGAACATCGCCCGCTCCGGGCCGAAAAGCTCGATGCAGGTCTCGATATAGGGCCGCCATGACGCCGCCAGTTCTTCCGAGCCGGGCGGCGACGCCGCCGTCTCGAAGCCGAAACCGCAGGTGTGCATGGCGAGCCCGCCGAGCTTCACCCGCGTGTTCGGCAAGGCCGCCAGCGCCGCCATGTCGGCGCGCCAGCCCGCGAAGGCGTCCTCGCGTTTCCCCGTGAACCCGCCGACCCCGAGAACGCCGCCGACATGGTCGATCACCACCACCGTCTCGGGCGCCCGCCGCGCCAGCACCAGAAGATCCTGCAACTGGGTCTGGAACGACCAGGTGTCGAGCACCAGCCCGCGCCGCCCGATCTCGCGCGCCGCCGCCGCAACGCTCTCCTCGCGCATCAGCCCCTCCGGCGGGTCGACGACGCTGCCGACGATGGCCGGGTCGCCCGATTTCGCCATCGGGAAGCGGATGCCGCGCAGCCGCCCGTTCGCCCCCGCCTCCAGCGCGTCCAGCACCCGGCCGACATCCGCGCCGAGGGTCATGTCCGCCGTGCCGACGATCCCGGCGCAGATGCGACAATCGCCGTAATGCCCGCTCTCCGCCATCGCCGCCGCGCCGGCCGCGAACTCCACCTCGCCGACCGGCGCCAGTTCCGGCGGCCCGTCAGCGCGGTGCATCGAGCGGCACTGGATATAGACCGTGGCGCGGATGTCGTGGCCGGCGGAGACGTCCGCGAGCAGATCATGGAAGAGATAGCGCGCCTTCGGCCGCTCCCAGAGATGGTGATGCGGGTCGATGATCGGACGGCCCGGCTCGATCGGCGCCTCGACATTCTTCGCAAGCCAGTCAGGCCGCACCTCAAGATGCGGCATCGCCACGTTCTCCATCACGTCCCTCCGGTTTCGCGGCATTGGAGGGCGAGAGTCGCGCCCCGTCAAACGAATTTCGCGTCACTCGCCCGGCGGCGCTCCGCCAGCTTCGGTGCGCCGGGTGATGAACTTGTCGAGCGCGGCGAGCCGCTCTTCGCTGACGCCGTCCGGCTCGAAAGCCGCCAACCGCGCCTTCCAGACCGAGGTCGCGCGCGCGTCGGCCGGCATCGCGCCTGCCTCGGTCCACTGTCCGAGATTCGCTGTCCCGGCCACGATCGGCTCGTGAAACGCGGTGCGATAGCGCGTCATGGTGTGCGCCGCCGCGAAAAAATGGCCGCCCGGCGCGACCTCCGCGATGGCGTCGAGCCCGCGCGCCGCCTCGTCGGCCTCGAACGGCGCGCAAAGCTCGGCGATGCTCTCCAGCATCTCGATGTCGAGGATGAGCTTCTCATATGAATGCGTCAGCCCGCCCTCGAGCCAGCCCGCGGAATGGATCACCATGTTCGCCCCGGCCAGCACGGCCGCCCAGAGCGCGAAAGCCGTCTCGGCGGCGCCCTGCGCGTCGGCCATGTTCGTCGAGGTGCCGACCGAGGCGCGCCAGGGCAGCCCGATCCTGCGCGCGAGTTGGCCGGCCCCCAGCGTCGCCTTGACGTGCTCCGGCGTCCCGAAGGCCGGCGCGCCCGAACGCATGTCGACATTCGAGGCGAAATTCCCGTAGACGACCGGCGCGCCGGGCGCGGCGAGCTGCGCCAGCGTCACGCCGGCGAGCGCCTCCGCGTGTTGCAGGGTCAGCGCCCCCGCCACCGTCACCGGCGCCATCGCGCCAAGGAGGCAGAAGGGCGTGATGACTGAAACTTGCCCCCAGCGGGCATGGTCGATGATCCCCTCGGCCATCGAACGGTCGATCTGACGCGGCGAATTGGTGTTGATGACGGTGTAGGTTCGCGGCTCAGCGCGAAACGCCGCCTCGTCCAGCCCGGCGCCGATCATCAGCATCCGGAAGCAATCCTCCACCTGCGCCCTTCCGCGCGAATAGGTGAAGGCGACCTTGGGCGAGGTCGCGAGCTGACAGCGCGTCATCGCGTAGTGGCGGAGCGCCGGCGCGATGTCCTGCGGCTCGGCCATCGGGGCCAGGAAATGGATCGCGTCGAAACTGGCGGCGAGCCGGGTCAGCTCCTCGAAATCCCGGAAGGAGCCGGGCCGGCGGCCGCGCTCGCGGTCGGTCGCGTTCGGGCAGCCGGCGCCGGGGCCGAAGAGAAGCGCGCCCGGCGCGTAGTCGAGATCATGCGCGGCGGCGCCGGCGCGGATGATGAATTCCGACGGCGCCGCCGCCAGCGCCGCCTCGACGATCTCCCGCCCGATGCGGACCATTCCGCTGTCTTCGTCCACCAGCGCGCCGGCCGCGCGGAAGATCGCCCGCGCCTCGGGCGAGAGCGCCACCAGCCCCAGATTCTCCAGCACCGTGAGCGCCGCACGGTGGAGAGACTCGATTTCATCGTCGGAAACCGCGCGTTGCGCGGTGAAGGGATTGCGCAGCCCCCGCCGCCGCGCCGCGCGCACCGGAGTCTCGCCGGCGCCCCGCCGCCCGCGCCGTCCCCGCCTCTCCTCCGGCGCGCGCTCCTGATCCATGATGCGCTCCCTTCGCGAACAGCTTCGCGACGCCGCGCCGGCGCCGCGCGCGCGATTGCGGCGCCTGCGCGGCGCTTTTCCGATTTCAAAACCATCCCGAAACGCTCTACTCTTCGGCGCGACAAGCAGAGTGAACGCCTTGGGAGGAGCCAAGCCTTGAGCCAGAAACGCAAATTCAGATCTCTCGAGTGGTTCGATTCCCCGCACCGCACCGACATGACCGCGCTTTACATCGAGCGCTACTGCAACAACGCCTTCACCTATGAGGAGCTGCGCTCCGGCAAGCCGGTGATCGGCATCGCCCAGACCGGCTCCGACCTTTCGCCCTGCAACAAGATCCACCAGCAGCTCTCGCCGCGCGTGCGCGACGGCATCAGGGAGGCCGGCGGCATCCCGATGGAGTTTCCCGTCCACCCGATTCAGGAGACCGGCAAACGCCCGACCGCGGCGCTTGACCGCAACCTCGCCTATCTCGGGCTGGTCGAATTGCTGCACGGCTACCCGATCGACGCGGTGGTGCTGACGACGGGCTGCGACAAGACCACGCCCGCCCTCCTGATGGCGGCGGCGACGGTGGACATCCCCGCCATCGTCCTTTCCGGCGGGCCGATGCTGAACGGCTGGCTCGACGGCGACGACCTGATCGGCTCCGGCACCGCGATCTGGAAGATGCGGCGCGAGCTCGGGGCCGGCAAGATCACCGAGGAGGAGTTCCTGATCGGCGCCTCCGGCTCCGCGCCCTCGCTCGGCCATTGCAACACGATGGGCACCGCCTCGACCATGAACGCCATCGCCGAGGCGCTCGGCATGTCGCTCACCGGCTGCTCGGCGATCCCGGCCCCCTACCGCGAGCGGATGGGCATGGCCTATGTCACCGGCAAACGCATCGTCGAGATGGCGCATGAGGATCTCAAACCCTCCGACGTGATGACGCGCGAAGCGTTCCTGAACGCCATCGCGGTCAATTCCGCCATCGGCGGCTCGACCAACGCCCAGCCGCATCTGCACGCCATCGCCAACCATGTCGGGGTGGAGCTGAAGCCGGCGGACTGGCAGGTGCACGGCCATGACGTGCCGCTCCTCCTCAACATGCAGCCGGCCGGCAAGTATCTGGGCGAGCGGTTCTACCGCGCCGGCGGCGTCCCGGCGATCATGTGGGAATTGCGCGAGGCCGGGCGCCTCCATGACGCGCCGACCGTCACCGGGAAGGGCATGCTCACCAATCTCGACGGGCGCGAGTCGAAAGACCGGGAGATGATCCACGCCTATGACGATCCGATCGTCGACCAGGCGGGCTTCGTCGTGATGACCGGCAACCTCTTCGACACCGCGATCATGAAGACCTCGGTGATCTCGAAGGAGTTCCGCGACCGCTATCTCTGCAACAAGGGCGACGAGAACGCATTCGAGGCCCGCGCCATCGTCTTCGAGGGTTCGGAGGATTACCATGACCGGATCAATGACCCGGATCTGAACATCGACGAATACTGCGTGCTCGTCGTCCGCGGCGCCGGCCCGATCGGCTGGCCCGGCTCCGCCGAGGTGGTGAACATGCAACCGCCGGACGCCTTGCTGAAACGCGGCATCACCTCGCTGCCGACCATCGGCGACGGCCGCCAATCCGGCACGGCGGACAGCCCCTCGATCCTGAACGCCTCGCCCGAGGCGGCGGCTGGCGGCGGCCTCGCCTATCTCAAGACCGGCGACATGGTGCGGATCGATCTCAACACCGGCCGCTGCGACGCGCTGGTCGATGAGGCGGAATGGGAGGAGCGCAAGAAGGCCGGCCCGCTGATCCCGCCCGAGAGCCAGACCCCGTGGCAGGAGCTGGCCCGCAACCACGTGACGCAACTGGCCGCCGGCGGCTGCATCGACCTCGCGATCAAGTACCAGAAGGTGAGGGACGCGATCCCGCGGCACAATCACTGAGCAGACGCCTGCGCAAGAGAGTCTCTTTGCGCAGGCCCGCGCTCAGGGCAGGCGTTCCGCTTCGCTCACATCGACCGAAACGGTGAGCCCGAGGAAGACAGCGCCGGCGCCGACATAGCTGCCCGAGACCGGCGAGGCCTGGGACGGCGTGCGCGTCGTCGCCACCCGGACCAGTTCGCCCCCCGCGGTGATCCTGTTCGTCGGATCGAACTCGATCCACCCTTCGCCCGGCACGAAGACGTCGGCCCATGCGTGGGTCGCGCCGCCGCCGACCGGCCCCTCCGCGTCGGCCGCCCCGTCTCGCCCGGCGTTGAGGTCGTTCAGATATCCGGTGACGAACCGCGCGGCGAAGCCGAACCTGCGCGACGCCTCCATGAACAGGAACGCGAAGTCGCGGCAGGTGCCGAGACCGCGGAAGATCGTCTCCGCCGCGGTTTGCGTCCCCATCTCGTCGCGGCTGGAATAGGTCAGGCTGCGATGGATCGAATCGCTGAGGCTATGGAGGAAATGAAAGGCGCCGCCGGGCCGGTCGACGAAATTCGCCTCCAGCCATTGATCCAGAATATCGGCGTCTTCAGGAAACTGGAGGCCGAGATAGGGATGAAGATCCCGCCTTTCCTCGTCAGTGTAATCGAACGGAAAGGGACAGATATGCGCACCGTCCGGCTTGAAGGAAAAGTCGGTGACGTAGCGGCGGAGAAAAAGCTCGCTCTCGATCAGGAGCGAATCCGTCGCGTCGGCGAACGTCGCGACGGCGATCGAATTGCCGAACGTGTCGAAGGACCATCGCAATTCGGCGCGCGGTCTGATGGTCAGAAGGGCGTCGTCGACCCAGAGGTCGTGACCGTCGCGCGGCCGCAACATGAGCCTGTGCGGATTGAGGCTCACGAGACGGTCGTATCTGTATTCCGTCCTGTGTAGGATGCGCATGATGCGGGGCACGGGAACCTTTCCGGGGGTGGCGCGCTGAGGCAGGGAATGGGCAATCACTCTCACTCGGGGCGCGGAGCATCACCGCCAGCTTTCCCGAACGCAAGGACCAAGCCATGCTGATCCGCTTCGGATTTGAAATCGATATCGAGTGCGCGAGTCCGGTCGCGATGCTGCTGGCGCTTTCAACGCACAGCCAACTCGAAGGCCGCATGATCGGCGAAGACTTCGTCCGTCTGCCGCCTCAGCGCCGTCGCTCGACATATCTGGACCGGTTCGGAAACCGGATCACCCGGCTCCTGGCGCCGATCGGGCCGACCAACATGTGGTCTGATTGCGTCATCGAGGTGGACGGGCGACCGGATCGGCAATCCCCCTCGGCCGCGCAGCACCCGATTCCCGATCTCCCGGACGACGTCCTCGCCTATCTCCTCCCGAGCCGGTATTGCGACAGCGACAAGCTGACGAACGAGGCCTGGTCGAATTTCGGCGGCTTCCCCGAAGGCTGGGCGCGGGTGCAGGCGATCACCGACTTCGTTCACCAGCACGTCACCTTCGGCTATCAGTTCGGCCGCGCCGACAAGATGGCTTCGGACGTGTTCAAGGAAAAGGCCGGGGTCTGCCGCGACTTCGCCCATCTCTCGATCGCACTCTGCCGCGCGATGAACATCCCCGCGCGCTACGCCAGCGGATATCTCGGCGATATCGGCGTCCCCTATTCAGGCCCGGGCGATTTCTGCGCCTGGTTCGAGGTCTATCTCGGCGGCCGCTGGCATACGTTCGACGCGCGCTACAATACCCCCAGGATCGGCAGGATCCTGATGGTGCGCGGGGCGGACGCAGCCGACGTGGCGATGATCACGTCCTTCGGCGGATATGAGCTCAAACATTTCCGGGTCTGGACAGACCAGGTCGAGGATGGTCTCGGCGATGACCAACTCCACGAGATGCTGCGCACCCGGCCCGACGGAGAGCCGCTTGTCTACCAGTCCTCGGCCCGCGTCGCCTGAACAGGCTGGCGCGCCGGACCCCGCGCCGATCGCGCGCGCCATTTCAGATTTTCGTATGAGTTCAGCCACCCGCCCCCCTTTCGCTCGCGATAGGGGGGCTTTCCAAGCTCAGGCCTCGGCCCGCGCCGCCTCATAGGCCAGCATCGCCCGCTTGACGCCGAGACCCCAGTGATAGCCGCCGAGCCCGCCGCCTTTCCTGAGCGCCCGATGGCAGGGGATCAGCCAGGAGACCGGGTTGCGCCCCACCGCCGTCCCGACCGCCCGCGCCGCCTTCGGCCGGCCGATCACCTTGGCGATCTCGGAATAGGTGGTGACGTGGCCGGAGGGGATGGTCATCAGCGCCTCCCACACCTTCAACTGGAAGGGCGCGCCGATGAGTTGCAACCGCGCCTCTCCGCCGCCGCCGAAAGCCGCCTCGACCCAGGGCCGGATCGCTTCCGGGTCCTCGCGATAGCGCGCTTTCGGCCAGCGCCCGCGCATGTCCGCCAACGCCGCGGCGCGCCCGGTCTCGGCGGCGAAGGCCATGCCGCAGAGCCCGCGCCCGGCGCCCATCGCCAGCGTCTCGCCAAAGGGTCCGTCGAACCAGCCGTATGCGATCTCCAGCCCCTCGCCGCCGGCGGCGTATTCGCCGGGGCTCATCGCCTCCCAGCGGATGAAAAGATCGTGAAGCCGCCCGGGCGAGGACAACCCGGTCTCCATCGTCGCGTCGAGCACGGTGAATCGCTCCGCCAGCAGCCGCTTGGCGTGGTCGAGCGTCAGATATTGCAGATAACGCTTTGGCGAGACCCCGACCCATTCCGAGAACAGCCGCTGAAAATGCGCCGGGGAAAACCCCATCCGCGCCGCGATGACGTCGAGCGAGGGTTGCTCTGGCGCGGCCTCCTCGATCAGCCGGATCGCCTCCGCGATCAACTCGTAGTGAAAGGCCGAAGGGGTGGGGCGCTGATTCATCCGATGTCTCCTTGCGCCTGAAAATGGGCGCGATCGCCCGCGCGCGCCACCCGATTCATGCGTTCCCGACGGGTTTCGGATCAGTCCGGATCAGGAACCGTCCGATTCGAAAACGCCTGCGGCGCGCGTGAACACCGCCATCTGGCTCGCCCCGCCCAGCGTGGGATGCCGGCCCGCGATATCCTCGTGCGCCACACCATACCCCGTCCGCGCCGCCACGCCCGCCGCCCAGGCGCGAAACCGCGCCCGGCCCCATTCGAAACGATGATCGGGACGGCGAAAGCGACCGGGCTTCACCCCCAGAAGCCCGTTGAACTCCACGTTCGGCGTGGTGATCGCGACGGTTCGGGGCCTGAGCCCGCCAAAGAGCGCGGTCTCCAGCCGGGAAAGCGTCTCCGGCGCCAGATGCTCGATGGTCTCCACCAGCGCCGCGCAATCGAACCCGGTCAGTCCCGGCGGCGGCGCGATCATCGACCCGTGAAGCAGCTTCACGCGCCCGCCGTCTTGGCGCGTCTTCAACGCCGCCCGCAGCCGCTCCAGCGCGGGGAGCGAGAGGTCGACCCCGGCGATCCGCTCGATCTCCGGCACGCCCAACAGCCGCAGGATGAGATCGCCCTCGCCGCAGCCAAGATCGAGGACCGAGCGCGCGCCCGAGGCGCGGATCGCGCCGATCACCGCCGCCAGTCTCTCCTCATGCAGCCAGCTGGTCATGCCCCGCTATCGGGCGCCCGGCGCGCCGCCGCAAGCGCCCGCCGCAAGCCCGCGCCCATTGCGCGCCCGCACCGCCCTTGCCATAAGCCGGACATGTTGCGCCCGATGACCTATCAGGAGATCGACGAGGCCTTCCGGCGCTTTCGCGCCGCGGAGCCCGAACCGAAGGGCGAGCTTCACCACCTGAACGCCTTCACGCTGCTCGTCGCGGTCGCGTTGTCGGCGCAGGCGACCGACAAGGGCGTGAACCGCGCCACCGCCGCGCTCTTTCCCATCGCCGACACGCCGGAGAAAATGCTGGCGCTCGGCGAGGAGGGGCTGATCGAGCATATCAGGACCATCGGCCTCTACCGGAACAAGGCGAAGAACGTCATCCGGCTTAGCCGCATCCTGATCGATGAATTCGGCGGCGAGGTGCCGTCCTCGCGCGAAGCGCTCCAGTCCCTGCCCGGCGTCGGCCGAAAGACCGCCAATGTCGTTCTCAACATGTGGTGGGGCCTGCCGGCGCAAGCGGTGGACACGCATATCTTCCGCCTCGGCAACCGCTCCGGCCTCGCGCCCGGCAAGGATGTCGTCGCGGTGGAGCGGGCGGTGGAGGACCGGGTGCCGGCGGAATACCAGCGCCACGCGCATCACTGGATGATCCTGCATGGCCGCTATATCTGCACGGCGCGGAGACCGCGCTGCGCCGATTGCCTGATTTCCGATCTCTGCCAGTTCGAGGAGAAGACGATATGAAAACCTATGACGTGGTCGGGGTCGGCAACGCGCTGGTCGATATCCTGAGCCATTGCGAGGACGCCTTCCTCGCCGAGCACAAGATCGAGAAGGGGATCATGACCCTGATTGACGCCGCGCGCGCGGTGGAGCTTTACGGCGCCATGGGCCCGGCGCAGGAGGTCTCCGGCGGCTCGGCCGCGAACACCATCGCCGGGCTCGCCATGCTCGGCGCCCGCACCGCCTATGTCGGCAAGGTGAAGGACGACCAGCTCGGCTCGATCTTCGCGCATGACATCAGGGCGATCGGCGCGACCTACGAGACGCCGCGCGCCCCGGCCTCCGACGAACATGAGACCGGGCGCTGCATGGTCCTCGTCTCGCCGGATGGCGAGCGGTCGATGTCCACCTATCTCGGCGTCTCCGAGACGCTGGGGCCGGACGATATCGACCCGGCGATGATGGCGGAGGCGGCCTGGATCTATCTCGAGGGCTACCGGTTCGACGGCGCCGCCTCGGTCGCGGCGTTCGAAAAGGCGATCGGCGCGGCGAAGAGCGCCGGCGGCCGGGTCTCGATCACGCTCTCCGACCCGTTTTGCGTCGACCGGCACCGGGAGGCGTTCCGCGCGCTGATCGCGGACCACACGGACCTTCTCTTCGCCAACGAGCATGAGCTGATGTCTCTCTACGAGACTGACGATCTCGATGTCGCGATGCAGCGGGTGAAAGCCGATGTCGATATCGCGGCGGTGACCGTCGGCGCGAAGGGCGCCCATGTGGTGACGCCGGCGGAATCGGTCCATGTCCCAACCGCAGCCATGAGCGTCGTCGACGCCACCGGAGCCGGCGATCTCTTCGCCGCAGGTTTCCTCGCCGGGCTGGCGCAGGGGCGCGAGCTGGCGCATTGCGCGGCGATGGGTTGCGTCGCGGCGGGCGAGGTGATCGGCCATATCGGCGCCCGCCCGGAGGCCGATCTCGGCCAGCTGATGAAAGAGCGCAAGCTGTGGGCGCGCTGATCCGGGATATCGACCCGGCGGACCTTCCCTGGGTCCTCGCGCTCAACCTCGCGCACGAGGTCGAGCTTTCGCCGCTGAACGAAGGCAGGCTGGCGGCGCTGATCGACGCCGCGACCTACGCCCGCGCGGCGGAGGGCGGCGCCTTCCTGATCGGATTCGACCAGTCGGCCGACTATGACAGCGAGAATTTTCTCTGGCACCGCGCGCGGCGCGAAAAGTTCCTCTATGTCGACCGGATCGCCGTCGCCGCGACCCATCGCCGGCGCGGGCTCGCCGCCGCGCTCTACGCCGACCTCTTCGCCTTCGCCGCCGAGCGCGGCCTTGAGCGCGTCGTCGCTGAGGTCAACGCCGAACCGCCGAACCCCGCCTCCGACGCGTTCCACGCCCGGCTCGGCTTCGTCACTGTCGGCGAAGCGCGGCTGAAAGCGCGGGAAAAGACGGTGCGCTATATCGAACGCGTTCTGGATTGACCCCCGGCGAGCGCGCCTGAGCGCGCGGCCAGCCTTTGCTTGCGGCGCTTTCCCGCGCAACCCGTCTCGCGCGGCGCGCGATCAGGAAGTCTGGAATCGACGCCGCGGCGAGACCCGGAAGGGCGCGGAAACGCGCGGCGAAACGGGCCTTCCTAGGGCGTCAAGGGCGCGAATTTCATTGAAATCTGGTTAACGGAATTCGAAATTCCATTATAAATCAAACGATTGCATCCGTTATCGCACGCGATAACGCACCGCTTTCGCGCCCAGTCCTACTCGGCCGCGTTCGGCAGCGCCGGCGCCGGCTCGTCGAACTCGAAACTCTCCAGCTTCCCGGCCCGGCTCCCGGCTTTCGAGGCGCTGATCTTGATCTGCTCGACATCGCGCCGCGCCTGTTCGAAATGCCCGTCGAGCTTGCCGACCCGGTCGACCAGCCGGTCCATGTCCTTCGTGAGCATCCCCAGCTCGCGCCGGATCGCGCCGGCCTGCTCGCGCATCCGCGCGTCCTTCAGGATCGCCCGCATCGTGTTCAGCGTCGCCATGCAGGTGGTCGGCGAGACAATCCAGACCCGGCGCGCGAAACCCTCGCGCACCACGTCGCCGAAACCGGCGTGAAGCTCGGCGTAGACCGCCTCCGAGGGCAGGAACATCAGCGCCCCGTCGGCGGTTTCCTCCGGCACGATATAGCGGTCCGCGATGGCGCGGATATGGGTCTGGACGGCGGTCTTGAAGGCGCGCCCGGCCTCGACCTTGCCGCGCTCGGTGTCCGCCGCGCGGAGCGCCTCATAGGCTTCGAGCGGGAATTTCGCGTCGATCACGATCGGCCCCGGCGGGTTCGGCAGATGGATCAGGCAATCGGCGCGCTTCCCGTTCGAAAGCGTCGCCTGAAAGCCGTAGGCGTCGGGCGGCAGAGCCTTCGAGACGATCTCCGAAAGCTGAATCTCTCCGAAGGCCCCGCGCGCCTGCTTGTTCGAGAGGATGTCCTGAAGCGAGAGCACATCGCCCGAGAGCTTCTCGATATTGGTCTGCGCCTTGTCGATGACCGCCAGCCGCTCCTGCAATTCGGCGAGGCTGCGCGTGGTTTTCTGTGACGTTCCATGCAGCGATTCGCCCATGGATTTCTGCACCGCCTCCAGCCGGCGCTCCATCGTCTCGATCATCCGGGCCTGCGCCGCCGCCTGCGCCTCCGAGACATGCTTCAGGCCGCCGGCGAGCTGATGCTGGCCCTGGTCGAGCGTCCTGACCGCGCCGCCGAGTTCGGCGATCGCCGCCGCCAGCGGCTCCGTCGCCTCGGCGCCGCGCCGCGCCGCGCGAATCGCGAAGATCAGCATCAGCAGGATGAGCAGCGTCAGCCCGGTCCCGATGACGAGGGCGAGCGCGAACGGGTCGTCGAGGGTGAGATTCGCAATCATCGCCGACCGAACAGCTTTTCGATCTCGGCGAGGCTGAGCTCGATATAGGTCGGGCGGCCATGATTGCACTGGCCGGAATGCGGCGTCGCCTCCATCTCGCGCAGGAGCGCGTTCATCTCGTCGCCGCTCAGCCGGCGGCCGGAGCGGACCGAGCCGTGACAGGCGATGCGCGACAGCACCGCCTCGATCCGGCTTCTGGCCGCGTCGCCCGCGCCGCCCTCGGCCAGCTCGTCCGCAATATCGCGCACCAGCCGCCCGGCGTCGCAGGTCCCGAGAATCGCCGGGGTCTCCCGCACGCAGATCGCGCCGCCGCCGAAGGGTTCCAGCACCAGCCCGAGCCGGGCGAGTTCCGGCGCGATGGCGAGCACCCGCTCCGCATCCTCCGGCGCGAGATCGACGATCTCGGGAAGGAGGAGCGCCTGCCCCGGACTCCCCTGCGCCGCGAGCGCGGTTTTCAGCCGCTCGTAGACCAAACGCTCATGCGCGGCGTGCTGATCGACGACAACCATGCCGGTCCGGGTCTGGGCGATGATGTAATTCTCATGCAACTGGGCGCGCGCTGCGCCGAGCGGATGCGCCTCCGCCGCCGCGTCCGTCTCCGCGGGGGCGTGCGCCGTCGGGGCGTCGAACCCCTCCGGCGCAGGGCCGTCCGGCCCCTGAAAGCGGAACCCGGCCTCCGCCAACGCGGGCGTCGCTCCTACTGAGACGGCGCGATAATCTCGCTGATAGGCGCTTGACGGCGCAGTGGGCCCGGCGCCCAGCGCGCCTGGCGCGAAAGCCCGGAGCGCGGCGGAGGAGACGGTGCTGGAGGCGCGATGCCCGGCTTCGGCGAGCGCATGGCGCAACGCCGAAACGACGAGCCCGCGCGCCAGCGCCGGCTCACGAAACCTCACTTCGGTCTTCGCCGGGTGGACGTTGACGTCGACCCGCTCCGGATCGGCGGCGAAGAAAAGCGCCGCCGCGGGGTGGCGATCGCGCGGGAGAAGATCGGCGTAGGCGGCGCGGAGCGCGCCGGTCATCAGCCGGTCGGTGACCGGACGGCCGTTGACGAAGAGGAACTGCTGGCGCGCCGAGCCGCGCGAATAGGTCGGCAGCGCCGCCCAGCCGGTCAGCCGCAGCCCCTCGCGCTCCGCGTCGATGGCGAGCGCGTTCTCCGCGAAACCCGGCCCAAGCACGCGACGGAGCCGGCCGAGGCGCGCGTCGAACAGATCGCCCGTTTCCGGCTCCGCGCGGAAAACCGCCCGCACATCGCCGGCGGAGGCGTCGTTCAACGTGAAGCCGACATCCGGCGCCGCCATGGCGAGGCGCTTGACCGCCTCGGTCACGGCCTGCGCTTCGGCCCGGTCGGTTCGGAGGAACTTGAGCCGGGCCGGCGTCACGTAGAAAAGGTCGCGAAGCTCGACCTCCGTGCCGACCGAGCGCGCGGCGGGGCGCGGGCTGGCGAGATCGCCGCCCCGCGCCTCGATCGACCAGGCTTCGGCGGCGCCCGACGCGCGGCTGGTCAGCTTCATCCGGCCGACCGCCGCCATCGAGGGGAGCGCCTCGCCGCGAAAGCCGAAAGTGCGGATCGCGAGCAGATCCGAGCCGTCGATCTTCGAGGTCGCGTGCCGCTCCAGCGCCAGCGGCAGCTCCGCCGCGCTCATGCCGTCGCCGTCGTCGCCGACCCGGATCAGCGTCTTGCCGCCATCCGCGATGTGGATGTCGATGCGCCGCGCCCCGGCGTCGAGCGCGTTCTCCACCAGCTCCTTCACCGCCGCCGCCGGCCGTTCGATCACCTCGCCGGCGGCGATCCGGTTCGCGGCGGCCTCGGAAAGCCGGCGGATGCGGGGCGGACGCGCCGCGAGGTCGGGCCGGATGTTGTGGTCAGGAGCGTTCATGGCGCAAGGGATAGCATGGCGCCGGGTGATTCCGCCATGCCCGGCGCCGCGTTTCAGTCGAGTTCCATGCAATTCGCGTAAGCGCTGACCGTCGCGGCCCAGTCCGAGAAAACCCCGATCACGCCCACCTCCCGCGCGAGCGCGTCGAGGGTCTTGTAGAGGGCGCCGGGTCGTTTCGCGGCTCCGGGAATCGAGCGATAATACCAGTTGTCCGCGCCGGGCGGCCCGCCGCGCTCCAGCGTCCAGGCGATGATCTTCAGCCCCGCCGCCTTCGCCGCCTCTGCATATGGCGCGGCGACGATGCGCCCGTCTCGCTCCGTCAGCAGCATCCAGATCGGCGGCGCGACGATGTTCACCCCCATCGACTTCAGCGCCGCCATCGAGGGGTGGAACGTCTCTGGCCGGAGCGGGTCGAGCCCGTCGCGATAGCGGCCGTCGAGATAGACCGCCTGACGGGCGAATTCGGGCGCGGCCGCGATCCAGTAGCGGATATCGTCGAGTTGGAAACTCTGCGGCCAGACGTCCCCGGGCGGAACGCCCGCCGCCCTGTATTCGTCGATCAGCGCCCCGGCCAGCGCCTGCCGCGCCGCGCCGACCACCCTCTCCGCCTTCAGCTCAGGCGTGAATTTCACGCCGAGCGGAGCGAGGAGGGCGATGCTGTCCGCATGGGTCATGAGCGCACCGCGCGCGCCGTCGTCCGCCATGTAGCCTTCGACCGTCGCCGCGCCTTTCACCACATGGGTCATCCGGCCCTTCAGGCTTCGGAACTCCGCCAGCGTCAGATCGGAGGTCCGGCATTCCGCCCCGCGCCCCGGCGCGAAGGGCCGCCGGCATTTCGCCGCGAGATCGGTCAAGAGGATGTCGGTCGTCGCCGGGAGATCGTCATCGGCGTGACGGCAGACCAGCGCGCCGTCGCGGGTGACGTTGACATCGCACTCGACGATCCCGGCCCCCATCCGGGCGGCGGCGCGATAGCCCTCGGCGCTGTGTTCGGGAAAGCTGCGCGGCGCGCCGCGATGGCCGATGGAGAAGAGCGTGCGGCGCGGCGGCTTCGCGGCGCAGGCTTCGAGCCGCGCCTTCAGCCGCCCCTCCGCCATCGCCGCGACGAGCCTCGCCGGGCGGTCGCCGAAATCGAGCGGCGCGGCGGCGGCGGGGGTCGACGCGAGAAGCAGGACGAGAAGAGCGACGCGCATCGCGCTCACTCCAGGGGCAGCGCCGTCGCGCCGAAGACCGTGCGGAGCGCGAAGCTCGAATGCATCTGCGCGACGCCCGGCAACCGGGTGAGGTGCCGGCGGTGGATCAGCGCGAAATCGTCGCTGTCGCGGGCGACCACCTTGATCAGATAGTCCGCCGTGCCCGCCATCAGATGACATTCCATGACATCGGGCACCTCGGCCACGGCCTTTTCGAACGCGTCCAGAATCTCCTCCGACTGGCCGGAAAGCGTAACCTCGACAAAGACGGTCGCCCGCCGGCCGACAGCGCGCGGATCGAGCATCGCCACATAGTCGCGGATCACGCCCGTCGCCTCCAGCCGCCTGACCCGCCGATGGCAGGCGGAAGCCGAGAGATTGACCCGAGAGGCCAATTCCGCGTTGGTCAACCGCCCCTCGCGCTGGAGAATTACGAGGATGCGCCGATCGATCGCGTCCATTTCGGCCATTGGCGGTTCCTTGCGTCCATGCGCTCATTCAGGAAACGATCTTTGATTTCTTACGCTCAGCGCAAGGAAAAACCGCGGATCTGGCCCGCGTCAGAGAATGAAGGCGGACCTTTCGAAACCGCCGGGCGGGGTGTCACCCACGCTGAACGGGGCCCACGCCGAGTTTGAAGACGACATCGGCCCCCCTCCGCTCTCCAAGGCCGACGATCCGGGCGACGTTGCCGAAATCGGAGGCCCGCCCATCGATCCGGTCGCGAACATGCTCGAAACCGGCGCCCCTGTCGCGCCGTGCCCTGCGCTCCGGAGCATCATCGCCCGGTTAGCAGAAGAGCCGGTCGCCGCCGCCGCGCCCGGGGATCAGGTCGCTCACGTCGCGACCTAAGATCGGATCGCCAGCGCTTCCACCGACAAGCGTCTCGCTGCGGTTCGCTCCACGCATGTCTCTCGTCACGGAGCGGCGAAACGGGTGATCCAGCTGCGGATCAGCGCGCGTTGCAGCGCCCGCGACCGCCCCGCCCAGGCCCGTGCGCCGGACGGAATCTCGATCTCCTTGTCAACGATGGCGTCGCGCGCCGCGAGATCGGCGGTGATGATCGCGAAGGCGAGCCGCCGGCCGTGATCGGGTTCGATATAACCAGCGAGCGCGCTGACGAAATTCAGCGTCCCGGTCTTGGCCCTGACGCTGGCCTCGACCGGAGGGGGCGTCGTTCCCTCATCCAGGTAGCGCCGCTGCGGCAAGAGCCCTTTCAGCTTCGCCGCCCGTCCGCCGTCGAGCGCCGGAAAGCCGCGCTTTTCCGCCGCAACCAGGAGTTCAACCAGGCGCCGCGCGCTCACCCGGCTGTCGGGCGAAAGCCCGGAAAAATTGACAAGCCTGAAGTCCGGGGCTCCCGGCGCAAACCCGGCGAAGCCCGCCGCCCAGGCGTTCATCGACGCGGCCGAGGCCGCCAGGGAGTCGGCGGAGCCTCCCACAGCCCTGGTCGCGGCCATCCCGACCGTCTCCGCGGTCAGATTGGTCGAATATTTCAGCATGTCGGCGAGAATATCGGCCAGCGACCGGCTCTCGACCCGCGCCAGAACGTCCGGGACGATCGGCGCGGCGCCCATTGTCGGCGGTGAAAGCGCGATCCCGGCCTCCGCCGCGCGCCCGCGCATCACCTCGCCCGCGTAGGGGCCGGGTCGGCGCACCGGCAGCCAGCGGCCGCCCGAGGCGCCGAGCGCCCCGCGCGCGACGCGCCAGATCTCCGGCCCGCCCGCATCCGCCGCGCCGAGATAGTCGAAAACGGCGCCGGAGGTGGTGGCGTCGACAATCTCGACCCGCACCGCCTCCGTGGGCGGGCTCAGCGTATTCGCGCGCGCCTCGACATTCATCACCTCGTTGCCGCCCTTGCGGCGCCATTCGGCGAAAACCCGGTTATAGTTCAGGTTCAGCGCGCCGACGGCGGGGTTATAGCCCGCAATCTCGGGCTGCGTCGCGTCGATCCGTTCGATGGCGGGGAGCAACTTGTCATCGACGAGAAATTGTCCCTCGACCTTTTTCAACCCGGCCTCGGCGGCGCGAAACGCAAGTAGATCCAGCGTATGGGTATCGGTTTCGGGATCGCCCCCGCCTTGAAGAACCAGGTCGCCATTCAGGACGCCGTTCTCGTCCAGCGGACCGAGCGCGACGAGGCGCGTCTCGAAGCGGTGATCCGGCCCGAGCGTATCGAGCGCGAAGAGCGCGGTCGCCACCTTGGCGACCGAGGCCGGCGGCAGCGGCAGGTCGATATCGCCGCCTTCGAGCGGCGCGCCCGTCTCCAGATCGACCACGATATAGGCGACCCTGCCGCTCAGCTCCGCCTCGGCGACAAGCGTCAGCGCGTCCGGCCCCGCGCGATCCGGGCGCGGCGCCGGCGGCGGGGCGACGTTCGGCGCGCCGGCGAAGCCCGGCGCCGCGAAGAGCGCCAGCAACGCCGCCAGAGCCGCGCGGCGAACAGCGCTCATGGCCAGTCGCCCCGCGCCCGGATCGCGGTGGAGGACGCCGCCGACATTGCCCCGGTCAGCAGCGCCCAGGCCGGCGCGCGGGCGTGGCTGAGCCGCCCCGCCTCCACCCGGTTGAGACGGAACCGCCTATAGCGCCGCGCCGCCGGGCAAAGCGCCGCCTTGGCCGCCGCGCCCGGGCGGGCGAGAACCCCCACCGGAAAGGTCTCCATGATCCAGCGCCAGTCCTCCCAAAGATGAAATTCCATCAGATTGTCCGCGCCCATCAGCCAACTGAAACGAACGCCGGGATGAAGCCGTTTCAACGCCGCCAGCGTCTCGGCGGTGTAGCGCGTGCCCAGATGGGCCTCAATGTCGGTCGCCTCGACCCGCGACATGTCGATCAGCGCCCGGCAGGCGTCCAGCCGCCTGTCCATATCCGCGGGACCGCGCGTCTTCAGCGGATTGCCGGGCGAGACGAGCCACCAGATCCGATTGAAGCGGAACCGCCGCAGCGCCCAGCGAGTGATGTGGAGATGGCCCTCATGCGGCGGATCGAACGAACCGCCGAGAAGCCCGATCCGAAACCCCGCGGGGGCGTCGGGCCCGATCTGCATACCGCCCCCCTCCCCGAGGTTGCGCTCTTTTCCGCACCACGCCTCGCCCGGCGCGCGAAGTCAACGGCGCGGCGCGCGAAAGACCGCGAGCGCCGCGCCGCGCGCCGATTGAACGGCGCCGCCGCTTCCGCTAACACCGCGCCGACACCCCATCACCCGGCGGAGCGATGACCATGGCCTCTTACCAGTATGTCTATCACATGGACGGCGTCTCCAAGACCTATCCGGGCGGCAAGAAATGTTTCGAGAACATCCGCCTCTCCTTTCTTCCCGGCGTGAAGATCGGCGTCGTCGGCGTCAACGGCTCGGGCAAGTCGACCCTGATGCGGATCATGGCCGGTCAGGACAAGGATTTCACCGGCGAAGCCTGGCTCGCCGAAGGCGCGCGCGTCGGCTACCTGCCGCAGGAGCCCACGCTCGACGAAGACAAGACCGTGCGTGAGAACGTAATGGAGGGCGTCACCGCGAAAAAGGCGATTCTCGACCGCTACAACGATCTGGCGATGAATTATTCCGACGAGACCGCCGACGAGATGGCGAAGCTTCAGGATGAGATCGACGCCCAGAACCTTTGGGATCTCGACAGCCAGGTCGATGTGGCGATGGAAGCCCTGCGCTGCCCGGCCGACGACAGCCCGGTGACCAATCTCTCGGGCGGCGAGCGCCGGCGCGTCGCGCTCTGCAAGCTGCTGCTGGACGCGCCCGACATGCTGCTGCTCGACGAGCCGACGAACCATCTCGACGCGGAGACGATCGCCTGGCTGCAAAAGCACCTGATCGACTACAAGGGCACGATCCTGATCGTCACCCATGACCGCTATTTCCTCGACGAGATCACCGGCTGGATCCTCGAACTCGATCGCGGAAGGGGTATTCCCTACGAGGGCAACTATTCCTCATGGATGGAACAGAAGGCCAAGCGCCTGGCGCAGGAAGCGCGCGAGGACAAGTCGAAGCAGAAGGCGATGGCGCGGGAACTGGAATGGGTTCGCCAGTCGGCCCGCGCGCGCCAGGCCAAGTCCAAGGCGCGTATCTCCGCCTATAACGAAATGGCGAGCCAGTCCGAGCGCGAGCAGGTCGGCAACGCCCAGATCATCATCCCGCACGGGCCGCGCCTCGGCCAGAAGGTGATCGAGGTCGAAGGCGTCTCGAAGGGCTATGGCGACAATTTGCTGATCTCCGATCTGACCTTCAGCCTGCCGCCCGGCGGCATCGTCGGCGTGATCGGGCCGAACGGCGCCGGCAAGTCCACCCTCTTCCGGATGATGACCGGGCAGGAAGCGCCTGACGCAGGAGAAATCACCTTCGGCGAGACAGTGAAGCTTTCCTATGTCGATCAGTCGCGCGACGCGCTCGACCCGAAAAAGACCGTCTGGGAGGAAATCTCCGACGGGCTCGATGTGGTGAAGCTGGGCGAGGCGGAGATGAACTCCCGCGCCTATTGCGGCGCCTTCAACTTCAAGGGCGGCGACCAGCAAAAGCCGGTCGGGCTGCTTTCGGGCGGCGAGCGCAACCGCGTCCACATGGCGAAACTCCTGAAGAGCGGCGGCAACGTCATCCTCCTCGACGAGCCGACCAACGATCTCGACGTGGAGACGCTGCGCGCCCTCGAGGACGCGCTCGACCGTTTCGCCGGCTGCGCCGTCATCATCTCCCATGACCGCTGGTTCCTCGACCGGCTCTGCACCCATATGCTCGCCTTCGAGGGCGACAGCCATGTCGAGTGGTTCGAGGGCAATTTCGAGGATTACGAAGCCGACAAGATCAAGCGCCTCGGCCCGGATTCGGTGGAGCCGAAGCGGATCAAGTACAAGAAGTTCACGCGTTGAGGGGCGCGGGGGGCCTCATGCCCGGCGCAGGGACGGCGACCGGAGACCTGCGCCGCATCGCGCCAGCTTGACCGCCCCCCGAAAGCCTAGCATATCCCCGCGATGACCGACCTCGCCCATATCCGCAATTTCTCCATCGTCGCCCATATCGACCATGGGAAATCGACGCTCGCCGACCGGCTGATCCATTCGACCGGCACGGTCACCGACCGCGAGATGAAGGAGCAGTTGCTCGACTCGATGGATATCGAGCGCGAGCGCGGCATCACCATCAAGGCGCAGACCGTCCGGCTGGAATACAAGGCGAAGGATGGCGAGACCTATATCCTCAACCTGATCGACACGCCCGGACATGTCGATTTCGCCTATGAGGTCTCGCGCTCCATGCGCGCCGTCGAAGGCTCGCTTCTCGTGGTGGACGCGAGCCAGGGCGTCGAGGCGCAGACCCTCGCCAATGTCTATCAGGCCATCGATGCGGACCATGAGATCGTGCCCGTTCTCAACAAGATCGACCTGCCCGCCGCCGAGCCGGACCGGGTGAAGGAGCAGATCGAGGACGTGATCGGCATCGACGCCGCGGACGCGGTGATGATCTCCGCCAAGACCGGCGTCGGCATTCCGGACGTGCTGGAGGCCATCGTCACCCGCCTCCCCGCCCCTTCGGGGAACCGCGACGCGCCGCTGAAAGCGATGCTGGTCGACAGCTGGTATGACGCCTATCTTGGCGTCGTGGTGCTGGTGCGGATCAAGGACGGCGTCCTGAAGAAGGGCGACCGGATCCGCATGATGGCGAACGGCACGGTGCATCATGTGGACCGAATCGGCGTCTTTCGCCCCGGCATGCTCACCGTCGATGAGCTTGGCCCCGGCGAGATCGGCTTCCTCACCGCCTCGATCAAACAGGTTCGCGACACGAGCGTCGGCGACACCATCACGCATGAGAAGAAGGGCTGCGAGGCGCCCCTGCCCGGCTTCAAACCCTCTCAGCCGGTGGTCTTCTGCGGGCTCTTCCCGGTGGATACCGCGGAGTTCGAGGACCTGCGCGACGCGATCGAGAAACTGGCGCTGAACGACGCCAGCTTCAGCCATGAGATGGAAACCTCCGCCGCGCTCGGCTTCGGCTTTCGTTGCGGCTTCCTCGGGCTTTTGCACCTCGAAGTGATCCGCGACCGGCTGGAGCGCGAATACGATATCGACCTGATCACCACCGCCCCCTCGGTGATCTACCAGATCCATCTGACCGACGGCACGACGATGGAGATGCACAACCCCGCCGACATGCCGGAAGCCGTCCGCGTCGATCACGTCGAGGAGCCGCGGATCAAGGCGACGATCCTCGTCCCCGACGATTATCTCGGCGATGTGCTGAAGCTTTGCCAGGACCGGCGGGGGATTCAACTCGACCTCACCTATGCCGGCTCACGCGCGCTCGTGGTCTACGACCTGCCGCTGAACGAGGTCGTCTTCGATTTCTACGACCGGCTGAAAAGCGTCACCAAGGGTTACGCCAGCTTCGACTACCAGATCACCGGCTACAGGACCGACAACCTGGTGAAGATGCAGATCCTGGTGAATGACGAGCCGGTGGACGCGCTCTCCACCATGGTCCACCGCGACCGGGCGGAGACGCGCGGCCGGGTGATGTGCGAGAAGCTGAAGGAGCTGATCCCGCAGCACATGTTCAAGGTGCCGATCCAGGCGGCGATCGGCGGGCGGATCATCGCCCGCGAGACGATCTCGGCGCTGAGAAAAGACGTGACCGCGAAATGCTATGGCGGCGATGTGAGCCGCAAGCGAAAACTTCTCGACAAGCAGAAGGCCGGCAAGAAGAAGATGCGCCAGTTCGGCAAGGTCGACATTCCGCAGGAAGCGTTCATTTCGGCGCTGAAGATGGATGGGTGAAGGGGAAGGCGCTCCGGACCCCTTATCGCGTGCGATAGAAGGGGTTATCCCATTGATAATATTCACTTATCTAAATTGATGCGTGCAATATCCTGAACTTCGGGCGGTGTTTGTCGCGCACCGACGACGTGCCAAGGAACTAGTCTGGATTTACGGGCATTCGTGATCGCGCGATGCTATGTGCGCGATGTGAGCCGGAATTAGAGGGCTCTCGATAAGCAAATGGCCGGCAAGAAGAGGATGCGACCATGTGCGGAGGTCTATATTCCGCAGCCGGTGTTTATCTCAGCGCTGAATGTGAGGTGGCCACGGAAGGAATTAATATTGTACTTGATGTACGTTGATGAAAGCGGAGATCCGGGACTGAATACAATTCAGTCTCGATATTTTATATTAACTGGCTTGGTTTTGCATGAAAGCAACTGGCACCAGCTTATCGATTCCATACTGAAATTTAGGAGAACCATGAAAGCTGTATATGGACTTCCGCTGCGCAGTGAGATTCATGCTATAGAAATGATAAGGAAGGACGTTTTCGGAATACAAAAATATCAGCGACTTGCAATCCTAAGAAATTTCCTTGATGAAATTGCCAAAATGAATTTCCTATCTATAACAAACATTGTTGTAGATAAGCTCGGAAAACCGGATGACTATGATGTATTCTCGGTCGCATGGCGAACTCTATTTCAACGGTTCGAAAACACTTTAGTGCACGGAAATTTTCCCGGCGGATACCAACGATCATATGGTCTGGTATTCACTGATTCTACATCAGGGAGAACTTTAAAGACGCTAATGCGCAAAATGGCGGTTTACAATCCTGTCCCAAATAGAAACGGCGCAGGATATCGGAATTTGCCAATCTTGCGGATTGTAGAGGACCCCTCTGAAAGAAATTCTGTGGATTCTTTTCCAGTTCAATCCTGCGACGTCGTCGCCTACTTCTTACAACAAAAGCTTAATCCGAATAGCTATGTTAGACGTCAGCGTGCGTCAAAATACTTCGATAGGGTCACTCCGGTGCTCAACAAACATGCATCAACCCGAAACCCTCTCGGTATTGTCCATATTTAGACAAAAAAGGGCGAGCGGTTTCCCGCTCGCCGGTACGATCCTACTACTAGGTTGTGCCTAGGTTCAGATCATACCCCCTATATAGGATGTCGGGACCTAAAAATCTATCAAAAATGCAAGGTGGATCGCATTGAGGATAACTCGACTCGCTCGGCAGGACTACGCTCGGTAAGCGTTCCGAAATCTGCGCCCTCGCGCTCGCGCACCTCGTAGATGATCCGCCAGTCGCGGAGGCGCATGGCGTCGTCCTGCCCGACCAGCCGCTTCGCACCTTCGGAGCGGGAATTCCCCCCGAAATCCTCCCAGTGTGTCCTCGATCCGACGCGGCAGCCTCCGGCCCCGGATCGCGCGAAGTTCTTTTCGCCGTGTCCAGAATATACCATTGATGCTCCGGATTGCGAGATTTCGGAACTTGGCTTTCGTTCGCGCGTTCCCATTCCTCACAAACAGGGGAACCCATGGACCTGCTCCGCATCATCATCGCCATCCTCCTGCCGCCGCTCGGCGTCTTTCTGCAGGAGGGCTTGGGGAAGCATTTCTGGTTCAACATCCTGCTCACACTCCTCGGCTACATCCCCGGGATCGTTCACGCCGTCTGGATCATCGCGAAGCGGTGAGCGCATACCAATCCCCCCGCCGCCCAGGTCACGCATGATCTGGCGCGGCCGGAGGCGCTCGCGCGACCGATAAACGCCCGGTTCAAGGTTCCGGCAACCCGCATCCGCCTCGACGCGCTGACCGGGCTTTCGCCCGGCGCGAATCCGCATCGGGAGGTGAGAGCGGCTGTCGCCGCCCGCTCTCAACGCAATGGGCCGGCTCTCCCCTGATTGCGCTCCCGCAGATCCTTGAGCGCGACGAGCAGCGCCAGCAGGATCACGAATGCGATCGACCCGAAGCCGACGATGATGGCGATCGACCATGACGACACCGCGAGCGTGGAGAACGTCGCCGCGGTGATGACCGCGATGCCGACCGCCGTGCCGATGCGCTGTCCGGTCTGCATGATGGCGCCTGAGCTTCCCGCATAATCCAATGGAACCTGCGCGAGCGTCAGCGTCTGGTTCGGGCTGATGACCGTCCCCTGCGCCAGGCCGAGGAACGAAAGCGAGATCATGAGCCACCAGACGCTCAGATGGCCCGCTTCGTGCATGATGACCACGGCGATGCTCAGCGCGAGTCCGAACACCGCGAGCAACAGGCCGCCGATGACCAGCTTGCGGCCTAACCGCGCGACCCGGCTTCCCGCCCAATAGGCGGCGTACGCCGAAAGCAGGGCGGCGGGGATGCCGAAGAAGCCGGATTCGAGCGCCGTCTTGCCGTCGCCTTCCTGGACGTAGAGCGCGACCAGCACCCAGATGCTGGTTATTCCCATGAAATAGAGGCTCATGATCGTGATGCCGTTGGTGTAGCTGCGCGTCGAGAATATCGACAAGTCGACCATGGGACTCAGGCCAAGACGGGCATAGCGCCGCTCCCATCCGACCCAGAGCCAGACCAGCAGAAGGCCGAAGGGCAGCAGAATCCAGAGGCGCGCGTCGCCGCTCCCCTCGACGAAGGGAAACAGGATCGCGAGCACGGCCAGACCCAGCAACAGCGCGCCCACCGGATCGAGCGAACGCAGGCCGCTACCCTTCCGGGGCAGCCGAATGATCAGCGGGCGCGGAAACCACATGAGCCCCAGAACGATGGCGATGACGCCGATCGGAACATTCACGAGGAATGTCAGACGCCAGCCCAGTTCGGGCCCGCCAAGCTGAATCAGGAACCCCCCCAAAACCGGCCCGACGGCGACCGAAAAACCGACAGCCGTGCCGAAATATCCGAACGCCTTTCCGCGCGCGTCGCCGCGGAAATAATGCTGGATCATGCCGAGACCCTGCGGATTGAGCAACCCGGAGCCAACCCCCTGCACGAAACGCGCGATATTGAGCCATCCGGCGTCGGGCGCCAGGCCCGCGGCGACAGATGCGGCGGTGAAGATGGCGGCGCCGATGAGGAACAGCCCGCCGCGCCCCATGATGTCGCCGGCCCGCCCGGCCGCGACCAGGACGACGCCGAAGGTCAGCGCATAGCCCGACAGGACCCATTGCAGATCCGACTCCGACGCGCCGAGACCCGTCCGGATCGACGGCAGCGCCACGTTGACGATGCTGACGCCGACCAGCGTCATGAAGATCGAGACCAGCAGCACGAAGAGGATGCGCCATCTTACCGGATTTGTCGTTGGATCGGCTTCCGACCGCGAGGAAGAGGCCGAATCTGTCTCCGGGGAAGTCATAAGCGATGCTTTCCATGCGCGCGGTCAATAAGGGTCGATTCCGTGGCGACGCGCGCCAGCGGGAAACAAACCGGATTTCAGCGTCGGCGCCAAGCTCTGCCGGAACAGCTTGACCGCCGCCGGGGGCGACGCCATCTCGGTGGAAAGAAATCCCATCGATCGTCGCGCCCCGCCGAATCCCCATCAAGTGGAGGCTTCATGAACCCGCCGCGCATCTCCATCGCCGCCATTCGCCCCGCCACGGCCGCGGTTCGGCGGTGAGCGCGCCCGAGTCGCTCTCCGGCTCAGTCACGGCCGAACTGGCGCGCCTCGAAAGCCTCGCGCGGCTGATGGACGCGCGTTTCCTCATCCCGGGAACCCGTATCCGCTTCGGCCTCGACGCGCTGATCGGGCTTGCGCCGGGTGTGGGCGACGCGATCGCGCTCGTTCCCGGGGCCTGGATCGTCGCCCGGGCCCATGCGCTCGGCGCGCGCCGGCGCACGCTCTTGCGCATGGTGGGGAATCTCGCCATCGACTGGTTCGCGGGCTCGGTCCCGTTGATCGGCGATATCTTCGATGTCGGCTTCCGCGCCAATCTCCGCAATGTCGCGCTCTTGCGCGCGGAGCCGAGCCTCAGACCCGTTGATTGATCTCCACGAGGTTTCCGTCCGGGTCCTCGACATAGATGTTCCAGAGGCCGGGAATCGCGAACACCCCGGCGTCGGAATAGGGAACGCCGGCCGCATCCAGCCGCTTCATCACCGCCTTCAGATCCTTGACCTCGATGGCGAAATGGCCGCCGAGGGAGGGGTTGTGCTTCAGATTGTTGCGCGCGGCGAAGTCTTCATCCGGGGCGATCAGATGCAGCCCGGTATGGCTGTCCCGGCCATCGGGAAAAAGCGCCAGCTTGTCGGGCGCGCCGGGGATGTAGCCGCGGCTCTCCGGAAAGGTCCAGGCGCCCTCCGCCATGCCGAGGACACGCGTGTAGAACGCGGCCGTGCGGCGCACGTCGCGGCTTTCCAGGTTCACATGATGGATCGACCAGCTCATCCGCTCTCCCTTCGCATTGAAGGGGATAAAAGCGGTCGCGCCCGGCCCGTGCAATGAAAAAGAACGCCCCTTGGGGGGCGTCCCTCTTCCGGCCCCGCGCGTCTTACGCGGCGACCTTGTCCTGATCGTCCTTCAGCGACAGCGCGTTGGAAACGCGCACGCCGCGTTTCACAAAGGCGACGAGACCGTCCACCGTGCGGCTGTTCACTTCGATCCCGGCGTTCATCAGCACTTCCATGCCATCGCGGGAGTTCGCCCACCGGGCGATTCCCTCCGCGCCTTTGCCGAGTCCGTAGGTTTTTTCATCCTTGATCGCGTCATCGAGCGCAGCAAGAACCACGGCCGCGAAAAGTTTCCGCGCGCGGCGTCCCTGCTCGTTCGTGAAGCTCAAAGCGTCGTCGTCGAGAGCCATCGGCTCCTCCACCGAGTCGTCATTTCGTTGTCATGTAAGGAAGCCGTATATGGCCCATCGCAGGTGCGAAATAAAGCCATTTTTTGCATGGCCGCCATGCGCGGACGCGACGTAAAGCGGTGCGCGGGGCCGAATTTCCGCCTTCCGGCGCGAAATTGGCCAGTCTTTGCAAGCGTCGGGCCGAATCCGGCGCCGCGCGGCCACCCGGCGCAAAAGTCGCAGGGCGCGCTCGGCCGGCCGCCGCGATCATCCGCGCGGCGAAGCGGGCGCCGCGAAACTGACGCGGCCCCTTGACGCGCAGGTTTTGCGGGATTTTCCGCCGCTTCACCCCTATATTGACGCCGAGCCAACGGAGAGAGCCCATATGACCTATCTGATCCGCGTCGCGAGCGGCGTCGCGTTCGCCGCCGCACTCGGTTTCGCCGGCGTCGGCGGCGCGATGGCCGGAAACACGCTCTCGGGCGCCTATCTCGCCGGCCTGCACGCCGCGAAGATCGGCGATCTCGACGCCGCGGCGAAATATTTCGGCCGCGCGCTGGACCGCGATCCGGGCGACCTCGCGCTGATGGAGCAGACGCTGCTCTACCAGGCCGCCGCCGGGCGGGTGGATCAGGCGATGGACCTCGCGGAGCGGCTCATCGTCTTCGACGCCAACAATCGCATCGCCACGCTCCTGCTCACCGCGCAAGAGCTGAAGACGGGCGAATACCGGGCCGCGCTCGACCGGATCGAGGCGGCGGGCGGCGGTTTTCATCCGCTGATCGGGTCCATGATCGGCGCCTGGGCGAAATTCGGCCTCGGCGACGCGGCCGGGGGCGAGGCGGCGCTCAACGGTCTGGGCGAGCGCCCGGTCTTTCGCGTCTTCACGCTTTATCACACCGGGTTGATGCGTCATGCGGACAACGATCCCGAAGGGGCGGTCGAAGCCTACGCCCAGCTCGGCGAGAAACTCTCGACCCCGACGGGCCGCGTCGCCAGCGCCTACGCCGCGGCGCTGATCGACGCCAGGAAAAGGGATGAAGCCCGCGCGGTCTACGAGGCCGCCGAAGCGCTCACCGTCGGCGATGGCGCGCTGGAAGCCGAGATTGCCGCTTTCGACGCCGGCGCGCAGCCGGCGCCGCTGGTGGAGACCCCGGCCGAGGGCGCGGCGGAAGCGCTCTTCGGTCTCGCGGCCGCGCTTGGCGACGATGGCGACACGCGGCTGACCCTGCTCTACGCCCGGCTTGCCACCTGGCTCCGTCCGGACCTCTACAACGCGACGCTTCTGGTCGCCGAACTGCTCGATTCCAACAACCAGAACGAGGCCGCGATCCGCGCCTACGAATCCATCCCGCCCGACAGCCCGCTCGCCCGCTCCGCCGAGATCGGCCGCGCCGAGGCGCTGCACCGGCTGGGGCGAAACGACGAGGCGGCCGAGGCGCTGAAATCGCTCACCAGGCGCGCGCCGGGCATGGCCGACGCGTTCATCGCGCTCGGCGATCTGCTGCGACGGGGAGAGAATTACAACGAGGCCGCGAAAGCCTACGCCTCGGCGATCGACCTGATGGAGGCCGCGGGCCGGCCGAACTGGGTTCTCTTTTATCAGCGCGGCATCGCCTATGAGCGCGCTGGCGAATGGGACGAGGCGGAGGCCGACTTCCTCACCGCGCTCGAGATGCAGCCCGATCAGCCGCTGGTGCTGAACTATCTCGGCTATAGCTGGCTCGAAAAGGGAATGAATATCGACGAGGCGATGGCGATGATCCGCAAGGCCGTCGATCAGCGTCCGGAAGACGGCTATATCGTCGACAGCCTCGGCTGGGGTCATTATCTCCTCGACGAATTCCCGGCCGCGGTGCGCGCGGTGGAGCTGCAACCCATCGATCCGGTCGTGAACGACCATTTCGGCGACGCGCTCTGGCGGGTCGGGCGACGGCTGGAGGCGGAATTCCAGTGGCGGCGCGCGCTGTCCTTCGATCCGGCGGAGAAGGATCGCGAGCGGATTCGCCGCAAGCTCGATATCGGGCTCGACGCGGTGCTGGAGGAGGAGGAGGCCGCCGCGGCCGCCAGGTCCGCGCCGGTCAGTTCCGCGAATGACGGCTGACGCCGGCGCCGTCGAGCCCGCACGCGCCAAGGTCAATCTTTTCCTGCATGTCGTGGGGCGGCGGGCGGATGGCTATCACGAACTGGAAAGCCTCGCGGTTTTTCCCGGCATCGGCGATCTCGTCAGGGCTGTTCCCGCTCCCCGGTTGACGCTCGACATCGAGGGGCCGTTCGCGGAGGGACTTTCCGCAGGCGAAGACAATCTCGTCCTTCGGGCCGCTTCGGCGCTCGGCGCCGCGACGCCGGGCCGGCCGGCGGCGGCGCTGAGACTGGTGAAACGCCTGCCGGTCGCCGCCGGACTCGGCGGCGGCTCGGCGGATTCGGGCGCCGTGCTGCGCGTTCTTGCGCGGATCTGGCCGGATGCGCCCGTCGCCGCCCTGCCGGAAATCGCCGCCCGGCTCGGCGCCGACGCGCCGGTCTGCCTCGCCTCGGAGCCCGCGCTGATGGCGGGCGCGGGCGAGCGGCTCACGCCAGCGCCCGGCTTTCGCGGCTTCTGGGTGGTCCTCGTCAACCCGATGCAGCCGCTCTCCACCGCCGAGGTCTTCGCGGGGCTGGAGCAGCGGGAGCGCCCCGATATGACGCCGCCGCCGGATCTCGCGGATTTCGACGCGCTGACCGGCTGGCTCGCCGGCCTTCGCAACGACCTGGAGGAACCGGCGCGCCGCCTCCGCCCGACCATCGGCGAGGCGCTGGCCGCGCTCTCCTCCGCTCCCGCCTGTCGGCTTGCGCGAATGTCAGGCTCCGGCGCCACCTGTTTCGGAATGTTCGAGACCGGAGCGCAGGCCGCCGTCGCGGCGAAACAGATCGGGGCGGCGCGGCGCGGATGGTGGGTCGTCGCCGCCCCGGTGGAACGCTGGAAAGGCTGAACGGCCGCCCTCGGAGCGCCCGCCAGGGCCGCTCAGGCGCCGTGCGCGGCGGCGGCGAGCGCGCCGACGAAACTCAGGACGCTCTCCGGGCTTTCGCCCTTCGCGATCCGCTCGACGATGGCGGTGCCGACGACGACGCCATCCGCGATCCGCCCGATCTCCGCCGCGCGCTCCGGCGTGCGGATGCCGAAGCCGACGCAGACCGGCAGCCCTGTCGCCGCGCGCACCCGCGCGACCTCGGGCGCGACCGCGGAGGCGTCCGCCTCGGCCGCGCCGGTGATGCCGGTGATCGAGACGTAATAGACAAAACCCGACGTATTGCGCGCCACCGCCGGCAAGCGCGCGTCATCCGTCGTCGGCGTCGCGAGGCGAATGAAATGAAGACCGGCTTCGGTGGCGGGAAGGCAAAGCTCGTCATCCTCCTCCGGCGGGAGGTCGACCACGATCAGCCCGTCGACGCCGGCCGCGACGGCATCGCGCAGGAACGCGTCGACCCCATGCGAGTAGATCGGATTGTAATAGCCCATCAGGACGATCGGCGTCTCCTGATCCGTCTCGCGGAACGACGCGACCATCGCCAGCACGCCCTTCAGCGTCTGCCCGGCGTCAAGCGCCCGTCCCGCCGCAAGCTGGATCGCGGGGCCGTCCGCCATCGGGTCGGTGAAGGGCAGGCCCAGCTCGATCACATCGACGCCGGCCTGCGGCAGCCCGCGCATGATCTCGAGGCTCGCCTCCGGCGAAGGGTCGCCCGCCATCGTATAAGAGACGAAGGCGGGGCGGTCCGCCGCCTTCAGGGCGGCGAAACGGTTTGTCAGTCGGCTCATCTCAATCCCTCTCGTTCGCCCCGCGCCGGGAAGGGCCGCTCACGCTCAGCTGTCCTTGCGGAAGAACTTCTTCTCGCGCGGCTTGCCGTCCCACCCGGTCTTTCCGCGCGGTTTGGACTCTCCGCCGTCCCGGTCGCCGCCGCGATAGGGCTTGCCGCCGCCTTCGCGGTCGCCGCGATAGGGCGGCTTTCCGCCCCGGTCGCCGCCGCGCGGGCCGCCATGATCTTCGCGGACCTCCCACTTCTTCAGAAGTTTCGCATCGAAGCTGTCGCGGCCGATCACGCCCTCGTTGCACCAGACGACCGAGACCCGGTCATCCTCCACCGATTCGACCGCCATGCGCATCGAGCCGGAGACGAGAACCACGAGGTCCCCAAGTTCATAAGCCATCGAATGGCCCTTTCTAGATTTCCTGGCCGAGCGCCTCGGCCACCGTGAAGATATCCTTGTCGCCGCGCCCGCACATGTTCATCACCAGGAGATGATCTTTCGGCAGGGTCGGCGCCAGCTTGGCCACATGCGCCAGCGCGTGCGCCGGTTCAAGGGCGGGAATGATTCCCTCCGTCTCGCACGAGAGCTGGAAAGCGGCGAGCGCCTCCCGGTCCGTCACCGAAACATATTCGACGCGCCCCATCTCATGCAGCCACGAATGCTCGGGGCCGATACCGGGATAGTCCAGCCCGGCGGAGATCGAGTGACCCTCGATGATCTGGCCGTCATCGTCCTGGAGAAGATAGGTGCGGTTGCCGTGAAGAACGCCGGGCCGCCCGCCGGTCAGGCTCGCGGCGTGCTCCATCCGCTCGTCGACGCCGTGGCCGCCGGCCTCCACACCGACGATCCGCACGTCCTTGTCGTCAAGGAACGGATGAAAGAGCCCCATCGCGTTCGAACCCCCGCCGATGCAGGCGACGAGGCTGTCGGGAAGACGCCCCTCGGCGGCATGCATCTGCTCGCGGACCTCTTTGCCGATGATGGACTGGAAATCGCGGACCATCGCCGGATAGGGGTGCGGGCCGGCGACCGTGCCGATGCAGTAGAACGTGTCGCGCACATTGGTCACCCAGTCGCGCAGCGCTTCGTTCATCGCGTCCTTCAGCGTCGCGCGCCCGGATTTCACGGGCACGACCTCCGCCCCGAGAAGCTTCATGCGAAAGACATTGGGCTTTTGTCGCTCGACATCGGTCGCGCCCATGAAGACGACGCATTTCAGGCCGAAGCGGGCGCAGACGGTGGCGGTAGCGACGCCATGCTGGCCAGCGCCGGTCTCGGCGATGATCCGCGTCTTGCCCATGCGGCGCGCGAGCAGGATTTGACCGAGGACGTTGTTGATCTTGTGCGCGCCGGTGTGATTGAGCTCGTCGCGCTTCAAATAGATCTTCGCGCCGCCAAGCCGTTCGGTCAGGCGCGGCGCGAAATAGAGCGGACTTGGCCGCCCGACATAATGCGTCCAGAGATCGTCCATCTCCGCCCAGAAGGCGGAGTCGTCCCTGGCGCGCTCGTATTCAGCCTCCAGCCCGAGGATGAGCGGCATCAGGGTCTCGGAGACGAAGCGCCCGCCGAACGCGCCAAATCGGCCACGCTCGTCCGGGCCGGTGCGATAGGAATTCAACATCTCTTGAGCCATGCGCGCCCCGCGCCTCCGAATGGTCAGGAAGCGGGTTGTTTACCCCCCCTCGCGGGGCGCGTCGATGGGCGATTTCAGCCCTTGAAGCCGAACTCCGTAGAAAGGATTCTCCAAAGGCTTCGCGCCGACTCTTCATCAAACTGAATCGTTTGGCTCAATTTGTTGGGGATTTGGCGATTTGCCGAGCCATATGTGTTGAGTTGGAGAACTTTGCGGCCGTCGCGTTCGCTGACAAGATAACGACAATCAACAATAGCAGGATGAACGCTCCTAAAGTCGCGCTCATCAGCAAGAATGGATTTCACCATCGCCATATTAACGCCTCTCCAATCCAGCCCGACCGCTCAGCCCAGCTCCGCGTAAACCGCCCGCTCCACCGCGTCATAGACTGCGAGGCAGTTGGCATCGACGAAGGGGAGATGCTGCATCATGATCACGCAGGCGACGCCGGCCTTCGGATCGAACCAGTAATGCGTGTTCAGCACCCCGGCCCAAGACTGGCTGCCTGCGCGGCGCTTGCCTTCGATATCCCCGGTGTTGACGAGACAGCCGAGCGAGAACTTGTTCTCCTGCTCGGGGAAGAAATCGACATCGGCCGAAAGCGGCGGCACGGTCGAGACCATCTTGCCGACCGAGAGCGCGCCGATCTGGTTGGCGGAGAACAGCGCCACGGTCTCCGGCTTCAGGATCAGCTCGCCGTCGAGCGAGCCGTTCATCAGCAGCATCCGCAGGAACCGCAGGTAATCCGGCCCGGTCGAATAGAGCGCGTGGCCCATGCCGTAGAACTCGGGATCCGACGGCGGCGCGATTTCATGCGGCCGCCAGCCGTCGGGCGTATGCATATGCGCCTGGACGAGCCGCGATCGCATGTGATCCTCGACCTCGAACCGCGTGTCGCCCATGCCGAGCGGATCGAAGATCTTCTCCTGGCAATAGACGTCGATCGTCTGGCCCGCCGCCGCCTCGATCATCTGGCCGAGCCAGTCGACGCCGACGCCGTAATCCCATCTGGTTCCCGGATCGAAGGCGAGGGGGTAGGAATGAAGCGCGGTCTTCAACCCCGAAAGGATGGTCGGCGCGCCGGTCGCCTCCATGTATTTCGCCTGGTTCGCGTTCCAGAACTCGTAGACGAGGCCGGACGTGTGCGTGGCGAGATGGCGCAGGGTCGCCCTGGTTTTCGGCGCCCGGAGTTGCGGCGCGCCATCGGCGTCGAACCCGTCGAGAACCTGCACCTCCTTCCATTCCGGCAGAACCTCTTCGACCGGCGTCTCCAGCGTCAGCAGCCCGTCCTCGATCGCCCGCGCGGCGGCGGCGGCGGCGACGGCCTTGGACATGGAGAAAGCGCGAAAAACCGAATCCACGGTCATCTTTTCGTCGCCGCCGAGCGCGCGCGCGCCGGCGGCGCCCTCGTAAACCACGCCGTCGCGGGTCGCGACGCCGACCATCACGCCGGGGGTGCGCCCCTCGGTCACGCTGGTTTCGAGAATCTTGTCCAAGGCTTTCATGGCGTCCTCCGATCCGGTTCGAAGGGAAGCTGCCCGAGGTCGGCTCAGGAGTCGAGCGTCCGCTTGAAGCCGAGATGCGTCGCCCGGTAGCCGAGCCGCGCGTAGAAGCCGTGCGCGCGCTCCCGGCTGGCGTCGGAGGTGAACTGGATCAGGGCGCAGCCGGCGGCGCGGGCCCGCGCCTCCGCCTCGGCCATCAGGAGCGCGCCGATTCCCTCGCCGCGCAGATGCGCCGCGACGCGCACCGCCTCAATCTGCGCGCGCCGCGCGCCGCCGCGGGAAAGCCCGGAGATCAGCGTGAGCTGGAGCGTGGCGACGATCTCCCCCTCCCGTTCGCCGACGATGATCGTGTTTCCCGGCTCCGCCGCCATAGCGTCGAACGCCGCGAGATAGGGGGCGAGCGCGGGCGACTCCCGGCCGCGCCCAAGCTCATCGGCGCTCAGAAGCGCGACGATGGCGGCGACATCCGCGCGCCTGGCTTCGCGAAAGCGCAGCGTCACCCCTTCGCCGCCCGGACGAAAGCGCGAATCTGCGCCTCGTCCTTCACGCCGGGCGCGGATTCGACGCCGGAAGAGACATCGACCTGCTTCGCGCCGGTAAGACGGATCGCAGCGGCGACGTTTTCAGGGGTCAGCCCGCCCGCCAGCATCCAGGGCCGCGCCCAGTCACGTCCGGCGATCAGCCGCCAGTCGAAAGAGAACCCGTTGCCGCCGGGAAGCGCGCCGTCCGCCGGCGGCTTCGCGTCAATCAGCAACTGGTCCGCGACGGCGGAATAGGCGTCGATCGCAGCGAGATCGGCCGCCGAGGCGACCCCGACCGCTTTCATCACCGGCAAGCCGGCGCGCGCGCGGACTTCACCGACGCGGGCCGGGCTTTCCTTCCCGTGAAGCTGGATCATGTCGATCGGAAGGGAGGCGATCGCGTCGAGCAGCGTGTCGTCCGGGTCGACCACAAGCGCGACTTTCATCAGCCCGGACGGCGCGGCCCCCGCCAGCGCGCCCGCCGCAGTCAGCGTCACGTTGCGCGGCGATTTCGGAAAGAAGACGAAGCCGAGATACCCGGCGCCGGCCTCCGCCGCGGCCGATACGGCCTCCGGCGTGCGCAGGCCGCAAATCTTGACGATCATGGCGCTGCTTTCATGGCGTCGCGGTCATCGCATCTCGGACGCGATCAGCGCGCGGAAAGCGCCGGCAGATCGTCATCGGTATCGTCGGAAAGCCGTTCCACCTTCATCTGCAATTGCGCCGCTTCGCGCCGCGCCTTGCGCCCCTCGCCACGCACCCGGCCTTCGCGCATCCATTCGCGCGCCGCGCCGAGCAGGAACCCGACCAGCCCGCACAGAAGACCGAAGGCGAAGAGCGGCAGCGCAATCTCCGGCGCATGGGCGACGCCATAATCCGAAAGATCGGGCCAGAGCCGGACCGTTATGTCGGCGCTATTGGCGACCGCAAGCACGCCAATGACGATGGCGACGAGCAGCGCCACGGCGAATTTCAAAGTACGCAAGAGCCTCTCCCGCCGGGGCGGCCCCGGTCAGCTATTCATCCGGTCCCGCAGGTCCTTGCCGGTCTTGAAGAAGGGCGCGCGCTTTTCCGGCACGCTCACCGCCTCTCCGGTGCGTGGGTTTCGGCCCATCCGCGCATCGCGATGCTTGACCGAGAACGCGCCGAAACCGCGCAACTCAACACGGTCGCCGCGCGCCAGCGCCTCGGTGATCTCGTCGAAAACGGAAGAGACGATGCGCTCCACGTCCCGCTGGAAGAGATGCGGGTTCTCGTCGGCGAGTTTCTGGATCAGTTCGGACTTGATCATGGTGGTTCCCGTCCGGAATCGTTCCGTAACTCCATGAGCATCGCACAAGGCGGCGGCTCCGGTCAACGCGCGGCGTCCGACGAGCGGGGTGGAAGCTGTCCAGAGACAATGTTCGAGAATGCGGCGGATTTCTGCTAGGTTCGCGAACAGACAATCAGCAGATAAATTCGCGGCGGCCGGCGCCATCGAGCCGCCCACGCTTTGTGACGGAGAATTCTCATGGCCTCCCCGATATCCGAACGGCTCATCAACTCCATTCTGAAACTGGTCGGGCGTTCGGAATGGCTCTCCGCGATCGTCAACAGGATCCTGATCGGGCGGATCATCGGGGTCGCGCGCCGGCGTCCGCACCCGTTCGGCACGGTGCATGATTACACCTCCTGGCGCTCACTGACCGACCGGACCTACAGCGCGCGCCACCTCGAATCCTATCTGCGCACGGACTATCCGCCTGTGGAGAATCTTCTCGAGCTATTCCGCCGGGGCGACGGACCGCAGCGGCACTGTCCGAAGTCCACCTGTCTTTTCCCGACCTTCGCGCAGTATCTCACCGACGGCTTCATCCGGACCGAAACCGACGAGACGATCCCCGACCGGCTGAAGCGCAACACCTCGAACCACGAGATCGACCTCTGTCCGCTCTACGGACGGACGCTGGCGCAGACCATGGCGCTCCGGCTTCGCGACGAAACGCCGGGCCGGCGCGGGCGTCTGAAAACGCAAGTCATAGACGGAGAGGAATACGCGCCCTTCCTCTTCGATGGCGACGAGATCGCGCCAGAGTTCGAGGCGCTCGACAAGCCGCTCGGCCTCTCCGACCTAACGGGCGAGCGGGCGGAGCGCCGCAAGACGCTATTCGCATTCGGCGGCGACCGGGCGAACTCGACGCCGCAGGTCGCGATGATGAACACGCTCTTCCTACGCGAACACAACCGCCTCGCGGCGATGCTGGAGGACGCGAACCCCCACTGGGACGACGACCGGGTTTTCGAAACCGCGCGCAACATCACCATCGTTGTCTTCATCAAGATCGTCGTCGAGGACTACATCAATCATATCGCGCCGTTGCCGTTCCGGCTCCGCGCCGACCCGGTCGTCGCCTGGAAGGCGCCCTGGAACCGCACGAACTGGATCACCACCGAGTTCAGCCTGCTCTATCGCTGGCATTCGCTGGTTCCCGACATGATTGAATGGAAGGGTGAGAAAACCCCGGTCGCCCGCACCTTCATGAACAACAGGTTTCTCATCGACGGCGGCCTGCGCCGCGGCTTCGCCGACATGAGCGGCCAGGCCGCCGGCGCGCTCGGCCCGTTCAACACCACCGCGGCGCTGCTTGACGTCGAAAAGGCGTCGATCCTGCAGGGGCGGGCGACGGCGCTGGCGGGCTACGCCGCCTATCGCGATTATGTCTCACTCTCGAAGCCGCGCCGTTTCGAGGATATCTCGACCAACCCCCGCGTCATCGAAATCCTGAAGCGGAACTACAAGAAACCCGAGGATATCGAGTTTTTCGTCGGCCTGTTCGCCGAGGACCGGGCGAAGAACGCGCCGCTCCCGCCGTTGATCCTGAAGATGGTGGCGCTGGACGCCTTCTCGCAGGCGATGACCAATCCGCTGCTCTCCGAGCATGTCTTCAACGACCGCACATTCAGCCGCGAGGGCATGAAGGTGATCGAGGAAACCGGCTCGCTCCGCGAACTCGTCCTGAGGAACACCCCGCCGGGCGACGATGATGTCTTTATCGGCATGACGCGCCCCGAATGGGTGTTCGAGACCTGACCCCCGGCCCCGGCCGCGCTAGGCCCGCACGACCGCCAGTTTCGGCCCCGCCGTCAGCGCGCCGATCTTCGCGACGATGCTTTCAGCGTCGATGCCGTATTCGCGGTAGAGATCGGCGATGGTTCCTGTCTGCCCGAAATGTTCGACTCCGAGCGGCAGCGTCCGGTGGCCGTGAACCGCGCCGAGCCAGGCGAGGGTCGCGGGATGGCCGTCGATCACCGTGACCAGCCGGCAATGCGGCGGCAGATCGGCGAGCAACGTCTCGATATGGCTCGTCGCGGCGGCGCCACGCGCGCGCGCGCGCTGCGCCGCGGTCCAGCCGGCGTTCAGCCGGTCGGCCGATGTCACCGCGAGAACGCCGACATCGCGCCGGCTTTCCCCGATCATCCCGGCGGCGCGGATCGCTTCCGGCGCGACGACGCCCTGATAGGCGATCACGACCTCCGCGTTCGGGCCGGGTTTCCTGAGCCAGTAGCCGCCATCGATGGCGCCCTGCCGGAAATCGTCGTCGCCGCGTTTGCCCGGCTGCTCGATCGGATTGGTGGAGAGCCGGAGATAGACCGAGCCCCCGGTCTCGTCCCTCAGCCATGTCCGCTCGTCAGGATCGTTTGAGCCATCTCGCTGCAGATAGTCGAACGCCCATTCCATGATGACCGCGAGTTCATCGACGAAGGCCGGCTCGAACGCCGCCAGCCCGTCCTGGCTCATCCCGATCAGCGGCGTGCCGATTGACTGATGCGCGCCGCCTTCCGGGGCGAGCGTGACGCCGGCGGGCGTGCCGGCGATGATGAAGCGCGCGTCCTGATAACAGGCGTAGTTCAACGCATCGAGACCGCGCGAGACGAACGGATCGTAGAGCGCCCCGATCGGAATCAACCGCTTGCCGAAGAGCGAATGCGAAAGCCCGGCGGCGCCGAGAAGGAGAAAGAGGTTCATCTCGGCGATGCCGAGTTCGATATGCTGGCCCTCGGGCGCGAAATCCCATTTCGCCGTGGAGGGGATGTTTTCGGCCCGGAAGGTGTCTTTCAACGCGATGCGCGCGAAAAGCTTTCGCCGGTTCACCCAGGGGCCGAGATTGGTGGTGCCGGTGACATCCGGCGAAGCGGTGACGATCCGCGCGGCGAGCGCGCCGTCGCCGCGCGCCAGCCCGTCGAGGATCTTGCCGAACCCCGCCTGGGTGGAGATTTCCCCCTCCTCCGGCGCGGCGATAGGGGGCGCCGGCAGCGCCGAGTCGCTTCGCCGCCGGCGGCCGCCCGCGAAGAATGGAACCTTGTCCAGAAAGCGCTGCAGCGCCGGAACGTCGTCGACCGTCGCGAAGCGCTCCCATTCCTCGCCCGGGGCGACGCCCATGTCGGCGCGCCATTGCTCCATCTGCGCCTTGGTCATCAGCCCGCCATGATTGTCCTTGTGCCCGGCGATCGGGGTTCCCCAGCCCTTGATCGTATAGGCGAGGAAACAGGTCGGGCGGTCATGGTCGATGGCGGCGAAGGCCTCCGCCATCGTCTCCACGCAATTGCCGCCGAGATTCTCCATCAGCGCCGCCAGCTCCTCGTCGCTGCGCCTTTCGATCAGCCTGGTCACGTCGCCCTGATCGCCGAGATCGTCCATCAGGCGCTTTCGCCAAACCGCGCCGCCCATATAGGTCAGCGCCGAATAAAGCTGGTTCGGGCATTCGTCGATCCAGTCGCGGAGGCGCCCGCCGCCCGGCTCCTCGAACGCCGCGCGCTGAAGCACGCCGTACTTGATCTTCACCACATCCCAGCGGAACGCCTCGAAGATCTGCTCGATCCGTCGCCAGAGCCCCTCGCGCACCACGCCGTCGAGCGACTGTCGGTTGTAGTCGATGATCCACCAGCAGTTCCTGAGATCGTTCTTCCAGCCCTCCTGCAGGCATTCGTAGACATTGCCCTCGTCCAGTTCGGCGTCGCCAACCAGCGCCACCATGCGGCCCATCGGCAGATCGCGCCCCCACTCCTTCGCTGCGATGAAATCCTGCACCAGCGAGGCGAAGGCGGTGATCGCGACGCCGAGCCCGACCGAGCCGGTGGAGAAATCCACGTCGTCCCCGTCCTTGGTGCGGCTCGGGTAGGACTGCGCGCCGCCGAAGCCGCGGAACGCCTCCAGCTTCTCACGGGTCTGGTTACCCATCAGATATTGCATGGCGTGAAAGACCGGCGAGGCGTGCGGCTTCACCGCCACCCGGTCCTCCGGGCGGAGCGCGGAGAAATAGAGCGCGGTCATGATCGAGACCATCGAAGCCGACGACGCCTGATGCCCGCCCACCTTGATACCGTCCACCTTCGGGCGGATGTGGTTCGCGTTGTGGATCATCCAGTGCGAAAGCCACAGAAGGCGCTGCTCGATCGTCTTGAGGTGCGTGGTTTGCATGGGCTGGTGGTCGCTCTCTACGTTCTTCGCACGGAGAATAGCAAAATCCGGCGTGGCGAGTCTCAGCTATGGACGCTCATCCCAGCCATGATATTAGGGAATAACTTCAAGATCAGGATACTTCTTGGCGGAGACCCCCATGATCGACCAGTTCGACAGGAAGATCGTGCAGGCGCTGCGGCGCGACGGCCGGATGTCGATCCTCGACCTGAGCGAAGCGGTCGGCCTCAGCCCGACGCCGGTTTCGCGCCGGGTGCGCAGGCTGGAGGAAAGCGGCGTCATCACCGGCTACGCCGCCCTGATCAACGAGACCGCGCTCGGCTTCGGCGTCTCCGTGTTCGTCTCGGTGAAACTCGACCGGCAGGTGGACGACGCGCTCGAGTCTTTCGAGTCCGCCGTCGCGACCTTTCCGGAGGTCGTGGATTGCTGGCTGATGACGGGCAATCGGGACTATCTTCTCCGCATCGCCACCGAAGGGCTTCGCGAGTTCGAGCAATTCCTCGTCGGACGCCTCACCAGGGTGCGCGGCGTCGCCTCGATCGAATCCTCGATTCCCCTCCGCAGGGTGAAGTCCGGCCTCTCGCGCACCGCCTGACATTCGCGCGGGCGGATGGGCGGGCGCCTGGCGGGCGCCCGTGCGCGGCGTCTATCCCGGCAGCATCCTCAGAACCTCGTCCACCGTCGTGATCGTCGCCACATTCGCCATCGCATAGTCGAGCGACGCCCGGTGCCAGTCGGCGTTCATCGAGGAGCAGGCGTCCTCCGGCACCAGCACCCGGAACCCCTTGTCGGCGGCGGTGCGGGCGGTGTGCTCGATGCTCATGTTGGTCCAGGCGCCGGTGTCGATGATCGTCTCGATCCCGCCATGACGAAGATAGGATTCAAGGCGACTGGTCTCCCACGCGCTCATCGACATCTTCTCGCAGACGAGGTCGGCGCCCTGCCGCTCCAGCCCCGGAACCGGCTGGACGCCCCATGTGCCGCGCACGAGAGCGTCGGCGTCGATCAGGCCCTCGAACAAGGGCGCGTTGCGCCGGATCGCGGGATGGCCCGGCTCGCAGACGAACCAGACATGGATCACCATGATCCCGGCCCGCCGGCAGGCTTGCGCCAGGCGTTTGGAGTTTTCGATCACGTTCTGCTGGCGGGCGTGGTCGGGCGCGCCGCTATCGGCGAAGGCGCCGCCGTCCATGATGACGTCGTTCTGCATGTCCTGGATCAGCAGCGCGGTGGTTTTCGGGTCAAGTCCGGATGCGACCGGCCTGGCGGCGGCCGGCGCCGCGGCGGGCGCGGCCCCTCCGGCCATGAACGGCTCCCGGCGCGGCCGCGCCTTCGTGCGGACGGTGTAGAGCGAGGTCGTCGCGCACATGAAGAGCGTGTCCCACCGCTCCCCGCCCCAGTGGAAATTCGCGACCTGCTCGGGGCAGGAGATCTCACCCAGCTTCACCCCGTCGAAGGAATAGACCCAGACTCCGCCGGGCGCCGTCACCCAGACATTGCCCTCGGTGTCGGAGCGCATGCCGTCTGGCCGTCCGGCGCGGGCGTTCTCGGCGATTCCCGTCGCGAAAAGCCGCCCGCCGGCCAGCCGCCCGTCATCGGCCACGTCAAAGACGCGGATATTCGCCTGCTCGGTGTCGTTCACCCACATGAACCGCTCGCAGGGGCTGAAGGTCAGCCCGTTCGGCTGCGAGAACATGTAGCGGTCGGACACCAGGACAGGCTCGTCTCCCGGCCGGTGCTGCGGCGGCAGCATGTAGACGCCCTGGAAGCTCAGCTCCTGTTCGCGCTTGACGCCGAATCCCTCCATCCGTCCATAGGTCGGGTCGGTGAAATAGATCGCGCCGTCGGATTTCACGCAGATGTCGTTCGGGGAGTTCAGCTCTTTTCCTTCGAAATGCGAGCAGAGCACCTCGCGCGTCCCGTCGGGCCGGATGCGGACGACGGAACTGGTGGAATGCTCGCAGACGAGGAGGTTCAGCTCCGCGTCATAGGTCATCCCGTTGCCCTTGTTGGACGGGCGCTGCACCTCCGCGACCACGCCATCGGGCGTCCAGCGCCGACGCACATCGCCGGGCATGTCGGAAAAGAGCAGGTTCTGCTCCACCGGGTTCCAGACCGGCCCCTCGGTGAACAGAAAGCCGCGCCCGACCCGGTCGACCGGCGCGAACTCGTCGATCAGGCCATGGAAGCGTGCGTCGATCACCTTATGCGGCATTTTCCCCTCCCCCGTTATTCGATCACGCCGGGAACCAGTCGCGTTTCGGCAACGTCTCGACCATCGGCCCCGGCACGGTCATGCCGGGCCGGCCGACGACCTGCCCATGCTCCACCCTCGCCGGACGGTCATGGACCGGCAGCAGGAAGGTGTAGTTGTTCAGCAGTTTCTTGATCGCCGCCTTCTCGGCCCGCTTGGTCGAGGAATGGTTGCCGGTGACCTGCGGCTCCATCCAGTTGTTGACCCGCACATGGTCGATGATCTGATCGTTGATGTCGTAGATCACGTCGCCGCAGATACAGGCGAGACCTTCCGCCGTCTCGACGATCACGTTCATCGAACCCTCTGTATGCGCGCCCGCCGGCTCGCACCAGACGCCGGGGATGATCTCCTCCGCCCCGGTCAGTTCGAGATCGAGAAAGCGCACCGCCTCCGGCTCGTAGATCCGCTCGACCAGGTGAATGATGTCGGGCTTGGGGTATTGCGGATACATGATGCCGGAGACGGAGAACTCCATCTCCCTCCGGTTCAGCACCACGGTCGTGTTCATCGGGAACTGGTCGTCCTTCCCGGCATGGTCGATGTGAAGATGGGTGTGCATGATGTAGCGGATGTCGCCCAGCTTCACCCCGTGCTTCGCCAGCTGGTTCTCGATCATGTTGTCGTGATACTGGAGCCCGCGCATGTTCAGGCTTTCCATGATCGCGTTGTCGCGATAGCCGGTGTCGACCAGCACCGGATAGGCGCCGCCGAGGATCAGGAAGCCGTAAACCGGCACCCGGCGCACTCGCCCGCAATTATGGCCGAGGACGAAGAAGCTCGCCTCCAGCTCGATATCGCCGTAGTCCAGCACATGTATCGTGAGGGCCATCTGTCTCTCCCTGTTCTGCGGCTTCCGGTCAGAGCCGGTAAACGCGCGCCGCCGTATCGTTGAAAATCGCGTCGCACGCCTTCTGGCCGAGGGGTTCCGCCCCGGCCCGGAACGCGGCGAATAGGTCTTCGTAGCGGCACCAGATCTTCTCGATCGGGAAGTTGGAGCCGAACATGCACCGCTCGGCGCCGAAGATGCCGGCGGTGGCCTGGATCATCTCGGCGACGAAAGCGGGATCGTTCCGGTGAATGAAGGTCCCGAAGGCGGAGAGCTTCGTCACCACGTTCGGCTCCGCCGCCAGCCGCTCCATGCCCGCGCGCCAGGCCCGGCGGCCCGCGTCGCTCACATCCTCCAGCATCCCGGCATGCTGCAACACGAAGGTCACGCCCGGACAGGCGGCGGCGAGGCTGGCTGCGCCCTCCATCTGGTCGGCGAAGACCTGCAGATCGAAGCTCCAGCCGTAATCCGCCAGCGCCGCGACATTGCGCTGGACGCGCGGGTCGGTCGCCAGATCGGGCCGGCTCGCGAACCGGTAGAGCGCGTTCTCATGCGAGTGAAGCTGCTGGCGGACGCCGCGCATCAGCGGGTATTTCGCCAGCCGGTCGAGTTGCGGGCGCACATCCTCGCGGGTGAAATCGGCATAGGCGACGATGGCGTGCGGCCAGCCCGCTTCATCGGCGACGGACTGGACCCAGGCGGCCTCGTCCTCGAACCTGTCGACCGCCCAGTTGGTCTGCACATAGACCGATTTCGTGATGCCGGTTCCCTTGAGGTCGTCGAGATATTCGTCGATCAGATAATCCCGCCGGATCGAGCCGTAGGGGCCGAAGATGCGCGGCTGCTCCGGCCCCATGAGCCACGGCAGGTCCCTTTGTCGCCAGATATGATGGTGCGCGTCGATCATGAGGCCCTCGCAATATTCAGAACATGGTCCGCGACCGCCTCCACCCGCCCGCCGGCGCCGAGCTGGTCGAGATAGGGAAGGATCGCGGAAAGCGCGCCGGTGCGCGGCGCAAAGTCCGCGTCGGCCTTGAGCGGCGTCAGCCAATCGAGCGTCCATGCGGCGCGGGAAAGGCGGCGCACCGCGTCCACCATCTCCGCCGGGTCGCCGCGCTCCAGCCCGTCGGAGAGCACGATGACGGCGGCGCCGCGGGCGAACCCGGCGTAGCGCGGCACCGCGAGGAACGCCTGAAGCGCGTCGCCGATCCGCGTGCCGCCGTCGATATCGGCGATCAGGGACGCGGCGCGGGCCAGCGCCTGTTCGCGCCCGGCGGGCGCCAGCGCCGGGGTGATCCGCGTCAGCCTCGTGCCGAGGGTGAAGATCTCGACGCGATCCGCGGCCTGCGCGAGCGCGTGCGCGAAACGGAGCGCGGCGTCCGTCTCCGCCTTCATCGAGGCGGAAACGTCGATCAGCAGAACAATGCGCCGCTGGCGCTCCTTCCGTCGGCGGCGCGGCAGGACCATGATCTCTCCGTCCCGGCGCGCGGCGGCGCGGATGGCGCGGCGGATGTCCGGCTGATCGCCCTTGCGCGCCCGCGCCCTTCGATAGGACCGACGGCGCGGCAGACGCTCAGGCGCGAGGCGGGCGAAGCGGGCCAGCGCCTCGTCCTCGGCGCCGACGATCTCGCGGTGCGAAAGACGTTCGACCACGGTCGCCTCCGCGCCCGCCTCCTCTTCGTCCTCCTCGGCCTCGATCTCGATCTCGCCGCCCGGCTCATGCGCCTCCGTCTCGCCTTCGTCGTCATCCTCGGAGGGCGCTGGCGCCGCAATGGTCTGGCCGAAGAAGATCGCGCGAAAGAGCGCGTCGAACTCCGCCTCCCGCTCCGGCGGAATGGCGAAGAGGGCGCGGGCGGCGCTTCTCACGTCCTCGATGGAGCGGGGGCCGAGCAGGCCGACGCCCTCGATGAAATCGATGGTCTGATCGGGCGATACGGCGAAGCGATGCTCGCGCAGCACCGCCGCGAACTGGACGAAGGGCCGGATGGCCGGGGGAAGCGCCCCGGTCACGCCGCTTCGCCCGGCAGAACGGCGTCGAAGCGCTGCGCCATGTAGGTCAGATCGTCCTGATCCTTCAGCGCGACGCCGATGGCGCGGCGAAAGGCGGCGGGCCAGGCTGCGCCCTGGGAGTTCAGCAGCGTCGCCGCCTCGGCCCATTCGATCGTCTCGGCGACGCCGGGCGGCTTCGCCAGCGGCTCCGCACGCAAGAGATTGACCGAGGCGACCACCGCATCGGCGGTCGATCGCGCGACCGTGCTGGCGCGGGCCATCACGATCTCCGCCTCCAGCGCGGGATCGGGATAATCGATCCAGTGATAGACGCAGCGCCGGCGCAGCGCCTCATGGAGATCCCGCGTGCGGTTCGAGGTCAGCACCACGACCGGCGCGCGGGCGGCGCGGATCGTGCCCGTCTCCGGGATCGAGATCTGGAAGTCGGAGAGGAACTCCAGCAGGAACGCCTCGAACTCATGGTCCGAGCGGTCGATCTCGTCGATCAACAAGAGGCAATCGTCGGGCGCGCGCAGCGCCTCCAGCAAGGGCCGCTCCAGAAGGAATTCGTCGGCGTAGAGGTTCAGATGCCCCTCGCCCGCCTGCCGGATCGCGAGCATCTGGCGCGGGTAGTTCCACTCGTAAAGCGCCGCCGCCGCGTCGATGCCTTCGTAGCACTGAAGCCGCACGATGCGGCGCGAAAGAACGGCGCCGAGCGCGACGGCCGCCTCGGTCTTGCCGACGCCGGGCGCGCCTTCCAGCAGCAAGGGTTTGCCGAGCGCGAGCGCGAGATACGCCGCCGTCGCCAGCGGCTCGCTGGCGAGGTATTGCGCGCCGGCGAGCGCCTGGCCGAGCGCATCGGGGCTTCCGACGCCGGATATGACCGGGCGGACCGGCACCTAGGCCCGTCCCTGCGGCCGCGCGCCGCCATTGGCGCGGATGCCGCGCAGCACTTTCTCGGGCGTGATCGGCAGCGTGTCGCACTCCACCCCGACCGCGTCGAAGACCGCGTTGGCCACGGCGGGGAGCAGCGGGTTGGCGCACATCTCCCCGGGCCCCTTGCCGCCATAGGGGCCGTCCTCGGCCGGCCGTTCCAGCACCGCGATATGATGCGGGGCGACATCGCCCGGCCCCGGCATCAGGTACTGGTTGAAATCGGTCGGGCCATGTTCGCGGTCGGGATAATAGGGCTCCGTCGTCTCGTAGAGCGCGTGGCTAAGCCCCATCCACGCGCCGCCGATCAACTGCTGCTCCACCAGTTTCGGGTTCAGCGCGCGGCCGAGTTCATAGGCCGAGTTCACCTCCGTCACCGTCACCTCGCCGGTCTCGTCGTCGACCTCCAGATCGACGACCAGCGCGGCGTGCGCGAAGCAGGAGACAGGCGTCATTTCCCCGGTCTCCGAATCCACATCGGAAAGCGGGATCAGGAAAATTCCGCGCCCGGCCAGCGTCCGCCCCTGTTTGAACTGCGCGGCCTGCGATGTCTCCATCACGGTGATCGAGCGGCCCGGCGCGCCCTTCACATGAATATTGCCGGCCCCGTCCGTCTCCAGATCGGAGGCGTTGACCTCCAGCTCCTCGGCCGCCGCCTCCAGCATCGCCTTTCGCGCCTCGGTCGCGGCGCGGATCACCGCATTGCCCATCCGGTGCGTCCCACGCGACGCGAAACTGCCCATGTCGTGCGGGCCGGTGTCGCTGTCGGCCGTATCGACATAGACATCCGCAATGGGAACGCCGAGCGTCTCCGCCGCGATCTGGCGGGTGACGGATTTCATTCCCTGCCCGAGATCGATAGCGCTCAGCGTCACCATGAACTTGCCGTCGGGAGTCGCGTGAACGAGCGCTTGAGAGGGGTCGCCGCCGAGATTCATTCCGATCGGATAGTTGATCGAGGCGAAGCCGCGGCCCTTGTGAACGGTCATCTCAACGCCTCCTGACGCCGGAGAGGAAGCGCGGCGCGCCGGGGCGGGTTACGCCGCGCTGGAAGGGTTTTTCGGGCTCATACGGCGCCGTCGGTTGCCCCGCCGGCGGCTGGGTCGACTGCGGCGCAGGCTGACGCGGCTGCGGCTGGGGCGCGGGCGGGGTCTGATAGCTCGGGCGCTGCGGCTGCGGCTGATACGCGGGCGGCGCTGCGGCGGCGGGCGGCGCTGCGGCGGGGCGCTGCGCCTGACCCGGCGGCGCGGCCGGCGCCGGTCGGTAGGGTTGCGGCGCGGGCGCCGCCTGTTGCGGCCTCGGCTGCGAGGAGGACGGCAACACGGTCTGCGCCTCCGAGATCCGATGGCCGATCCGCTCCGCCTCCAGGATCATATCCTCGTCCTGCGGCGGCGCGGCCTGGATCGCTCGCCCGTGAACCCCGGCCGCGATGCGGCCCTTCGGCCCGCCCGCCGCGCCGGGCGCCGTTGGAAGGTCGCGCTGGCGTCGCTCGCCGATCCTGCCTTCCTGATCGGTCACCGTCTCCGGTATCTCGGCCCGCCAGCCTTCGCCGCCGCCGGACAGGCTGGACTGGGCGGCGGCCTCGGCGCTGATCGCGATTCCGGCCTTTTGCGCCGCGACCTGACAGCATTCGATCAGCGCGCAGTTCTTGGCGATGCGCCGGTGCGCCTTCATGTCGCCGTCGCGATAGGCGTTGAGGATGCGGAACTCGACCGGGTTCATCCCCACCGCGCGGGCGTTCTTGTCCATCTGCCGTTCGATGGCGAAATCGACGGCGGTGACGCCGAAGCCGCGCATCGCGGTGGCCGGGGTGCGGTTGGTGTAGACGCAGTAGACATTCGCCGCGACGTTCCGGATCGCGTAGGGCCCTGGCATATGCCCGACGGCCTTGACGATGGCGTAGCTCGAAAGCCGCGTGTAGGCGCCGGCGTCGAAAAACCCCGTGAACTCCCGCGCCAGAAGCCGCCCGTCGGCGGAAAGCCCGTCCTTGATGCGCCAGCGCTCGGCCCCGCGCGGGGCCCCCACCTGCATCTCCTCCTCCCGGTCCCAGCAATACTTGACCGGACGCCCGGTCAACATGGCGCCCAGAACCGCCAGCGGCTCATGCATGCTGTCGACCTTGCCGCCGAAGCCGCCGCCCACCGTGCCGCCGATGAAATGCAGCCGCGAGGACGCCATGTCGAGCACCTTCGCCGCGGTGCCGAGCGAGAAGAACAGCGCCTGCGTCGAGGTGTGGCAGACATAGCGGTCGTTCGTCTCCGGGGCCGCGATGGCGCCGCAAGTCTCCGTCGGGGCCTGCTCGATGGGCGACATCTGGTATTCGCCCTCGACGATATGCGTCGCTTCGGCGAAACCCCTGGCGACGTCGCCGAAGCGCATTTTCTGATGGTCGTAGCGGTCGTAATAATCGAACGTGTTGTTCGGGTACTCCTCGTTCACCACCGGCGCGTTCGGCTTCAGCGCCTCCTCGGGGTCGAGGACGTGCGGCAGAACCTCCCAGTCCACGCGCACGGCGGCGACCGCGTCACGCGCCTGCCGCTCGGTATCGGCGATGATCGCCAGCACCGGCTCTCCCCTATAGGCGACCTTCTTCGTCTGGAGCACCATCTCGTCGTCGCGCCCGAAACCGATCAGCGAGAGGAGCGTGTTCATGTTGCGCGGCACATCCTCGCCCCGCACGATCCGCCTGACGCCGGGCATCCGCTCCGCCGCGCTCGCGTCGATCGACCGGATGCGGGCGTGATGGTGCGGCGAGCGCACGCAGCGCATGTGCAGGAGCCCGTCGAAGAGGTGATCGTCGAAATAAGCCGAGCGTCCGGTGACATGGCCGAGAATGTCCTGCCGGCGCGTCGGCTTGCCGATCTCCGCGAGATCGTCGTCGCGCTCGTCCTTGAAATATTCCTTCCGGAATTCGATCGATGACATCAGGCGGCCCTCCCGCGCATGCGTTCCGCCGCGGCGAGAATGGCGTCGATGATCGGCTCGTAGCCGGTGCAGCGGCAGATATTGCCGGCGATCCCCTCGGCGACCTCTTCGCGTGTCGGGGTGGGGTTCTCCGCCAGCAGCGCTTTCGCCGCCATCAGCATGCCCGGCGTGCAATAGCCGCACTGGGCGGCGAAACCCTCCATGAAGGCGTCCTGCAGGGGGTGAAGGTCCGGCCCCTCCGCGAGGCTGGCGGCCGTCTCGACGGAGCGGCCCGCGACCGCCTCCGCCAGCGTCAGGCAGCTGAGTTGCGGGCGCCCGTCGATGAGCACCGTGCAGGTCCCGCAGGCCCCCTGTCCGCAGCCGTATTTCGGCGTGAGATCGCCCAGCCCGCGCCGCAGCGCGTCCAGGAGATTCTCGCCGCCCTCGACGAACAGATCGGCGGTCGAGCCGTTCAATGTGAAACTGATTGGCGTTCTGGCCATCACCGCCTCCCGTCTTCGAGCAACAATCTCCGCAGATGCACCGGCGCGACCTCGCGCCGGTACCAGGCGGAGGCGAGCGGATCGTCAGGCGGATCCAGCCCCTCCGTCGCCGCGGCCAGCGCCCGCGCGATCCCGCTCTCGTCCAGCGCCGCGCCCTCCAGCGCCCGCTCGACGGCGCGCGCCCGCGCCGGCGCCGGCCCCATCGCGCCGAACGCGACGCGCGCGCCCGCGATCCGCCCCGGCGCCCCCGGCAGCCACGCGGCGATCGCCATGACCGAGACACCCTTCGGTTTCACCCGGCTGACTTTCCGGAACCGGAACTCCCCGTCGCGCGGCCGGGCGATGGAGACGGAGGCGACAAGCCCCGCGCCATCGCGCCGCGCCAGCAATTCCTCCAGCGGCGTCTCGCGCCCGTCCGCCATCCGCGCCTTGCCGTCGAGCGCCAGCAGCGCGGTCGCGAAATCGCCATAGGGATGCGCCGCGAAAAGATTTCCGCCGACCGTCGCCATCTGTCGCACCGCCGGCCCGCCGATTGCGCGGGCGACCGGCTCCAGAAACGCCAGATCGCGGGACGCCATCACATCGGCCATGGTCGCGCCGGCGCCGATCTCGATCCGGTCGCCCGCGGCCGCGATGCGCCGCAGCCCCTGGTCGCGGACCCGGATGATCCGCCGGAAACTCTGATCGCCGTAATTCGCGGCGCGCATCACCAGCGTCCCGCCGCCGAGATAGCGCCCGTCGCCGCCGATGGCGCGGGCGGCCTCGGCGAGCGTATCGAAGGTTTCGACAATGATGCTCATGCGGCGGCTCCCAGATGCTCGCGTATGGCTTCGAAACCGGCGCTGTAAATCCCGTCGCCGACCTGCGCCGCCAGTTCTTCCTCGCGTCCCGCGGGGGTGTCGAAGCGGCTTTCCCATTCCCAGAACGTGGCGTTCCCGTCGGTGACCGGGGTCAGACGGCAATGGGCGACATAGTTGAAAAGCGGAATCGGCGTATCCAGAAGGCAATAGGAGAACGCCATCTCGAGGTCGGAAAGCGTCAGCAACTGCTCACGCAGGTTCGAGCCGTCCGCCAGCCTGAAATTTCTGACGCAGCCGATCCTGTCGACGGGCTCTCCGCGCTCGACATGGCTTTCCGCGACAGCGGGGTGCCAGCGGTCATGCCCGTTGAAATCGCGGATCGCGTCCCAGACCGTCTCGACCGGCGCATCGATCACCGTGCTGCGGACGACCCTGACCATTTCAGCCTCCGAAATGCCGTTTCAGCGCGTCAAAGCCGCCCTGAAAGACATTCCCGCCGATTCCGGCGACCAGATCCGACTCGTCGTTCGGGGCGCATGCGAATTCCGCCGACCATTCGGCGAAACAGCGGTCGCCGTCGGTGATCGGCGTCAGGCGCAGCGTCGCGACGTAATCCGAAAGCGGCATCGGCCCGTCCAGCATCGAGTAGGTGCAGAAGTGATCGTAATCTGAAAGGCCGAGAAGCTGCTCACGGATATTGTCGCCGTTCTGAAGATTGAAATTGCGGATGCAACCGACCTTGTCGCCGGGCAGGCCGTCCTCGATCCGGCTGTCGCGGATGCGCGGATGCCATTTCGGCAGGGCGTTGAAGTCGCGGATGCGCTTCCAGACCTCCCCGGCCCCGGCGCCGATCACGCTTGAGACATAGACCCGCGCCATCTATTTCGCCCCTTTCCCGCCATCTCCGCCGGCGCCGGAATCCTCGCCGCCCGCCTTGTCCTTCGCCGCCTTGAGCCGCAACGCCTCGTTCCCGGCGCGGCCCATGTCGGAGGCGTCGCGCAGGATGCTCGACTTCGCTATATTGGCGCCGTCGACGCCGATATCCTTCAGCAGCGAGTCGACGAAGGGCGCCTGCACCCGGTAGCGAAGCGCGGAGTTCATCACATCGTCGGTGGGCGAGCTTCCTCCGCCCCCGCCGCCGCCGGAGCCGCCGCCGCCATTCGACCAGTCGAGCCCCTGCGTGCCGGAGCCGCCGAGCTGCATGATCTTGATGTCGTTGATCTTCTCCAGCGGCTTGACCGAGGCGGCGACGATGCCCTCGACATGCTCCAGCATCTTCCGTTTGAAGAGCGACTGGCGCGCGGCGTCGGTGAGGACGTTCTCCGCTTCGTTGATGAGCTTTTGCGCCTCGGCCTCGACGGCGGCGCGGATCTGCTCCGCCTCGGCGGCGATGCGCTTCTCCTGCGCCGCCTTCTCCGCCATCACCACGTCGATCGAGCGGCGACGGGAGGCTTCCTCGGTCTCCTTCGCGGTGGTGACCTTCTCGGCCGCCTCCGCCGCGCGGGCGCGGGCGATGTCGGCCTTTTCCGCCGCCGCGCTTTCCTCGAGCGATTTCACGTAGAGCGCGATGGCCTTCTCCATCGACGCCTCTTCAGTCGCGCGCTCGCGCTCGATCTCCAGCTTGCGCCGCTCGGTCTGGTGGCCGATGCGGGCGTCGTCCAGCCCGCGTTCGGAGGCGATGCGGGCGCGCTCCACCTCCTCCTGGCTGGCGATCTCGGCCTCGCGGAGCGCCTGCGTCCGGGCGATCTCCAGTCGCTCCAGCGCCTTCTTCCTCTCGATCTTCTTCGCGTCCAGCTCCTGTTCGGCGAGGATGCGCTCCGCGTCGACCGTCTTCTCCTTGGCGACGCGCGCCGCCTCGATTGCCTCGTCGGCGGCGATCTGCGCGGCGTCGAGCGCCTTGTTGCGCGCGATCTCCAGGTTCCGCACCCTCTCGTCGCGGGCGATCTTCTCGGCCGTCGTTTCCTGCTCCTTCTCGATGCGCAGCTGCTCGATCAGGCGGCGCGAAGAAATCTCTGCGCTTTCCACGCCCTCCGCCTTCTCGATCTCGCGCGAGCGAATCTCGCCTTCCTTCTGAATCTCGGCGGCGCGGGTCCGGAGCTGTTCGCCGATCCGGGCGGCGTTGATCTCCTCCTCGGCTGCGATGGCCGCGTGATCGACCGCCTTGTTGCGCGCAACCTCGCGCTCGCGAAGGTCCTGCTCATAGGCGATGCGCTCGGCGGCGACCGCCTTCTCCTTGGCGAAGCGGGCGGCCTCCACCGCCTCCTCCTTCGCGATCTCCGCCGCCTCGATGGCGCGGGCGCGGGCGACGTCGCGCTCGCGGGTCTTCTCCTCGCTCTCGATCCGCCGGACGGAAAGCTTCGCCTCGCGGGCGATGCGCGCCGCCTCGACCGCTTCGCTCGCCGCGACCTCGGCCTCGTCCACCGCCTGATTGCGGGCGATCTCCAGCTCGCGTGTCGCCTTCTCGAAGGCGATCCGTTCGGCGGCGACGGCCTTCTCCTTGGCGATCTTCGCCGCGTCGATGGCTTCGGACCGGGCGATCTCCGCGGCTTCGATGGCGCGACCGCGCGCGACCTCGCGCTCCTCCGTCGCCTCCTGGCTGGCGATGCGCTCGAAGGCCAGTTCCTTGTCCTGCGCGATGCGGGCTTTCTCCACCGCCTCGCGGGCGGCGATCTCGGCCTCGTCCACCGCCCGGTTGCGGGCGATCTCCAGCGCGCGCACGCGCTCCTCCTGCGCGATACGGGTCGAATCCGTAGCCTCGCGCGCCGCGATCTGCGCCTCGTCCAGCACCCGCTGGCGCTCGATCTCCAGCCCCCGCGTCGCCTGCTCGGAGGCGATGCGCTCCGCCGCCAGCGCCTTTTCGCGGGCGATGCGCGCCGCTTCGGTCGCCTGTTCGGAGGCGATCTCCGCCTCCTCCAGCACCTTCTGGCGCTCGATCTCCAACTCCCGCGTCGCGCGGTCGGAGGTGATGCGCTCCGCGCTCACCGTCCGCTCCTGCGCGATGCGCAGCTTGTCGGCGGCTTCGCGGGCGGCGATCTCCGCCTCCTCGACCGCCAGGTTGCGGGCGATCTCCTTCTCGCGCGTCGACTGGTCGAGGGCGATCCGCGCCTCGGTGATCTCGCGCTCCTGCGAAATGCGGGCCTTCTCCACCACCTCGCGGGCGGAGATGTCGGCCTCGTCGACAATGCGCTGGCGCTCGATCTCCTGGCTGCGATTTTCCTGATCCTTGGCGATGCGCGCTTCGGTGACGGCGCGCTCCTGCGCGATGCGCGCCTTCTCGATGGCTTCCGCGGCCGCGATTTCCGCGGCGTCGGTTTCCTGCCTGGTCTTGATCCGCTCTTCCGAGACGCTCTTCTCCTGCCGGATGCGCGCTTTCTCGATCGCCTCGCGGGTGGCGATTTCGGCCTCGTCGATCACCCGCTGGCGCTCGATCTCCCAGCTTCTGACCTCGCGCTCGGATTTGATCCGGGCTTCGGAGATCTGGCGATCATTGGCGATCCGCGCCGTTTCGATCGCCTCGCGGCTCAGGAGGCTCGCCTCCTCGCCTTCGCGCTCGCGTTCGGCGCGCTCGCGCACCAGTTCGGCGCGTTGCTGGGCGCGGCGAAACTCGATCTCGCGCTCCTGCTCCAGCCTTGCATGCTCGCTGTCGCGTTCGATCTCCAGCGACTGGCGCTCGGCCTCAAGGTTGCGCGCCCGGATACGGATCATCGTCTCCTGCTCGATGTCGTTCCTGAGCTTCCGGCGCTCCTCCACAGCCTGGATGACGGAGGTCAGACCCTCGGCGTCGAACCGGTTCGAAGGGTTGAAATACTCGATATCGGTCTGATCGATATCGGTGATCGCGACGCTTTCCAGCTCAAGCCCGTTCTTCTCCAGCCCCATCTGCGCGGCGTTCAAGACCCGGGCGACATAGTCGTTCCGGTTCTCGTGCAGTTCCTCCAAGGTCATTTCGGAGGCGATGGTGCGCAGACCCGAGATGAACTTGCCCGACAGGAGCCCGTGCAGCCGCTCCGCCTCGAGCGAGCGGCGGCCCAGCGTCGATGCGGCGAGGCTGACCGCCTCTTTCGAGTTCTTCACCCGGACGTAGAACTCCGCATCGACGTCGATCCGCATCCGGTCCTTGGTGATCAGCGCCTCCTCCTTCTCGCGCGTCACCGCAAGCTGGAGCGTGTTCATGTTGACCGGCGTGATGTCGTGGATGATCGGCCAGACGAAGGCGCCGCCGTCGATCACCACCTTCTCGCCGAGGAAACCCGTCCTTACGAACGCGATCTCCTTTGTCGAACGGCGATAGAGCCATCGCATCACCCAATAGGCGATGAAGATGACGATGACTGCGAAAATCAGCCAGAGGATCAGTTGTCCGATCAGCTCTCCGGTCATGGTGGCCTCCCTCTCCGCGTCAGGGGCGGATGCTCTTGAATTTCTTGGTCTGTTCGGTCAGCGCGATCTCCGTCGGCAGCCGCTCCATGGAGGAGGCGCCGTAGAAACCGTGGCAATGCTTCGTGTTCTTCAGAACGAATTCTGCGTCGCCGGGCATGGCGACCGGCCCGCCGTGGACCAGCACGAGCGCATCGGGGTTCACGGCCAGCGCCGCCGCAGCCCACTTGTCGGTCAGCGCGGGCGCGTCCTCCAGCGCGACGCCGGTCTCCGCGCCGATGGAGCCGCCCGCCGTCAGCCCCAGATGGGCCACGATGATGTCGGCTCCCGCGCCGGCCATCGCCGCCGCGTCCGCTTCGGAAAAGACATAGGGCGTCGTCAACAGGTCACGCTCGCGCGCGAGGCGGATCATCTCCACCTCCTGCGCATAGGACATGCCTGTCTCCTCCAGATTGGCGCGGAACGTCCCGTCGATCAGCCCCACGGTGGGAAAGTTCTGCACCCCGGCGAAGCCCATCGCCTTCAGCTGGTCCAGGAAGTGCGGCATCAAGCGGAAGGGGTCGGTGGCGCAGACCCCGGCCAGCACCGGCGTATGCTTCACCACCGGCAGCACCTCCGCCGCCATCTCCGTCACGATGGCGTTGGCGTCGCCATAGGGCATCAGCCCGGCGAGGCTGCCGCGCCCGGCCATCCGGTAGCGGCCGGAATTGTAGATGACGATGAGATCGATCCCGCCGGCCTCCTCGCATTTTGCGGAAAGCCCGGTGCCTGCCCCGCCGCCGATGATCGGCTCGCCCGTCGCCGCCATCGCGCGGAATTTCGTCATCAGCTCGCTTCTGCTCTGCATATTAGGCTCCCGCGGCGCGGCGCGCGCCGCCGCCGTGCAATTCGCGGAACGTCGCCACGGCAAGCGCGGCGAATTCCGGGTCGTTGATGTTGTGAGGCGTGCGGATCAGACGGCGCTGCATCGTCTGGCTCACGGTTCCCTCCAGCGTAGAGAATAGCGCCTCATCGGCCTGCGGATCTCGAAAGGGCTGGCCGTCGGCGTCCAGCGCGGAGACTCCGCCCTCGGGCAGAAAGAACCGCACCGGCCCGGTCATCCGGTTCAACCGCGCACCGATGAACCGGGCGATCCGCTCGTTCTCCTCCACCGAGGTCCGCATCAGCGTGATCTGCGGGTTATGCTCATAGAGAAGCCGCCCGCGATACCGCTCCGGCACGGTCTCCGGCGCGTTGAAATTCACCATGTCGAGCGCGCCGCAGGCCCCGATATAGGGAAGGCCCGACCGGATCGCGGCGCCGAAACGATCCTCCGTCGCCGGAAAGACGCCGCCCGCCACCATGTCGCAGACCTCGGTCGTGGTCAGGTCGATCACTCCGGCCAGCATGCCCGAATCGAGCAGGTTCTCCATCGCTCTTCCGCCGGTCCCGGTGGCGTGGAAGACGAGGCAGTCGTACTCCCCCTCCAGTTCGGCCGCGACCTGCCGGACGGCGGTGGTGGTGACGCCGAACATGGTGAGGCCGATCGCCGGCTTTGACGGCGCGGCCGGCGCCGGCGCCCGCCGCGCCTTCGCCATGCCCGCAAGCGCATGCGCGCCGTTCGCCAGCACCTGCCGGGTGATCGAGTTCAACCCCTGCACGTCGGCGACGGAGTGCAGCATGAAAATGTCGGACGGCCCGACATATTGCTCGGTGTTGCCGCTGGCGACGGTGGAGACGATCACCTTCGGCACCCCGACCGGCAGGGCGCGAAAAGCCGGCGCGACCAGCGCCGTGCCGCCGGAGCCGCCCGCGCCGATCACGCCGGCGACATTGTCCTGCGCCTGCATCCAGCGTTCGAAGGCGACGGTCATTCCGGCGACCGCCGATCCCCGATCGCCGGTGAAGACGCCGCTCGCGCCGCGCGGATGGAACCCGGCGACGGCGTGCGGCGGCACATCGGCGCCCGAGGGTTTGCCGCTGGTGGAGAGGTCGACCATCCGCACCCTCACCCCCTCGCCCTTGAGGATGTCGCGGATGAACCGCAGCTCGGCCGACTTGGTGTCCAGCGTTCCCGCCACCAGGACGTCGCCGGGCGCCCCCGACGCGCGCGCGCGCATCGGCCGGGCCTTTCGAGCCGACGAAGCCTCGGCCGCCGTCACCGTGCGCGCCGATCCTTCAATCACCCGCACCGGAACCGACTGCGACCAGCGCGTCGGCGTTTTCGGATTGGAGAGGTAGATCTTCGTCGGCCCCGCCGCGCGCTCTGTCGGCGCATGCGCGACGGCGGTGTCCGGCGTTTCGTCATGCGCGTGGCGCCCGACGCCCAGCAAAGCCTGCTGCAGGTCGCGATCGGCCGCGAGGCGCGCCGCATCCATCACCCGGTCGATCTTGCCATTGACCATGATCGCGACGTTTTCGGAGACCGCGCAGGCGACGCCGATATTCTGCTCGATGACAAGAACGTCGATATCGCCCTCGCGCCCGAGCCGGAGCAACATCTCTTCGACCTGGCTGACGATCACCGGGGCGAGCCCCTCGGTCGGCTCGTCCATCACCAGAAGCCGCGGATTCAGGAGGAGCGCGCGGCCGATGGCGAGCATCTGCTGCTCGCCGCCCGAAAGCTGCGCGCCGAGATTGTCGCGCCGCTCCGCGAGACGTGGAAATGTCGAATAGATGCGCTCGACCGACCAGGCGCCGCCCTTCACCGCCACCAGCTTCAGATGCTCGTCGACGCTGAGCGAACGCCAGAGCCGGCGTCCCTGCGGCACATAGCCGACGCCAAGCCGGGCGATGTCGGAGGGCGTCATGCCGGTCAGCGCCTGGCCATGAAGCGCGACCGCGCCCGAGGCGGCCCGCTCCAGCCCCATGATCGTCTTGCAGAGCGTGGTCTTGCCCATGCCGTTCCGCCCGACGACGGATAGAACGCCTCGATCGAGCGTCAGGTTCACGCCCTGCAGGGCGTGCGACTGGCCGTAGAACACGTTCAGGTCGCGTATCGCGAGAGAGGGGACGCCGCGTTCAGCCATCCTCGCCCCCGCCGAGATAGAGCGCCTGCACCTCGGGATCGTTCTCGATCTCGGCCGGTTTCCCTTCTTTGAAGATGCGCCCATTATGCATCATCGTCACAGATTCCGCGACGCGGAGCGCGACATCCATGTCGTGCTCGATGATGATGAAGCCCATATGGCCCGGAAGGCCGGTCAGGATCTCCACCAGATCGCGCCGCTCGGTGGGCGAAAGCCCCGCCGCCGGCTCGTCGAAGAGAATGAAACGCGGCGCGCCCGAAAGCGCCATCGCGATCTCGAGCTGGCGCTGCTGGCCGTAAGAGAGATTGGCGACGATAGTGTCCTTGGCGTCCTCCATATGGACGACGCGCACCAGGTTCTCCGCGCTCGCCATCAGCGCGTCGTCCCGGCGCGGGCGGCGAAAGGAGAACCGCCCGCGCGAGACTCCGCAACTGGCGAGATAGACATTGTCGAGCACGCTCAACCCGGAGAAGAGCAGCGAGATCTGGTAGGTGCGGCGCAGCCCCCGCCTGATCCGCTCATGCGGCGGAAACGCGGTGATGTCCTCGCCGAAGAAACGGATAGAACCGGTGGTCGGCGGAAAATCCCCGGTCACGCAGTTGAAGAGCGTGGTCTTGCCGGCGCCGTTCGAGCCGAGGACCGCCCGGCGCTCGCCCGGGCGCACGGTCATGTCGATATCGGCGAGCGCAGAGAGCGCCCCGAACATCTTGCCGACGCCGCGAAGCTCCAGCGCGTTCGCGGTGCCGGTCGAACTCAACCGCTCCGATATCGTCGCCGTCATGTCCACCGGGGCGTTCAAAATTTCGCCTCGTCACGGTCCAGAAGCGGGTCGCGCCCCCGGCTCGCCTTCCATTTCTCCCAAAGCCCGAGGATGCCGTCCGGCGACCAGAAGACGATGGCGAGAAAGCCGATTCCGATCAGAAGCTGGAAGCGTTCCCCGGCGAGGCCGAGGCCGACCAGCGCATCGGTCGCGAAGGTCTTGAGGATGACATAGATCAGCGCGCCGATGAACGGCCCGATCGGATGGCGGACGCCGCCGATCACCGCAATGATCAGGATATCGATCACCGGCCCGACGCCGACCGTGCCCGGGGAGACCTGCGCCGACTGCCAGGTCAGGAGAATCCCGCCGATCCCGGCGATCAGCGCGGCGAAAGCGTAGGCGGCGACGCGGTGTGCGTTGACGTTGTAGCCGAGCGCCGCCATCCGGCGCGGATTGTCCCGTACGCCCTGCAGCGCCAGCCCGAACGGCGCGCGGGAAAGGTAGAGCACGGCGAAATAGGCGAGGGCGGCCCAGAACAGCGTCAGGTAATAGAACGCCGTCGGCCCGCGCCAGTCGACGCCGAAAAGCGGCGGCGGCAGGATGCCGTTCAGGCCGTTGAAACCGTTGAAAACGACATAATTCTGCCTGACGAAATAGAAGAAGGCCGAGGCGATCGCGAGGGTGATCATGATCGTGTAGATCCCCTCCGTCCTGACCGCGAGCCAACCGGTCAGCGTTCCGAAGACCATCGCGACGATCAGCGCCAGCGGGATCGCCAGATACCAGGGCCAGCCCTGCGAAATGTCGGTGATGGCGCTGGTTCCGAAGATCGCGACCATGTAGCCGGCCAGCCCCGCCACCGTCATCTGCACGAGGCTGACCATGCCGCCATAGCCGGCGAGAAACATCAGGCTGAGCGCGATCATGCCGAGAATGAAGGTCCAGCCGAAAATCTGGTAGAGCGCATAGTCCCCCGCGATCGCCGGCATGACGATCAGGATCGCGCCGACAAGCCAGTAGGCGAGCGGAATCCGGCTCTCGCGCACCGCCGCGATCTCCGCCGGTCTTTCCTCCGTCAGCGCCATTCAGGCCCTCCCCATAAGGCCCTGCGGCCGGAAGGCCAGCACGACGACCATGATCAGGAAGGTGAGAACGACCGCATAGGTCGGGAAATAGACCGAGCCGAACTGCTCCGCGAGGCCGATCAGCAGCGCGCCGAGCGCGGCGCCGGGAATCGAACCCATCCCGCCGACGATCACCACGACGAGCGAGGCGAGAAGAAAGCGGATGTCCTCGCCCGGCGCGACCGACTGGAAGGTGCCGCCGACGACGCCGGCCATGCCGGCGAGCCCGGCGCCGAAAGCGAAGACGCCGACGAAAACGAGCTGGATGCGCGCGCCCGTCGCCGAGAGCATGTCGCGGTCATCGACCCCGGCGCGGATCAGCATGCCCACCCGCGTCCGGTTGAGAAGCAGCCACATCGCGACCCCGACCGCCACGGAAGCCAGGAAAATCACGATCCGCACCACCGGATATTTCATGTAGACGATGTCGCCCGATCTTTTCTGCGCGGTGGAGAGGAATGTCTCCACCGGCCCGCTCAGCCAGCCCGGCGGCGAGATGTTGTAATAGTCGCCCCCCCAGATCCAGAGCATCAGGTCCGCCAGAACGATGGAAATACCGATGGTCACCAACGTCTGGCGCAGATCCTCCCCCTCCATCCGACGGAAGACGAAGATCTGCAAAAGCACGCCGAGCGCGGCGACGACGACGAAGGCGGCCGGAAATGCGAGCAGCCAGTAGCCGGTCCAGTCCGCCGCCAGAAACCCGACATAGCCGCCGAGAAGATAGAGCGAGCCATGCGCGAGATTGACGTTGCGCATCAACCCGAAGATCAGCGTGAAGCCCGAGGCGACAAGGAAATACAGCCCGCCCAGCGTCACCCCGTTGAAGAGCGCGTTGAGGAAGATCTTCTTGCGCCCGATGGCGTCCGTCAGCCAGTCCGGCCAGAGTGCGAAGATCATCCACAGAAGGATCGCGACGAGAATCGCGATGATCCCGCTCCAGACCGGGTGACGGCTGTAAAACCCTCTCACCGGCGTCCTCCGTCGCTGGCGGGGCGCGCGTGGCCTCTCGATGCCGGCATGGTCCGGCTTCCTTCCCTTGGTCGCGCGGTCATTCGCATGCCGCTCCGCTCTTTGGTCATACCTATCCGCCCGTCAGCTCCGGGCGCATACCCGACAGTCTCTCCGGGTCGCCCCTGATCGGCAAAACCGGGCGCCCCGGCGGCGCCTCAGCTTACATGCGCGACACGTCGATAATCGCTCGGCGGGATGCCGACATTGGACGAGAAGAACCGCGTGAAGCTGGCCTGGCTGGAGAAACCGAGATCGAAGCTGATCTCCGTCACCGATTTCACCGAGTGCATCAGGTCGTCGATCGCCTGTTCGGCCCGGAGCGTGTTGAGGTAGAGATTCGGCGTGATCCCCATCTGCTTGCGAAAGAGCTTGAAGAAATGCGGCCGGCTCAGCCCGGCTTCGCGCGCCAGCCAGTCCATCTCCATGTCCTCGGTGAAATTCTCCTGCATCAGGCGGAGCGAACGGCGCACGCGATAGTCGGAGAACCGTCCCTTCCCGATCGAGAGCGCGTCGCGTTCCCCCAGCCCGCGCCAGGACTGCTCGAAACAGAGGCTCGCCATCTCGAAGAGATAGCCGTCGAAAAGGCTCGGGCTTTCCGCGTCGAGCAGGAGACCGGTCAACCGTTTCACCGCAAGCTCGATCTGCCGGGTGCGGCGGATCGACGGGCGCCCGAAACTCAGCGCGAATTCCGCCGAGCGGCTCGTCTCCAGGAACCACATCGGCTTGATGTAGAGGACGAGATTGAGACAGGCGCCCGAGCCGACGAGATCGAAGCTGTGCGGCTCCCACGGGCTGATCGCGGCGCCCGTCGCGTCGTCGCTGATGACGCGCGCGTCGCCGATGGCGAGATCGCCATGCGCGCCGCCGAGATGGAAGATCAGGTGCCCTTCGCGGTGGGCGTGCATGACCATCGGCTTGTCGATCCGGTAGAGCGCCGCGCGGCCAAAATCCCCGTGAAGGACCGCTAGGGCCTCGCTCATGGCTGTTCCTCCCATACGGCTTGGCCGACGCTTCGATCTCGCCAGCCCGGTTTTCTTTCATTGGAGGCCGCGAATCGGCCGGCATGCAAGAGGAAAGGGGAAAAAAGATGGGACCGGCCGTTACGTCATGCGCCCCGGACCCGTCGCGCCGGGGCCGCGCAACGCCCGGTCAATGCACCGCCCTGAGAAGCGAACGCAGCTCCTCCCCCCTCGCCGGCGTCGCGTTCCGCGCGGCCGCGAGATCGCGCGCCGCCTCCTCCGCGGCGCGCCCGATCTCGGCCAGGCTGACGCCCATTTCCGACAGGCTCGCCGGCAGCGGCAGCGGCGCCATGAAGCGCCGCACCCCCTCCGCTAGGTCGGCGCCGGCGTCGAGCCCGAGCAGCGCGCGCACCGTCTCGCCGCGCTGCGCGCCGGCGCGGTGCTCCGGATCGGCTCCGATCATCCGCAGGACGCCCGGCAGCACCAGCCGGCTGACCGCACCGCTGTCGGGCGCGGCGCTGGAGACGGCGCAAAGCGCGTTGACCAGCGCATAGGCGAGCCCCGGGCCCTTCTGCTGAGCGAGCGCGCCGTTGAGGCTGGCGGCGGACAACTCGCGCCGGTCGGCGAGCGCGCCGCTCCTGAGGGCGTTGTGAAGGCTTCTGACCGCGCGGCGCAGCCCGTCGAGCGCGATGCCTTCGGCCGGCGGGTTGTAGCCCCGCGCGAGATAGGCCTCGACACAGGCCGCGAACGCCTCGGCGCCCGCGCTCGCGCTCTCACCCGCGTCGGCGTCGAGCGTCAGCGTCGGGTCGCAGATCGCCACCGAGGGGATGAGAAGCCGCGTCGCCAGCAGCGCGCGCCGCTCGTCCAGCGTCACCACCGAAGCGAAGGCGCTGACCGAGGCGCCGTAGCCGCGGATCGTTGGGATCGCGATCAGGTCGGGTGCCGCGTCCGCGAGCTTCGGCTCGCCGCCCCGCGCCAGATCGGCGAGCGGCCGCCCGTCCGCCGCCGCCAGCCGCGCGATCTTGGCGAAATTGATCGCCGCGCGGTCGCCGAAGGCGATCAGGGAGTCGCGCTCCGTCGCGCTGTATTCCGCCGCCAGCCGCCGCGCGGCGGCCTCGTGCGGGAACCGGGGGCAGCCGCTGAAGAACGCCGCGTCGGTCTTGATCGGCAGCGCCGCCAGCAACCGCTCCATGGCATCGCACGCGGGGCCCTTGGGGCCGGCGACGATAAGCGGGCGGCGCCTTCCGCGTTCGCTCATCTCGCCCCAGAGCGCCTCTTCCAGCACACCGTCGGCGAAATGGACGCGCGTCAGGTAATTGATCAGGGTCATGCCGCTATCCGCACGCCCCGCGCCGGCATGGCGCTGTTCCGCGGGCCTGGAGGTGGAGCCGGGCGGACGAACGCGCCGCCCGGCTCCTTCACAGGGAGAGTCCCCTCACCCCGATTGCGACCGTCCTCAGTAGGACTGCTTGCACGGCGGGTTGTCGCGGCTCGGCAGCCCGATCTCGGCGAACTTCTCCGCCGAGAAGCCGAGCAGCTGATCGACATTCTCGATCACCTTGACGACCTGGGTCGCGAGCGTCCCGTCGTCCTTCTCGATCACCTCGTAGATGAAGTTGGTGCCGATCGCCTGGCGGTTGTCGTCGAGCGTGATATGGCCGTTCGGCGCGTCAAGCTCGATATCCTTCAGACACTGCCGGAGCGCGGCCTGGTTCTCGTCGCCGGCGATCTCCGCATTCAGCTCATCAAGGCAGGTCAGCGCAGCCGTGGTTGCGTTGTAATAATTGGTGGCGAGCAGCGACGGCGAAGGGAACCGCTCCTCCGGCGGGAAGGTGTCCTGATAATCCTTCACGAATTTCTGCCAGCCCTCATCCTCCCAGGTGTCGGCCATGCCGCCCGCGGCGGGCACGCCGATCAGCGCGTCCTTGGCGGAGCCCTTGGAGTTAAGCACCGTGCCGTCGATCATGATCGTGCCGCCGACCAGGTTCGCGTCGCCGCCAGCCTGCTGGTACTGGTTGAGGAAGTTGACCGCGTCGCCGCCGCCAAGCCCGAGGTAGATCGCGTCGACATCATCCGGCAGCGCCGCGATGATCGAACCGAAATCCTTGGTGCCGAGCGGGACCCAGAGCCGCTCGGTGATCTCGCCGCCGGCCTGGCAGTAGTCGAGCGCGAGGCCCATGACCTGCGTGTAGACGAAGGAGTAATCCTCGCCGACCGTCGCGATCGTCTCGTAGCCCTTCTCATTGTAGATGTAGTCGCCAAGGCCCTGATGCCACTGGGCGCCGTTCATGTTGTAGCGGAAGTAGTTTTCCGACGGCGTGATATAGGTCGTCTCCAGCGCGCCGGAGGCGGCGTCGATGAACGTCGTCTGCGGCTGGGTCTTGGAATAGTCGCGGATCGCGATGCCCTCGGAACCCGAGAGCGGGCCGATCACCAGACTGACGCCCTCCTGCTCCACCAACTTGCGGGCCCCGCGCACGGCGCTGTCGGGCGAGGCGTCGGTCGGCTGGATGATCAGGTTGATCTTCTTGCCGCCGGCCATGCCGTCATGCAGGCGCAGCGCGGTCTTGAGGCCGCGCACGCCATCCTCGCCGAGCACGGTGTAGGTGCCTTCGAGCGGCGCGAGCACGCCGACATCGAGCGTGTCCTGCGCCGCCGCGCCGCCTGCGGCGCCGGCGACGAGGGCGGCCACGGCCGCGGTCGTGAAATCTCTGAGTTTCATGCTTTCCTCCCGGGTTCTTTGTCTCGCCCCCGAAGCGAAACGCGCCGCAGGGTCGCCTGCATAGTGCGGCGGCCAGCGACCGGGGCCGATGTCGGATCGTATCGGCCCCGTAACGCTCAGTATCTTTTTTGCGCGCTCGCCGGCGCCGGCCGCGCGCATCGCTCGATTGACGCCGGGGCGCTCGCGCTGTCTAGATGCCGCCCGTCAACAGGAAGCGGGCCCGGGCGGGCGCCGAAAATCGAGAGGAAAGACCATGGATGTATCAGGCAAGACGGCGCTCGTCTTCGGCGGAACCTCGGGCATTGGGCTCGCCGCCGCCAAGCGGCTGGCCGCTGGCGGCGCGAAGGTGGTCGCGATCAGCCGCAACCCGGATCGCGCCGGCGAGGTTCCGGCGGGCGTGACGCTCGCCCAGTGCGACGTTCGCGACCCGGAGGCGCTTCGGGCGCTTTTCGCCGAGTATGCGCCGTTCGACATCCTGATCAGCGCCGCGACCGGCGGCGACCGCGCGATCGGCCCGTTCCTCAAGATGGATATGGACGGCTTCAAATCCTCCTTCGACAAGCTCTGGGGCTACGCCAATGTCGTCCGCTTCGGCGCCGAACACATGAGCGAAACGGGGTCCATCGTGCTCGTCAGCGGCGCGCCGGCGCGCAAGACGAAACCCGGCCAGGTCGCGATCGGCTCCGTTGGCGGCGCGGTGGAGGCGCTGGTTCGCGCCGTCGCGCCCGAGATCGCGCCCCGGCGCCTCAATGTGGTTTCGCCTGGCCAGATCGACACGCCGATGGTGGCGCTCTCCGGCGAGGAGCGCGTGGCGCATTACAAGAAGACCACCGCCGGACATGTCATCCCGCGGGCCGGCACGGCCGACGAAGTGGCGCACGCCATCCTCTTCATGGTCGAGAACGATTTTGTCACCGGCACGACGATCGACGTGGATGGCGGCTGGCTGCTTTCCTGACGCCAACCCATCGCCTGTTTCGCCCCGCGTCATCGCGGGGCGAATGCGGGGCGTCTCCGCTCAGCCCTTGACCGTGATATCGTGCGGCACGCCGTCCTCGAGCGTGATCCGCGAGGGAAGGATCCGGCGGATCGAGCGGTCGACCGGCCGCACGCCCTCGACGATGACATTGTCGCGCATCTTGAACTCCTTGCCGGAGCTGCTGAATCCGGCTCGCTCCAGCGTGTACTGGTCGCCGATATCGACCTCCCAGTCCTCACCGTCGACGCGCATCCAGAACTCCCAATGCGGAAACCCGTCCATCTCCTTCGAGATCCAGCCTTCGAGGACGATCGGGTTCTCGGTGTCCCAGGCCATGTAGCCATGATGCGCGACGGCGGGCCGGATGAGCGCGGCGGCGCCGAGAAGGCCGAGAAAGCCGCGTCGGTGAAAGTACATTGTCGTCTCCAGTCTCACTATGGCCAGTTGGGAAAATAGGCGATCATCCGCCCGGCGACCAGCGCGCCGAGCCAGCAGCAAAGCGACGCGGCCCCATGCAGCGCCGCCTGACGGTCCGTCGCGCTCTCCAGCCAGAGCCCGGCGCGCACATGAAAGAGCAGCGCCAGCACCGTCCCCAGCGTGATCAGGCAGAGCTTCCAGTAAAAGATCGTGACGCCGACATAATGCCCGGCCCGCACGGAAAAGAGCACCAGCCCGGCGGAGACCGCCAACAGGAGCCCGAAAGCGGCGATCGGAACCAGCACCCGCGCCAGTTCTTCGCGCCCGACGCCGCGCCAGAGCCCGAGAAGCCGCAGATCCATCGGCAGGATCGCCCCGACGAGCAGCGCGACGCCGAGCACATGCGCGGTGTTCGCGAGCGAATACCAGAGCGGCGAGAATTTCATCGCATGCACGAAACCCGTCGCCTCGATGGCGGCGGCGAAACTGGCGAGCGTGTCCATGGGCGGCGTTCCTTGCGTTTGCTCGCCCGTTGATAGCCGGGCGGAAACGCCCCCGCCAGTGCGCCGAATCGCCGGCGCGCGTCGCCAATTGCGCGCCGGAGCCCGCGAAAGCGTCGATCGCATCGACGAGGGGGACTATCGGTGGGCTGGCTGACCGATCTCATTGGCGCCCTGTTCGGGTGGGGCGCGGTGTTCGGAGCCGCGGTCGCGTGGTTCAGCTATTCGCTCGCCAACATCTGGAAGAAGGATAACACGGCCCGCGAACGCTGGATCAGGCGCCTTCGCAATACCGACTGGTCCGAATCCTACGGCCGGATAGTCAACGCGGCGCTCGACTGGCTGGACCGGCGCTTCAGCCCGGAAATCGCCGAAGACCCGCCGCCATTCGCGCCGGGCTCGCCCCGCGCTGCGTGGAGCGCGCCGCTCCTTTCCTTCCTCCTCGCGGTCGCGCTGGCCTATCCGCTGCTCGGGCTGATCGCGCAATGGGCGGCGACCGGCGGCGATGCGGCGGTCGGCGGGTTGGTGATCGTCCCGGCGGAACCTGTGGTGGGAATCAGGATCGCGACGCTATGCGGGATTGCCCTTGTGGCGTTCGCCATGTGGGAATGTCGAACAGCAACCAGAACCGGCTACGCAGTGTTCTGGTTGCTGTTCGCAGGCGCAGTCGCATTCGCAGTCGCATTCGCAGTCGCAGGCGCAGTCGCAGTCGCAGTCGCATTCGCAGTCGCATTCGCAGTCGCAGGCGCAGTCGCAGTCGCATTCGCAGTCGCAGTCGCATTCGCAGTCGCATTCGCAGTCGCAGGCGCAGTCGCAATCGCAGTCGAAATTCTCGGCCGAAGAACCGGCCGTCCGGCGCTGATGCTTTTTCTCTGGACGCTGCTCGCCAGCGGGCTGATCCACATTGCGGTGAGCGCGACGCCGAGAATCCCCGAAGGAAATCGCGGCGTCATCCTCTTCGTCAGCATCCTGCCGCTTCTGAACGGCCTTACCGATTTTCTCTCGGTCGGCGCCTCGCGCTGGCTTTTGCGAACCGCCGCACCCACCGACGCGCAGCGCCGCCCGCGCCTGCTGCACTGGCGCTGGGACGCGGCGGCGGCGCTGGCGACTCTCGCTTTGCTCGCCGTCGGGTTCATAGCCTTCGTCACCTTCTCGGTTCCGCAGGACGGCGTGCCGCTGATCGACCTGATGGCGACTTTCACGGATATCCGCGTGCACCCGGAAAACTACTGGTGGCTCGGCTTCATGGTCTTCACCACGCTGCTGCCGTCGCTCCTCCACCTCCTCCTCGCCGCCTACAGCGCCTTCCTGCTCGTCCCGACCGGGCTTCGCCGTTGGATCGCGGACAGGCTGGAGGCCGGCGCTTCGGGCGACGAGGAGCGCGGCAAATACGCCGCCGCCGCGCTGATCCTCCTCTGCGCCTCCTCGCTCTCCCTTCCATTGATCGTGATGGCGGAGGGCGCGCTCCAGCTCTGGTCGGGCCGCGCCGATCTGCGCGACGGGACGCTTCGGCTTTGCGAATGGTTCACGCTCTGGCTCGGCCAATTCGCCTGAATCGGGCCGCCCGAACCGTGCGCCGGGTGGACGCTGAAAATGCCGGATTCGCCCTTGAGGCCGCGTCGCGCGCGCATTAACCCCCGCGAAAGGAAACGGGAGCCGCGCCATGACAGCCGCCAACATTCTCATCGGGATCGGCCTCGTCGCCGCGATCGCCGGACTCGCCGGCGTCGTCTGGTGCATCCGCCTCGCCCGCCGGGTGCAGGCCGGAAAAGTGCCCGAGGACCAGCTTCAGTCCGCCTTCGCGCGCCTCTCCGCCGTCAACATGGCCGCCATCGGCGGCGCGATGATGGGGCTGGCGATGCTGCTCGTCGGGCTGCTGATCCGCTAGAGCGTTTTCGGATCAATCCGGATCAAAACCAATCGCCATTCGGCCGCCCTTCAGGCGAATGGCGATTCAATCCGATCCGAAAACGCCCTGGGCGCCGTCGTCGATCTCCAGCAATTCGGCCCAGAGCCGGCGCTGCGCCTCGGCGTCGTTCAGCCGCGCTGCGAGCGCGGCGCCGGCCTTCGCCATTTCCCGCGTTTCCAACGGGTTGGCCGCCAGCCGGTCCAGCGCTGCGCGCCATTCGGCCGGATCTGGGCCAAGCGCGAGACCCGCCCCCGCCTCCACCGCCAGCGCCGCGCCGGGCCAGGCGCGCGCGTATAGCCCGGCCGCCCCGGCGACCGCGTGCTCGATCAGCTTGTTCAGCGAACGCGCGGCGTTGAACGGCGTCTCCGCCAGCGGATAGAGCGCGACATGCGGCTGGAGCGCGGGAAGCGCCGCCCGCCAGTCGCGCCAGCCCATCGCGCCGAGATCGCGCGCCCGCGCGTGCCCCACCTGCCCGCCATGCCCACCGCCGACGATCAGTTCGGCTTCGGGCCAGTCGTCCAGAAACCCGCGCAGCATCGTCGCGAGCGGCGCGAAATCCGGCCCGTGCACCTGGCTGCCGAGAAAGGCCACCCGGAACGGCCCATCGGCGCGGTGATGCGACAAGCTCGAAAATTCCGTTTTCCAATAAGGATTTAATACCCTCACATCGAGCCCCGACGCCCGCGCCCGGATCATCCCTTCCAGCGCGGGGGAGCTGACCACCGCCGCCGCCGCGCCGGGCAGGAAGCGCGCCGCCGCCGCGCGCTCCACATTGTCGAGCTTGAACCGCCAGTAGCGCGAGAGCGCCGCGTCCGCGCCGTCGAGATCAATGGCGTCGTCGATCAGATAGACATGCCGGGGCCGCAGACTGGCCCGCCCGGCCCGCCCGTCATGGCGAATGACCAGCCGCACGGTCGCGGAGGCGAAGACCGTCGGCGCGTAGCGCGTGACCAGCCCGCGCCGAAGCCAGTCGGCGCAGGAATCGGCGAAATAAAGATCGGCCGTGGGAGAGTTCAGCGTCGTCAGCGCGCGGGTGAAGACGCGGCGCAGCATCCCCGCTCAGCGCCGGTCCTTGATGTTATAGGCGATCATCACGAGGACGACCCACCCCATAAAGAGGAAGACGAAGCTCAGACCGCCGAGCATGTACCGCTCCGGGTACTCCGCCGTCTGGGCCAAAGTGGGCGCGACATGGGCTGAAAGATACCGCTGCTGGCGACGCGCCTCCCCCTTCGCGTTTTCGAAGGACGCGAGCGCGACGGCATAGGCCTGTTCGGCGAGTTCGCGGTCGACGGTCAGCTCCTCGAACTTGCCGACGGCCTCGGAAAGCGTCTCGCCGGCGCCGTTCGAAGCGAGCTTGGCGCGCTCCTCGGAGATCGCCGCCTCCAGCGAACGGATCCGGCGCTCGGCGGAAACCACGCGCGAATCGCTCTCGTCGGCGAACTGCCTGAGCTGGTCGAACTTCAGTTGCTCGGTCGTGAGTTTCGCCTCCAGTTCGCCGATGCGCTGCATCAGCGCCTGCACGTCGAGCGACGGATCGACACGCTGTTCGCTCGCGCGAAGCTCCGTGAGGCGGAGCCGCACGTCGCGCAGATGGTCGACCGCCTCCTCGAGATAGACACGCGCGTCGCGCAGCGCATCCTCGCGCGCTTCCGCCGAAAGCCGATTGATCAGCAGCGTGCTCTCCTTCAGCACAGCCTTTGCGATGGTCTGCGCATCCTGCGGATCGAACGCGCGCACCTCCACCTCGACGATGCCAGCGTCGAACGAAACGAGAACCATGCTCTTCCAATACTCGGTCAGCGCCTCGATCGAGGGATCGTCGCCGAGCGAATACCACCAGTCGGTCGCCTGCGGCCGGTTGTAGATGGTCCTGAGGTCGAGCTCATCCTGCAGCTTCTCAACCAGGTTCTGACTCTGGATGTAGCCGTAAAGCACCTCTGCGTCGTCGGCGACAGCACCGCTGGAGCCGCCGAATATCGCCCCGAGCGTGCTGAGCGTCGGGCCATCGTCGGACTGGATGGTGAACGCAAGCTGCGAGGCGTACTGGTCCACCGCCCGGAAATGTAGATACCAGTTCACGAAAGCGGACGGCGCGACGACGAAAAGGACGAAACTAACGACCAGCAGCCAGTGGCGGAACCTGAACCGCGCCCGCGTCTGGCCAAGGGGTCGGCGCGGCGGGCCGGGGCGCCGGGCGACGATGCGGCCCGGCCCGTTCCCACCACCTTGCCCGGCGAGCGGCTGCGGCTTCGGGTCCGACTTCACGGCGCCGCCCGCCCTGCGCGCCGGCGCTGCGACGGCGGATTTCGTCTGCCCCTTCAGCGGCGGCGCCGTGAACACAGCGTCGCCCACCGATCGAAGCGGAGCGGATTCGGCTTTCTTGTCAGTCATTGGCCCACCCGGGATCCATCTGGCCGCGCGCTCACGGTCCGCCGCGGCGCCGGCGAGATATGCGCGTATCCGCCGAATTTTGCAACGCGGCGAGGCGAACTCCCAACGCCGGCGCCGCACGGCGATGATCCGCCGCTTTGACAATGGCCCGCGCGCTGGCTAGCCGTTGCGGCGGAAGCGGCGCCCGGTGGCGCGGCCGGAGGCGAATATGGCGCGAAAGCAGGCGGTCACGAAACCCCTCCCGAGCTTCGCGAACATCCGCGTCATTGTTGCGCTGATGATGCGCGAGATGTCGACCCGTTACGGCCGCTCGGCCGGCGGCTACATGTGGGCGTTGCTCGAACCGGTTGGCATGATCGCGATCATGTCGGTGGTTTTCGGCATGGCGATGCGCTCGCCTTCGATCGGCAGCAGCTTCCCGCTGTTCTTCGCCACCGGCTTCCTCACTTTTCAGTTCTATACGGAGCTTTCGTCGTTCTCGTCGAGCGCGATCAACATGAACAAGCCCCTGCTGACCTATCCGCGGGTGACGCCGATCGATGCGATCCTGGCGCGGTTCCTCCTGCAGTTCTTCACGCTGGCCACTTCGGCGATCGTCATTTTCTCCGGCATCATCTATTTCGAGGAAATCCGCACGATCTACGATTTCACCGCGATGCTGAAAGCGGTGGGCTACGCCAGCCTGCTCGGGCTCGGCGTCGGCGCGACGAACACGGTGATTTTCACCTTCGTGCCGACCTATCAGAACGTCTGGAAGATCATCAACCGGCCGATGTTCCTGATTTCCGGCGTTTTCTTCACCTATGAGGACATGCCGCGCACGGTGCAGGATATCCTCTGGTTCAACCCGGTGATGCACGTCATCGGGTTGATGCGGCGGGGCTTCTACCCCAGTTATCACGCAACCTATGTCTCCGAGTTCTATGTCGGCGGCATGGCGATCGGATTTCTGACGATCGGGTTCTTTCTGGTATACTCCAACAAGACCGCCCTGATCGAAACGCGGTGAGCCGACGACGATGATCGAACTGATCGACCTCTCGAAAGAATATCGTTCCGGGTCTATCCGGCGAACGATCGCGGAGAACATCAACCTGACGATCCCGCGCGGGCGGAGCCTCGGGCTGCTGGGGCGGAACGGTGCGGGAAAATCGACGCTGCTGCGCATGATCGCCGGCACGGTGGAGCCGGATTCGGGGCGCATCATTCGCCACGCGACGGTCTCCTGGCCGCTCGGATTCGCCGGCAGCTTTCACGGCATGATGACCGGGGCGCAGAACGTCCGGTTCGTCGCCCGCATCTACGGGCGCGACCCGGACATGCTGATCGCCTATGTCGCCGATTTTTCCGAACTCGGCGAAGCGCTTTACATGCCGGTCAACGCCTATTCCTCCGGCATGCGCGCCCGGCTCGCCTTCGGCGTCTCGATGGGAATCGATTTCGACTACTATCTGGTGGACGAGACGACGGCGGTCGGCGACGTCAATTTCAAGAAGAAATGCCGCAAGGTCTTCGCGGAAAGACTGGCCGCCTCTGACGTGATCATGGTCTCGCACGCGACCGCGACGCTTATCGATTATTGCAAGGCCGGCGTGGTGCTGGAGGATGGAAGGGTCACCTATTACGAGAATATCGCGGATGCGGTCGAAGCGCATGAAGCCAATATGGCGATGCGCTGAACGCGTCAGCGCGCCCAGTCGGGGAACGGCCGGCGGGTAAGCCGCTCAACGGCCTCGGCCACGGCGCGCTTCCGGCCCTCCGGATGAAAGAACGAACCCTTGATCTGGATCTCGCGGGCGAGCGCGCGCACCAGCGCCGCCTCGAGCGTGTGATCCACCGGCTCCGGCGCCGTCCAGAAGCTATCCAGAGACCCCTGATGCGTAAGACCGGGCATGTCGTAGACCGCGCTCCCCAGCACCTTCACCGGCGTCCCGGCCCGTATGCTGTGCAGCCCGACCGTAGAGTTGGCCATCACCGCGCCCTTGGCGTGACGGATGAGGAGGCCGAGATCGCCGCCCCGAATCAGATCGACGCGGCCGCCCAGCCCACGCCGCCGGGCCATTTCCGGCACGCGGCGGCGCCAGTTCAGATAATCGCTGTCCAGGGGGTGCATCTTGACCACCAGCCGCCGCGTCGCCGGCGCCGCGCGCGCCATCGAGTCGAGCACCTCCTCGATCATCTCCGCGTAATCGCCATAGGGCGAGGAGGCCCGGATCTGATAGTCCTGCGCAAGTTGCATGGCGAAGAGCGTGTAGTCGGAATCCGCCGTCGCGCAGCGCGCCTGAACGGCCCGCGCCGCCCGCTCGTCCCGGCGTTCGCTCAGGAGCGTCGCGATCCAGTGATAGTAATGGGTGAAGATCGAAAACGGCAGATCCAACCGGTAGTGCGGATAGAATCCGAAACCGGCGATGGTGGACGCATACATACCGATATCCGCCATCGCCTCAGCGATAAAACCGCTGGGATAGAGCGCCGCGTCATCGTGCGGATCATCCGGCCCGGGCGCGCCAAGCCGGCGAATGACGTCCGGATCCTTCGGAAAGCGCGAGAACGCTCCCATCGCTTCAGGCTCCAGCGTCAGCCAGTTCGGCCGGAGATACCCGAACTCGATCGTCCAGGCGCGGACGCCGGCGGCTTTCGCCGCATCCAGCGCGTCGATATTCCAGGGATGCCGGTCGGCGTAGTAAATGACGTCCGTGATTCCCTCGTCCGCCAGATAGGCGTCGAGCCAGGGTCGCCAGCCCGCCTTCGGCCCGCGGTAGGAGCGCGCCCCGAGTCGCGGCCAGTAGAGCCAGTCCTGTCCGGAAAGCCGCACCTTGGCGACGGCGTGTCCTTCGGCCTTCAGCGCGTCCGCGAGCTGCAGCCAGAACTTCGAGTGATGCCCTTGCAGGAACAGGAAGCTCTTCCGTTCAGTCACGCGCCGCGCTCCACGATGTTCTCTGGCCCCCGCCACGTCTTGGCCTCTCGCATGGAAGCGGGGGGTGAGGCAAGGCGCGCCCGGCTTGGCGCGGGGCATCGCCTGTGCTTTTGTCCGCCGCGCATGACAGGAGAGACGATGAGAGATGACCGGGGCCCTGACGAAGAGCGCGTCTTCCTGCTGTTGCAGGGGCCGATGTCGTTCTTCTTCACCTATCTCGCCACCGCGCTCCGGGCGCGGGGCGCCTCCGTCCGGCGGGTCCTCCTCTGCCCCGGCGACCGGCTCTTCTGGCGCGGTCCAGGCGCCGTCTCCTATCGCGGACGGCCCGAGGGATGGGCGCCGTGGCTGCGCGCGCTGATCCAGGCGGAGCATGTGACCGATATCGCCTGCCTCGGCGACGGCCGGCGCTGGCATGAAGAAGCCGTGCGCATCGCGGAAGATCTCGGGCTCCGCGTGCATGTCGTCGAGCAGGGATATCTGCGGCCCGGCTGGCTGACGGTGGAGCCAAGCGGAACCGGTGGGCGGAGCCGCTTTCCCCGCGACTGGACCGCGATCGAGGCGCTCGCCGGCCCGGCGAAGGCGCCCCCCCGTTTCAGGACCAGCTTCTTCGGCTACGCGGCGATGGACGTCGCGTTCAACCTGGCGAACATTTTCACGTCATGGGCGCTCTATCCGCATTTCCGGCTGCATACGCTGGACCATCCAGCGCGCGAATGGGCCGGGTGGATATTTAACAAGGCGCTACCCTTCCGGCGGCGCCGGCGTGAGCGCAGGGCGATGGAGGCGCGGATCGCGGAACACCGGGGCCCGCTCTTCGTTCTTCCCCTGCAACTCGACACCGACTACCAGATCCGCCTTCACGCCCCGCCGGGCGGCGTTGCGGCGCTGCTGCGGCGAACGGTGCTCTCTTTTGCGGATCACGCGCCCGCCGACGCGCTGCTCGTGGTGAAAATCCACCCGCTCGACCATGGCGAGGCCGACTGGCGCGCGGTCATGGGCCGCGCCGCCGAGGCGGCCGGGGTCGCGGACCGTTGCGTCTTTCTCGATGGCGGCGACCTCGACGCTCTTCTCGGGCGCGCTGCGGGCGTCATCGTAGCCAACTCCACCGTGGGATTGACGGCGCTCGGCGCGGGCGCACCGGTCGTCGCCCTCGGGACGGCGATCTATGATCTTCCCGGCCTGACCTTTCAGGGCGGGTTGGACCGGTTCTGGACCGACGCCGCGCCGCCCGACTCGGCGCGGCTCGATTCACTGATCCGCGCCCTTACCGCGACAATCCAGGTGCCGGGCGGATTTGACGGGTCCGGCGCGCGGCCGGGCGCCGCCGCGATGGCGGAGCGGATGCTGGCGCCGCCTCCGTGGAACCCTGCGGAGGCGCCAGCGCGATGATCCGCTCCATGGTCCTCACCGGCGCCTCCAGCGGCATCGGAGCCGCTCTCGCCGCCGCCTACGCCGCGCCCGGTATCTCCATGCTGCTGATCGCGAGAGATAAATCCCGACTCGAGGCGACCGCCGACGCGGCGCGTGCCGCTGGCGCCGATGTGGAGACCGCGACGGTCGACGTGACCGACGCGGAAGCGCTCGCGGCGGCGATCCTCGACTTCGACGACCGTCGCGGCGTCGATCTCGTGATCGCTAACGCTGGCGTGGCCCTCGGCGGGTTGCCCGAGCCGGCGGGGCAATCGCGCCGGCTGATCGAGATCAACCTGCAGGGAACGCTCAATACGCTAGAGCCGCTGATACCGCGAATGATCGCCCGCGGCGCCGGCCAAATCGGCGTGATCAGCTCGATCTCGGCGATCCGGCCTTCCGCCGATCTGCCAACCTACAGCGCGGCGAAAGCCGGCGTCAGGGCCTATGGCCAAGCGATCCGGTCGGGCCTGCGGCGCCACGGGATCGCGGTGACGGTGATTTGCCCCGGCTTCGTCACGTCGCCGATGTCGAGCCGTCATCACGGGCCGAAACCATTCGAGATAACGGCAGAAAAGGCGGCGCGGATCATTCGGCGCGGCATCGGGAAGCGGCGCGGCGCGCTGACCTTCCCCTGGCCGTTCTCGGTCATGGTTTTCCTCGGCAATCGTCTGCCGCCATTCCTCTCGGACTGGTTCGAGCGCCGTTACGCGGCGCGGATCGGAGATTGAGAAACGGCGCGGCAGACCCCGCCGCGCTCAGCCTCTGAGGCTGGCGAACAGGTCGACATCCTCCAGTTCGCGCACCACTTCGGCGGTCACGTCCACGGCGCGGTCGATCTGTTCTTCAGTATGGTCCGCGGTCAGGAAGAACCGGATGCGCGCCTGCTGCTCCGGCACCGCCGGGAAAATGATCGGCAGAGCATTCACGCCACGCTGGAATATCCTGTCCGCCGCAACCACAGCGCGCGGGCTGTCGCCGATGATCACCGGCGTCACGGCGTAACCTTCGGTCAGGCCGATATCGAGCCCGGCCGCCTTCGCCCGATCGCGGAATCTCAGCCCGTTGGCGCGCAGACGCGCCACGCGCTCCGGCTCCGCCAGCATCGCCTTCACCGCCGCCGTCGCGGTCGCCGCGACCGGCGCGGGAATGCCGACGGAAAATACGAAACCGGGCGCCTTGTGCTTCAGATAGGCGATCAGCGCCTCTGATCCGCAGATATAGCCGCCGCAAGAGACCAGGGTCTTGGAGAGCGTGCCCATCCAGATCTCGATCGTCTTCGGGTCGACCCCTTGAAGTTCCGCGATGCCGCGCCCGGTCTCGCCGAGCACGCCGAAGGCGTGCGCCTCGTCGACCATCAGCCAAGCGTCATGGCGCGCCTTGACCTCGACAAAGCGGGCGAGATCAGGAAGGTCGCCATCCATCGAATAGAGCCCCTCGACCACCACCAGCACCCGCTCGTAGCGGCCGCGGACGCGGGAGAGCGTTTCGTCCACCCATTCGAAATCGTTATGTGGAAAGGTCAGTCGTGCGGCGCCGGAAAGGCGCGCGCCCTCTGAGATCGAATTGTGAATGAGCTGATCCATCAGGATCAGGTCTTTCGGCCCCAGCATCGCGCCGATGGTCGTCACATTGGTGGCGTGCCCGGACACCATCGCAACCGCCGCTTCAACGCCGTACGCCTCCGCCAGCGCCCGCTCCAATTCGCCATGATAGGGCCGCTCGCCGCCGACGAGCCGGGAGGCGTTCGCCGAGACGCCCCATTTCTCCGCCGCCTTGACCGCGGCGCGGCGCACGTCCGGATGGCCGCCAAGGCCGAGATAGTCATAGGAGGCGAAGTTGATCCGCTCCTCGCCGTCGATCACGCAGAGAGCGCCGGCGCGATCCTCGATCTCGCGGAAAAACGGCGTACCAATACCCAGCGTCTGGCCAACCGCCTCCTGAAATCTCATCTGTTCGAAAATCGGCAAGGTCGAGAAGTCGAACGCCTTGGTCGGTTTGCCGCCGACTGGCTTTGGCGGCGCCGCGACGCGCGCGCCGCGCGCGCGGGCTTCGCGCACCTTGCGAAGCCGGTCGACCAGCGCGCTTCTATCCTTCTCCGCGGCCCCCATGCTCAAAACCCCTTTCACTCCGCCTTCATGCCTTCCGCCTTCTTCGCGAGTTTCTCCACCACCTGGCGGTCCTTTTCGTCGATCCGGCCGGAAACGTGCTGCGAGACGACGGCGCTCACCGCCGCGGTCTCCGCCCCCGCCGCGCGCCCTCTCGCTTCGTCAAGCAGTTTCTTGGCCAGATCGGCGAGCCCGACCCCGTCCGAGAGCGACATCAGCGGCAGCGAGGCGCCGATCCGCTCCTCCACGGCCATCTTCAGGTCGACCGCCATGAGGCTGTCGAAGCCCATTTCGGTCAGCGGCCGGCGCGGGTCAAGCTCGCCCGGCGGCTGGCGAAGGATGCGGCCGGTTTCCGCAGCCAGAAATTCGATGATCGCCTTCAGCGCCGAAACATCGTCGAGGCCTTCGATCATCGCCTGGATGTCGAGCGCGCCCTCGGCCCCGCCGGCGGCGTCGCGCGCCGTCTCGACCCGTTCGAACAACGGCGTGGCGAGCAGCGGAAGATCGGCCGCCAGCAATCCCCAACGCACCGGCGCGAAGGTGACGGCGACATCCGGCGCGCCGGCGGCGAGGATCACGTCGAGGCCCTGCAGCGCCTCGGTCGCCGTCAGGAGCGCGCCGCCCATCCGCTTCGCCAGTTGCTCGCGGGTTTTCTCCTCGCGCGCCAGATAGCCGATATCGCCGATCGGCCCCCAGCCAACGGCGAGCCCCGGGCGGCCCGCCGCCCTCCGCGCCGCCATCAGGCTCTCCAGGTAGGCGTTGGCGGCGACATAGGCCGCCTGGCCGGGATTGCCGAACAGCGTGGCGACGGAGGAATAAACGATGAAATGATCCAGCCCCACATCCCGCGTCGCCGCATCGATCAGCGCCGCGCCGGCGATCTTCGGGCGCATCACCGCCTCCAGCCGCTTTGGATCGAGACTCTCGAACAGCGCGTCGTCAAGCACCATGGCGGAATGAATGACGCCCTTCAGCGGCGTGCCTTCGGTCTTGATCTCTGCCATCAACGCCGCGACGGCCTCCGGATCGGCGGCGTCGGCGGCGACGCAGTTGACCGTCGCGCCGGCCTTCCTCATCGCCGCGACCGTGCTTCGCCCCTCTTTGCCCACGACGCCGGAGCGCGAAGCGAGCCAAAGCGTACGCACCCCCTTGCCGACGAGCCAGGCGGCCGTCTCAAGCCCGAAACCGCCGGTTCCGCCGACGATCAGCCATGCCCCTTCGCCAATCGGCCGGGTAGCGACGGGCTCCGCCGCCGGAGCGCTCGGCGGGCGGATCACGATCTTGCCGACATGGCCGGACTTCTGCATCAGCCGGAAGGCGTCGACCGCCTCGTCGGATTCGAACACCTGCGCCGGCGGCGGCGTGAACGCACCCGAGGCGAACCCGTCCGCGAGATCCCGGAACAGCCGATCCGCGAGATCGGGACGAGCGGAAAGGAGTTGATCGGCATCCACCCCGAAATAGGTCAGGTTACGCCGGAACGGGCGCAGGCCGATCGGCGAATTGGCGTAGTAATCGCGTTTTCCAAGCTCGACGAAACGACCGAAAGGCCGGAGACAGCCGAGCGAGCGCTCCATCGCTTCGCCGAAGAGCGAGTTCAGGACCACATCGACGCCCTCGCCGCCAGTCGCCGCCATCACCTGATCGGCGAAAGCGAGCGAGCGGCTGTCAAACACAGCATCGGCGCCGAGCGCCCTCAGCAGGCGACGCTTCGCCGGCGATCCCGCCGTCGCGATGATCCGCGCGCCGATCCGCCGAGCGATCTGTATCGCCGCGAGACCGACGCCGCCGGCCCCGCCATGGATCAGCACGGTCTCGTCGGAGCGGAGATTCGCCAACTCCACCAACCCGTATTGCGCGGTTATGAAAATCGTTGGCACCGCGGCGGCGGTGTCGAAGGACGTGCCCGCCGGCAAGGGCGCCACGGCGCGCGCCGGGATCGTCGCATGGGTGGCGAAGCAGGCCGGGCCGAAAGCGATCACCTCCTCGCCCGCCTTGCGCCCCGAGGCGGCGCCGGCGCGGCAGACGACGCCCGCGCACTCCATCCCGAGCGTGGCCCCGGCGAACCCGTCCTCCAGCGCTTCTTCGGGCAAGAGGCCCTGAGCCCACATGACGTCGCGGAAATTCAGGCCGGCGGCGCGGATCTCTATCTCGACCTCGTCCGGGTCCGGCGCCCGGCGGATGCTCGGCGCCCATTTCAGACTATCGAAGGAGCCTTGCTGGCCAATCTCCAGCACGCGCGCCGCTTCGACGCCGGCGGCGCCGTCCTTCGCGGCGTCGAAAAGACCCGGCACGGCCTCGACGCGCGGCGCGGCGCGGCCGGCGTCGTCCCAGATGATCTCGCGCTCGGCGGACGGCGCGGCCAGTTCGGCCGCCAGAAGCTCCACCAACCGTTCTGTATCCATCGCCGGATCGAAATCCGCGAGGCGGATCTCGGGCTGACCGGGCTCGTTCGCCAGCACTCGACCGAGCCCCCAGAGCGCGGCGTCCGGCGGGCGGCGCGCACCCGCGGCGCCCCCTGCGGCCGGCCGGCCGCCACGGGTGACAAGCCAGAGCCGGGCGGGGCTCTGTGCGGCGAGCCAATCATGCGCGCGCCCGACGCGGGAAGCGGCCCGGCTCAAATCATCGCCGTCATCGGCGAAGAGACCCGGCAGGAACACGCACTCCCATCCCGGCTCCAGCCCTTCCGGCGTGTCGCCGACCGCGGCGATGCGCACTTCGCGGCCGATCGCCGCCATCGCGGCTTCGATCTCGCCGGCGGCGGCGATCTCTTTCGCAGCGCCGTCATGCAGGATGAGGACCGCACCCCGCCGCTCCTCCGTCGTCTCCGCCCCGGAAAGCCGACGCCGGGCGCGGGCGAACAGCGCCACAGCCTCCGCCGTCTCGACCTTCAGCGGCAGCGCCGCGACGTCGACGAGCCGCGCCTCCGCGAGCGCCGCGCACCAGTCTTCGGCCGGCTGGCGTCGTCCGACCGGCGCCTCCGGCGTCAGCGAGCCGGACCACCAATCCCCAGCAACGCCCATCAGCAGGTCGGACATCAGGTCCGGCGCGCGCTCGACGGCGCCGAACAGACCGCCGGAAAGCATCCCGGAGGCGAGCCGCGAAAGCCCGTCGCGGCCAAGCCGGGAAAGACTGTCGCCACAAATCACCACGTCATACCCGGCCGTAGCCGCTTCATCGAAGGGCGCGATGCGCAGTTTCGGCCGGCGCGCCGCGATCTGCGAAAGCGTCTCGACCACGCGCGCATCGGGGTCGGTGACCGTCAGCCTCGTCAATCCCTCCAGCGCCGCCAGCCGGCGGATCGCCCCGACCGGGGTGGCGCCGACGACCAACGCCTCCAGGCGTCTTTCGGCCGACCAGCCCGCGGCGATATCCGTCAGGACAATCTCAACCGCGGACCAGACCGCGCGCGCGCCGGGCGTGATATCGGCGGCCGAAGGCGCCGGCGCCGCGTCGAGCAGCCCCGACTGCAGACGCGCGGGCAGGTCCGCCTCGAATTTCAGCAGCGCCATCAGGTCGCCGCCGCGCGTCGGCGCTTCCTCCGCCAGCGCCTGCGCAAGCTCCTCCACCGTCGGATAGGGACACTCGGCCGCGAGCCGGCCGACGCCCAGCGCCTCGGCGGTGAACGCGCCGTCCTCCTCCAGCGCCAGAAGCGCGCGCGCCAGAAGCGGACGCGCCGAAGGGTCGAGATCGATCGCCGATGCGATATCGATCCGCATGTCGACATCGGCGAAGCGGCGCGCCATGTCCCAGGCCAGCCGCCGACTCAGCGCATCAACGAGCAAGGAGCCGACATCCGGCTCCGGCGCCCGTTCGGCGGCGACCCCGAGGGCCGCGGCCCGCGCCGCAGGATCGGCCCAGCCGGCCGGCACCGCCGCATCCTCGTCCACGACCGCGAGCCGCGCCAGATCCTGCCGCCAGACCCGGCCGATATCGCGCGCGCCCCGATTGAGCACCACGGATTTGAGGCGCAGCCCGGTCACCGCGGCGACCAGCGCGCCGTCTTCGGCCAGAAGGTCGATCTCCGCCTCCGCCCCGCGCGGGCTGAGCTTCGCCAGCCGCACCACGGCGCGGGCGGCGGGCGTCTCCACCGCGTAGAGCCTGATCCGCCCGACCCGGACGGGAAGGAACGCGACCCCGGCGCGCAGCGCCTGGTCGCCGGCCTGCCGCCGGATCAGCGGGAAAATGGCATGCATCGCGCCGTCGAGCACGGTCGGGTCGAGCGCCATTCCGTTGACCGGCGCCGGCGCTTCCGTCAGCCGCGCTTCGGCCGCGACGCCATTGATCCGCGCCGCCTTGATCCGTTGGAAGGCCGGCCCGTAATTCAGTCCGTACCCATCAAGCGACTGGTAGAGTTGGCGACCGTTCAGTTTCGACGCGCCCTTCAGTTCCAGCGCCGCGGGCGCGGGAGCCGAAACCGGCGTCTTTCTGAGGATACCGAATGCGTTCAGTCCCCAGTCCGCGCCAGTCAGCCGGCGCCGGCTTTCGATCCGGATCTGCCCGTCGCTCTGATCGAAACTGACCCGCGTCTCCACCGCCGCGCCGTCATCGAGCACCATTGGTCTAAGAATCTCGAACTCAGAAAGCTCGGCGGCGCCGAACACCTCGCGCCCGGCAGCGAGCGCCATTTCGACATAACCGGCGGCTGGATACACCACCGCGCCGTCAATCATGTGGTCCGCGAGCCAGGGTTGAAGGCCGGTGTCGATCACGTTGCTCCAGACACCCTCGCCCGCCTTCAAGCGCCAGCCGAGAAGCGGATGCACCCCTCCGAACCCGAAAAAGTCGACGCTCTCCGGCCCCGGCGTCATCCGGTACGTCGTCGCGCGCCAGGCGTACCCCGGCAATCCGCCGCGATAGGGGATCGGCGCGCCGAAAAAGCGCGCGTCGTCTATCTTCGCGCCATGCGCCAACGCCCGCGCCGTGATCGAGCGGGCGGTCGGCGCGATGCGCGGATTCTGCTCCAGCGTGGTCACAACCGAGGCGCCCCAGCCGAGCGTCTCCAGCGTATCGGAGACGTAGGACTGCAACACCGGGCGCGGCGCGATCTCGACGAAGACACCGCAGCCGAGCTTGGCCAGCGCGCCCACCGCCTCGCGAAAGCGAACCGGTTGACGAGCGTTACGCCACCAGTATTCGGTGTCGAGCGCGACGCCCGGCGCCTCCCGGCCGCTGGTCGACGAGACGTAGATCGCATCGCCCTCATGCGGCTCGATATCGGAGAGATCGGCGATCAGCTTGGCGCGGATCGGGTCGATCGCCGGGCTGTGATAAGGGTAGTCAATATCGAGGAGTTTCGCCGCAATGCGGCGCTTCCGGGCGAATTTCGCGAACCCTTTCAACGAATCCACCGGTCCGGCGATGGTCGAGGAACGGGGCGAATTGTCACCCGCGACGGTGATGGAGGCGTCGCCGAAATCGGCCAGCGCGGCCTCGACTGCCTCCTCTCCGGCGAGGACGGCGGCCATGCCGCCCATGCCTTTCATGAATTCGAGCGCGGTCGAGCGCGTACGGATAAGATGCACCGCATCCGCGAGGCTGAGAACGCCCGCCGCCCAAGCCGCCGCGACCTCGCCCACCGAATGGCCGGCGACCGCGTCGGGCTTCAGTCCCTCCGCCGCCAGCATTCGGACGACACCGACCTGCACGGCGAAGAGTATCGGCTGCGCGATGCGGCTTTCGGCCAGCAGATCGCCGAGTTCATCCGAAGCCAGAAGCGCGGAAAGGTCGATGTCCGATTTCGCCGAAAAAAGAGCGGAAACCTCGTCAAACCCCGCGCGGAAGGTTTCGTTCTCCTCATAAAGGTCGAGACCCATGCCGGCCCATTGCGAGCCGTTCCCGCCAAAGACAAACGCGGTCTTCTCTCCACGTCCGACACGCTGGCCGGTGACGCAGGCCGCGGGCACCTGCGGCTCGACGCCTTCCTGATGCGCGGTCAACGCCGCATGAATACCGGTCGCGTCGTCACCGAGCGCCACCAGCCGATGCGCCGCGCGCTGACGCCGATGCGCCGCGGCGTTGACCAGGCGGTTCGCTTCGGCGGGCTCGGCCGCGTCGAGCGCCTCGCGCCAGCGCGCCACCATGTCTTCAAGGCTCTCGCGGCTCGCGGCGCTGATCGTCAGCGCGCGGGCGGGCGGCGCCGCCGGCTGGACCGGGATCTCCGCCGCTTCCGGCTGACGAAGGACGACGTGGGCGTTGGCGCCCCCGAACCCGAACGAGTTCACCCCCGCGAGCCAGGGCCGCTCCCGCGCCTCGATCGCCACCGATTCGCCGGCGACTTCGAGGTTGAGATCGTCGAAGGCGATGTTGGGATTCAGTTCGTTGAGATGCAACGAGGCGGGAAACACGCCCTTCTCCAGCGCCATTTGCGCCTTCAGAAGGCCGACAAGCCCCGAAGCGGGCTCCAGATGACCAAAGTTCGTCTTGGCCGAGCCGATGGCGAGCGGGGTCGCCCGGCGCCGGCCGAACACCTCGCCGATCGCATGGGCCTCCATCGGATCGCCGACCGGGGTGCCGGTGCCATGGCATTCGAGAAACGCGAGGTCGTCGGGATCGAACTGCAGCTCGCGCCGGATCTGGCGCAGAAGATCGGCCTGCCGCTCCGCCGAGGGCATCGCCATGCCGACCGTGCGGCCGTCGGAATTGACGCCCGAGCCGACGATCACGCCGCGCACCGGATCGCCTGATGCGGCCGCCGCATCCATGCGGCGAAGAACGAAAACCACCGCCCCTTCGGAGCGCACATACCCGTCCGCGGAAGCGTCGAACGCCTTGCAGCGCCCCTCCGGCGACAGCATCGTCGCGCGCGAGAAGCCGATGAAGGAGAAAGGCGAAAGCAGCGCGTTGACGCCGCCGACGATGGCGGTGTCGATCTCGCCCGATTTCAACGCCTGCACCGCCTGATGCATGGCGTAGAAGGACGAGGAGCAGGCCGTGTCCACCGTGTAGCTCGGCCCCTTCAGGTCGAGCAGATAGGAAATCCGGTTCGAGACGATGGAAAGCGTGTTCCCGGTCATGAACTGCGCGTCTACCGAGGCGGGATCGCCGAGAAAGGTGAATGAATGGTCCGAAGCCGACGCGCCGACATAGACGCCCGTGCGACCCTCGGAGAGGGTCTCGGGCGTCAGCCCGGCATGCTCGACAGCCTCCCAGACCGTCATCAGCAGGAGCCGCTGCTGGGGGTCCATCTGCACCGCTTCGCGCGGCGAAACGCCGAAGAAACCCGGATCGAAGTCCCAGATCCCCTCCACCTGCCCCGCCGCGAAAGTGTATGAGCGGCCAAGCGCAGTCTTGTCGCGGTGATGGAAGCGCGCCTTCGACCAGCGGTCGTCTCCGACTTCGGTTATGACGCAGCGTTTCTGCTCAAGAATGTCCCAGAAATCAGTTGGCGTCGCCGCCTGCGGGAGGCGGCAGGCATAGCCCGAAATCGCGACGTCATACGTCGTCTTATTGGCTTGCGCGTTCATTTTTGCGTCCTAACCCCTCGACACTAAAGTAACAACAGGCCCAGCGCAGCAAACGCCAATCAATAACTGCTGCACTCTGAAATCAAATGTCATGTCTCGCCATGTCGAGTCGCCTGTCCTGACATCGATGGGGCGACGCGTTGAAACCCACGCCTTGCATCCCATCCTCGTTCCACGCCAAGAATCGGTCATATACCGGGAATTCACAAGGGTGAAGATGAACGCGCCGGAGAATGACGCATCGCGGTGTTGCGGCGCGGCGCCAGTTTGCGGCGCCGGGCTGCCCGAAGCCGAGAGAATCTGGCGGCTCGGCCCGGGCGGATCGGCGGCGCCGGCGGGATGGTCCTTCGCGCTCGGTCCTGACGATGCGCTCGCGCCCGGCGCCGGACCGCTGATCGAAGGCGCACCAGACGACGTTGATGTCGTGATCGCGGACGATCTGACCCGGGGAAGAGCCGACGCGCTGCGCCTGAAACCGTGCCATGACCCGCTCCTCCTGGAGCGAATCGATTACGCTGGGCGCGCGGTGTTCTTCCGCGCCAGCGCGCTCGGCGCCGAGGCGCGGTCGGCGCTGGAGGGGGGCGCCGCGCCCTCCGGGCTGATCCGCCCCGATCACCGCGTCGCTCATCTCCCATACCCCGCCGCGATCCTCGCCCCGACAGACGCCGCCCCGGCCCCGCCGCCGCTTCGCAGCGCGCTCGGCCCGGTCGCCGCGATCATCCCGAACCGCGATAGCCCGCGCCTGATCCGCGCCGCGCTTCAAGCCGTTCTGGACGAGACGGAGGAGCCGGCGCCAGTCGCGGTGGTCATCGACAACGGGAGCACGGACCCGGAGACCCTGACGCTCTATGAATCCATTAGAGCCAATCCCCGCATCCGCATCGAGATGAACCCCGCCCCGTTCAATTTCGCCGCCATGGTCAATCGCGGCGCGGCGCTGGCGCGCGCCGAGTTTTCCGAAGTCGCCGCGTTTCTTCTTCTCAACAACGACATTGAAGCTCCCGCTCCGGACTGGCTTCGGCCAATGGCGGAGACGCTGGCGGCGCCCGGTGTCGGCGTGGTCGGCGCGAAACTGCTCTTTGCCGATCGGACAATCCAGCATGCGGGGGTGATCGTCGGTCATGGCGGCGTCGCCGGTCACGACCTGAAGAGCGCGCCCGAAGACGCGCCCGGCCTTTGCGGCCGGATGGCGGCGCCGCATCTGCGCGAGGCGGTGACGGCGGCGGCGATGCTGATCCGGACGGAGGTGTGGGACACGCTCGGCGGCTTCGACGCTTCGGCCTTTCCCGTCGCGTTCAACGATGTCGATTTCTGTCTTCGCGCCGGAGCCGCCGGCTGGCGCGTGGCGCTCGAGCCGCGCGCCGCCCTCATCCACCATGAGGGGGTGTCCCGGCGCCGCCCGTTCTCGCTCACTCGGTTCGTGAAACATCAGCGCGAGCGGACGATGCTCCGGTTCCGCCATCACACCATCGGCCGGATCGACCGGTTCGAGAGCCCGTGGCGCGACCCGGAGCGCCTGACGCCCGTATTCCGGATGCTCAAGAACCTGCCGCCGATGCGCTTCTAGCCGCGTTTCCAGTCGACCCGAACGCCCTCTAGCCGCGCCAACCCAGCAGCCGCCGCTCCGCCAGCCCGACCAGGAACCCGACCGTGAGCCCCATCGCCGACAGGATCAGAACTCCGGCGAATAGCCTGTCGAGATCGTAGAGCGCGCCGGCCTCCAGTATATAGGCCCCGACGCCGTATTCCGCGCCCAGCATCTCCGCCGCGACCAGCAGGATGATGGCGATCGCGAGACTGACGCGCAGACCGGAGAGAATCCCCGGCAGCGCCCCCGGAAACACGATCTTGGCGACGATCGCGCCCCAGGGCATCCCGAAGCTCTGGCCCATGCGGATCAGCGTTCGGTCCACATTGTCCACCGCGCCCCAGGTCGACACCACGGTCGGGGTGAAGGCGCCGAACGCGATCAGCGCGTATTTCGACGGCTCGCCGATCCCGAACCAGATTACGAACAAGGGCAGGAGCGCGATCTTCGGGATCGGGAAAATCGCCGCGATCAGCGGCGCGAGCCCGGCCCGCACCAGCGTGAACAGCCCAATGGCGAAGCCGACAGCGACGCCGGCGCCGACGCCAATCACGGCGCCGACGATAAGCCGGGTGATCGACGGGACGAGGTGCTTGAAGAGGAGCCCGGACTCCCAGAGTTGCGCGAATGTGGCTGCGACGCCGCTGGGACGCGGCAGGGTGAGCGCGGAAATGACGCCGGTCCGGGTTCCCGCCTCCCACACGCCGAGGATCAGCAGAAAGACGACGGGCGCGACCCAGCGCGCCCGCCCCGGCTGAAATCCGCCGCCGCGAAAGGCGACCGGGCGGCGCGCGGACTCTCGCGGCGCGGCTTCAACCATCGACGATCTCCCTGTCGGCCTCCATCGCCTCCTCCCGCATCAGCGTCCAGAGCCGGGCCTGCACCGCCTCCAGCGCGCCGTCGCCCGGGCCGCGGGCGTCCAGAGGCGCGTCGATCTCGACCACTTCGCGCACGCGTCCGGGTCGGCGCGAAAGGACGACGATGCGGTGGCCGAGCCGGACCGCCTCGGCGAGGTTGTGCGTCACGTAGACAGCGGTGAAGGGCTGGCGCGTCCAGAGCGCGACGAGATCGTCCATCAGCAATTCGCGGGTCTGACTGTCCAGCGCGGAAAGCGGTTCGTCCATCAGCATCACCGCCGGGTTCACCGCCAGCGCCCGCGCGATGGCGACGCGCTGCTTCATGCCGCCCGATATCTGCCGCGGCAGCGCCCCGGCGAACTCCGTCAGCCGCGTCCGCTCCAGCACGCCGGCCACGATCCCGGCGCGCCGCGCGCGCGTCATGCCGTGATGCTCCAGCGCCAATTCGACGTTTCCCTCGACCGTCCGCCACGGCAGCAAGGCGAAATCCTGAAAGATGTATGTGAGCGGATTCAGACAATTCTCCGGCGGGGCGCCGATCAGGCTGATCTCTCCGGCTTCGGGTCGCTCCAGCCCGCCGATCAGGCGCAAAAGCGTGGACTTGCCGCAGCCCGACGGACCGACCACGCAAAGGATCTCTCCCGCCGGAATGGCGAGAGAGATGTCGCTCAGCGCTTCGGTCGCGCCGTAGCGATGGCTAACCCGTTCGAGAGCGATCTCCATATCGGCGCCGTCGCTTTGCGGCGGCGATCCAGTTCAGATCGCGGGAACGTAGCTGCTGTCGACCAGCGTCTCCATCGTCACGTCGGCGGAGACCAGAGCCTCCGCCTTGAACCAGGCGAGTTGATCCTCGATCGAGGCGATGTTGAGCGCGGCGCCCTCGTTCATCCGCATCGCGCCATTCACGATCTTCGGCGCCGCCTTCGCGTAATCATCATCCGCGTAAACATATTTGTGGATCAGCTTCGTCATTTCCTCCGCCGCCTCGTCGCCCGCCGTCCTGTCGACCAGCGCAGCGTTGAAATCGGCGGCGCCTTTCGCGAAGGCGGCGATGAAGGCTTCGGTTTTCGCCCGCTCGTTGGCCGCGGTTTCGGCCGAAGTGAAAACCGTCGTCACCTGGTAGTTCGGCAAATAATCCGCGACCCAGCCAATCTGTTTCGCCGCCTCGCCGCCGACCAGCGCCTTGCCGATATGCGGCACGATGGCCCAAGCGTCGATCTGGCCCGATTTCAGCGCCCCGATCACCGCGCCGACCTTCTGGAGCGGCGTCATCTTAAGTTCGCCCGCGAACCCCTCCGCCGCCGCAATCTTCGAGCCCATGTAGTGAAAGGAGGACCCCGCCGTGGTCATCCCGAAACTTTTCCCCCGCAGCCCGGCGGGCGTGGTCAGCCCGTCTTCATGCGCGGCGTTGGAGGCGAGGATCATCTGCCCGTCTATCCCCTTTTCCTCCTGCAGACCGCCGCCGATCACCTTCACCGCGCCCTTGTCCGCCAGGCTGATCAACCCGCCGGAGATCGCGGTGACGCCGAAACCGACATCGCCCGAGGCGATGGCCACCGCCATCGGCTGTGCGGCCTGGAAGAAGCTGAACTCGACGTCGAGTCCGGCCTCCTTGAAATAGCCGCGCTCCAGCGCGACGAAGCTCGGCGCGTGGCTGGTGAAACGGAGCGCGCCGACGACGAGCTTGTCTGCGGCGAGCGCCGGCAAGCCGAAACCGGCGGCGCCGGCGGCGCCGGCAAGCCCCTTGAGGGCGCCGCGGCGGGTGAGCATGGTCATCTTGGGTCTCCCTTGAAGGTCAGGCGTTTTCCGGCCCCGCTCTTAGCAGAGCGCCGACGGCGCGGCAAAGCGCGTTCAAGCGTCCCGCAAGGATTGCGCGCGCCCCACGACACACAGACGAAAGCCTTACATTTACAAAGTTTCATCAATTTTGAGCCTTGATTTCGCCAAGGTTTACCTTTACGTCACCCTTCAGCGCTCAAGGGAGAGCGCGACATTGTTTCAGGTGAATCGGCGCATAGCGCCTTGTGGGGACGTCAGGATGAACAAGATACTCGCCATGTCGGCTTGCGCGGCCGCCATCTCTCTCTCGGGTCACGCGTACGCGGCGGCGGTGAATCCCATCGAACTGCTTCAGGGATTCAACGTGATCACGCTGGGCGACTTCGACAACGGCGTCCACGTTCATGGCCGCACCTTCGTCGGCGGCGATTATACCTCGCCCCAACTCTCCGAGTTGACCAAGGATCCGGTTTCGAACTTCACCTTTGACGGTGGCCCCTCGGGCACGGTCTTCATCGGTGGAAACGTCAGCGGAAGCGGCATCCGCTCCTTTAATGGCGGCGATGTGGTGATCGGCGGAACCGTGGCGCCCGGCGTGAATGTCGAGGCGCAGGGCGGCGGAACCGTGACGCAGGGCGTCGCCGGCATCCCCGTCGCGGAGGTGAGCGACGCTCTCTTCGGTCTTTCTGATTACCTCAAGGAACTCGGCGTCACTCTCGGCGACACGGGCGTGCTCGAAGGCGATTCGAACAATTCCAGGTTCGCCGCCGGCGCGACCGCAGACGCGATCGAGATCTTCAATTTCGATGCGTCGGATTTCACCAACCAGAACACAAACTTCGGCGCAACGACGTCCGTCCCGACGATCGTCAACGTCTCGGGTGAAATCATCAACTTCGCCGGAAAGATCAGCAACGCCACGCCGAACCTGATCTTCAACTTCTACGAGGCGACATCGCTCTCGATCAACCAGACCTTCAGCGCGCATATCATCGCGCCGAAAGCGGAGGTCAGCGTCGCGGCTAATTTCTATGGCATGATCGCGGCGAATTCCCTTTCGCTGCGGAACGGCGAGATTCACCCGATCGCGTTTCCGGACCTGCCCTATGATGACGTGACTGTCGCGCCGCTGCCGGCGCCGGGTCTGCTGCTTCTCGGCGCGCTCGGCCTTCTCGGCTACCGCGCCCGGCGCAAGGCGGCCTAAGCGCCCCTGATGGCCTGCAATAGCCCGGCGGTGGAGCTGTCCAGCTTCTCCGCCGGCGCGCCTTTCAGCATCGGAATCAGTTCGCTCGCCAGCACCTTGCCGAGTTCGACCCCCCATTGGTCGAAACTGTCGATTCCCCAGATCGCCCCCTGAACGAAGACCTTGTGTTCGTAGAGCGCGATCAGCCGACCGAGGCTGTGCGCGTCGAGCCGGCGATGAAGGATCGTCGTAGACGGACGGTCGCCAGGAAAGGTCCGGTGCGCCGCCAGCCGGTCGATTTCCCGCGCGGACTGCCCCGCCCTCGCCATTTCCGCCCGCGCCTCCGCCTCCGTCCGCCCGAAAGCCAGCGCGCGACCCTGCGCCAGGCAATTCGCGAGGAGAAGCGCGTGATGGTCGCCGAGCGCCTCGCGTGGCTCGACGGCGGCGATGAACTCCACGGGGATCACGTCGGCGCCCTGATGCAGAAGCTGGAAAAAGGAATGCTGGGCGTTGGTTCCCGGTTCGCCCCAGATCACCGGCCCGGTCGCCCGGCCGACCGGCTCGCCTGCCAGCGTCACGCGCTTGCCGTTCGATTCCATGTCGAGTTGCTGAACATAGGCCGGGAACCGCTCCAGCCGCTGATCGTAGGGGATGAGCGCGACGGTGGGCCAGCCCATGCAGCTCCGCCTGAAGAGCCCGACCAACCCCAGAAGCAGGGGCAGATTGCGCTCCGCCGGCGCGGTCAGGAAATGCCGGTCCATCGCCGCCGCGCCCTTGAGGAAAGACCGGAACCCCTCCGCCCCGATGGCGATGGCCAGCGGCAGGCCGATCGCCGACCAGATCGAATAGCGTCCGCCGACCCAGTCCCAGAAGCCGAAGACGCGGCGCTCATCGACGCCAAACTCCGCGGTCCCTTCCAAATTGGTGGAGACCGCCGCCAGATGCGCCCCATGCTCGACCCCGCTGGCGGCGAGCCATTCGCGCATCGAGCGCGCGTTGGTCATCGTCTCCTGCGTCGTGAAGGTCTTGGAGGCGATCACCGCCATCGTCGTCTTCGGGTCGAGCCAGGCCAGCACGTCGGTCAGGTGCGCGCCATCGACATTGGAGACGAAATGCATACGCGGCCCGTCATGATCCGGCCGGAGCGCCCTGACGGCCATGACCGGGCCGAGGTCGGAGCCGCCGATGCCGATATTGACGACATCGGTAAACCGCCCGCCCGCCGCCGGCGCAAAGCGGCCGGCGCGCACGTCCTCCGCGAAGGTCAGGAATCGCTCCCGCACCTCGTTCACCTCGGCCGGGGCGTCGTCGACGGAGCCGCGGAGCGCCATGTGCCAGACGGCGCGGCCCTCGGTCTCGTTGATCGGCTCACCCCGAACCATCGCATCCCGCCGCGCCGCGACGCCGCGCGCTTTGGCCAGCGCCAGCAGCGCCCGAAGCGCGCCCGCGTCGATCTTCTCCTTCGAGAAATCGATCAGCAAGTCGTCGAGCCGGAAGGATAACCGCTCGAACCGTTTCTCATCGGCTTCGAAGAGCGCGCGCAGCGAAGTCGCCTTCAGCCGCGCGGCGTCGGCGTCGAGCGCCGCCCATGCCGCTTCACTCATCGCCGCGTCCCGAGCGCCGCCGCCTCGCGCGCCAGCGCCGTGATCCCGTCCCAGTCGGCGGCCGCGACCAACTTCGCCGGGGCGACCCACGAGCCGCCGGCGCAAAGCACGTTCGGTAAAGAGAGATATTCCGCCGCGTTGGCGACGCTGACGCCGCCCGTCGGGCAGAAGGAGACCGCCGAGAGGGGCGACGCGAGCGCCTTCAGCGCCGCCACGCCGCCGGACGCTTCGGCCGGAAAGAACTTCATGAGATCGTAGCCGCGCTCCAGCAGCCGCATCGCCTCGGTCGCAGTCGCCGCGCCGGGCAACAACGGCAGGCCCTCGGCCTCTGCGGCGTCGAGAATCGCATCCGTCGAGCCGGGTGAGACGCCGAAACGCGCGCCCGCCGCCTTCGCCGCTCTCACATCGGCGGGACTCATCAGCGTGCCGGCGCCGACGACGCCGCCGGCCACCCCCGCCATCGCCCGGATCGCATCCAGCGCAGCCGGGGTTCTAAGCGTCACCTCCAGCGCCGGCAACCCGCCAGCGACCAGCGCGGCGGCCAACCCCTCCGCGCGCGCCGCATCCTCGATCACCAGAACCGGAACGATCGGCGCGAGCGCCGCGATCTCGCGCGTTCGCGCGCAGGCTTCTTTCGCCGTCATCGCCATTCTTGTTCCCTCGAGTCGCCAGTACCGCCGGCCGCGTCCGCGCGCCCGGTTCGGGAACCGTCCAGCGCGCCGGCCGCCGCGTCAACCCTGCACGCGCCCCCGCGGCGCCCGCTCCGATCACTCCCACGCCGTGCGGCGTATCGGCGCCGCGACGCGCGCGACCGGTTTCGACCTACATCTTTGGTCGCGGGGCGGGCGGCGGCGCCTTGCGACGGCGTCGGCCTTCATGGTGAAATAACGCAGTTTTTGCGTTCTATCCGATAATGGCTCCAACCGGAGCCGCAGGAAAGGCGGAATCTCCATGCGGGCGCAAGGGACCGAAGGGAAACCGAACGCGATGAAATCGGCGCTGATCGTGGACGATCATCCGCTTTTTTGCGAAGCGCTTTCGATGACGTTGAAAGCCTGCGTCGGTGTCACCGATATCCGCACAGCGGCGAGCCTCGCGACTGCGCTCGACATCCTCCGCGCGGGACCGGCGCCCGATGTCGTGCTCCTCGATCTCAACCTTCCCGATGTCGATGGTCTCGACGGGTTGATCTGGCTGAAGAGGGCGGCGCCGGTCACGCCGGTTCTGGTCGTCTCTTCGATGGCGGAGGACAAGATCGTCTCTCTGACGATCCGCGCCGGGGCGTCGGGTTTCGTGCCCAAGCACAGTCAGGTCGACCGATTTCGCACCGCGTTCGACGCCGTTGCGAGGGGCGAGGTCTACGTCCCCGACGACTACGCCGCCGCGGCTAGGATCGACGGCGCGAACGAACCCGGCGTCGACACGGTCGAACGCCTTTCGCAACTGACGCTGCAACAGGCGCGGATACTGGAGTTGGTCTGCGAGGGCCGGCTCAACAAGCAGATCGCGCATGAACTCTCCATCGCCGAGACGACCGTGAAGGCGCACATGACTGCGATTCTCAGAAAACTCGGCGTTCAGAGCCGAACCCAGGCTGTGCTGATCGCCAGTCGGGCGAATTTCTCGGAGCTGTTGCGCCAGAATGGCTCCGGCGCCTAATGTCTCCGACAAGATCGGGGTGGTCGCATAGCCCCGAAACCGGGGGTGAGAGATGGACGGAACCCGCGCGCCGGCTAGCGGGGCGGCGGCAGCGGCGGTTCGGAAGGCGCATGCGCGCTCGGCCGATCCGGACGCCGCGGTCGCGGCTATCCGCGCCGGCCTCGGCGTCGGACAATTCGCGCTGATCGCGCTCTTCGTGTCGCACGAGGGCGATTTCGCGCGCATTTCGGCAGGTGTTCGCGCGGCCTGTCCCGAGGCTGCGCTGATCGGATGCACCACGGCGGGCGAGATCTCCCCGGCTGGTTACGCCAGCGGCGAGGTTGTGGCGCTCGGCTTCCCCGCCAGCGCGTTCGCCGCGGAGTTGCTGACAATCGACGACGTGAATTCGATCGACCAACAGGCCGTCGGAATGAGCGCGATACGCGCGCGCGCGGCGCTGGCCGACGCTCGGCCCGACTGGCGGCGCGATTGCGCCTTCCTGCTGGTCGACGGGCTTTCGATGAAGGAGGAAGACGTCGCCGCCGCTCTTTCCACCGCCCTCGGCCCGACGCCGCTTTTCGGCGGTTCGGCAGGCGACGGTCTCGCCTTTCGCGAGACCCGCGTGATGGCGAACGGAGACGTCCGGTGCAACGCAGCCGTCGTGGCGCTGATCCGTACGCGCTGCCCGATCCATACGTTCCGGCTCGACCATCACCGCCCGACCGTGATCCGCATGGTGGTGACCGCCGCCGACCCCGCGCGCCGCCTGGTGCGAGAGATCAACGCCGAGCCGGCGGCGCGCGAATACGCGCGCATACTCGGGCAGGACCCCGAACAGCTTTCCCCGTTCATCTTCGCGGCGAACCCCGTCCTGGTCCGGATCGGCGGCCAGCACCATGTCCGGGCGATCCGCGAAGTCGCGCCGAACGGCGATCTCGTCTTCTTCTCGGCGATCGACGAGGGGCTGGTGCTGACGCTGGCGGACCCGGACGACATCGCGCTTCATCTCGAACGCGAGATGAAGGCGCTCGCGGAGCCGGCCGCGCCGAGCCTCGTCCTTGCCTGCGACTGCCTCTTGCGCCGGGTCGAGGCGGAACAGAAGCAGGCGACCGCTGCGGTCTCGCGCTTACTGGCCGCACACAACGTGATCGGCTTCAACACCTATGGCGAACAGTTCAACGGCGCGCATGTGAACCAGACGATGACCGGCCTCGCGATCTATCCGCCAGAGGACTGAAAACGGTGACGCCGACGCTGCTCAACCCCGAGGACGACGCCGAGCGGAACGTCGCCAAGCTGCTGAAGATCAGCGAGGCGCTGATGCGCCGGGTCGAGCAGACGACCGACGAGTCCGGCGCCGGCTATGCGCATTTCCAGCGCGCGGTGATGCTGGAGGAGGAGATCCGCCAGCGCACCCGCGATCTGGAGAAAACGCTGGAGCTTCTGAACGATTCGAACGCCCGCCTCGCCGCCGCGAACGAAGCCGAACAGCGCGCCCGCGCCAACCTCGGCAACGCGCTGGAGGCGGTGGAGGAAGGGTTCGCGCTGTTCGGCCCGGACGGCCGGATGGTGATGTTCAATTCGCGCTTCTGCCGGGGGCTGCCGGATGTGCGGGGCCGGCTTTCGGTCGGCATGCGTTTCGACGAGTATATCGACCTCGTCAGCCGGACAGCCGCGCTAGATCCGACTCAGGAAGGGCTCGCGCTCACCTGGGCGGACCGTCTGCGGCGGTTGCACGAAAGCGAACACGAGATATTCAATGTGCCGCTCAAGCGCGGGGTGTGGCTCCAGGTCAGTGAGCACCTCACGTCGGACGGCGGCGTGGCGATCCTGCAGACCGATATAACCGACATGATCCGGCAGGAACGGGCGGAGCGCACCAAGCTCCTCGACGACCAGGCGCGGATGAGTCGCGCAACGCTCGACCATATCAATCAGGGCGTCTGCATCTTCGACGGCGAAGGGCGGCTCGCCGACTGGAACCGGCGGCTCGGCGCGCTCCTGACGCCGCCGATCAAGCTGGTGAGGCGCGGCGCGCCGTTCGACGCCCTGTGCGACCACATCGTCCGCGGCGCAGTCTTCACCGACGGGATGTCGGCCGAAGGCATACGCGCCTGGGTCGCCGAATCCGCCCCGCGCGCGCCGGTCAAGTTCGACATGGAGCGCGCCGATGGCGTAATTCTGAGCGTCTTCGCGACAGAGATGCCGGATCATGGCTTCGTGATATCCTTCACCGACGTCACCTCGGAGCGCCGGGCGGTCGAAGCGCTCTCCACCGCGAACGAATCGCTTGAGATGAGGGTCCGGGAGCGGACGCTGGACCTTGAGCAGGCGGTCAGCGTCGCCGAGAGCGCGAACGCGACAAAATCGCGCTTCGTCGCCGCCGCGAGCCACGATCTCCTGCAACCGCTCTCCGCGGCGAAGCTTTTCATCTCCTCCCTGGAATCGATGGACCTCGACACGCGGACGAATGAAATCGTGCGACGGGCGGAAAATGCGCTTGGCAGCGTCGAGAGCATTCTCGGCGCGCTTCTCGACATCTCGCGACTCGATTCCGGAAACGCCGACCTGAAGCGCGAACCGATCGCGCTGCGCCCGATGCTTGAGCGCCTGCACGAGGAGTTCGCGCCCGCCGCCCGCGCGAAAGGGTTGGCGCTCCGCCTCGCTCCGACATGCGCGGTCGTCGAAAGCGACCAGTCCTACCTCAGGCGCATCCTTCAGAACCTGATCTCGAACGCGATCCGCTACACCGGGACCGGCGGGGTGCTGATCGGTGTCAGGCGCGCGGGAAATGACGAAGCGCGTATCGGGATATGGGACACGGGGCCCGGCGTGCCGGAGGACCGGCGCGCCGATATCTTCAAGGAGTTTCATCGACTAGACGCTCATGGCAACGCGACCGAAGGGATGGGGCTCGGCCTCACCATCGTCGAGCGGGCCTGCGCGCAGCTCGGGCATCGGCTTCAGCTCCGCTCCACCGTCGGGCGCGGCTCCTGCTTCTCGGTCACGGCGCGACGGGCGACGGCCGCCGCGACCGCCCGCGCGGCCGTCGCAAAGCGCGGCGCGAACGCGATCGGCGACGATCTTCTGGTGCTGATCGTCGAGGATGACGAGGAAGTCGCCGCGGCTTTGGCCATGCAGCTTGAAGCCTGGGGGATCTCGGCGTTCGAAGCGAGGAGCGGCGCGCTGGCGCTACGGTTGCTGGAAGAGACGGGCGTCTCGCCCGACATCGTGCTGGCGGATTACGCGCTCGAGAACGGCGAGACCGGCCCCGAGGCGATCGCCGCCATCAGGGCGCAGCACGGCCCGATCCCCGCCGGGATCGTAACGGCGAGCCAGGCGCCCGCCGTGCGCTCGGAGTGTTTTCGCCTGGGATTGCGGATGATCCCGAAGCCGATCAGCGAAACCCGGCTCTTCAGTTTCATCGCCGAGGCTTCATAGGGAGCAAGGCGATGTTCAGCCGGCCCGAAACACCAACCGCGCGGCGAACCCCTCGCCGGGCGCGGTCCTGATCTGCAGCCGCGCCCCGATCGCAGCGGCGAGCGCCTTCGCATTGGAAAGCCCGAGCCCGCCCGTGCGTCCGCCCGCACCGGCTTCGCGTCCATAGGGCCGGAGCGCGGCGGCGAGCGCTTCCGCGCTCATTCCCGGCCCGTCATCAGCGACTTCAATCGCATTCGCGCCGCGATCGAGACTCACCCGCACCGCGCCGCCCGGACGGCGACCATGCTCCAGCGCGTTGGAGACGAGATTGCCGAGAATGCGTTGGAGCGACGCCGCGTCGCATTCTGGCTCCACATGCGAATCCCCCTCGACGCTCAAAGTCACGCCCGCCGCCGCCGCTTCAGGCGCGTGGAGCCGGGCGATCTCTTCCGCCAGGGCGCGCAGATCGACCGGCCCGCACCCTGACCCGCGCAGCGCGGCCGGGTCCGTTCCGGGCGCGCCAAGCGCGACGATCTCCTCCACCAGCGCCAGCATCCGCCGGCTCGCGGTGCGGATATCATCCAGATAGCCTGCGCGCCGTTCGGCGCTCATCTCGTCGCCCGCCATCGCGATGAATTCGGCGAAGCCCTCGATCGCGGTCAGCGGTGAGCGCAGATCATGCGCCAGCTTCGCGATATCGGACGCCGTGGAAGTCGCCTCCGCGCGCGTCGGCGCCGGACGGTCGGAAAGATCCTGAAACTCGGCGATCACCGCCAGCGCGCCGGTCGACGGATCGCTCATCCGGCGCAGGGACACCCGGTGTCGGGACGGCCCGCCGGCGCCCATCGTCTCCGACTTGCGGCTATACGCGCCGCCGCTCAGCGTCGCCGCCAGCGCGTTTCGTCCCTCCGCCGGGTCGACATAGCGTTCGACGAACCCGCCCGGCCCGGCGGCGAAGCCGCGCCGGTCGGCCTCGTTCCGCGCCAGAAGCGCGCCAGTTTCTGAAAAGATGGCCAGCGGCTGGGGCGCGGCGTCGAACCCGGCCCGCATCAGCGCCAGCAGCCGGTCATCCGGCGGTTCGACTTCGGATAGCGCGACGCGCAGCCGCAACCGCCCGTCCGCGCCCCGCTCCAGCGTCGTGGCGGCCCGCGCCCAGACCGGCGCGCCGCGAGGATTGAGCGCAAGCCGCCCGGCCCCGTCGCCGCCTTCGCCGATCTCCGCGATCCGCGCCGCCAGCGCCCGCGCCGTTTCGTCGCCCGGCGCGAAGACCCGTTCGGTAAGGTCGATCAGGCTCTCTTCACCCCAGAACGCCAGCCCATCGGAATTCGCCCAGACCAGCCGCAGCCGCTCCGGATCCCAGATGAATTCCGGCTGCGCGCCGGCGGCGTTCATTTCCCGGCTTTGCCGCCGCCCCCGCCACCCGATTTTCCGCGCGACCTGCCCGCCGCCTTGCCGCTAGCCTGTCGGCGCGCCTGAGCTGCGGACGCCCGCAATTCCTCGGCGATCTCCTCGGCTTCCTCGGGTTCGAAATCCATCGGGATCTCATGCCCGCCGCTTTCGACATAGATCCGCACCATGCCGAGCGTGGTCGGGCCGATCTGCAGGTTCGCGTCCGCAGCGGATTCCTTGTCGATGCCCATGCTTCGCCCTCCCTGACCCTTGATGGCTCAGGCGTAGGGCGGCTGGCAAGCGCAGAGCGCCCCGATCTTGCAAAATACCGTCGCCAATTGTAGACGAAGCCGGTTCCGGGCGCGCGCCCGGTCAGCGCCGACGTAGCTCAGTTGGTTAGAGCACTAGATTGTGGATCTAGGGGTCCCCCGTTCGAGCCGGGGCGTCGGTACCATACGCCAGGGGAGGAGCGAGAGCTTCCTCCCCCGACGCGCGGGCGCGCCATCGCGAAAAGGCGTCGCCATCGTTCCTGAACACGGGCTCCCCTGAACCGCCAGCGCAAGCCGCGAGCGCCGCCAACGCGACGAGCGAAGGGGAGAGAAGCGCGATCAAAGTGGCCGGGCCGTCCCCAGCTTCAACATCCCCGATCAGCCGGAAGAGGCCGCAAATCAACAGCCCCGTGGACGAGACCGCAAACGCTAGAACGGCGGCGAGCCGCGCCCTTCTCAGAGCCTGGCCATCGTCGATTTTCGGACCACTCGCCGCCATCGCCCGTTCCCGCCGCCGGATTGGTGCGGTCAGTCAAGGCGGACCGGGTTAAGAAACCGCTAACAATCGCCAACTTCAGGGCGTCATTTCCGTCGCGAGGCCGTAGCCAAGCAGTTCCTCCTCGACGAGGAGATAGATATCTTCGGGCGGCGTCTTCAACCCGTGCGCCAGCATCACCGGATCGATCCCCATCTCCTCGAGATAGAGCAGCGTGTCCCCCTGACCGGCCTGAATCGCCTCGACCGCCATGAACGCCGGCAGGATCGCGGACTGATCGTAGTAGTGCTGATGCAGCCCGACCCAGGCCGAACCGGAGACCAGCCGCCTGACGCCGCCGGCCAGAATGTAGGGGCAGGCCGAAACGCAGGCCGCGTCGGGGGTGAGCATCGTCGCGAAACCCGCCTCGCGGATCGCCCGGCCCAGCTTGAGCGCCTCGGCGACCGAGCCCCCGGGGCTGTGGAGCGCGATGAAGTCCGGCGGCGCCTCCAGCCCTTCGACGAAGGTGAGAAAGCGGCCCGCCGCCCTCGCGTCGATCTGGCCGGCGGCGAGCAGGACGACGCCGCGCGCGGCCGTCTCCCGGATCGAGAACGCCATCCGCGTCGGCAGCGTCTCCGGAATGACGATCGGAGCGTCGCGCCGCCGCTCGCGGTCCGGTTGCGCCGGAACGGTGGCCGGTGAGTATGGGCGACGCTGATCGCCGGGGCTGACCGGCGCGGTCGGCACTGTCCGAACCTCGTCGCGGCCGCGAAACTCGATCACGCGCCAGATATCCTCGGAAAAGACCGCCAGCGCCACAAGAACCTGCGCCGCCAGCGCGCCGATCAGCACCGCGCGGATCGAAGGCAAACGGTCGCGAAGAGCGCTGTCGCCGGTCATGCTCGCTATTCCGCCGCGCTCGCCGGTCCGCGCGCGCGGGGGCTTCGCAAACCCATCGGTGCGACCGCCGCCTCATCGGTCGATCCGGTCGAAATTTCGATATCCTGCACGGCGCGCAGCGCGGCGCGAAGATCGGCGAGGGTGAGCGTGTCCTCGACGCCCGCGCCGTCCCGCCCGCGTCGGATCGCGGCCTGCGTGATGGCCAGGATGAAAACCAGAACGCCCGGCAGGAGATCGATGGCGATGGCGCCGGCCCAGGAGGGAATGAAATTGCCGGCGTAGCGGATCACCGCGTCGGCGCCGGTGATCGGTGTGTAGGTCGTCTCCACTGGCGGCGGCGTCGCCAGCACCGATTCGGCCGCATCCTTCAGCGTCCGCGCCCGGCTGTCCAACGCTTCGAGGACCGAGCCGATCGTCGCCTCCTGATCGCTCCTGATCCGCGCGTTGCGCCCATCGAGTTCAGGCAGAACTACGGAGGCGCGCAGGTCCTCGGCCGCGCGCGCGACAAGCTGCGCGACCTGCAATTGCCGCATCGTGGTGATGACCCCGGCGAGGCGGACCGATTCCTCAGAAAAAGTCACGGAGCGCTGCTTGACCGATCCCTGCTCGACGATCAGCGTGCGCATCCGGCTCAGGATTTCATTGCCTTCCTCGAAGGCGCGGCGGATCGGCTCGTCTTGCTCGGCGATTTGCCGCTCCAGCGCCCCCAGTTCGGCCGCCTTCTGATTGAGCAGGCGAAACACCGCGCCCCGCCCCGCCGTGCCGGAAAGATTGCCGCTCTGCTCCTGCTCGGACAGGTCCTCGAAGCTCTGGCGCACCCGCGCGACATCGCGCGCGAGGCCCTGCGCGCTCACCGCGATCTCGTTCGCCCGCTCCAGACTGGACTGGTAATCCTGCACCGTCCGCGCCAGATGCCGCTCGACCGCGGCGCCGCCGGCGAGCGCGGCGGCGTTCAGCCAGCTCGACATCGCGATGATCGCGGCGGAGCCGACCAGCATCGCCACGGTGAGGCCGATGAAGCTCGACGCGCTCCGCATCGCCGGCATGAGTCTGAGCATGTAGCTCCAGAAGACGAAGATGCCGACCGAAACCGCGATGGAATAGGCGACCGCCGCGAAGAAGGTCATCGCGCCCGAACCGTTCAAGAGCGACGAGACCCCGAGATAGGTGTAGATGCCCGAAGCGATCGCCAGCACGCCGAGCGCCGCCGGGGTGAAGCTGTCGAGCCAGAGGAGATGGGCCTCCAGCTCGCGCGCCGATCTGAGGCCCTTCATATCATTGCGGGAGCGATCTGCGCTGTCCATGTGCTTTCCTCGCTGTTGCCCCCCAATGGCCACATGATCGCGGGGCGGAGTCAATCGCGGAGCGTCGAGGGGGGCGTCGCCAAGGGCCCGTCGGCGCGCGAGGGTCGGCCCCCCCAAAGAAAAACCCGGGCCGAAGCCCGGGTTGAGTGAGGACGGCGCGCCATGGCGCCGTCCCGAGGATCGAATGACGATCAGCTGATCTGCGAGCCTTGGCCGAACTCGGGATAGGCCTCCATGCCGAGCTCGGACATGTCGAGCCCGTTGACCTCGTCCTCCTCGCTGACGCGGATGCCCATAGACAGCTTCAGGATGTACCAGACCACGCCGGAAACGCCGAAGACAAAGACGCCGACGACGATGATCGAAATCAGCTGCGTCACGATCGAGGCGTCGGAATTGGTCAGCACGACCGCGACGGTGCCCCAGATCCCGGCGCAGAGATGCACCGGGATGGCGCCGACGACATCGTCGATCTTCAGCTTGTCGAGGAAAGGCACCGCGATGACCACGATCACCCCGCCGACGGCGCCGATCAGCGTCGCCGCGCCAAGGCTCGGCGTCAGCGGCTCCGCCGTGATCGAGACAAGCCCGGCGAGGGCGCCGTTCAGCAACATCGTGAGGTCGACCTTCTTGTACACCACCTGCGTCAGGATCAGCGCCGCAATCGCACCGCCGGCCGCCGCCGTGTTGGTGTTGGCGAAAATCCGGCTGATATCGGCGACGTTGCCGGCCGAGTTCATGTAGAGTTGCGAGCCGCCGTTGAAGCCGAACCAGCCGAGCCAGAGGATGAATGTGCCGAGCGTCGCCAGGGTGAGATTCGAGCCCGGCATCGGATTGACCCGGCCGTCCTTGTACTTGCCGAGTCTCGGCCCGAGGATCAGCGCGCCGGCGAGAGCGGCCCAGCCGCCGACCGAATGCACGACCGTGGAGCCGGCGAAATCCAGGAAACCCATTGAGTCGAGGAAACCGCCACCCCATTTCCACGACGCCTGTATCGGGTAGATCAGGGCGGTGAGAACGATGATGAAGGCGAGGAAGGGCCAGAGCTTGATGCGCTCCGCCAGCGCTCCGGAGACGATCGACGCGGTGGTGGCGCAGAACATCAGCTGGAAGAAGAAATCCGAACCGACCGACGCGTAACTCAGATCGGTTTCGGTCCCGGCGAGACCGACCGGCTCCAATGCCGCCATCGAGAACGCGCCGAGATAACCGGCGATGCTCCATCCCTCGCCCGGATACATCAGGTGATAACCGATCACATAATAAGCGATCGCAGCGAAGGCGAAGAGCGCAATGTTCTTGGTGAGCTGCATCGTGACGTTCTTGGTGCGCACCAGCCCGGCTTCGAGCATCGAGAACCCGGCGGCCATGAACATGACCAGAAAACCGGCCACCAGGAACATGAACGTGGTGAAGATATAGCCGATCTCGCCGGCGACGGGTGGATTGGCCGCGACATCGGAGGCCTCGTGCGCAAGCGCCGGCGCGGTGAACGCCGCGAGACCGAGCGCGGCGCCGAGGCCGGCGCGATTGAGAGTTCTGGTCATATGTCTCTTGTTCCCTGCATGTTTGTCGCGCATCAGAGCGCTTCCTCGCCCTGCTCACCCGTCCGGACGCGCAAGGCCTGTTCGATATCCCAGACGAAGATCTTGCCGTCGCCGATCTTGCCGGTGCGGGCGGTCCGGCTGATCGCGTCGACGATCTTCTCGACTTCGCCATCGGGCGCGGCGACCTCAAGCCGGATCTTCGGCACGAAATTCACCACGTACTCGGCGCCGCGATAGATCTCAGTATGACCGCTCTGACGGCCATATCCTTTCACCTCGGAGACCATGAGTCCCTGAACGCCGATGGCGGTCAGAGCTTCTCTCACCTCTTCGAGCTTGAATGGTTTCAGAACTGCTGTGACGAGCTTCATGTCATCCCTCTCATCCGCGCGCCCACGAGGGGCGCGCTCCCGGCAAGAGCGATGCAAATGACGTGCCAAATTTTCGTGCGTCAGGCGGAAATAAAATTATTAAGCGATTTCAACAATATGATTGGGTCGGATCGCAACAGCCGCAGGATGAACCTCGGCGGACCCGTGAACGATGATTAAAATTTGGGCTAAATATTCATTTCGATTAATTTTTGTGCAGCTTCAGAAAATCGAAGAACCAGCGCGCCGCCCAGTCTCCGTCGAGCGCCGGCGGCGCATCAGGCGAAAGCCGCGCGAGCGCGGCGTCCGAAAGCTCGTCAGGGAAGCCTCCGCCGCGCCGCGACGCGATGAGGTCGCGCATGAAATCGACGGTGAACTCCGGGTGCGGCTGTATCGAGATGGCGTAGGGGCGCTCGGGGTCACCATAGAGGAGGGCGGCGTTCGCGCAGAACTCCGACGTTGCGGCGCGGGTCGCATCCGGCGGCGCCATCGTCACCTGATCCTGATGCACCGCGGGGATCAGAAGACGCGCCGGCGCGTCGCGCATCCAGCCCGGCCGCGCGACGACATCATACTCTTTTGGGCCAAGACTCCATCCTCCGGCGAACTTTTCCGCCCGTCCGCCCAGCGCCTCGGCCATGATCTGATGGCCGAAGCAGACGCCGATCATTGGCGCGCCGCCGGCGGCGGCTTCACGGATGAAATCCTTCAGGCGCGGAATCCAGGGATGGTCTTCGTAGACGCCATGCTTCGAGCCTGAGATGATCCAACCGTCGACGACATCGACGCCGGGCGGAAATCCGCCATCTACGACCCGCCAGCCCTCGATCTCGATCGCCGGATCGGCGCGGCGCATCAGCGCGCCGAATACCCGGTCGTACTCGCCGTAAGTCGCCGTCAGATCTTCGGGCAGGAGCCCGGTCTGCAATACACCGATCTTCATGCTGTCCACTCCCATCCGTCAGCGCCAGAGGTAATCCGGAGAGCGCAGCGGGGGAAGAGCGAAGAGATCAGTCTATCCGCACGATACGCATGCCTTCGCCCGGCGCGCTTTCGTCGGACAACTCGTCGCGGAGCCAGTCCAGCAGCGCGACGTATTCGGGTCGCGTCTCCATGCCTGCAGGACAGACAAAGTTAAAATGCGCGCCGGTGTCGATGGCGATATCGAAGGGCGCGACAAGCCGACCGGAGCGCAGGTCCGTCGTCGCCAGGCTCAGCCGGCCAAGCGCGACGCCGCCACCCGCCGCCGCCGCTTCCAGCGCCTGGTCAGCGTTGGAGAATTTCGGGCCGCGGCGCCAATCCATCTCGACGCCAGCCACCTTCAGCCAGTCGCCCCAGTTCGGCGGCTTCTGCATCAGCGCGAGGCTCTCGTCATGGACCAGCGGCGCGCCAATCAGGTCGGACGGATTCTTGAGCCGCGCCGCCAGCGCCGGCGCGCAAACCGGACTCATCAGTTCGTGCACCATTGTTTCGACGTAGCAGCCAGGCTCTTCGTTATGTCTGGTGAAACGGATGGCGGCGTCCACCTCGTCACGGTTGAAATCCAGCTTCTTGAGCGACGCGACGAGTCGGACTTCGATATCCGGTCGCCGCTCGACGAAGCGATAGATCCGCGGCGCCAGCCATTTCGCGGTGAAAGCCGGCCCGGCGGTGAGAACCAGCCCGCGTCCGTCTCGCATACGGTTGACGTTCCTGACCGCCGCCTTCAACGCCTCGAACCCGTCCGCGACGCCGGGCGCGAGCAGTCGTCCCGCCTCGGTCAGTTCGACCGCGCGATTGAGCCGGCGAAACAGTTGCACGCCGAGGTCGGTTTCAAGATTCTTTATTTGGTAGGAAAGCGCGGCCGGGGTCACATAAAGCTCCTCCGCCGCCCTGGCGAAGCTCATGTGGCGCGCGGCGGCGTCGAACGCCCGGAGCGCGGTGAGCGGCGGCAGACGGTCAGTTAAGGCCATCTTAATCGGACCTCGCGAGGAACTAGTTTGTTGCGCTGCAACGTAATGACTAACTGAAAAATCAGCAAGCGGCTCTGTCCGTAGGGTTTCTAGGAGATCGAAGATGCAACCCGAAATCGTTCGCGACTACGACCTCGCGGTTTATCTGAACCGCGGCCGGCGGCTTCGTTCCGCCGCGGTGAAAGACGGCTTCACCATGATCGCGCGGGGCGTGCGCAGGCTCTTTACGGGCCGTCGCCAGTCGGCGCCGCGCGTCTACCCCGCCGAATAGCGCGCCGGCGCTTACGCCCCGGCGAGCTTTCGATACATGAAAAGGGCGGCGCCCGCCGGCGCCGCCCTTCGCTATCTTGAACTACTGACCTTCGGTCTCCGCCTCAGGTCAGATACTGCCCGCCATTTGCGGTCAGCGTCGCACCGGTGATGAAGCCGGCGTCATCGGAAGCGAGGAAAGCGACGCAGCGGGCGATATCCTCCGGCTCGCCCAGACGGCCGACCGGGATCTGCGCGATGATGCTGTCGCGGACCTTTTCCGGCACCGCCATCACCATGTCGGTGGCGACATAACCCGGACAGATCGCGTTGACGGTGACGCCCTTGAAGGCGCCTTCCTGAGCGAGCGCCTTGGTGAAGCCCAGATCCCCGGCCTTGGCGGCGGAATAGTTCGCCTGGCCCATCTGCCCCTTCTGCCCGTTGATCGAGGAAATGTTGACGATCCGGCCGAAACCGCGCTCGCGCATCCCGATCCAGACCTGGTGGGTCATGTTGAAAAGGCCATTGAGATTGGTGCCGATCACCGCGTCCCACTGATCCTTGGTCATCTTGTGGAACATGCCGTCGCGCGTAATGCCGGCGTTGTTCACCAGCACGTCAACCGCGCCGAGCGCCGCCTCGACTTCGGCGACACCCGCCTTGCAGGCGTCATAATCGGCGACCGACCATTTGAAGGTTCTGATCCCGGTCTTGTCGGTGAAGGCCTTCGCGGCCTCGTCATTGCCGGCGTAGTTGGCGGCGACCGTATAGCCCTCCGCCGTCAGCTTCTCCGAAATCGCCGCGCCGATGCCGCGTGTGCCGCCAGTGACCAGTGCAACCCGTGCCATTCGCTATCTCCAATTCCGTTGTTATATCCTTTCGTATCGCGGAGCGCCCGCGAACGAAAGTTACTTTTAAATGGCGCCGCCCTGATCGGGCGGCGCGCCGGGGTTCAGCCGCGTTCGACGCACATCGCGACGCCCATGCCGCCGCCGATGCAAAGCGTGGCGAGGCCCTTTTTCGCGTCGCGCCGCTTCATCTCGAAGAGGAGCGTGTTCAGGATCCGCGCGCCCGAGGCGCCGATCGGGTGGCCAATGGCGATGGCGCCGCCGTTCACATTCACGATCGACGGGTCCCAGCCCATGTCCTTGTTCACCGCGCAGGCCTGCGCCGCGAAGGCTTCGTTCGCCTCGACGAGGTCGAGATCCTCGGCCTTCCAACCCGCCTTTTCCAGCGCTTTGCGGGAGGCGAAGATCGGCCCGGCGCCCATGATCGACGGGTCGAGGCCGACCGTGGCGTAGCTCACGATCCGCGCCAGCGGCTCGATGCCGCGCTTTTCAGCCGCGTCCGCCGTCATCAGAACGGTCGCCGCCGCGCCGTCATTGAGACCCGAGGCGTTGGCGGCTGTCACCGTGCCGTCCTTGGTGAAGGCCGGCCGGAGCTTCTGCATCGCCTCCATGGTCGCACCGTGACGGATATACTCGTCGTTCTCCACCACCGTCTCGGCCTTGCGGGTCTTGATCTTCACCGGCGCGATCTCGTCCTTGAACCTGCCGGCCTTCTGCGCCACTTCCGCCTTGTTCTGGCTGGCGACGGCGAACGCGTCCTGCGCGTCGCGGCTGATCTGCCATTTCTCGGCGACATTCTCGGCGGTCTGGCCCATATGGTAGCCGTTGAACGCGTCCCAGAGCCCGTCCTTTATCATCGTGTCGATGAACTTGACGTCGCCCATCTTCGTGCCGGCGCGCATATGCGCGGCGTGCGGGCTGAGGCTCATGCTCTCCTGCCCGCCGGCGACGACGATGTCGGCGTCGCCCAACGCAACATGCTGCGCGCCGATGGCGACGGCGCGCAGGCCCGAGCCGCAGACCTGGTTGATCGACCAGGCCGCGCTCTCGATCGGCAGACCGGCGTTGATATGCGCCTGGCGCGCCGGGTTCTGGCCCTGGCCGGCGGTCAGCACCTGGCCGAGGATGGTTTCTGAAACGTCCTTGGCGTCCAAGCCGGCGCGCTCCAGCGCGGCCTTGATGGCGATGGCGCCGAGATCATGCGCCGGCGTGTTCGCGAATGCGCCGTTGAATGAACCGACGGGCGTGCGCGCGGCGGCGGCGATGACGACATTGGTCATGGAACGATCCTCTTGGCTCTGCGGTTTTGCGGCGCGCGGCGGCGCGAGGCCGTCAGCCGCCAATCTATGCTGCAACGCAGCGCATACCGCAGACTCAGGCGGAAAGAAAGTCCGCCAATGGCCGCCACAGCGCGGCGCGCGCGCCGCGCCCGACGATCATGCCGACATGGCCGGAAGCCGGCCGAATGATCCGCACGTCGCCAAGCGCCGCCGCGACCGCTTCGGTCGCCGCCGGCGGCGTGATCCGGTCCTGACGCGCCGCCGCGACCAGCACCGGCGCGCGCACCGCTTCCGGCCGCACAGGCTCGCCGGCGACGCGCCAGCGCCCGCGCATCGTGGCGTTCTCCAGATGCCAGTCGATCAGCGCCTCGCGCGTGGCGGGACCGGACAGCGGCGGCCCGGCGTTCAGCCAGTCCTCGATCAGCACGAATCGCCGCGCCTCGGCCCCCTTCTGGTCAAGCTTGGCGAAACGGCGGAACTTGCGCGCGGCGAGACCGGGATCCAGCTGCGCGAAGACCGCCTGAAGCACTGTGACCGGGGTCGCGCCGAACGCGCCGGCGACCCCTTCGATCATCCGTTCGAGCGTCGCTCGATCGCCGGTTGCGCCGAGCGCGGCGAGCGCGCCGCGCATCGGAGTCATATGCGCGAAATCCCAGGGCGCGCCGATCAACGCGAGGCGCGAAACCGCGCCGGCTCGCATCCCGGCCAGCGCAACCGCCAGCGCGCCCCCCATGCAATAGCCGGTCAGGGCGATGCGCCCGCCGAACGCTTCATGCGCCGCGTCGAAAGCCGGCAGCAACCGCCGCTCGACGTAATCGGAAAGTCCGAATCCCCGCTCCTCCGCTTCCGGCGCGCCCCAGTCCAGGAGGAGCGGACGGAGCCCTGCGCCGGCGAGATGGCTCATCAGCGACGCCCCCTCGTCGAGATCGAGAATATGATGCCGGTTGATCAGCGAGGGCGCGACGAGCACCGGTCGTCCGCCCTCGGGCCCGAAATCCAGCAGCCGCGCCGCGCCGCGCCGCCAGATCGCCGGAGGATCGGGCAGCGTCCGGACGATCGGGCTTGCCTGATAAAGTCGAAGACCGCGCAGCATCGCGCTCAGCCGGTCCGCCCCTTCAAGCCGGAGCGCGAGCCCCATTCCCACGCCCGGCGCCGCGGCGACTTCCCGCGCCAGCGCGGCCTCCTCGGGCGTCGGCGCGATCGCCCAAGGGAAGCGGGGCTGATCCGCCACCGGCGCCAGGCGCGCGCCCGATTCGAAAATCTCCGCCGCCGATTGAAGATGCTGGATCAACGGCGCCGGGACCCCGCGCCTGTCGGGCGGGACGCCGTTCACGGCGTCTCCGCTCGACCCACGCCCACGTCGCCCATCGCGGGCGGTTTGTCGGAGGGGCCGCGGCGCGCATGCTCGGAGACCTGCCGCTCCCACAGGTCGAGGAATGCGGCGGCGCGCCGGCGCGCGCTCGCGCCCGGCCAGCCCGTTGGCCGCCCGCCGCCACTTTCATCGTCTTGATCGCAAGTCATGAAAGAAGACTATCGGCGCGGCGCGCGAGCGTCCATCATCGCAGATCGTCAATTGCGGCGTTGCGGCAAATTGAGGTTGCGGCGCGATGCGGCGCGGGAATATGCTGAAATCGCATGTGAAGGGAGCAATCCATGGCGGCGGCGAAAGACGCGGCGTCGAACGGCGCGGGTGGGGACGACCCGGTTGTCATCAAGAAATATGCGAACCGGCGGCTCTATAACACCGCGCGCAGCAGTTACGTGACGCTCGATCATCTCGCCGCGATGGTGCGCGAAGGGCAGGACTTCATCGTCCGCGACGCGAAATCCGGCGACGACATCACGCGTTCGGTGCTGACCCAGATCATCTTCGAAGAGGAGACGAAGGGCGCGTCCATGCTGCCGACGAATTTCCTCAGACGGATCATCAGTCTTTACGGGGATTCGCTGCAAAGCGTGGTGCCGGGATATCTAGAGGCGTCGATGGAGACCTTCACCCGCAATCAGGAGCAGATGCGCGAACATGCGACCCGGCTCTTCGGGGCCGCTCCGGCGATCGAGAAGTTCGAGGCGATGACCCGCCAGAACATGGAGCTTTTCAGCCAGGCGATGCGGATGTTCTCGCCTTTCCCGCAGGAGATAGGCGGCGCCCGCAAGGCGGAGCCCGGGGAAGACAGCGCGCCATCGTCGAGCGCGTCGGGAGAACTCGGCGCGCTGAAGGATCAGCTGGCGCAGATGCAGGCCCAGCTCGACAAGCTGGCGCGAAAGTCCTGAGCCGCGGCACGTTCCGGCGCGCCCCTCAGCCCGCCACCCCGCGCCCCGCGTGATCCTCATCCGACCAGACGAGGGCCGGCCTGCCGAAAAAGAAGCCCTGAAACCCGTCGACGCCGAGCGCGCGCAAAGCGCGCGCCTCGGCCGCCGTTTCGACGAATTCGGCGATCACCATCATATCGAACTGCCGGGCGATGCCGACCAGCGCGGAAACCAGCATCTGGTTGTCGGCCGAGGCGTCGATGCCGCGGATGAAGCCGCCGTCGATCTTCACCATATCGAAGCGGAAGTCGCGAAGATGCCGGAACGACGTGCGCCCGGCTCCGAAATCGTCGAGCGCCAGCGCCGCGCCATGAGCGCGAATCAGCGAGAAAAGCCCGATCGCCGCCCCAGCGCGCGCGATCGCGGCCTCCTCCGTCACTTCGACGATCAGGCGCGCCGCGCAGTTCGGCTGCGCGGCGGCGAGCCTGGCGAAAGCGTCCGGCCAGCGTCGCCTTGTGATCGCCGCGCCGGAAAGATTGACTGAAATGCGGAGCCCGGGGTCCTTCGCCAATTCATCGAACGCGAGCCGGAGCGCGGCCACGTCCGCCTCCTCTGTCATGCCAAGCCGCTCCAGTTGCGGCATGAAGCGGTCCGCCGGGATGGCGGCGCCGTCCAGTCCGGTGACGCGGATCAACGCTTCGCGAAACATCAGCCGGCCGGAGGCGTCGGCGTTGACAACCGGCTGCAGGGCGATCGAGGCGCAACCGGCGCGGATCAGGTCGAGCGCGCGACGCGCCCGGCCGAGTTCGTCGCGCTCCGCCGCCGGGTCGAAGAGTGCGAGCTCGATTTCACGGCCGCCGCTCGCGGCGCGGTCGAGCGCGCCGAGCGCCGCGGCGATCAGCGTCTCACCCGCGCCCGGCGCCAGCGCCGGAGTCCAGGCGGCGCCGAGCCGCGGATCGACCGCAGGGCCATCGGGCGCCGCCGCCATCGCGTCGGCGAGGGCGCGCGCCAGCGCCTGCGCCGCCTCCGGCGTCTGCGCCGGCGCGAGCACCACGATTTTCGCGCCGGAAAGCCGGGCGACCAGCGCCCCTTCAGGGGCCACGGAAAGCACGCGCGCGGCCGCACCCTCGACCAGCCGATCCCCGGACGCGTGACCGTAGATCCGGTTGACCGCGGAAAGCGCGCCCATACTCGCGACGAGAAGCGCGGAGGGCGCCTTGACCCATGACAGACGCCGCGTCAGCGCGTCCCGCTCCATGATCGCCGACGGCGCCCCGCCTGCGCTTTCGATCGCGCGTTCGCGCTTGCGTTCGCCGCCTGCATCCATCGCCAGCACCCTGCCCATCCCCGTTCCCTTTCGAGAGGATTTCCGAATCGACTCTAAATGTTCTATTAATGTTCTAACATGTGATGAAGAGGAATTGGTTAATGCCTGATCTTTCCGCGAGCGACGCGACCAACCGCTGCCCCTGGTGCGGAACCGACCCGCTCTACGTCGCCTATCACGACGAAGAATGGGGCGTGCCGGAGCGCGACGGGCGGGCGCTTTTCGAGAAACTGATCCTGGACGGGTTCCAGGCCGGCCTCTCCTGGTTCACCATTCTGAAAAAGCGCCCGGCCTTCCGGACCGCCTTCGACGGGTTCGAGCCGGAGCGGATCGCGCGCTATGGCGAAGCGGATGTCGCGCGCTTGCTGGCCGATTCCGGCATTGTCCGACATCGCGGCAAGATCGAAGCGACGATCGACGGCGCCCGCGCCTGGATCGAGATCGGCGGTGCGGACGCGTTCGAACATTTCCTCTGGGATTTCACCGGTGGCGCGCCGATCGTCAACCGGTTCGAAACAGCAGCGGAAGTGCCGGCCGAGACCCCGCTCAGCCGCGAAGTGTCGAAAGCGCTGAAATCACGCGGCTTCCGTTTTTGCGGCCCGACAATCGTCTACGCCTTCATGCAGGCGGTCGGCATGGTGAACGATCATCTCACCGGCTGCCCCCGCCACGCCGCCGTCGGCGGAGCGCGCCGACCGTAAAAGGGGGATGCGCGTCGCCATGGCGCACACATGAAATATCCTCGTCATGGGTTCGCCGCGGACGATGTTTAGCGGAGCGTGAAGCCGAGACCATGGGGGTCCGGCGCCCCGGCCCGCACAGGCTTGCGGGAAAGCGCGGAGGTGTGGTCTTCTGGGCTCGTGCGGCCCTTAGGGTTGCGTCCGGCGACCGACGCCGCCGTCAGCTACAACACGTCCCGGACGCGCTCGAACGTATTGTCGATATGTTCTTCAAGCACCGTGGCGAGGGCTTCGCCGTCGCGCCGTCCCAGCGCCGTGGCCATCCGCTCATGTTCAGCCATCGGCGAGACGCGCTTCGCCGAAGATCTCGCCAGCTGCATCGAAGAGCGCGCCGAAGGACGCGTGCAGCTCGACGTGTTCCCGAACTCGCAATTGGGCAACCTCTCGAAGATGCTCGACGGCGTGCGGGTCGGCGCCATCCAGATGGCGCACCACGACTTCTCGACGCTCTATCGGTTCTATGATGACACCGCCGTCTTCAACGCGCCATACGCATTTCGGAGCGCCAATTAGGCCTTGCGCGCGACCGCGCATGAAAGCGCAGCAGGTCGATCCAGCTCTGGAGCGCCATGCTGACGGGTATGGGCGCCATCCCGGCGCCGGTCGGGATATCCGAGATCGTGCCGGCGCTGATGACCGGGCTTGTCGAAGGACAGGAGAACCCGCTCAACAACATCATCGCCCGCAAGAAGTACGAGGCGAACAAGTACCTGATGATGACGGGACATATGGAGAGCGTGCTCGCCGTCTTCGTGAACGAGGGCGCGTGGGAGGCGGTCCCGGTCCACGACCGGGCGATCATCGAGGCGCGCATCGTCGATGCGATCCGCCTGACCCACATGGCGAGGGAGGCGCCGGGCGTCATGAACCCGCGGATCGGCGTCGCCGCGCTCAATCCACACGCCGGCGATAGCAGGAATTTCGGCCCCAAGGATGACGCCATCATCGCCCCCGCGGCGGAGACCGCCGCGAAAAGGCGGTCCAACGTCGTCGGGGCCGTTCCCGCCGACACGATCCATGTGCGAGCCTTGACGGGTGAGTTCGACGCGGTGCTCACGATGTATCGCGATCAAACTCATTGGATTCGATCGTGGAGTCACGCCGATCGGCGGTTTCCCGTTCTGGATAGCGTCGCCGGCGCATGGCACGGCCCAGGATACCGCCGGTCAGGGAATCGCCAAGGCGGGCGCGACGATGAAGGCCCTGCAGCTCGCCGCGCGCCGCACACCTCCGGCGGGCCGCTGCTTTCGGAGCGCCCACAGCCGCATTCGCGCCATTCGCGCGGCGGCTCCATGCGATGCGCCGCGGCTCGAGGCGATGAACATCGGCCCTTCCTGCGCAAAAGGTCGCACTGGACGCCGGGTCCGTTGAACGCCGCTGCCGCACTGACCAGATTCAAGCCATGACGATGTTCAGCCTTCACAGGAGGTTCCTGCTTTCCGCGGGAATATTACTGAACCGCCGGTAGCCCCGGGCCGGACGTGCGCCTGTCCGCCACCTGTCCGCGCGCCGGGGTCTGCAAATCTCTCATCACCGGATGACAACGACGGGAGCGTTCGCGCCGCGCGGTTCGCGCTGTTCGGAAATCCGCATCCCGCCGTGTCCCGAGCCTTGTGGCCGGCGTCGTCCCAGTGGAGGCGTCCCTGGAACCGGAGGATGACATGTCCATCTACCTGACAAGACGAATGATTGACCCGTCCACGCCGCGAAGCGCGGCGGACCCTGAGCGCGGTCTGTTGAGCCGCTTGCGTCACGCGGCTGCGCGGCGACGGCGGCGACGCCGGACGCTCGCCACGTTACATGGCCTCGACGACAGAATGCTCGCCGATATCGGCCTGCGCCGGAGCGACATTCCCGACCTGGTCGAAGCCCTCAACTCGCGCGAACTCTCGCTGGCGCCGCTAACGCCGGCGCCGCGCGCGGAGCACGGCGACCTTCATGCATTTCCGCAGGGGGCCTGAGCGCCGCCAAAGCCTGTAACGGTCCCGGCGACGATAAACGCGAACAGATCGGAAGGAGCCGAACAAAGATGTTCCGCAATGCTGAATACGAACCACGGTTTCCCGCAGCTTTCGATGCGGCGCAGCTTTCCCTCGCGTCGAGGCGGGCCCGTGGCCCGGGCGCGTCCTGCATCGCGCGCTGGGAGGATGACGGCGGCCGAACCGCCGACGAGCCCGCGCCAGGGCGGCACCCGGCGCGGAGGCGACCCGGCGCCGTGGCCGCGCCCGTATGACCCGGAGCGCGGTTCCGGCCGACGCCCTGATGCGGGCGCGGCTCTACGCGCTCTCCGGGCCCTCTGACGCTATGATCATGCAGGGCGCCCCCGGATCGAAGGGCAGCGCGGGGGTCGCGGCGCAGCCCGCTGCGCCGCTGGGCGTTGTCGCGCCCCCCCCGCCGCCAGTAGGTCCACCGCCTCGGCTGCCGCATGATCGCTGATGGCGATGAATATGTCGGCGACGCGCCTGAGCGCTTCATACGCGAGCAGGGAAGCGTCCTTGCAGTCGGGACGCCCCATGTTCGACGCCGGAGCCCAGCCCCGGATGAGCCGCCCGGCCCGCGCGCTTTCAATGAGGCAGGGCGCGGCTTCGGGCTCGACGACGACGATCTCGGCTGCTCGGCCCATCGGGCGCGGATATGCGCCGCCACCGCGGCGGCCAGACCGCCGACGCCAGCCTGATGCAGCACATGCGTGGGCCAGCGCCCTTGATCCGCGAAGAAACCGCCGCATTCCTCAGCGAAATCCGAGCAACCCTCCATCACCAAGGTCGGCGCCGAGACATACCCTTCCCACGATCCGTCCGCGAGAAGCAGCCAACCGTTCGCCGCGGCGAGGCGCGCCGCTTCCGGCGACGCTGTCCTCGTATGAGCCGGCGAAGCGGATCACCTCTCCGCCGCTCCTGACGATGCGATCCGCGAAGGTTTCCAGAACGCCAGACGTGACGACGATTTTCGAGCGCGACGAGAAAATCCTCGCGCCGGCGCAACGGAGAGACCGTGATTGCCGGCGCTCGCGGTTGTGAACACGGTCTTCGCCGCGAACCCGAGGGCAGCAGGCGAGGTCACGTCCGCGACGCCCGCACGATCGAGAATGATCCGCGCGACTGCAAAGGCGCCGCCCAGCGCCTTGAAACTGCCGAGACCCATTCGCGCGGTTTCGTCCTTGACCAAAAGCGCGGAGACGCCCGACTCCCGCGCGAGCCGAGGGCTCCCGCAAAGTGGGCTCGCTTCATAGGCGGGGCATGAACTCAAAAGCGCGAGCGGTCGCTCGGCGGCGCTTCGGACTCCCCTGTCCGGCCTGTCGTCGCGTCTTTGACTATCGAAGAGCAACAAATGCGCAGCATGCATGCAAACGGCGCTCCTTGCGGTCAAGAAAAGCCCCGCGCTGGAAACATATTCCGCGAAAACCTTTCGCAATTCCGCCATGCGCCGCGCGCTGATCCGGAGAGATGCGCTCCGGGTCCGGCCGTGCTCAGCCTTCAGAATCGCGGCCGCCCGCTCGCCACGGCCGTCACCCGCGCCTCAACCAGCGTCTCGCGCGCCTCGACCGAAGCGCGCTTCTCATCCCACGCGACGCGCACTTCCGGCGTTTCCGCCCCGGCCGCCTCCGCCCGTTTCAGCGCCTCCTCGCGCGCCCGAGTTTCGGCCAGCGCCTTCGCTTCCGCCAGTGTCTCCATCTGCACCGGCGCGCCGCCCGCCATCACTTCGAAGCGATCGCCGTCGGGTGAGAGGATCAGCGCCTCCGCCTTCGCCTCCACCCGTCCGACGACGGCGCCGACCGCGTTGGCGACGTCGGCGTCTTCGGGGATCACAGCCTCCGCGCCGGCGATCCGGGCGACCATCGGATAATAGACCGGGGCGGAGGCGCCAAGTCCGATCAGAGGAGCGTTCAGCGCCAGCGCAGGCGCGGCGAACCCCCGCCGCCCGTCGAGCGCGGCGGCGGCCAGCGGGCGCTTCGCCATCCCCTCCGCCTCGAACCCGTCCTCGCCGAGCGCGGCCTCAAGCGCCAGTTCCGCCGAGCGCCGGGCCAGCGCGTCCACGACGCGCCGCGCAAGCGCCGGTCCATCGGCGGCCAGCTTCTCGCCGTCGTTACCCTTCTGGCGGGCGAGAAGCGTCGCCGCCTTCGCCGCCGCCTCGCCGTCCCATTCGCCATGAAGCCCGAGCACATGCGCGGCATCGGTCGGGGTGAAGGCGGCGCGCCTGAGATAGCCCGCGCCGATCAGCCTCCTCAACGCGAGGCGGCCGCGCGAGTCGAGCGAGAGCGACTCCACCGCCGCGCCGACGCCGACTTCACCAATGATGTCCGCCGCCCGTCCCTCCAGCGTGTCGAGCCCGGCGCGCCGGGCGCCAGGCATGACGAAAACCCCGTCATGCGTTTCGGCCCGGGTTCGCGCCAGTTGCCGGTCAAGCACTTCATGCGCCGCCGGCCGCTCCATCGCATAGAGACTGATTGGCGCCGCGCGGCGCGGGCCGAGCGCAAGCTCCGCCACCAGCCCGTCCGGCGCGATCGTAACCTCGCTGTCACCGCCTAGCCCGTGCGTGCGCATCGCCACCGCCTCGACCATCGTCAGCCAGCCGCCGACGCGCGCGCCTTCGGGCGCGAGCCGCGGGCGCCCGCCCTCGAGCACCGCGATATCGGTGGTGGTGCCGCCGATATCGGCGACGACGGCGCGCGCACGCCCGGTCAGATGCGCGGCGCCGACAAGGCTGGCGGCGGGGCCGGAAAGGATCGTCTCGATCGGGCGGGCGCGGGCCACCGCCGCGCTCATCAACGCGCCATCGCCCTTGACCACCATCACCGGCGCCCTGATTCCGCGCTCCGCGAGCCGCGCCTCCGTCCCTTCGATCAACCGGTGAATCATGCCGACGAGGCGTGCGTTCAGGAGCGTCGTCAGCGCCCGGCGCGGGCCGCCGAGCCGCGCCGATAGCTCGTGGCTGCAAGTGACAGGCAGCCCGGTCTCCGCCGCAATGATCTCACGCGCCCGCGCCTCATGCTCCGGGTTGCGGACCGCGAAAACGCCGGCAACCGCGAATCCCGTCACGCCGCCCGCCGCCGCCCCGACCGCGCTCCTGAGCCCCGCCACATCCAGCGCCGCCGCTTCCGCGCCATCGCTCCGATGACCGCCAGCGACGATGATCGACGGGTCCGTCCCGAGCGCGGCCTTCAATCCGGCGCGCGCAAGGTCGGCTTCCTGAAACCCGATCAGCACCAGCGCCGCGGGGTCGCCATGCCCCTCAACAAGCGCGTTCGTGGCGAGTGTGGTGGAGATCGAGATCAGCGCGACGGCGCCCGGCGCGACATCCGCCGCCGCCAGGGCCGCGTCCACCGCCGCCGCGACGCCGGCGCCGAGATCCTGATGCGTGGTCAACGCCTTGGCCTTGCCAAGAATTTCTTGCGCCGCCTCGTCATAAACCACCGCGTCCGTGAAGGTGCCGCCCGTGTCCACGCCCAGAAGGATCGCCATTCCCCGCCCTTTCCACCCGCACATCCGCGTCATGTCCGGTATACGAGCGCGCGGCGCGGGATCAATGGCGTGTCGCCAACGTGCGCCTGACGGATGCGCACGGGCGACAATCAGCCGCTCGACGCCGCGCCGTCAACACGGATCCCCTCTTCCCCTTTACCCCGCCGCCGCCAGCGCAGAGAAAGGGTCGGAGACATCTTCGTGCTGACGGGAAACAAGGAGAGTTCGGATGGAGCTGAACGTGTATCTGGCCGGCGAAATTCACACCGATTGGCGTGACGCGATCATCGCGGCCTGCGGCGGGCTTGGGATCGAATGGTCCGGTCCGGTGACCGATCACGCCGCCTCGGACGATTGCGGGGTGGAGATTTTCGGGGCGGAGGCGAACAAGTTCTGGCATGACCGCAAAGGCGCGCTCCTGAACGCGGTCCGCACCCGAACGGCGCTTGAGCGCTGCGACGTGCTGGTTGTCTGCTTCGGCGAGAAATACAAGCAATGGAACGCCGCGTTCGACGCCGGCTACGCGGCGGCGCTCGGCAAGCCGATCATCGTTCTCCACGCGCCTGAGCACGATCATGCGCTGAAGGAGGTGGACGCCGCCGCCAACGCCGTGGCGCGGACGCCCGATGAGGTGGCGCGCGCGCTCCGCTACGTCACCGCCGCGAAGCTCTGACCACGGCGCGGGCGGCGGGCGCTCAGCGCCGGCCCGCGCGACGGCATCGCCAATTCCCGCGCGGGCGTTTACCCTGCCGGCGTTAACGGCGAGAAAGGCGTCCGGCGCGGCGCGCGCCGGCGGCGTCAACCGGAGGAACACAGGATGAACGAAGCATTTCTCTGCGAAGGTGTGCGCACTCCGATCGGCCGCTATGGCGGCGCGCTCTCCGCCGTGCGTCCCGACGATCTCGCCGCCCACGTGATCCGCGCGCTGATGACCCGCGTTCCCGATCTTCCCGGCGACGCCATCGACGACGTGATCCTCGGCGGCGCGAATCAAGCCGGTGAGGACAATCGCAATGTCGCGCGCATGGCCGCGCTGCTCGCGGGCCTGCCGCAAAGCGTGCCCGGCGCGACGATCAACCGTCTTTGCGGCTCGGGGCTCAACGCCGTCGGCGCCGCGGCGCAGGCGATCCGCACAGGCGAGGCGGAAGTGATCCTCGCCGGGGGGGTCGAGAGCATGTCGCGCGCGCCCTATGTCCAGTCGAAACCGACCGCGGCCTTCGACCGCGGAGTCGAGCTTCACGACACCACCATCGGCTGGCGCTTCGTCAACAAACGGATGAAATCCGAATACGGTGTCGATTCGATGCCGGAGACCGCGGAGAACGTCGCCGAAGAGTTTCAGGTAAGCCGCGCCGATCAGGACGCCTTCGCGTTCCGCTCGCAGACCCGCGCGCTGAGAGCCCGTGAAAACGGTCGTTTCGCGAAAGAAATCGCCCCCGTTCCGGTCCCGCAAAGGAAGGGCGACCCGATCCTCGTCGAGCATGACGAGCATCCGCGGGCCACGACGCCGGAGAAGCTCGCCGCCCTGCCGACCCCGTTCAGGGAGGGAGGCACGGTGACGGCGGGCAACGCCTCCGGCGTCAATGACGGCGCCGCGGCGCTGATCGTCGCCTCGGCGGCGGCGGTGGACAAATACGGGCTGACCCCCCTGTCGCGGATCACCGGCATGGCGGTCGCAGGCGTCGCGCCCCGGATCATGGGCATGGGTCCGGCCCCGGCCTCGGAAAAGCTGATGGCGCGGCTCGGCCTTTCCATCGGCGATATCGACATCGTCGAATTGAACGAGGCTTTCGCTGCGCAGGGTCTGGCGGTGATGCGTCAACTCGGCCTTCCCGACGACGCTGGTCATGTGAACCCGAATGGCGGCGCCATCGCGCTCGGCCATCCGCTCGGCATGTCCGGCGCCAGGCTCGCGCTCACCGCCGCCACCGAGCTGCGCGAGCAAGGCCTGAAGCGCGCGCTCTGCACCATGTGCATTGGCGTCGGTCAGGGCATCGCGCTGATGCTTGAGGCCGCCTGAGGCCGCTCGACAGACCAAGACCCAGCTTGTTCCGTCGGGTCATCGACGCGAGGGCGACCGAGCGTCCGCGCGCCGGAGCCTGAACCTCCGGAGCGCTACGGCGCAGGGAGTCCGGGGCGCGCCGCGCGGTCGACTCTCTGGCGCGCTCAATATGAAATCGCCGAGCGCGCGCCTTCGACGTGACGCGGGCGGTGGACTCGTTCTTCCTCCGAAAGTGCGTGTTGCACCGCCCTATCCGTGCTGCAGGGCCGTCGATTTCGGCTGTTTCGCCTGTTTTTGAGGCGCCTGAGACGATTTCTCTGTCGCAGAACCGATCGTTGATTGACAGGCTTAGCCTAAGATTGCTTAACCTGATGCGCTGAAAAAACTAGGGTGCGACGAAAGTACCCAGGCATTCGCACAACACGGGAGTAGACGCATGATACCGACATACCTGACGAAGTTCGGCACAGTCGCGGCGGCCGCCGCTCTGGCGGTCTCGCTGGCGCCAACGGACGCCGACGCGCAGGAGCGCGTGCGCTGGAAGCTGCACTCGGCCTATGGCACCAACCTCGCCGTTCTCGGCCCCGTCCCGGGCAGAATCGCCGAAATGGTGAGCAAGATGTCCGGCGGCAAATTCGACATCAAGGTGTTCGAGCCGGGCGCCCTCGTCGGCGGCAACGCCTATTACGACCCGGTCAGCCAGGGCGCTTTTGAGATCGCCTACGGCACGCCCGGGTATCATCAGGGTCGGGATTCCACCTACAACCTCTTCTCGTCCTGGCCATTCGGCCCCGGTGTCGGCGCATATCTCGCCTGGTTCAAACATGGCGGCGGCTACGAGCTCGCGCGCGAACTCTACGCCAAGGACAATATCAAGTTCTTCATGTGCGGCATGATCCCGCCGGAGACCTCGGGCTGGTTTCGCGACGAGATCACGAGCCTCGATCAGCTGAAGGGCCTGAAGATGCGGTTCTTCGGCATGGGCGCGCTGGTGATGCAGAAATTCGGCGTCTCGACGCAACTGCTCGCCGCCGGCGACATCTATCCGGCGCTGGAGCTCGGCACAATCGACGCGACGGAATTCTCGATGCCCGCCATCGACCGATCGCTCGGCTTCTACCAGATCGCAAAGTACAACTACTTCCCCGGCTGGCATCAGCAGGCCACGACCAACGAATTCCTGATCAACATGGACGCCTGGAACGCGCTGTCGCCCGAGTATCAGGCGATGTTCGAGACCGCTTGCGACGCCAATTTCACGGCCGAGTTCGCGGAAGGCGAAAACCTGCAGTATCAGGCGATGCTCGACAACGAAGCTGACGGCGTCGAGAACAAGACCTGGCCGCCGGAAATCCTCGACCAGCTTCGCGCCGCCTGGGACGAAGTGAACGCCGAGGAGATCGCCAAGAACCCCTTGTACGCCAAGGTCTGGGAAAGCTGGGCCACCTTCGAAGAGAAGTACAGGGTCTGGGGCGACCGCGGCTACCTCAAGTAGGCCGCATCATCGATACCTGACGCCGACGCCGGAGCGCTTCGCCGCTCCGGCGCCTAGACCGCCGCATCCCGATGCGGGCGATGGGGAATTGCGATGAACGGATTGATGAAAATCGCCGATGGACTCGACAGCATCGTGCGCCGGGTCGGATTGGGATGCGGATGGCTGATCATACCTCTGATCCTGATCATCGTGTTCGACGTTGTGACGCGGAAGCTGGACTATACTCGGCTGCTGTTCTCCGAGTTCACGCAGGTTTATGGCTACTCCGTCTCGACCATCCTGCAGGATTTCGAGTGGCACCTCCACGGCGTGATCCTTCTGATGAGCTTCGGCGTCGGCTACCTCGCCAACGCTCATGTCCGGGTCGACGTTTTTCGCGAGATGGCCTCGCGGCGGAAGCAGGGGTGGATGGAATTCTGGGGCCTTCTGCTGATGGGGGTCCCGTCGCTCCTGATCCTGATCTGGTATTCCTTCGACCTCTGGGCGATTTCGTTCAATCAGAACGAAGGCTCGGAATCCATGACGGGCGTGGGTCTTCGCTGGATCGTCAAGTTCTTTCTGCCCCTCGGTTTCATCTTCCTTCTCATGGCGGTCGTGGTCACGATGATCCGGCTGATCGCCTATCTGCGCGGTGATGAACAGGCGCAATACAAGGGACTCGACCGGCTTGAGATCTTCGCCGACGACCACGCCGCGCTCGAGGCCGCGCGCCTCGCCGCCGAAACGGCGTTGAAGGCGGAAGCCGAAAAGAACAAGGGGCCCTGATTGATGGAATTCCTCGCTGAGTTCTGGGCGCCGATCTACGATCATCTCTACGTCTATATCGGCGCCTACATGTTTCTCGCGCTGGCGCTGATGCTGTTCACCGGATTTCCGGTCGCCTTCGCGCTCTGCGGCGTGGCGACCGTGTTCGCGCTCTGGTCGATCCATCTCGATTTCCTGGATTGGCCCGTGTTCTATCAGGTTGTCCAGAGGATCTGGGGCGACAGCGGCTCCGGCGCCGTACACAACTCCATTCTCGTCGCCATTCCCTGCTTCGTCTTCATGGGCACGATGCTGGAGAAATCCAGGGTGGCGGAGGATCTTCTGCATATCCTCCAGATCATGCTCAGGCGCATTCCCGGCGGGCTGGCGCTCTCGGTGACGGTGATGGGCACGATCATGGCGGCGACGACCGGGATCATCGGCGCATCGGTGGTGATGATCACGCTTCTGGCGCTGCCGACGATGCTGGCGCGCGGCTATTCGCCGGCGCTCGCCACCGGCACCATCGCCGCTTCATCGACCCTCGGCATCCTGATCCCGCCCTCGATCATGCTGGTGCTGATGGCGAATCTTCTGGCCGTGTCGGTTGGAAATCTTTTCATCGGCGCGATTCTGCCCGGTCTTGTCCTCTCCGGGCTCTATTTCCTCTACATCATGGTCTACGCGGCGTTGCGCCCGTCGAAAGCGCCGACGATCCGGAAAGCCGATATCGACATGGAGCCGACCGGACGGGGCAATATCGCCCTGTTTTTCGCGATCGCCGCCGCCGCCGTTGCGGCGGCCTGGGCCGGCGTCGCGTCTGGTCTCGGCGAAACCATCAACTGGCCGTTGCTCGCCTTTCTCGCGGTTTTCGTCGCCGCCATGTGGGTCGGCAAGCGGGAGGGGAATACGCTGCTCGGCGGCATCCTCAAAGGCTTCGTGCCGCCGATCTTCCTGATCGTGATGGTGCTGGGTTCAATCTTCGCCGGATGGGCGACGCCGACCGAAGCGGCGGGCGTGGGCGCCTTCGGCGCGATCGTGCTGGCCCGGATCAACGGGACGCTGACGATGGAAGTGTTGCGCGCCGTCGTCCACCGCACGGCGCTGACCACGGCGCTGATCTTCTTCATCTTCGTCGGCGCCACCGCCTTCTCCACGATCTTTCGCAACGTCTATGGCGAGGATCTGATTATCGAACTGATCGAGTGGCTGGAGCTTGGCCCCTGGCCGCTGCTCTTCGTCCTGATGGGCGCGATCTTCCTGATGGGATTCTTCTTCGACTTCCTGGAGATCACGCTGATCATCCTTCCGGTATTCGCGCCGGTGATTCAAACGCTCGCACCGGCGTTCGCGCCGCATCTCGGCATGGAGCCGGCGGCCAATCAGGCGGCGCTGCAGGCGACCCAGGCGCAGGTCACCTACTGGTTCGCCATCCTCGTCGCGGTGAATCTACAGACGTCGTTCCTGACGCCGCCTTTCGGATTCGCGCTCTTCTACATGAAGGGGGTCGCGCCAAGCGCGGTGAAGATGCAGGAGATCTATCTCGGCATCATTCCCTTCGTGATCCTGCAGATCATCGGCCTCGCGCTGGTGCTGGAGTTTCCGGCGCTCGCGCTTTACCTGCCGTCGCTCGTCTTCGAATGACGCCGAGGAGCGGGCCCGCATCTGACCGCCCCGCGCCGATCAGGCGTTGAAGCGCCCGGTCGCCCGCCAGGCCCACGCGTCGGCGATCATTTCCGTCATGGTCGAGCGGACGGGCCGCCAGCCGAGCGCGGCATGCGCGGCCGCTCCGCTGCAGACCAGCCGAGGCGTATCGCCCGGGCGGCGCGGGCCGACGCGAACCGGCGCCGTGCGGCCGGTCGTGCGCTCAGCCGCCTCGATGACCTCTCTCACGGAGAACCCGCGCCCGGTTCCCAGATTGAGCGTGAGCGATCCGCCGCCGTCCAGAAGATGGCGGAGCCCAAGAACATGGGCCCCGGCGAGATCCGTCACATGCAGGTAATCGCGGATGCAGGTTCCATCCGGCGTCTCGTAATCGTCGCCATTGATCACGATTTCCGGCCGGTCGCCGGCGATCGCGTCCAGAAGGAGCGGCACGAGATGCGTCTCCGGTTCGTGATGCTCGCCGATCTCCGCCGCCGGGTCCGCGCCGGCGACATTGAAATAGCGGAAGCTCACGGTCTCGATCCCCAGCGCCGCGTAATCGCCGATCATCCGCTCGACCGCCAGTTTCGACCGACCATAGGCGTTGATCGGGTTCTGGGGATGACTCTCGGTCAGTTCGCCCCTCGCCTCGCCATAGGTCGCGCAAGTGGAGGAGAAGACCAGCCTCCCGACCCCGGTCGCCGTCATGGCGTCGAGAAGATTCATCGAGCCGACGACGTTGTTGCGCCAGTAGAGTTCAGGTCGCTCCATGCTCTCGCCGACATCGGAGAGCGCCGCGAAATGCATCACCGCGTCCGGACGGAATCGGTCGAAAGCGGATCTGACGGCGGCCGGGTCGAGCAGGTCGCCCTCCGTGAGAGGGCCGAACCTCACCGCCTCGCGCCAGCCCGTGCGGAAATTGTCGAAAACGACCGGACGATGCCCCGCCTCTTTCAGAAGCTTGCAGGCGTGCGCGCCGATATAGCCGGCGCCGCCGGTGACAAGAACGGTGGCGCACCCCTTCGTCACCGGGGCGCGCCGAGCGCGGTCTCGATCCGGGCGACGTCTTCGGGGTTGTTCAACTCCCAGAACACCGCGCCGCGCGCCTCGACTTCAACGCAGAGAATGTCCGCGCCGTTTTCGAGAAACCGCAATTGCTCCAACCCCTCGCGCCGCTCCAGCGCGCCTTCGGGCCAGGTGAGATAGGCGCGTAGCGCCTCCGGCCGGTAGGCGTAGACGCCAACATGATGCCAGACCTCGGGCGGCGTCCCGCTCCAGCCGGGCGGGGTGAAGGGCAGAACCTCCTTTGAGAAATAGAGCGCGCGGCGATCCGGGCGCATCACCACCGTCGTCCCGCCGACCCGGCCCGCGGCGCGGTCAGCCTGAAAGCCGCTGAGCGCGGTCGCGTCGCACCGCAGCGCCGGCGTCGCCATCGCGATCTCCGGCGCGGATTTCATCGCCGCGATCAGCGCCTCGACGAACCAGGGCGGGGTCAGCGGCGCGTCGCCCTGAAGATTGACGATGATGTCATCGGGGGCGGCCGCCGCGGCGGCCTCCGCGCAGCGTTCGGTGCCGTTGCGCGCGTCTGGCGACGTCATCGCCACCTCCGCGCCAAAATCCCGAGCATGCGCCCTGATCCGCTCGTCATCGGTCGCGATTGCGACGCGATCGACGCCGGAGACGCGCATCGCCGCCTCCCAGGATCGCCGTATGAGGCTTTTCTCGCCATCCGGGCCGCGCAGCGCCGCCAGCGGCTTTCCCGGGTACCGGCTCGAGGCGTAGCGCGCCGGGATGAAGATGGTTACGGCCATGGCGGTCAGACCAACCGAACGCCGGCGGCGTAGGCGATGAAATGCGGATTATCGTCGCCTGGCTTGCCATAGGTCAGCGGCGTAGACGGTGAGTCGGCGCGCACGACGAAACCGCCTGCAGCAGAGAGGACCGCGTGGCCGGCGGCGGTATCCCATTCCATCGTCCGGCCGAGCCGCGGATAGAGATCCGCTTCGCCCGCCGCAACGAGGCAGAACTTCAGCGACGAACCGGCCGGTCGGAACGCCGCGACATTGTAACGGGCGATATAGTCATCCGTCGCCTGATCACGATGCGAAGCGGAGGCGACGACGGTCAGCGCCGCGTTGTCCGGCGTCGCGACGCGGATCGCCCGGCGCGCGCCGGGCGCCGCCCCGAACGCGCCAGTCTCTTCAACCGCTCCGCCGGCGTCGAGCGTCTGGAAAAGCCTTCCCTTCGCCGGCGCGTAGACGACGCCGGCTGCTGGCGCGCCATTCTCGATAAGGGCGATATTGACGGTGAAATCACCGCCTCGCTTCACGAATTCCCGCGTCCCGTCCAGCGGGTCGACCAGAATGAACCTCGCCTCGCGCTTGCCGCCATGGCTGGACGCGCGCTCCTCGGTCACGATCTGCATGTCGGGAAAGGCGGCGCGCAGGCCGTCATGGATCAGCTTGTCGGCGGCGATGTCGGCGCGCGTCACCGGGCTCTCGTCGGCCTTTGTCTCCACCCCGAGATCCGCCTCACCGTAAATCTCCATGATCGCCGCCCCGGCCTCGATGGCCAGGCGGCGGAAAACGGTCTCGAAACTCTGCTGCATCGACGGTCCCTTCGCGATTTTCCGCCGGTATATACGTCGGATCGCGTGATGATAAGGCCGTCGCTCGCCCCCCATGAAGCGCCGACGGCGATCAGACGGTGGCGGAGGGCCGCGCCTTCACCCGGTCATGCCATTCGAGAAGCGCTTCGCACCCGTCCGGAGGGCCGCGCCGCAGGACCCGCATGAAGTCGAGCGCGACCCAAGCGGTGATGTCCGCGATGGTGAAGCGCGCGCCGGCGATGAACGGGCTTTCCCGAAGCCGTTCGTCGAGCCCTTTCAGCGCTTCTTCCATCCGCGACGCGCAGGCCCGGCCCCATTCCGGCACCTGTTCATGCTCCAACGCCTGCATCGCCGGAATCGTATGACGAGCAACGAACGCGATGTTCTGGAGAACGGAAAACTCCATCCGCCGCTGCCACATTTCTATGACCGCCGTCTCCTTCGCGTCGGCGCCCATCAGGTTCGGCTCGGGGTGAAGCGCCTCGACATAGCGGCAGATGGCGACGGTCTCGGTCAGGAAACTCCCGTCGGAAAGCTCCGCGACCGGCACATGATGGCTGCCGGCCTTCTTCCTGTGCGCGTCGGCGAAATGTTCGCCCGCCATGATGTCGACCTCGACCCGTTCGACCTCCACTCTCTTCTCCGCAAGGAAGATCGAGACCCGGCGCGGGTTCGGCGCGCGATGAGATTCAAAAATACGGACCAGCGTGGGAAGCGACATGACTCAGGCCCTCCTGACCAGGAGCGTCGCCGCGCCCATCGCGATCAGCGCGGATCCGCCGCCCCGGTTCATCCAGCGCATGACGGAGGGCCGCTGGATCCGCCCGCGCAAGGTCCCCGCGGCGAGCGCGTAGATCAGAGCATTGAGCGCGCCGAGGAGCGTGAACGTCGCCACCAGCGCCAGAAGCTGCGGCGCGGCGGGAAGCGCCGGATCGACGAATTGCGGCAGGAAGGCGATGAAGAAGACGATGCTCTTGGGGTTGGTCGCGGTGACGGCGAAGGCGTGAAGGCCCATCCGCGGGCCGGATTTCCCGGCGCCCTTCGCGGCGATCGCCCCGCCACCGACCGGCGCCCGCAGCAATTTCCAGCCAAGCCAGATCAGATAGGCCCCGCCGATCCACTTTAGCGCAATGAAGAGCGTCGCGGAGGCGAGAAGCAGCGCGCCGAGCCCCAGAACCGAAAGCGTGATCGCCAGAAGATCGCCGAGAAACACCCCGAGCGTCATCCAGAGCGCGACCCGCCGTCCGGCGCCGAGCGCATAGGCGGTGACGAGCAGGATGGTCGGTCCGGGAATGGCGAGCAGAACAGCGGAGGCGGCGGCGAAGGCGAGCCAAAGGTCGAGAGGCATGAAAGACTCCGGGCGGTTGAGCACGGAGGAAACGATGGGATGGAAGCGCGGTCAAGGGGCGCTGGACCATGCTCGGTCATCAAGGCTTCGGCGCAGGCCCATCACGGTTCTTCGCCGGATCAAGGCCCGGAAGGCCCGGCGCTTTCGGGTGTCGCATCCAGCATTCGACGGGCCGGATCGACAGCCACTCACCCGTGGCTCCGCTGGCCGCGCGTCGTCGATGGGCCGACCGCCCGCGCAGCGCCGCGTCAGCCGGATTTGCGTGGTTTCGTGTGCTCAGCCGCGGAGAGAAACAGCCTGAGTTCGCGAAGCGCCGGGAGCGCGGAGCGGAGCCGGTCGCGACCGACGCCCGCCGTGATCTCCGCGAAAACCGGGGCGAGCGCGTTGATTGCGCGATTGCGCATTTCCAGCCCGCTCTCGGTAAGTGAGACGAGCTTCCGTCGCCTATCCTTCTCGTCAGGTCGCACCCGGACATGGCCTGCCGCCTCCAACCGCTGAATGGTGTTGGTCATCGCGCCCTTGGTGAGCTGGAAGACCTTGGCGAGCTGCGCCGGGCTCTTTTCGCCCCCGAGATGAGAAAAGTGGTTGAGCACCGCGAATTGCGAAAGCTCCAGTCCATCGGGCAGCGCGCGCTGCAACCGCAACTCCACCAGTTGCTCGATCGCCCTGATCTCGGTCAGGACCGTGAACGTGATCGGATCGTCGATCGCACGCATCGTCACCCCCACAGCGAAACCCGTTCAGCATCGAACGTCCTCGCCCGCGTCGCGTCAAGGGCCGTGAAACACCCGCGCGCCGGAAAGCGACGGCACCCGCGCCCGCGCCGCATCGACAGCCGCCATGTCGAGATCGGCGAAAAGCACGCCCGCCGTCTCGCCCATCACCGAGACCTCGCCCCAGGGCGCGACGATCATCGAATGGCCCCATGTTTCTCGCGAACGGCCTTCGGCCGCTGGATGGGTCCCGCACTGCGCCGGCGCGAGAACATAGCAGCCGGTCTCTATTGCGCGCGCGCGGAGCAAAGGCTCCCAATGCGCGGCGCCGGTCGGGCGGGTGAAGGCGGAGGGAATTGCGATGAGCCGCGCGCCGGCCCGCGCCAATCTCAGATAGAGCTCAGGAAAACGGAGATCGTAACAGATCGTAAGACCGAGCCCGCCCCACGGCGTTCGCGCCAGCGTCGCCGCCTTCCCCGGCCGATAGCCGGCGCTCTCGCGGTAAGCTTCGCCGGCTCCGGGAGCGGCGTCGAACATGTGGATCTTGTCATAGCGTGCGACGATTCCGCCGTCCGGGCCGAGGAGAAAGGAACGATTGACGAAACGTCCGTCCGGGCTCTCACCGGAAAGTGCGAGCGAGCCGATGAGGACCCATACCCCCATCTCCACCGCGACGGCGCGCAGCCGGGCCAGAGTCGGATCCTCCGCCTCGCTTCGCAGCATCTCGCGCTGCCGGGCGCGGCTCATCGAGACGATATTGGTGACTTCGGGGGTCGCGATCAGTTCGGCGCCGCCCTTAGCCGCGTCGCGAACCAGCGCCTCCGTTCGCGGCATATTGGCCGCCGGATCGTCGGAGGAGGTCAGTTGAACGATGGCGGCGCGAAGCATCATCGGTGGATCATGCGGCCGGCGTCCCAACGTATCAAGCGGCGAGAATCCGGTCCAGTCGCCCCGAACGCTCCAACGCATAGAGTTCGTCGCAGCCGCCGACATGCGCGCCGCCGATGAATATCTGGGGCACCGTCCGACCGCCTTCGGCGCGCTTCGTCATCTCCACCCGTTTCGAAGGGTCGGCCATTACGTCGGTTTCGACATAGCTGACCCCCTTTTCGTCAAGGAGGCGCTTCGCCATGCGGCAATAGCCGCAGATCGGCGTGGTGTAGATTTCAACCGTGTTCATGTCTCGGAACCGCTGCTTCACTTTGTTTGACAATGCGGATTTCTATCTAGGCGGGCCAGTCATCTCGGGCAACTCTCGCAAAGACGAGCGCGTTCACGTCTGCGGCGCCGGCGGCGCGGCAGATCTCAGCGCAGCCGGAAAGCGTCGCGCCGGTGGTCAGAACGTCATCGATCAGAAGCACCCGCCGTCCGGCGACCCTGCCGCGCCAGCGGCGCGAAAGCGCGAAGGCGCCCGCGACATTCTCCATTCTCTCCGCCCGGCTCTTGCCATCCTGGCTTCCGGTCGGGCGCGTTCGGACCAGAAGGTCGAGCGCGAGCGCGGACCCGCGGCCGGCGCCGCGCGCCACTTCCCGCGCCAACTCACCCGATTGGTTGTAGCGTCGTTTCACCATGCGGCGCCAATGCAGCGGCGCCGGCGCGATCAGATCGGCTGAAGCGGCAAGCGCCGCGCCTGCGCCCGCCTGCGCGCCGAGCATCCAGCCGGCGGCGAGCGACGCAACCTCGAGCCGGTCGGCGTGCTTGAGGCCAAGCGCGAGCTTTCTTCCCGCGCCGCCATAGACCACCGCCGCCACCCCGCGAGACCACGCCGGCGGCGCATGGGCGCACGAATCGCATACGGCGTCTTCGCCAAGCCCGGCGGCGAGTGGCGCGCCGCATCCGCCGCAAGCGGGCGGCGCGATGAACGCGGTCTCTCGCCAGCAGGCGGCGCAGACGCCGCCTTCCTCGGCGATCGACGAGCGACAAGCCGGGCAGGCGACCGGATAAACCAGCCCCACCACAAAACCCGCCGCCCGGCGCAACCAGCCGGGAGCCTTGCGCCGCCGGGCTGGTGAGCTATACCGCCGGTCATAGCCGGAGGCGTCGATATGAAGCTTTTCGACCATCGCGCGCGCATCATGCGCGCCGGCAGGGTTAAGAAACTCCTAACATCGGAAGAAACAGCCGATTCCAGGTTTCTGATCGAACGCGCGGCGGCCAGCCTCGCCGAGCGGCTCGACGATATCGCGCGCGACTTTCCCCGGGTCCTGATTCACGGCGCCGGCCTCGGCGCTTTCGCTGCGGCGCTAGGCGGCCGCGCAGGGGGCGCGCGGCTGGTGCAGACGGAAAGCGCCGCGGCGTTGGCCGCGCTTGCATCCGCGCGCGCCCCCGGCGCTGAGACGCGCATCGCGCCGGAAGAAAGCCCCGGTGAAGCAAGAAGAGGGTTCGATCTCGCGATCAGCGGCATGACGCTTCACCGCGCGAACGATCCGGTTGGCGTTCTGTCGCAACTCCGGCTCGCGTTGAAGCCGGACGGGCTGCTCCTCGCCGCACTTTTCGGCGGGCGCACGCTGGCGGAACTGCGCGCCGCTCTCGCCGAGGCGGAGGCCGAGGTCGAGGGCGGCATCTCGCCCCGCGTCTCGCCGATGGGGGAGATACGCGACCTAGGCGCGCTTATGCAGCGCGCCGGATTTGCGATGCCGGTCGCCGATGTCGACCGGATCGACATCGCTTACGAAACGCCGTTCCACCTGATGCGCGACCTGCGCGCGATGGGCGAGGCGAACCCCCTTTACGCCCGTCGGCGCGTCTTCAGCCGCCGCGCCACGATGCGCCGCGCGGCGGAGATCTACGCGGCGCATTACGGACGCGCCGACGGGCGGGTGAGCGCGACGTTCGAGATCGTTCATCTCGCCGGATGGGCGCCGGCGGAAAACCAGCCGAAACCACTCCGGCCGGGCTCCGCCAGATCGCGCCTTGCAGAAGCGCTGGGCGCCGAAGAGCGTTCGGCCGGGGAAAAGGCGCCCGGCGGAGCGCCCTCGGGCGAATGAGCGCAGGCGCCTTTGCGCGGAACGCCGCGCGCGCTAGATGAGTTGGCGACCGCCTGACGCACCCGGCGCGCGGCGGCCGCGAACAGCAAAGCGGGAGACCGTCCGAGCGAATGGGGGGACGTTATGCACGACGAAACCGGACCGGCGCGCCCCCGGAACGCGCCGGATGATCACCCGGCCCTGCCGGCGCGAAAGACCGGGGTCCTCCTGGTCAATCTCGGCACGCCGAACGCAACCGATTACTGGAGCATGCGGCGCTATCTGCGGGAGTTTCTTTCCGATACGCGCGTGATCGAGGCGCCGAAATGGCTCTGGCGACCAATCCTGCATCTCTTCATTCTGACGACGCGGCCGCAGAAATCGGGCGCCGCGTACGACGCTATCTGGAACCGGGAGAATGACGAAAGTCCGTTGCGCACCGTCACCCGCGCACAGACCGAGAAGGTCGCGGCGCGGCTCAAGGCGACGCATGGAGACCAGATCGTCGTAGATTACTGCATGCGCTACGGCGATCCTTCCACCGGATCGAAAATCCAGGAACTGAGCGATCTCGGCTGCGACCGGATCGTCTTTTTCCCGCTCTACCCGCAGTATTCGGCGACAACGACGGCGACCGCGAACGATCAGGCGTTCCGCCAGTTGATGAAAATGCGCTGGCAGCCCGCCTTTCGCACAGTCGCCAACTACTGCCGCCATCCGCTCTACGCCGAGGCTCTGGCGCAATCCGTGAAGCGCGCCTACGAAGCGATGGATCGGCGCCCGGACGCGCTGGTCGCCTCCTATCACGGCTTGCCGAAAGAATATCTGGAGCGAGGCGACCCCTATCACTGCCATTGCCATCTGACGACACGGCTTCTGCGGGAAAGACTCGGCTGGCCGGAGGGGGAGGTCACGACCTGCTTTCAGTCGCGTTTCGGCCCGAAAGAATGGCTGCAGCCCTACGCCGTGGACCACGTCGCCGCGCTCGCAAGAGCCGGCAAGCGCCATATAGCGGTGCTCGCGCCCGCATTCTCCGCCGATTGCGTCGAGACGCTGGAGGAGATCAATGCCGAAATCAGGGAGGCGTTCGAAGCCGCCGGCGGCGAACGCTTCGACTATATCCCCTGCCTAAACGACGATGCGACGCATATCGACATGATGGAGGCGATCCTGAACGTCGAACTGACCGGCTGGATATGAACGCGTGAAGCTTGCCGCGCGGCCATTGACAGCGCCGCCCGCCGGCAATAACACCCGCTCACTGGTGAGGGGCCGTAGCTCAGTTGGGAGAGCGCGTCGTTCGCAATGACGAGGTCAGGGGTTCGATTCCCCTCGGCTCCACCATCTCGCCTTTTGACGTTGAAATTTCCGCTAACACCTTGAAAGGAAAGGCGGATTCAGCGGTTCGATAACCCGAATCCAGCGAGTACCGCAGAGGCTCTGCAAAGGCCAGTCTGAGGACTGTTCTCTTGAAGGCCAAGCTGCCATTTTCGTAAAGATTCCAAGGGCTTCCCAAAAATTCGAGCGCTGGTTCGATAAACTCCTCCAGCCTGCCCTTCGGCGGCACGATTCCAGTCGCTTTTTCGGTTAGCAGCAGCTTCTCACGCTCCAACTTGGCGATCTTGCCTTCATAGGCCTTGATGACGCTTGCGTTGTCGGCCTCAACGATGCGCTCCAGAAGCGTTTCGATCTGCTTCTCGGCATCGCGAAGCTGCTTTGTGATCTGTTCCTTCTCGCGCTCCGCTTGGGTCAGGCGCATGTTCCAGGCGTCCTTGAACATCGCTTTGGCAACAGTGAAGACAGTCCGCGTCGGCTGAAGGCTCTTGAGAATATCGGCAAAGCCGTCCTCAACCTTGTCGCGCGGAATCGATTTGCGCTCGTTCTCGCAGCCCCGCGTGTCGCACAGGTAATAGGGGTAGTGCTTCGTGCGACCTTTCGACCAGCACGATGTCATCGGCTGCACCCCCGTCGAAATCGTGGACTTCATAGTCCATTCGGTGAACGAAGTCTTGCAGGAAGAGTTCGGGCAGACGCTTGGTTCGAAAGGCGTCCACATCATCGACCCCTTCACAGGCACGGGGACGTTCATCACGCGCCTTCTCCAATCAGGACTCATCAAGCCCGGATAGATGGAGAACAAGTTCCGAAATGAAATCCACGCCAACGAAATTGTGCTTCTGGCGTACTATATCGCCGCCATCAATATTGAGGCCGTCTATCACGGTCTCCAGGGCAGCGACTACGTTCCGTTCGAGGGCATTTGCCTGACCGACACTTTCCAGATGTACGAGAGCGATGATCTAATCTCACACTACATGCCAGACAACTCAGAACGTCGCAAACGACAGAAAGCAACGGACATTAGAGTCATTGTTGGCAATCCACCATATTCAGCAAGCCAGGGAAGTGCAAACGATGACAATGCAAACGTTTCATACTCTGGTTTAGACGAAAGGATTCGCGCCACATATGCGGATCGATCCAGGGCGGGCATGAAGAATGCCCTGCACGACAGCTACATTCGCGCCATTCGATGGGGCAGTGACCGTATTGGAGATGCAGGAGTCATGGCCTACGTCTGCAATGCAGGATGGATAGATGGAAATGCAGCCGACGGCCTGCGTTCTTGCCTCAGAGCCTGCCCCGAAATGAGTTGAGCGATATCAGAGGGTTGTGATTCACGTCGGTTTGCAACGACTGACGGAGGCCCGATGCCCTGGGATGATATCGCCCGCGCGGAATATGCGCGACGGTCAGCGCGCTATGCAAGCGACCTGACGGATCGGGAATGGGAGGTGATCGCCGCCTACATGCCTGATCGACGCGGTCTGGGCCGCCCGCGCACGACCGATCTGCGGGAGGTGATGAACGCGATCCTTTACATCGCCTCGACCGGCTGCCCTTGGCGCTATCTACCGACGGAGTTTCCGCCTGTTTCGACCGTGCAGCGTTACTTCTACCGCTGGCGGGACGAAGGCTTCTGGCCCGCACTCAACAATGCGCTGGTGATGGTGTCACGGGAGCTGGAGGGGCGCGAGGCGTCTCCGACCGCAGGCGTGATCGACAGTCAGAGCGTGAAAACCACAGAGGCGGGAGGGGTTTGCGGCTACGACGCTGGGAAAAAGATCAGGGGCCGCAAGCGCCACATGGTGGTCGATACGATTGGGCTGATGGTTGGCCTGGTCGTTCACGGCGCCGGCGTGCAGGACCGCGACGGCGCCCCGCTCGTGCTGGCGTCCATCCGCAGACGCTGACCGTGGCTGCGCCACGTCTTCGCAGACGGCGGCTATGCCGGGAAGAAACTGCGCCGCGCCCTGACCGGGTTCGGCGACTGGCGCATCGAGATCATCAAGCGATCTGATCGCGCCGAAGGGTTCGAGATCATTCCAAGGCGATGGGTTGTCGAGCGCACCTTCGCATGGCTTGGAAGATGCCGCCGTCTCGCCAAGGACTGGGAGCGATCCATCGCCTCGTCCGAGGCGTGGGCGAACGTCGCGCATATCCGACTGCTCACCAGACGCCTCGCAAGGTATTGTTATGTTTGACCGAGTTTCGAGCCAGGCTCTCAGCTTCACGACGCCGTCTGTCAGATCAAGTGCTGACTTCTACAGATGAACGCTTCTTTTCGCAGACCGTACAATTCAGGCGTGCTTAGCGTTGCTGCTTCAAATCGAGTGACAAGTTTCATGTCATCCTCCTTTGACTTCAAGGAGGCTCTGAACCATTCAGAGCCTTTCGGCTCCGCACCCATCATCATCGGCCAGTGAAGGCGCTGATGGTTCGGCACTGACGCTAGAACGTCATAGGCGGATGCGCAGGGAGCGCGTCTGCGGTTTGCGGCGGCTATCGCCCAAAGCACTACAGGATTGATCTCGGTTGATCGGAAAGAAGCGGGCATCGGGTTTGCCCGCCGTCACAGTGCGCTCGCCAAGTGCAGCGCCAGCGTTTCCAGATGCGGATTTTCGCCAGAAGATGCGCAAGACACGAAGCAGGGCATGACGGATGCGGCTGGCTGAAGGGCAGTCGCCGCTTTTCTGACCGCGTAGCACTCACCTCTTTGATAGGGGCGGGCTTGCTTTGAGGACACCCAATAATCGCTTTGCGATTTCCTTGGCCGAACGCGGCACGGTGTTCAATGGTCTGCCCGCACCACCTGGCTGCGCCAGCCGTGTTGACCATGAATCCCGAGCCTTTGCCTTCGGCCTGACGGGAGGGCGTTAGCAAGCCAAACGCCTTGTGCGCCTCCGCATGGCCCGGGCGGCTGTAACCGCCGCCCAGGAAAGTGGCGGCTATACCGCCGTCCCTTTGGCCTGGCGCACCGGCGTTCCGATCCCGCCTTCCGCGGCGAGCTGTGGAATCGGGCCCAGCCCGTCGCCGTCGCCCTCGTAGAGAAGACCATGTTGAAGGACATCGTCCTGCATCGAGGTCCCATAGTCGAGCGGGGCTTGCCACGCGTAGCGCCAGAGCGTCCCGGCAGCCCAGGCGCCGGTCGAACGGGTCAGCACGACGCTGGAGCCGCTGATCTCGGCCGTGAATTCGACCGGAGCGGTTCCGGTCGCACTGTTGCCGTTGCTCCACGTCGCGCCGCCATCCTCGGAGACCTCGAAGCCCTGCACCGTCGGCCAGCCCGAGGGCGGCGTATCTCCGACGATGCTCCATGCAGTCTGAAGCGTCCCACCATTCGGCAGCGTCGCGGGAATGGTGATCGTCGCGCCGGAGCGCACCGCGGCGCCGAGCGTCGGGTCGGTGATGGTCGAGACGCCGAAGGCGCGGAACGCCGCCTCCGCCATGCGGATCGCCAGCCGCTCATGGCCGTAGGGAGTGTCGGGGTTCTCATGCGGGCCGCCCACGGCCTCGATGACCACATCGCTGGTCGGCGGGCCGAGCAGGATCGAGTTGGCGGCGGCGTAGGTCTCATATTGCTCGTTGATGCGCTGCATCTGGAAGCTCTGATCGCTCGTCGTCCCCGGCTGCGCGTCGAGAGGCCCGGTCGTCGCCTTGATGTGCGGCGTGACCGGGGAGATCGCGAAGCCCATCGTGGCCGGGAACGTCCCGTCATAGAGCCAGTGATCGACGTCGTAGCTCTCTCCAACCGGGGCGGCCCCGGTCAGAAGAGGATCGAGGAACGCGTCTCCTATGGAGAGGTGGCCCAGGAACGAAGTGCCCCAGTTCATCACCATGACGCCGGAAACGGCTTTCGACACGTCCGCAACCTGCGCCGCATCGGACCACGAGCGGAAAATCTCGCTGTCGTCCATCAGCTGCGCGAGAGACGAGCCCCGCTTCGCGACCGTGATGAGCCTGACCGGCGCGTCCGCGACGGCCGAGATGTATTCCGCCGCGCCCGCCACGCCGTCGCCGACCCGCGTTCCCGGCCCGAGCACCAATTGGCCGACGGTCTGCTGCCCGGTCGGGCCGGCCTGCACCACGGCCGAGACGGCGACATCGACCGGCGCGCGAAGGTCTCTGTCGCGCATGTCGAAAACGCGCTCGACCTGGCTCTGGCCAAGAAAGAAGATGTCGTAGCCGACGCCGCACTCCCTGCGGCTTCGCTGAATCATCGTCGGCGCGCTCGTGGGGCGCGCCTCGACATGGCCCCAGCCGGAGCCGAGCGGCGCGGTCATCGTCCCTGTCCACGCGCCGGACGCGATGGTCGAGCCGGTGAGGACCGTCCAGTCCTTGCGGAGCGTGCCGTCCTTGTCGAAATACCGCGCCTCGACGGTCCCCGTCACGCCGCTGGCCTTGCCGGAGAGCGTGATCGTGGACGTGGACCCGCCGGGCGCGACCGACCACACCTGGCCAGCGTTGATGGGGTTCATGCGGAACCAGTCGCCCGAGGCGTAGGCCGGGAGAACGTCGCCGCCCTTGGCGATGCCGGAGCCGGTCACGGTCAACGCGCTATAGCCGTCCGGGTCGGCCAGCGGCGTCAGGGGCGTCGCCCCGCCGAGATCGACCAGATAGCGCCAGCCGGAAAGCTGTGTCTCCGGCGCGACGCCTTTGGACATGGCGATGCAGTCGGCCTCGGAGACGCTCGCGTCGATATAGCCGAAATGCCTGATCTCGCCGTTAAAGTGCCCCTTGGTCCCGCCGGACAGGGGCGTCGGCGTGCCGACCGCGCCGAGCAGCATCGGATAGCGGATGAAGTCGGCCTTCACGTCGGCCTCGGTCGCGCGTCCGATCAGCGCGCCGTCCTCATAGACCTCGGAGAAGAAATCCGCTCCGTCGCGGCGCATGACGAGCAGGAGATTTTCCGCGTTCCCGACCTCGATCGTCTTGACCGAGCCGACCCCGTTCGGCGTCCAGTAGAACCCGATCGCGTTGGCGGCGGTGTTCTCGTTCACGCTCGGAAGCGCCCAGAACCCGCAAGTGCGTGACAACCCGACGCCGCAACCGGCGATACCCAGACTCTCGCGCGAAAAGGGAGCCGCACTCGGCGTGATCGACCGCCACGGCACGGAAACCGAGACCATCATGCAGCCGTCGCCGAGAAAGGCGCGGTTGGCGAAATTCGGCGCAATCATGGGAACCACGTAGGCCCCTATCTCGCCGTCGTCAGTGTAATTGACGTTCTTGTCAGGGAAACGCGCCGAGGCGCTGTCGATGGTGACGGAGGTGGCTACGGCGGCGACCGTGACCTCGAACGAGGAGGAGGAGACGCCGCCGGAGTTCGTGTAGCTGACCGTCACGAGCGCACGCGCGATGGGCTCGCTCGTTGAAATTGTCACGACGCCGGCGTCGTCAACGGTCGCTCCCGCGCCCTCGACCGACCAGGCCCCGCCCTCCGCGTCCCTGAAGTCGCCGGACGCGTCGATCACTTGAGCGCCGGTATTCACATCGAAGGTTCGGTCCACAAGCGCGCCCAGACTCGACGGCGGTTTTCGCCGAACGGTCGTCACGGCGCTCTCGGCGACGACGCTTCCCGCCTCGTTCGTGGCGGTGATCCGGACCCGCACGCCCGCGCCGTCATCGGCGGCGACCGGTGAATAGGCCTGAGACGTCGCTCCGTCGATCTCCAGACCGTCGCGAAGCCACTGGAACGCGAAGTCAGGCGCGCCGCTCCAGCTTCCGGTCATCGCGGTCAGCGTCGCGCCAATCTCCGCGACGCCTGCGATCCCCGGCGGCGACGCGTTGACGGGGAGTTCGACCGTCGCGGCCTCCTCCACCGTCCAGTTGAACGTGCCGACCGCTTCCCCGGCCTGGTTGGAGACGGTGACAGTAACCGTGCTGATCGCGGCCATCGAGAGCGCACCCGAGACGATTCCGGTTTTAGGGTCGATGACCAGCCCTTCGGGCAGACCCGTCGCGCTGTAATTCAGCGCCGTGCCGGAGAAATAGACCGAGAGATCGAGCGGGAGGGTCATGGCAGGAAATCCATCTGATCGGGAATCGGCCCGAGGAGAGCAGGTGGCGCCAGCGGTCGCCGGACGGTCACGCCGATTCGCGCCGTCGTGACGGTGACGCCGTCGGTCACCTCGATTGAAAGCCGCGTCAGCGCGCTCTGGCCTTCGGTGAAGCCATCGCCCAATCCGTCGCGGTCGAAGACAATCTCTACGCCGCCGCCGCTTGTGATCGCTGAAAAGAGTCCGCCTTCGTCACCAGCCGCGCCGGTGATATCGCCGCCGACAAGGGTGATCGCTCCCCTGGCGCCGCTAACGCCAATGAGGCCCAGACTCCCGGGCGCGGCGTCGTGATCGACCGTCGCGAAAAGAGAAGCGTGCAGACCCCCGCGGCGAATGACGGCCGCGAAGGGCGGAAATGGGGCGATGAGCATGGGAATCCCTCAGGTCACGACGACGGCGTGGATCGCGCCCGCAGTCGTTCCTGTCGCGCGCACCGCTCTGACGCCGCAGAGCACCCAACCGAAATCAGGCACGGTGACGATGCGGTTCTCGCCCTTCTGACTGACAAAGCTGATTGCGCCCCCCGTCTCCGCATAGAGCGCGATCGCGACATCTGCGAAGGACTGCGTGTCCGACGGCGTGACCGGCGCATAGTCGATTCCCGGTCCATGGATCGACGCCGCGCGCAACGAAAAGGGATTGTTCATCTGGGGCCTCCTTTGCGGCAGCGCCCGTAGCGCCGGGCCGCCGCTTGGTGCGGGAGGCCGGAATGTCCGGTATTTGAACTAATATTTCCTTATAGCAGCGCGCGCTGCCGCTAATCGCTGACGACGAAGCGCCCGACGGCGATCAATTCCTCCGCCTCAATAGGCGCTTTTCTGGAACAGAATGACGAAGACGGTCGTGGCGAGAATCCGCAGGTCGAAAAGCAGCGACCAGTTCTCGGCGTAATATATATCGTGCCGGATCCGCGCCTCCATCAATTCCAGCGCCTCGGTCTCGCCGCGAAGGCCGTTGACCTGCGCCCAACCGGTGATGCCCGGCTTCACCTTATGACGGGTGAAGTAGCCGCGAATCTGCCGGCCATATTCCTCGTTATGGCTGAGCGCGTGCGGGCGCGGGCCGACAAGAGACATCGAGCCATTCAGAACGTTCAGCAATTGCGGCAGCTCATCTATGGAGGTCGCGCGGATGAATCTGCCCACTCTCGTCACCCGCGGGTCGCCCTTCGTCGCCTGACGAACCGTTTCTTCCTCTCCTGCGTTCTGGTACATAGAGCGGAACTTGTAGATCTCGAAAACCTGGTTGTTGAAGCCCAGACGCTTTTGCATAAAGAACACTGGCCCATCCGGGTCGTCGATCTTGATGGCGATGGCGACCAGCAACAGCAGCGGGCTGAGCGCAAGCAGCGCGGCGCCGGCGAACACGTAATCCTCGACGCTCTTCAGGAGCGAACTCCAGCCGGCGATGGGCTTGCGTTCGACTTCGAACATCGAGAGATTCGAAAGCGAGCCGAGAACCGGTCTGAACCGCAGTCTGAAACCGACCAGATCACTGGAAATGTGGACGTTGACCGGCATTTCCTTCAGTTGCTCGACGATCGCCACGAGCTTCAGGTCCTCGTTCCACGGCAGCGCGATCACGATATCATCGATCAGACCAGCACGTACGTCGCTCAGCAGACGGTCGGACCCGCCGACGATCCTGTACCCGGCAAGTTCGTCCACATGCCCTTCGGTCTCATCCGCATATACAGCGATAACGCTGGTGAAATACGGCTTGACGTCATTGATCCTGGTCAGAAACCGGCGCGCCTGCTCGCCCCCGCCGAGAACGACGAGGCTGCGGCCGATACGACCCGACCTGGCGAGCCGAAGCAAAACCGCGCAAATCAGGAACCGCGCCCCGATGATCGTCGCGGCGCTGAGCACCGCGAACGCCATCAGCCAGTCGAGATTGTAGGCCCCGGCGACATTGAGCGAGAAAACGATGGTCAGGAGAAAGAGGAACGATGTCGCGATTCCGGCGATGATCGCGTCGGAAAAGCGCAGCGGCCGCATGATCGCGTCGAGATCGTAGAGTCCCGCCCGCTGGAAAAGCAGCAACGTCACGAAACCGACGAAGGCCGCGGCAAAGATGTATTGGCCGCGCAGATCGTCGTTCAGGATCACGAAATAGTTGCAGGTCTGCAGCGCGACGAACAGAATCAGGAGAAGGTCGATCGCCGCCAGGGCGCCGGGCACGATGGAAATTGGATAGCGATGCTCGCGCGGCCTGAGCGGCGCAATGTCCCGATCGCTCACCTGCATTTCGGACATTTGCGGCAGCTCCATCTTCACGCACGCGCACAAACCGACACATGAACCCAACGTAACGGATGTGAATACGCACCTTCATATGCCGCGCGGAAATTTCACGCAATTATCGGCGCGAAGGTCATGAAATCTGTGACGGTTCGCACGCGGCGTCGCTCATCGGCTCTGAGGTGTCAGGGCTGGAAAACCCTATCCCCCGAGAATGACAGCGTGAGCTTGTGCGACATCGCCTCGTCCCGCCCGCTTGGAACCCAGCGGAACGCATAGCCGATCCGCGCCGCAATCTCGGGCGTCACCGACAGCGAATAACCGAAACCCGTCTGGAACTGGCTGTCGTCGGTGTCGCCGGTGAACCCCGCGAAATCGTCCTGCGAGGAATATCCGAAATTGAAATCGACGCTCTCACGCGTGTTGATCAGATGGCTGACCGAGGCGCCGACGAAAGTGCGGGTCTCTAGCCCCCCTGACGCGCTTGGCTCGATCCCCCTACTCGCCACGAGAGAGAGGCTGAGATCGTCTCTGATGGCGTAGGCGGCGTCCACATCTGTCGTGAAGCCAATGCCGTTATCCGAGCCGCTGGCGCTGTCCCTGCTGTTCTGGAATGACAGGCCGATAGCGCCGTCCAGTGTAAAACGGTCGCTGATCTGTCCGCGAACACCCACGTTTGTATCGACAAGAACGTCCTTGGAGCTCGGCGTGCCGTCGGTGTCCACATAACGCGCGCCAAGTCCGGCTGTCAGCGCCAGCCTGCTGTTCAACTGGTGCGAATAGCCGCCGCTCACACCGAAGGTCGTGCTCGGCGAAAGCGCGTCGCTATCGTCCGTGTATCGAATGATGCTGAAATTGGGGCCGATATTGAATCGGTTCCCAGAGTCTATCTGGTAGCCGATCGCGGCGTCCGCGCGGAACGAAATCTGGGTCGCATCCTGATCGATCACCTCCAAGTCCGGCGCGCCGAGCTCGAGATCGTTCAATTCGCTGAACGCCGTCGGCCGCACATCGAAGATGAACCCGCCCCCGATATCGAACGCGCCGACGCGATGGTCGATCCGCGAAGAGAGCCGGGGGCTGATCGAGGTCGGATTGTCGCTGGACGACGATTCGGTGAACAGGCGGGCGGTGACGCCGGGGCTGATCACGAAACTGGTGCGCGACGTCTCCGAGCTGAACCTGAGACCGAGCGACGTTGTCGAGCCGAAAGCGCCATCGTCATCATTCGGGTCGAGCGTCAGGTTGGTGTCCCCCTCGAACGACTGGCTCAGCGAACCGGCGACAGACCAGCCATCCGCCGCCGCCGGCGCTCCCAGCGCCGCGGAAACGCCGAATGCGCCCAGCAGGAGGCGTCCCCGTCGCTGCAATCTGCCGGAATTCATCGCGGACGCCGGCGCTCAGTCGAACAGGCTGCGCTCGGGCACCACGATGATGTCCCCATCGGCGAGCACCGGACCGATCACCGCGCTGTCGCCGTCCTCGAGCGATTCATAGTCGAAGATCTCTACGGTCTCCACGCCGTCCACCATGCGGTGGATCTGGATGCGGCTGCGCGCGGCGAATGGCCCGGGCCCGCCGGCGAGAGCGAGCGTCTGCGCCACGTTCATGGGTTTCTTGAACGCGAAGGCGCCGGGGGACCGCACCTCGCCCAGCACGTAGATGACCTCGGGATTCTCCTCTTCAATGGCGCTCTGCGCAAGGCCGATGGCGGAGACGGTGACCGTTGGCGGCGTCACGAACACGCTGCTGAGCCGCCCGCGGATCTTCGCCGCAAGCTGATCCGGCGTCGAGCCCATAGCCATCACCGTGCCGGCGATCGGCAGAGAGATGCGCCCGTCCGGCAGGATCAGCACCTGGCGGTTGAGCGATGGATCCTCGAGCACCGTCACCTCGACGCTGTCGCCAGGCGAGAACCGGTAGACATCGACCTCAGTCTCAGCCTCCTGCGCGCTCGCGCCGCCGCCGCCAAACGACGTGAACGACAGGACTGCGGCGACGAAAACGATGAAAAATTGGCGCATCTGGACGAATCGCGACATTCGCGGTCTCCCCTTTACGGTTCGCTGGCTCTCAAAGCCTGGCGGACATATGTCACTCATGACCGGAATAGATCATACTCTATCTAAAGACTCCGCTGCAACCTACTAAATTCAAATCGGAATATTTGCTCCGACTGAGACGGAAAAGCCGCAACGGAAGCCCCGACCTCAACCACCCCGGAGAATTCCACCGGCAGGAAGCAAAAACAATAGGCGGCGATCCCGCGCCGCTGGGCGCTGCTTGCTTCAAAGCGTTTGATCGGGCAATGCTACATGTTCACGCCGCCGTTCTTGGCGGAGCCGGTTCAACCCTCGAAAAGTCCGACGGGAACCTGTACGATATGGCTTCAAATTCGCGCGCGAAGGTTTTCTGCGTCGGATTTCAGAAAACCGGAACCACGTCGATCAACGCGGCGCTAACCAGGCTGGGATACAATGTCGCTTCGGTCTGGGGCTACTATCGCGGATACGACAGGCTGAAGGCGACCTATGTCGAGGAATGTCTGAAGCTGGCGAAAAAGCGCGACGCCGTGGAGGACATGCCTTGGCCGCTCCTGTTCAGGGAGCTCGACCAAGCGTTTCCTGGCGCGAAATTTATCCTGACCTGGCGCGAATCCGAGCGTTGGTTGAAGAGCATATGCACGCATTTTGGCGCAAATCCGCACCCGATGCAGGAACTCACCTATGGGCGCGAACATCCCGCGCCGGTCGGTCACGAAGCGCGCTACGTCGAGGTTTACGAGGCGCATAACGCCGCCGTGCGCGCCCATTTCCAGGACCGTCCAGACGATCTGCTCGAGATGAATCTCGAGAATGGCGACGGCTGGGCGGCGCTCTGCCCGTTCATCGGCGCGCCAATCCCGGACGAGCCGTTTCCGCGGGCGAACACCGTCTCGTCGCGCGACGCGCTCAGCTACAAGCTGATGAAACGGGTCCAACATGTCCGCGGCCGGCTTTTCGGTTAACCTCCCGGGTCCGCGTCAGCGCGTCGCCGCGCGGTACCAGGCGACGAGCGCGCGCCGCTCTTCCGGTTCGATCCCGGTCAGGTTGGCGGGCGGCATCGCGTGGGTTATCCCAGCCTGAAGGTATATCGCCCGCGCCGCCCGCGCGACATCAGCCTCGGTCTCCAACAGCACCCCTTTCGGCGGCCAGCGCACGCCTTCCCAGAACGGCTCGCGCGAATGGCACATCGAACACCGCCCGAGGACGATCTCGTGCGCACCCGCGAAACCCTCCGCCGCGGCGAAAACTCGCGCCTCCCCGCTCATGGCCGGGGCTTCCCCGGCCTCATCTCGGAACATCGGTACCGACGAAAGCCAGATCAGGACGACGAAGATCACCGCCGTCGCCAGCCAGGTCCAGGTCGGATTCCCGCCGCGCGCATGGCGGACGTTGAAATAGTGCCGGATGGTGACGCCCATCAGGAAGACCAGCGAAGCGATGATCCAGTTGTACTCGGTGGCGAAAGCCAGCGGGTAGTGGTTGGAAAGCATCAGAAAGATGACCGGCAGCGTCAGGTAGTTGTTATGCGTCGAGCGCAGCTTGGCGATCTCGCCGTATTTCGGGTCTGGCGCGCGCCCCGCCTTCAGGTCGGCGACGACGACGCGCTGGTTCGGCATGATGGTGAAGAAGACGTTCGCCGTCATGATCGTCGCGGTGAAGGCGCCCAGATGCAGGAGCGCCGCCCGGCCGGTGAAGACCTGCGTATAGCCCCAGGACATCGCGACAAGCAGAAGGAAGAGCAGCAGCATCAGCGTGGTCGGCCGCGTCCCGAGCCGGGACTTGCAAAGCGCGTCATAGATCAGCCAGCCGATGGTCAGCGACCCTGCCGAAATCAGGATAGCCTGCCAGGTCGCAAGCTCGGCCTTCGCCGGGTCGATCAGGTAGAGTTCGGCCCCGGCCCAGTAGACCACCATCAGGAGCGCCGCCCCCGAGAGCCAGGTCGAATAACTCTCCCACTTGAACCAGGTCAGGTGTTCGGGCATCGCCGCCGGCGCAACGAGATACTTCCGAATATGATAGAAGCCGCCGCCATGGACCTGCCATTCCTCGCCATAAACGCCCTCGGGCATGTTCGGCGCCTTGGTCAGCCCGAGGTCGAGCGCGATGAAATAGAATGAGGAGCCGATCCAGGCGACCGCGGTGATGACGTGCAGCCAGCGAATGCCGAATCCCGCCCAGTCCCAGATCACCGCAAGGTCATGCATCGCCCATCCCCTCTCCTCGCGCGCCGCCGCGTCGGCCGATGAAACGACAGGAGGGCCCGTCTCTGCAATCCATTGCTCATTCAGCTGCCGCGATAGGTCGAATAGCCATGCGGCGCGAAAATTAGCGGGACATGATAATGGCCATCCTCCGCCATACCGAAGCGGATCGGCGCCAGGTCGAGAAAGCGCGGCGCCTCTCCCGGCGCGCCGGCGGCGTCCAGCCAGTCCCCGATGTGAAAGATCAGCTCGTAAACGCCCCGGACGAACTCATCCTCCGGCAGCATCGCACCGTCCGTCCGCCCATCCGCATTGGTTGTCGTCGTCCGGATGAGAGTCCGCGCCTCACCCTCGATCCGGTAAAGCTCGATTCGCATCCCCTCGGCCGGTCGGCCGGCCGAAGTGTCGAGCACATGGGTTGTCAGATAGCCCGCCATGTCGTTCCTTTCGGCTCGATAGATGCGTCGGCGAGCAGGATGCGCCACCGACGCGACGGGGAAAAGCCCGGAATCGCCGCCGGCGGCCAAGTTCGATGAGGACGGCGTGCGCGATCCGGCCTATCCTGAGGCGAAGGAGGAGGCGTCGATGCGTTACGATCGCGACATGCGCGGCCATGGCCCCACCCCGCCCGATCCACACTGGCCCGGCGGCGCCCGGATCGCAGTGCAGATCGTGCTGAATTACGAAGAGGGCGGCGAGAACTCGATCCAGCATGGCGACGCCGCATCGGAGGCGTTCCTATCCGAGATCGTCGGCGCCGCCCCCTGGCCCGGCCAGCGCCACGCCAACATGGAATCGATCTACGAATACGGCGCCCGCGCCGGGTTCTGGCGGCTGCACCGGCTTTTTACCGAATACGCCATCCCCCTCACAGTCTACGGCGTCGCCACCGCGCTCGCCCGTTCGCCCGAACAGGTGCGGGCGATGGCCGACGCGGGGTGGGAGATCGCGAGCCATGGCCTGAAATGGATAGACTACCGCGATCATGCGCCGGAGGCGGAACGCGCGGACATGGAGTCGGCGATCCGTCTCCATCGTGAGGTGACCGGCGAAGCGCCGCGCGGCTGGTACACCGGGCGCTCGTCCACCGCCACGATCCGGCTCGCGGCCGAAACCGGCGCGTTCGCCTATATCGCCGACGCCTACGCGGACGATCTGCCATACTGGATCAGGGTCGGTGGGCGCGATCAGCTCATCGTCCCCTATACGCTCGACGCCAACGACATGCGCTTCGCGACCCCGCAGGGCTTCAATTCCGGCGACCAGTTCTTCAGCTACCTTCGCGACAGCTTCGACGCGCTCTACGCGGAGGGAGTCGCCGGCGCGCCGAAAATGCTCTCCATCGGCCTTCATTGCCGGCTGATCGGCCGACCGGGGCGGATCCAGGCGCTGAAACGCTTCCTCGACCATGCGCGCGGTCATGACGGAGTCTGGTTCGCGCGGCGGATAGAGATCGCCGAGCATTGGGCGCGCGCGCACCCGCCTGCGCCAGCATGGGAGCGCCCCTCGCAAATGAGTTTGGCGCGCTTCGTCGAAGCCTTTGGCGGCGTCTTCGAGCATTCGCCATGGATCGCCGAGCGCGCGCACGCGCTGGAGCTCGGTCCGGCGCATGATTGCGCCGCCGGGGTCCACAACGCGCTCGCCCGGGCGTTTCGCGCCGCCAGCGAGGCCGAACGCCTCGGCGTTCTGAACGCCCATCCCGACCTCGCCGGCAAGCTCGCCGCCGCGAAACGGCTCACCGCCGCCTCCAGCGCCGAACAGGCCGCCGCCGGACTCGACGCGCTGACCGACGCGGAGCGCGCGGCTTTCACCGATCTCAACCGGCGCTATGTCGAAAAATTCGGCTTTCCCTTCATCATCGCCGTGCGCGATCATGACAAGATCGGCGTCTTCGCCGCCTTCGAGCGTCGCATCGGCAACGACCGCGACGCCGAACTGCAAGAGGCCTGCCGTCAGGTCGAACGCATCGCCTTCCTTCGCATAACGGAGCTTTTTCCTACATGACCAGTTACTACGCGCCAAAGGGCGGCCTGCCGCCGCAATCCGACCTTCTGAGCGGCCGGGCCATCTTTACCCCGGCCTATGCGGTGATCCCGCGCGGTGTGATGACCGACATCGTCACCAGCGTCTTTCCCGGCTGGACCGGCGCGCGCGGTTGGGTGCTGGCGCGCCCGCTCAGCGGCTTCGCCGAAACCTTCTCGCAGATCATCATGGAGCTCGCGCCGGGTGGCGGCGCCGACGCCCCTGAGCCGGACCCGGAAGCCGAATGCGGGATCTTCGTCGTGGAGGGCGCCCTGGAGATCACCCTCGACGGCGCGGCGCGCGAGATGAGGCCGGGCGATTACGCCTATCTGCCGCCGGCCTGCGGCTACTCCGTGCGCAACAGAGGCGAGGGCGTCTCCCGCTTCCATTGGATCCGCAAGAGCTATGAGCCGGCGTCCGGGCTCGGCGCGCCGGACCCGATCTTCACTTCCGAGTCCGAAGTCGCCCCGACGCCGATGCCCGACACCGCCGGCGCCTGGTCGACGACCCGGTTCGCGCCACCGGAGGATCTTCGCCACGACATGCATGTCACGATCGTCAACCTGGAGCCCGGCGGCGTGATCCCGTTCGCCGAGACGCATGTGATGGAGCACGGACTCTACGTCCTCGAAGGCAAGGGCGTCTATCGGCTCAACGACGACTGGGTGGAAGTGGAGGCGGGCGATTTCATGTGGCTCCGCGCCTTTTGCCCGCAAGCCTGCTACGCGGGCGGTCCGGGGCGATTCCGCTATCTTCTCTACAAGGATGTGAACCGCCTGCCGAAGCTGAGGGCGCTGTGAGGCGGATCGCGCATCATCCCCTGTCAGCGAAAGCTTTCGCGCCGTTCGGAGAGATGATCGCGCGGCGCCCCGCGCCCGACAAGATCATCAATCAGGGGCTCTGCGAGCGCCACCACGACCTCGCCGCTCCCGACATCGTGGACGGGCGCGCCGGGATCAGCCTGTTCAACGCCACACCGCGCGCCCTCCCCTACCGGCTCGACATGATGGAGCGGCATCCTTTGGGCTCGCAGGCGTTCCTGCCGATGACCCTCGCGCCGTTCCTCGTGATCGTCGCGCCAGATGAGAATGGCGCGCCGGGCTGTCCTTTGGCGTTTCGGACCGCGCCGGGCGAAGGCGTAAACATCGGGCGCAACATATGGCACGGTGTTCTGACGCCGCTGGAAGCGCCGGGCCTCTTCGCGGTGGTCGACCGGATCGGGCCGGGCGACAATCTGGAAGAACACTGGTTCGATCAGCCTTGGGAGATCATCGACGGAGGTTGAGAACGAGGCGCGCGCGAAAACGCGCCCGCCTCCGACAGGGAGGGCGATTCGGAATGGCGATTTCACGCTTGGGGACGCCGCGGCAGCTGCGCGACCCGGATTATACCCCGCCGCTGGCGCAGGCGATCCCGCTCGGCGTTCAGCATGTCCTCGCGATGTTCGTTTCCAATGTCACCCCGGCGATCATCGTCGCCGGCGCGGCTGGCTTCGGTTTCGGTTCCAATTCGCCGGATTTCCCGGAACTGCTCTACCTGATCCAGATGTCGATGCTTTTCGCCGGCGTCGCGACGCTTCTGCAGACCATCGGCGCCGGCCCGGTTGGCGCGCGCCTGCCAATCGTGCAGGGCACCAGCTTCGCCTTCATCCCGATCATGATCCCACTCGTCGCCGGCAAGGGAGTCGATGCTCTTCCCGTGCTTTTCGGCGGGGTGTTGATCGGCGGCCTCTTTCACGCCTGCCTCGGGTTCTTCATCGGCAGGATCCGCTTCGCGCTGCCGCCGCTCGTAACCGGCCTCGTGGTCACGATGATCGGCCTGGCGCTTGTCAAGGTCGGGATCCAGTACGCCGCCGGCGGCGTGCCGGCCATCGATCAGCCGGAATATGGCGGGCTTCTCAACTGGTCGACCGCCCTCGTCGTCATACTTGTGACGCTCGCGCTCAAGTTTTTCACCCGCGGCATGCTTTCGGTCTCCGCCGTCCTGATCGGCATTCTCGTCGGCTATGTCTACGCGCTGGCGATGGGCGTGGTGACATTCGAGGCGATCGGGACAAGCTGGAGCCGCGCCGCGGCTTTCGCGCCGCCGGTCCCGTTCAAATACGGGTTCGAGTTCGGCTTCGCGGCGGTCGCCGGGTTCTGCCTAATGGCCATCGTCTCGGCGGTGGAGACAGTCGGCGACGTCTCTGGCATCACGAAGGGCGGCGCGGGCAGAGAGGCGACCGACAGGGAAATCGCCGGCGCGACCTACGCCGACGGGCTCGGCACCGCCATCGCCGGCGCCTTCGGCGGGCTTCCCAACACCTCCTTCAGCCAGAATGTCGGGCTGATTGCGATGACCGGGGTGATGAGCCGGCATGTCGTCACCATCGGCGCGCTATTCCTCATTCTCTGCGGGCTGGTTCCCAAGGTCGGCGCGATCATCCGGACGATCCCGATCGAGGTGCTCGGCGGCGGGGTGATCGTGATGTTCGGCATGGTCGTCGCCGCCGGCGTCTCGATGCTGGCGGACGTGAACTGGAACCGGCGCAACATGGTGATCTTCGCCATCGCGCTTTCGGTCGGGCTCGGCCTTCAGCTTGAGCCGAAAGCGGTCCAGCACCTGCCCGACGCCGCGCAGGTGCTGATGACTAGCGGCCTCCTGCCAGCGGCGCTGATCGCCATCGTTCTCAACCTCCTGCTGCCTGAGGAGTTGACGGAGGAATCGACGGAGGAGGTCTCCGGCGGGCTCGCCGGCAAGGGCGCGGCGCGTTGAGAAAGCCAGGCGCGGCCGTCACGGCCGCGCCTGGAAAATGTCAGCCGAAGCGGCCCTCCGCTTTCGCCCAGGCATGGGCGGCGTCGAGCGCACCCTCGACGGGCGCGAAGAGTTCTTCGATCTCCGCCTCGGTGATCACCATCGGCGGGCAGAAGGCGAGCGTGTCGCCGATCGCCCGACTGATGACCCCACGCTTCAGCAACTCGTCCGCAGCATAGGCGCCGACCTTTCCGGGTTCGCAGAACGCCGCCTTCTTCGCCGGGTCGGGCGAAAGCTCCAGCCCGCCCATCAGACCGGAGGCGCGCGCCTCGCCGACCAGCGGATGCGCCGCCAGCGCGTCGAGCTTCGCCCTGAAGATGGGCGCCATCCGGCGAACATGGCCGACGATGTCGCGCCGCTGGTAGATCTCGATGGTCTTCACCCCGACGGCGCAGCCGAGGGGATGGCCACCATAGGTGAAGCCGTGGCCGAAGGTGCCGACCTCGCCCGACTGCGCCTCGATCGCATCCGCCATGTCTTGATTGATCGCGACCGCCGAAAGCGGCGCATAGGCCGCGGTCAGCTGCTTCGCCATCGAGATCGAGGTCGGCTTCATCCCGAATGTCTCCGCCCCGAACCAGTTTCCGGTGCGCCCGAAACCGCAGATCACCTCATCATCGATGCAGAGCACGTCATGGCGCTCCAGCACCGCCTGGATCGCCGGGAAATAGTCCGCCGGCGGGACCAGAACGCCGCCGGCGCCCATCACCGGCTCGGCGATGAATGCGGCGACCGTATCCGGTCCCTCGCGGATGATCATTTCGTCAAGCTCCGCCGCCAGCCGGGCGGAGAACTCCGCCTCGGTCTCGCCGTCGCGGCCTTCGCGCCAGAAATGCGGCGTTCCGGTATGGAGGATGCGGTCGACCGGCAGGTCGAACCGCTTGTGGTTATACGGAAGGCCGGTGAGCGAGCCTGAAACGATGGTGACACCGTGATAGCCCCGCACCCGGCTGATGATCTTTTTCTTTTCGGGCTTACCGCGGGCGTTGTTATAGTACCAGGCGAGCTTCACCTGAGTGTCGTTCGCCTCCGAGCCGGACGACTGATAGATCACCTTCGAGACCGGCATTGGCGCCAGTTCCTTGATCTTCTCCGCCAGCTCGATCGCCGGCTCGAAGCTCTTGCCGCCAAAGAGATGGTAATAGGGGAGCTTCCCCATCTGCTCCTTCGCCGCGTCGATCAGTTCGCTGTCGCCGAACCCGAGCCCGGCGCACCAGAGACCGGCCATGCCCTCGATGTAGCGCTTGCCGGAATCGTCGAAGACATAGACGCCCTCGCCGCGTTCGATGACATGCGGGCCGACCTTCCGGTGCTGAACCGCATTGGTGTAGGGGTGAAGAAGCGCTTCGACGTCGCGCGTCTGCGCGTTGCTGAGCGGGCCGTCCATGGCCATGATCGTCCTCCGTGAAAAATCTCCGTGCGATACAGCGCCGATCCGTCGCCCGGCGCAAGGTGGAGGTTTCACAACTCTGGTCAACCCTGCGATCAGCCATTAGGAAAGTCGGATGATCGCGCGGCTGCTCGCATTTTCGGTGCATCTCTTCACCGCCTCGGGCGCGTTTCTCGCATTTCTGGCGATGCTCGCCGCAATGCGCGGCGCATGGGCGGAGATGTTCGCCTGGCTCGGCGCGGCGCTGGTCGTCGACGGGGTGGACGGGCCGATGGCGCGCAAGCTCAGGGTCGCAGCGCGCGCGGCCCGCTGGTCGGGGGTCATCCTCGACCTGATCGTCGATTATCTAACCTATGTCTTCATCCCGGCGGTGGCGCTGGTGACTTCGGGGACGATGTACTACCCGCTGGCCATTCCGGCGGCGGCGATCATCATCATCACCGGCGCGATCTACTTCGCAGATACGCGAATGAAAACGCGGGACGCCAGCTTCCAGGGTTTTCCCGGCTGCTGGAACATGGTCGTGCTGGTGCTCTTCGCGACGGATCTGACCAACGCCACAGGGTTCTGGATCATCCTGTTGATCAGCGTCACACAGTTCATGCCGCTCCGGTTCGTGCATCCGGTGCGCACAAAGCTGTGGCGCAACGTCTCGCTCCCGGTCTGCTGCGCATGGGTCGCTTTCGCCGGCTGGGCCTGCTGGACGCATTTCCAGCAGCCGTTCATCTGCACTCTCGGGCTGATGGCGTCGTCGATCTATCTGTTGACGGTTGGCGTCGTCCAGCAGGCGATGGGTCTCGGCCGGGCCGAATAGAGCGCCGCATCCGCCGCGCCGCGCCGGCCAGGTTCCGCCCGAGGCGCGTTGCAAACGGCGCGTCTCTGGCGGTCGGCTCGGGAGCGTCTGAATCTCAGGCGAGCGCGGCGGCGCAACGGTTGCAGATATCGGGATGGGCTGCGCCGCCAACTTCCGGCAGCACCTTCCAGCAGCGCGCGCATTTCGCGCCCGACGCCAGCGCCGGGACAACCGCGACGCCGGGGACCTCGTCCAGCCGGAAGGCGTCCGCCGGCCCTTCGCCCGCCTCTATCCGGATGCCGGAGGTGATGCAGAGATCGGCGAAATCAACTTCATGCAGATGCCCGCGCGCCGCGTCGTCGGCGACGAAGACCGCGGGCGCCGCCTCCAGCGAGGCGCCGATGCGCTTTTCGCGACGTTCGACCTCCAGCGCGCCGGTGACGACGCGGCGGACGCGGCGGATCGCCTCCCATCGCGAAGCGAGCGACGGGTCGCGCCAGTCCGGCGTTTCCGGGAAGTCCTGCAGATGGATCGAACTTTCCTCCCCCGGAAACCGCTCGAGCCAGACCTCCTCCATGGTGAAGACGAGGATCGGCGCCAGCCACGCGGTCAGCCGGTGGAAGAGAATGTCGAGCACGGTCCGCGCCGCGCGCCGACGGAGCGAATCCGGCGCATCGCAATAAAGCGCGTCCTTGCGGATGTCGAAATAGAGCGTCGAGAGATCGACCGTACAGAACTGAAAGAGCTGCTGGAAGACATGCGAGAACGCGTAATCGCCATAGCCGCCGCGCACGATCCGGTCGAGCTCGGCCACGCGGTGCAGCACCCAGCGCTCCAGCTCCGGCATCTCGGCCGGGTCTACACGCTCGACCTCGGAGAACCCGTCGAGATTACCAAGGATGAAGCGCAGCGAATTCCTGAGTCGCCGGTAGCTGTCGGCGACGCCCTTCAGGATTTCCGGGCTGATCCGCTGGTCGGCGGTGTAGTCGGACTGCGCCACCCACAGGCGGAGGATATCGGCGCCGTACTGCTTCACCACCGCTTCGGGAACGATGGTGTTGCCGAGCGATTTCGACATCTTCTGGCCCTTGCCGTCGAGCGTGAAGCCGTGGGTGACGACCGCACGGTAGGGCGCGCGCCCAATCGTCCCGCAAGCCTGCAGGAGCGAGGAATGGAACCAGCCCCGATGCTGGTCGGTCCCTTCCATGTAGACGTCGGCGATGCCGTCCTCGGTCCCGTCCTCGCGGTCGCGAAGAACGAAAGCGTGGGTGGAGCCGGAATCGAACCAGACGTCGAGGATGTCGGTCACCATCTCCCACTCCGTCGGGTCGACGCCTTCGATCCCGCTCAGGAAGCGCTCTTTCGCGCCGTCCTTGAACCAGGCGTCGGCGCCCTCTTCGCGGAATGCGGCGGCGATGCGGGCGTTGACCTCGGCGTTCTTCAGCACCTCGACCTCACCCGGCGCGACCTCCCGCTTGAAGCACGTCATCGGCACGCCCCAAGCGCGCTGGCGCGACAGCACCCAGTCCGGCCGCGCGGCGATCATCGAGCGAAGGCGGTTCCTGCCCGACGCGGGGGTGAAGGCGACGAGCTTGTCGATGGAGCCGAGCGCCCGCTCGCGGATCGTCTTTCCGACCGCGTTCATGCCGTCTTCGAGCGGCTTGTCGATGGCGGCGAACCATTGCGGCGTGTTCCGGAAGATCAGCGGCGCCTTGGAGCGCCATGAATGCGGATAGGAATGGCGCATCGAGCCCTTGGCGAAGAGCGCCCCGACCTCGGCCAGTTTCCTGATGACGGCGACATTGGCGCCGGCCTCTTTGCCTTTTTCGTCGAAGATCACCTGACCGCCGAAGAACGGGATATCCTCGCGAAAGGAGCCGTCTTCGAGCACGTTATGCGTCATCGGCAGGCCGTGTTTCTGGCCGATGACGTAGTCGTCCGCGCCGTGGCTCGGGGCGGTGTGGACAAACCCGGTGCCGGCGTCGTCGGTGACGTGGTCGCCGGGGAGGAGTGGAACGTCGAAATCCCACTCGCTGTTGGCGTCCTCCGCGCCGCGAAATGGGTGGGCGCAGGTGATTGCTTTGAGTTCACCCGGATAGACGTCGCGAACCCTCTCCCATCCATCCGCCAGAATCTTTCCCTTCTCAAATATCTCGGACGCTAGCGGGTCCGCGAGAAGTAGATAGTCACCAGTCGTCGCTTTTGCGTCCGCCGTCGCATTCGTCACGCGATAAAGGCCGTAAGAGATTGATGGATTGAAACAGATCGCCCGGTTCTGCGGGATCGTCCAAGGGGTCGTGGTCCAGATTAGAACCGAGGTGTTTTCTGGTAGCGGAGAGTAATTGTCGGGAATGTCGCCAGAGAAAGAAGTTCCATCTTTCTCGCCAAGCAAATTGGTGAAGTTTTCTGTCGCGACCTCCGCCACCGGGAACTTCACCCAGATCGTATGGCTCTTGTGCTCGTGATACTCGACCTCGGCCTCCGCCAGCGCGGTCTTCTCCACCACCGACCACATCACCGGCTTCGAGCCCTGATAGAGCGAGCCGTTCATGACGAATTTCATGAACTCCTCGGCGATCACCGCCTCGGCCCGGAAATCCATCGTGAGGTACGGGTCGTCCCAGTTGCCGGTCACGCCGAGGCGCTTGAACTCTTTGCGCTGGATATCCACCCATTCGGCGGCGAATTTCCGGCATTCGGCGCGGAGTTCATTGATCGGCACATCATCCTTGTCGAGGCCCTTGGCGCGATACTGCTCCTCGATCTTCCACTCGATGGGAAGCCCGTGACAGTCCCAGCCCGGCACATAGCGGCTGTCATGGCCCATCATCTGGCGCGAGCGGACAATCATGTCCTTGATCGTCTTGTTCAACGCGTGGCCGATATGGAGATGGCCGTTGGCGTAGGGCGGGCCGTCATGGAGCGTGAAGGGCGGGCGCCCGGTCTTGGCGCGAAGCCGACCGTAGATGTCCATCGCCTCCCACTTCGCCAGCCAGTCGGGCTCGCGGGCGGGCAATCCGGCGCGCATCGGAAAATCGGTCTGCGGCAGGCGCAGCGTCGCCTTGTAATCGGTCTTGTCCTGCGCGTCGGGCGCGGTCTCTTGGGCGCACATGTTTGTCTGTCCGTCTAATGGGTGCGGTATGGTCGAAGGTGTTCGGAGGGCGCGCGACGCGCCGCCTTTTCCCGGCGCTCCCTCAGGGGGAGGCCGGGCCACTAATTCGCAACCTGCCGACCGGATTTGACATGCGCCGCCTCATAGCAGCGCGTCGCCGCCCGGTCCATCGCGCAATGGCGCCGGCGTCAGGTTCCCCGGAGCGCGACGGAAAACAGGCCGTGAGCCGTTTGAGAATCAGGACTGAGCGAAGGAGACTTGCATGTTCAGGTCATTCATAGCCGGCGCCGCGGCGCTTGGCCTCGCCGTCGCCGCGCAGCCGAACGAAGCGAAGGCGGACAACGCCATCCTCGGCGGCGTACTGATCGGCGCCGTTCTTGGCGGTACGGTCGCGGCGATCGCCGAAAGCAACCACAGGCGCGAATATCACGCGCCTCCTCCGCCACGCGTCTATCACACCCGTCGCCCGGCGCGCGGCTATTACGGCCATGTCCACCGCCGGCCGGTGGTCGTCGAGCGGCGGGTCTATCGCCGCCCCGCGCCGCGTGTCGTCTATCGCGACCACCACCGGCCCGGATATTACGGGCATGGCCACGGCCCCCACTACCGCTGAGCGCGCGCCGACGGACAGCCGATCAAAGCCCCGCCGCAAGCCGCGCCAGCAGCGCATCCAGCATGGCGTCGCATTTCGCCATCTGCTCGCGACTGACATATTCGTCGGGCTTGTGGCCCTGCGCCATCGAGCCCGGCCCGCAGACCACTGCGGGAATCCCGAGCCGGTCTGAGAAAAGCCCGCCCTCAGTGCCGAAGGCGACCTTGATCGTTCCGTTCGCGCCGGTCAGCGCCTTGACGAAATCGACGATGGCCGCGTCCGGCGCAGTGTCGAGGCCGGGATATTCCATCACCGTCTCGAAACGAATCGCGGCTTCCGGCTCGCCGGTCGCCCTGGCGATGGAATCGGCGTCCGCGGCCAGCGCGCCGAGGATCGCGTCGGCGTCATCGGTCGCGAGGTTGCGGATCTCGAAATCCACCTCCGCGCGATTGGGGACGATATTGAGCGCGACGCCGCCCGTCACCCTGCCGACATGGAGCGTCGTGTAGGGTACGTCATAATCGCCGTCGCGCCGCCCCTCGGCTGCGATCCGCGCCTGAGCAGCCCGCACCGCGCCTATGAAATCCGCCGCGAGATGCAGCGCGTTCAGCGCCAGCGGGGCGAGCGCCGAATGCCCCTCGCGCCCGACACAGGTGGCGCGCAGACCGCGCTTTCCCTTGTGTCCGGTCGCCACGGCCATATTGGTCGGCTCGCCGATGATGGCGAAAGCCGGGCGGACCGGCGCGCCGGCGAGCATGTCGATCAGACTCCGCACTCCGAGGCAGCCAACCTCCTCGTCATAGGAGAGCGCGATATGCAGAGGCGTCGCGAGATCGCGCGTCGCCGCCCGCTCGGCGGCGGAAAGCGCCGCGGCGACGAAGCCCTTCATATCGGCGGCGCCGCGTCCGAATAGCCGCCCGTCCCTTTCGGTCAGCCGGAAGGGGTCGACGGTCCAGGCCTGCCCCTCGACCGGCACGACGTCGGTATGGCCGGAAAGCATGACGCCGGGGCGGTCCTTCGGGCCGATCGTGGCGTAGAGATTGGCCTTGCCGCCATCGGAATCGGGGATCAGCGTGGTCTCCACCCCCGCCGCCTCCAGCAAATCGCGTGCATGGCGGATCAGTTCAATATTCGGGTCGCGGCTCACCGTCGGGAAGGCGATCAGCCGGTCGAGGATTTCGATTGAACGCATGTCGCTCTCCTTTGACGCCCCGGATAGCAGCGCGCACATCATTGCGCCATGTCGAAGGCGCGCGCCCGCCACCGGGCCGTATATCGGCGGGACTCTCCTTCTTCGGCGGACGGATCGCCGCCCTGCCGGAAGGCGCGCCGTGAAGGCTGGCCGCCGCGAGAGTCGCCGCCAGCGCTTCGCGCAAGCCAAACCGGATCGAGCATGCGCTCGCCACCTCGTCCGACCCCGACGCCTGAGAGAGCGTTCCGCACTATTTTTCCGGTTCGGCGGTCCGTATCTCGCCGGGTGCGCGCGGCAAGCCATCCGCCTCCGCCCCACCGCCACGATTCAGGGTTAAAGCGGGCAATGCGCCCGGGCGGAGTTTGGAATGGTCAACGCAGCGCGGGAGGCCCGCCGCACCGGGTATCCGTCCGTCCGCCCGCTGGACCCGTCCGCCGATCCGTGGTTTCCTTCGCCGGCGCCGGCGATACGGGCGCGCTCCATTATTCGAAGGCCGCCGCACTTGGCAGTTGAAGCGACCACCACCCAGACCGAAACCGGACCGGTTCTGATCGCCTGCCACGCCTGCGACGCGCTTCTTTCCGAACCGCCTGCGGGCGCCGCGCGCACGCGCTGCCCGCGCTGCGGCTCCGTCCTGACGACGGAGCGGCCCGGCGCGCTCGACGGCGTGCTGGCGACGACGCTGACGACGATCGTGCTGCTGAGCGCGGGCGTTTTTCTGCCTTTCGTCAATATCGAAGCGTCCGGACGGCGCCAGTACGCGTCGGTGCTCGACGCCGTGATCGCCGCCGGCGGCGAAGCCTGGCCGCTCGCGCTCGCGGTCGGAGCGATGGTCGTGGCGCTGCCGCTGACACGGGCGGCGGCGCTTCTCTGGGTGCTCGCGCCGATGCGGCTGGAGCGCCCGCCGCTCCCCTTCGCGCGCGCCGCCTTCAGGCTGGCGATCGAGCTCAGGCCCTGGTCGATGGTCGAGATATTCGTGATCGGCGTCATCGTCGCGCTGGTCAAGATCTCCGGCCTCGCCATCGTCGGCCTCGGCGCCGCGTTCTGGCTCTTCCTCGCACTGGCCATCGTCGTCTTTTGCGAAGACGCCGCGCTCTGCCGGCGATCGATCTGGCGGCGGCTGGCGTGAGCGGCGCTGCGATCTCCCCTCCGAACGCCCGGGCGGCCGGCCCCCCGACCGCCATCGCGGCCCATTACATCGGCTGCGAGATCTGCGGCCGCGCCGCGCCCTTCGGTCAGCGCGCCTGCCGACGTTGCGGCGCGCATCTGCCGCGCCGGGGGCGGCGCAGCTTCGCGGCGGTCTGGGTCTGGCTGGGTCTCGGACTGGCGTTCTACATCCCCGCCAATCTCTATCCGATGCTGATCACGACCAATTTCGGCAAGGTCTATCAGAGCACCATCGTCGGCGGCGCGATCGACCTCGCGGCGCATGGCTCCTGGGGGGTGGCGGGGATCGTCTTCTTCGCCAGCGTCGTCATCCCCATCGCCAAGTTTCTCGCCATCGGCCGGCTCGGCGTGATGGCCGCGGGCGGCGCCCCTCTCGCGCCGCATGCCGCGCTCCGGCTCTACGAGGTGGTGGAGTTCATCGGCCGGTGGTCGATGATCGACGTGTTCGTCGTCGCGATCCTCTCGGCGCTGGTCCGGATGGGCATGCTGGCGAATGTCGCGCCGGGGCCGGCGGCGGCGCTTTTCGCGCTCTCCGTCGGTGCGACAATGCTCTCGGCGCGCGCGTTCGACCAGCGCCTGATCTGGGATCGTATCGGGGCCGCCGATGGCTGAACCGGACCGACCCGACGCCGCCCCGCCCGAGCCGGAGATCGAAACCGCGCGGCCGCGCTTCGTCTCTCTGGTCTGGCTGATCCCGCTGATCGCGATCGGCGTCGCGCTCGGTCTCCTCTGGCGCGACTACGCCGGTCGCGGCCCGATAATCGAGATCTACTTTCCGACCGCGGCGGGACTGACCGCCGGACAAACCGTTCTGCGCTATCGTAATGTCGAGGTCGGTCGGCTGGAGGACCTGCACTTTTCGGCCGATCTGTCGCAGGTCGTCGCCAAGGTCAGGCTCGAGCCAGACATTGCGCCCTATATCGACGCGGAGGCGGAATTCTGGGTGGTCCGGCCGGAGGTCTCCGCCCGCGGCGTCACCGGATTGGAGACCGTGCTCTCCGGCGCCTATATCGAAGGCTCCTGGGACGCGGTGCGCGGCGCGCCCGCCAGCAAGTTCACCGCGCTCGACAACCCGCCGTTGACGCCGAGCGACACGCCCGGCAAGCGGGTGCGGCTGGTCAGCGCCGACGGCGGCGCGCTCTCGGTCGGTGCGCCAGTGTTCTTCCGGCGGGTCGAGGTCGGAAAGGTCGAATCGAAACATCTGTCCGAGGATGGGCAAAGCGTCGTGTTCGACGTCTTCGTCAATGCGCCGAACGATGTCAGGCTGACCGAAGACACCCGCTTCTGGGTCGTCGCTGGCGTCGATATCAGCCTCGGCGCGGATGGCGCGCGCTTCCGCATCGGCTCGCTCACCGCGCTGCTGCAGGGCGGCGTGGCGTTTCAGGATTTCTCGCAGGGCCAGCCCAAACCGGTCGAGGAAAACCATCTCTACACGCTTTACGGCACGCCGCGCGACGCCCGCTCGCAGGTCTCCGAGGCCGATGCCGGCCAACGGCTGCTGCTCGATGTCTATTTCGGCCGCTCGGTGCGCGGGCTCTCGGTCGGCGCGCCGGTGGAGTATCAAGGCATCCGCGTCGGCCGGGTCGAGGAGATCGCGGCCGAAATCGATGCCGAGTCAGGCCGCTTCGCGACCCGCACCACCATCGCGCTGGCGCCGTCTCTACTCGGGCTCGCCGATGGGGATACGACCGGCGCGCTCGAATTCATGGAACGCGCCGTCGAAAAAGGGCTCCGCGCGCAGCTCACCCAGGGCAGCCTCCTGACTGGTGAGTTGATCGTGCGTCTGGTCGACGCCCCCGATGCAGCGCCGGAACAGTTGACCCGTCCCGACGAGGGACGCCCGCGCATGCCCTCGGTTCCGACCGATCTCGATGAGCTGACGGGCTCCGTTCAGGGCGCGATGCGACGGATCGAGCAATTGCCGATCGAAGCGATCTTCGACAACGCGGTTCTGCTTCTGGAGAACGTCAACAAGCTGATCGGGTCGGAAGCGGTGCGCGACGCGCCAGGAAAAGCGGTCGCGACCCTTGAGGCGGCGACCGCGCTCCTCTCCTCGCCCGGACTCAACGCGGCGCCGGAAGAAGCGGCGAAGCTGCTCGCGTCGCTGAACGAGATCGTCGCCTCGCCGGAATTCGACGCCACAAGGGCGGATCTCGCGGCGACGCTAGCCAGCCTGAAGGCGCTGGCGGCGTCGCTCGACGAATCCGGCCTTGCGGAGGACGCCGCCGGCGCCGTCGCCGCGCTCCGCACGCGGCTGGAGGACCCGGCGCTCGCCGGGCTCGCCGCCAGCGTGGACGAGACGTCGAAGGCGGCGACGGCGCTGCTTTCCGATCCGGCGCTGAAAGCGGCGCCGGCGCACGCGGTCGCGGCGCTCGACGCGCTGGAGGCGATTCTGACGGCGCCCGGTCTCAAGGCGGTTCCGGCGGAGGCGGAGGCGCTGATCGCCTCCGTCCGCCAGCTGATCGATTCGCCGGAAACCCTCTCCGCGCGCACCGACCTCGCCGCACTTCTGGCGAGCGCGCGCGCCGTCGCCGCGAAGCTGGAGGCCGAGGACGCCGCCGGCGAGACCGCCGCCGCGATCACGGCGCTCCGGACCCGGCTGGAGGATCCGGCGCTGGACCGGCTTGTCGGCTCGGCGTCGAAGGCGATGGATTCGGCGGCGACGCTGCTTTCCGACAAGGGGCTCGCGGAGACGCCGGAGGCGCTGAACGCCGCGCTCACCTCCCTTGGCGCGCTGCTTGACGACCCGGCCCTGCGCGCCGCGCCGGCGGAACTGAACGCAAGCCTCACCTCGGCGCGCGCGCTTCTCGAAGAACTGCAGCGAGAGAACGCGGCGGCCGAGCTCGCAGGCGCCCTCAAGGCGGCGCGCGCTCTTCTCGACGACCCCTCGCTCAGGCGCCTTTCAAGCGAAGCGGCGGAGACGGCGACGGCGCTCCGCGCCATCCTCGACGCGCCCGGCGCGAAGGAACTACCAGCCTCGGCGACGGCGGCTCTCACCTCATCCGCCGCGTTCCTCGACCGGATTCGCGAGGCGGACCTCGCCGGGACCGCCGCCGCGGCGCTCGCCAGCCTCGACACCGCCGCCGCCGCCGTCGCGCGCGCCGCCGACGGGACGCCGGAACTGGTCCGACGCATTTCCACCCTCGCCGCGCGGGCCGACGACTTCCTCGCTGCGCTCGATGTCGGCTCCGAGCTGAATTACGAAGCCGTCGCCGCGATCCGCGAGATACGCGACGCGGCCCGCGCGATCAGCGACCTCGCCGATCTGGTCGAGCGTGAACCCAACGTTCTGATTCTCGGGAAATAGAGACCATGCGCCGTTTCCTCGCCGCCCTCGCCTGTCTCGTCCTCGCCGCCTGCGCCGCGGCGCCGGGACCCTATCTCTATCTGCTGGACGCGCCGGCGCCTTCGGGCGCGGGCGCCGGGGGGGCGCAATCGGTCGGATTGCGCGAAATCGGTCTGCCGCTCTACGCCCGGCGCGTCCAGATCGCCGCTCAGGATCAGTCCGGCGCGATCACCGCCGACGATCAGCACCGCTGGGCGGAGGAGCCGCCGCGCGCCGCGACGCGGCTGGTCGCGCGGAGCCTCGCTGCGCTGCGCGAGGGCGCCGTCTACGCCGATCCCTGGCCGCAGGGCGCGGCGCCGGATTTCATCGTCACTACGGAGGTCGACCGGTTCCTTGGCGCGCTCGGCGGCGAGGTGACGCTCGAGGGTCAACTCACCGTGGCGCGCGCCGGTGAGCGCGCCAGCGCCGTCACCGGCCCTTTCACGATCAGCGTTTCGACCGAAGGCGAGAATCACGCCGCGCTCGCCGCCGCCTACGGCGCGGCGCTGGCGGAGCTGGCGCGCCGGATCGAGGCGGCGCTGGAAAGTTACTGACCGGGTTCACACTGGGCCGGGTCAGCGTTCGCCCCGCAACGCCGCGAGTTCAGCCCGCGCCGCGCCGAGTCCGTCCATCGCCGCCGAAAGCTCGGCCTCACGCTCGCGCAGCAATGCTGCTGCGGCGGCGACCTCCGCCGCCGCTTCGGCGCTGATTCGGTCGCGCTCAGCCTCGATCTCCAGCAACTCCGCCGCCAGCTCATCTGCCCTGTCGCCACGTGGCGAAGCGACGCGCGCGGCGCGCGACCAGAGCCAATGCGCCAGCCAGCCGATGGCGAAAGCGGTCAGAAGCGCGCCGGCGATGGATATGGTAAGTTCGACGCGGGTCATGGCGTCTCTCCGTCTTCGAGAACGCGAAATTCGATCCGTCTGTTGAGCGCGCGCCCGGCTTCCGTGCCGTTATCGGCGATCGGCTCGGCCTCGCCGTAACCGGCCGAGGTCAGAAGCGAGAGCCGCGCCCCGGCTTTCAGCAATGCGCCGAGCACCGCCTCCGCGCGCGCCCGGCTGAGCCGCAGATTGGTCTTCTCGGAGCCCTGCGAATCGGTGTGCCCTGCGATCTCGATTCGCCCGCCGGCGCAGCGCGCCAGCGTTTCCGTGAGCCGCGCGACAACCGGCGCGCTCGCTTCGTCGATCTCCGCCGAGCCCGGCGAGAAGCGGATCGGATCGGTGGAGACAACCTCGGTCAGCGCGGCGGCGCAGCGTATGGGCGGCAAGGGTTGCGCCGCCGCCAGCCGCGCCGGCGAAACGGTGATCCTGGTTTCCGCCCTCCGCCCGTCGTCCAGACTTTGAACGAGTTCGCGCTGTAGGTCGGCGATCGCCAGCGGGTCGCGAATCTCGCCCTCGACCTCCACGCTCTCGGGACCGAGCCGCGCGCGCCCGCGCTCCAGCTTCGAAAGCGCCGAAATCATCGCCATCGCGGCGGGTCGCCAGCCGGGCGCGAAGACGCCATCATAGCTCAGCGCCGTCTCGACTTCGCCGCCCGGCATCGTCACACGCGCGTACGCGGCGACGCTTTCGCCGATCAGCGGATCCGGCGCGGCGCCCGAAATGCGCAGAGTGAGGCCGTCATGCGTGACGGCCAGCGGTAGCGCGGGCGTCCCGGACACGTCATTCGCCGCCTCCCCCGTCTCCGCCATCGGCGGGGCCTCCGCCACCTCGCCGGAAAGGAGTGAAAGTTTGAAATCCGGCGGCAGTTCCGTACGCAGCGTTTCCGCAGCGCGTTCGAAAGCCCGCCGCCGGGTCGGCGGAAGCGCGGTGAAGCGCGCGCGCTGCCCGACAATGCTGACCTCGCCCGCCGGCAGGGCGGCAAGCGCGCGGAGCGCCGCGAGCGCGGCTTCGCTCCACCCATCCGGAGCGCCAGGACCGATTGCGCACGGCGGCGCCGGCGCGGCGCCGAGGGCGGCGGCCGCGGCGATCAGGCGCGCGGCCTCCGCCATATCGCGCGCCGCGCATGCGCTCAGCCCACCGGTCTGCGGGCCTTTCTCCGCCCTCACGACGAAAGCGGCCGTGGGAACCGGCGACGAAGCAAGATCGGATTCGACGATCAGGCCGGCCGCCTCCGCCTTCGCCATCGCCGCATCAATCCGCGCCAGATCCACCGCGCCGCCCGCGACCCCGGAGAGAGAGAGCCGCCCCGGCGTGATCACCACGCCGCCATGGAGCAGCGCCGCTGCGATTTCCGCGGCCGGCTCCACCGCCTTCTCCCAATCAGCCGCGCCATCCGCCGCGTCGGCGCTGCTGAGGTCAGCGAGCGCAAGCTCCGGGGCCGCATCGCCGAGCGCGTCGGCGAGCGCCGCCCGCGCCGCGGCGCCGGGCGCGGCCCCGACGACAGCGAGGTCGTTGAGCCCGCGCATGATCTCGACCCGCGCCTCCGCCCGATGCCGCGTTTGCGCCAGCCGCGCCGTCGCGCCGTCACGCGCCGTCGCCTGGAGCAGCGCTGGCGCCTGCGCCGCGCGCGAGAGCAGCGCGAACGCCGCCTCTCTCTCCTCCTCGTCAGGGGCCTCGCCGGTCAGTTCGAGGATGAGCCCGTCCGCCAAAACGCCGGCCCAGACCATGCCGCCAGCATTCAGCGCCGATTCCGCGCGGTGCCGGCCCAAATCCTCTATCAGACGCGCGACATGAGCCCCGACGAGCCCCGCCGCCAGCGCCGCAACGGCGAAAATCAGACCCGGCAGACGCAGTTTCTCAAGCACGTGGCGTCATCCCGTCGACATCTGCGCGCGGAGCGACCGTTCCGGAATGACCGGCCTCTCGTTCCTCATTGCGGCGATGATCTGGCGCATGGAAGCGGACTTAACACTTCCGCCGACGCCCCGGAAGCCGCCTGCGCTCTCGTCGCGGCCCGCGCTTCCGCGCATCTACACCGGCTTCTTGGATCGCAGGAAAATGCGTCGTCTGCGGATTGACCTGCGTCCCGGTGCGCCGGACTATCGCTTACCACCATGACGGGAACCCCGGATCCGGCCGGCGGGGCGCCATCGGCGCCGCGACTCCCGGAACACCGGACGTTTCGGTGTGCTACGTGGCCGAAGGCGGCCGAAGATGGGTTGAGGAGCGCAACATGGATCAGCGGATCGTCATCATCGGCGGCGGACAGGCGGGCGCGGCGCTGGCGGCGAAGCTGCGCGCGCTCGGCCACAAGGGCGCGATGACGCTGATCTGCGAGGAATCCACACTTCCCTATCAGCGGCCGCCGCTCTCGAAGAAATATCTGCTGGGGCAAATGGATGAGGCGCGGCTGCATCTTCGGCCGGCGGAGTTTTACGCCGAAGAGGATATCGCGCTGATCATCGGCGTCGCCGCCACTGCGATCGACCGCGAGGCGCGCTTCGTCAACCTGAGCGACGGGCGGAAGATCCCCTATGACCAGTTGGCGCTAACGACCGGGACACGGCCTCGCCGGCTGCCGGCTTCGATCTGTGGAGAGCTGGGCGGCGTCTATCCGGTCCGCACCCGTCGCCATGTCGATATCGTCGCTCCGGAATTTCGCACCGGCGCGCGGGTTCTGATCGTCGGCGGCGGCTATATCGGCCTCGAGGCTGCCGCGGTCGCGACGCTGCGCGGGCTCGACGTGACGCTGATCGAACTCGCCGATCGCATCCTCCAGCGCGTCGCCGCACCGGTCACTTCGGATTATTTTCGCGATCTGCACCGGGGGCACGGCGTCGATATCCGCGAATCGGTCGGGCTGACGCGGCTCGAGGGCGAGGAGCGGGTGGAACGGGCCGTGCTCACCAATGGCGAGACGGTCGATATCGATTTCGTTCTGGTGGGCGTCGGCGTCGCGCCCAATCAGGAGATCGCCGCGGAAGCCGGGCTGGAGACAGAGAACGGCGTGAAGGTGGACGAGGCGGGGCGGACCTCGGACCCGCTGATCTTCGCCGCCGGCGATTGCGCGTCCTTCCCCTATGAAGGCAGGCTGATCCGACTGGAAAGCGTGCAGAACGCCATCGACCAGGCCGAGGTGGCGGCGGCGGCGATGCTGGGCGAATCGGTGTCCTACACGCCAACGCCCTGGTTCTGGTCGGACCAGTATGACGTGAAGCTGCAGATCGCCGGGCTCAACCAGGGCTATGACCACGTTCATGTCCGCCCCGGCGCGGCCGGCGCGCAATCCGTATGGTATTACCGGGCCGGACGGCTGATCTCCGTCGACGCGATGAACGATCCGCGCGCCTACATGGTTGGGAAACGCCTGATCGAAGCGGGCAAGAGCCCTGCGCCGGAAGCTGTCGCCGACCCGGCGACCGACCTGAAGACGCTACTGAAGGCGCCGGCCTGAGGCTCAGGCCTCCAGCATCCGGCGCAGCAGTTCGACATCCTCGGCGATCTGACTGTCGGTGTCGGAGAGCGACTCGACCCTCTTCACCGCGTGCATCACCGTGGTGTGGTCGCGCCCGCCAAACTTGCGGCCAATCTCTGGCAGACTCTTCGAGGTCAGCGTTTTCGCCAGATACATCGCCACCTGGCGCGGCCGGGCGACGGCGCGGGCGCGGCGCGCCGAGGTCATGTCAGAGAGACGCAGGTTATAGTGATCCGCCACCTTTCGCATGATCTCGTCGATCGTCACCTTACGATCCGAGGCGCGCAGAAGATCGGCGAGGCATTCCTGCGCCATGTCGAGGGTGATCTCCCGTCCGACCAGCGAAGCGAAGGCGAATAGTCGGGTCAGCGCGCCCTCGAGCACCCGGACGTTGGAGGAGATTCGATGCGCCAGAAACTCCAGGACCTTCGGATCAAACCGCACCGAAGGTTCGCGCGCCAACGCTTCCTCCGCCTTCGACTGCAGGATGCCGAGCCGCAGTTCGTAATCCGTGGGATGAATGTCGACCACCAGCCCCCATTGAAGGCGGGAGCGGATGCGCTCCTCCAACTGCTCGATATCGCCGGGCGCGCGATCGCCGGAGATGACGATCTGCTTGCCGCTGTCGATCAGCGCGTTGAACGTGTGAAAGAATTCTATCTGGGTGGAGTTCTTGCCGGCGATGAACTGCACGTCGTCAACCATCAGCACGTCGACGGAGCGGAACTGCTCCTTGAAGGCCATGGTGTTGTCCTTCTTGATCGCCTGGATGAAACGATACATGAACTGCTCGGCCGAGAGATAAAGCACCTTGCGCGCCGGCGTGCGCTCTGCGATCCGCCAGGAGATCGCGTGCATCAGGTGCGTCTTGCCGAGCCCGACGCCGCCATGCAGAAAAACCGGGTTGTAGACGACGCTGTCATCCTCTGCGACGCGACGCGCCGCGGCGTGCGCCAATTCATTCGGCCGGCCGACGACGAACTGATCGAAGGTGAAGCGCCGTTCCAGCGGCGCCGAACGCAGGACCGCTTCTCCCGGCTCCGGCAGAGTGCGCGCCGCCGCGCCCGCACTTACGCCGACGCCGACGCCGGCGTCGGTGACGCCCACGTTGACTTCGATCTGCGCGCAACGAGCGCCCGCCTCGTTCAGCGCGCCGGCGATCTCCTCCGCGTAGTGGCGTCGCACCCAATCGGCGGCGAACTCGGAGGGCGCGTCAAAGCGGGCCGTATCCGCGGCCAGACCGCGAAAGGCCAGCGGCTCGATCCACCGGCCCCAGGCCGCGGGTCCAATCTCCGTCTTCACGATCGAACACGCCTGATCCCAGATTCTGACGCCGTCGGCCAACATCGCCTTCTCCCCTCCTCGTTGTGCTCGTCCGGCGTCGCCCAGCGCCGTCTTTGTCGCGCTCATCGGCGCTTGAGCGCTCAACTCTGCCGCCACGGCAGACCGCGCGCTTTCCATCCGTTCAAGACGCCGCGCCTCGCGGTTGGGTCGAGTTCGCCCTCGAATCCCTCCGCGACGTTGAAACAGGCGAGCGGCCAGCCCGCGGATCCGGCCGCCTCGGCGGTGGCGAGCGCCGCCCGCATGGAGCGGACCCCGGAGCGGCAGATAAAATAGACTTCCTCCGCCCCCGCCGCTTCGATCGCCGCCAGCGCGCTCGCGGTGAAGTCTGGATTCATCGTCATGGCGGGAAAGCTCTGCCATTCGATCAGCGCCACCTCGGCCCCCGCTTCCGAAAGATCGGGCAGACCGACGAAAGACCATTCAGCGCGCGTGCGCACGTCGATCAACATGGCTTTGCGCTCAGACCGCAGCGCAGCCCACGCCGCTTCGGGGTCAACCTCGCCAATGCCGGACGGCGCCATTCGAATCTCCTCGCGCGAATCTTCCCAAGACGGAGACTGATAGCTAGGCCCAAGGAGGCGTCGCCTTCAACAAGAACTCGACTTGAGAGAGGAAGATTCTGCGGACAAGGAAGCAGCATTACAGCGAATCGTCAGAAAAACCGGAAATTGTTAAAATATTCGTCGGCCATGATCGGGCGTGCGCTACATAATCACTATACGCTCCCGTTCACTATACTATTCTATATCAGAATCGGACCAGGATCAGAACGTCGGAAGAGTGAAGCAACGGCGCGATTCCTTCAACCGGTGCAAAGAGTGAACATCACAATCCCGTGTCAAAAAAAAGACGCGCGCAGGGTTCAGGCCCCACGCGCGCGGAAAATGAGCTTTCAGGCGCCGCCACCGCGGGCGGCGGCCGACGTCAGACCGAGATCGCCTTAACCCGCGCCGCGAGGCGGGAGATCTTGCGGCTGGCGGTGTTCGCGTGCAGCACGCCCTTCGTTGCGCCGCGCATGATCTCGGGCTGGGCCGTCTGCAACGCGGTCTTCGCCGCGGCGGAATCGCCGGAGGCGATCGCCTCCTCGACCTTGCGGACGAAGGTCCGGATGCGGCTGCGGCGCGCGGTGTTTACCTCGGTGCGGCGCACGATCTGGCGCGCGCGCTTCTTGGCGGATGGCGAGTTGGCCATGACGTGATTCCGTTCTGTCATTCCTGGAAACGAGCGCCGCATATACGCCCCGGCTCCCGGCCGGTCAACCCGGACCGCGCCAAGGTCCGGCGCCGGTTCGCTGATCGTCGCGACGCCCTTATGGAGCCCCCGACCGGATGTGGAGAGACGCCGGCGGCCCCGCCCTCCCTCATCGCTGGCAGCCCGGGCAATAGAAACTCGATCGACCGGCCTGAACGATCCGTCGGACCCGCCCCGCGCATCCCTCGGTCGGACAGACGGCCCCCTCTCGATCGTAGACGCGGAAGGAATGCTGGAAATAGCCGAGTTCACCGTCGGCCTGGCGGTAGTCGCGCAGCGAGGAACCCCCGGCGTCGAGCGCGTCCGCGATTGTCGCGTTGATCGCCGCGACCAGCCGGTCGATCCCGGCGCGCGAGATTTTACCCGCCAGCCGCTTCGGCGAGATGCGCGCGCGATGCAGCGCCTCCGCCACATATATATTGCCGAGCCCGGCGACGATCTTCTGATCGAGCAGCGCCGCCTTCACCGGCATACGCCGGCCCGCGAACCGCCTCGCGAGATAGTCGCCGTGAAACTCGTTCGCCAGCGGCTCGGGGCCGAGATCCGCGAGCAGCCGGTGCGTGGCGATGGCTTCGGTCGGCCAGAGGTCCATCGCGCCGAAGCGCCGCGCGTCGTTGAAGGTGACGGTCGCGCCGCCCTCCATCTCGAACACCACGTGGTCATGCCTGGCCGCGCCGCCCGCCGGGATATAAAACTCCGCCAGCGTCGCGCCTGAAACCAGCATCCGCCCCGACATGCCGAGATGGACGATCATCGTCTCGGGTCCGGCGCCGGAATCGTCTAGATCGGCGAGGATGTATTTCGAGCGCCGGCCGAGCCGCAGCACGCGTCGCCCGCACAGGCGCTCCGCGAACCGCTCCGGCAGCGGCCAGCGGAGATCCGGCCGGCGCTGGATCGCCCGGGCGATCAGCCGCCCCTCCATCGCGGGAACGAGGCCGCGGCGCACGGTCTCCACCTCGGGCAGTTCTGGCATGCTCCATCTCCCTGCGGCGCAGCGCCGCTTCTGGGGCGTAGCGGCGACTGGCGAAGACGGCTATGTAGCGCGTTATGGCAGATGAGAGCGAGACCGGACGGGCGGACGCGTCCCCGGATGAAACCACACATTTCGGCTTCCGCGACGTGCCCGCGCCCGACAAGGCCGGGCTCGTCCACGGCGTCTTTTCATCGGTCGCGTCGAAATATGACGTGATGAACGATGTGATGTCGCTCCGCATCCATCGGCTCTGGAAGGAGGGTCTGATCGACTGGCTCGCCCCGCGCCCCGGGATGAAGCTGCTCGACGTCGCCGGCGGCACCGGCGATATCGCCTTTCGCGTACTCGATCGGCTGAAGGGGGACGGCGAAGCGACAATATGCGACATGACCGCGCCGATGCTGGTCGAGGGCCGCAAGCGCGCGGAGGCGGAGAGCCTGTCACACGCGCTCACCTGGGTCTGCGGAGACGCCATGAAACTGCCGTTCGCCGACCGCAGCTTCGACACCTACACCATCGCCTTCGGCATAAGGAACGTCACGAAGATCGACGCCGCGCTGGCGGAGGCTTATCGCGTCCTGAAACCCGGCGGACGGTTTCTCTGCCTTGAATTCAGCCGGGTGGATCCGCCGCTGATTCGCCGGGCCTATGACCTCTATTCGTTCAACGTAATCCCGCGCATGGGGCAGGCCATCGCGGGGGATCGTGAAAGCTACCAGTATCTTGTGGAATCGATCCGCAAGTTTCCGGATCAGGAAAGCTTCGCGTCGATGGTTCGCGCGGCCGGCTTCGGCCGCGTCGCCTGGCGCAACCAGACGCTCGGCGTCGCGGCGATCCATTCGGGCTGGCGCCTCTGATGCTGCGCTTCCTTCTTGAACTCGGACCCAATCTCTGGCGGCTCGCGCGGGTCGCCGCGACCTTCCGCAAGACCGGCGCGATGGAGCGGGTGCTCGAAGCGGCGGGCGCGCCGCGGCGCCTGTCCGCCCCGCTGATGTTCATCACCGCGCCGGGGCTGATCGTCGGCATGAAGGGCGACGCCTCCCTCCCCCCGGTGGCGCGGGCGATCAACGCGCTCGGTCCGGCCTATATCAAGCTCGGCCAGATTCTCTCGACCCGCCCGGACGTGATCGGCCCCGAACTCGCCCGCGACATGCGCACGCTGCAGGACAAGCTGCCGCCCTTCCCGATGGCGGAGGCGCGCAAGGCGGTGCGCGACGCGCTCGGCCGCGAGGTCGAGGAAATCTTCGCCGAGTTCGCCCCCCCGATCGCCGCCGCATCCATCGCGCAGGTCCACCCCGCGATCGACCGGGAGACCGGGCGCAAGCTGGCGGTCAAGATTCTTCGCCCGGCGATCGAGAAGCAGTTCCGAAAAGACATCGCCGCCTTCCACATGATCGCCCGGATCATGGAATGGGCGGCCCCGCAGGCGAAACGCCTCCGGCCCCGCGCCGTGGTGGACCATTTCGAGGGCGTGGTGGCGGCCGAGATGGACTTGCGCCTCGAAGCCTCTGCGGCGTCCGAGTTCGCCGACAACGTGAAGGACGACGAGGGCTTCAGGGTGCCGGATATCATCTGGCCGCTCTCGGCGCGACGCGTGATGACCGCCGGCTGGGTCGAGGGCGTCCCGATCGGCGAGCCGGAGGCGCTGGCGGCGGCGGGGCACGATCTGGTCGGCCTCGCCGAACGGGTGATCCAGATCTTCCTCCTGCAGGCGCTCCGCGACGGGTTCTGGCACGCCGACATGCATCAGGGGAATCTCAAGATCGCGCCGAACGGCGACATCCTCGCGCTCGATTTCGGTATCATGGGCCGGATCGACCGGGTGACGCGCCGCTACTACGCCGAGATCCTTCTGGGCTTTCTCAAGAGGGACTACCACCGCGTCGCCGAAGTGCATTTCGAGGCCGGCTATGTGCCTGCCGACCGCGATGTCGACCAGTTCGCGCAGGCGCTCCGCGCAATCGGCGAGCCGATCTTCGGGCAGGACGCCTCGCGCATCTCGATGGCGCGGCTGCTCTCGCATCTGTTCGAGGTTACGGAGCGCTTCGGGATGGAGACGCAGACCCAGCTCATCCTCCTCCAGCGTTCGATGGTGGTGGTGGAAGGGGTGGCGCGCTCGCTCGATCCGAACGCGAATATCTGGTCCGCCGCCGGTCCGGTGGTCGAGCTCTGGATGCGCGACAATCTCGGCCCGAAAGCCGTCCTGCGCGACGCGCGCATGACGCTGACGACCCTGTCGCGCATCGCTCCACGCCTTCCCGAACTCGCGGAGCGGCTGGTGCGATTGTCGGAGACGACGGAACCGGTGCCGACGAAACCGAACAAGGGCCGCGCCCTTGTCTGGCTCGCTCTGGGCGCGATTGCTGGCGCCGGCGCGGTCTGGCTCACGCTGCAGCATTAAAGGACCTTCCCCGATGAGCAGACTTTTCGAACCGCTCGCCCTTGGCGAGTTGACGCTTGAGAACCGCGTGATCGTCGCGCCAATGTGCCAATACGCGGTCGCGGATGGGACCGCCGCAGACTGGCACATGGTCCATCTCGGGCATCTCGCGCTTTCCGGGGCCGGGCTGCTGACGTTGGAGGCGACGGCGGTGAGCGCCGAGGGCCGAATTTCGCCACGCGATCTCGGGCTCTATTCCGATGCGAACGAGGCCGGGCTGGCGCGGGTTCTGACGGCGATCCGGTCGATCTCGCCGATCCCCGTCGCGATCCAGCTTGGCCATGCCGGCCGCAAGGCGTCCTCCCGCTCGCCCTTCGAGGGCGGCGCGCAGATCCGGCCCGATGAGGAGGGCGGCTGGCTCACCGTCGCGCCCTCCGCCATCCCCCACGCCGCCGGGGACGCGCCGCCCGAAGCGCTCGACGAGGCAGGAATGGAGCGGGTGAAGGTGGATTTCGCAACCGCCGCGGAGCGTTCCGCGCGCATCGGGATCGACGCCATCGAACTGCACATGGCGCATGGCTATCTTCTCCATCAGTTCCTCTCGCCGCTTTCGAACCGCCGGGATGACGCTTATGGCGGCGCCATCGAGGGGCGGATGCGCTTCCCCGTCGAGATATTCGAAGCGGTGCGCGCCGCCTTCCCGGTGGATCGCCCGATCTGGGTCCGGGTCTCCGCCTCCGACTGGGTTGAGGGCGGGCTTTCCATTGAGGATATCCTGACGCTCTGCCGGGCGTTGAAAGCCGCCGGCTGCGCCGCCGTTCACGTTTCCTCCGGAGGGGTCTCCACCGAACAGAAGATCCCGCTCGGCCCCGGTTATCAGGTGCACCTGGCGAAGGCGGTGAAGGATGCGGTCGAACTGCCTGTCATCGCCGTCGGCCTGATCACGAAGCCGGAACAGGCCGAGGCGATCATCGCTTCGGGCGAGGCCGACGCCATCGCTCTCGCCCGCGCCATGCTCTGGAACCCGCGCTGGCCCTGGCACGCGGCGGCGGCGCTCGGCGCGACAGTGCGCGGCCCGAAGCAATACTGGCGTTCCGCTCCCGCCGGGGTCGCACCGCCTTTCGAAGGTTTCGCGCATGGTCAGCGATAGGATTTGATCCCGCGCGCCACGCCGTTAGGCTGCCGGAAGACGCTGGAGGGAAACAATGCGGATCGTGAAGGCCGAGACCATCGCGCTCTCCATTCCGTTCTCGGATGGCGGCGGCGCGGGCGCCGGGCTGATGCCGAGCAAATGGGACCGGCTGGAGATCACCCTCGTCCGGCTCGAGACGGATGACGGCTTCGTCGGCTGGGGCGAGGCGTTCGCCTATTCCTGCCGGACCGCCGTTCTGGCGGCGCTCAACGACATGGTGTTCCCGCTCGTCATCGGCGCGGAGGTGGAGGATGTCGCCGGCTTCACCGGCTGCCTGCAACGAAAGCTCCACATTCAGGGCCGCTTCGGCGTCGTCCTCTTCGCGATTTCCGGCGTCGACATCGCGCTCTGGGATCTCGCCGCGAAACGAAAGCGCCTGCGCCTCGCGGACTTGCTCGGGGCGAAACGCGAGCGATTTCCCGCCTACGCCAGCCTCGTTCGCTATGGCGACCCGGCGATGGTCGAGGCGCGGGCGCGGATGGCCGCCGATCAGGGCTACGGCGCGGTGAAACTGCATGAGATCACCCTCCCGAATATCGAAGCCGGGCGGCGCGGCGCCTCCGATACGAAACTGATGACCGACGTGAACTGCAACTGGTCCGAGGACGAGACCCGGAAGCTGCTGCCGGAGATGAAGGCCCTCGGCCTCCACTGGGTCGAGGAGCCGATCTGGCCGCCAGACGACACCGACCGGCTCGCCGCGCTCGGCCGCGAATTCGGCGTGCCGCTCGCCTCGGGCGAGAACGCCGGCACCGCGCAACCCTTCGCGCGGATCGTGGAGGCGGTGAACTTCCCGCAACCCTCAGTCACCAAGGTCGGCGGCGTCTCCGAATACCTGAAAGTCGCCGATCTCGCGCGCGCCGCGCAGCGCGACGTGATGCCGCACTGCCCCTATTTCGGCCCCGGCTACTGGGCCAGCGCGCACCTGATGGCGGCCGGCGAGGGCGGCATGTTCGAATTCCTGCATATCGAGGCGGACGCCTGGCTTTCTCCCTCCATCCCACTACCCGACGGCGGCGAGATCGCGCTGCCGACAGGCGAGGGGCTCGGCTTCGAGCCGGACATGGCGGTCATCGAAAGGTTCCGCGCCGACTGATTTCAGGCTGATTTCAGGCGTTCGTTCGCTCCATCGCGCGGCGATAGGCGGCGACATCGTTATCCTCGGGGATCGCGACGTCTGCATAGCCGAGCGTCGCGCCCGCCTTCACGTCGCGCGCCAGCTTCACCCGGTCCGCAAGCCCGATCGGCAGCAGAGCCTCCCTCACCGAGCGCGCCGCAGGAACCAGCTTGCCCCAGACGCAATAGCCGCCTTCGCCGTCCAGGGTCTCGCCCGCCGTCAGGTCGCGCTTGGCGGTGGCGACCACGTCGCCGTTGAAAGCGCGCGTCTCTCCCGTCGCCTGCCCGAGAAGGGCGGCCGAGAGGATCGAGACGTTCAACTCCATCCCGATCAGGTGGAAGGGCTTGTACATCGCCGAGTAGCGCCCGCTCGCGTCGGTATTCATGCCGTATTGGCGAAAGCACCCCGCAGCGTAATCGTTCGGGGCCTCGAAAACCGCGTAAACCCCCCAGCGCAAATCGCGAAACACCGGTCGCCCGTCGCGCTCCTCCGACGACACCGTCTCCACCATGCCCTTCGCCTCAAGCACCCCGCCTTCGGAGGCCGGCCGCAATATGTGCGCCAGATCGTCCACCCCGCAGGGCGGAAAGAGCAGCCCGTCCGCCGGCGGCGTCAGGCCGCAGGCGTTGGCGATCGCCGCCATCTCCAGCGACGACTTGGTGCCATCGGTGAAAGAGTTGAACATTCTCGGGTTCATACCGTCACGCACCGCCTGATCCGGGTCGAACCCCATGTATTCCCAGACCGTCTCCGGCGTCGACTGGTGGTAGTGGGGGCGATATTTTGTGCCCTTTCCGGCGCAGACCACATCGAACCCGCAGGAGCGCGCCCAGTCGACGATTTCCGCCGTCAGCGCCGGCTGGTCGCCATAGGCCATCGAATAGACCATCCCCGCCGCCCGCGCTTCGCGGGCAAGCGCCGCGCCGGCGAAAACATCCGCCTCCACATTCACCATCACGACATGCTTGCCGGCGGCGATGGCGGCGCGGGCGTGGCGCACGCCGGCATGCGGATTGCCCGTGGCCTCCACCACTACATCGACATCGTCGGCCGCCAGCGCCGACGGCGCGTCATCCGAGATCTTCACCGCATCGACCCGCGCCTCGTCCCACCCGACCGTGCGGCAGGCGGAGCGGGCGGCGTCAGGGCGAAGATCGGCGATCCGCGTCACGACCAGACCCGGCGTCGTCGGAACCTGGCTGAGGAACATCGAGCCGAACTTGCCGGCCCCGATCAGGCAGACCCTGACCGGGGCGTTCCCCGCCGCCGCCTTCAAGAGCTTCTCTTGCAGAAACATGATTCCTCCATCCGGTTTTCCACATCAGGACCGGACCGTCGCCCTCGCGCAAGCCGTGGCGTGGCGATACGCTCCGAAAAACACGGGAGCGCATCGCAATGACCATCCTGATTTCCGGCGCCGGAATCGGCGGCCTAACGCTGGCGCTCACCTGCCATCAGATCGGGCTCCCCTGCCGGCTCGTCGAACAGGCCCGCGAGGTGAAGCCGCTCGGCGTCGGCATCAACCTGCAACCGAACGCGGTGCGGGAACTGATCGCTCTCGGCCTCGGCCCGCCGCTGGAGCGGATCGGCGTCAGGACGGCGGAACTCACCATGGTCGCCGCCAACGGGCGCGAGGTCTGGCGTGAGCCGCGCGGCCTCGACGCCGGCTACCGCTGGCCGCAATATTCCGTCCATCGCGGCGAATTGCAGATGCTGCTCTATCGCACGGTGCTGGAGCGGCTCGGCGCGGACGCGATCGAGACCGGGCTCAAGGGCCGCGCCTTCAGAACCGAGGGCGGCGAAGCGGTGCTGGAGACCGATGCGGGCGAACGGCGCGGCGGCGTCCTTATCGGCGCCGACGGGCTCCATTCCACTGTTCGCGCGCGGATGCACCCCGATGAAGGCCCGCCGATCTGGGCCGGCGCAATTCTCTGGCGCGGCGCGACGCGCGCCCGCCCCTTCGCCGAAACCAACACGATGGCGATGATCGGCGATTACAGCCAGAAATTCGTCACCTACCCGATCAGCGGGCCGGACGAGCGCGGCGAGGTTCTGATCAACTGGATCGCGGAGCGCGCCTTCGACCCCACCCATGGCTGGGCGCGCGAGGACTGGAGACGCGAGGCCCCGGCGACGGATTTCATCGACTGGTTCCGCGACTGGCGCTTCGACTGGATCGATATTCCGGCTCTGATTCGGGGCGCGAAGGCGATCTTCGAGTACCCGATGGTGGACCGCGACCCGCTGCCCTTCTGGACCACGGGACGCGTCACACTGATCGGCGACGCCGCGCATATCATGTATCCGACCGGCTCCAACGGCGCCTCACAGGCTATTGTCGACGCGCGCCGGCTCGGCCGGGCGTTCCTCGACCATGGCGTCGGCCCCGCCGCGCTGCGCGACTATGAAGCAGAGATGCGCCCCCGCATGGCCAAGGTGATCGCCGCCAATCGGGGCGCCGGCCCGGATTATGTGCTGGAGATCGTCAAACAGCGCTCGGGCGGCGCCTTCGACGATATCGAAGCGGTGATGCCGCTGGAGGAGCGGCGCGCCCTCGCCGCCGAATACAAGAAAACCGCCGGGTTCTCCGTTGAAGCGCTGAACGCCGCGCCACCGCTGATCCCGCCAGGCCGGCGAGCGATGGATGCCTAGACGCCGCGAAGGCTTCAGTCGCCGGAGCCGGGAATCGCGCTTGCGCCGCTGGCGGCCACGCCCTCCATGTTGGCGCCCGCCTGATCGACCTCGCTGCTCATCGAATTGATCAGATTGGTGAAGCCGCCCTCCGGTCCGAGGACGAAATAGATCGTCGCCACGCCGATAACCACCACGACCGAAGTCAGCACGACCCAGTCCGCCGTGGCGGCGCCCCCGCGATCGGCGAAAAAGCGCGCGAGCATCCCGCGCGTCTTACCATTGAAAACCATGACCATACGTACTCCACACCCCCGAGGCGTCTATTCTAGACCACATTGATTCGAATGAAAATTCGGAATGCTTGCGGTCAGCCCCGTTTTCGGCCGAAAAGAGGCGGACGCTGATCCGACACCCCAGATTCCCCCGCGAGAGAGGACCCGCCGTGACGAGCTTCGACTTTGACCGCCAGATCACCCGCCTCGGCTCCCATTCCGTGAAATGGGACGGGCTCGCCTCCCGCTTCGGCGCCCATGCGGTCGGCGCCCTGCCGATGTGGGTGGCGGATATGGAGTTCGAAGCCCCTCCGGTGGTGAACGACGCGCTCCGCGCGGCGGTCGAGCATGGCGTCCACGGCTACTACGGCGACCCGTCCGATTACCTCGCGGCGATCAAGGGCTGGATGCAGCGTCGCCACGGCTGGTCCATCGAGGAAAGCTGGATCTTGACCACCGCGGGCATCGTCAACGGGGTCAACCTCGCGATCCAGGCCTTTTGTCGGCCCGGCGACGGGGTGATTCTGCAACAGCCGATCTATCACCCGTTCGCGCCGGCGGTCCGCAACAACGGTTGCCATGTCGTCGGCAACCTTCTCGCCTATCGAGACGGGCGCTACGAGATGGATCTCGACGGGCTGGCGAACGCGGTCGACGCGAAGACCCGGATGTTGATCCTCTGCTCGCCGCACAACCCCGCCGGCCGGGTATGGACGAAGGCGGAATTGGAGGCGCTGGCGAATTTCTGCATGGAGCGCGACATCCTGATCGTCTCGGACGAGATTCATCACGATCTGGTCTTCGACGGCCCGCACACCGTGATGGCCGATATCTCTCCCGAGATCGCGGCGCACACCATCACCTTCACCTCGTCATCGAAGACCTTCAACCTCGCCGGCGGGCACACCGGCAACGCGATCATCTCCGACCCGTCTCTCCGTCGCCGCTTTCAACGGCAGATGGAGCGCTGCGGAATGATGGCGAGCAACCGCTTCGGCTACCTGATGGCGACGGCGGCCTATGCCGGCGGCGATGAATGGCTCGACGCGCTGCTCGTCTACCTGAAGGGCAACCGCGATTTCATCGACCGGCAGGTCGCCGAACGCTTGCCCGGCGTCACCTCGGTCAAGCTCGACGCCACCTATCTGAGCTGGCTGGATTTCTCCGGCACCGGCATGGAGGACGCGGAGATCATCCGCCGCTTCGAGCATGACGCCAAGGTCATATGCAACCACGGCGCCAGCTTCGGCCCCGGCGGCGCCCGCTTCATGCGCCTCAATTTCGCCTGTCCCCGCGCCATGGTGGAGGACGCGATGGACCGCATCGCGGGGGCGTTTTCGGATTTGCAGTAGGGGCCTGAGGCGGGAAAGGCCGGGCGTAGACGCGACCGCGACCTCAAGCGAGAATACGGCGCGCGCAAATGAGCGGATGCACGGGCGCGTGGTCCTGATTGGGCTGGCTGGTAGCTGTGGAGGCGTCCGGTGGATGACCGGGACGCGTGAGTCAAGGTGTCGCAACCCGTCCGCTCTCCAATCTGTGCTACCGTGAATTGCGTGGGAGACGCCGGAAGTTACCCTTGTCAAACCACATCAGTAGGTTTGACGGCATGTTGGACGGCCACCCGATGGATGGTGGCCTACAGACAGCACGCAATTAGGGTCCGGGGCCCACGCGCCTAGATCGCGTATCCGTAATGTCTAAAGATGATCTCCTGATTGTCGGTCAGGGTCGCGGCGGAGGGAGGAGAGGGCTGTAATACCAGGCCGTAGTCGGCGATAAGTCCACGCTCAGCTGCCATCCTTGGTTCAAGAGCTTTGGCGGGCGCAGTGTCCCACTTTGCACTGAGGGTGTTGGCGGCTTGAAAGAAAGCGCTGGCAATTACGTCCGCCAGTTGCAACCCGGCGTTTTGCGTATGCGGAACATAATCCACCAGTCGGAAGCTGAGCACCTGGTGCTTTATCTCGCGCTTCGCAAGGAAGGTGGTTCCTGCGCTGCTCTGGTTCTTCAATACTTCCCAATATGCTGTCGTTTGACCGTAGGAGTGCCCGCCTCGCTCACTAAATACGACCCGTAGAAAGCGCGGCTCTCCATGCCGCTTGATCGCATCCAATAGGCAGAAATCAGTGACCCTCTCCATAAGGAGGCGAACGCAGTAGTTGTAAAACCACTGCTTGCCACCTCGCGTGGCGGCACGCTCATTTCGGTGCCCCCGCATGTTCTTTTTGTTAGAACATACGCAAAAGTCTCGGACAGGCATCTTTGCGAGCGTGTCGCATGCTGCACGCTTCTTTGTCGGGCTCAAATTTCGAAAATGGAGTGCCGGACCTTGCCTTGCGTTGATTTCATAGCGAACTTCCTTGACCCAATCGACAAGCTTCCGTTCATTTTCGGCTCGAATGAGCAATCCGCCAATTGTCAGCCATTCGCTTGCACCATTCTCGTCAATGGGAAGCACCCGATGAAGGCCATCATCGCCGGCCTCATCAATAAATAAGACGTAGTCATATATTTCTTCCGAAATGAGCATCGCGAATGGGAACTAAAAAGGGCTTAAAGAGTCAACTCCGCAGCTGCGCCGCCGTCGCGATCTAGACGGTCGCCTTCGTCGACACGATGCGGACTCTTAAACGCCCCAAATACGACTAATTCTGATTTTATCAATAAAATCAATGCTAAAATCCCCATAACCATGGTTATGGCCTCCTCCCTCAAACAAACCCCGCCGCCAGAAACCCAGCGAGCAGAATCAGCCCGGTGTCCCGGTTCCTCCGGAACAGCTTCAGGCAGGTTTCCACATCGTCGATATCGAGCCGCCAGAGCTGCCAGGCGAGATGGGCGCCATAGGCGGCGACGCCCGCCAGCGCGACGGCGAGCGACGGGCCGGATAGCGCCAGCACCGCCGCGAGACCGGCGCCGAGCGCCGCTAGCGCGGCGAAGCCGACGAGATATCTCCGCGTCCGCCCGCCGAAGAGCAACGCCGTCGATTTGACCCCGATCAGCGCGTCGTCCTCCTTGTCCTGATGGGCGTAGATCGTGTCGTAATGCAGCGTCCAGGCGATGCCGGCGAGATAGAGAATGACCGGCGCCGCCGACAGCCCGCCGGTATGCGCCGCCCACCCCATCAGCGCCCCCCAGTTGAAGGCGAGGCCGAGGAAGATCTGCGGCCAGTACGTCACCCGCTTCATGAAGGGGTAGATCGCCACCGGCAGCAGCGCGACGATGCCGAGCGTGATCGCGAAATCGTTGAAGGTCAGCAGAATCACGAGAGCGGCCAGCGCCTGCGCCACCATCCAGACCGCCGCGCCCCACGCCGTGACCTGCCCCGAAGGGATCGGGCGGGAGCGGGTGCGCTCGACGCTCCCGTCGATGTTCCGGTCGGTGATGTCGTTCCAGGTGCAGCCGGCGCCCCGCATCAGGAAAGCGCCGAGCCCCATGGCGAGAAACAGCCAGAAATCGTCGATGCGCCAGTCCGTCGCGGCGATGGCCAGCGCCAGAGACTGCCAGCAAGGCAGCAGCAGCAGCCACGTCCCGGCCGGCCGGTCGGCGCGCGACAACCGCAGCCAGGGCCGCAGCGGGCGCGGCGTGAACCGGTCGACCCAGTTCCGCGCCGTCGCGTCGGCGACGCGGCCGTCATTGGATGCGGAAACGGCGGTTTCAGTGTCGGGGCTGGCGCCAGGAAAATGATCGGTCATACTCGCCTCATGACACGAGACGCGCCGAAAATCAGGCTCTTTGTGGAAGGGGCGCTCGCCCCCGGCGCATCTGTCGCGCTCAATCGCGATCAGGCGCATTATCTCTCCAACGTCATGCGCCTCGCCCCGGGGGCCGAGGCGTCGCTTTTCAACGGAAAGGACGGCGAATGGCGCGCGCGGCTGGTCTCCGCCGGCCGGCGTGGGGGTGAAATGACGGCCAAAGAGCGGCTTCGCCCGCAGACAGAGCCGCCGGACCTCTGGCTGCTCTTCGCCCCGATCAAGAAGGCGCGGACGGATTTCATCGCCGAGAAGGCCGCCGAGATGGGCGCGCGCCGGCTCTGCCCGGTCTTCACCCGCTTCACCAACGCGGAAAGGGTGAACGAGGCCCGCCTCAGGGCGCATTGCATCGAGGCGGCGGAGCAATGCGGGCATCTCTCCGTTCCCGATGTCGCGCCGGCCGAACGGCTGGATCGCGCGCTCGACCGCTGGAACCCGGCGCGCCGGATCATGTTCTGCGACGAGACTTTGGCGGGCTCCGGCCCGGCGCTCGAGGGCGCCGCGCCCGGCCCCTGGGCGATCCTGATCGGCCCCGAGGGCGGTTTCGCGCCAGAGGAAGCTTCGCGGCTTCGCGCCCTGCCCTCCGCCCATCCCGTTGCGCTCGGCCCACGTATCCTCCGGGCGGACACCGCCGCCGTGGCGGCGATGACGCTCTGGCAGTCCGCGCTCGGCGACTGGCGATGAGTTTCATCCGCCCAAAGGTCGCCGCCGCCGCGCTGCGCTGGCGGGAGACCACGCTCTGGGCCGCGCTCACGCTCGCCGGTCTGTTCTGGCTCTACGGCCCCGGCGCCGTTCGCGCCGCACTCATGCTGCTCTGGGGCATGGTCGGGCTCTGGCTGACGCGCTCCGCACTCCTTTCTGCGCTGGCCGCCGCGCGGGCCGAGGCGCCGGGCGTGGTCTCGATCGACGAGAGGCGCATCAGCTATTTCGGGCCCTATGCGGGCGGCGTGCTCGCGCTTGACGAGATCGGCCGCATCGCGATCGGCGCGGAAGAAGGCGGCGCTGTCTGGCGGCTCTGGTCGCCTGAGTCCGCCGCGCCGCTGACGATCCCGGCCGCCGCGGAGGGCGCCGGCGGGTTGATCGACGCCTTCGCCGCCCTTCCCGGCTTCGCGCCAACCCGCGCGCTCAGCACGCTTCACGGGGCTCACGGTGAGTTGACGATCTGGCGCCGCGAGCCGGCGCCAACCTTCACCGCACTTGCCCACGGCGACGCCGCGGATTAACTCCGGTCACGTGGTCGGCGCGGTTCGGCCTGAAAATGAAGGAAGAAGCGCCATGTCCATCCCGCAGCAGGGCGGCGGCCCGATCGAGAATCTGGGCCAGCTCGCCGCCTATCTCGAAGCCGGGTCGAAGCCGAAATCCGAATGGCGGATCGGCACTGAGCACGAGAAATTCGGCTATTGCCTCGAAAGGCGCAAACCGCTCCCCTATGAGGGCGAATGTTCGATCCGCGCCATGCTTGAGGGGCTGCGGGACGGCTTCGGCTGGGCGCCGGTGGAGGAAGCCGGGAACATCATCGGCCTCGAAAAGGACGGCGCGAATGTCAGCCTCGAGCCGGGCGGGCAGCTTGAGCTTTCCGGCGCGCCGCTGGAGACGATCCATCAGACCTGCGACGAAGTGAACGAACATCTCGCCGAGGTCAAAAGCGTCGCCGACCGGATCGGCGCTGGCTTCATCGGCCTCGGCGCTTCGCCCGACTGGCGCGCCGACGAGATGCCGATGATGCCGAAGGGCCGCTACCGTCTGATGACGGATTACATGGGCCGGGTCGGCACGCACGGCACGCAGATGATGTACCGGACCTGCACGGTGCAGGTGAATCTCGACTTCGCCTCCGAGGCGGACATGGTGAAAAAGCTCCGCGTCGCGCTGGCGCTTCAGCCGGTCGCGACCGCGCTCTTCGCCAATTCGCCGTTTTTCGATGGCGAGAAGAACGGCCATCTGAGCTGGCGAAGCCGGGTCTGGCGCGGGCTCGACGACGCGCGCACCGGCATGCTGCCCTTCGTCTTCGAGGACGGGTTCGGATTCGAGCGTTATGTCGACTACGTGCTCGATGTGCCGATGTATTTCGTCTATCGTGATGGGAAATACATCGACGCGCTCGGCCAGTCCTTCCGCGATTTCCTGAATGGTCGGCTGCCGGCGCTGCCGGGCGAGATCCCGACGCTCTCGGATTTCGCCGATCATCTGACGACGATCTTTCCCGAAGCGCGGCTGAAGAAATTCATCGAGATGCGCGGCGCCGATGGCGGGCCCTGGCGGCGGATCTGCGCGCTTCCGGCTTTCTGGGTCGGGCTGATCTACGACGAGACCGCGCTCGACGCCGCCTGGGATATCGCCAAACGCTGGCGCGCGGAGGAGCGCGAAGCCTTCCGCGTCGATGTCTCGGTGAAGGGACTCAAGGCAGAGGTCGCCGGCCGGTCGGCGCTGGAGATCGCGAGAGAGACGCTGGCGATCTCCGAAGCCGGACTGAAGGCGCGGGCGCGCCAGGGAGCGGGTGGAATGTTATCGGACGAGACGCATTTCCTGAACGCGCTGAAGGACATCGCCGAGACCGGCGAGACCCCTGCGGAGGAATTGCTGCGTCGGTTCGACGGCGAATGGAACAAGGATTTCGCCGGGCTTTATCGCGATTGCAGTTACTGAGAACAAATCGCGCCTCCGCCATGACAGGCGGAAGCGCGATATACGCACTCACGGTCACTCTACTCACACGCACAAGGGAATGTGGGTCCCACCCCGTTTCGCCCCTTATCGGCGCCTTGCGGCCGCCCCATGGCCGCCGTCGCCTGATAACCTTTACGTAAAGGTAAATTTGGGCGAATCTACGACGCGGATGGCGCCGAGAGAAGGCGATTTTAGGATTATTTCGAGCCAGGACCGAGCCCGCTGGCGTCAGTCGACAAAAGCCCGCTCGACGACGAACTCGCCCGGTTTGTTGTTTGCGCCCTCGTTCAGCCCCGCCGCCTCGCAAAGCGCCTTGCAGTCGCGGAGCATGTCCATCGACCCGCAGATCATCACCCGGTCGGTTTCCGGATCGAGCGCGGGAACGCCGAGCCCAGCGAAGAGCGAGCCATCCTCAATCCGGGTGGTGATCCGACCCCTGGTCGGATAATCCTCCCGCGTCGTTGCGGGCACATGGATCAATTGTTCCGTCGCCATCTCACCCAGCAACTCGTTGGCCCTTGTCGCCGCCACGATGTCATGGCCGTAGGCCAGTTCGGCGACGTCGCGGCAGGTGTGGGTGAGGATGACGCTTTCGAATTTCTCATAGGTCTCGGGATCGCGAATCAACGAAACGAAAGGAGCGATGCCGGTGCCGGTCGAAAGCATGTAGAGGCGTTTTCCGGGCAACAGCGCGTCATTGACCAGCGTCCCGGTGGGCTTCTTCCGCATCAGCAGCCGTTCACCGGGGCGGATATGCTGAAGAACCGAGGTCAGCGGTCCATTCTCCACCTTGATCGAGAAGAATTCCAGCTCGTCGTCCCAGGACGGCGAGGCGATGGAATAGGCGCGGTAGAGCGGCTTGCCCTCAATCTCCAGCCCGATCATCACGAACTCGCCGGAACGGAACCGAAAGCTGGCGGGCCGCTCGGTGCGGAAGGCGAAGAGCCGGTCGGTGTAATGCGTCACCGAAAGCACGGTTTCGGCGAAAACGCCGGCGGGGGGCGCCTTGATCATGTCCTCGGGCATCCTCGGCCCCTCTCGCGACAATCCGATGTATCGCGCGCAACCTAATCGGCGCTCCGCTGATTGCAACAAGCCTGCGGCGTATTTTACTAGTAATACAGGAACGACGATTCTTTCACTTGTTCCTACTGTTGAAAATATCCGCTCCAGAAACGCGAAAGGGCGCCGTCCCCGGCGCCCTTCGATCGGATCGACCGGATCAAGCGCTTACTTGATCTTGCCTTCCTTGTACTCGACATGCTTGCGCGCGACCGGATCATATTTTCGCACCGCCATCTTCTCGGTCATGGTGCGGGAGTTCTTCTTGGTCACGTAGAAATGTCCGGTTCCGGCGGTGGAATTGAGCCGGATCTTGACGGTCGTCGGTTTCGCCATTTCATCTCTCCTTCGGCGCGCGGCGTTCGCCCGCCGCGCGGCGGGGGAATTTCGAGCGCCCTATCTACTCTCCGACGCACCCGAGTCAAGGGCTGCCGGGCGCCGCGATCAGATCCGCCGCGGCCGGAGCGCGAGGAGCGCGACATAGGCCGCAGAGGCGGCCGCCAGCAAAAAGAACATGCCGTGCGGCGGAACCATATCCATCGCCGCGCCCAGAAGCGGCGGCGCCAGAAGCGCGCCAAGCCCGTAGGCGGACATCAACGCCCCTGTGGCGCGCGCCAGTTCGGCCCCCGAATACCGCGAGCCAAGCTCATTGAGCGCGAATGTGTAGAGCCCGACGACGAGCCCGCCCCAGATCGCTGTGGTGACCCAAAGCGCCCAGGTCGAGCCGGCGAGCGCCGGGAAAAGCGCCGCGGCGGCGCATGAGACAAGCGCGCAAAAACCGAGGAGGCGACGCCGGTCCAGCCGGTCCCCGACCCAGCCCATCGGAATCTGCATCACCACATTGCCGGCGGCGATCAGAGCGACCAAGGTCAGCGCCGCCTGCTCGTCGACGCCTGTGCGCAGCGCCCAGACCGGGAAAAGGCCCATCGCGCCCATCTCGATCGTCCCGAAGAGGCTAACCGCCCAGAGAATCGCGGGATCGGCCCGGAAGAAGCGGAATACATCACCGAGAGAGGCGCCGTCGCCGGTCCCAGCCAGATTCGGCCGGTCGCGCCAGGCGAACAGAACCGGCGGCGCGGCGAGAAGCGAGATCGCGGCGCCGGCGACGAAGGGCGTGTAGCCCGCCGTGCCGATCAGTTTCAAAAGCGCCGGGCCGGCGAAAAAACCGATCGAAAGGAATACCCCGTAGACTCCGATCGCCAGCCCGCGCTTCCCGGGCGGTGCGGCGGAAACGATCCAGATTTCCGAACAGAAGAACAGCGCGACAGCGGCGAAACCGAAGACGAAGCGCAGGCCCATCCAGACCCAGATATTCGGGACGAGCGGAAAGATCAGCAGAAGCGACGCCATCACGGCAATTCCGAGCGCCATCAACCCCGGCAGCGAAACGCGCTGAAGCGCGAACGGAAGGGCGGCGCCGCCAAGCACGACCGCTACCGCCGCCGCCGCCGTGTTGAGCCCGATGGCGACGCCGGAGGCGCCCATCCGCTCCAGCAGGATCGAGAAAAGCGGCAGCGAGAGCGAGAGTCCGAACGCGAATATCGAGACCGCGGCGATGGCGGCGATCATTCCCCGCGCCCGCCCGGACGGAGCTTCCGGCGCAACCGGATCGCCGGTCGCCGGGGGCATCGCTTCCATCAGAGGTGGTCGAGGTGCGAACGCCCCTCATCATGATGGAAGAACGGCGTCGGACGCGGCATATCGGGCGCCTTCAACCGCGCCTCGACCTCGGACAGCACCACTTCGGTGATGAACGGCAGGTCAAGCGAGCGCGCATCGGCCAGCGTCAGCCAGCGCAGATGAGCGAGTTCACCGTCCGCGTTGCTGAGATCGTCAGGATCGCCGGCGATCAGCCCCGCGTCAGCCAGAAAGAACCGCGCATCGAACCGGCGCGAGCGCGCCGGCGGCGTGATCGCGCGGAAAATGAACCGGATCCCGGTGGTGGCCGGGCGAAGTCCTGAGGCGAAGAAGCCGCGCCAGTCACCCGCTGCGGACTTCGCCAGCGCCGCCGCTCCGGAGTCCGGGGAGCCGAGCGCAAGCCCTGTCTCCTCCCAGGTTTCGCGAAGCGCGGCGAGCGCGAGCGCGGCTGGCGTCACCGCCGGGTCGGCGCGGGCGCGCAGGCGCTCCTCATCCGCTTCATGCACGTCGAACCGGGGCGCCAGCGCGTGATCCGCGTCATCTACGGCACCGCCCGGAAACACGTATTTCGAGGGCATGAAGGCTGCGCCCGCCCCGCGCTGTCCCATCAGGACGCGCGGCCCGGCGGGGGTGTCGCGGATGAGGACAAGCGTCGCAGCGTGGCGAGGGGATTTGATCTCAGTCATGCGGCTGATAATCATCAGCCGGCGCGCGCTGTCCAGCGGCAAAAGAACGCGCGCCGACGGAGGGAGCCGCGGTCAGGACCCTGTATCGGGCAGCGCGGTTTCGAAACCGTGCATCCTGTTCGCCCATTGAAATGCGACGATGCCGCCCTTGACCCGCGGCAGCAGGACGATCACGAGGGTCAGCGCGACCACCGGCCAGATCACCGCATGCGACCAGTCCGGCAACACGTTGAGCTGGTAGGCGATGATCATCAGCGGCGCGACCAAGTGCCCGGTGACGAGAATTGTGAGCCAGCTTGGCGCATCGTCCGCACGATGATGATACAGCGCCTCGCCGCAGATGTCGCAATTGTCGCGCACTGCGAGATAACCGTCGAATAGCTGGCCGCCGCCGCAGCGCGGACAACGTCGCCGCCAGCCCTTGGCGAGGGCGGCGCCGAGCGGGCGAGGGGCGAGGTCGGAATGTTCGGGCATGTCTTTCATCCCGCAGAAATACGCTGCTTCGAAAATGCATTCGACGGCGCCATTTGTCTTGCGGCGCCATGTCGCTGTGGCGCCGAACCGACGCCTTGCGACGGAACCCGGGAGCGGCGGCGTAAGACCTCATGCAAGGGGCGCTGAAGCCCCTGGTGAATGGAGATCGAGATGAAGAAGACCGCGAAGACCCTTTCGAGCGCCGCCCTGATCGCAGCGACCGCCGCCGCCGCCTACGGAGTCGCTCTGGCCAATGACGGCGACCACGGGCGTCATGACCGCGCCGAACGGCGGGCGGAAATGATCGAGCGCATGTTCACGCGACTGGACGCCAACGAGGACGGCGCGATCGACATGGCCGAGGTGGAGGCGGCGCAGGCGGCTCGCTTCTCCGCTGTCGACACCGACGGCGACGGAATGATCTCGGCCGACGAAATGAAAGCCCATGCCGCCGAGCGCGCCGCGAAACGCGCCGAAACGCGGTTCGCGAAGCTTGACGCGAATGGCGACGGCGGCGTTGATCCGACAGAGATGGCGGCGAAGCGCAAAGGTCGCCACAAGGGCATGTTCGAGCGGATGGACGCCGATGGCGACGGCCGCGTGACCAAGGAGGAGGCGACCGCGGCGAAACAGCACCGCCATCACCATGGGAAACGCGACGCCGATTGATCGAAACGAATCGGAGAGGGCCGGAAGAGCACGTGCGGATGTCTTTCGACGGCGAACCCGACGAAACCGACGAGGCGCTTCTGGCCCGCTTCTCGGCCGGCGACCAATTGGCCGCGCGCGCGCTGACGATGCGGCTGACGCCGCGTGTTCTCGCGCTCGCCCGGCGGATGCTGAACGACGCTACGGAGGCGGAGGACGTGGCGCAGGAGGCGATGATGCGGCTCTGGCGGATCGCGCCGGATTGGAGGGACGGTGAGGCGAAACTTTCGACCTGGCTGCACCGGATCGCCGCCAATCTTTGCATCGACCGACTTAGGAAACGCCGCCGCAGTGGACCGCCGCTCGACGAGATCGAAGAACCCGCCGATCCGGCCCCGAGCGCCGTCGCGCATCTGGTCGCCGGAGATCGGGCGGCGGCGGTGAGCCGCGCGATCGCGAGATTGCCCGAACGACAACGAATCGCCGTCACGCTCCGGCATTTCGAGGACCGGGCGAACCCGGAGATCGCCGAAATGCTCGAAGTGAGCGTGGACGCGGTCGAGAGTCTCCTGATGAGGGGGCGACGGGCGCTGGCCCGTGATCTTGCGGCTTTGATCGCCGCGGAAGACGGTGGTGGGACATGAATGAGGATCGGAAGATGAACCTCGAGGAATTCGAAACCGCGCTCGCGCGCCATGGCGCTGCGTTTTCCGATTGGCCGGGCGCGGCGCGGGAAGCGGCCGAGGCGCTTCTCGCGACCTCGGGCGCGGCGCGGCGCGCGCATGAAGAAATGGCCGCGCTCGCCGCGGCGCTCAGCGCGGCCCGGGCCGCGCCGCCGGATGCGCCGGAAGCGCTGATCGAGCGGGTGATTACGGACGCCGCCGATGTGGCGGCGGAGCGGGCGCGCGGCGTGCAGCGGCGCGCGCGTCCATCGCCGCTCGACATCCTCGGGCGGGCGTTTTCGACGCCGCTGCTGCGCCCCGTCGTCGCCTGCGCCGCGTCGGCGGCCTTCGGCCTCTGGCTCGGCCAGACAGGGTTGATGGCCGGGGCGGCGGAGTCACTGATCGACATTGAGACGGGCGCCGGCGATCGCTACGCGTTCGATATCGGCGACGATGCGGGAGACCCCGTATACGCCTTCCTTTCCGACAGTGAGGTCTGGAGATGAACGACAATGGAGACAATGGAAACGCGCGTGTTTTCGGCCTGACCCCGCGCGCCGCGCGCTGGGGGCTGGGTCTTTCGCTGGCGGCCAATTTTCTGGTTCTCGGCCTCATCGGGGGTATGGCGCTGAAAATGGGCGACGACGGCCGGAAGGGGCCGCGTTTTCACTTTTCGGAACAGGTGGTCAACGCGGCCGGACCGGAGCGGCGCGACGCGGTCCGCGCTCTCGTCCAACAGCCGCGCGACCGCGAAGAGCAGCGCGCGGCCAAGCGCGCGCGCTGGGAAAGGATGGTCGATCTGATCGCGAAATCGCCGTTCGACGCCGGGGCGCTCAGCGCGGCGTTCGACGATTCAGACAAGCGGCGCGCCGCGTATCTCGAAGAGCGGAACGCAGCGATGGTCAAGGCGCTCGCGCTCCTGACCGATGACGAGCGCGCCGCGCTGGCGAGCGAGCTGAGATTTCACCTGGAAAGGCGCGCCGCGCGCGACTGACGCCGCACGCGCCGTCAGCCGCTTCCTCACGCCGCGTCGACGCGAACCCGATCCCGCCCCTCGCGCTTGGCCGCGCGGAGCGCAGCGTCAGCGCGCCACAAGAGCGCGGCCGGCCCCTCGTCATGCGGGCGCAGGCTGGCGACGCCAATCGAAACCGTGATCTGCGCCAGAGCGTCCCCCGCGACCGCGACTGGCGAACCTGAAACCGCCGCCCGCACCCGCTCCGCCGCCGCCAGCGCCTCGGTCTGCCGGGCGTTTTGCAGGATCACCGCGAATTCCTCGCCGCCAGTGCGCGCGACAAGATCTGCCCCTCGAACCCCAGCGCGAAGACGATGCGCGAAGGCGCGAAGCGCCTCATCTCCCGCCGCATGTCCGTGGGCGTCGTTGACATCCTTGAATCGGTCGAGGTCGAAGACAAGCGCTGCAAGCGGGGCGCCGGTCGACTCGGCTTTCGCGCAGAGCCGCGCGACATGCAGATCGAAATAGCGCCGATTATGGAGTCCCGTCAGCGGATCGATGGCGGCGAGACGCATGCCCCCTTCGAGCCCGGCGCGCAGCGCGTCGGCGCGCCGCTTGGCCCGCAGCCGCGCGCACAGGCGGGCGGCCAGTTCCAGAGGCGCGGCCTCCGATGGGGCGCTGTCGGTCGCGCCCGCTTCAAAGGCGGCGACGGCCCGGCGCGCACGCGCAGGCCCGCTCGACGTCCCGTTCCGGCGCCGAGCCGGCGCGCCGACCGGCGCATCCGTCAAAGGCGCGGCCGGGAGGGTGGGCCGACCGCCATGATGCCCCGAAAGATGGATAATCGCAGCGTCACGCGTCTCCGGCCGGGCGTGAAGGGCGGCGATGATGCCGACTGCATCCCCGAGTTCGGCAAAGCCGGCGCCGGCCGGCGCGTCGTATCCGTCGGCGACGATCACGGCGTCGTAGGACTCGGCCTCCACCATTCGCATCGCCGCGAAACCCGAGGGCGCGGGAGAGACCGCAACGCCGGTCAGTTCGACGACCGCGGCGGTGAGCGCTTCGGTTTCGACACTGGGCGGCGCAATGAGAAGAACCCGCGCGGCTGCGGGTTCGGCCTCGGCCCGCGTCGGCTCCAGGCCTAGATCGCGCGCCGTCTTCTGGCGGAGTTCGAGCTCGTCCGCGATGATCCGGGCGCGGATCAGCCGCCGCGCCCGGGCGATCAGCAACGCCGGTTCGCCCGAAGATGCGACCGGCCATTCGAGATGATCCTCCGCCCCGGCGTTGAGCGCGCCGGCCGCGCCCGCCGATCCCGGCTCGGAGATCGCTAATACCGGCGCCGCCAGCGCCGGATCGGCCGCGACCGCGCTCAGCCGCGCCGCGCCGGCGCAGCCCGGCGCGAAATCGCATAGAACCAGATCCGGCTGCGGGCCATCCGGCGGCCTGTCGCACGCCTCCGCCACGCCAACGACATCGAAATACGCCGCCTCCAGCGCCCCGCCGAGCGCGCCGCGCCGACGGGCGTCGCGGTCAATAACGAGAATGCGGCCCGACATCGGCGTTCCCTTCCGCAACTTTAATCATCGCATCGCCTTCTCGCCATCTCAGTGCATGTGCCGCCGAACCGAAGAGAGGAAGCCTTGCAGCGTGACCGGCTTCGTCAGGTAGTCGGCGCAACCGGTCGCCATGATCCGTTCCTCGTCGCCAGCCATCGCGCAGCCGGTGATCGCGATCACCGGGATCGCGCGCGTCGTCTCGTCGCGCTTGATCCTGCGGGTCGTCTCCAACCCGTCATTCTGGGCGAGGCGCATGTCCATCACGATCAGGTCGGGTCGCGTCGTCCGCGCCAGACCGGCGATATCGCCCTCACCGTTCGATGTTACCGTATCATAACCCTCTGCCGCGAGAAGATCGTTGAAAAGTCGGAGATTGAGAGCATTGTCTTCGACGATGAGAATCTTCTTCTGCATTCCGCATCTCCCACGCCGCATCCCGCGCGGCCACTATTTTTTACGACCCGATCCCTTAACGAAACCTTTTCGAATTGTGGAAAGATTGAGGCGTTGACGCGCGCGGCGGCGGAGATTCTGGCGCTGAAGGCGTTCGGTTGGATCGTGGCGGACGACGAACTCGCGGGTAGGTTTCTCGCGGCGAGCGGCGCAGATCCGGCGGCACTGCGCGAGCGGGCGGCGGACGCAGAGTTTCTCGGCTTCGTGCTGGATTTCCTGCTCGCGGACGAGACAGCGCTCCTTGCCTTCTGCGCTGCGAACGGGGAAAAGCCGGAAGCGCCGATGCGCGCCCGCGCCGCCCTGCCGGGCGGAGATCTGCCGAACTGGACCTGATCGATGACCGAACGCCCGAACTGGCGCGCCGAGGACCTTGAGGCGATACCACCCCGGGTTTTGGCCGAACTCGAATCGGCGGGGGTGGAGCCGGGCCGGCCGCTGATCGCCGTCGACGCCGACGAAGTGCTGGTGCATTTCGCCGAGCATTTCGCCGAATGGGTGATGGAAAAGGGATTCGAGTTCGAGCTGACCGAATATCGGCTCGACACCGCAATCCGCCGTGACGGCGAGGCTCTGAGCCGGGATGAGATATTTCCGCTGGTTTGGGGATTCGTCGAGTGCGAGACACGCCGACAGCGCCAGATCGACGGCGCCGCGGCGGCGCTCCGGCGGCTAGCCGGCGTCGCGCAGATCGTCGTCCTGACCAACGCGCCGGCGCAGGTCCGCGCGGACCGCGTCGCCAACCTCGCCGGGCTCGACATGCCGTTTCCGGTGGTGATGAACGAAGGCGGCAAGGGCCGCGCCCTGGACTGGCTTGCATCGCGCGCGAACGCCCCCGTAGCCTTCATCGACGACAGCGGCGACCAGCACGCCAGCGCCCGCAGGCACGCCGGAGATGTCGCGCGGCTGCATCTCGTCGGCTCGACAATGCTGAAACCGATCGTCGGTCCGGCGGAGACGGCCGATCATCATCCGCATGACTGGCGTGAAGCCGAGGACATGATCCGCCAGATCCTTGGCGGTTGAGTTCTCCTTGCTCTCGGGGCGACGCGCCGCGATATAGAGGCCATGTCTCTTCCACCCGGCTTCCTCGATGAGATTCGCGCCCGGGTCAGCCTCGCGGGGGTGATCGGGCGCAAGCTGAGTTGGGACCAGAAGAAGACGAACGCGGCGAAGGGCGACTATTGGGCCTGCTGCCCGTTCCACCAGGAAAAGACCTCCTCCTTCCATGTCGATGACCGGAAGGGCTTCTACTACTGCTTCGGCTGCCATGCGAAAGGCGACGCCTTCACCTTCCTGAAGGACGCCGAGAACATGGGCTTCATGGAGGCGGTGGAGACGCTGGCCCGCGACGCCGGGCTGGAGATGCCGGAACGCGACCCGCGCGAGGCGGCGCGACATGACAGGCGCGCCAGCCTCGTCGAAGTGATGGAACTGGCGGCGGCGTTCTTCCGGCTCCAGCTCCGCGCCGGCAGGGGACAGGAGGCGCGCGACTACATCCGCCGCCGCGGGCTCGCCGAGGCGACGGTCGAGCGGTTCGAGATCGGCTTCGCGCCCGATACCCGGAACGCGCTCCGAAACCATCTCGAGGGCAAGGGCGTCACGCTGAAGGCGATGGACGAAGCCGGGCTGGTGATCGTTCCCGAGGATGGCGGCGCGCCCTATGACCGGTTCCGCGGTCGGGTGATGTTTCCGATCCGGGACACGCGCGGGCGGTGCATCGCCTTCGGCGGCCGGGCGCTGAGCGCCGATGCGCGGGCGAAATACCTGAATTCGCCGGAGACCGCGCTCTTCGACAAGGGCCGGACGCTTTTCAATCATGGCCCGGCGCGCAGCGCGGCGGCGAAGCGCGGCGCGCTGGTGGTCGCCGAGGGCTACATGGACGTGATCGCGCTCGCCGAAGCCGGAATCGACCACGCCGTCGCGCCGCTCGGCACCGCGATTACCGAGGATCAACTCCGGCTGATGTGGCGCATCGCTGACGAGCCGGTGATCGCGCTCGACGGCGATCGGGCCGGGCTGAAGGCTGCGGAGCGGCTGATCGACCTCGCCCTGCCGCTGCTGGAGCCGGGGCGAAGCCTTCGTTTCGCGTTGATGCCGGAAGGACGCGATCCCGACGATCTGATCCGCGCCGAGGGGCCGGCGGCGATGAAGGCGGCGCTCGACCGCGCGCTGCCTATGGTCGAGCTCCTATGGCGGCGCGAGGTGGAGGGAGCCGTTCTCGACAGCCCAGAACGCTGGGCTGCGCTGGACAAGCGTTTACACACGGCGCTTGCGACCATCACTGATCAGAATCTTCGCAAACATTACCATCTCGCGCTCAAGGAACGGCGGAAGAAGCTAATCCTATCGTCGCAAGGAACTCGGAAAGATGCGAAGCCATTTTGGCGCGAGCAAACGTTGGGCGCGCGCGCCCCGTCATTCCGTACCGCTCCACCGACGCCAGAAGTGAAATCCTCCGCTCTTGTCCGCGCCACGGGCCGTGAAGGCGAAGCGCGCGGACGCGAAGCGGTGCTTCTTCTGACGCTGATCAGCCATCCCGCGCTCGCTGAGCGGCGGATCGAAGCGCTGGAGGATATCGAATTCCTCTGTTCCGACCTTGAAACTTTGCGGCGCGCGCTCATATCCGCCTGCGAGGGCCATAACGCCGCCGAAGACAGCTCCGCATGGCTTGAAATGATCGAGCGCGAGATCGGAGAATCCCCACTGGGGCGCCTCATGGCCATTCCGCAGGCGCGCGAAACCGGATTCGCCGCCGAAGACGCGGGCGAAGATGTCGCCGAGCATGGATTCGAGGAAACTCTCGCCCGTCATCGCGCCGTTCTGGCGCTGGCGCGAGAGATCGCCGAGGCGGAGATCGAGATGACGCAGGGCGCCGGAGAAGATCTCGACAGGCGGCTCGAAACCGTTTCGCTGCGACACTTCCGGGAAGCCGCGCCCGCGCTGCCGGAAAGCGACGACGACGAATCGCACCTCGCCGCAAGGCTGGCGCGGGCGTCCGAATCGAAGATATGGATAAAGCCCAAGGGGCGGCGCGGTTGACGAATCAGTGATTCGCTGTTGATTCGCCCCTTTCCCGCGCGAACGCGCGCGGGAAATACAGAACGGAGACGCTGATGGCCGCCAAAGACGTCGAGGAAAGCCCCGCCGAGGAACAGCGCGAGACGCCCGGTCCGATGCTCGACATGAGCCAGGCCGCAGTCAAGAAGATGATCGGCCAGGCCAAAGCCCGCGGCTATATCACTTATGACGAGCTGAACGCGGTTCTACCCCAGGATCAGGTCTCCTCCGAGCAGATCGAGGACGTGATGTCGCTTCTCTCCGAGATGGGGGTCAACGTCGTCGAGGCGGAAGAGAGCGCCGACAGCGAGGACGACAAGAAGAAGGAAGAGGAGAAGAAGGAGAGCCGAGAGGTCGCGACCAGCGGGACCGAGACGGCGACCCTCGACCGCACCGACGACCCCGTGCGCATGTATCTGCGGGAAATGGGCACGGTCGAGCTTCTGTCGCGCGAAGGCGAGATCGCCATCGCCAAACGGATCGAGGCCGGGCGCTCCACGATGATTTCCGGGCTGTGCGAAAGCCCGCGCACCTTCCGCGCGATCACTGTCTGGCTCGAGGAGCTGGAAGAAGAGCGGATTATGCTCCGCGACGTGATCGACCTTGAAACCACGTTCGGTCGCTCGCTGGCCGAGGGCGAAGATGACGAGGTCGTCATCGCCGCGAGGGCCGCCGCCGCCGCCGCAGCCGCGCCCGCCGCCGACGAAACCGCGAAACCCGCCGAAGGCGTGGCGACGGCCGCCACCGAGCCGCCGGCGAACGCAGACGGGAAACCTGAGGACGCGAAGACCGGGGACGGCGAGACCGCATCGACCGATTCCGCCGCAGCCGACGACGATGATGACGAGGACGAGCAGACCAATCTCTCGCTCTCTGCGATGGAGGCGGCGCTGAAGCCGCAGGTGCTGGAGACGCTGCGTTCGATCTCGGCCGATTACGGCAAGCTGCAGAAGATGCAGGAGAGCCGGATCTCCGCCGCGCTGAACGAGGAGCAGAGCTTTTCCTCCAGTCAGGAGCGGGCCTATCAGAAGCTGCGCAGTCAGATCGTCGACGAGGTGAACTCGCTTCATCTGCACAACAACCGCATCGAGACGCTGATCGACGAGCTCTATGGCATCAACCGCCGGCTGCTGACGCTGGAGAGCGGCATCGTCAAGTTCGCCGACCTGCATCGCGTGAATCGGCGCGACTTCATCAACGAATATCGGGGCTCCGAGCTGGACCCCGGCTGGCTCGACCGCGTCGCCACGCTCAAGGGCAAGGGCTGGGCGTCGATGGTCGAGAAGGACCGAGAACGGATCGAGGCGACCCGCGCCGAGATCGGCGAGATCGGCCAATCGGTCGGCGTCGACATCACCGAGTTCCGCCGTATCGTCCAGACCGTGCAGAAGGGCGAAAAGGAAGCCCGGATCGCGAAGAAGGAGATGGTCGAGGCCAATCTCCGGCTGGTTATCTCGATCGCCAAGAAATACACCAATCGCGGCTTGCAGTTCCTCGACCTGATCCAGGAGGGGAACATCGGTCTGATGAAGGCGGTCGACAAGTTCGAGTATCGCCGCGGCTACAAGTTCTCCACCTATGCGACATGGTGGATCAGGCAGGCGATCACCCGCTCCATCGCCGACCAGGCGCGCACCATCCGCATCCCGGTCCACATGATCGAAACGATCAACAAGCTGGTCCGCACCGGCCGGCAGATGCTGCACGAGATCGGCCGCGAACCGACGCCGGAGGAACTGGCGGCAAAACTGCAGATGCCGCTCGAAAAAGTCCGCAAGGTGATGAAAATCGCCAAGGAGCCGATTTCGCTGGAGACGCCGATCGGCGACGAGGAGGATTCCCAGCTCGGTGATTTCATCGAGGACAAGAACGCCGTCCTCCCGCTCGAAGCGGCGATTCAGGGTAACCTGAAGGACACCACGACGCGGGTTCTGGCCTCCCTCACGCCGCGCGAAGAGCGGGTTCTGCGGATGCGCTTCGGCATCGGCATGAACACCGATCATACGCTCGAAGAGGTCGGCCAGCAGTTCTCGGTGACACGGGAGAGGATCAGACAGATCGAGGCGAAAGCGCTCAGAAAACTGAAGCACCCATCGCGGAGCCGCAAGCTCCGGTCGTTCCTGGAGGGCTAGACAGGGGTCGCGCGGCCATAGGTAAAGGCCGCGCCCCGCCGCGGCACTTGTCGCGCCGGCGGCTCCCGGGCTCTCGGTGAGCGCGGACCAGGCTACGCATCTTCGAGGAGCGGAAAAACCCGATCATAGGCCCAGTTGAATACGAAAGTGTAGATCAGGTAGAAAACGACGAAGGCCAGATCCATCAGGAACGCCCGCCAGAGGCCGATCCCGAGATACAGCGCGATGAAGGGCAGCGTCGCAAGCAGCAATCCGCCCTCAAACAGCACCGCATGCAGGACGCGCGCCGGCGCCGTCTTGTGGACCGTGCCGCGCCATCGCTTCATCGCCTGATCGAAGATAATGTTGTAGATATAGTTCCATAACGTCGCGGCGGTCGCCGCGGCGATGGAGACCACGCCGATATCCGCGGCCGGCATCCCGAATCCCATCGCCCCGAGCGGGATGACGAGAAGAAGGCCGATGATCTCGAAGCTGACCGCGTGACGGATACGGTCGGAGGTGGTTCGCATGGGACTCCCCGTCCATTGACCGGGTCGTCCCAGAAAAATGCGCCCTGATGGGTGAGGTCGTCCTCACAGTCACCAATATAGGTATCGCCCGCCGTCTGTCCATGCGACGCCCGTTGTCTGGGTGGCCGGCGGTCGCGGCGTCATTTCAGCGTGAGCGATTGTTTCCGGGTCAGGCCGACGACGCCGCGCTTCCATTCAGATCGCCGCCGGCGCGTCGGCCATCACCTCGCCGACATCCTTCCAGATCGTCGGTTTGTTCCAATAGTCGAGCCAAGCGAAATAAATGTCCATCTGACGGCCCTTCACGCCCGGCAGCGCCTGGATGTCGAGTCCGTTCCACGGAGTGAATGGATTGCGACGCATGTGGCCGTGAACCTCCACCCGCGTCGTCGGCTTTGATGAGGGCGTGCGCGCGTGAAAGCCGTATGTGTCTGCAATCACCAGCGTGTTGGCCTTCACGGGAACCGGTTGCGGCGGCCGGTACCCAAAGCGCTCCATCTCGTCGGCGCCGACGCGGAAAGAACCGAATGAGTGATGCGCACGCTTCGCCTCCTTCGCGGTCAGGCTCTGCTCATATTCCCATTTCAACCGTTCCGGCGTCAGCTTGTGCGAGCCGGGGGCGAACATGAACGGGCCGTCCTCCAACGTCACGTCATGCAGGAAGAGCCAGAATTTCGACGTCGAATGGAACGTGTCGGCGTGGAGCGCCGTCTGCGGGTCTGCGGGACCGCGCTGCGGCTCGGCGATCACCGTCTGGATGAAATGAATCGGCGCCCCGGTCCGCCCGGCGACATAGCCGGCGAGACGGTTGAGCGCTCGGTCATGCGCGACGCGCACGGTCTCCGGCGCGCGTCGTTTCGCGGCGTGTGTGAGCGGAATCATCCGCGTCACGGTCTGGCCCTGGCGCATCTCCCGCGCCGGGTGGCTTTGCCCGAACACCTCGGCGCGCACGCGGTCGAAGACATCGGGGGGGAGATAATTCTCCTTGATCACGAACCCATCGCGGTCATAGGCGGCGCGGTCCTCCGCCGGGATGTCGCGAAGCATCGAGCGGCGAAAGCGCGCCATGCGCTCCGCCGCGCGGACGCGGGCCCGGTGCAGGCCCAACTCGTTCAGCCTGCGGCTGCCGAGTATCGGGTTCGCAAGAAAGGACTTTTCGGCGCCGAAAACGCCGGCGGCCCAGCCCACGGCGTGAATCGGGGTCATGATCTTCATACGCGCCTCGAAGCGAAGGGGTCTCGCGCCAATCTATGCGTGAAGCTCCCGCTTCTCAACGGCCAGCCGCGGGAGGGAGCGCCTCGTCCGCAATTCGTCCGCTACTCGAACGAGGCGCTGATGCTCGGCGTTCCCGGCAGACCCTCATAGGTCAGAGTGACTTTCATGCCCGGCTTCATCGGATGGAGCGGCCCAATCGAACCGACCGAGACAAGCGAGCCCGCCTCCAGCTTCAGCCCCTGCCGGCGAAGCACGTCCGCGACCCAGATCACCGCGTTGAGCGGATTGCCGAGCACCGCCTCGCCCGGCGCTTCGGAAAGCGTCTCCCCTCCGGCTTCGGTCAGGCGGGCCTTCATGTCGGCGAGCATGGCGACGCCGCCCTCGCCTTCCGGTATCTTGATCAGCGGGCCGAGAACACCTTTCCACGCCCCGACATTGATCGAAGTGATCGCCGCGCCGTCGAGCTTCGAATCGGCGTCCACGACGAGCGCCGGAAGCTCTAGAAATGGCCGCACGCCACGGATATGCGCCAGCGCCTCCTCCGGCGTTCCGGCGTCCATCACCCCCTCGTCGGCGATCTCGACCACGAGATCGGCTTCGAAGAGCGGGCGCACGGCCTCGGCGGAGCGCACCACGGCGCCGTCCTCGAGCATCATGTCGCGAAGGAGCGTGCCGATCACCGGCTCGGTGACGCCGAAAGCCTCCTGCGCCTTTGTCGAGGTCAGACCGGCCTTCCAGCCGACCACCGGCCCGAGATCGGCGGAGAGTTTCTCGGCGACCATGCGCCCGGCGCAGAGACCGTCCTCAAGCGCGCCGCCGGCGGCCACGGGCGGCGGCGTCGGCTCGGCGGCCGCGCGCGCGGCGAGGAAGGTGTCGATTGTTTCCGCGTCCGGGCATGCGGCCATGGCGGGCGTCACGAGCGTCATGAGAGCGAGGGCGGCGAAGATGGTTCTCATCGAAATTTCCTCTTGAACGTGCGCTGTCGCGACAAGTTTAACCCTGAGTGTGAAGAGTTCCAGATATTCTGATCGCTTAAAGCCCGCCAAGCGCGCGAAGGCGGCGCTCCAGTTCCTCGACGCGGGCGTCATCCCCGGCGACGAGGGCGAAAACCCACGCATGCGTCAACTGGAAGCGCCGCGCGCCAGGGTCGTCGCTGAATACTGCGGCGGCCTTCATGTGCAGCGTGGAGAGGCGCGCCGCCGCGCTCGTGTCGCCATGGAGACGGGTCAATTCCGCGTCGAGCGTCGCCGCGCGCATCGTCAGGCCGCCAGTCGCGCCGCCACCCAAGCGTGAAAGGCGTGGGTCGGGCTGTCCATCACCGCCGAGAAGACCCCGCCGCGGAAGCCCGGCGCGCCACGTCCGCGTTGCATCCCCTCGGTGACGAACACGTCCTCCGACAGCACGGTCTTCCAGCGCGCGGCGTTCTCGACCCGCATGGCGTGATACTCGGGCGCGCGCGCCGCCTCCTCGGTGGTGTAGTAAATCTCGATCCGCTCGACGGTGCGGTCATACGCCTTGGGGTCGAGATGCGCAGCCCAGACATGGTCGCGGTGCACCGAGAAGAACGTGTTCGGATAGAAGCACGGATACTCGGCCGAACGTTCCCACCGCGCCGGCAGGCCGGGGAAATCGGGGAAGGCTTTCGGCCCGTAATCGGGGTTGTAGACCCGCGTGCCCTGACCCGAAAATCCGCCCCGCTCCTCCAGATGGTAGTGGTCCTCGAGCTTCGAGTAGGCGTTGAGACCGGGATGCACCCAGGGGAGGTGATAACTCTCCGCGTTATTCTCCAGAATCAACTTCCAGTTGGTCTTCAGGTCAAAGGAGAACCCGCTTTCCCCCCCGCCGTGGAAGATGGGCCGGTCAACGAAATCGGCGAGTTGCGCCCGGAGCCCGGCCGACCAGTCGTTGAAATCCGGGGCCTTGCCGTCGAGATTGACGAAAATGACATCCAGCAACATCGCCGAGCGCAGCTCGCTTAGCCCCGTCGTCTCCGGATTCACCGATTCGTGCGTGTTGATTCCCGGCCCGCCGACATGCGGAGTCGCCCTGAGGCGTCCGTCGAGACTGTAACACCAAGAATGGTAGGGGCAGCGGATCACGCCGCCGAAATTGCGTTTCTTCTCCACGAGAATCATGCCGCGATGGCGGCAGACATTCTCGAAAACGCGGACCGCGCCGGACCTGTCGCGAACCATCAGGAGCGGAACGCCGAGATAGTCGATCGGCGCCGCATCGCCGGCCTCCGGAATGTCGGCGCCGAAGCCGATGGAGGCCCAGCCGGAATGGAAAATCTTCTCGCGCTCCAGCGCCAGCGCCTCCGCGCTGGAGTAGAGCGCGCTTGGCAGCCCTCTGGCATCGGCGACGGGCTGCATGACGGCGGCGAGATCGGCGACGAAAGCTGGGGACGACAACATGGCCTGGCTCCTCGAATCCTTTCTCCTCTATCGCCGGGCGCAAATCAGGCGGCGCGCTTCTTCGCGACATGGCGCGACGGGATTTCGACGCAGTGCACCGCCGCACCCATCCGCGTGAACTCCATCTTAACCTTGCGTTCCTAATTCGTTCACTAGCTGTGGTGTTTGAGACTCCGTCAAGCCCAAAATATAGCGCGCATGTCGAATAAATCCGTTGACCCTGAGGGCCCTCTCAACCAGAGTTTGTGTCCCGGCGCGAGAAAGCCACCGCATCTGGTGATGTAGCGGACCGGGAATTTAATGAGCGAACCGGCGCGATCAACGCGCCGGCGTAAGGAACGCGGCGCGCAACGTCTCGCCGTGAACGAAGACATGCGGCCTGAAACCAGGCCAGCAAGGGACATAGTGATGAAGATCGACCGCCGTTTCACGTCCGCCGGGGCCTCGCCCTACGCAACCATCGAGTTCCGGAAAGCGGTGAGCGAGATCCGCAATCCGGACGGGTCGACCGTCTTCAGGCTGGACGATGTCGACGTGCCGAAACGCTGGAGCCAGGTTGCAGCGGATGTTCTCGCGCAGAAATATTTCCGCAAGGCCGGCGTTCCGGCGGCGCTGAAACCGGTGAAGGAAAAGGGCGTTCCGGCCTTCCTCTGGCGCTCCGTCGCGGATGAGAAGGCGCTGCAGGCGCTGCCCGAGGCCGAGCGGTATGTTGGCGAGACCGACGCGCGGCAGGTTTTCGACCGGCTCGCCGGGGCATGGGCCTATTGGGGCTGGAAAGGCGGCTATTTTACCGACGAGACCGACGCGCGCGCCTATCACGACGAAATGCGCTACATGCTGGCGATGCAGATGGCGGCGCCGAACTCGCCGCAATGGTTCAACACCGGGCTGCACTGGGCCTACGGCATCGACGGGCCGGGCCAGGGACATTTCTATGTCGACTACAAGACTGGCAAGCTGACGAAATCCACCTCGGCCTACGAGCATCCGCAGCCGCATGCCTGTTTCATCCAGTCGGTGAACGACGATCTGGTGAATGACGGCGGCATCATGGACCTCTGGACACGGGAAGCCCGCCTCTTCAAATACGGCTCCGGCACCGGCACGAACTTCTCATCCCTCCGCGCGGCGAACGAACGGCTCGGCGGTGGCGGAAAATCCTCCGGCCTGATGTCTTTCCTGAAGATTGGCGACCGCGCGGCCGGCGCGATCAAGTCGGGCGGCACCACGCGCCGGGCGGCGAAGATGGTGATCTGCGACATGGATCACCCGGATATCGAAGCCTTCATCAACTGGAAGGTCACGGAGGAGCAGAAAGTCGCGTCCCTCGTCGCCGGGTCGAAGATGCATGAGGAGAAGCTGAACCTGATCTTCGGCGCGATCCGCGCCTGGGACGGCGCCATCGAGGACGCCGCGGACCCGAAGAAGAACCCTGGCCTGAAAACGGCGATCCGCGAGGCGCGCAAGGTCGCGATTCCCGACGCCTATGTGAACCGCGTGCTGCAATACGCGGCGCAGGGTTTCGCCAAGATCGAGTTCCCGACCTATGACACCGACTGGGATTCGGAAGCCTATCTGACCGTCGCCGGGCAGAACTCCAACAACTCAGTCCGCGTCACCGACGCCTTTCTGAAGGCGGTGGAGACGGATGCGGACTGGGAACTGATCCGCCGCACCGACGGAACGGTCGCGAAGACGCTGAAGGCGCGCGATCTCTGGGAGCAGATCGCGCTCGCCGCATGGTCCTGCGCCGATCCCGGCATGCAGTATCACGACACGATCAACGACTGGCACACCTGCCCCGAGGACGGGCCGATCCGGGCTTCGAACCCGTGCTCGGAGTACATGTTCCTCGACGACACCGCCTGCAACCTGGCGTCGATGAACCTCCTGACCTTTCTCAAGGACGGCGTCTTCGACATTCAGGGTTATGAGCATGCGACAAGGCTCTGGACGCTGACGCTTGAGATCTCCGTTCTGATGGCGCAGTTCCCGAGCCCGGAGATCGCCGAGCGATCCTATGAGTTTCGCACGCTCGGCCTCGGCTACGCCAATATCGGCGGGCTCTTGATGACGCTCGGTCATGGCTACGATTCGGATGAAGGCCGCGCGCTCTGCGGCGCGCTGACTGCGGTGATGACCGGGGTGAGCTACGCCACATCCGCCGAAATCGCCGCCGAGGTCGGCGCCTTTCCCGGCTACGCAAGGAACGCCGACCACATGCTCCGCGTCATCCGCAACCACCGGCGCGCCGCCTATGGCGAGGTGGACGGGTACGAAGGATTGGCGACGAAGCCGGTTCCGCTCGATCACGCGCGTTGCCCCGACAAGCGGCTGGTAGAGGCCGCGCACGCGGCTTGGGACCGCGCCCTCAGCCTCGGTGAGGCGCATGGCTACCGGAACGCGCAGGCGACCGTGATCGCGCCCACCGGCACGATCGGTCTGGTGATGGATTGCGACACCACCGGGATCGAGCCGGATTTCGCACTGGTGAAGTTCAAGAAGCTGGCCGGCGGCGGCTATTTCAAGATCATCAACCGCTCGGTCCCGGCGGCGCTCGCCTCTCTCGGCTACGGCGAGAACGCCATTGCCGCGATCATCGACCATGCGGTCGGCGCCGGCACGCTGGTCGGCGCGCCAGGGGTCAATCATGTCACGCTGGCCGAGAAGGGGTTCGACGCCGAGACGCTGGCTAAGGTCGAGGGAAGTCTCGGGGCCGCGTTCGATATCCGCTTCGTCTTCAACCAGTGGACGCTCGGCGTGGATTTCTGCACCGAGAAACTGGGCCTCGACCGCCAGGCAATGGAAAACCCGGCCTTCGATCTGCTCCGCGCCATCGGTTTTTCGAAAGCCGAGATCGACGCCGCCAACGATTTCGTCTGTGGAACGATGACGCTGGAAGGGGCGCCCGGGCTCGACGAAGCCCATGTCGGGGTCTTCGACTGCGCCAACCCCTGCGGCAAGACCGGCACGCGCTATCTCAGCGTCGAGAGCCATATCCACATGATGGCGGCGGCGCAGAGCTTCATCTCCGGCGCCATCTCCAAGACCATCAACATGCCGAACGACGCCACTGTGGAGGAAGTGAAGGCGGCCTATCGCCTCTCCTGGGAGTTGGGCGTCAAGGCGAATGCGCTCTACCGCGACGGCTCCAAGCTCTCGCAGCCGCTCGCCGCGCAGATCATCGATGAGGAGGAGGATGGCGCGGACGAGCCTGTCGCCGCGAAAGTCGCCACTGTCGCCGAAAGGATCGTCGAAAAGGTCGTGGTGCGCGAGATCGCCGCGAAGCGCGAGCGCGAGCGCCTGCCCGACCGGCGGAAGTCCTACACCCAGAAGGCGACCGTGGGCGGCCACAAGGTCTATCTCCATACCGGCGAATACGATGACGGCCGGCTCGGCGAGATCTTCATCGACATGCACAAGGAAGGCGCCGCCTTCCGGGCCATGATGAACAATTTCGCCATCGCCATCTCGATGGGCCTCCAGTACGGCGTGCCGCTGGAGGAATTCGTCGAGGCCTTCACCTTCACCAGGTTCGAGCCGGCGGGAATGGTGCAGGGCAACGAGAACATCAAGACCGCCACCTCGATCATCGACTACATTTTCCGCGAGTTGGCGATCTCCTATCTCGACCGGACGGACCTCGCCCATGTCGAGCCGGAAGGCGCCCGTTTCGACGATGTCGGCCGTGGCGAAGCCGAGGGCGTGCGCAACTTCACCGAGGCGGGGGACGACGCGCTGGCGCGGATCGAGGCGATCCGGGTCGCGGCCTCCAACGGCTACCATCGCGGCCGAATGCCGAAGGACTTCTTCGTCGTGACTGGCGGGCTCTCGCCGGCGGGCGAAGCGGCGCCGGCCTCGCTCTCGGCGGCGGCCGTGGCGATGGAGACCGAAGTCTCTGTCGTCTCCGCCTCCGCCTCCGGCGCGACGATGCAGCGCCGCGCCGAGGCGAAGATGAAAGGTTACGAGGGCGACCCATGCGGGGAATGCGGGAACTTCACCCTGGTGCGCAACGGCACCTGCCTCAAATGCGACAATTGCGGCTCCACCACGGGCTGCAGCTGAAACGGCGAGGGCGCGAAGGCGCTCCGTCAGCCGGCGGAACAGGCCGCAGGCGAAACCCGGGCAGAAAAGAAGCCTGACAACAAAGAACTCCCTCAGCGGCGCCTTCGGGCGCCGTTTTTTTTCTGAAGCCGAAGCATCAGAGGCTCGCCCGGACCTCATCCGCGCGAACCAAGCTCAGCGCGGCGTATGCGCGTGCGCCGTTCGGGCGCTCTCTGAGACGGCCCGCCCGCTATCGGCGCGCTTCGAGATTCGGGGCGGAACGGAACGAGCCGCGCATGGCGGCGCGCGTTCAGCGAAATATGTAGACCGGACTTGTCCAGGCGCGGGTTCCGTCTTCCAGCGTAACGCGGATATAGACAGGGTTGTCGCGCCCGCCTTCAACCATGAGGGCGCGGCTGAACCTCAGCGAGCGGCTCCGGTTCTCGTCAGGCAAACGGAACAGTTTGAGAAACCGGGGCAATTCGGCCGAAGCGTCGTAAACGGTGTCCTCGAAGCCGATCTCCCGTATCGGGATATCGAATGAGATCAATGGCGTCCGGACCGCGAGCGTCCCGGCGGACGCATCGCTTAGGACAAGATCCGCTCCGCCGGCGTTGCCGGTGGTCAGAGCTTCCCAGCGGATCTCTCGCGCGGAGACACGGTCGAGCGACTTGTCGCGATTCAGGAAATTGATCGGCACAGCCGCTTCGATCGTATTGTCGGAAACGGTCGCGCCGCCATCCCAGATCACCTGGCGAAACCGGCCTCGATATTCCGCGCCCTCCCAGTGCAGGCGAATTCTCGCGCCGAGGTCCTCGGGCGCGTAGGGTCGGATCGTCTCCACCAGTTCAAGGCCGTTGAAGATGTCGACCCGCTCAATCGGAGATTTCGCTTCGATCGAAACCGCAAGCTGCGCGTCGCCCTCGGGCAAATGCACGATATCGCCCATCATCGCTTCCCGAGCGGGATGAGACGTCGCCGGCCCCAGCGCCGGATCGTCGTGATAGATCGCCGCCGGGGCGTCGAAACCTGTCGTGAGAGAAATCGCCATACGGCCGGCGTCGCCGCCGGTCGTGCCGTAGTGGCGGCGCTTGCGCATGCAGTCGAGAAGCGCGGGGCGCGTCAGTTCGGGCATGTTGAAACACGTCAGACCGCCTATCGCGCCGAACTTTCCGGCGCCGGGATAGCTCGCGCCCGGGCGTCCCTTGTGACCGTCCGAATTGGCGACGACTCCAACACGATAGCCGAGCTTCAGCGCGTCATGAAGGAGCCATTCGAACGTGCCCCAAGAGGAATGCACCTCCACCGAGCGCTCGAAACGGCCGTCATGGGCGATGCGGATATCGGCGTAGCGCCCGCCGCAATGGGCGTAGCAGATCGTGTCGAACTCTTCGTCCCGCGCGAGCGCTTCGAACAACTCGCCTGCCGTGAAACAGTCGGTGTCGACACCGCTCCGATCGCCGATCAGGGCATGGGAGGAGCGACGGATCCTCCGCCCCTCCTCGGGGAAGAACACGTTGCGGTCGCCGCCGAGCGACGTGTTGCCGGACCACTCGTAGCCGGGAAGCGCGATGAACGCGCCCGGCGCGTCGAATTCCGCGGTGATGCGGTTCAATTCTTCCCAGAACTCGTCGGTGATCTGGAAGTCATTGCCTTGATGACCGCAGGCGTCGACCCAGGCCTTGTCGCGTGCGAACGCGAAATATTCGCGCGCACTGCCAGTGCCGATGGTTTCCTCGGACTGGCCATGAAGATCGGCCCAGAAATGAACGAGATCGACATCCTCGACAAGCAGGGGGTTGGTGCGGGCGACGATTGCGCCCGCCTCGTCCCTGATCGTGATCGACACCTTGCCCGGCTCGGCGATGCGGAGATCCGGAACCGTGACCGAAAACGCGCCGTTGGCAAAGGTGACGCTCTCGGGAAGCCCTTCGATCGGGCGGTCGGCCTCCAGCCGGAATACGCCGCGGCAGCGATCAGACGGATTACCCCATTTGTCTTCGCCCTTGAGTTTGAGGGCGAAGCCCTCGCCCGGGCGACGCAGCGTTGGAAGCACCGCGACGAAGCGTTCGGGCGGGCCGGGAACGATGGCGATGGTCGGTTGCACCGGCAGCGGCTGAAAGTTGAAGGTCGCGATCGGGTCCGCCAGCACGCGGAACTCAAACGTCTCTTCGCAGAAAGTCTGAAGCCGCATTCCCGGACCGCCGTGATCGGTGACGCCGAAACGGGCGATGATCTTGTCGCCCTCCTGCAGAAATCCTTTCACGACCTTGATCCAGAGCGTGCGGTCCCAGGGTCGCACATTGCCCTTGGGGTCCCAGCGCAACTGGAGTGTGGCGCCGTTGGACGCCTCGACCGTGCAGAAACCGGCGCCGGCGGGGTCCTCGAATTGCGGATTCCCCTGATCGGACGCGAAGCGAAAACAGATACGCAGGCTGCCCGAATCGTCGATCCCGAACTTTCCAGCCGTATAGGTGAGTGTGAAGGAGGCGTAAGAACCCGCCTCAAAGCGGCCGGCGGGGGAAATCTCCGCATGGCCGAGATGGGCGGGGTCGATCGCATCGCGCACGACGCCGCTGTTCATGTCTTCCCACGGGCGGGACGGCGTATGGCTCTGGGCTTTGGTCATTTCATACCTTCTTGATTCCGGGTCGTTCGTATCGCCACCGCGCGACGGATCGCGCCGCTATCCCAGCAATCGCACGAGGAACAGGGAGACTGGCGGGAAATAGGTGATCAGCATCAGATCCAGCAGCAGCACTAGGATGAAGGGCCAGATCATCATCACGATGCGTTCGATCGACACTTTCGTGATCGCCGAGGCGATGAAGAGATCGACGCCGAGCGGCGGCGTGACCGTTCCGATGCTGAGATTGACGCAAACGATGATTCCGAACAGCACCGGGTCGATCCCGAAGCTCATTGCTGTCGGATAAAGAATGGACGTGAAGATCACGATCGCAGCCGCCGCGTTCATCAGACAACCGACGATCAGAAGAAAGATGTTCACCAGAAGCAGATAGACCACCGGCCCCCCGGCGGCTTCGGCCAGATAGCGCGACACGCCCTGCGGAATCTGGTCGATGGTGATCAGCCAGGCGAAAACGCCTGCCGAGTTCATGATGAACATGACCACCGCCGAGGAGATGACCGCGCGCGAAAACGCGCGATAGAGCGCAGCCAATTTCAATTCACCATACGCCGCGCCAACGATCAGCCCGTAGAAAGCGGCGACGATCGCCGCTTCGGTCGGCGTGAATACGCCGCCATAGATCCCGGAAAGGATGATGACCGGCATCAGCAGCGGCCAGAACGCCGACTTGAAGCTGGTCCAGATCGTCGGGTAGCCGGCGAACGGCTCGGGTTCGACACCTTCTCGGCGCGCGAGGACGCGATTGAGCAGCAGAAGGCTAAGGCAGATCAGAATCCCCGGCGCCAGCCCCGCGAGAAAGAGATCGGCGATGGAGACGCCGGTGACCACCCCATAGAGGATCAGCAATATGCTGGGTGGGATGATCATCCCCGTAACGCCAGCCGCGGCGACCGTCGCCGCGGTGTATTGCGGGCGATACCCCTTCTCGCGCATCGGCTCGTTCATCACGCCGCCGATGGCCGCCACCGTCGCGGCGTTGGATCCGGATAACGCGGCGAAGAAACTGGAGGCGAGGATCGCCACCGCCCCGAGTCCCCCGGTCAAGTGTCCGACCAGCGACGCGGCGAAATTCACCAGCCGCCGCGACATGCCGCCGAGCGACATGATCTCGCCCGCCAGAATGAAGAACGGAACGGCGAGAAGCGGAAAGGAGTTGTTGGTCGAGAACATCCGCTGGACGACGATCTCGAGATTGATATCGCTCACCACCAGCCCGACGACGCTGGCTAGCCCCAGCGCTACCGCGATCGGCGCGCGAAGCAGCATGAGGCCGATCAGGACGCCGAAGATCACGGCGGCCGTCATGTCGGGCGCCTCTCGCCGACGCGTCGTCTCACTGGCCGTCCTCCCTGAGCGTGGCGGCCGGAGCGAAAAGCTGGCGCAGCAGCAATTCGACCGCGTAGATCGTGAGGAAAGCCATGCCCGCCGGCGCCGCCGCGTAGACCCATGACATCGAGACCTCCAGCGCCGGTGAAATCTGCGGCCACACCCGCACCGTGATCTGCGCGCCGTAGACGAGCACGATGACGAAGAAGACGAGCCCGGCCCCGGTGGCGATGAGCAATGCGGCCTTGCGCCAGAGGTCTGGAAGGCGGTCCACCAGCGCGCCGATCGCCGCATGCGCGTTGCGTCGGTAGGTGACCGCAGAGCCGAGCGCGATCATCCAGACGAAAAGATAACGGATCAATTCGTCCGGAAAGGCGAGCGAACTGTCGAGCACGAAACGGAACACCACAGTGGCGACGCCGAGCACGAACATCACCACGAACGAGGCGACGCAGGCCGCCACAAGCAGGGCTTCGCTGCCATCGAGCAATCTTTGCAGGATACGCATGCCTCCCCCCTCCTTGCGGCGGCTTCGCGCGACTACTTCGTGTCGACCACAGACTGGATCAGTTCGGCGCCGATCTTGTCGCGATACTCATCCCAGACCGGCTCCATCGCCTTCTGGAACGCGGCGGTCTGTTCCGGCGTCAGCCGGGTGACAGTCATGCCGTCGGCCTCCATTTCGGAGAGATAAGCACCCTCGACCTTGTTCAGCTCCTTGCGCTCCCATTCCTGGGTTTCCTGCGCTGTGTCGCTGAAGAGAGTCTTGACGTGCTCCGGGAGACCGCCCCACATCTTGTCGTCGGCGAGGAACATGATGCCGGCCCATTGGTGGTTCGAAAGCGTGATGTTTTTCTGAACCGTGTCAAAGCCGAACGCCTTCACATTGCCGATGGGGTTGTCCTGACCGTCGACCGTGCCCTGCTGAAGGCCGGTGAACACCTCGCTGATCGCCATCGGCGTCGGGTTGGCGCCCAGCGCCTTGAAGGTGGCGACATTGAGCGGGTTGTTCACGACGCGGAACTTGATCCCCTCCATGTCTTCCGGCTCTTCGACCTTGGTATTGGCCGTTGTGATGGTGCGAAAGCCGCTCTCGAACATCGCCAGGGTCCGGATGCCGGTTTTCTCCAGCATGTCGGCATAGAGCTTTTGCCCGACCGGACCATCGGAGACCGCGTAGGCGTGCGCGCTGTCGCGGAAAATGAACGGCAGGTAAAAGATGTCGAGCGGCGGATAGAAGCTGGCCACATTGGTCGTCGGCACCAGCGCGAAATCAACAACGCCGATCTGGATCGCCTCGACCAGATCGCGGGAGGACCCGATGGTGTTGTTGGGAAAGACGTTGATCTTGATCTTTCCATCGGTCCGCTCGGCGATCTTGTCGGCGAACATTTGCGCGCCCTGCGCGAGCGGGTGGCTTTCGGCGTATGGATGGCCGAACTTCATCTCCATCTCGGGATAGTCCTGCGCCAGCGCCGGCGCGGCCGACAGCCCCAACAGGACGCCGGCGCCAAGCGCCAGTCGCTTCAGGGACGATCCGGCCCGCATCCGTGGCCCGGCAGGTTCATGCGTCAATCGAATACTCATCATTCTCATCTCCATTTGTTGGTTAGGGTCCCGGGCCGTTCCTCCGGCCTTCTCGCCGACGCCGCGCGCCGAAGTTTCATCCCTTCATCGCCTGTTTTCCCGCGCCGGGCGGGCCCGCGACGCCCAGCCCCGAGCGCGTCGTCTCGAGATCGAAAAGCGTGTCGAACGCGACATTGCCAAGGTTCACGTCCGGCCCCAGCGCCCTCACAAGGAGTTTGGCCATGTCGTCGATCATGTGGTGCGAGACATTGCTGATCCAGGGGCCGGGCAGCTCGATCAGAACACGCGACATGTCCAGCCGCTCCCTGATTCCCGCCAAGAGTTCATGGTTGACGCCATCGGCGGAGATCAACTCCGCCGCCTCCACCAGCACCAGGCTCGCTCCCGCGTCGAAACTGATCTCCGCCTGACGCGCCAGCGTCTCCAGATCGGTCTCGTTCTCTTTCGATCCGACCTCGCCGAATACTTTCAAACCAGCGGCGACCGCCCCGCTGATCAGCGCGTGGCGGCGCTCATCGGTCAGCGGCACCACGTTGTCGGAAACCTCGATCGCCGTGAACCCCAGCGCCAGCGCCTCCTCCCAGTAACGCGGCACGGCGTCCTGCCGGCTGGTGTGGATCACGTATTCCAGGAACTGACCGCCGGGAAAGACGTCGAGACCGTGCTCGCGATAGAGCGCGATTTTCCGCTTGAGATAGTCGCGGGGATAAAGACGCGAGCCGCCGGTCTTGATCTTGGCGATGTCGACATAGGGACCCGCCAATTCCAGCATGTCGGCGGCGCGGCCGAGCGGAACCCCGGAGTCGATCGTCATGGTCAGACCCGCCGCGCGCGGTTTGGCGGATGTGCGCCCCTCCGGCGCTGGGAGAAAATCGAACGCGTAGCGCGTCATTTGCCAGGTCTCCTTCCGGCGGCGGCGGCAAGATCGGCGGCGCGCGCCGGGGCGATCTCGAGCACACGGTCGCTTGGTGGCACGAATATGCGCTGCCATGTGATCGGCGCGTCGCGGTAGCTCATGCCGGCGATCGTCCAGACGATGCCGTATTGCCCGCTAGGCAACTGGATGCGCCGCGTCACGCGCGGCGGCAACACTTGGCACTGCATCGTCTGGCGGGTGTTCAAAGTCGGCGCGTTGAAACGCTCCGCCAGCATGTCGCGAAATGAAACGCCGTTCAGCGTCGACTGGCTCATCTTCGCAAGCGCCGCAAAGCGTCCAGCCGGGAGATAGATCTCGCTGAAGACATCGAACTCGTCATTGACGGAGGCGATACGCTGGATGCGGACATAGCCGTCGCCGGGCGCGCCGAACAGCTGGCTCCACGGACCGGCGGCGTCGGTTGTTTCGACCCCGATGATCGTGAAGCAAACCGGCAACACCCGCGTATCGCCCTCGCCCACGAACCGGAAATGCTGAAGCTGCGTCTCCTGCGCGCGAGCGCCCGAAACGAAGGTGCCGCGCCCGTGATGCCGCTCGACGACTCCCATCGCCACAAGACTGCGAAGCGCCCGTTGCACGGTCCCGAGGCTCGCGCCCATCTCGACCACAAGCTGGTCTTCCGCGGGCAACTGATCGCCCGGCATCCAGCGCCCCGCTTCGATTGCTGTCAGGATCGCCTCCGAGACCAGCTTGTGCTTCGACCGACCTGATCCGACCGCGCGCGTAGCGGGTGATCGAATACTCTGGGTCGGTCCCATCAACGATTCCTATCTAGGAGTTTCCACGAAAACGCTACAAATCCACCCCACACGTGTCAATTCCTATAAATTTCAGCGCGAAAGAAAAACATTCGGAGCGCGTCACCGCTCTTCCCCGGGTTCGCTGGCCCGCGCGGCGCCTCGATCGCCCGGTCGGCCACACCCGCATCGCCGCACGCCCATCGCAGGCTGATCGAACGTCAGAAAACCGCGCGGCCTCCGCCCATGCGCTTGTTCCCGGCAAGGCGTGAACCTATGATTTCACCGCATCTCGCAAGGGGCGGCGGCCCTTATGACGAAGGCGGCGAACAGGCTGGAAGGCGGTGCTGGCAGTGGATGATGGTTTGGGCGAGATTCAGCGAAGCGCGACCCTCGCCGAACAGGTCTATGATCGGCTGCGGCGCGGTCTCTTGCGCGGGCAATACAAGCCGGGCGAGAAGATCACCGCGCGGCGGCTCGCGCGAACGCTCGGCGTCAGCCCAACCCCCGCGCGCGAAGCGCTGACGCGGCTGGCGTCCGAGGGCGCGATCGAGATATCGGAGACCCGCTCCTTCCTTGTTCCGCGCCTCACCCGCCAGCGGTATCTGGAGATCTCCGAAATACGCAAACTGCTGGAGCCGCACGCGGCTCTGCTCGCCGCGCCGAAGGGCGGCGCAGTGTTCGCCGCCCGTCTGGACAAGCTCAACGAGCGCATGAAGGCCGGAAATCTCAGCGAGGATTTCGACGCGGCGCTGGAGCTCGACTCCGAATTCCACCTGATGTTCTATGCCCGCGCGGCGTCGCCGGTGCTGACGCGGATGATCGACGTGCTCTGGCTTCAGGTCGGCCCGATGCGGACCCTGCTGCCGCATGTGTTCAGGAAGAGTCTGACCGGATACCGCAACCATCTCGCGGTAATCGAAGCCGTGCGCGCCCGCGACCCGCAGGGCGCGAGCAACGCCATCCAGAAGGACCTGAGCGACGGGATCGAGGGCCTGCTCGCGGCCCTCGACCCCTGAACTTTCAGGAGTAGACCGCCTCGATGGACGAGGTGCCCGGCTCAAGCGTCCGGGCGATATCAACAGCTTCACCCAGATCCTTGAGGAAGGCTTCGCGCGCCGGCGCATGCATGAGGGACATCATCGCGTGAAGCCCGCGCGGGCGTCGCGTCAGCGCGGGCAGCCAGCCGCGCTTGTACATCTCCACGGCGGCGTGGAAGATGTCGAACTCGTCCGATCCGTAGTTGATCAGTGTCAGATCGGGCTTCGCCCAGAACTTCATGCCGGGGATTTCCCTAATCCCCTCGACATAGGCGTCAGTCATCGCGCCGAGGCGCTCCGCCGCCGCGCAGTAGCCGGATTCGCCGAGATGGTTCAGCACCGCCCAGGACGCGGCGACCGCGCCGCCGGGCCGGGTGCCGGCGAGGGTGGACGTCTGGAACCGCCCGCTCGGCCAGGCGTCAGCGACGAATTTCGCGCGCTCCATATCGTCGGCGTCACGGTAAAACACCGTGGAGGCGGGCTTGGGGCAGAAACCGAACTTGTGGAGATCGGCGGAGATCGAACGGACGCCAGGGTAGCGGAAGTCGAAATCCGGCGTCGGTCGGCCGATCTTCGTGAAGAAGGGCGCCATCCAGCCGCCGACGCAGGCGTCGACATGCAACCAGACCCCGGCATCCTCGGCCAGCGCGCTCAACTCCTCGATCGGGTCGACCACGCCATGCGGAAAACAAGGCGCCGAGCCGAGGATGGCGATGGTTCGATCGTCAATCAGCGGGCGCAGCGCCTCCGGATCGGCGCGCATATCGGCGCGCAATCCACCGCGCCGGATCTCGAGGTCCATCGCATCGGCGGCCTTGTCGAAAGCGGGATGGGCGGTGATCGGGATCACAATGTTGAGCGGGACTGCGGCGGCGCCATTCCCGCGCTTCGCGCGCCACGCGTCGCGCGCCGCCTTCATGGCGAGGAATATGCTCTCGCTGCCGCCGGTCGAAAAGACGCCGGCCGCGCCGGTCGGCGCATGAAAGAGCGAGAGACCGAAATCAAGCACCTCCTTCTCCATCGAACCGATGCTGAAGAAGGCGCGTTCACGGCCCAGCGCATTCTCGCTGAAAAACTCCATGAACGCCTTCTTGCCGATCTCGTAGGTTTCCTCGTCATTGCGGAACACGAAAAGCGGCGTACGCCCATTCTTCCAGTCGAGATCGCCGGAGGTCCGCCCGCGCATGTCCGCGAGAAGGTCGTCCCAGGCGCGCCCCTCCACTGGAAATGCATGTCTTGCTTCGGTCATTTCATTCTCCTCGTCATCAATCAATCAAGTCTCGGTCGCTGACCGTTCATTTCGCGCGCGTCTGCGCCAGCCGCCCCTCGATCCGCCGGCCGTAAGCGGAGATCGCGCCGCACATGATCGCGTAGATCAGCGCCGCGAAGACGAAAGCCTCGACGTGAAAGCCGATCCATTTCGGGTCCGCGAGGGCGGCTTTCGCCGCGCCGAGGAGATCGAGCATCGCGACGATCACCACCAGCGAGGTGCCCTTGAGGCAGGCGATAATCAGGCTGACCGTCGGCGGCAGCACGATCTCGAAAACCTGAGGCAGCACGACACGGACCATCATCGCGAAATAGGAAAGGCCGAGCGCGCGCGACGCCTCAAACTGGCCCGACGGGATCGCCTGCAGCCCGCCGCGCAGGACCTCCGCCATATAGGCCGCGATAAAGACCGTGAGGCCGAACAGCACCCGCACCAGCCCACTCGGCGCGAAACCCTGCGGCAGGATCACTGGGATCAGGACAGACGCCATGAAGAGAACGCTGATCAGCGGCACGCCGCGGACAAGCTCGACATAGACCGTGGCGACGTACCGGAACGCGGGCAGCTTCGAATAACGCGCGAGCGCGATCGGGATCGCCAAGAAAATGCCGAAGAAAGTGCCGAAGATCGTGAGCAGCACCGTGAGCGGCAGACCACCCCAATAGGAGCTGTCGATATAGCGAAGGCCCAGAACCCCACCCCACATCAGCACGGAGTAGAGGATCAAGCCGACCACCCAGGCGCCGGCGAGCGCCGGACGCCAGAAGCGCGGATTGAGCGAGAACGCGACCAGCGCCGCCAGAATCAGCGTCGCAATCACCGGGCGCCATTGTTCGACGTAAACGTAGCGGCCGAAGAGGATCAGTCGCGCCTTCGCGCGAATGAAGGCCCAGCATGCGCCGCCCTCCGGCGGGCAGCCGTTCATGTCCTCCGCCGACCAGACGGCGGAGAAGATCGCCCAGTCCAGGACTGGCGGGACGATCAGCATCAGCAGCGCGAGGCCGGCGAGATTGGTCGCCGCCGCGCCCGGCGTGGCGTAGAGCGGCCGGAGCCACCGGTCGAGCGCGGCGATCATCGCTCCACCAGCCTCGCGCGGGCGTTCAGCCAGTTCAGGATCAGCGAAGTGATCAGGCTGAGCACGAGATAGATGATCATCACGATCGAGATGCATTCGATCGCCTGCCCGGTCTCGAACACGGCGATGTTGGAGACCCTGACGATCTCCGGATAACCGATCGCCACCGCAAGCGAGCTTTCCTTGGTGAGGTTGAGATAGGAGTTGGTCATGCTCGGCAGGATGATCCGCAGCGCCTGCGGCAGGATGATCTTGCGCATCACCCGCCATGACGAAAGGCCGAGGGCGGCTCCCGCCTCTCGCTGGCCCTTGTCCACTCCGAGAATGCCGGCGCGGATGATCTCGGCGTTGAAGGCGCCGACATAGATCGTCAGACCGAGCAGCATTGCGGCGAATTCAGGCGAAAGCTCGATCCCGCCACGAAAGTTGAAACCGGCGAGTTCCGGCTTCTGAAGCTCCACCGGCGCGCCGTAAACGAAAAACGTGACGACGACCGGCAGGGCGAACGCGGCCATCGCCACGCCCTTGCGGCGCAGGAAGAACCAGGCCGCGCCCGCCAGCGCGACGCCGACAAGGGCGGCCAGACCGATCGGCCCGTGCGCGGGGTCCGCGACCGGCGCCGGAAGATATAACCCGCGATTGGTGAGGTAGACCCCTTCGAAGGGCGAGAGCGCCTTTCTCACCGTCGGGAGCGAACTGGTGAGAATCGTGTGCCAGAAGATGAGCTGCAGGAGGAGCGGCACGTTGCGCACCGCGTCGATATAAAGCCGGCAGGCGGTCGCGATCACCACGCTCGGCGAAAGCTGACCGAGGGCGATCACCAGCCCGACGATGGTCGAGAGAACGATGCCGATGGCCGCAACCTTCAGCGTGTTCGCGAGCCCCGCCGCAAAGGCGCGGAAATAGCTGTCGCCGGCGCGAAAAGGAATGACGCTCTCGCCAAGCTCGAAATTGGCGTCCTCGAAGAGGAAGCCGTAACCCGATTTGACCGAAAGTCGCTCCAGATTGGTCGAAACCGCGTCGACAGCCACCCAGCCGACAATCAGGAGGATGATGATGAAAAGCGTCTGCGCAAGAATGTCGGACCGTCGCGCACGCGCGACAAAGCGTGGGATGGGCGTGAGGAGACGGGCGCCGGAGCGCCCGCCACGGTCGATTTCGCTCACTGCCAGCCGGGCGCCACCATCGCACCGCCGTCGCGCCAGAGCGCGTTCATGCCGCGCGGCACGTCGAGACCGGAGCCGGAGCCGAGGTTCCGGTCATAGAACTCCCCGAAATTGCCGATCGCCTTGATGACGTTGACCATCCAGTCGTTGGAAACGCCCATGTCGGCGCCGATCGAGCCTTCGACACCCAGGAAGCGGCGAACGACCGGATCGGTCGAGGTCGCGGCGATCTCGTCGACATTATCGGAGGTGATCCCCATCTCCTCGGCCGTGATCATTCCCCAGTGCATCCATTTCAGCACTTCATGGAACGCCGGATTTCCCTGCCGAATGACCGGCGCCTCAAAGGATTTCGCGATCAGCTCGTCGAGAATCACGCTCCCGTCCGGATTGGCGGACTTGGCGCGCCGGATCGCCAGATAGGGCGGCTCCATGGTCACGGCATCGCAGCGTTGTTCGAAATAGTTTGCGAACATCTGGTCGCTGCTTTCGGTGGCGACGGGGGTGAAGCTCATCCCCTTGCCGCGAAACCAGTCGGCGAGATAACGTTCCGTCGTCGTGCCGGCGAGGACGCAGACCGTGGCGCCGTCAAGTTCGTCGACCGAGGTGACGCCAAGCTCCTTGTGGACCATGAAGCCCTGCCCGGTCAGATGGTTCGGCCCGATGAAATCGATCCCCATCGTCGTCTCGCGGGAGATCGTCTGCGTGACGCTGCGCGACAGGATGTCGATTTCGCCGGACTCGAGCGACGGAAACATCTGCGCGCCGGTCAGCACGACGAAATCGACCTTGTCGGGATCGCCGAAGATCGCCGCCGCGGCACCCTTGCAGAAGTCGACATCATAACCGGACCATTCGCCCTTGTCATTCAGAAACCCGACGCCGGCCAGGTAGTCCAGCGTCCCGCATTTCAGCGAACCGCGCTCCTTGATGTCGTCGAGAAGTTCGGCCTGAGCCGCCCCCGCCGTCAGAATCGCCAGCGCGCCGGCGGCGATCAGTCTTGATACGATCATGATCATGCTCCCGTGGACTTAGTCGTGTTTGTGCGTCTCTTGTGAGTGAAAAGCTGTCATGTGATATATCATTTTTCAACACATATCTGCCCGCCATGGCTTGTCGACGGCAGTTAACCCGGACGGTCCCGAAGCGGGGCCCGAAGCGCCTGTTGCTGAAGTGAAGCGTGAAAACGGTCTTGGTTGGATCGGGCGCGACGAAAGCCTGCAACCTCTTGAGGCGTGCTCAGCCGGCGCGGGAGGCAGCGGCGAAGCAGACAAACGCCGCATGATGGGAGGCGCAGGCCAGGGTAAAATACGCCTATATCTAATATGCTATTTATGATATTAATCAATTGTTTACGATCTTTCTCTTGACTTAAACGCGAAGTTATGAAAAACTCTCATTATCTGGCAAGGGGTGGGATCTCGAACATGAAACTCTCGGCTTTGGGCACCGCCCTCATCGTTTCGTCCATTCTGGCCGGTGGATGCTCCACCAATCGCGGCGCCGAAGAGTTCGGCTTCTATCGCGAAACCTTCCAGCAGACCCGCAGCGCTTCGGATGCGATCCTGGACCGGCTCGCAGTGACCGAGCGGCGGCTGTGGCGGAACTGCGTCAATGTGCTGGAGATCGACGACCCGCTCGATTGCGAAGCGCTGGTGCGCGGGCAGACGCCCTTCAAGCCCGACCAGGCGCTCTATTTGGTGAGCGCCGGCGATCCGCCTGCGACAGCTGCCTTCCGGCGCGCCATCGCCGCGGTCGGCGCCTACACCGAGGCGCTCAACGCGCTGGCCTCCGGTCAGTCCGCAGATGTCGTATCGGGTCAGGTCGGGCGGATCGTCGACATCGCGGCCGCTGCCGCCACGGCCGTGGCCCCGCCGGCCGCAGCCGGCGCCGGCATTACCGCGGCCATTTCCGGAGTCAATGCGCATGTGCGGGCCTTCCGGGCCCCGGCCCGCGGGGCGATCGGATTCGTCGCGCGCGCCGAATTCCGCGATCAACTTCTGGCCAATGGCGAGACGATGAAGGCGGCGCTGAAAGGCGTGCGAGACGCGACGCCCGAGATCTTCGCCGCATTCAGGGGCCATGCGATCCTGACCATTGGACGGGGTGGCGATCTGGAGGCGCGGGCCGACGCGATAGAGGAAACGCGGGTGCTGCTCGCCAACTGGGTGATCCTGCTGGACGCCGCGGACCGGGCGCTTGATGCGGCGCTCGCGGCGGCGGCTGGTGAAGGCGATGGCGGCGTCTCCGGTCTGATCGCCGCCGGCCAGTTGCTGACGATGGCGGCGGAGGAAACGCGCCGCGCATTGGCCGGCGGCGTTGAGTGATCCGAAGAATTTCGACCGGAGAGGATAGGACATGGACGCACTGGCGAAACTTGAGGCCATGCTCAACGCCGCTGATGCGGCGCATGACGCGGCCAAGAGCGCCGGCGACACCGCCGCCGCCGCCGCAATTCGCGTAGAGACGATCAGGCCGCTGGAGAGCGCCATTGCCGGCATGGTGCTCCTGCCGCTGCACGCCCAAGCGCAAAAGTTGAGCGGTGTCGCGGCAAAGCTGGAGCGATCGCTGATCGCGCTGCAGGGACGGATCAACCGGTTGTTCCTGGATCGGTTGATCGAAAAGGCGCGGAAACTCGGACTCGCGAATGTCCCGGAGGCGCCGCGACCGGAACCGGTTCGGGAAGACACGACGGTCGCGGAGACGGCGACCACGAGCGGCGCGGCCGCGGGAGAGGCGACAACTACGGCGACGACGGACGCCCCGAGAGTAACGGACGGCGCGATCGCGGGCGGCGGGGCGGCCGCCGTCAGCAGACCGACCGGCAAGGTCATAGACATCACCGATGAAGACCTTGACGCCCTGCAGCGCGTGGCGCAGAGCGAGGTCGGCCATTTCGCGAAATACGGCGAGGCGGAGCTTCGCGGCGGACTGGCGGCTGTCGTCGACACGGTTCTGAACCGCGTGGCGCATGCAAACTGGAGGGACACGATCCAGAAGGTGATCGACCAGCCCAAGCAGTTCTCCGCGATCAACGCGACGGGATCGTGGACTGGGCTGCCGAAGGCGAACGCTAACGTGACGGAGATCGTCGAAGAGCATGTGAAGGCGCGGGCCGCCGGCGGCGTGAGCGAGATCAAGGGCGCGACGCATTTTCTGAACCCGCACCTGTCAAGCGCTTCGGCTCTGGCGGCGTGGGGGAACCACGTGGTTCGCAACGCGGTCGCGATCTACGGCAGCGAAGCGAACAAGGATGTGCATTATCACGGTTTCGCGCCGGGCACGGCGTTGCCGCCGTCCTATACGGTTGCGCGTAAAGGCGTGGCGAGCAGCTTCGACGCGGTCGGACGGTCAATTGGCGGGCCGGCCTCCAACGCCGATATCCGCAACGCGATCCTGCGCATCTGCCGAGAGGAGTTGGCCAGGTTTGACGGCGGCTCCGCGAAGGAAACGGAAGACCCGCAATACCTGCGCGTCGGCGACTACTGGCGGGCGGTGGGGCAACCGAATGACGGCCGGACGCTGGACGCCAGCGGCAAAAGACCGGCCTGGTCAGCGGCCTTCATCTCGTTCGTGTTGAAAGAGGCCGGCGCGGGAGACCGGTTCAAGTACTCCGTCGGCCACTGCCACTATTTTCAGGACTGCGTCGATCGCACCGGACCGGCCCTCTACGAGGCGGTGTCGGCGGCGGACGCGATTCCGAAGCCGGGGGACATCGTGCATTACGGGCGCAGCGACGCCGAGAAGCACGATTTCGCAGCGGCGCGCGCGGACTACGGCAATGACAGTTTCTACCCTTCGCATTCCGCAATCGTGGTCGAGGTCGATCGCGACAGGGGTGAAATCAAGACGATCGGAGGCAACGAGAGCGACTCGGTCAGGATGGCGACCTATGCGCTGGACAAGGACGGGCGCCTCAAGCCGCGCCGTCGCGGGAACCGCTCTCTGCCCTGGATCGGGATGCTTCGGCTCATCTGAAGGAGAGACCGGCGCGTATTCGCGCTTCGACGCGGCGGACCAGACCTCGGCGGAGCATCCACGCTGAACGCCGCGTCGTGGGCGGAAGCGTTGCGTGCAGATGTCATGTCTGGTCGTCTCGCGAATTATTCACCAAGGTCACGCCTAGTCATCGGAGCGCGAACCCCGCGATTGGCGCGACCCCTTTCTCTTGACTCTCCGCCAATGCTATGGCCTCATCGCAGAATCAATCCTGCTTATTTGTGAGTCGTTTATCTGAGGATTGAGTGTGCCGCGCGGCGGTATTTCAGCAGCCGCTCGATTAGTAGTGTCAACAGTGTCACCAGAGTAGTTTTGTGGGTTTCCTTCCATTTTTGGAACCGGTTCAGATTGCACTTTACCGAGGAGGAAAAGTCGTGGGGGACTTTGTCGCGCGGGGCTATTCAAAGCAGAATTTTGTCTCCGCCCCGGAACTGGTCGCAGATCATGAAAGTGGAGGAGAGCCGCTATTCGCGGGTCTCACCCGCCGCCACGCATATATTACGTCAAAGCGCGTTTTCGACATTGTCGTAAGCATCCTGTGCCTTCCGCTTTTTCTCGGGCTGTGCTGCGTACTGATCGTATTGAACCCGTTCTGGAATCCCGGCGAGTTGTTCTATTTGCAGCGCCGCATGGGGAAGGACCGGAAAGGCTTCATCATGCTGAAGTTCCGCTCCATGACCCGGGAGAACAACATCAAACGCGGGGCTGACGATCCGCTGGAAACGTCTCGCATCACGCCGCTCGGACGATGGCTGCGGCGCAGCAAGGCCGACGAACTGCCGCAGATTCTGAATGTGCTGCTCGGCGAAATGAGCCTGATCGGCCCCCGGCCCGAGGTATTTTCGTTCGCACAGACCTACAGGAGCGTGATTCCAGATTATAGCATCCGGGAGTCGGTCAGACCCGGCATGACGGGCTACGCTCAGGTAAAACAGGGCTATACGGACACGATAGAGATGGCGCGCCGAAAGGCCGATCTTGACGCCTTCTATGTGCGCAACATGGGCTGGCGGCTCGACCTATACGTCCTTGCCGGGACGATCGCGATCCTGTACGCCCCGTGCAAAACGCGTCAGTAAATCACTGCGCTGCGGTGCTTCCCCCGGCGCCACGAAGGGTGCGTCCAAGGGCGCGCAAATGTCGATCCTCCTCCACGCCGGAAGATGGAAGGGTCGCCTGGCGGGAATGGCCCGAGCATCCGAGCTCGTCGCGGGCTGGGCGCGCCGGCACGACGCCATGAAAAGCCTCGCGACCGCGCTCCGGCTTCTGACAAGACGAGAACGCAGGACTGCGCTGTGCATAATGCCTCTCATCATACTGAGCGGATTCGCCGACATGGTGGGTGTCGCCATGATATTTCCGTTCCTCAAGATCCTTAATGAGCCGGGACTGATACATTCAAACCAATATCTGTCCTACGTTTATGAATACGGCGCATTCCAAACGGCTGATGATTTTCTCATCTTTATCGGCGTCAGCTTTTTCTCCGTTCTAATTGCTACAGCGGCCCTGAAGATTCTGACCGTCTACGTGGCCAATCGCTGGCTGGAAGGCCGCATACATAGCTTGTCGAAACGGTTGCTGACCGTCTATCTGCGGCAACCCTACGAAGCGATGCTCGAGCGTAACAGCAGCGAGTTGGTGGCCAACATGCTGTCCGAGACCGGGCGGGTCGTCTCACAGATATTCCGGGCGTTTTCGGAGTTCGTCGTCTCATCAGTGACGCTGATCTTCATGGTCGTCCTGCTTCTTGTCGTCAATCCGACGGTCACGATCCTGGCCATGGGCGCGTTTTCGATCCTGTACGCGATCCTGTTGCTCTGCGTCCGTCGGCTGACTTCCCGGCTTGGCGCCACGATCCTGGCCACCAACCGCGTGCGCCATCGTCTGGCCTGGGAAGCTCTGGCGGGAGGCAAGCAGGTTCGGCTGCTCAATCGCGAGCGAACACTGGTGGAGAGCTACGCGCATCCGTCGATCGAATTCGCCCGCGCCAACGCGACATCCAACACCGTAAGAATGGCGCCGCGCCATATCATAGAGAGCCTGGCCATTGGCGGCACTGTCCTCATGACGCTTGTTCTGATGACGAGAAGCGGCGGCATCGACAGCGAGACGATGGCCTCCATCATGCCGACGCTGGGCGTGTTCGTGCTTGCGGTCTATCGGATGATGCCGGCGTTTCAACGCGGTTACAACGCCGCCGTGTCGCTACGCCTGAGCAATGCGTCGGCGGAGTCGATACTCGCGGATTTCAGGAGCGCCGCCAATCTGCCGGAGCTGCCCAGCGCATCGATCCAGCCGCTGCGCTTCCGCGAGAGCATCGAGTTTCGGGACGTTTCCTATCGCTATCCGGGCGCCGACAGCAGCGGGCTGAGGAACATCAACCTGACGATCAAGGCGGGCATGTCGGTGGGGATCGTCGGGCGGACCGGCGCCGGCAAGACGACCCTAATGGATCTCATTCTCGGCCTTCTAGAACCCACGGAAGGGGATATCCTGATCGACGGCCGGAAACTGACGCCGAAGGAAGTGCGCGCCTGGCGCACGAATGTCGGCTACGTGCAGCAGGACATATTTCTCAGCGATGCGACGATCGCGCAGAACATCGCCTTCGGCGTCCCCGAGGACCAGATTGACAGGACCCGCCTTCGCACCGCCGCGCGCATGGCGCAGATCGAGGACTACATCCTCAACTCTCTTCCCGAAGGCTACGGCACGTTCGTCGGGGAACGGGGGGTCAGGCTCTCCGGCGGCCAGCGTCAGCGAATCAGCATCGCAAGGTCGCTCTACCCTGAGCCTGAGGTCATCGTCTTCGACGAGGCCACCAGCGCGCTCGACAACGCGACTGAATCGCTGGTGATGGAGGAGATTTCCAGACTGGCGGGCGCGCGCACCCTGATCATGGTGGCGCACCGGCACACAACGGTTCGCGACTGCGATCTGATCGTTACGCTCGATGCGGGCGCGATCAAGGCCAAGGGGGTCTACAGCGATCTCGTCAGCGCCGACAAAGCCGGGATTTCGGTCGTCGCTGGTGGGGGCTAAGCTGATGAAGCTTCAGCCATGCGCATGAACACCACCGCGGACGCGGGCGCGCCCTTGATCCGCGTTGCGTTCGGCTCGGTTCCCAAGGACGGGGGGACGTTCACGTTTTATCGCACGTTGCGGCCGGTATTGCTCGAGCGCGGTATCGACATGCGCTGCGCCGCGGTCGGTCGGCGACAGGCCGAGCTTACCGACGCCGCGTTCATCGACGAAGGATGTGTTCAGCTTGCGCCTCACAGCGACAATCTGAAGTTACAGGCCCGCACATTCGCGGACTGGTGCGAAGATGAGAAGATCGACATCGTTTTCGGCGTCAATTCGCCAGCGATCCTCAGCGCGCTCGCGCATCTTCCCGCGAAAATCCGGGCTCTGGCGCGCTGTGCGAACGGCTTCGACGAAGGCTATCGGCTTACCCTGATCGGGCGCGAGCGGCTGGCGCGGATCGTCGCCCTCGTCCCGCGGCTGCGTGACGATCTGGTGAACGACTACGGCGCCGATCCATCCCGCATCGTTCTGATTCCCAACGGCACATCGCCCGAGCGTTTCGCGCAGGCCGCGAGCAAGACGCGCGGGGCGGGCGACCGTCTGGAACTGGGATTCCTCGGGCGGCTCGAACACAATCAGAAAGGCGTGCTGCATCTGCCGGACGTGTTGCGTGATCTGGACCGTAAGCGCGTTTCCTATCGCCTGACCATCGCCGGCCGCGGGCGGGACGAATCTCAGCTGCGCAACGCGCTGCGCCAGCATCTTGATCGTGGTCATGTCCGCTTCGCAGGCAGCCTGTCGCCGGCGCAGATCGCCGACTTTCTGGCCGAGATCGACGTTTTTCTGTTCCCCTCTCATTTCGAAGGATGCCCAAACGCGCTTCTGGAGGCCATGACAGCGGGCGCGACGCCAGTGGCGTGGAGACTTCCAGGAATTACGGACTTCCTGATCGACGACGGAAAAACCGGACTCCTCGCCGAAACGGGGGACACCGCCTGGTTCGCGAACCATATCGCTGATCTGGCGGAAGATCACGATCGCCTGGCGGCGATGAGCCGCGCAACCTCAGAGGCGGCGCGTGCGCGATTCTCCAGAGACACTTGCGCCAACGCATACGCCGAGCTTTTCTCGAAGGTCATGGCGGAGCCGCCCCCGCAATGGGAGCCGGCGCCTTGGACGCAGTTCAAGGTCAACCCGATGTTCCGCCGGCGTCTGTTGTCGCGGATCCTACCGGCGCCGCAGCGGCAAGCGCTACGCTCATTCGCGGAGACTTTGCGCGGGCGCAAGGCGACGACGCCGGCCCATGCGCATTCGGCGGCCGGCGGCCTGCGTGTCCATCAGATCATCAATAGTTGCGATCTGAAACTGGGCGGGGCCGAACGCATCGCCCGCGCGCTGCATGAGAACCTGCGCGCGGCAGGCGTCGAATCTCATCTTGTCTCCCTGCAGGCGTTCGCCGAGGGCGACGCGCCCGAAGGCGCGGTCTCTCTCGGCCTGAAGAGCCCTTACGACCCGCGCGCGCTGACGCGACTGGCGGCGTATGCGAACCAGATCGGCCCCGGCGATATCGTCCATGCACACCTCTTTCCCGCCAGCGCGCATGTCGCCGCGCTCGCCCGCGCCGGCCGCCTCTCCGCTCCGCTCGTCTTTACCGAACACAGCACCTCGAACCGCCGCAGGTCCCACCCTCTGGGCGGCCTTGTCGACCGCCAGATCTACGCCGCGTTCGACAGGATCGTCGCGATCAGCCAGGGCGTGCAGAGTGAACTTCTTCGGTCGCAGCCATGGATCAACGGGAATACGACCGTCATTCACAACGGATGCCGTCTTCTTTTCGACGCGCCGACCGCACGAGAGCGACAGCAAGAACCGTTTCAGTTGCTCTCGGTCGGGCGTCTGACGCCCGCCAAGAATTATGGGGTCGCGCTCGAGGCGATCGCCAGCCTCGCGCCGCGCGAGATACGCTATGTCATCGCCGGCGATGGCCCCGAACTTCAGCCGCTGCAAGAAAAGGCGGCGTCGCTAGGCATCGCTCGGAGAGTGGAGTTCGCGGGCTACGTGCCCGACATTCGCGAACTCCTCCGCGCCGCCGATATCTTTCTGATTCCCTCGGCATGGGAGGGTTTCGGCCTGGCCGCGGTCGAGGCCATGAACGCCTCGCTGCCTGTGATCGCTTCGGACGTGCCAGGGCTGAGAGAGGTGGTCGGCGCCGACGCCAAGGCCGCCATTCTGGTCGATCCAGGCAAGCCTGAAGCGATCGCCGAAGCGATCCGCCGCCTGCTCGACGAGCCAGACACACGCCGCGCGCTGGGCCGATCCGGATATGAACGCGCGCGGGCTTTCGACATGGAAGCATTTCTGCACGGGCATCTTAGGCTATACAAAGGCCTGAAGGGACGCGCGGCGCATGAAACATAAACGTATAAGCACTACGCCCGGCATCGGCTTTTTCGCGCTCTTCGTCTTTGTGCTCGTCGCCATTCCGAAGATCAACGTGAGCCTCGGGCCGGTCCCGCTCTATTTCATAGACCTTATGATCGTCTCGCTTCTCTGGATGGCGCAAAGACGCCCCGCGATGAAGCCCGGCCAAAGGCGCTTCGCCGGCGCGATATCGACGATCCTGCTTTTCGCGTTGATCAGCGAACTGGTCGGCGCCTTCACATTCGGCGCACTGCCGGAGTCCATCTACATTGCGGTCCGGACTTGCCTGGCGGTCAGCGTCTTTTTCATCACCGGGCAATTCGTGAGAACGCCGCGCGACGTCGAGATCGTCTTGCGCGCCGTGGTTGTGGGCGTGCTGTTGACCGCCTCGCTCATGATCCTCACTTCGCTGCCAATGACACGCACCGCTGTTTCGGACCTTGTCTTCTCGCACAGCTTTCTGGAGCCGGCCTCGCAGAACGTCAGAGAGCTTCTCGTGGCAGGCGAAACCGGAGTTCGCGGCCGCACGCTGGTCGGCGTCTCGATCCTCGGCGCTTCGTTCATCAATATATGCTGGCCGCTCGCCGCCCTGTTCATCCGCTGGCCCTGGCCGATGAACGGGCTCTGGCGCCAACTCGCGTTGCTGGCCTGCCTGCTGGCGCCGATGGGGGTCCTGATGAGCTATTCGCGCGGACCGATCATTGGCGCCATCCTGATCGTTCTCGCCGCGCTGTTTCTTGGTCTAAAGCACGTCCGACGCGGCGTGATCTTTCCCGTGCTTGTCGGGGCGACGGTCGTTGCGTCAGTGGGAATCACATCGCAGATTTTCTTTTTCGATCGCCTCACGAAGCGCAGCGAGGCGATGCTGGAGAAACCTTTCGCCGACGAGCGTGAAAGCGAACGCATTCTGGCCTATGTTGAGCCGTTCGAGCACATGATGCAGCATCCACGCTTTCTCGTCGCTGGAGAGGGTCTCACCGTCAGATACGCGGAGATCCAACAGGCGCCCGAACAGGCCGGCAAGGCGACACACGCAATATTCGCCATGGCCTACTACTGCTATGGCCTGATCGCGTCGATAATCTATCTATCGCTGATTATCCGGGCGCTCTTTTTCACCGGCGCGCTTTCCCGCCAGGGGCGATCATTCACCGGGCTCATGTCACAATCGCTGTTTCTCTCGATGGTCGCGATTGTGCCATGGGCGGTGTTCGGACACGCCGCCATATCGACGCCGCGCGGCGCCATGCTCTTTTTCCTTATCTTCGGGCTGATATCGTCGCTTGTTCATTTTCGCGCGCCAGTCCGCCGGTTCAAGCCAGTGAATGGGGTTACACATGTCCAGCGTCGTACTCCTGCTTTCCGATAAACGCTCTGGTTCAACCATGTTCCAGGACGAGATCTGTCGTCATCCGGACGTACGGACCGTTCAATATTCGCCGCATTCGAACCTTGAAACGCACTGGTGGCTGATGGCGGCCGTGCTTCTGGGAAAACCGGGCCAGCTTTTCAACTCGGGGCGGCCCTATGACGGGTACGGGGGACGCGAGAACGCTCGCGCCTACATGATCGATCTGCTCGCGGAATGCGCACCGGACTTCAGCCCCCCTCTGGACGACCGGGCGCTGGTTTTCGATGGGTGGGAAGCGCTGTGCCGGACATTGGCTCAACCGGTCTTTTTCGAGAAGTCGCCGCAGTTTCTGGCGCAATGGGCCGCCCTCAGCCTGATCCTTGAATGGATGCAGCAAACCACATTCGACGTGAAGATCATCGGCCTGGTCCGCAACCCGCATGGAACGATGTATTCTGCCGCCGCCCTGTTCGGCACCGATCCCGCGACGCGGCAGTTCGGTTGGCTAGAAATCTGCCGCAACCTGCTTGTGGTCGAGCAGATGTTGCCCGCCGACCGATTCATGAAAATCCGATACGAGGATCTGATAGATGAGAAAGCCGCCGGCTTCGCCGACATTTGTCAGTTCATCGGCGTTCCGCCCATTGACGCCGTCGGTTCCGGCGCTCATGGCCGCTCCACCGACAAATGGAGGCGCGACGTCGGCTATCGGCTGAAACTGGACCCGGCTGTCCGGCAGATGGCGCGCCACCTGGGATACTCGGACGCCGATCTCGACAATCCGAACGCCGCTGACGCCGGGGAGGCGCAAACCGTGATGCGGCGCAATTCGCCGCGCATCTGGTTCAATCGCAGGCGTGACAGATTCCTGCAGCCGATGTGGCTGAGGCTGCGCGCCATGCTGCGCCAGAATGGTTCGACGGACGCCAACGCAAGTCGTAGCCTGGACATGAAATGAGCATCAGCAAGCAAATCCTCGTCACCGGCGGCGCCGGCTTCATCGGATCCCACCTGATCGAACGGCTGATCGCCGATGGACACGACGTGCTGTGCGTGGACAATTTCTACACCGGCACGAAACCCAATATCCGTCACCTTATCGACAACCTCCAGTTCGAGCTGATCCGCCACGATGTGACGTTTCCTCTCTATGTGGAGGTGGATTCGATTTTCAATCTGGCGTGCCCGGCCTCTCCGATTCACTATCAGCGCGATCCGGTCCAAACGACGAAGACCAGCGTTCACGGCGCCATCAACATGCTGGGGCTCGCGAAGCGGCTGAAGTGCAGGATCTTCCAAGCGTCCACAAGCGAAGTCTACGGCGACCCGAAGATCAATCCGCAGACGGAGGACTATTGGGGGAATGTCAATCCGAACGGCCCGCGCTCCTGCTACGATGAAGGCAAGCGGTGCGCCGAAACATTGTTCTTCGATTATCACCGGCAGACCGGGCTCGACATCAAAGTCGCGCGGATATTCAACACCTACGGCCCGCGCATGCACCCGAACGACGGAAGAGTCGTTTCCAATTTCATCGTGCAGGCGTTGAAAGGGGAGCCGATCACGCTGTTTGGCGACGGCTCGCAAACGCGTTCATTCTGTTACGTGAGCGATCTCGTGGAAGCGATCATTCGCTTCATGAATACCGGGCCTGACTGCCCAGGGCCCCTGAACCTCGGCAATCCGGTTGAGATCACCATCGGTGAACTGGCGGATCGAATCGTGAAGATGACCGGCTCTCGCTCGAAGATCGCCTATCACCCGCTGCCCCAGGACGATCCGGTACAGCGTCGCCCCGACATCTCGCGGGCGCGCGCCGCGCTTGACTGGGAGCCGACGGTGACGCTGGAACAAGGACTGGAGAAAACCATCGCCTATTTCGACACGCTGCTTTCGGATTCCGGAACCGGGCGGCCCGAGAGCTGATCGATGAGCGCGCAAGACCCCCGGCCCCCATCGCTTGGCGTTGTAGCCATCTGCTACAACGAGGAGGAGGACATGCCCGGCTTCCTGGACCATCTGTCCAGCTGGGTGGATGAAATCGTCATCGTCGACGACGGCTCGACGGACAGAACCGAGGCGATTTGCGCCGCCGCGGGACCAAAGGTCCGTTTCCTGCGCCTGCCACGGCGAGAAGGTGAATATTACAGCGACCAGCGCAACAAAGGAATCGACGCGGCCAGAAGCGACTGGCTGCTGCACATGGATATCGACGAACGCGTAACTTCGGATCTCGCCGCCGAAATCCGGCAAGCCATTCGCGATACGGCGAAGGACGGATACAGGTTTCGCCGCCTCAACCACTTCATGCACCGTCCGATGCGTGGCGGCGGCTGGCAAGACTGGAACCTTATCCACCTCGCCCGTCGCGACCTGTTTCGCTTCGGAGGCATGTTTCATGAGACGTGCCATCTCGACGCCCCTAGCGAACGGATCGGACAATTGAAACGCAGGATGATCCATTTTAACGAACATAACTTCGAAAAACGACTGACGAAAAGCGGGGTTTATCTGGAGGAGATTGTAAAAAATATCGAAGATCGTGGAAAGAAGATCAAAGGATGGCTGTTGATTTGGGCGCCAATTAAAGAATTTATCAAGAAGTATTTCTACAAGCTCGGAGTCAGAGATGGCGTCCCGGGCCTGATCTCGGCCCTTCATTCAGCAACTGCGGTATTTCGCGCATACGCCCTGGTTTGGGACAGGCAGAATCGTATCTCGCGAGATGAACTTGAAAGACAGGTCGCCTGGAAGCCGACCGATACATGGTTCGATGGTTGAAGGCGCGCCCGCTGTATCGGTCGTGATCCCGACACATAACCGGGCGCATCTGATTTGTGACGCGCTTCGGAGCGTTCAGACCCAGACCTACAGCGACATGGAGATCATCGTCGTGGACGACGGGTCCGACGATGATACCGAGACAACAGTCGCGCGCTGGGCCGGAAGCGCCTCCATTCCGCTGCGCTACATCCGGCAGGCGCGCGGCGGCGGGAATGCGGCGCGGAACAGGGGAATCGACGCCGCGAGGGGCCGATATGTCGCGTTCCTCGACAGCGACGACGTCTGGCGGCCTCGAAAGGTCGAAAAACAGATCGCGCTGCTCAAGGCGCTGCCGGGCTATGGCGCGGTCTACACCGGCCTGCGCGAAGTCGAGGTGGAAAGCGGCGCCGTGATCGCGGCGCCCCAACACGCCTATCCGGAGGGCGACCTGCTTCGCGCGCTTCTGGTGCGGGACGCCACCGCGCCGACATCGACCTACCTTATCGAGAAGCGGCTGCTGCAGGAGGCCGGATGCTTCGACCTCGAACTGGCCGCGCGTCAGGACTGGGACATGTGGATCCGGATCGCCCAGCGAACGAAAATCGGCTGCGTGCCCGAGGCCCTTGTCGATCTTCGCCATCATCAGGGGCCGCGCACGGCGTCAGACCCCACAAGAGAGCTGCGCGCGCACCGGCGAATTCTGGAAAAGTACGCGGCGCTTCGGCGCCGCCAAGGCCTGCGCGTGCGCCTGTCGGCGCATGCCGCCTTTCACCGGCGCGCGGGTCGCGTCCATTTCCACTATCTCGACAAGCGCTGGTCCGCCACGGGCCACTACATCCTCGCCATCGCGTTCTGGCCCTTCGCGCTGGATTCATGGGCGGCGCTCCTCGGGGTCGCGTTGCCCGCCGGCCTGCGCAGCCGATTGCGGCGGCGCTGGAACACGGCATTCGGGGGCACGATTCTTGCCATACGCAGCCATTGACCCCCTTCCGGCCGGCGGCGATGGCGTGTTGAACGTGGCCTGTTTCGCCAATCAGTTCGCCGATGCGCAAGGACACGGACTCGCGCGATACGCGCGCGAGCTGTTTTCCTCCCTTCAGGAGCTTGACTGCCTGCGGGTCACGCCGGTTGCCGGATGGTCCGCATTGTCTCCAGATGTCTTGGACGCCCGGCGACGGGAAGTCGGCCTCAAGCTGACCGGGCTGGGGCGGCGGGGAACATCGCTCCTCTGGACCTTTCTCGACTTTCCGACGCTCGAGTCGCGCCTCGACGCTCGGGTGGATGTGGTTCATGCCGTGTCGCTCGGCTACCCTGTAGCCACGAGAAAGCCCTTTGTCGTCACGATTCACGATCTCGGACCGCTCACCCATCCGGAATTTTTCGGGAATACCCGTCCATGGGTCATGAAACGCAGCCTCGATCAGGCTGTCCGCAAAGCCGATGCGATCGTATGCGTGTCGCAATCCACCGCTGATGAAGTTCGGGATTATGTCGGCCCGGCGGTCGACGGACGGCTGCGCGTTGTGTTGGAGGGGGTCTCGGAACGGTTCTTCGCGCCCGCGGACCCGACGCTTCTCGCCGGTCTGGACCTGCCGCCCGAGGATACGCCCTTCATACTCTCGGCGGGAGCGGTCAGCCCGCGAAAGAACCTGCATGGGCTGTTGAGCGCGATGGCGCTTGCCTTGGACAGCATCCCCCATCATCTGGTCCTTGTCGGCGGGGACGGATGGGACGGCGGCCAGTTCGAAAGGATGCTTGAGACGCCCGCGCTTCGCGGCCGTGTGCACCTCACCGGTTATGTTTCGGATGGCGCGCTCCGGGCGCTCTATCAGGCCGCGGCGCTCTATGTTCATCCCTCGCTCTACGAGGGTTTTGGACTTCCGGTTCTGGAAGCCATGGCCAGCGGAACGCCGGTCGTATCTTCTGACAGGACTTCGCTGCCCGAAGTCGTGGGCTCGGCGGGGCGCCTGTCGGACGCCGCCAATCCCGAAACATTGGCTGGGGATATCGTCGCCATGTGCAATGCGGGAGAGCGGCGCGCCAAAATCATCCAGGAAGGCAGGGCGCACGCGGCGCGCTTTCGCTGGCCGACCTGCGCCCGCGCCATGGCGGAAATATATCGGGAGGTCTCATGCTGAAGGTCTCGCTTGCAGCGAACGTGATCGAATGAAGATCGTCGTCACCGCCAATACGTCCTTCAATCTCGTGAATTTTCGCTCGGGGTTCATCCGCGCGTTGCAACACGAGGGCCATGAGGTCATCGCCCTCGCGCCATTCGACGAATGCACGGACGCGGTGCGCACGGAACTGGGCTGCAGGATCGTCGAGCTGAAACTCGACCGTCGGGGAACGTCGCCGCCGCGCGAGGTCGCCTCCCTTTTCGCCATGTTCAGGGCGATCAGGCGGATCAGACCGGACATCATATTCAGCTATACGATCAAGAATAACCTGTATGGCGGCATGGCCGCCCGGCTGACCGGCACGCCGATCATCCCAAACATCACAGGACTCGGCACGTTGTTTTCCAGTAACGGCGCTCTGACCGCGTTCGCGGGCGCCATGTATCGTCAGTCCTTCCGAACAGCGCCGGTCGTCTTCTTCCAGAATCTGGAGGACCGCGATGAATTCATTCGGATGCGAGCGATTTCGGCCGAAAAAGCCAGGCTTCTGCCGGGCTCGGGCGTTGACCTGGAGCGATTTTCCGTCTCTCCGCCGCCCAGCCGTCCAGATGCGCCCGTTTTCCTTCTGATCGGAAGGCTCCTGTGGGAAAAGGGGGTCGGTCAGTTCGTCGAGGCCGCACGGCAGGTTCGTGCGGTCTGCCCCGGAGCTGAATTCAGGATCGCCGGCGGGCTTGAGGCGCCGAGTTCGGCGGCGATCCCCGAAAAGACCGTCGCGGAGTGGGTCGACGAAGGAATAATCGACTATCTTGGGCAGGTCCGCGACGTGCGGCCAGCCCTGCGAGACGCAACCTGCGTGGTCTTGCCGACCTATTACCGTGAGGGCACGCCGCGCTCGCTTCTCGAAGCGGCTGCCTGCGGTCGGCCTGTCATCACCACGGACACCGCCGGGTGCCGCACTGTCGTCCGAGATCATGTGACCGGCTATCTGATTGCGCCGAAGAACAGCGACGATCTCGCCAGAGCCATGGCCGCCATCGCGCGCGCGTCGCCCGCCGAACTGACGGCGATGGGAAGCGCCGGGCGCGCGCATATCGAAGAGCATTTCGACGAGCGGATCGTGATCAAAGCCTGTATCGACGCCATGGGCGCGATTGAAAAACGCCCGGAAGTCGGAGTTCGCTGATGTCCACAGAGACATCAAATCGGTTGAGGACGCCAGACAAATGAGAGCTCGAATCAAGTTCAGCGCCCTGATCGGAGTGATCGGTTTCATCGCGATTTCCGGCGCCTACCTCCAGTCGGAGACGCGCCTCCATGGCGCCGTCTATTCCTCTGATCTGGGGTGGAATTCGGGTCAGGATGTTTCTGGGGAGATCGGATCGCTTCTGGCCAATCGGTTCAAGGCTGGCGATACGCTTGTTCTTGAAGACACCTATCAGATCTCGGGGGCGAATCTGCGGCTTCCGAAGGACTTCACGCTGACCGCGGTGGATGGCGGCGGGTTCGATGTCCGGACGAGTGCGAAGGACAGCTCGGCGCTCTTCGTGCTTTCCGACGGGGTGACGATCGACAACATGACCTTCACGGCGATCGACGCGCCGGGAACGGGGTATCGCGGGGCGAACCCGCAATCGGGGACGGATTATCACGCCAAGCGGGTGCTGGTCGTCGATGGCGACGACGTGACCATCGAGGACAGCGCCTTCACCGGCAACGTGGCGATGCATGTGGACGTTCCGGGCGGCGACGACCTGACGATCCGGAGCAGCTATTTCGAGGGCGGCTTCTACCAGGTGCGGCTTGTGGGCGGCGCCGACGACGCGCGCATCCTGAGCAGCCATTTCCGGAAATCCCTCGGCGACGGGATCAAGACGGAAGGCGACAACACCGACCACGGCCCGCAGCGCATGCAGGTGATCGACAGCTTCTTCGATCACAACGCGCGCGACGGGATCGACACCGCCGGCGGCTTCCGGGACGGCCATGTCCAGAACAGCGTGTTCTATGGCAATGGCGTCAGCGGCATGGACATCAAGAGCCTGTATTACGACAGCGGAGATCTGAACCCGACCAAGATGAACTCCGGGATCGTCGTGGAAGGCAGCCAGTTCATCAACAGCCCGAACGGCGTCGTCGTCACCGTGCTCGACCGGGGGAACGTACTGACGGCGGCGAATGTCGACGCCATCCCGCACGACATCCACGTCACCGACAGCATCTTCGAGAACACCTCGCCGACGGCCGGCATGCGGGCCTTCCTGGTCAAGGACGGCTACGACATCACCTGGGACGACCTGACCTTCAACGGCGAAGTCGCCGAGCTGCGCTTCATGAAGGCCGAAGTCCCCTTCAACCTCTCCGGCGTCAACGTCCAGGGCGATGTCGCAAATTACGGAGAACCGAGAAATGTCGAGGAAATCGAGAAACTCGGTCGGGGGCGCCGGAAAGGCCGATAGAGCGATTTCAAACGTGAACCGATCCCGCACCCCATGCGGCGGCCCCGGTTGCCCGGAAGCGCGGCGTTCAGGTTTCATGCCCTCGGCCTGAGGTCCAGACCGGCCTGACATCCATAACTTTGATGCTGCGCGTCAAGAGGCGAAAGCGGCCGCCCGGCATGCCTGAAGTCCATCCTCGGCACCCGCGTCGTGACGGCATTCGGCTCCAGTATGTGCTCTCGCGCCCGGTCACGGCGCGTGTCCGGCCTCCATGGTCAAGCCACGGCGAGAGGGTCGCCTGTGAAAACGCCGCCGCGAAGAGACACGACGCGCCTGACCCGAACGCCTCCAGGCCCTCACGCCGCAGAAGGAATCAGCGCCAGAATTTCCTTCGCCGCCGCCGGGATGTTCGTGCCGGGGCCGAAGATCGCCTTCACGCCGGAATCTTTCAGGAATTGATAATCCTGACTGGGGATCACGCCGCCGCAGATCACGATCACGTCCTCCGCTCCCGCGGCGCGCAGCGCCTCGACCAGTTTCGGCGCCAGCGTCATGTGCCCCGCCGCCTGTGACGAGATGCCGACAACATGCACGTCATTATCGACCGCATCCTGCGCCGCCTCCTCCGGTGTCTGAAAAAGCGGCCCGACATCGACGTCGAAGCCGATATCGGCGAAGGCGGTGGCGATCACCTTCGCACCCCGGTCGTGGCCGTCCTGGCCCATCTTCACCACCAGCATCCGGGGGCGGCGCCCCTCGCGCGCCGCGAAATCCTCGACGTCCTTCTGGATCGCGGCGAACCCCGCGTCGCCCTCGTAAGCCGCACCGTAGACCCCCGCCAATGTCTTCACCTCCGCCCGGTGGCGCCCGAAGGCGCGCTCCATCGCATCCGAAATCTCGCCGACCGTGGCGCGCGCCCGCGCCGCCTCCACCGCCAGCGCGAGGAGGTTTCCGCTCCGTTCACGCGCCCCGGTCTCCAGCGACGCGAGCGCGGCGTCGCAACCCTTCTGATCGCGGATCTCGCGCACCTGTTTCAACCGCGCGACCTGCGCGCGCAGCACTTCGGCGTTGTCGATGCTGCGGATCTCGAGGTCGTCCTCCTTTTCGAGCCGGTACTTGTTGACCCCGACGATCACCTCTTCGCCGCGGTCGATCGCCGCCTGCCGCTTCGCCGCGCTCTCCTCGATCCGGAGCTTCGGCATGCCGGAGGCGACGGCTTTGGTCATGCCGCCCATATCGTCAACCTCCTCGATGATCGCCCAGGCGGCGTCGGCCAGCTCCTTCGTCAGGCTCTCGACATAATAGGAGCCGGCGAGCGGATCGACGACATTCGTGATCCCGGTCTCATGTTGCAGGATGAGCTGGGTGTTGCGCGCAATCCGCGCAGAGAAATCCGTCGGCAACGCCAGCGCCTCGTCGAAGCTGTTGGTGTGAAGCGACTGCGTGCCGCCAAGCGCGGCCGACATCGCCTCATAGGCGGTGCGTACGATATTGTTGTACGGGTCCTGCTCGGCGAGGCTGACGCCCGATGTCTGGCAATGGGTGCGCAGCATCTTCGAGCTGTCCTTCTGCGCGCCGAACCCCTCCATTATCCGGTGCCAGAGCAGGCGCGCCGCGCGCAGCTTCGCCGCCTCCATGAAGAAATTCATGCCGATCGCGAAAAAGAAGGAGAGCCTTCCCGCGAACCGGTCGACATCCATGCCGGCGTCGATCGCCGCCTTCACGTATTCCTTGCCGTCGGCCAGCGTGAACGCCAGCTCCTGCGCCAGGTTCGCGCCCGCCTCCTGCATATGGTAGCCGGAGATCGAGATGGAATTGTAACGGGGCATGTTCTCGGCGGTGTAGGCGATGATGTCGCTCACGATCCGCATCGAGGCTTCGGGCGGATAGATATAGGTGTTCCGCACCATGAATTCCTTCAGGATGTCGTTCTGGATCGTGCCGGAAAGATCGGCGAGATCGCAGCCCTGCTCCTGTCCCGCGACGATGAAGCTGGCCAGCACCGGGATCACCGCGCCGTTCATGGTCATGGAGACCGACATCTCCTTCAGCGGGATGCCGTCGAACAGGATTTTCATGTCCTCGACGCTGTCGATCGCGACCCCGGCCTTGCCGACATCGCCGATCACCCGCGGATGGTCGCTGTCATATCCACGATGCGTCGCCAGATCGAAGGCGACCGAAAGCCCCTTCTGCCCGGCCGCCAGCGCCCGCCTGTAGAAGGCGTTCGATTCCTCCGCGGTCGAGAACCCGGCGTATTGCCGGATCGTCCACGGGCGCCCGGCGTACATCGTCGCGCGCGGCCCGCGTGTGAAAGGCGCCAGACCGGGGAGCGTGCCGAGATGGTCCGCGCCCTCGAGATCCGCCTCCGTGTAGAGCGGCTTCACCTCGATTCCCTCCGGCGTCTTCCAGGTCAGGCTCGAAGGGTCGCGTTTCAGCTCCTTCGCGGCGAGCGCGCGCCAGGCGGCAAGGTCCGTGTCGTTCGTCATGTTGGTCTCCTCGGCGCAGGCGCGATCCGCGCGGCGCTACGCTGTTGCTCATCCGGTTCTATACCGTTTTGCGTTCAGATTGAGAGGTTTTGCAATGCGACCGCGTCTATCGCCCCCATCGCCGTCCCGCATCCCCAAGCGCCGGAAGATTCGACGTAGGCGCGATACGCCTTGACCCGCCGGCGGCTCGCTAGGCGGGGCGCAGGGCGTTCACAGCTTCGTCATTGACGGCGCGCGACGCAGCGAACCGCCGCGCTTTACGCATCGGCCTCTCGCATTGCGCGCGGACGCGGTTATGTTCGAAACCATGATAAGACCTTGCATGCACCTCCTCCATGCGCTCGGCGTCATAGCCCTGCTCGCCTCCGGCCCGCTTCACGCGGCGGAGAACCCGCTCGCCGGATATCTTTGGGAGGCGCGGCCCGTCGTTGTATTCGCCGACAGTCCGAAGGACCCGCGCTATCAGAAGCAAATGGAGGATTTCGCACGGCGCGAGCCCGATATCCTCGAGCGCGACGTGGTGCTTCTGACCGATACCGACCCGGCCGCCAACGGCCCGCTCCGCCAGAAACTCCGACCGCGCGGCTTCATGATGGTGCTGATCGGCAAGGATGGCGAGATCAAACTCCGCAGACCGAATCCAATGTCGGTCGATGCGCTAACCCGCCTGATCGATCGGATCCCGCTCCGTCAGCAGGAGATCGACGAGCGCCGACGCCTTCAGGACTGACCGCGCCGAACCGGCGGTCCCAGATCATGACGCGTTCGTCATCATGCACGGGTCGGTCCAGCCAGGCGCCGGTTCGCTGAGCCGCGACGTCAGCGCCTCTTCCGAGGCGAGCCCCCTAAGGAAGGACGCCGCAGGAAGGCCGGTCACATCCCCGAGCGGCGGCGGATAGCGCTGCATGTGGCTGTCCGCGAGCGGCGCCGGCAACAGCGGATAGAGGATCGAGGACGCGGCGGAGGCGTATTCGCCCGCATTGACGCAGTGCGAACTGTTCGGTCCGATCCGGACGCGCCTCCCGAATTGGCGCCGGCGATCACCTATTCAAATTTCATGATGATCTCGTCGACCGCGAGGCTGGCCCCCGCCTCGACGCAGATTTCCGAAACAGTGGATTTTCGCTCCGCCCGCAGCACGTTCTCCATCTTCATCGCTTCGACGGTGCAAAGCGCCTGCCCTTCCTGCACCTCGTCGCCAACCGCAACCCGGATCGAGACGACGAGCCCCGGCATCGGGCAGAGGAGCAGTTTCGAGGTGTCCGCAGCGACCTTCTCGGGCATCAGCGCCGCAAGTTCCGCCTGACGCGGTGTGCGCACATGCACTTTCAGATCGGCGCCGCGGTGCCGGATACGAAATCCGGATACGATCTTGTCGACCTTCAGCGCCAGCCGCTCGCCATCCACCCTGATCACCGCGAGGCTCTTGCCCGGCATCCAGTCGGACACGACGCGATGGCGCCCACCATCCTCGAACCCGACCGTCGCGCCCTCGGGATCAGCGTCAATAGTGACTCGCATCTCCACCCCCTGCAGGGTGACCGACCAGTCGCGCCCGACCTTCCGCTCATGATTCGACATCCGCCCGGAAACCCGCGCCCGGCGAATCTCCGCCACGCGGTGCATCGCCGCCGCCGCCGCCGCGATTTGACGGAGCGTCGCGTCGCCGAGCGTCGCGCCTGCAAACCCGTCGGGCCATTCCTCGGCGATGAAGGCGGTGGTCATTTCGCCGGCGATGAATTTCTGGTGGTCCATGACGGCGGAAAGGAAGGGGAGGTTATGGCCGATCCCTTCAACCTCGAACGAGTCGAGCGCGCCGCGCATCTCATCGATCGCCGCGCTCCGCGTTTCGCCCCATGTGCAGAGCTTGGCGATCATCGGGTCGTAGAACATGGAGATTTCGCCGCCTTCGAACACCCCGGTGTCGTTTCGGACGCGCCCCTCCACCTCTTCCGGCGGGCGATAACGGCTGAGCCGGCCGATCGAAGGCAGGAAGCCGCGATAGGGGTCCTCGGCGTAGAGCCGGCTTTCAAGCGCCCAGCCGTTGATGCTGATATCCGCCTGGCTCATCGCCAGTTTCTCGCCGTTCGCCACGCGGATCATCTGCTCGACAAGATCGATCCCGGTGATCAGTTCGGTCACCGGATGTTCAACCTGAAGCCTCGTGTTCATCTCTAGGAAATAGAAGTTTCGTTCACCATCGACGATGAACTCCACCGTCCCGGCGGAGCAGTAATCGACCGCCTTCGCCAGCGCGACGGCCTGTTCGCCCATCGCCCGCCGCGTCCCGGCGTCGAGAAAGGGCGAGGGCGCCTCCTCGATCACCTTCTGGTTCCGACGCTGGATCGAGCATTCGCGCTCATTGAGCCAGAGGCAGGCGCCATGTTTGTCGCCCAGCACCTGAATCTCGATATGCCGGGGTTGCGTGACGAATTTCTCGATGAAGATGCGGTCATCGCCGAATGACGACGCCGCCTCGTTCTTGGACGATTCGAAGCCTTCACGCGCCTCGTCGTCGTTCCAGGCGATCCGCATCCCCTTCCCGCCGCCGCCGGCCGATGCCTTGATCATCACCGGATAGCCGATATCGCTGGCGATCTTCACAGCTTCCCCGGCATCCGCGATCAGCCCCATATGTCCGGGAACGGTGCTGACCCCAGCCTCCGCCGCCAGCTTCTTGGAGGTGATCTTGTCGCCCATGGCCTCGATGGCGCCGGCCGGCGGGCCGATAAACGCGACGCCCTCCTTCTCCAGCGCCTCTGCGAAAAGGCGGTTCTCGCTCAGAAACCCATAGCCCGGATGCACCGCTTCGGCGCCGGTCTCGCGGATCGCGGCCATGATCTTATCGATGACGATATAGGACTGGTTCGCCGGCGCCGGACCGATATGCACCGCCTCGTCCGCCATCCGCACATGCAGCGCGCCCCGGTCGGCGTCCGAATAGACCGCGACCGTCGCGATCCCCATCTTCTTCGCGGTCTTGATGACCCGGCAGGCGATCTCTCCGCGATTGGCGATCAGGATCTTCTTGAACATCCGGCGGTCCCTCTTGGCTTGATGCGGCGCGGCGCGGCCTCAGTCGGAGACGTCGCCGCCCCCTTTCTATTATTTTCCGCGACCGGGTCCAGCCGCGCCCGTCTCGACACGTTCCGACGCCGCGCGCGCCAGTGTGACATTATGCACAGGAACCGTCTGCGAAAAATATGCTAACAATCTTCGAATGTTTGTCTGTATCCGACCTGTGTCCGACCATCGAGTACGTTAGACACCTTCACTGGGGGACCACATGAGGACCGCATTCTGCTCCGCCGCTGCGGCGTTGGCCGTTGGTGCGCTCGCCGCACCGGCTTCGGCGCTTAGCATTACGGAGACGGACAATGCCGGCGCGCTGGCCAGTTCGCTCTTCATCAACACCGACCTGAGCATCACCAACACCAGCCTGTCCGGCGATTTCGGGCAGGCCGGGCTCTACACCAATCTCGCCGGCACCTACGGGCTGCCGAACGCCGGCATTGTGCTCTCGACCGGCTATGTTTCGGATTACGAGACCGGACCGAACCAGAGCGACAGCACATCGGGCTCCTTCGGCAATTTCGAGCTCGATGACGATGGCGGCGAATCCGAAGGCGGCGGCTCTGGCGGCCCGATCTCGATCGGTGACGAGTTTTTCGGCTCGGCTACGCCGGCGCAGCACGAGCTGCTCAACCCGATCACCGGCGAGAACGAGCATTACGACGTCGTCCAGCTCGATATCGACTTCTTCGCCGAAACCGCGGCGGAGACCGTCACCTTCTTCGCGACCTTCGGCTCGGAGGAGTATCCGGAATTCGTGGACAGCGGCTTCAATGACGGGTTCGGCCTCTACGTCAACGGCCAGAATGTCGCCGGCGCGCTTCAGACGGGCGGGCAGCCGGGCGACGCGCTCCTGCCGATCAACATCGATCATCCAGATTTCGCGCCCATCGAAGGGACCGAGCTGAACGGCGTTCTCGCGCCGAACGGCAGCCCGGTGCTGCGCTTCGACGTGCCGATCAACCCAAGCGCGGCGAACAGTTTCAGCATCATCCTCGCCGACACTGGCGACGACGGTTATGACTCGACGGTCTATCTCTCCAGCTTCTTCGCCAAGCCCGATGATGGCGGCGGCGCCGGCGTCGGCGTCACCGAGTTCGACCCGATCCTGCCGAGCAATCCGCCGGATCCAGAGACAGACGCTTTCGTGATCGAGATTCCCGATGGCGTCAATGCGGGCGAGACCGCGTGGATCGATCCGCCGGTCGCGGTCGGCTACGAGTATGAAGTCAGCGGCGGCGCCGAATTCTCGACCGTGACCGCGCCTTCGCTCGCCACCGTCGCCGACATCGACGGCTACCTGATCACGGTCGGCGCCCAGACGGCGCTCATCGCCGCCGGACAGACGCTCGATTTCTTCGACATTTTCGGTCTGAACCCGACCTTCTTCACGCTGACCGGAATCGACGAGTCGCTGATGCTCGACCCGCTGAACCAGCTCGCCTTCCCGACCGGCGTCAGCTTCACCACTTCGACGTTCCAGACTGTGGTGACAATGACTCCGATCACGGAGAACATGAACGCCGTGCCGCTGCCGGCTTCGATGCTGCTCTATCTCGGCGGTCTCGCCGGGATCGGCTTCGTTGCGCGCCGTCGGCGCATGGTCCGGGCGGCCTGAATGCGAAACGAGCGGAGGGCGCGCATCGCGCCCTCCGTCCTCTCGGGGCGCCGCCCCGCGGGGGCGGTCGTCGGAAGTCTCGCCGTCGCCATGACGGCTTTCCTGCATTTCAGCCCGGCGCGCGCGGCTGACGCCGATGGCGCCTTCGCGATCAAGGATGCGGGGACGCAGACCTGCGGCGCGTTCCTGAAGACTTGGGACGAAGGCAACCGTGATCTCTCGCATTACGCCGGCTGGGTCGCCGGCTACCTTACCGGGCTGAACCAGTTCACCGCCGGCGCCTATGACCTCGCGCCGTGGCAATCGACCGAGACTCTACTGGGCATGACCCGCTCCGCCTGCGGCCAGATGCCGGAGGAGACGCGGTTTCTCGACGCGTTCGCGCGTCTCATCCAGCAGATGGCGCCGATGCGCCTCCCCGCCCCGTCGGATCTTGAAGGGGTTCGGCGCGGCGAGCGCGGCTTCGTGATCTACGAGGACGTGCTCGCGGCGGCGAAGCGCCGGCTCGCGGCCGAAGGATTCGACCCCGGCCCGGCGGAAGCGGAGTTCGACCAGACCGCCTCCGACGCCTTCCTCGCCTTTCAGAAAGCGCATGACCTGGAGGAAACCGGCCTTCCCGATCAAAAGACGCTGTTCAAACTGTTCATCCAGCCGGGTGAGTAAGCCCGACGGTCGGAGCAACCTCAGTCGAGATTGATCTTGCTCGGGTCGCTGACCGCGCCGACGACGGCGCCCGCCGCCGCGCCGACCGCGGCGCCGGCGAGAACCGGCCCGCCGACGATGGCGGTGCCGACAGCGCCCGCCGCCGCGCCGATGCCGCCGCCGGTGAGTGCGCGACGCTCGGGGCTGTGGCCGCAGGCCGTGAGCGCGACGATGATGATGACCCCGGCGACGACATGTTCCAGACGCATGGAATACCCTCCTCAAGGCGCACTATGATCCGAGGGTGTGTATCAGGCGTGAATATGGCGAAAACGTGCGCGCGAATTTCACATCTTCCCTATGGAACTGTCATGTTCCGAAACATCATCGCGGCAGCGCCTCGGGGAAGGATTTTTCGACCTCGGTGAGATCGACGCGCAGCAGCGCTTCGTAGGAGGCCGGGTCGAAGTCGCGCTCCGCCGCGACGATTTCGCGGCCGAACACCCAGGAAAGGCGGCCGGCGTCGAGATTACCGCGCTCGAACGGCTCTTCGCCGTAGAGGTCGATGAGAGAGGCCAGAAAGAAGGCGTCGACTTCGAGATCGGCCTTCTTGCGGTCGGCGTGGCGCGGGCGGGCGGTGAGCGGCGTCACCTTCTTCGCACCGTGGCGAATGGTGAACTGGTGATCGGTGCCGGGAAAGCGGCCGGGCATCCCCTTGTGTTTCAGCATGGCGCGGCCGGCGGATAACCATGGTTATGCATGGTCACGCCCTTGATTCCAAATGAAAACGTATCATTATACCCCATGAGAAACCCGGCGATATGCGCCGCCCCGACTTCGGATTGCGGCCGCGCCATCAGCCCGGCGGCTCCGCGTCATGGGTCGCGAAATCGGCCGGGGAGACGATTTCGAGAAGCTCCAGATCGTCGGAATGGCGAACCTCGCGATGCCTGATGCCGGGCGGTTGAAGGACCGAGGAGCCGGCGCGAAGAAGATGCTCCCCCTCGCCTTCATACTCGAACACCACCCAGCCCTTCAGCACATAGACCATCTGGAAATCCAGATCGTGGGTGTGCCAGGCGCCGGGGCTCTCCATCCCCGGAACCGCGCGGATGACATGGGCGTCATAGGCGCCTTCGGTGGCGGTATGGATGCCTAGTTTCCGGTATTCGAAGAAGGGGCGCAGGCCGGCGCCTTCGAATTTGCCATCGTCCGCATGGGAAATGACGAAAGTCTGGTTCTTGTTGAGTTTTGTCATCTGTTCACCGAACGCTTTCGCTTTGTCGACCGCCGCCACTCTAGGAGCGCGTCATTTCGCCGTTCATCGGTCCGCTACCCGCTAGTCAGGGTTCGAAAGATACCGACCGCAAGCGCGAGCGTCGAGATGAGGAAACCGAGGAGCATCGCCTGAGAGACGATCCGGCTCCTGACGAAGTAGTGCGCGGCCTTGGTGTGGGTCGCGAGATCGCCGGCCATGATCGTATCGATCGATCGCGCCCGCGCATGTGAGAACGCGTAGACAAAACTCGCCGCCGCAGCGCCGACGACAAGGATCCAGAAGGTCATCCGGGCGCCGTCGTGCTCCATCACGTTGACGTCGCCACCGTTTCCGAAGAACTCGACCAGAAAGACGAGCACGCCGACATTGGCGACGATATGGAACTTCGCCTCCTTCGTGTCGCGCTCAGCCGCGGCCCTTCGGCTGAGGTACTTCTCCCGCTCCACATCCGGCTCGATGGAGATTCCGGGGCCCTCCTCCCAGTTCGGATGCGGATCGATTTGCGGCATTCGGGTCGCCTCCAGTTCCGACCGCTGCGACGTTTGCGGCAACCGGCCCTCACAACGGAATGTTATCGTGCTTTTTCCACGGGTTGCTCAGCTTCTTCGTCCTGAGCGCCGCGAAGGCGCGCGCTACCCGGCGGCGGGTCGATTGCGGGCGGATCACCTCGTCGATGAAGCCTTTTTCGGCGGCGACGAAGGGGTTGGCGAAGCGGGCTTCGTAATCCTTCACGCGGCCGGCGATCTTTTCGGGGTCGCCGAGTTCGCTCCGGTAGAGGATCTCGACCGCGCCCTTGGCGCCCATCACCGCGATCTCGGCGGTCGGCCACGCGTAGTTCATGTCGCCGCGCAGATGCTTTGAGGCCATGACGTCATAGGCGCCGCCATAGGCTTTCCTCGTGATGACGGTGACTTTCGGGACCGTCGCTTCTCCGTAAGCAAAGAGCAGCTTGGCGCCGTGCTTGATGACGCCGCCATATTCCTGCCCGGTGCCGGGCAGGAAGCCGGGGACGTCGACAAAGGTCAGGATCGGGATCTCGAAAGCGTCGCAGAACCGGACGAAGCGCGCGGCCTTGCGGGACGAGTCGATATCCAGACAACCGGCGAGGACCATCGGCTGGTTGGCGACGACGCCGATCGTGCGCCCCTCGATGCGGATGAAGCCGGTGACGATGTTCTTCGCGAAGTCCGCCTGAATCTCGAAGAAATCCGCCTCGTCCGCGACTTTCAGGATCAGCTCCTTCATGTCGTAGGGCGTGTTCGGATTGGCGGGGATGAGGGTGTCGAGACTTTCCTCGATCCGCTCCGGGTCGTCGAAGAACGGCCGGACCGGCGGGGTTTCGCGGTTGGAGAGCGGCAGGAAGTCGATCAGCCGGCGGACCTCCGCCAGCGCCTCGACGTCGTTCTCATAGGCGCCGTCGGCGACCGAGGACTTGCGGGTGTGGGTGGAGGCGCCGCCAAGCTCCTCCGCCGTCACCACCTCGTTGGTCACGGTCTTCACCACGTCCGGGCCGGTGACGAACATGTAGGATGAGTCGCGGACCATGAAGATGAAGTCGGTCATCGCCGGGGAATAGACCGCGCCGCCGGCGCAGGGCCCCATGATGACGGAGATCTGCGGCACGACGCCGGAGGCCATGATGTTGTTCTGGAAAACGTCGGCGTAACCGGCGAGCGACGCCACCCCCTCCTGGATCCGGGCGCCGCCGGAATCGTTCAGCCCGATCACCGGCGCGCCGTTGCGGAGCGCCATCTCCTGTATCTTGCAGATTTTCTGCGCGTGCGTCTCCGAAAGCGAGCCGCCGAAGACGGTGAAATCCTGTGAAAAGAGATAGACCATGCGGCCGTTCACCGTGCCCCAACCGGTGACGACGCCGTCGCCGGGGATATGCTCCGCATCCATGCCGAAATCCGTCGCCCGGTGCGCGACGAACATGTCGTATTCCTCGAAGCTGCCCTCGTCGAGCAGCAGTTCGATCCGCTCGCGCGCCGTCAGCTTGCCCTTGGCGTGCTGGCTGTCGATCCGTCGCTGACCTCCGCCAAGACGCGCGGCGGCGCGGCGGCGATCAAGCTCTGCAAGCACATCGGTCATGAGTATCCTCCATATCATCACGGTTTTGCGACGCGGCGGCGGCGACTGCAACTCTCAAAACCGACTAATCGTCAAACGCGGGCGAGCGCATATCGCAGAGAGACGGAGTCGGGGCGCAACATGTGGTTGCGCGACCGGCGGGCGTAAATCCGGCCGGTCTGTTTCGAGCGTTAGAAACTGACCGAATCCACCTTGGCGCCATTGACCTCCGGCGCAAAGCGGGGCCGATTATGGCGCTGCAATTTCGAAGGGAGAGAGGCCATGTCCGTCGTCGTCATTCTGACGCTGAAGGCCGCCGAAGACCAATACGACCAGCTTGCCGCGACGATGCAGGCGATCCTGCCGGACACAGCAAAGCGCGAGGGGGCGGAGCTGATCCGCGCCGCCGGCGACGCAGAGGCGAGAACCGTCACCGTCTACGAGGAATGGGACAGGATCGAAAGCCAGCAGGCCTATATGGCGTGGCGCACCGAACGCGGCGACATCGCCACGCTCGTCGCCATGCTGCGCGAGCCGCCGGAGCTGAAAGTCTTGACGAAGCTGTTCTGAGGCGCAGTTTTCCGCGAATACGCTTGTTCCGGGGAAGCGCTTTCGATTAGCGTTTCACCGGCGAGATCGAGGAGACCCGAACATGCAGCTATCCGGCGCCCGTGTGATATCCGCCCCGCGCGACGTGGTCTGGGCGGCGCTGAACGACGCGGATGTTCTGAAGGCCTGCATCCCGGGATGCACGGAGCTGACGAAAACCTCCGAAACATCGTTCGAGGCGACGGTGAAGCAGAAGGTCGGCCCGGTCTCCGCCACCTTCAAGGGCGTGGTCGAGCTTTCCGAGATCAACGCTCCGGAAAGCTATCGCATCGCGGGCGAAGGCAAGGGCGGCGCGGCCGGCTTCGCCAAGGGCGGCGCCGATGTCCGCCTTGAGGAGAAAGATGGCGGCACCGAGTTGTCCTATGAGGTTGACGCCAAGATCGGCGGCAAGATCGCGCAACTTGGCGCGCGGCTGATCGACGGGTTCGCGAAAAAGATGGCGGACCAGTTCTTCGCGACCTTCCAGAAGGTCGTGGAGGGCGAACCGGACGAGGCGGCGCCGGCGGCTGACGCGCCGGCCGCCGAGAAGAAATCATGGCTCAAGCGCTTCACCGGCTAGGCGCGCGGGCGGAACCGAGATGACGGTCTCTCCGGAGGCCGGGAAGATCCAGGGAGGATGAAATGCCGAAGATTTCCATGACCGTGAATGGCCAGGCGGTATCGGGCGAGGTCGAAGGCCGCACGCTGCTCGTGCAGTTCCTGCGCGAGCATCTCGGCCTGACCGGCACCCATGTCGGCTGCGACACCGCGCAATGCGGCGCCTGCGTCGCAGAGGTGGACGGGGCCAGCGTCAAGACCTGCAACATGCTCGCCGCCGCCGCCGATGGCGCGGAGGTGACGACCATCGAGGGCATGGCGAACGAGGATGGAACGCTCGGCGTGATTCAGCAGGCGTTCCAGGACAATCACGGTCTCCAGTGCGGTTTCTGCACGCCCGGAATGGTGATGACGGCGGCCGATCTTCTGAAGCGCAATCCGAACCCGTCAGAGGCGGAGATCCGCGCCTATCTCGAGGGCAATATCTGCCGCTGCACCGGTTATCACAACATCGTCAAGTCGATCCAGGCGGCGTCAGCCGCGATGGTCGCGGCGGAATAGGGGTGGGATCATGGCTAAAGACAGCGGTATCGGCGCCTCGATCAAGCGGCGCGAGGATGTGCGGTTCCTGACCGGAGCCGGCAATTACACCGACGACATCAACATCGCCGGACAGGCTTACGTCTATTTCCTGCGCTCGACGGTGGCGCATGGAAAGCTGAACGCGGTGAAGACCGAAGCGGCGGCGGCGATGCCCGGCGTCGTCAGGATCTTCACCGGCGCGGATTTCGCCGAGGTCGGCGGCATTCCCTGCGGCTGGCAGATCACTTCGCGCAACGGCGAAGTGATGAAGGAGCCACGCCATCCGGTCCTCGCACATGGCAAGGTGCGCCATGTCGGCGACCCGATCGCGGCGGTGGTGGCGAACAGCCTCGCGGAGGCGCGCGACGCCGCCGAGGCGATCGAGGTGGATATCGAGGACCTGCCCGCCGTCGTCGACATGAAGGCGGCGATCGGAGGCGACGCCCCGGCGGTGCATGAGGAGGCCCCCGACAACATCTGCTACGACTGGGGTTTCGTCGAGGAGAACCGCGAAGCGGTGGATGAAGCGATCAAGGGCGCCCACCACGTCACCACGCTGGAGCTGGTGAACAACCGGCTGATCGCGAACCCGATGGAGCCACGCGTCGCCATCGGAGATTTCAACCGCGCCTCGGGCGAATCGACGCTCTACACCACCAGTCAGAACCCGCATGTCATCAGGCTGCTGATGGGGGCGTTCGTCCTCGGCATTCCGGAGCACAAGCTGCGGGTCATTGCGCCCGATGTCGGCGGCGGATTCGGCACGAAGATTTTCCATTACGCGGAGGAGGCGCTCTGCACCTTCGCGGCGAAAGCGCTGAACCGGCCGGTGAAGTGGACCGCGGACCGTTCCGAGGCGTTCATCTCCGACGCGCATGGACGCGATCATGTCACCAAGATCGAGCTGGCGCTGGACGCGGAAGGCAAGTTCCTCGCCATCCGCACCAACACGCTGGCGAACATGGGGGCGTATCTGAGCACGTTCGCGCCCTCGGTGCCGACCTGGCTGCACGGCACGCTGATGGCCGGCACCTATACGACGCCGTTGATCTACTGCAACGTGAAGGCGGTCTTCACCAATACAGTGCCGGTCGACGCCTATCGCGGCGCCGGACGGCCGGAGGCGACCTTCCAGTTGGAGCGTGTCGTTGACAAGGCGGCGCGCGAGATGGGGATCGACCCGGTGGAGCTCCGCCGGCGAAACTTCATTCCCGCCGACGCCTATCCCTACCAGACCCCAGTCGCGGTGGCCTATGACACAGGCGATTATCACGCGACGATGGACAAGCTGGTCGAGATCGCGGACCTTAAAGGGTTCGAAGCCCGGAAAGCCGAAAGCGCCGCGCGCGGCAAGCTGCGCGGACTTGGAATCGCCTCCTATATCGAGGCCTGCGGCATCGCGCCCTCCAATCTCGTGGGTCAGCTCGGCGCCCGCGCCGGGCTGTTCGAGAGCGCGACGGTGCGGGTCAACGCCGCCGGCGGGATCGTGGTGATGACCGGCAGCCACAGCCACGGGCAGGGCCACGAGACGACCTTCCCGCAGGTCATCGCCGAAATGTTCGGGATGCCGGAGGACATGGTCGAGATCGTCCACGGCGACACCGCGCGCACGCCGATGGGCATGGGCACCTATGGCTCGCGCTCGATCGCGGTCGGCGGCTCCGCCATGGTCCGGGCGGCGGAGAAGATCATCGCCAAGGCGAAGCGCATCGCCTCCCATCTGATGGAGGCGGCGGTCGAGGATGTCGAATTCAAGAACGGCGAGTTCACCGTCGCCGGCACCGACAAGAAGATCGATTTCGCCTCCGTCGCGCTGGCCGCCTACGTGCCGCACAACTATCCGCTCGAGTCGATCGAACCGGGGCTGGAGGAGACGGCGTTCTACGATCCGTCCAACTTCACCTACCCCGCCGGCGCCTACGCCTGCGAGGTGGAGGTCGACCCTGAGACCGGCGTGGTGGATATCCTCGCGTTCACGGCGGCGGACGATTTCGGCAACATCATCAACCCGATGGTCGTTTCCGGCCAGGTTCATGGCGGGATCGGCCAGGGCGTCGGGCAGGCGCTTCTCGAAGGCGCGGTCTATGACTCGAACGGGCAACTCGTCTCCGGCTCATACATGGATTACGCCATGCCCCGGGCCGACGATCTGCCGTCATTCACCGTCGACCATTCATGCCAAACCCCCTGCACCCATAACCCGCTGGGCGTGAAAGGCTGTGGCGAGGCGGGGGCGATCGGCACGCCGCCGACCGTCGTCAACGCTGTGCTCGACGCGCTCAATTCGGGCGGCATAAACGTGCCGCATATCGACATGCCGCTCAGTCCCGCAAGGGTCTGGTCGGCCATCGAAGCGGCGAAGTGAGGAGAAAGAGATGTATGATTTCGAATATGTGAAAGCAGGCTCGGTCTCCGATGCGCTGAAGGCGCTCTCGGCCGGGGACGCGCAGCCGATCTCGGGCGGGCAGACGCTGATCCCGACGCTCAGGGCGCGACTCGGGCAGCCCTCCGCGCTCGTCGATCTCTCGAAGATCGCGGAGCTGAAGGGGATCGAGGTCTCGGGCGGAAAGGTGAAGATCGGCGGGGCGAGCACCCATCACGAAGTGGCGGAATCCGCCGATGTGAAGGGCGCGATTCCGGCGCTCGCCGCACTCGCCGGCCATATCGGCGATCCGGCGGTGCGCCATCGCGGCACGCTCGGCGGCTCGGTCGCGAACAACGATCCTTCGGCCTGCTATCCGGCAGCCTGTCTCGCACTCGACGCGGCGATCCACACCTCGGCGGGCGACGTGGCGGCGGATGATTTCTTCCAGGGCATGTTCGACACCGCGCTCGAAGAGGGCCAGATCGTCACCGGCGTGAGTTTCGCGGTTCCGGAGGCGGCGAATTACCAAAAATTCGTGCAGCCGGCCTCACGCTTCGCGCTGGTCGGGGTGTTCGTCGCGAAATCCGCTTCCGGCGTCCGCGTCGCAGTCACCGGGGCCTCCGAGGGCGGGGTCTTCCGCTGGACAGAAGCCGAGGAGGCGCTTTCGGGCAAGTTCTCGCCCGACGCGGTTCCGGCGGCGCCGCCGGCGGACGGCATGATCGGCGATCTTCACGGCTCGCCCGAATACCGGGCGCATCTGGTGATGGTGATGACGAAGCGGGCCGTCGCCGCCTGCTGATTGCGGGCGCGGCGGACTTTTGCGTCTTGCCGGACGCAGAAGGGCGATGCGATGATCACCTGCAAAGGCGCCTGCTTCTGCGGCACCGTCGAAGTGGAGACGACCGGTGAGCCGGTCGTCCAGGGGTTTTGCCACTGCGCCGACTGTCGGGCCTGGTCGGCGACGCCGGTGACCGCCTTTGCGTTGTGGCCGGCGGCGATGATGAAGGCGACCAGGGGCGAGGCCGATCTCGCATCATTCTCGAGAACCGAAGGGACCGTGCGCCGTCATTGCGTCCACTGCGGCGGCGCGGTCATGACCGTGAACGACGGCGGCGCCCTGATCGACGTCTACCCGCCGCTCCTGCCGGGGTTTGCATTCAGGCCCCGGTCCCATGTCCATTACGGACAGCGGATGGTCGACATGAAGGACGGGTTGCCGAAATATCGCGACCTGCCGGCGCGGGCCGGCGGCTCCGACGAGATGATCGCGGAATAGCGCAGGCGCGGCCCGCTTTCTCCTAACTCAGCCTGATCTCCATCTGCGGGATGATCCGCCCCGGGATCGACCCGGACGCAACCTCGCCGGCGATGGCGAAACCGAGCGTTTGATAGAACGGAACCGCGAACGGATCCGAGTCGAGCCGGAGAACGCGGAATCCGCGCGCTTCCGCCGAGCGGCGCGCCGCATCCCAGAGCATCCGGCCAATTCCGCGCCGCTGGAAATCGGGATCGATGAAGAAGGCCCCGATTTCGCCCGCGCCCGGTTCCTCGCTGGCGGTGAGCGAGATGCAGCCGCGGATCGCCTCATCCGCCGCCACCCAGTATTCCGCCGACGCCATGCGTTCCGGCGTCACCTCCAGTTCGGCCCGGCAGGCGTTCATGAACGCATCGTCATAACCGTTCGACGCTTTCGAGCGCATCGAGAGGTCAGTCAGCGCCGCCGCCTCCCCTGCCCGCGCCCGGCGTATGGCGATCTTCATCCGCGCCTCATTCCGCCAGATGCACATACACCCGGCGGTTGCGCTTGCCCTTCTTCTCGATCTTGCCGAGCCTGACCGGGCCGATCTCGTCGGTCGAGCGGACATGAGTGCCACCGCAAGGCTGGAGATCGACCGTGCCGGCGCCGGCGCCGATCCGCACGAGGCGCACCCGGCCCTGCCCCATCGGCGGCTTCACCGTCAGGGTCTTCACCAGCGCCGGGTTCGCCTCCAGCTCCGCATCGGTTATCCATTCCTCCGTCACCTTGTGCCCCCCGGCGATCAGCGCGTTGAGGCGAGCCTCGATCCCGTCCCGGTTCTCCGGCGCCTCCGGCATGTCGAAATCCAGCCTTCCTTTCGCCGCGCCAACCTGCCCGCCGGTGACCGGGAGCGGGATGACGACGGAGAGGAGGTGCAGGCAGGTATGGACGCGCCGATAGCGGGCGCGCGTGTCGGCGTCGATCTCAGCCTCCACCGCCGCGCCAACCTCCTGCGCGGGCGCCCCTGCGGCGGGAAGATGAACAATCGCGCCCGCTTCGCCCTTCACCGCTTCGGTGATCGGGATGACGGCGCTTCCGGTCCTGAGCGTTCCGGAATCGCCCGGCTGCCCGCCTCCGGTCGGATAGAAGACCGTGCGGTCGAGGATTAGGCCGCCCTCGGCGGTGATTGCGGTTACGGTAGCCTCGCAGCGCGTCAGATAGGCGTCGTCGCGGAAGAGCGGCTCGGTCATTAGGGTCTCCTGATGTTAAGGGTCGGTTTGGCTCGCGCCCGCAGGGCGAGCGTCAACTCGATCTCCCGCCGAAGGCTCCGGCGCGCGCCCGTGGAGCGATGTCGCCAGCGCGGCCTCCAGCGGGCCAAGATCGCGGATGCGCAGGTCACGCTGCGGAAAGGCGATCTCGATTCCCGCCTCCCGGAAGCGAGCGTTGATCTGGTGGTTCAACTCGCTCCGCACCATGAGGATCCAGTTGATGTCGCGGATCATCACGCGCAGTTCAAACGCCAGCACGCTCTCACCGAACTCAATGAAATAGGCGACTGGCGCCGGGTAGGCCATGACCATACGATGCTTGCGGCCGACCTCCAGCAATATGCGCTCGACCTGCTGCGTATTGGCGCCTCGAGCGACGCCGACCGGCACGATCACGCGCCCGATCTTGTCGGAAAGCGTGTAGTTGGTCACCGCGCCGGAGATCAGGTCGGAATTCGGCAGGATATAGCTCGAGCGGTCGAACGTGTCGATCACGGTGGAGCGGACATTGACCTTGCGGACATAGCCGTGGACGCCGGCGACCTCGATCCAGTCGCCGACCTTGATCGGCCGCTCGATCAGCAGAACGATCCCGGAGACGAAATTGCTGACGATGTTCTGCAGGCCGAGTCCGACGCCGACGCCGAGCGCGCCGATGACGAGGGCGAGACTGGAGAGATCGATCCCGGCGGCTGAAATCGCGACGACGATCGCGATCATCACGCCGACATAGCCGAGCCCGGAAACCAGCGCCTCCGCCCCTCCGGTGGACATGCCGGTCTTCGGCAGGATCGTGTATCTGAGAATGCGCTGCAGGGCGCGGGTCAGCATGTAGCCGATGGCGACGATCAGCGCGAACGCGACGAACGCGCCCGGCGAGATCGAGAAATCGCCGATGACCACGCCCCGCGCCACGCTCCGGTAGACGGCCATGAGATCCGTGGTGCTCGCCCCCCAGATCAGCGCGAGGATCGGCGTTCCAACGCAGATCAGAACAAGCACGACGAGAATCGGGATCAGCCGCAGCGGCTGACCCGGCGCGACGTTCTCGTCGCCACTCTCGTCACCCGCCTCCGCCGCAGCCGGCGCGACGGCCTCATCGGACTCAAGCCGGATATCCACCGCTTCGCCCGCGACACGGAAGATCAGGTAGCCGACACCGATCAGGACAAGCGAAGCGACGAAGGGAAAAAAGACGAAGCGCGCGGCGAATTCATAGCCGATCAGCGCAAGCACAGGCGCCGCCAGCGCCACCCCCCAGATCATCCGGCGCAGGGCCTGCGCCAGATAGTGCGAGGTGGCTTCGACATCGGTCGACGCGGTCGGCCGCCCCGTGACCGAAGCGAGCCGCCAGAGGCCGAATGCGCCGATGACGATCGCCGTGAACGACGCCACCGCGCTCGCCCCCGCCGGCGCGTTCAGCACGTCCCGCGGGCCGGTGAATACCGCGTCAAGGAGGAGCGACGCTCCGATCAACAGCGCGGCCCGGTAGCCGGCGACGGCGGCGCGATTGTCCAGCGCCGCCAGCCGCATCGCGGACGATTCCGGGGAGAAGAACGCCGCCGCCATGACGAAAATGGCGATGAACTGCGCGAACCCCGACATGGCGCCCTTCAGTATCGCCTCGCCCACAACGTCGAAGAGCCCGAGCGAAACCACGCCAACAAGGAGCGTCACCGCGATCAGCAGAAGCGTTATAAAGCGCGCCAGCGCGGCGCCGATCCCGAGCAGGAGCCGGCGCGCCCGCCCTCCGGCGCTCTGCGCGGCGCGGCGCATCAGGGCCATGACCAGCCCACGCAGGCCGAACCCGAACGCGCCGGCGAAAAGAAAGGCGACGATGGCGATGGGCGCGCGCTCGCGCAGTATGCCGCGCTCCGTCGGGTCATCGAAGTTCCGCGCCGCCTCGGCGGCGAGCCGGCCGAGAGCGTCCCGGCCCGCCTCGAATGCGGCGAGCCAGTTCGCCGGATTCGCCGGGCTCGGGCCAAGCGTGGTCATTTGCTCCAGGAAATGGCGCTGCGCCACCCCGGTGAGGCGCGCGAGCAGTTCGTCCGCGCGGTTGATCGCGCGTTCGGCGCGCACTTGCAGCGCCCTCGCGCCCGTGATCCGCTGCGCCAGTTCGCCTCTCAGCTTCGCGGCGTCGACGGATTCCGTCTCACCGTCCGCGGGCGGCGGGCCGAGCGCCGATTGCTCGCGCGTCAGCCGGGTGATCGCCGTCTCAGCGGCCTCGGAAATCGCCTTCCCATTGGTTTTTTGCGCTTCGAGATCGCTCCGAATGGCGTCAAATTCCGGCCCCGCGCCTTCTCCGGAGTCAATGGCGGCCTCGGCCTTTTCGGCCTGTCGGTCCCACTCGCTCCAGACCTCCGAGTGGCTGCTCTCCTCCATCTTCTGAACGGAGGAGAGAAAATCTTCCGGCAGTTGCTGCGCCGCGACGCTCGCGACGACGAGAAAGGCGAGCCATAATCCGATAACGGCCGATGCGGCTGCGCGGACTGTCCGGCCCACGCCGTCGGCGCAGCGTTCCGGATCAGGTTTCATCGACCTCCTCGAACACTTTCGGAAGATCAGACGCATCGCGCGTCAGGAATTCCGGCAACGGCAGGTTCTTGGAGGCCAGAAACGTCGCGTTGAAGAGTTGGGACTGGTATCGCGCGCCATAGTCGCAAAGCACCGTGACGATGGTGTGGCCCGGCCCCATATCGCGCGCCATCCTGATCGCCCCGGCGACGTTGACCCCGGAGGAGCCGCCAACGCAGAGTCCCTCTTCGGACAGGAGTCTGAAAGCAAGCGGAAGCGCCTCATCATCGGGGATCCGATAGGGCATGTCGACTTTGAGCCCCTCCAGATTTGCGGTGATCCGGCCCTGCCCGATCCCCTCGGTGATAGAAGACCCTTCGGCCTTCAACTCGCCATGAGCATACCAGTTAAAGAGCGCCGCGCCCATCGGGTCGGCGAGACCGATCTTCACATCGGGATTCTTCGCGCGAAGCGCAGCCGCGACCCCGGCCAGCGTGCCGCCGGAGCCGACTGCGCAAATGAAGCCGTCGACCTTGCCGTCGGTTTCCGCCCAAATCTCGGGGCCGGTCGTCTCGATATGCGCCTGGCGATTGGCGATGTTGTCGAACTGATTCGCCCAGATCGCGCCGTTCGGATCCGTCTTCGCCAGGGCTTCGGCGAGACGGCCGGAGTAGCGCACGAAATTGTTGGGGTTCCGATAGGGCTTCGCCGGCACCTCGACCAGCTCCGCCCCGGCGAGGCGGATCATGTCTTTCTTCTCCTGGCTCTGCGTCTCGGGGATGACGATGACGGTCCGGAATCCCATGGCGGCGCCGACCAGCGCGAGGCCAATGCCGGTGTTGCCCGCCGTTCCCTCCACGATCACCCCGCCGGGCCTAAGCACCCCCCGCGCGACCGCGTCGCGGATGATCCAGAGCGCCGCGCGGTCCTTGACCGACTGGCCCGGATTCATGAATTCGGCCTTGCCGTAAATCTCGCAGCCCGTCTCCTCCGAGGCGCGGCGGAGCCGGATCAGCGGCGTATTCCCTATCGCGTCCGGCATATCTTTATACATTTTCATGGTGTGGTTTTCCCGACTGTTCGGCATCTCGCGCGTAGTATCGCCGCCGGGCGTATCGGCGCAAGGGCGACTCCGATTCACGCCCGAGCGGCGCGCCGCCCGCTCCGCCTTGCGCATTCCGCCCCCTCGCGTAGACTTGATCGCCATATCATCGGAGGCGCCGACATGAACCTTTCGCGACGCGGTCTGCTCGGCGGGGTCGGCGCCGGACTGGCGCTCCACGGCTCACCGCTTCTGGCGACGGGAGGGGGGGCGCGGCGGTTCAGGGTGCTGCGCGCCGGCGACGACATCGGCGAGCAGAGCGTGGAGATCCGCGCCGGCGCGGACGGGGCGCTTCAAGTCGCCGTCGATGTCGATTTGAGGGTCAGGATCCTCGGCATCACCGCCTATCGCTACACGATGCGCAACCGCGAGACTTGGAAGCGCGGGCGGCTGATCTCCATGGACAGCCGCACCGACGACGATGGCGACGATGATTACGTCAAGGCGAAGGCCGTCGGCGACAAACTGGAGATCGACGGATCGGTCTTTCAGGGGTCGGTTCCCGGCGACGCGGTCTCCACGACTTACTGGTCGAAGGAATTTCTGAACCGAAAGACCTGGATCAACAGCCAGACCGGCGTTCCGATCGAGGTGACTGCGGCTCATCTCGGCGCAGGGAGGGTGGACGCGCCCTCCGGCCCGATCGCCACCGAACGCTGGAACGTTAAGGGCGCGAATCTCGACGTCATCCTGCACTATGCGGCGGCGGAGTGGGTCTCCGTCGAGTTCGACGCGGGCGGGGAGCCGGCGATCTACATCCCGACCGAAATCGGATCCGACTTCGCTCAACTCTGGGACGGGTCGCAGTGACCCTCTGCGGATGAGCGTCTGGACGAAACGGATGCGCCCGGCGGACGGCGCCGCCTGGGTCACCGGGGCGTCCGCCGGCATCGGCCGCGCCGTCGCGCTCCGGCTCGCGGATGAGGGCTGGACAGTCTGGGTGACGGCGCGCGGAGCGGAGAAGTTGGAGGCGCTGGCGGCGGAGAGACCCGACCGCATTCGCTCGCTGCCCTGCGACGTCACGGATCGCGCGCGGATGGCTGAAGCGGTCGCGACAATCACAGCCGAGGGACCGCTGGCCCTCGCGGTGCTCAACGCCGGGCTCTACATCCCCATGCGCGCGCAGGAGTTCGACGCAGCGAACGCCGCGCGCTCGTTTGAGGTGAATCTCGCCGGCGTCGCCAACGGGCTCGACCCGGCGCTGAAGCACATGATCGGGCGGCGTGACGGCCATGTCGCGCTCACCGCCTCGGTCGCCGGCTATCGCGGCCTGCCGCGCGCGGCGGCCTATGGCGCCACCAAGGCGGGGCTGATCGCCATGGCGGAGGCGCTGGCCTTCGATCTCATCGATCTCGACGTGCGGATCTCTGTCATCAATCCCGGTTTCGTGGAGACCGAGGCGACCGGGGTCAACGATTTCGAGATGCCCTTCGTGCTTCCGGCGGAAGAGGCGGCGCGGCGCATCGTCGATGGTCTGAAAGCGCCAGGCTTCGAAATCGCCTTCCCGCGCCGCTTCGTGTTCATCCTCCGGACGCTGGGGATGCTGCCGAACCGCTGGTATTTCGCCGTGATGCGCCGCCTGATGGGCTGGGACGCGTCGGTGCGCTGAAGCGGCCGATCGCGGCGCCGGGGCGCCGCTTCCGGGACTTGACGCGCGCGCGGGCCGGGGCGCCAATACGCATATGCGCGACGATCCCCTCTTCCGCCCCTATCGTCTGAAGCACCTCGCGCTGAAGAACCGGCTGATGTCGACCGCGCATGAGCCGGACTACGGCGAAGACGGGATGCCGGGGGAGCGCTACCGGCTCTATCATCGGGAAAAGGCGAAGGGCGGGATCGCGCTGACGATGACGGCGGGCTCCGCAGTGGTCTCGCCAGACAGCCCGGCGGCTTTCGGCAACCTCAAGGCCTATGACGACCGGATCGTCGACCACATGCGGGCCCTGGCGGAGGATTGCCACGAAGAGGGTTGCGCGGTGATGATCCAGCTGACGCATCTCGGCCGGCGCACCGGCTACGCGCAGGGCGACTGGCTGCCCGTGCTTTCCGCATCGCCGGTGCGCGAGCCCGCGCATCGGAGCTTTCCGAAGGCGGCGGAGGACTGGGATCTGGCGCGCATCGCCGCCGATTACGCCGACGCCGCTGAACGCATGAAGGACGCCGGACTCGACGGTGTCGAGATCGAGGCCTACGGCCACTTCCTCGACGGGTTCTGGTCGCCGCTGACCAACCGGCGCGCGGATGAATATGGCGGCGGCCTCGACAACCGGTTGCGCTTCACCTGGGAGGTGATCGAGGCGATGCGCGCCGCCGTCGGGCCGGAATTCATCATCGGGATGCGCATGGTCGCCGACGAGCAGGTCGAGCACGGGATCGGGCGCGATGAGGGCATGGAAATCGCCCGGCGCGTCGCGGCTTCGGGCAAGTTCGACTTCATCAACCTCATCCGCGGCATGGTCGACCACGATGCGAGGTTGGTCAAGGTGATCCCGGTCGCCGGCATGGCCTCCGCCCCGCATCTGGATTTCGCAGGCGAAGTGAGGGCGGAGACTGAGTTTCCGGTCTTTCACGCGGCGAAAATTTCCGATGTCGCCACCGCCCGCCACGCCATCGAGAGCGGCAAGCTCGACATGGTCGGCATGACCCGCGCCCATATCGCGGACCCGCATATCGCGCGCAAAATCGTTGCGGGCGAGGAGGCGCGCATTCGCCCCTGCGTCGGCGCGACTTACTGCCTCGACCGGCTTTACGAGGGCGGCGGCGCGCTTTGTCTGCATAACGCCGCCACCGGACGCGAAGGGGCGATGCCGCACGTGATCCCGAAGGCGGGGACGGCGCTTCGCGCGATCGTCGTCGGGGCCGGACCGGGTGGGCTGGAGGCGGCGCGCGTCGCCGCCGAGCGCGGCCACCGGGTGACGGTGCTGGAGGCGGCGGCGGAGGCTGGCGGTCAGGCTCGGCTAATGGCGCTCAACCCGCGCCGGCGGGAGCTGATCGGCATCGTAGACTGGCGGCTCGCGGAGCTTGAACGCCTCGGCGTCAGGATCGAATACAACACATTCGCCGAGGCGGAGGATGTCGTCGCCCGCGACCCGGAGATGGTGATCGTGGCGACGGGCGGGACCCCACAGGCGCCGGAGATCGAGGGCGATTCACTGACCGTGACTTCATGGGACATCGTCTCCGGCGCGGTGAAACCCGGGGCGGAGACTCTCCTCTATGACGACAACGGCGCCGAGCCCGGCATGGCGGCGGCGGAGATGATCGCAGCTTCGGGCGCGAAGCTGGAGGTGGTGACGCCCGAGCGCAGCTTCGCCATCGGCGTGGGCGGCATGAACCACGCCCCGATCGCCGCCGCGATGCAACGCGCCGGCGCCCGCATCACCATCCAGACGAGGCTGAAGGCCGTCCGGCGCGAGGGCAACCGGCTGATCGCGACGCTCGGCTCGGATTTCGAGGCGGGTTTCGAGGCGGCGCGCGAGGTCGATCAGGTCGTCGTCGAACATGGGACCGCCCCGCTCGACGATCTTTACTTTGCGCTGAAGCCGCGCAGCCGCAATCTCGGCGCGGTGGATTACAGGGCGTTGCTCGGCGAAGGCGGGATATTTCCGGAGAGAAACGGAAGCGGCGCCTTCCGGCTCTACCGCATCGGCGACGCCGTGACCTCACGCAATGTCCACGCCGCGATCTTTGACGCGCTGCGGTTCGGGATTAGATGGTAACGGCGACACATGTAAAATTCTAAGATCACGATATCATGAAAAGACAAGCGCCAGATAAACTATGCCGATTTCGATCAAGTTCATCAATTTATATTGAAGATTAAATAGATAACGCAGTTAACAGGCACAGAATATGGCGATCGCCACTCTCTATGCAAAATGACCCTTTCGAAGTAAATCCAAATATACATCAAGTTTCACCCTCCGAGTGGGAAGAATTTATCCGCGACTTCAAGAACGCATATGGAGAAGATACCTTGCCGAGCGGGTCGGACATTCCGGCGCTATCCAAACAATGGGGCGTCAGAAAATCTGGGAACTATCCGGTTGACGTACCACGGCCCAATTGTTATATAGTCCTCATCGAAAGGACAGCGCCATGGCGAAAGCCGATCTCACCAACGCGATCTTCCACGACGACGACAAGGCTCGCGAGCATCTCGAAAGCATCCTGTGGCCGAGCGGGGCGGTTTGCCCGCGCTGCAGCGCAAGAGGCGACCGCATCACCAAGCTTCAGGGCAAGAGCACACGCCCCGGCGTTCACAAGTGCAAGGACTGCCGGAAGCCGTTCACCGTGACAGTCGGGACCGTCATGGAGCGCAGCAAGATTCCTCTATCCAAGTGGGTGCTGGCCGCTCAACTGATGGCGTCCAGCAAGAAGGGCATGAGCGCCAAGCAGCTTGAGCGCATGCTGGGCTGCACCTACGAAACCGCGTGGTTCCTGTTTCACAGGCTCCGTGAGTGCGCCATCGAGCCGACGCCGCGCGGCCCGATGGGCGGCGCGAACAAAGTCGTTGAAGCTGACGAAACTTATGTCGGCGGGAAGGCCCGGAACGCCCACAAGGGGAAGCCAGTCCCCAAGAAGAACGCCGTTTTCACTCTCGTAGAGCGGGATGGTGAAGCTCGTTCCTTTCACGTCACCACCGTCAACTCAAAGACCCTGAAACCCATCCTGCTCAAGAACGCTGACCGGGCGTCGCTCCTGATGACCGACGACAGCCGCGTCTACCCGCCTATCGGCAAGGAGTTCAAAGGCCACGCCTCGGTCAACCACAGCGACGGGGAATACGTTCGCAAGGCTTTCTACTACACGAACACCGTGGAGTCGTATTTCGCTCTCCTGAAGCGCGGCGTCATGGGCTCGTTCCACAGCATCAGCGAGGCCCATCTGTATCGCTATCTGGCGGAGTTCGATTTCAGGCACAACCACCGCCACATGAGCGACACGGAACGCTCCGACGCGCTCCTTAGCGGCGCGAAGGGTAAGCGTCTGACTTATCAACAGCCTCGTGAAGCGGCGAACGTCTAAGCAGAAGGCGAGGGCGTTTCGCCGCTGGCGGAAGCGGCCCTAGACTTGCCGCTGGACACGCGCCCCTCGGACCCCGATCCTCGACCGCATTGCAGTTATTCAGGAGGGGACCATGAGCCCTGAGCTATCGGACCAATTTCGTGCCAGTCGGGGGGTGGCAATCCTCGCTGCCTGCATAGCTGAAACGCTTCGTGAATCCGATCCATCCTTCGTAGAGCGACTTGAGCGGAGGATAGAGTGGGCGTTTCGCGAGATGCGCGATGACTATCAGGACCGAACTCCTGAGATGTAGCTTCTGACATGGACAAGAGAACTCCTAACGGGAGTAGGGCTCGGCGGGGCGCCTAGCGAAAGGTTCTTCAAAGACTACTGAGCCGGGCGACCTCCGCCGCTGGCGCGGCCCCCGATTCTCCGAGTAGGCTTTTCCTCTCCGCGCTCCCTTTGGGGGCGCGGTTGGGGTGGTGTGTGCAGTAGTCGCCGGAGCAGATCGTCGCGGCGCTGTTGCTCCTCGTCGTCCTGTTTGCTCATGACCGGGAGAATAGCATGACCGAACCTGACAATCCAACTTCTGACGCCGCCGAGGAAGTCATTACAATCGATCTCCCCGCTTGGATAACCGAGGTCCACGGCGAGACGAGGGAAGATGGCTCAATGGGGACGTACATTCCCCTACCTGACGCGCACCCCCTCTACGCCATGGTCGGCCGTGTCGTCTCAGAATGGGCGCACCTGGAGCACGTTCTAGACCAGACGATCTGGACGCTACTTAGTAACGCTGCCCGAGAGGAGACAGCCTGCATTACCGCCCAGATCATGGGCGTCCGCCCCAGATGCCTTACGATCATCTCTCTTTCTGAGGCCCACGGGATCAAGCCCGAGACGGTCAAGAAGGTTAGGAAGCTGATGGCAGACTCATTCAAAGTCAGCGATTTGCGGAACAGGTGGGTTCACGACCCTTGGTACTTTGATGTTGCGTCTCGGTCCGCGTCCCAGTTCAGATCTATGCCTGCGCCGAACCGCGAGTTCGGATTTATCGACGTGGCAGAGGATCGGCTATCTCACACCATCGACGAGACGAGAAAGCTGAAGAAGCGAGCGTTCGAGTTCAGACTTGAAATTCAGGGCGAGATCGAAGCATTGCGCGATACGCCTCTGAAAGAGCGAACTTGATTTCGGCATCCGTGTACGCTTCCACGTAAACGTTTGAATATAACGCGTCTATTCCAGATTCGAGCATAGCGGGTGTCACTTCAATCTCCGCAGTCTCATTTACCGGCCTGTCGCCCATTTCTTACACCTGTGATTCTTGGTACGTCAACCGGATAGTTCCCGAAAATCTGAATTACGGAGAAAAAGATATCGATCACTATCGCAAAATAGAATTATTAGTATAATTACTAACTATACTGAAAAACTTAGAAGTGAGTTAATTATATTATGATTTTGTGAAGATAATGATTCCATACTGCTATGGATTCATTATGCTGACGCTCATCGCGGCCTGTGTTTCGAATTCGATCCAGGAAGAAGAAATGAGCATCAAAAACGCCGTATGTATTGCCGGTTAAATACAGAATAGATAGACTACAGGTAAAAATTCTCATATTTCGAGATGTTTATTATTTCGACGCGCAAAAATGATGAATTTTTGATAAACGAAGAGGGGCAACTCCGTATTTTTGATGATTTTTGTCTGACAAAATCCCTTGACTGGTCTTACGAAAAGGAGTGGAGATCGATAAAAATTGGAGTTGAAATGGGGTATTCTATATTCCTGCCCTATAGAGTCTCGGCAATATACTTTGGAATAAAATGCCCCGATTCGTTCGTGGAACGTTGCAAGGAAATTGCCAATCGTAATATAAATTACTATAGGTGTAATATATCAAGAGATAAATATAAGATCGAATTTGAAATCATATGATTCCATATAGTAAAGTTAATTTTCGCCACCCTCAACCCGCATTCTGAGCGCCTTCTGCTGCGCCTCGCCGAGCGGAAAATTCCACATCAGCGCGACTGCGAGGAGTTTCAGCGCCACGGGGGCGAGCGCGTAAAGCGCTTTCAGCGTGAAGAGCGCGGACGGGGCGTTCATCGCCCCCGCCTCGAACCCGGCGAGATCGAGGATGATCAGCGCCGCGCCGCCGGAAAGCGCCAGCGCCGCCTTCGTCGCAACCGACCAGAGCGCGAAGAAGAGCCCGGTGCGCTGCTCGCCCGTCTCCGCGGTGTCGGCGTCGACGACATCGGCCTGGATCGCGGCCGGCAGCGCGAGGTCGGCCCCGAGCGCGAGGCCGGTGGCGACGCAGACGGCGGCGAACAGCCCCGCATCGCCGGCCCCGAGCAGGACCGCCGGCAGGAAGGCGACGCAGCTCCAGATCATCGCCAGCCCCCAGGCGCGATGCTTCGAGATCCGCCGCGCCGCCCAGTTCCAGAACGGCAGACCGGCGATGGCGCAGACGAAATAGACGAGAAGGAGCCAACCCGCGTCCGGGGTCATCAGCAGATCGCCGATGAAAAAGAGGAAGAGCCCGGCCGGGAGCGCATTCGCGAGCCCGTTGACGAAATAGGCCAGCAGCAGCCGGCGGAAATATCGGCTGGCGGCGACGGCGCGGAACCCGGCCCGGAACTCGAGCCGCTGGCGCGAATAGTCCCGCGGCTCAGGCGCCGCGAGCAGCGCCGCCGCCACCGCGAGCGGCAGGCCGGCGGCGACGAGCGCCGCGACCGCGCGCAGCCCCGCCCCCGCGTCCGCCGCCAGATTGTAGAGAATGACGGCGAGGACGGTGCCGAGAAGCGTCGCGCCTTCGCGCCAGGCGGTTATCGTCGCGCGCTGTCCGTAATCGCCCGAAAGTTCCGCCCCCCAGGCGAAATAGGGCGTGAGCGCAATGGTCCAGGAAAGCGTCAACGCCGTGAGCCAGAATGCGGCGTGTCCGAAGCCGGCGTCCACGGGCGGCGCCATCAGCATCCAGACCGAGAGCGCGATAAGCGGGGCTGAGACCAGTAGCCAGGGTCGCCGGCGCCCGAAGCGCCCCGGCGTGCGGTCGGAGATCCAGCCCATTAGCGGGTCGGTCACCGCGTCGAGGAGGCGGACCGCGATGAAGAGAAAGCCAAGGGAGGCGAGGCCGACACCGCGCTCGGCTGCGTAAAAGGGCGCGATATAGACGTAAACCGGGAAATAGAGCGCGGCGAGCGGAATCGCGGGAAGCGCATAGCCGGCGTTCCGGAAGAGCGCCGCGCGTCTTACGGCCCCGCCGGTCAGGCCGGCCGCCGGATCGCCACCTGCGTCACGTCGGTCGTGCCGGACATGAAGGTGCCGGCGCAGCTCGCCAGGTAATAGTTCCACATCCTGTGGAAGCGATCATCGAAGCCGAGCGCGCGAATCTCGTCCCAGCGGTCGTTGAAGGCTGTGCGCCACTGGCGAAGCGTCTCCGAATAACTCTGGCCGAATTCGATCGAGCCGTTGAGTTCGAGCCCGGCGCGAGAAACCTGTTTGCGCAACTCGGTCGGCGAGGGCAGCATCCCGCCCGGAAATATGTATTTCTGAATGAAATCCACGCCCTTGCGGTAGGAGGGGAACCATTCGTCGGCGATGGTGATGATCTGCAACGAAGCCGAGGAGCCGGGTTTCAGCCGCTCCCGCACGGTGTCGAAATAGCCGGGCCAGAACTGCTCGCCCACCGCCTCGAACATCTCGATCGACGCAACGCCGTCATAACGCCCGGCTTCGTCGCGATAGTCGCGCATCACGATCTCGACCTTCTCGCCCAGCCCCTCGCGCTGCATGCGCGCGGCGGCGAACGCATGTTGTTCGCGGGAGATGGTGATGCCGGTGACTTTCGCGCCGCGCTCTTTCGCGGCGTATTCGGCGAAACCGCCCCAACCGCAGCCGATCTCGAGGACGTGGGAGTTCTCACCGGCGCCGATCTGGTCGAGGATCGAAGCATATTTGTTGGCCTGCGCCGCCGCCAGCGGCTCCCCCTCGCGCCGGAAGAGAGCGGAGGAATAGGTCATCGTCTCATCAAGCCAGGCGGAGTAGAACTCATTCCCGAGATCGTAATGATGCGCGATGTTGCGCGCCGAACCGGCTTTGGTGTTGCGGTTCATCCAGTGGCGCACCCGCTCGTAGGAGCGAACGAGAAACATGCCCGGGAAGCCGCGGCCGACCGAATCGTTGTTCAGCAGGATGACATCCATCAGGCCCTGAAGATCGGGGGTGTCCCACCAGCCGTCCATGTACGCCTCGGCGAAGCCGAGATCTCCCTCGCGCACCAGCCGCGCGAACATCTCGGGGTTGCGCACCACGATTTCGCCGTGCGGCCCAGGCGCCGGGCCCTTCGATTCGAACCGTCGTCCATCCGGCAGCACGAAGGCCATCGAGCCAATCTTCAACGCCTTGACGATATTCCAGACCGCGCGGAAATAGCGTGGCGTTGGCCCATCTTTCGATCCGGTCATGTTCTCGCCACCATTTAGCCGGCGCCGGGGGTCCGGCGCCCAGTTTCATATTAACAAAATTGACAGACAAGACGCAGGAAAATCAAGTCTCGGCGCGCGTCGGGTCGCGGTCCGCGCCATCGACGGCGCGAAACGCGGTCTCCTCGCCCGGATAGCGGTTGAAGCGCGCCCCCTTGAGCCAGAGTTTCAGCGCCTGCCAGTGAATCGCAACGATCACCTTGAACGCTGCTGCGGGGTGGGTGAGGACCAGCCGGGCAAGCGTGCGGTCGGTCAGTTCGCGGCGCGCGCCGTTCTGCGTCGCGATCAGCCAGTCACCCTCCGGCCCGTGCTGCTTGATGCGGATCGCAAGACGCGCGTCCGGCGCGCGAATGGTGAACCGGTAGGTCTGGTCCATGCCGATGAAAGGGGAGACGAACATCTCTTTCACCTGCCGGTGGCGCGAGGCGCCGTCCGCATCCGGCCGCGCGTCGAGGACGTAGGGCACCTGATCGCCGAAAGTGTTCTTCACCTCGTAGACCACACTTTCCAGCCGCCCCGCCGAATCATGGCAAAAGAACACCGAAAGCGGGTTGAAGGCGTAGCCGAGAAGCCGGGGCATCGAGAGCAGCATGATCCGCGCCGGAGCCGGACGCCCGACAGCGGCCAGCCGGTCCTCGACCCAGGGGCGCAACGCCGCGCCGTCACGCCCGCCATGATCGCGCCGATGGAAGGAGAAAAGCCCGAACCGGTCGATATGGAAGAGTCGGCTTTCCGCCTGCTCGAGCCGGTCGATATCCAGCAGCGCCGTGAAGACCCGATAGCGGAACTGGTGACGGAACGGACGCAGGCGCATGTGCATCACTTCGCCGACGTAAAGGCGATGCTCGAAATCCGCCGGGTCCGCCGTCCTCGTCATGCCGCCGCCTCCTTCACTCCGCCGCCACGTCGAATTCTCGGGTCAGCGACGGGCCGAGATCGCGCGCCCATGGCGGGCGCGCGTCCAGCGCCTCCGCGACGCGCAAGCCGGTCCTCAGCGCGTCCTCGTGGAACCCCCAGCCGAGCCAGGCGCCCGCGTACCAGTAACCGCCCTGCCCCTGAATCTCATCCATCCGCGCCTGCGCCGCGAAGGCGGCTTCGTCATAGGCGGGGTGCTGGTAGTCGAAGGCGGCGATGGTCAACGCCGGATCCGGCTCTCGCTGGCCGTTAAGCGTGACGAAGAAATCGCGATCAGTCGGCAGATTCTGCAGCCGGTTCATCCAGTAAGTCAACGTCACCGGTTGCCCGGCGACGCCAAGCGTTTCTCCCTCGAACAGCATCGACCAGGAGGACCAGACCTTGCGCCGCCGCGGCATCAGACTCTCGTCCCGGTGCAGGACCGCACGGTTCGCCGTGGTGCGGAAAGCGCCGAGGAGCGCCCGCTCGCGCGGGTCGAGATCGGTGGCGATGGCGAAGCTTTGCGGCGCATGGGCGGCGAAGACAACATGGTCGAACAACCCTTCCGAGCCGTCCTCAAAGCTGAGTTCGACCTTGCCGTCGACCCGGCGCGCGGCGGAAACACCGACGCCCCTGTGCGCGCGGTTGGAAAGATGGTCGATGATCGCATCAACATAGGTTTTCGCGCCACCGGTCACTGTGCGCCATTGCATCGCCGCGGCGAGCCCGGTGAAGAGATCATGATTGGCGAAGAAACTGACAAAATTGGCTGCCGGAAACTCCAGCATCCGCGCCGCCGGCGTCGACCAGATCGCACCGCCCATCGGCAGGATGAACCGCTCGCGGAACCAGGCGCCGAAGCGCCGCCGGGTCAGCCATTCGCCGAGCGTCAACCCCGAGAGCGCGCCGGAGGCGAGATCCGTCGGGGCCAGCTTCACGAAACGCATCACATCGCGAAAACCGTTGATGAAGCGCGGGTTGAAGGCGTTGAGCCGCTGCGCGAAGATCTTGTCGAGGTTGTCGCACGCATATTCGAAACGACCTGCATCCAGTGAAAAGCCAAAGGACATGTCGGAGGGGCCGGTGGGCGTGCCGAGATGCTCGAACATCGCCGACAGATTGGGGTAATTCGCGTCATTGTAGACGATGAACCCGGTATCAACGGCGACCCGCTCGTCGCCCACTTCCGCCACAACGGTGTTGGCGTGGCCGCCGAAGCGGCCGGACTTTTCGAAAAGAAGCACCTCATGCCGGTCCGACAGGGCCAGCGCCGCGCCAAGTCCCGCGGCGCCTGAACCCACGACTGCAATTTTCACGAACTGCTCTCCCTCACCCTTCGGCCGAAACGGCCCCGGTCTTCTCGCGCATCCTGGCCCAGGCTTCCAGTGCGCGTTCGCGCCCCGCCTTCAGACCGATCATCGGCGCCGGCCTCTCGTCATGAGCGGCCTTCCGCCAGTCTTTCGGGCTCATCGCCCGGAAAGTTTCAGCCCCGGCGCCCGTGAGCCAATGGTCGCGATACGCCCCGTCGGGATCGAATCGTCCGGCCTGCGTCTCCGGATTGAAGATCCGGAAGAACGGCGCTGCGTCGGGGCCGGAGCCTGCGACCCACTGCCAGCCCATCGCGTTGTTGGCGGGGTCCCAGTCGATCAGCGTCTCGCGGAACCATTCGGCGCCGATGCGCCAGTGCGTCAAGAGATGCTTGGTCAGATATGACGCGACCAGCATCCGCGCACGGTTATGCATCCGCCCAGTCGCCCAGAGCTCACGCATCGCGGCGTCGATCACATCGACGCCAGTCTCGCCGCGCCGCCATCGTTCGGCGTCGTCATTCTCGCCGCGCCAGGGGAAGGCGGCCCATTCGCGCCGCCAGTTTTCGCGCTCCATCTCAGGGTCGTGAAAGAGCAGGGAATGCGCGAAATCGCGCCAGACGAGTTGCCGGCGCACCGCTTCCGGCCCCGCCGCGCCGCCGGCCCTGTCGAGCGCCGCCCAGATCGTGCGCGGCGAAATCTCGCCAAGCGCCAGATGATCGGAGAGCCCGGTTCCCGCTTCCGGTCGGTCGAGCCGGTCGCGATCCTCCGGGTAGCGCGCCGCCGGCCCATCCAACCATTCGTCGAGCCGATCGCGCGCCGCCGCTTCACCGGGCCGGAACCTGTCCGCCAACGCTGGCGCGGCCGGCCCCATCGGCGCATCGAGGCGCCACCGCTCGATATCCTCGGAAGCGATCCCGCCTTCGGGCGCCGCCAGCCTGACCCTGGGGAGGGGCGCCGCCACCGTCTCCTGGGTCAACGCCCGCAAGAACGGGGTGAAGACGCGATAGGGCGCGCCTGCGCCGGTCTTCAGCCGCCAGGGGTCGAGCAGGGTCAGCCCGCCATGACTCTCCGCGGTGACGCCTTGGGCCTTCAGCGCCGCCTTGACCCGCGTGTCGCGGGCGATCGACGGGCCGTCGGTCAGCCGGGTCCAACGCACCGCCCGCGCGCCACTCTCCGCGATCAAGGTCAGAAGTGTGGCCAGCGCCTCCCCGCGACGCAGGATCAGGCGCGATCCCGCCGCCTTCAGGTCGGCCGCCAGCACGATCAGTGAAGCTTTCAGCCGCAGCCGCTGCGCCCCGGAGAGCGCGGCGTCGGTGACGGGATCGAGTATGAAAAGCGGCAGAACCGGCCCCTCTGCAGCGGCCGCCAGCAGCGCCTCATGGTCACTCAGTCGCAGATCGCGGCGAAACCAGACGATGGACGTGATTGCGCTCATCGCCCCCCCGGGCCCGCACGCATCGCGGTTTTCAGCCGCGCGAAGATGAGATCACTCGCCGGCCTTTACATAGATCACGTCGGCTTTTTCCGCCTTTACGGCGGCTTCCTCCTCCGCATGGCCGGGCCGGGCGCGGGTCGAGGCCGGCGGTGTCAGTTCGACCTTCTTCATGCGGCATATCTCGAACGGAACGCCGGCGCTGTCGAAGATGATCCGACAACCCGTAAGCGCGGCGGTGTCGACTTCATCCGCCGCGCCCTTGTTGTCGAACACCGCGAGCGTATCCGCCGAAGCGGCGCCCGCGCCAATCAGCAGGGCTGCGGAAAGCATGGTGATGCGCAGCATTGAATCCTCCCCTTGATCCGCTGGATCGGAACCGATGATAACACGCGATCCGATTCACGCTAGCTTCAAACCGCCACGCCGCGGGCCTTCCTCGCCGGCTTGCCGCCCTCAGCGGGACGCATTATGCACAATCGCACAATCCGGAACCGGGGAAAGGAAAGCGCCGATGAAACTGCTTCGATACGGGCCGAAGGGGGCCGAAAAACCAGGCGCGCTCGACGCCGGCGGCGTGATCCGCGACCTGAGCGGCGTCAGCGCCGACTTCGAGGGCGACGCGGTTTCCTGCGAGATGATCGCCAAACTGAAGGGGCTCGACCTCTCCTCGCTGCCCGCCGTCGAGGGTGAGCCGCGCATCGGCTCATGCGTCGCGCGCGCGCCGAATTTCTTCTGCATCGGCCTCAATTACGCGCGGCACGCCGCCGAGACCGGCGCGACGCCGCCAACCGAGCCGATCATCTTCGCCAAGGCGACCTCGGCGCTTTCCGGCCCCTTTGACGACGTGATCATCCCGAAAGGCTCCACCAAGCCCGACTGGGAGACCGAGTTGGGCGTCGTCATCGGCGCCCATGTCGAGCATGTTTCGGAGGCCGACGCGCTTTCCGTCGTCGCCGGTTATTGCGTCATCAACGACGTCTCCGAACGGTGCTGGCAGCTGGAGCGCGGACCGACCTGGATGAAGGGCAAATCCGCGCCCACCTTCGGGCCGACCGGCCCCTGGCTGGTGACGGCGGACGAGGTGCCGGACCCGCAAGCGCTCGAGCTCTATCTCGAGCTTTCGGGCGGGATGGTGCAGAAATCCACCACCGCGGACATGATTTTCTCGGTCCGGCAGATCGTCAGCTACATGTCCTCGCTCTTCGCGCTTCAGCCCGGGGACATTATCGCCACCGGCACGCCGGAGGGCGTCGGCATGGGGATGAAGCCGCAGCGCTGGCTGAAGCCCGGCGACGTGATGCGCACCGGCGTCGAGGGACTCGGCGAGCAAAAGACGAAAGTGGTCGCCTATTCCGGTTGACCGGCGACGGGCGCAGCCTAGGCTCTCTCCCGACCTAGTGTGGGAGAGAGCCAGATGACCGAAACCCGCCTGACGCTCGATGAGGTCATGGACCTCGCGCTCGCGGCGCTCGGCGCCGCCGGGGCGGACGTGACGAACGCGAACGCCATCGCCCGGACGATGTGGCGGGCGGAGCGCGACGGCGCCAAATCGCACGGGCTTTTCCGCGCCGCAGGTTATTGCGGCGCCATTCGCTCGGGCAAGGCGAACGGGCGCGCGGCGCCCACCATCGCGTCGCAGGAGGGCGCGGTGATTCGCATGGAGGGCGATAACGGTTTCGCCCCCGTCGCGCATATGACCGGGCTGCCGGCGCTGGCGGCGCTGGCGAAGACGCAGGGCGTCGCCGCCCTCGCTATCCGCCGCTGCCTGCATTACGCCGCGCTCTGGCCGGAGGTCGAGACGCTGACCGATCAGGGTCTCGCGGCGATGGCCTTCACCTCCTCGCCGCCATATGTCCACATGGCCGGCGGGCGGAAGCGGGTCTTCGGCACCAATCCAATGGCCTTCGGCTGGCCCCGTCCCGGCAAACCGCCGATGATTTTCGATCAGGCCTCGTCGCTGACGGCGCGAGGTGAAGTCATGATCGCCGCGCGCGACGGCCACGAAGCGCCACAGGGCGCCGGAGTAGGGCCGGACGGCGCGCCGACCACCGATCCGAAAGCGATCCTTTCGGGCGCGCAATCGCCTTTCGGGGATTACAAGGGTGCCGCGATCGCGCTGATGGTCGATCTGCTCGCCGGGCCCCTGATCGGCGAGCTGACGTCGCTGGAGACCGGTGAGCAGGATGTCGGCGAGGGTCCCTCCATCGGCGGCCAACTCATCCTCGCCTTCGCGCCGGAGCGCCTCGGCGGCGCCGACGCGCTCGCGCATGGCGAGCGACTCTTCGAGGAACTTCTGAGCGAACCGGGCGTTCGTCTGCCGGGGGGCCGCCGCGCCGCCGAGCGGTCGAAAACGCCTGAAGAGGGGGTTCTCATACCAACCTCGCTCTACGAGGAGATCCGGGAGTTGACCTGATGCGCCGAAGCGTTCTGTTCGCGCTGACCCTGACGTTCTCACCTGCCGCCGTCTTCGCCCAGCAGTCGCCGCAGCCGGAGCGCACATTCGAGCGCGCCGCCGCCTCGGATGTGACGGGGAAGACCGAGATGGTGATCGCCGCCCACCCGCTCGCCGTCGAGGCCGGGCTTGCGGTGCTTGCGGAAGGCGGCGACGCCGCCGACGCTGCGGTCGCGGTGCAATTGGTTCTGACGCTGGTGGAGCCGCAGAGCTCCGGGCTCGGCGGCGGTGCCTTTGCGCTCTACTGGGACGCCACGTTGCAGCGGCTCACCGCCTATGACGGGCGGGAGGTCGCGCCGAAAGCGGCGGGGCCGGACTACTGGCTCGGCCCGGACGGCGCGCCGATGGCCTGGCGCGAAGCGGTTCCGGGCGGGCGCTCGGTCGGCGTGCCGGGCACGCCGGCGCTGCTGGAGGAGCTTCACAACCGGCACAGCCGACTGCCGCGGACAGGGCTCGCCGACGCGGCGATCGAACTCGCCGAGCAGGGTTTTGAAGTCTCCCCCCGCCTCGCCGCATCGGTGAAGGACGCGGCCGAGAGCCTCGCCGCGTTCCCCGAAACTGCGGCCTATTTCCTCCCCGACGGGAAGCCGATCGAGGCCGGGGCAGTGCTGAAGAACGCAGCGCTGGCGGAGACCTTCCGCCGCTTCGCGGATGAGGGCGCGGCGCCCTTTTACACCGGCGATCTCGCCGAGAATGTGATCATGGCGACGCGCGCTTCGCCGCTGAATCCGGGCCTGCTGACGGCGGAGGATTTCGCCGGCTACCAGCCGATTTCACGCAAGCCCGTCTGCCACCCATACCGCGGGCTGAAGATCTGCGGCATGGGCCCCCCCTCCTCCGGCGCGCTGACCATCGGACAGATACTGATGATGCTGGAGCATCGGGATCTCGGCCCCGCCCCGAGCCCGGCCGCCTGGCGGCTCTACGTCGAAGCCTCGCGCCTCGCCTTCGCCGATCGTGGCCTCTACATGGCGGATTCGGACTTCGCCGCGATGCCCGAGGGCCTGCTGGACCCTGATTACATGGCGATGCGCGCGGGGCTGATCTCCGCCGCCGCCGCCGGGGACGCCGCGCCGGGGACGCCGCCCTGGAAAGAGGGCGCGCTGCGTGCGCCGGACCGATCGGCGGAGCGCCCAGGAACCAGTCATTTCGTGATCCGCGACAGCGATGGCGACATCGTCTCGATGACCACCACGATCGAGACCGGATTCGGCTCACGGCTGATGGCGAACGGCTATCTTCTCAACAATGAGCTCACGGATTTCAGCTTCACGCCCGAAGCCGACGGCAAGCCGGTCGCCAACCGTGTCGAGGGCGGCAAGCGGCCACGCTCATCGATGGCGCCGACGATCGTCTTTCGCAACGGGACGCCGGCCTTCGCGCTCGGCTCGCCCGGCGGCGCGCGGATCATCGGCTATGTCGCGACGGCGCTGATCGGGCTGATCGACTGGGGCATGAGCCCGGCGGAAGCGGCTTCGATCGGCCATGTGACTGCGTCCGGGAGCAGGGTCGATCTCGAGGAAGGCACGGAAGCCGCCATGCTCGAAGAGAACCTGCGCGCTTACGGCCTGGAACCGCGGATCCGCAACATGAACTCAGGTCTCGCCATCCTCGCCCTGACGCCGGAGGGCCTCGTCGGCGCCGCCGACCCGCGGCGGGAGGGCGTCGCGCGCAGCGATTGAAGCTGAGAACCGCGACGTCCGGCCACCGGCTTCACCAGCACGCCCGCGACGCGCCGCCTGCCCTGCGTTCTCGACGGTGCAAGCCGCGTCGACGAGAAAATGCATGGCTGGATTGCATCAAGTGATTAAGATTCTACTTTGCATTGCAACGCGCAGATCAATTCATGGGTGTTCGGCTGTGACATTTTCATCAAAATCGGTATAAATTGTCGCACCCGTGAATTATTTCTACGTCTCGCTAGGGAAAGTGGGTAAGGTGGCGACGTGGATTGGCGGCCCTGTTGTGGTCGCTGTTGTTGTAATGCTGAAGATGGGGCCTACCATGAAAATCAAGTTTTGCGCCGCGCTTGCGGCGGGTGCTCTGCTGTCGTCCGGCGCCGAAGCGGCGACGCTCAAACTCGACGGCTACACCGCAGGGGTCAAGAATGTCACCGTCAGCGCCTCGCCCGTGGCCAATACGCCCAATCCGGCCGGCGCCACGGGATTCAATATTTCGGACCAGTCAGGCAGCCTCGGTTCTTTCGTCGCCTGGTGTCTCGATATCGGTCATTACCTGATGGGCGTCGGCGATACCGACGAGTATGATCTGACGACCGACCCGTTCTCGAACAGCTTCGGGCTGACGCAGGTCGCCCGTGACCGGGTTCAGGCCGTGTTCGACGCCAACTACGGCACTTTGGATGCGAGCGACTCCGCTCAGGCGACCGGGTTCCAGATGGCGCTCTGGGAAGCGGCGTTCGAGGATGACGCGACCGCGATGAGCATGAGCGACGGCGCTTTCATCGCTTCCAATGCGGCCAGCGACAGCTTGGCGAGCACCTATCTGGCCAACGCCATCGCCCATACCGGTTCCAGCCGGTACCAGATGTCCTTCTTCGAGATCAGCAGCCTGGACGAGAATCGCGGCCGCTACACCGGTCAGAACCTTGTGACCGTCTCCGAGGTGCCGCTGCCCGCCGCTGGCCTGCTTCTCCTGACCGCCCTCGGCGGAACCGCGTTCGTGGGACGCCGCCGCAAGAGCTAAGCGGCGGAAGCATCATCTGGCGCAAGACCGACTCACCTCCGACGTGGCGACGCGTCGGAGGTAATCATTTCCTCACCGAACCCGGGGAGCGACCCGCCACAACCTGCTCCGGTTGTGGCGGGTCGCTTCGTCTGAACGGGCTGGGCCGAACAGCGAGCGGCCCGGGTGACGCGACGCTCAGCGGGGCGGAAAGACGTTGCTCTCACGCCCCGCGCAAGAGGCGCGCGCGCCCCTTCGGAACGCGTCCGATCTCCAGCCCGGTAAAGACGTGGAGCGTATCGAGGTCATTGTCCACGACAGCGTGGTCGGAAACCCAGCCCCCCATCGCCAGGTAGGCCCGCAGAAGCGGCGGCAGCTTCGCCGCGGCGGCCTTCAGATCCGGCCTTCGCCGGCGCAGAAGGCGGGCGAAAGGAAAGATCTTGGGCGCCTTGATTCGCGGCAGCCAGCGCTTCGGCGCCAGGTGCCGCGCCTTCAACAGCGCAAAGGCGTCCATGTAGACCTCGGCTTCAACGCCATCGAAACTGGAGCAGCCAAACAGCATCTCGACCCTGCGAGCCTCCACGTGGGTCGCCATCGCCGTCCAGGCCGTGCGGATCACATTCGGATCCGCCCGCCAGTCAGGGTGGACGCAGAAACGACCCATCTCCATCATCGGCGATGGATAGGCGCAAAGCCCGCAGAGATCATAATGCAAGGCTGAATAGCTCCGCCCGATCTCCGCGCCGGATCCAAGCGGCAGCATGCGATAGCAGCAGACGAGCCGACCGCTGCGGCGTTCCTCGATCAACATATGTTCGCAGGTCGCATCGAATTGATCGGCGTCGAGCCCTTCCGCCCGCACGCCTTCGACGACGGCGCCGCGACCGGCGATGAAACTCTGGTGACGCAGACGTTGCGCCGCCTCGATGTCGGCAGGCGTCTCGGCCAGTCGCGCCACATAGGCGCCGCGCGAAAATGTGATCATCGGTCCCGGTTCCCGCTCAGACGTTTCAGGTTTTCGCCCGACGACATATATAGGGATCGAAGACGGCATGATGACACATCGCGGGAGAATGGCGGCAATGACGAAAATCGTGAAGTCGGACGCCGAATGGCGGGCGGCGCTCAGCCCCGAAGTCTATGAGGTGGCGCGTGGCCACGGCACCGAGCGCCCAGGAAGCCATCCGGGCTTTCCCAAGGGACCGGGTAAATTTCTCTGCGCCTGTTGCGGCGCGCCGCTATTCGACGCCGCCACGAAATATGAAAGCGGCAGCGGCTGGCCGAGTTTCTATGCGCCGCTCGACGAGGGCGCTGTCGAGGAAAAGCAGGATGACAGCCTGTTCATGCGCCGGACGGAAGTGCTTTGCGCGCGCTGCGACGCGCATCTCGGCCATGTCTTTCCCGATGGGCCGCCGCCGACCGGCCTCCGCTATTGCATGAACGGCGTCGCGATGAAGTTCGCCGCGGAAAAGGCGTAGACCGCGATCGAAGCGGATCGGCCAGACTCGGGCTCCGGCGCATCATCGAGGGATGGATCCCGGGGTCATTCTCGCCGCCGCGGGGCCGCCGGCCGCCATCTCTGTCCGCGCCCTGTTGGCGGGCGGGCCGGGCCGAGGGGCGCTCTTCACCGCTATGCGCCCGCGAGCCGGCGTTCGCGCCAGTGACGCCGGCAGAGTGAGACATAGATGTCGTCGCCGATCGCGATCTGATCCCCCTCCTCCTCGACTGCGCCGCCGGCGCCGATCCGCACAACCATCGTCGCCTTCGAGCCGCACCAGCAGATCGTCCGCACCTCGCGCAAGTTGTCGGCGATGGCGAGAAGCGTGGCGGAGCCGGGAAAGAGCGCGCCGCGGAAATCAGTGCGCAGCCCGTAGCACATCACCGGAATGGAGAGATCGTCGGCGACTCGGGCAAGCTGCCAGACCTGCTCCTCCTCGAGAAACTGCGCCTCGTCGACCAGCACGCAATGGAGCGGGCCGTGGCGCTTTCGCGCCTCGATCCGCCGGAAGAGGTCGTCCTCCGGGGCGAAGGTCTCCGCCGGCGCCTTCAGCCCGATCCGCGATCCGATCATTCCCGCCCCGGCCCGCTCGTCCAGAGCGGCGGTGAGCAGAAATGTCGTCATTCCCCGCTCGACATAGTTGTGCGAGGCCTGAAGCAGCGCCGTGGTCTTGCCGGCGTTCATCGTCGAATAGTTGAAATAGAGCTTGGCCATGGCGCGAACATCACCCCCTGCGCCTCCCCCGGCAAGCGCGAATCAAGGCGGAGGCCGACCCGTTGCGCGCCGCTTGCGGCGGGTTCGAGTTTCCGTCATCCTCACCGGCCGGAACAACCGTCGCGGAGCGCGGCCTTGCGGAAATTCATGATTGTCGTGGACGAGACGCCGGAATGCGCCAACGCGCTCCGATTCGCCGCGCGGCGCGCGGCGAAGACAGGCGGCGGGGTGGTGATGCTCTACGTGATCCGGCCAGAGGAGTTCCAGCACTGGATCGGCGTGGCGGAGGTGATGCGCGCAGAAGCCCGCGAAGCCGCCGAGGAACGCCTCAGCCAGCTCGCCGAAGAGGTTAAGGCTCTCTCCGGCGTTCTCCCCGAGTTCGTGATCCGTGAAGGTGACGCGCGGGACGAGGTGCTCGCCCAGATCAAGGAGGATTCGGAGATCGGCGTCCTCGTCCTCGGCGCCGGCGCCAGCGGCGATGGGCCGGGGCCGCTGGTATCGGCGCTGGTCGGGCGGATGGCGGGCGGGCTGACGGTGCCGGTCACCGTCGTTCCGGGCGGCATGTCGCTCGACAGGATCGACGCGGTCTGCTGAACGCAGTTTAGAATCATTCTTGATTTCGTCGGCCGACGGGTCCACATCTAGCAGCGCAACTCAGGAGAGACGCGATGTTCATCCAGACCGAGTCGACCCCGAACCCGGCGACGCTGAAATTCCTGCCCGGCCAGACCGTGCTCGCCACCGGATCGGCGGATTTTCCGAATGAGGAGAGCGCGGGCGTATCACCGCTGGCGCGCCGGCTTTTTGCCGTCGAAGGCGTCGAAGGCGTCTTTCTCGGCCCCGATTTCATCACGATCACCAAGGACGATCAGGACTGGGCGCATCTGAAGCCGGCGATCCTCGGCGTGATAATGGAGCATTTCACCTCCGGGCAGCCGGTCATGGAGACCGACGCCCGCGCCGATCACGCCGCACATGACGGGCCGGACGCCGCCATCGTCGTACAGATCAAGGAACTGCTCGATACGCGCGTGCGCCCCGCTGTCGCCCAGGATGGCGGCGACATAACCTTTCACGGCTTCGATGAGGGCGTCGTCTACCTCCACATGCGCGGCGCCTGCGCCGGGTGCCCGTCATCTACGATGACGCTGAAGATGGGCATTGAGAACCTGCTGAAGCATTATCTGCCCGAAGTGACCGAGGTGCGCCCTGTCGGGCTCTGACCCGGCGGCGTCGCCGCTCATCCTCGTCATCGACACCGCCGCCGGACGCTGCGCCGCGGCGCTCATCGAGAGCGAGCGCGTGATCTCCGCGCGCGAGGAGTGTCTTGAACGCGGCCATTCCGAGCGGCTCTTCCCTCTCATCGAAGCCTGCCTGGCCGAGGCCGGTCGCGCCTGTCGCGATATCGGGCTGATCGCGGTCTCCACCGGCCCCGGTAATTTTACAGGCGCGCGCATCGGCGTCGCCGCGGCGCGCGGCCTCGCGCTCTCGACCGGGGCGCGGGCGATCGGCGTCGACCGACTCGAGGCGCTCGCCGAAGGGCGCGACGGCCCGGTCTGCGTCGCGCTGAACGCGCGCGGCGGCGCGCTCCACATCGCCCGTTTCGTGAATGGCGCGCTGGCCGGCGCGGCGGAGACGCTTTCCCCCGCCGCCGGCGCGGACCGCGCCGCCGGCGCGGCGGTGATCGGCGATGGCGCGTCGGCGCTCATCGCCGCGGGCGGCGTGGGCCGCGCCGGCGGCGAAGGCGAGGAAGCCGCCCTCGCCACCATCGCGGGCGTCGCCCTTCGCAAGGCCCGGGCCGGCGACGCCCCGCGCCCCGCGCCCCGGTATTTGCGCCCGGTGAACGCCGCGCCTGCGCGCGATGGACCTCCCGCCATCCTGCCGTGAGCGATTTCGCCATCGAAACCGACGTCGCGCCGACGCCGGATCGCCTCCAGCGTCTCGCCAAGGTCCACGAAACCGCCTTTGGGCCGCTGGAGCGCGGCTGGAGCGCCACCGAGATCGGCAATCTCGCGAAAGCCGGTCTTCTGGTATCGGCGAAGGATGATTCCGGTTTCGCGCTCCTCTCCCTCGCCGCCGACGAGGTTGAACTTCTCACCCTCGCCGTCGCGCCGGAACGCCGCCGCGCCGGCCTCGGGGCCACCATTCTCGACGCTGCGCTTATCGCCGCCGCCGCATCAGGCGGCGCGGCGATTCATCTCGAGGTCGCCGCCGACAACGCGCCCGCCCTCGCGCTTTACCGGAACGCCGGTTTCACCCAGACCGGCCGCCGCCCGCGCTACTATCTGCGTGGCGCTTCGAGGATCGACGCCCTCGTCCTTTCGCGAAACCTCTGAGACGCATTCGGGCGCGAAACGCGGCCGCAGGCATCGTGGCGGCCCCGGAGGCGCCCCGCCAAGCCCGCGTTCCTTACCGTCCCTCCACCCGCCAGGCGGCGACCATCAGCCCCGCGGCCAGCACCAGCATCAGCCAACCGGGCGCGAGCGGGGTCAGCCGCACGTCCTCCACCGCATAGGCCCCGCGCCGGGCCAGCCCGATCCAGCCGCGACCGGCGGCGGCGCGGCCCTCGCGAACCCGGCGGATATCCGGCGCGCCGTCCTCCAACCAGGTGATTCCGCCGCGCGTCGCCGTCGCGAGGGGCGCTAGCACGTCGCCCGTCGCTACCGCCCGTTCGAACTCGATCGGCGCGGGCGGGCCGACCGCGGCGATGGCGCTCATCACGCCGTCGGAAAGCCGGTGAAGGCCCTGTTCGTCGGCCTCGAAGACTGCGCGCCAGCGCCCTGGCCCGACCGAGGTGAAGTCGACCACGTCCCGCGCCCCGGATGGCGCGACGATCTCCAGCTTTTCCAGCGTCTCCTTCACCGAGCGGCGCGTCACCGTCAGCCGCGCGCCCTCGGCCACCGCGGAGAGCGCCTCCTCCTCAAGCTCCGGCTCCTTCATCAACCAGTGGGCGAGCCGGCGCAGCAATTCCGCCTGCGGCCCGCCCCCCTCGAAACCGCGCGACCAGAGCCAGGCGTGATCCGAGGCCAGCACGGCGACCCGTCCTTCGCCAACCCGGTCCAGGACGAGAAGCGGCTTCTCCTCCGCCCCGGTCATCAGCACCTCGCCTGAAAGTCGGTCCAGTTCGATCTGCCGCAACCAGCGGCCCCAGCGCGGCTCCGCGCCGGCCTCGCCGCCGTTGAAACGGTCCAGTCCCGCAGTGACCGGGTGCCGGTCTCCGGCGTCGGTGACCTCCGGCAGGTAAGGCGCCTCGATCACCGCCGAAGTCGGCTTCACCGGCAGGATATCCGCAAGCGGCGTGCGATAGAGGCTTTCGACCCCGGCGAACCACGGCCCGGTCGCCAGCAGCACCGCGCCGCCATCGCGGACATAGCGGGCGATATTGGCGATATAGGGCGAGGGCAGGACGCCGCGACGCCGATAGCGGTCGAAGATGATCAGGTCGAACTCATCGACTTTTTCGAGGAAAAGCTCGCGGGTCGGAAAGGCGATCAGGCTCAGCTCAAAAACTGGCGTGCCGTCCTGTTTTGTCGGCGGCCTGAGAATGGTGAAGTGCACGAGGTCGACCGAAGGGTCGGCCTTGAGCAGGTTCCGCCATGTCCGCTCGCCGGAATGCGGCTCGCCGGAGACCAGGAGCACCCGCAGGCGGTCGCGCACACCGTTCACGGTGAAGGCTGCGCGGTTGTTGCGCAGCGTGATCTCGCCGTCCACCGGCGCCAAGGTCAGTTCGACGATATTCGCGCCGCCATGGCCGATCTCGACCTCAAGCGTGGTCTCGCGCCCCGGCGCGGTTTCGGTCGCGCCGACGATTTCGCCGTCAACCGCGATCGTCACACGCGCCGGGCCAAGCTTCGAGAGCAGCGCCTCGGGTCCGTTCTCCTCGACCGTGAAGCGGAACGAGGCTCTCTCGCCGACGATTCCGAAAGCGGGAGCGGCGGCGACGCTCAACCGCCGGTCAAGTTCATGCCGCGCGCCAGTGATCAAGCCCTGCACCGGACCGGGGAAATCCGCCATCGTATCCACGTCATGCGCCTGCCCGTCCGTGATCAGGACCGCGCCGGCGATGCGGTCGGCCGGAACTTCCGACGCCGACGCCGAGAGCGCGCCAAGCAGATGCGTGCCAGGGTCGCGGATCGGACCGCCCTCATTCCTGACCCGCACCACGCGGGTCTCGATGGGATTGTCCGGATCACTCAGGTTCAACGCCGCGATCTGCGCCAGGACGTCGGTTTCGGCGGCCTTCGCCTCGGCGGCGCGCTCGCCGATGCTCTGGCTCTCGGTCTGGTCCACCACGACGAAGGCGATGTCGGAAAGCGCGCGGCGCGTCTCCCGCACCAGGGCGGGATTGGCGAGCGCGAGAAGCAGCACCGCGAACGCGAGCGCGCGCAAGGCCCATGAGGGCGATCTGAGCCAGCCCGCCAGCGCGCAGAGCGCCAACGCGATTCCACCGGCCAACGCGATCGCCAGCGGCGGAACGAGCGGGTCGAAGACCAGCGCCGCGTTCAATTCCCCAGCCTTTCCAAAAGCGCCGGCACATGCACCTGGTCCGACTTGTAGTTGCCGGTCAGCGCGTACATCACCAGATTCACACCGAAGCGGAAGGCCATTTCACGCTGTCGAAAGCCGTTGTCGCGCCCGACGGGCGCGAGAAAATCCCCGGCATCGCTTACCGCCCAGGCCGCCGCCCAGTCGGCGGCGCCGATGATGACCGGCGAGACCCCGTCATTCGGATCGGAAATCAGTTGACCCGCGCTTTCGCCATCGACTTCCGGCGCGGCGCGCGGCGCCTCGAGCCAGACGGCGCCCCCGGTCCAGCGGCCGGGAAAGCGGTCGAGAAGATAGAATGTCCGCGTCAGGACATGGCCCTCCGGGATCGGCGTCAGCGGAGGCAGGTCGAGCGCGCCGACAAGCCGACGGAGCGCGCGCGCGTTCGGCCCGGCGGCGGAGCCCTCGCGCGAGCGATGCGCGTCGCGCGTGTCGAAGACGATCATCCCGCCCTCGCGCATGTAGTGGTTGAGCCGCGCCGACGCCTCGGCCGACGGCGTCGGCTGTCCCTCACCGATGGGCCAGTAGATGACCGGGAAGAACGCCAGCTCGTCATGCTCCAGATCGACGCCCATCGGCTCGACCGGCTCGACGGCTGTGCGCGCCGCCAGCACCCGGCTGAGGCCGCGAAGCCCGGCCTCCGACATCCGGTCCAGTTCCGGATCGCCGGTGACAACCCAGGCCAGCACGGTGTTGTTCGCGGCGATCAACGCGCGTTCGGGATCGGCCGATTGAGCTTCAGCGTAGGGCGTCGCGAGCAGCGCGAGCAGCAGCGCCGCCGCGCCGACACCACGGTTGAGGCGCAATCGATGTCCCGAAAGCCAGAGCGCGATCATCAGATCGGCCGCAAAGAGAAACAACGCGAGCGTGAGAAGCCACTGCGCCAGCGGGCGTTCCGTTCTGCCGCCGAGCGTCTCCACCACCGCCGAGCCCGGTGGCGCGGAGGCGAGAGTCGGCGGCGTCGGCTCGGGGAACAAATTGTAGGCGAGGCGCGCCGTCTCGCCGGCGTATAGCCCCGGCGGCGCGTCCGGCCCGGGCGGCTCCGCAAGCCGCGCCGCCGGCGCCGGCGCGAGATCGCCCGGCGACGCCGCGATGCGCCCGAACCCGTCGAGAGCCGCGACCTGGCGCATCGGCGCATCCGGCTCCGGCGCCTCGCCGGCCCCGCCGCCACCCGAGATCGCGATCAGCCGCCGCAACATGTCGACGAAAAGTCCGGAAAGCGGCAGCGACGACCATTCCGCGTTCGCGGTGACATGAAAGAGCGCGACCCGGCCCGCGCCGAGCGGCGCGGCGGTCACCAGCGGCGTGCCGTCCTCCAGCGTCGCCCAGGTCCGCTCCGCCAGATCCGGGCCGAGCCGGGCGAGGATCTGCCGTGAGACAGTGACTTCGCGCGGCGCCTTCAGGCCGAAAAACGGACTCTCCCGGGTAAACTCACGGATTCGCTGCGGCGCGCCCCAGGCCATCGCCCCGCCGACCGAGCGGCCGCCGGCGCGCAGGCGCACCGGAAGAAGCGGATCGTCACCCTCGCCCAAGGCGGCGCCGGCGGCGAGATCGGCGCCCCGCGCCAGCCGCGGACCGGCGAAGCGGACCAGAAGCCCGCCCGCCTGCACCCACGCTTCGAGTGCGGCGCGCTCGGGCTCCGTCAGCCGACCGATATCGGCGAGAAAGATCGCGTCCGGATTCGCCCCGATTAGCGTTTCGATCTCGCCCTCCACCAACTCGGCGCTGCTTTCCAGCGCGGTGCGGAGGTAATGCAGCGACGAAATCAACCGCAAGCCGCCTTCGTCGGAGCCGCCAGCGGCGAGGCCGACGCGCCGCCGGCGCACGCTCTCGTCGGTCAGCGCCGTGGCGCCGGCGCTATCCTCTCCGATCATCGCGACGCGGGTGATCTGGTTCCGAAGCTCCAGCGGCAGGTCGATCTCGACGGCGCGCGCCATCTCGCCTTCATCCATCAGCGTTTCAATCGAGGCGAGGCGGCGCTCGCCGGAATCCGCGCCGGTCTCGCCCGGCGCGTGGCCGAAAACGCCGATGAGCACCACTTCCGCCGTCTCGATCTCGGCGCGAAGCGCGCTCACCAGCATTCGGCCATCCTCCAGCCGCGGCGCCGAGATCGCGCGCGCCGTGCGCGCCGGGCGGATGACCCGGAGCGCGCCAAGATCGGCCAACGCGTCATCCAGCGCGCCCTTATCGCCATGCTCCAGCCCGTCGGTGATATGGATGGTCTCGATCCCGCCCGGCGGCGCGATCCCGGCGAATTTTTCGGCGTATTCCGCGCGGAGGGGCCCCCAGGGAGCCGGCGAGAGCCCCTCCAGAAGTCCGCGCCATTCGGCGGCGGAACGCGGATCGAGGCGGAACTCGGCCGGCGGCGGCGCGGCGAGGATATGGACGGAGACCGGCCGGCCGGCCCGTTCGGCGCGGTCCAGCTCGGCCAGCGCCGCTTCGCGCCGCGCCTCCCAGTCCGGAGCGCTGGCCCAGCCGCCGTCGAGCGCCATGACCACCGGCCCCGTTCCGGCCAGGCGTTCGCGCGGATTGAGCACCGGATCGGCGAAGGCGAGGATCACTGCGGAGGCGATGACCATCCTGAGAAGGAGAAGCCACCACGGCGTCCGGTGCGGCGTCTTCTCCGGATCTTCGAGACCGAGAAGCAGCCGCACGCCCGGAAAGGCGAGCCGCCCCGGCGACGGCGGCGTCGCTCTGAGCAGAAGCCAGAGCGCCGGCAGCGCCGCGAGCGCCACAAGAAGCCAGGGGTTGAGAAACGCCAGCGCGCCGAGATTCAGCATCAGCGCCGCCCCCCGGCGAGCGTCGCGTAAAGCCAGAGAAGCGCCTTGCGCGGACTCTCGTCGGTGCGGTGGATCAGGCAGCGCCAGCCGCAGCGCCGCGCCATACGTTCAAGATCGCGTCGCCGCTCGGCCAGCCGCTCGCGATAGGCCGCCTGCAGGCCGCGCGCGCGGTCGGTCTCGAACTTCACGTCGCGGCCCATCGATTCGAAGATCAGGCGCCCATCGAAAGGAAATGTCTCCTCCGCCCGGTCGACGATCTGCACATAGGCGCCGGAAACCCCGGCCTCGGCCGCCCGAACGAGGCTGGGGAATATCTCTTCGCGCGGCCCCATGAAATCGGAGAGGAACACGGCCCGTCCGCCGCGCGCGTATTCGGCGCGGGGCGGAACGCCGAAATCCGGGCGTTCCGCGCGCGCCCCGGTCAGGACCGCGCCCATCCGCATCAACTGCGTCTCGCCGCTCGCCGGTCGCGCGGCGTCGCCGCCGAGAAGCCCGACCCGCTCGCCGCCCCGGATCAGGAGAACACCGAGCGCCATCGCCAGCAGCGCCGCGCGCTCCGCCTTGGTGCGCGTCGCCCGGTCGGATCGGAAATCCATCGCCAGCGCGTCGTCGGACCAGATCGAGACGGTCTGCGCAGCCTCCCATTCCATTTCGCGGACGAACATCTGCTCGGAGCGCGCCGAACGACGCCAGTCCACAGCCTGATGCGGGTCGCCCGGTTGCGCGGCGCGGAACTGCCAGAAGGTCTCGCCCGGTCCGGCCCGGCGGCGCCCATGCACACCGGCTGTGACAGAGGCGGCCAGCCGCTCCGCCTCGGCCAGAAGCGGCGGCAAGGCGCCCGCGATCCGCTCCGCGTCCCTGCGCAGCCAACCCGCGCCGACCCGTTCCACCGGCGGCGGCTGAGCGGACGCGTGGCGCGGACGGGGCGCGGGCGCCATCAGGCCGCCGCCTCCGCGCCCTCTCCGAGCGTGCGAGCGGCGAGCGCTCCGATCACCCGCTCGACGCTGTCGCCCTCGGCGCGCGCCGCGAATGTCAGCGCCATACGGTGCGTAAGCGCCGGACGGGCGAGCGCGATCACGTCGTCGATATCGGGCGCGAGCCTCCCGTCCATAAGCGCCCGCGCGCGCGTCGCCAGCATGAGCGCCTGCGCGGCGCGCGGGCCAGGGCCCCAGTTCACCGTGCGTTCGATGAAATCCAGCGCCTCCGGCTCTCCGGGCCGGGCGGCGCGCACAAGATTCAGGATCGCCTCCAGAACGCTTTCGCCGACCGGCATGCGCCTGACCAGCCGCTGCGCCGCAATCAGTTCCGGCCCGGTAAAGACCGGCGCCGCCTCCGCCTCGTCGCCCGTCGTCGTCGCGATCAGGATGTCGCGCTCCGCGGCAACGGTCGGATAGGCAATGTCGACCTGCAGTAGGAACCGGTCGAGTTGCGCCTCCGGCAGCGGATAGGTCCCTTCCTGCTCGATCGGGTTCTGCGTCGCCAGGACATGGAATGGCGGCGCGAGGTCCATCCGCCTTCCGGCGATGGTGACGAATTTCTCCTGCATCGCCTGCAGGAGCGCCGATTGCGTCCGGGGACTGGCGCGGTTTATCTCGTCCGCCATGAGGAGCTGGCAGAAGATCGGCCCCTCGATAAAGCGGAAGCTGCGCTCGCCGCTCGCCGCCTGCTCCAGCACCTCGGCGCCGAGAATATCCGCGGGCATAAGGTCGGGGGTGAACTGAATCCGCTTCGCGTCGAGCCCCATGACCACGCCCAGCGTCTCCACCAGCCGTGTCTTGGCGAGGCCGGGCGCGCCGACGAGGAGAGCATGTCCCCCCGAAAGCAGCGCGTTCAGTGTCAGATCGACCACTTCCGGCTGGCCAATCACCCGTTTCGCGATCTCGCCCTGGGCGAGGCGAAGTTTCTCGCCGACAGCTTCAATCTCCTGGAGGATGTCGGTCGCGTCGCTCATCGGCGGTCTCCATGATATAGCGCGTCCAGACGGCGCGGACCCGGCCCCGAAAACCGGCGCCGGCATCATTAGCTTCGTGGTCGCCAGTGCGACAGCCATCATGAACCTATATGTTCGGGAGGGGAAATCGAGTCACCAGGATGTGAAAATGAACAGAGACGACGCCACACCCGCTCCTGACGATCTCGCCCGCACGCTCTCGAAAGCGGCGAAGCGCGGCGAGAAGGGTCCGCCGCCGGTGCATCTCTGGAATCCGCCGTTCTGCGGAGATCTCGACATCAGGATCGCGCGGAACGGACAATGGTTCTATCTCGGCTCGCCGATCGGGCGGCTGCCCTTGGTGAAGCTGTTCGCCTCCGTCATCAGGAAGGACGGCGACAAATATTTCCTCGTCACGCCGGTGGAGAAGATCGGCATCACTGTCGAGGACGCGCCCTTCGTCGCCGTCGATTTCACCGTCGCGGGCGCGGGCGCCGATCAAACCCTCACCTTCCACACCAATGTCGGAGACGACGCCGAAGCCGGCCCCGACCACCCGATCCGTGTCGCGCGCGCCGAGACGACCGGCGAGCCCTCGCCCTATGTCCTGATCCGCCGCAATCTGGAGGCGCTGATCGACCGGAAAAGCTATTACCGGCTGGTGGAGGCCGGAACCGTGGAGACGGTCGATGGCGCGCGCATGTTCGGCGTCTGGTCCGGCGGCGCGTTCTTCCCCTTCTGTCCGGCGTCCGAGCTCGGGCTCTGACGGAGATGAACCCGCCCTACATCCTCTCCGACCTTATCAACCGCCATGCAACCGTCGGCCGGATAGACTGGATCGGCCTTCGCCCGGCCCGGCTGGAGACGCCGCTAGCGGTCGAGGCGGCGCACATCGAGATGACGGGGCTCTTGGGCGACCATCGCGCCCGTCCCGGCAAGCGCGCCGTGACGCTGATCCAGGCTGAGCACCTGCCGGTCATCGCCGCACTGGCGGGGCTCGACGCCGTCGCGCCGGAGACGCTGCGGCGCAACCTGGTTGTCTCCCGGATCAACATCGCGGCGCTTCGCCGTGCGAAGCTGCGCATCGGCGGCGCGCTCCTGCGAATGACCGGCCCCTGCGCGCCGTGCAGCCGTATGGAGCGGGCGCTCGGCTTCGGCGGCTTCAACGCCATGCGCGGTCATGGCGGCTGGACCGCAGAGGTGATCGAGCCCGGCGAGATCCGCCTCGGCGACGCGGTGGCGCCGGAAGCGTGAGCGCGCCGTCTTGCCATCCACGCCTCGCTGTCGCATCTGAAGCCATGCGCCGCGCCCTGACCCGCACAGATATCGAACGCGCCGTGCGCCGCACGCGCGCGCGGCGTTCGGATTACGATCTCGATCCGGAGTTCAAGATCGGCGTCAACCGGAGCCGCCCGCTTCGCCCGGCCGCCATCCTCTGCGGGCTTGTGGAGCGACGACGCGGGCTTTCGGTGATTCTCACAAAGCGGCCCGAAACGATGCGAGAGCACGCCGGGCAGATCGCCTTTCCCGGCGGCAAGATTGATCCCGAAGACAGGGACCCCGTCGCCGCCGCCCTCCGCGAAGCTGAGGAGGAGATCGGCCTCGCCTCCGGCGCGGTCGAAGTGATCGGCCCGATCGACCCTTACGAGACCGGCACCGGCTTCCGGATCGAGCCGATCGTGGGGATGGTCGATCCGGGCTTCGTGCCCCGCCTGGAGCCGCTGGAGGTCGAGGAAGCCTTCGAGGCCCCGTTGGATTTTCTGATGGACCCCGTCAACCTCCAGCTGCTGAGCGGCACATGGGGCGGGCGCAAACGGCGATATTACGCGATTCCCTGGAACGGCCGACATATCTGGGGCGCGACGGCGGGAATGCTGAAGAGCCTCGCCGACCGTCTCGCCGCGGACGAGAACCCGGGCGAGGAGGAGTGACGCGGATCGCGCCCGGCTGGCTGCGCGCGCCTTCGACGGCGCGGGTCATGAGAGCGTTGGCGCCGATCCAGCCACGCTTCGTCGGCGGCTGCGTGCGCGACGCGCTGCTGGATGGGGCGGACGGAACCGTCGACATCGACATCGCCGTCGCCGCCCGACCAGAAGAGACGATGCGCCTCGCCGAAGCGGGTGGACTCGGCGCGCACCCGACCGGGCTGGCGCATGGCGTCGTCACCATCACGAGCGCGGGGCGTGGTTTCGAGGTGGCCTCGATGCGCCGCGACGTGGCGACCGACGGACGGCGTGCCGTCGTCTCATACACCGATGACATTGCCGCCGACGCGGCGCGGCGCGACTTCACCATGAACGCGCTCTACGCGGACGCCGAGGGCCGCGTGATCGACCCGCTCGGCGGCGGACTCGCCGATGTCCGGGCGCGCCGGATTCGTTTCGTCGGCGCGCCCGCGGAGCGGATCATGGAGGATTATCTGCGCATCCTCCGCTTCTTCCGGTTTCACGCCACACTCGGAATCGATGCGTTCGACCCGGCCGGGCGCGCCGCCGCGATCGACGCCGCCGCCGGTCTCGCGCAGGTGTCGAAGGAGCGGATCGGGGCCGAGATGCTGAAACTCCTCGGCGCGCCCGACCCCGAGCCGGCGCTGAAAGCGATGGGGCCTGTTCTCGGGGTCGTGCTCCCCGGCGCCGCGCCCTTTCATGGCCTCGTCGCGGCGGAGCGGAACGCCGGTGAGGCGCCCGACCCGCTCCGCCGCCTCGCCGCGCTCAACGCGCGGGCGGCGGAGAGCCAGCTCCGGCTCTCGCGCGCCGACGCCGCACGGCTGCGCGGGATCCGCGCCGCCCTGGCGACGCCAGCGCCACCCGCCGCCCGCGCCTATCGGCGTGGCGCGGACGCGGCGCGCGATGCGCTCCTGATCGAGGCGGCTGACGGTGCGCCGCCGCCCGCCGGTTGGCGCGTCGAGATCGCGCGCGGCGCCGCCGCGACCCTCCCCGTCGCCGCCGCCGATCTCATCGCCGCCGGCGCCGTCCCCGGGCCCGCGCTGGGAGCGCGGCTCGAAGAAATCGAGTCGCTGTGGATCGAGTCTGATTTCCGCGCGACAAGGGCGGAGTTGCTCGCCGGTGATCAGGATTGGCCGCGCTGATCCGGGCGGGCGAACCGCCGCTTACGCGAGCGTTACGGCGCCCGCCTGATCGCGACGCCGTCATCGAAGCGGAACGGGCCTTCCGCCGGCTCGCTTCCGACATATGTGGATCGGAAGCCGCCGGCCCATTCGTGGATCAGGAATCCGCCCGGCTCCCGCACGAAACCCGCCGGCGCGTCGGGGCGGTAATCCGCCGGGATGGCGTGCGCGGTCGAGGGGCCGATGATCGCCGGGCAGCCGCCCGCCATACCTGTTATGTAGCGATGAACATGCCCGCAGATCACCCGGGTCTCGGCGCTTCGCCCTTCGAGCGCGGCGCTGAACGCAGCGGCGTTCTTCAGCCCGATCTCGTCCATGAAGCGAATCCCCGTCTTGAAGGGCGGGTGATGCAGCGCGACGAGAACCGGGCGTGCGCCAGCGCCGTCCAGCGCGTCGCGCAGGAAGTCGAGCGACCGGGCCGATAATTCGCCTCCGGTTTCGCCCTCGATCAGCGTGTCGAGCGCGATCAGCCGAAAGTCCGAGAGGTCCATCATCCAGTCTATCGGCCCGGATTCCGGCATGAAACGCTCTTGCGCGAAAGCCGCGCGCATCGGCTCGCGGCGGTCGTGATTACCGGGGATCGCGACGACCGGAAGCCCGGTGGGCGCGATCAGCCGCTGAAACGTCTCGAACTCCGCAGCGCCGCCGCGATCCGTGAGGTCGCCGGTCGCGACGATCACGTCGATCGGCCCGATCTCATCGAGCGCCGCGCGGATGCGTGCGGCGCAGCTTTCGAGCGCCAGCCGCGTATCGACCCTTTCCGCGACGAGGGCGGGCGGCGCGACGACATGCGTGTCGGTGATCTGGATAATGCGGCTCAATCTGTCTTCCTGTCGCTTCCTTCGGTCGGCGCGGCCGCCACGATACTAGCGATCGAAGGGCTTCATTGTCGACCATTCGAGACGGCGAGGCGGCCGATCAGCGCGCGTCGCCCTCCGGATTGATCATTGGGCGAAACCGCTCCAGCGAGGGCCTTGAGCCGGTCCGCCGGCAGCGTCACGCGGTCAGGCGTATTCTTGACAGCGCTCGGCTACCAGCCTTCGAAACCGGCTATATCGGCCTTGGTGATCTCACCCGCCGCCACATCGCGCATGGCGCGGTCAAGGATTTCGACGCCGAGATCGACCTCGGACCGCTCCAGTGTCAGGGGCGGCGTGAACTCCAGCACGTTTGAATTGACGCCCACATAATACAGCACCAACCCGAGTTGATGCGCCCGGAACACGCTAAGCGCGGCCTGCTCCGTCGCCGGAGTCAGGTCATCGCCCGTCGCCAACTCCATACCGAGAGCCAGCCCGTGACCGCGGATTTCGACGACGCCCGGATGGCGGTCCCGCAGCGCGCGCAACTGTCCGGCCAGATAGTCCCCTGTTTCTGCCGCCCGTTCGGCCAGCCCCTCGCGCGCAATCGTCTCCAGCACCGCCAGACCCGCGGCGGCGCAAGCGGGATTGCCGTGCAGGGTCTGGAACGAGAAGGCGGCCGCGTGGTTCATCACCGCTTCGGGACCAACCACCGCCGACAGCGGCAAGCCGCCGCCAAGCGCCTTGCCAAACACCACGATATCGGGCTCGACGCCGAGATGTTCGAAACAATGCAGTCGGCCGCTGCGCGCCAGCCCCACCTTCACCTCGTCGCAGACCAGCAGGACGCCATGCGGCCGGCAGAGCGCCTCGACCTCGCGAAAATAGCCATCGGGCGCCACCAGCATGCCGCCATCGGACTGAATCGGCTCGATGAACATCGCCGCCACATCGGCGCCGTCAGCGTCCAGAACCGCGCGCAGGCGCGCGAGGCTGTTTTCGGCCGCCGCCTCAGGACCGCCATCGCGGAGTGGATTGGGGAACGGGATCAGAGAGAGGCCCGGCAGGCGAGCCGAAGCGTCCTGCACCGGATGGCCCGACACGGCGACCGACCCGACGGTGCCGCCGTGATAACCGCCCTCGAAGGCGATGATGCGCGTGCGGCCCGTCGCCGCCAGCACGGCGCGCGCGACGGTTTCGTTCGCATCCGACCCCGAATGACCCAGCCAGACCCGCCCGCGCGCACGCCGGGGCGCGATCGACAGGAGGCGCTCCGCCAGTTCCACAGCAGGCAGCGTGGCCGAGGACAGCAGACTGGCGCCCGCCTGCGAGGAAAGCGCGCGCGCAACCGCCTCGCGCACCGCCGGGTGTGCGTGCCCGAGGCCGACCGCGCCCCAGGATCCCGAAAAATCCAGAAGTTTCCGCCCGTCGTCGGAGGTCAACCAGCACCCCTCTCCGCCGGTCACCGCCTGCGGGAAAAAGCGCAGATGCGACATGCGCGAGAGCGCGGCCGCGTCGCGAGCATAGAGATCCGCCATCACGCGCCTTCGCGGATAAAGCCTTTCACCTCCTCGCGGCTGGCGACATGACAGTAGATCATGTTGATGATGCGCAGTTCGGCCTCATGCAGCTCCATCGTCGCCGCCGCGCAGCAATCCTCCGCAACGACGACGCCGAAACTTTCGTCGGCCAGACTGCGCACCGTGGAGGACACGCATTGATCGGTGAAGATGCCCGCGACGATCACGTCAGTAATCCCCATGTTGCGCAGGATCAGCCGCAAATTGGTGCCGGTCAGGGCGCTGTCGGTGGTTTTCTCCACGGTGATCTCGTCGCCCTCGGGGGCCAGTTCATCGACGATCTGCGCATCTTCACGGTTTTTCGGCAGCAGCAGATAATTGAAGCCGGGTTTCTTCTGGCTGAGCGAACGGTCGCGCCCATCCTGCTTATGGCAGGCGATACGCGCATGGATCACCTCGACCCCCTTCGCGCGGCAATACGCCATCAGATCGACGCAGTTAGGAATGACGGTTTCGTTCATTCGTTCGAAAAAGGGCCGCCAGCGGCGGGTTTCCTCGGGCGTGTCCTTGTCTTCGAGATAGGTTTTCTGAACGTCGATCATCAGGAGCGCGGTGCGCTCGGGAGCCAGCGAGATATCCTCGGGTTCTTCCGCAGTCTCGTAGTAAAAGGACCGATACGCGGTTTTCCAGCTCATTTCGCCCTCCCTTCAGATTTACGATTGCGCGTAAGAAGCGCGCCGATCTCGCGTGTCGGGAACAGCCCCCCGGGCCGCAGCGACAGCACCGCGATCATCGCCAGCGCCAGCACGATCTCGGTCAGGCCGATCACCTGATCGGCCATCACGCCGGCCTCATTTATGCCGGCCTCCAGCCCGCGAAGCGCCTCGAACGAGAAAGTCACGATCAGCGTGCCGATCACGGCGCCCGTCACCGTGTTCGCGCCGCCGATCACCAGCATGCTGAGGATCAGGAACGTCTCTTTCAGATAAAAGGCGCGCGGCGAGAAGGAGGTCACGAAATGCCCCCACAGCGCACCGCCGATTCCGGCGAAGAGCGCCGCCAGTATGAAGGCCCGCCAGCGCAGTTGCACTATGTTCACACCGATCGCGGCCGCCGCCACCTCATCGTCGCGACTGGCGCGCAAAAGCTGCCCGGTGCGCGATTCCTTGAACAGCATCGCCCCCAGCAGCGCCAGCAGCGCCGCGCCGCAGGCCAGCCAGAGCGTCGTCGCCTCCGGCAGACCGAAGAGTGTGCGCGGGCCGTTGGTGATCGCGCTCCAGTGGGTGATGACGGTGTGCAGCACCACCAGCAGCGCAAAGGAGGTGATGACCGCGGCGGCGTCCGACAGCCGCATCAGCGGATAGGACAGCGCCGCCGCCACCAGCGCGGCCACCAGCCCGCCGATGATGATCGTCGCATAGGGGCTGAGCTGCACGGATTCGAGCACGGGATAGAGATCGGGCAGCGCCATGCCCTTCATCCGCTCGGGGATCGACAGCACCGCCGATGTATAGGCCCCTACCCCCATGAAGCCGATATGCGCGAAGGACAGGATGCCCGAATTGCCCATGAACACCTGCAAGCCCAGCACCAGGATCATCGACACGAACATCGTCGTCGCGATCCGCTCATAGAGCCGGACGCCCATGGCCTGCGCCAGCAGCGCCGCCGCCACGATCAACGCGCTCAGTACGACGAGAGTCAGGATATTTCTGGTCATGACGATCAGGTCCGCTGTCCGCTGGCGGGACCCTTCATCAGGCCCTCGGGGCGCCAGAGAAGGATCAGGATGACCAGACTGAAGGTGAAGGCGTCGCGGAACTTCAGCAGATCCTGCGACAGGGTGTAGTTCAGCGTCGTATCGATGAACGCCAGGATGAAGCCGCCGATCACCGCGCCGGGCAGCGAGCGCATGCCGCCGATCACCGTGGCGATGAAGGCGATCAGCAGCGGCTCAAGCCCGATGCCGGGCGCGACGGTGCCGATCCGGCCCATCCACAGCAGACCGACGACGCCCGCCAGAAACCCGCTGATCGCGAAGGCGGACGAGATGACAAGGTTGGCCGGCACGCCCAACATCCGCGCCATGGTGAAATTCGTGGCCGCCGCGCGCATGGCGATACCCAGCACCGTGCGCTGCATGAGAAAGGCGAAAAGCCCCAACAGCGCGACCGCCGCGACAATCGTGATCAGGTCGCGCATCGGCGTGGGGATGCCGGCGATCACGACACTCTGTGAGAATATTTCCGGCAGCGGCACGCTGCGCGGGCGAGGCGAGATGAAAAGAAGGGCCGCATTTTGCAACAACGTCGAAAAGGCGAAGGAGGTAATCAGCACGGCGGTCACCGATTTGGCCCGCACCGGGCGGAACGCCACGTAGTCGGTGGCCAGCCCCGCCAGAATCGCCATGACGACCGCCACGGCCGCCATGACCAGCCAGGGCAAGGGCGAGCCGCCCACCAGATGCATCGTGTAGCCCGCCACCATGATCAGCTCGCCATAGGCGAAATTGACCAGTTTCAGGATCCCGTAAACCAGGACCAACCCCAGCGCCATCAACGCATAGGCGCCGCCGAGACTAAGCACGTTGATAACGAACTGTATCGCGAAATCCATGCCTCACCCTCCCAGATACAGCGCATCCAGGTCGGACGAGGCGGCGATCTCCTGTGCGGAGCCGCTGACGGCGATCTGCCCCAGCCGCAGCACATAGGCGCGGTCGGCCACCTGCAACGCCTTGCGCGCGTTTTGCTCGACCAGAAGGATCGTCAGCTTCTCGGCCTTCAACCCCGCGATCATCTCGAAGATCTGATCGACGATCGCCGGCGCCAGACCCAGCGACGGCTCGTCCAGCAGCAGCACGCGGGGCCGCGACATCAGCGCGCGAGCCACAACAAGCATCTGCTGCTCCCCCCCAGACAGGGTGCCGGCCGGCTGTTCGATCCGCTCCTTCAGGCGCGGGAACATGTCGAACATGCGTTCTCGGTCACGACGCACGCCATCACGGTCGCGCCGGCGGAGATAGGCGCCGAGAGTCAGATTCTGATCGACTGTCAGGTCTGGAAACACGTCGCGCGTCTCGGGCACCGTGGCCACGCCGCTACGCACCATCGACTCAGGCGTGGCGTTGGTCACATCCTTTCCGTCAAGAACGATACGCCCCGAAGACGCCTTGATGGCGCCCGCCACACAGAGGATCGACGAGGATTTGCCCGCGCCGTTGGCGCCCAGCAGCGTCACCAGTTCGCCATCGGCGACCGAGAAGGACACGCCCCGAACCGCGTGGACCGCACCATAGCGCACATGCAGATCGGTGACTTCAAGCATCGGCGCCGCTTCCCAGATAGGCTTCGATCACGTCCTGATTGCCGCGCACCTCTTCGGCCGACCCTTCGGCGATGGTGCGCCCCGACGAAAGCACCTGCAGGCGGCGACACAGGCGCATGATCAGGCTCATGTCGTGGTCGATGATCAACAGGCCGAGGCCGCGCTCGGCCGGCAGAGCGCGCAGGATCTCCAGCAGCGCGTCCGTCTCGGCCTGGTTCATGCCCGCGGCGGGCTCGTCCAGAAACAGGAACTTCGGCTCCGCGGCGAGGGCGCGCGCGATCTCGACCCGGCGCTTGTCGCCATAGCTGAGCGTGCCGCACAGATCGTCGGCGTGGCGCTCCAGACCGAACTCGCACAACAGCCGGTCCGTTTTCTCGCGCGCCGCCGCGCGGCTTTCGCCATGCGCCAGCGGCGCCGTCTCGATGTTCTCCAGCGTTGTCATGTTGTTGAACAGACGCACGATCTGGAACGATCGCGCCACACCCATCAGCGCGATCCGGCGCGGGCTGAGCCCGGAGATCACGCGCCCGTCCATCCGCACTTCGCCCGAAGTCAGCGGCACCTGCCCGGTGATCGCATTTATCATCGTCGTCTTGCCCGATCCATTGGGTCCGATCAGCCCAAGGATTTCACCGGCGTCAAGCCTCAGAGAGACACGGTCAAGCGCCTTCAACCCGGAAAATTCGACCGAGCCGTCGGTCATCTCCAACCGGGACGGGACCGCAGTGCTATCCAACATCAGTTCGCTTTCCTGGAAACCGGGAGCGGCGGCGAGGCCGCCGCCCCCGACGATGGATCAGGGCTTGGGCAGGGTCTCGGGACGACGCCAGCCCATGAAGGACGGTTTGCCGTTCTTCAGTTCCGTCAACACGGCCGCCTTGTTCGGCTCGTGACCGTCCGCGGCCGAGGAATAGCTCAGGCTGCCGGTCAGCAAGTCGAACTCGCCCTCCTCGAGCGCCTTGGCGACGGCGGCTCCATCGGTGGAGCCCGCCGCTTCGACTGCGGCGGCCATCAGCATGATGGTGTCCCAACCGGTCGCGACGAAGGATGATTCCGGCGCCTCGCCATGCTTCTTCTCGTACAGGTCGATGAACATCGGCATGTCGTCGTGGCTTTCCGGGCCCATCCAGGCGTGGGTGACGAAATAGATATCGTTGCCCAGCTTCTCGCCCAGCGCTTCATGCATCGCCGGATCGTCATAGGCGTCGCCGCCCAGAACCGGCGCGTCGATGCCCGCTTCCCGCAGCGCGCGGATGATCACGCCGATATCCTGCCCGTAGGAGGACAGGAAGACGACGTCCGGCTTCTCATCCAGCGCCTGAAGCCGCGCCAGCTGCGCCGAGAAATCATTGTCGCCATTGGTATAGGTGTCCTCGAGGATCACCTCACAGCCGATATCCTCGTAATGCGCGATGAAATACTTGGACAGCGACTTGGTGTAGGCGATGAACTGGTCGGTGACCACATAGGCCTTCTTCCAGCCTTTCTCCTCGCAGGCGAAATTCGCCGCAACCGCGCCCATGGTGGTGTTCCACATCGACAGGGTGAACTGCTTGTCGCCCAGCGACCACGAAGAATAGAGCGGATCGGACGCGCAGGTCGAGATGCCGACCAGGCCCGCCTCCTGCGCCTCGCGGCTGGCGGGGCCGCCGAAGTCAAAATCGCAAGGCGCCACGATCAGCTCGGCCCCCCGGTCGATCAATTCGACGGCGACATTGCCGACGGTGACCGGATCGGATTTACCGTCGATATTCACGAACTTCACCTGACGACCCATGACGCCGCCGTTCGCGTTCAGGTAGTCCACCGCCACCTCGGCCCCCAGAAAGCCGGGTGTGTCCAGGGGCGCCTGAATGCCGGTTAGCGACAGCGCGCCGCCAATCAGCAGCTCGTCCTTGTCCTGCGCTACGACGGCGCCGGCCGAGAACGCCAGCGCCGCGCCCGCCGCCAGGGCGGTCGTCGTTCTGCGTATGGTCATGATCATCTCCTCCTCGGTTGATACTCTGGTGGTCAGTCCAGTTGGCCGATCTCCGCCAGCAGGTCGTCTGTATTCACCTGTCGGCAATATCCGGCGATGGCTCTAAGCGAATTGTCGTGACGTTCTTGCGTGTAGGTCGCGCAGGCGTCTGGCGCCAGCGTCACCAGATAGTTCAGATCGCAGGCGTCGCGCACCGCGGATTCGACGCATTGATCGGTCAGAACCCCGCACAACACGATCTGACTGACGCCAAGATTGCGCAACACATAGTCGATATGCGTCGAGACAAAGACCGATGACGACGACTTGGGCAGCACGATTTCGTCGCCCTCGGGGGCGATCTCGTCCACCACCTTGCCGTCGCGCGAGCCTTTTGGAACGTTGAACCCGGTGATCTTGTAATCCAGCCCCCGGTCCCGCCCGTCCAGCGTCAAAGACTCGATGGTGGTGTACATCACCTCGATTCCCGCCTTGCGGAACCCGCGTTGCAGCTTTTGCATGTTGGGCAGCGCCAGCTTGTGCAGGCGATCGAAATAGTAGCCGTAAGCGCCGGCGATCTCTTCATCCGGTATATCCTTGAATTCGCCGCCATCGCGGCGCACCGAGAAATTCTGAACGTCGATGAACAGAAGCGCCGCGCGTTCGCGATCAAGCGGGATCTGTCGGGTTTTCGGATAGCTCATGAGGCAAACTCCGGTTCGTCAAGAATCCGCCGCAGGGCGTCCGCCAGCCGACCGGCCCATAAACCCTGCCCAGCGGCATCGGCGACGAGATCGTTCCGCAATTCGATCAGGACATGCGGCAACCCGCGCGACTCGCCATGCACGGGAATCGAGTAATCGCTTTCATCGTCCACCGAATAAGGCGCGTTCAGCGCGACAATCTCGTCCGGGACGATGCGGGCGAGCATGTCCATCAGCGCCACGGCCAGACGCCGGTCGCGATTGAACAGCAGACCCACCGCCATGTCGCGTGAAGCCCCGGCCATCACCGGCGTGAAGGAATGCACCGTCACCAGCAGCGTCGGGCGCGAAGCCCGCGCCCGCGAATCCAGCAGAGCGGAAACTGCGGCATGATAGGGTGCGTGAATCTCGTCGTATCGAAGACGGCGATCCGCCTCGCTCAACTGACGATTGCCGGGGATCGCCACACCGTCGCTGATTTCCGGAATACAGTCCGAGGCGCTCAACGGACGGTTGGCGTCGATTACCAGACGACTGTATCGCTGAAGGATCAGCGGCGCATCGAGATGCTGCGACAGAAGCCGCGCCACGGCCTCGGCGCCGATGTCCCAGGCGATATGCTTGTCCATTTCCGCGGATGGCAACGCCAGATCCGACAGACGCGCCGGCACCGCCCGCCCCGCATGTTCACAAAGCAGCACCAGCCCGGCCGCGCCATCACCGTTGATCTGTTCGACCGGAGCAGGATCGCCGACACCCAACAGACGCCGCGACGTCGCCCCGGGCCGCACGCCGGCACGACCCGTTGCATCGTCAGAAGTTGAGATCTCGGACATGCCCGCCCCGTTTGTGAACGCGCCGGTAGGATTGGAAAGTTTCACGACAAACGTCAAGATTTATTATCCGTTTGACTAATTACTTTCATTCCGCCTTTATGATGACCCCGACCGGAGACGCCGATGACAGTCAAGGACATCCTGCGCCGGAATCTGCCCGATCTGACCGCCGGTCAGAGCAAGCTGGCCGCGGCGTTGCTGGCCGATTACCCATTCGCCGCGCTGCACCCGATCCAGCATCTGGCCGATGCGACGGGACTCAGTCCGCCCTCGATCTCTCGCTTTGTGCATCGCCTCGGTTTCGGGGGATTCGCCGAATTTCAACAGGCGTTGATCGCCGAGTTGCGCGAAGGCGGCCGCTCGCCCCGCGATCTGCGCGTGACCGCCGATGACGCGTCCAGCGCGAATTTTCTGGCCACCTATTCAGACAGGTTCAGCTCGGTGAGCGGCAAGCTGTCGGGGATCGTGCCGCAACAGCAGATCGATAGCGTGACCGCCCTTCTGGCCGACCCCACCCGGGAAATCTATCTGCGTGGCGGTCGGATAAGCAACGGCATGGCGCAATTCCTTTCCGTGCATCTGCGCCAGATCCGGCCAGGAGTCCACCACCTGGCCGACGACCCGGAAATGTGGCCCGATGCGCTGCTGCAGGCGCGGCGCAAGGATGTGCTGGTGCTGTTCGATTTCCGCCGCTATCAGCCCATGATCGTCCGGCTGGCCGCGACCGCGCGCCAGCACTGCCGGATGCAGATCATCCTGTTGACCGACCGGTGGCAGTCGCCGGCGGCGCGATATTGCACCCATGTGATCGCCGTCCCGATCGAGATCGGCACCGCCTCGGACACCATGGCCTCGGTCACCACGGTGCTGGAGACGCTTATCGTGACTGTCTCGGAACATGACTGGCGCCGCACCGAAAAGCGTATGGAGAAATGGGACGCCCTCCTCGAATCGCTTCAGAACGCCGAACCCACCCAGGATACAACGGACCGGACGGAACCTTCATGACCCGCGAAGACCTGATTCTGGCCTGCACTTGCGACATCGCCGGCAAGGTGCGCGGCAAGGCCTTTCCCGCCGCGCAACTGGACAAACGGCTGAAACGCGGCATCGGCTGGACGCCGACCAATGTGCAGATCACCTGTTTCGACACGATCGCCGAAACACCCTTCGGCTCGTTCGGAGACTTGGTTCTCATCCCTGATCCTTCGGCGCGGCTGCGCCTACCCGAAGAGGGCGCGCCCGATGAAACGCTTGTTCTTGGCGACATCCGGCATACTGATGGCCGCCCTTGGGAATTCTGCACGCGCAGCATCCTGCGCGGCGCGCTGGATCGGCTGGCCGAAGTTTCGGGTCTGAGGCTGAACGGCACTTTCGAGCATGAATTCCAGGTCCGGCATGAGCCCGATCGCCCCGGCAGCGCCTTTTCCAGCGCCGGTTTCCGGCAGTGGCGCGCGTTCGGCGAGGCCCTTATCGCGGCGATGCGCGGCAACGGCATCGCGCCCGACACCTTCCTGCGCGAATTTGGCCCTGGCCAGTTCGAGGTGACGATGGACCCCGCTGAAGGCCTGCGCATCGCGGACAACGCCGTCATCCTGCGCGAACTGGTGCACGCTGTCGCCGCGCGGTTCGACAAGGCGGCGACATTCGTGCCGATCCGCGGCCCGGAGACGGTGGGCAACGGGGTGCATGTGCATCTCAGCCTGTCCGGCGCCGACGGCGAACCCGCCACCTACGACCCTGCACGGAAGCACGAGATGTCACGCCATGCCGGGCAATTCGTCGCCGGTATCCTGAAATATCTCGATGCGATCATCGCCATCGCCGCGCCCAGCGTCGTCTCATACCTGCGTCTGACGCCGCACCGCTGGAGCTCAGCCTACAACAATCTGGGGTTCCGCGACCGAGAGGCGGCGGTCCGGATCTGCCCGGTATCGGACCTGTCCGATCTGGCGCGGGCGCGCCAGTTCCATTTCGAGTATCGGGCCGCCGACGCCGCGGCCAGCCCCTACATGCTGCTCGCCGCGCTGGCGCATGCCGGCGCCCAGGGGATCGCCGAGGAGCTGGAAGCCCCGGACGCCACGCAGACCGACCTGTCCACCCTCTCGCCCGCGGCGCTGGCGGCCAGCGGCCACAAACGGCTGCCGAGCACGCTGGACGAGGCACTGGAAATATTCGCGGCGAACGACACGGTCACGGGCTGGTTCCCTCCGGGCTTCGCCGATCTCTACGTCAAGCACAAGCAAGGCGAGGCGTCATTCGTCGCCGGTCTGGACCCGCAGGCGCAATGCGCCCGCTACGAGGAGGTCTATTGATCCGCCAACCGCCAGCCCATCGCCTGACAGGGCGGTCAGAACGCTCGCCGGCCGCTCATCACACCGATGGCCCGTATTGGAAGCAGAAACAGCAAAGACAAAGCGGGCACGGGCGCGTCGGCGTGAGGTGTATTCCGACAGCCGTAGTTGGTGCGCCCGGATCTTTGTGAAGCCCGCAATGGCGGTTGAAGCGGCCCCACTTGAGCAGTGCAAGTTCGGGGTCGGCGCATGGTTCGCCTTTGATCCATCGGCGCGGTGGCTTCCGGGGCGGGCGGCCGCTGGCCCAGTGCGCTGAGGAGGCGTCCGATGTTGTAATGTCTCCTCCACCCTCCGATGAGGGTCTGAGATTCGCGCAGCGAGTGGAAGATTTCACCGTTCAGTAGTTCGTCCCGCGTTCACCCGTTGAAGCTTTCGCCGCATCCGTTCTCTCAAAGCGAGCCTCGCTCGATATACGCGGTCTTGGCTCCGGCGGCCTTTATCCAACCTATGACGGCCTCCGCGATGAACTCGGGACCGTCGCCGGAGCAATTGCAGGCAGGCGCGCCGTGCAGAATGAACGGGTCCGTCATCGCATCGATGAACTCTGTGTAGTTCTGCTTCCGTTTCACATGGATTCCTCAGAACCAGCTTGTCTAGAACCAGGTCAGAACCAGTTCTCCGAACGCGCTCGTTCGCTTTTGGGAGCCGCTCCAGTCTCATGAGCTGTTCCGCGCCCATTCCACTATACTTCTTCATCCAACGGGAATACGTCCGCTCGGTCGCGCTAATCCGCCGGATTGCGTCCATCCGGGCGCCCGCTTCCCAATCATAAGGGCGGGCCACTTCAGTGGGGGCTCTCGAACCTCTCGGCTTTCCGCACGGACGCAATGACAACCACGCCGAAAGCTTCGGCCAGTTTCTGAACTGAACCACCATCCCCGGCTTCGCGCCGCCCTTGCGCGCGCTTGCGCGGCTTAGATGGCGGCATTGACATGTGGACAGGGGAATCCAATAGTAGTAGCAATAACACCTACGCATATTGACGAGAGGCATTGAAGCACATGCAGGGTGATCCGCAGAGCACGAAATCCAAGGCATGGCTGGAAGAATTTGAACGCCGGCGCGCCAAGGCGCTAGCTATGGGCAATCCGGAAAAACTCAATGCGCGCCGCGAGGCCGGCATACTGAACGCCCGTCAACGCCTCGATTGCCTTCTTGATGAAGAAAGTTTCAACGAGTTCGGCCTTTTCGCGACTTCGCACCGTCCGGAGATGCGTGAGAAAACCCCAGCAGATGGGAAGATCGCCGGCTTCGGCCGCGTCAACGGTCGACCAGTTGCGGTCGTTTCGAACGACTTCACGGTTCTGGGCGCGTCGTCGAGCGTCATCAACGGCAAAAAGATGAAACATATCAGAGACGTCGCAGCCTCGCGCGGCATGCCGATGGTGTGTCTCGGCGAATCGGCCGGCGCGCGGATGCCCGACCGCATGGGCGCAAGCGGCCGCGCGATCCTCGGGCAGGATCCGGTCGAATTCCGGCGATGCCGCGAAATGCCGCTGGTCTCTGCGCTTCTGGGCGACTGCTACGGGTCGTCGACGTGGTATGCGTGCATGTCGGACTTCACAGTGATGCGCAAGGGCGCGACAATGGCGGTTGCGAGTTCGCGCGTAACCTCCATCGCGATCAATCAGACCGTCGATCCCGAAGAACTCGGCGGCTGGCGGCTCCATACGGAGAAGACCGGCCTCGTTGACTATGCGGAGGCGAGCGACGAAGAAGCGCTGGCGGTCGTCAAGCGTTACCTCAGCTATATGCCGCAACATCAGGGAGAGGCGCCGCCGACCGCGGATTCTCCGATCCGCCCGGACAACGCAGACGACGCGATCCTCGACCTTCTACCCGAAAGCCGTTCCCAAGTTTACGATTCACGGAAAATCGTTGCCGCGATCGTGGATCACGACAGTGTATTCGAGATGAAGCCCCGGTTCGGCAGATCGATCGTGACGGCGCTCGCGCGCATCGGCGGTCGGGTTGTGGGCGTTATCGCGAACAATCCAATGGTGCGAGGCGGGTCGATCGACGTCGATGCGATGCGCAAGGCGACGAGCTTCATCGTCCATTGCGATTCTTTCAACATTCCGCTCGTTTTCCTGGTGGACCAGCCTGGCTTCCTGATCGGCGTTGACGGCGAGAAACGCTGGGCGCCTGGGCGCATCATGAACTGGATGAACGCGCTTTCACTCGTCACCGTTCCTCGCATCGCCATCACGCTGCGCAAGAACTACGGGCAGGCCTATCTGAACATGGGCGGCGGGCGTAATTCTGACGTTTCCGCGGCGTGGCCCTCAGCCGATTACGGATTCATGGATCCCCGTGTCGGCGTCAATGTGCTGCACGGTCTCAAGCGCGAAGACGATCCGGAACGGTTCGATCAGCTGGCGAACGAGATCTCGAACGACAGCTCCGCATACGCCTTGGCGGCCCTCTTCGAGAGTCATTCGGTTCTCGACCCGCGGGACACCAGCAGATTCATTGCGAGCGCGCTTGATATCCACTGCGGCGGTCCGACCAAGGGCGTCGGGCGCCATCATCTCGCCAATTGGCCGACCAGTTTCTGAGAAGGCTGCGCAATGAACGATCCGCACGCCTCCGCCTGGCGATGTGTCCGAACTGAAATCATCGCATTGCGGGATGGCGGCGGTTCGGCGCTCGACGAGCATCATGCCAAGACCGTCCTCGACAGTCTTGGCATCGCCGTTCCAAGAGGCGTCCGGGTAAACGGGAGGGAAGAGATCGCTCCGCGCCTTCGGGACCTATCCGCGCCGTTCGCGCTCAAGGCGCTGGCGGTCGCTCCGCTACACAAGAGCGATATAGGCGCGGTTCGCCTTCACCTGCCATCGGCCGCCAGCATCGAGCTGGCCAGAACGGAAATCGCGTCGCGCCTCGCCGACTCCGAGATCAATGTCACTGGATACCTCGTGGAGGAAATGGCCGAACCCGGCGTCGAGCTTGTGATCGGCGGAATCATCGACCCACAACTCGGGCCGATGCTGATGCTCGGCGCGGGCGGAATTTTCGCCGAGATACTCGATGACTCGGCATTCGGTCTCTGTCCGATCAGTCGAATCGACGCGCAGAGAATGATGCGGGATCTCAAGGTTTATCCGATTCTCGCCGGCGCACGAGGGCGGGAACCTGTCGCCATGGACGCAATCGTCGATGCGCTGATCGTCCTCGGCGGCCCCGACGGCTTCTTTACTCACAACGCCGACCTCATCCGCGAGTTCGATCTGAACCCGATTTTCGCAGCTCCCGATGGAATCGTCGCCGTCGATGCGCGCGTAGTGATCGGGGGTGCGCGCTGATGCAGCTTCCTGGGAGGCCGGGCGCCGCGCGGGAGCGGTTTGCGGCGCTTTTCAATCCGCAATCGATCGCTGTCGCTGGCGCATCCGCATCACAGGTCAACGCAGGCAACCGTTTCATCCGGCTCTTGCATCAATGGAACTATAGCGGCGACATCTATGCGATCCACCCCAAAGCGGAAACCATAGAGGGTGTTCCCGCCTTCCGGTCGCTTGGCGAAACACCGCATCCTGTCGATTACGCCTATGTTACGATTCCTGCGGCGCATGTGACCGAACTTATCGCGGCGGCCCGCGGTCGCGTCGCTTTCGCGCAGGTAATGGCCAGCTCAACGCCAAGCGATCTGTTTGCGTGGGAACGAGATCTCCGGGTCGCGGCGAAGTCGGCGGGGGTGCGCCTGATCGGCCCGAACTGCATGGGCACGCATTCTCCGCGAGGAGGATACACCTTCATGGAGGGCGCGCTTCTCGAGCCGGGCGACATCGGTGTCGCAGCGCAGAGCGGCGGGCTCGGCATGGACATCCTTCGCCGAGGCCAGTCAACTGGTCTTCGCTTCAGCGGCCTCGTCACCCTCGGCAACAGCATCGACGTCACGCCGGTGGATATGCTCGACTATTATCTCGATGACCCCGAGACACGCGCCATAGGTCTCTACATTGAGGACGTGAAGGACGGTGGCGGATTTCGCGCTCTGCTTGACGCGAACGCGGGCGCCAAACCCGTTGTGTTGTTGGTAGGCGGCTTGACCAAGCTTGGCGGCGCGGCGGCCGCGTCGCACACGGGTGCGATGACTGGCGGCAGCCGCGCCTGGGAGGCGCTGGCTCGTCAGACAGGGGCCATCCTTACCTTCACGCTCGACGACTTCCTTGAAACATTGCAAGCCTGCGCCTGGCTGACGCCGAAACCCACGACGCCTGAATCGGGTATCGTACTCTTCGGAAACGGCGGAGGAACAAGTGTTCTGGCGTCGGACGCCGTGGCCCGCGCCGGCTTCAACCTTGCGAGCATGCCGCCGGCCGCGCTCGCGGAAATCGCCGAACTGCGGCTACCGCCCGGTGCGAGTGTCGCGAATCCAATCGACCTTCCCGCGAGCGTGTTGCGGGAGAACCAGGGCCGCATTGCTGGTGACATCCTCGAGATCGTGCGCCAACATACCAAACCGCACGCCATCATCGCACATCTCAATCTGCCTGTGATAATGGGCTATCGTCACATCGAGAATTTCATGCCGAATCTGATCGAAGCACTACTCAAGAGCGCATCCGGCTCAGGAACGACGCCTCATCTCGTGCTCGCACTGCGCTCCGATGGCAGCGAAGAAGTTGACGCATGGCGGCGAACATTCCGATCCGCCGCAACGGCGCGAGGGGTCCCTTGTTACGACGAACTGCCTCAGGCGGTATCGGCGCTGTCGCGATTTCAGGGGTACGAAAGTTTTATCGCCGGTCGTCTTGCGACAAGCTACAGTGACGCACGATCAAGACATGACGCCTGAAACTTAGGAGACATGCGAAATGGGTGCGACCGTGGTTGCGCGGCAAACGGTGCCTGACGACCTCCTGCTCGATCTCAAACAACTGGGCTTTACCGAATACGAGGCGCGGGTCTACTTTCAGCTACTCTTACAGAGTCCGGCGACCGCGTATGAGGTGGCGAAAGCCAGCGGCGTGCCGCGCCCCAACACCTATAACGCGCTGGAAGCGTTGTCGCAGCGGGGGGCCGTTCTTCCCGTAAGCGAAAGCCCGGTTCGTTACGTCGCCGCCGCACCCGAAAAGCACATTGATCACATCGGCCGCAAGACGATCGCCCTTTGCGAAGATCTCGTGCAGCGTCTCAACAAGCTGACGCCCGCCGCCAACGATACTTACGTCTGGACATTGCACGGCGAGACCAGCGTTCGCGACAAGATCGATTTGCTGCTGAACGCGAGCAAGGTTTCGATCTGGGTAAAGGCGGCGGATGATGTGCTGCGCGTCCATGCCGAGGCGCTTCGCGCAGCCGCCGAACGGGGCGTCGAGATAATCATCATCTTGTTCGGCGACGACACGGGCGAATTCAGCTTTGGCGAAAGCTGCAACGTGTATCTGCATGAGGGCAATGGCGTCCGCATGGGGTCGGCTGACAATTTGTTCACCTTGACGATCGATCATGACGAGATGCTGACTGCGGCCATCGAAGACGAAATGACCGCCTCATATTCCCGCAATCGGGCCGTTGTGCGCATGGCGGAGTCCTTGCTGCGGCACGATTACTATATGGCGGAAATCTACGCACGGTTCGGCGGCCAGATCGACGAGGTGTTCGGCCCCTATCTTCGCGACTTGCGATTGCGAACGTTCTCGCCGGAACAGGTGTCCTCGTTCAGAGACAAGACTGGGCTGCGTTAGCCGATCTCCGCTGATTTATCGGCGCGCGCCCGTCCTCGGTGTCGTGACCTGCGGGTCCGATTATCTGCATGCGCCGACGCTGTTCTTTTTCTCCACGAAGGCTTCGGCCCGTGCAGGCAGGCCAGTCTGTCGCCCACTCCCGCGGCATTTTCGGCGCCACGGCGATGATCTTGGCGACTGGCGGCCTCCACAATCAGGGCATGGAGACGCCTCAAAAAACGTCTCAATTGCAACTACTCTATATGATTGGTAATCTAACGGGAGGATCAATGCTTTAGGCAACCAACCCGAATGATTATCGACATTGCGGCGGGCAGCGCCAGGACGGCGCTTATCGCCGTCAGGCCCGTTCCCATAAGCAGGATAGCTCGACGCCGGTCACGAGCCGCGACCACTCCGCCCACCAGTTTCGTCCGCGCGAGGATCAATGCATGAACAGCCAAGACGGTGGCTCGGTCGCCCTAGATCGTGATGGTTTTGGCGGTTCGAGGAAATTGAGCTCGCATGCGACTGGCTTCTTTAGAATCGAAAAGCTCGCGGACCGTTGGTGGTTCTTAACCCCTGAGGGCAATGTATTCTTCTCTTTGGGCCTCAATCATATATCCAGCTGCGCCTTCCGCAGGCCCGATGGGATCAGCGACTTCCTTTCCAATTATGGCGGTGATGAAGGCTGGATTCGCAATGGCGTCGCCCGGGATCTAAGGTCATGGGGGTTCAATTCGATCGGATGGACTCAGGAAATTGCGCAGCGATACGCGCCGCGAGATCCGCTGAAGCGGAATGATGTTCCTGATCCACGCCGAGGCTGGGGCGACCGTTTCGCTCTCCTTCATGATCGTCCGTGGGAACACGAGCGCTATCAGTGGGCGGGCATGCCGTACTGTCATTCTTTGAACTTCGTGAATAATGCATATTACTACGATGGATCGATCACCGGCCTTGGTGAGTCGATGCATTATCCAGACGTTTTCGATCCATATTTTCAGGATCACTGCGATCATATCGCCCGAACATATGCCGGAAGCATGCGCGACGACCCGAACCTGATCGGTTATTTCTTTTCGGACGTTCCCGACTGGTCGGGAGAAGTACACTCACGCCATTGGACCCGATCCGTTGATGGCGCCTATTTCAACGATGCGGATGCGAGGATAGCGGCGATCGCGAAATACTATTTCGAGACCACCGCCGGTGCGATCCGACGCTATGATTCGAACCATCTCTTGCTGGGCGATCGATTTCTCGGCGGGCGCGCGTTGCCGGGTTCGGTGCTCGATGCAATGAGGAATCAGGTCGATGTTCTCTCGGTCCAGTCGGGAGGGAACTTCTCAGAAGAAAGGGCGCAACTCGCCGAATGGAGGTCACGTTGCGGCAAACCTATCCTGCTCTGCGATGCAGTGATGCCTCCGCAATATTTCGGTCCGCCACAGCAGAAGAACCGGGGTGAGGCTTACACCCGCTACCTTCGGGCGGCGCTCACCACCGATTCAGTAATCGGTGTGCACTTCTGCGGCGCATATGCTCACGCTGAAGCTCGCGGATGGGGGATCAAGTCGGCTTCGGACGAGGCTGACCCCGAACTGATCGATGCGTTCATGACGATCCACGCGGACGCATATGACATCGCTCTGGACAGGGAGAGAATCGAAAGGCTTTGAGGCGATCAGCGCGCGCTGATCTTTCTTCCTTGGGGCTCAATTCGTCTCTCGCTTCGCCGTAGTGCTCTTGTGGCCGTAGTAATGATAGCTACTATCAGCCACAATCGACCGCGCCGGTTCCTGACACGCATCATGAGGTAAGCTTGTGCAGACTGACAACGCCCCAGCCAAACGGGAAACCGCAAACTCGGCAATGTCCAGAATTGGCGACGATTGGATCTCATCGGAACAAATTTTCGAGTGGCGCGAGCCTTTCCGCAGTCAGGTCGCCACGAAGGTGCATTTTGCCGATCTCGCCGATCTCGACCGCGCGCTCGACGTAGCGGTAGCGGCGCGTCCAGTCGTGGCTGGACTGCCCGGGCATGATCGCGCGCGTATTCTACGCCGCGCATCAGCGCTTCTAGGCGAGCGAACGCCTCAAATTGCAAGTGTGATGAGCCGGGAAACTGGAAAAGCCATCAGCGACGCCAACCAGGAATTGTCACGCGCGGTCGAGGTTCTCGGATTCTGTGCTGAAGAAGCTATACGCATAGAAGGGCGTCACATTCCGTTGGACGGTAGTGCGCTGGGCGTTGGCAAAGTCGCAATAGGCCTCCGCTTTCCAATAGGAATTGTAGCGGGAATCGTACCGTTCAACGCGCCGGTGAATCTCGCCTGCCACAAGATCGGGCCAGCGCTGGCGGCGGGCAACCCGATCGTGATCAAGGCGCCGCCGCAAGCGGCGTACACGTTGCAACTGCTGGTGCAGGCCTGCGTGGACGCGGGCTTCCCCACGGGAGCAATCGGTCTCCTGCATGGCGACGCTGAGGTTGGGCGAGCTCTGGTGCGCGATCCGCGTGTGGAGTTCATATCCTTCACCGGATCGGCTGGAGTCGGCGCCGAGATCAAGGCGGTCGCGGGAACGCGCGGCTGTATACTTGAACTGGGCGGCGTGGGGCCAACCATCGTTCATTCGGACGCCGAAATCGAAAAGGCGGCCCCAATTTGCGCGCAAGCCGGTTTTCGTCTCGCGGGCCAGAGCTGCGCCTCCGTTCAAAACCTATTTGTGCATGAAGACATTGCTGACGATTTCACTTCGCGCATCCTAGCGTTCACAAAGACGCTGAAGCTCGGCGACCCGGCTGACCCCCGTACGAACCTAGGGCCGGTAATCGACGAACATGCCGCCGCGCGTATCACTTCCTGGCTCGCCGAGGCACGAGAAGGCGGGGCGAAAGTGCTCTGCGGAGGTCGACGCCACGGCACCATGGTTGAGCCGACCTTGGTGACGAATGTCTCGACGGATATGATGATCGTCTGCCGCGAGGTGTTTGGTCCGGTCATCGTGCTCAGACGTTACCGCGAACTGGAAGAAGTATTTGAATGGATACGCGGCACCGGCCTCGGCCTGAACTGTGGCCTGTTCACAGCCGCCCACGCGGTGGCCCTGAGAGCTGTACGAGAACTGCGTTGCGCCTCGATCATCGTCAACGGCGCCACAGCGTTTCGCCCCGACCAGCTTCCCTATGGCGGGCTGCGCGGGAGCGGCTACGGTAGGGAAAGTCCACGCGACACGGTCAGGGCCATGACGGAAGAGCGTCTGCTGGTCTTTGCTTAGATCTCGGCATCCAGCGCGCGATGATATGTGAGTTTCCCGCCGTGTTCTTCGTTCGCTAGCTTTCCTGCGATACTTCCTCGTCTGCGGCTATCGATTCGTTCCAGAACCACCAATCCCGCGAAATCACCATTTCTTCGGTATCCGCTCTAAATTCGGCAAGATGCGAAGTAGCCCGATGAGCAGCGAACGCCCCCCGATCGACATAAGTCTCGACGAGCAGGAACAGCGCCGGGTTTTCGGCGCTCTGAAAGGTGCGAAACGACAAACATCCAGGCTCACGCTCCATCGAGTTTCGCGCATGCAGCGCCAAGCGTAACCGAAACGGCTCTATTACCTCGGGTCGGCATTCAAGATGAGCAGTATGGACGATCATCGGCTGTCATTTCGGCAAAATTCTGAGAGCACGATACTCTTCGAGATGCGCCTCTAGCATTGCAAGGCTGTCAATTCGCTCACCGAACCCGGCGGCGCGCAGTTTGCCGGTATCCGACGCAACGTCATATTTCTGGTCGAAGAGAAAATCCGCAAAAGCAAAATCTGCGACAGCGTCGAGTGGAAGCTGCTGAAGCGACGATTTCCTGACGATATCAGCCCAGAGGCTGGGCTTTTCCTTCATCCACGGTGTCAGCGCGCAAGCGCGGGGTTCGCCCGGGGTCATACCGAACATGGCAGCTAACCGCGGCCAGAACTCCGCCCAGGTGAAATGATCGCCATTGGTGACGTTGAACGCCGCATTCCTCTCTCCGGATGCCGATGTCAGACCGACGATGGATCGTCCGAGCAAGCCCCGTTCAGTCACTTCGGTCAGCGCATGGAACGCCGCCGGGTCGCCCGGGAAGTCGAGCACAAGAGACTTCTCTCGACAAATCGCCGCGTACGCGCCGAGCGTCGACACCAGATTCCGGCCTCGACCAGGCCTAACGGCGCAGACATAACTCGGTCTCGAAGCGCTCCAGCACCAGCGTTTCCCTGACTGGAAACCCTGCAGCCATTCCTGTTGCGCATGATAGAAATTTCGCGTGGCTGGTAGCGGCTGATCCTCCCGCGCGGGCGTCGCGACGGAGCCAGACGCGAAGTCGTACCATTTCCCGCCCTCAACGATATGAACATCTGAGAGTAGCGGCGCCATGTCGTCCGCCGCCTCGACAACGTTGCGCAACATCGTGACATTCGCCTCGATGTCTTCGCCGCCGCCGTCCCGAAAGGGCGCGCGCGCACAATAGAAAACATGGGTCACATTGGCGAAAGCGCCTGAGAGCGCGCCGCGCACCGCTTCTTGATCGAGAAGATCAATCGGGACATGCGCGCCTCCCGTCTCCGGCCGCGCGCTGCGCGTAACGCCCAGCGTCGCCACACCGTCGCTCGCGAGTTGCTCCATCAACCCCGACCCGACATGGCCGGTAGCGCCTGCGACAATAGCTTTTGGCGACGCGCTCATGTCTCGACCCTCCCGCCAAGCATTCTGGTGCGGTCGACAAGCATTGTCTCGATCGCGCTCATGAATGACCTGCAATAGGGTTTCTGGAGATGGGCGTCCCACGCCGCCCGATCGACATACATCTCGACAAGAAACGCCATATTCGGCTCTTCGTCGGATAGAACTACGTCAAACTGGAGGCAACCCGGCTCACTCCTCGCCGCCTCGGCGTTCACTGTCGCCAACTCCGCCCAGGTGGCGCGCATGCCTGCCTTGACTCGATGGATGGCGAGAACTGTGAACGCCGGCACGTCAGCGCCTCCGAGTAATGGCCGGACATCCGGCGACGATCTCATCAGGCAGCGTAGAGGCTAATAGTAGTTTCATCAACAACTATCATTTCTTGTTTGCGATGCGCCGAGCCGGTAAGATGGCGGCGACGGATATCGTCCACCAACCAACCGGAGGATCACTGGTGAAGGCGTTGCTACTTCGCGCTCCGAATGAGTTCGACGTCATCGAACGTTCCACGCCCCGCGCATCAAAAGATACGGCGCTGCTTCGCATCCATCGCACTGGCATATGCGCCACCGATATCGCCACGATCCGAGGGCAAAGCCGGATGGCGGTCTTTCCGATGACGCCCGGTCATGAATTCGTCGCGCGGATCGAAGAGATCGGAGCCGATGCGGACTACAAGGTAGGTGATTGGGTCACGATCTATCCGACCCAAGGATGCGGCCGCTGCGCGGCCTGTCACCGAGGCGTGCCGAATCATTGCCCTGAGTTCAGGGTATGGGGTGTGCACCGCGATGGCGGCGCCTTCGCCGAGTTGATGGCGGTTCCCATCGACCATCTGCTGCCGATCCCGGAACGTCTGCGGTGTGACGCCGGCGCCTTGATTGAGCCAACCGCTGTTGCGGTGCACGCGCTCCGACGGGCGCGCCTTCAACCGGGACAGCGTGTGGCGATCATCGGCGCGGGCGCCATCGGGCTACTGATCGCGCAGGCGGCGCGAGCCGCAGGCGCCGCGCAGGTGGTCGCGGTCGATAGGTTGCCCGCGCGCAAGGCGGTCGCGGACGCGCTCATGCTCGACGGATTCATTCTCGCCGGGGACGGAAATCTCGCTGAAGAATTGTCAGATTTCGCAGATGAACCGTTCGACATCGTTTTCGACAATGTCTGCGCCCCTTCGACGCTCGCCGCCGGCGCCGCGGCGCTGCGGATTGACGGCGCGCTCGTACTGCTCGCCTTTCCGCATGGCGACGAGGAACCGCCGATACCCTATGCGGCGGCATACCGGAAGGAGCTATCGCTCATCCTGTCGCGAAACTACGCGCGGGAGGACTTTATCGAATCCACACGATTGCTGGAGGTTGGCGCGATCGCACCGGAGGTGATGATAACCGGCCACTTCGCGCTGTCAGATTTCGCAAACGCCTATGATGAACTGCGCGATACGCCTGAGCGGCATCTGAAAGTTCTGATCGATCCACAAAGGTGAATCATGCCCCTTTTCGAGGGATTCGAATCCGTTCTCACGCCAGTAGACGGCTGCGAGATCCATGCGCGCATCGGCGGCGAAGGCCCACCCGTGCTGCTCTTACACGGTTACCCGCAGACCCATGTCTGCTGGCACAAGGTCGCACCGGTGCTGTCGCGTCACTTCACGGTCGTTGCGGCTGACCTGCGTGGCTATGGGGACAGCGCGAAGCCCGCGGGTGGCGACGACCATGCGGCTTATTCCAAGGCGAGAATGGCGAAAGACATGGTCGGCCTGATGGAGAAGTTCGGCTTTGAGCGCTTCATGGCCGCCGGCCATGATCGCGGCGGTCGCGTCGTCCAGCGGATTGCCCAGGCGCATCCGGAACGCATCTCACGCGTCGCCATCCTCGACATTATCCCGATGACGCTGGCGCCCGACATGTTTCAGAAGGTCGACCCCAATTTCGGTCGAGACACCTATCACTGGTTTTTCCTCTCGCAGCCGCGCGACCTGCCGGAACGCCTGATCGGCGCCGACCCGGCGTTCTTCCTCCGATGGACGCTCGAATCCTGGGGTAGCCGTGAGGGCTGGCTTTCGGAGGAAGCATTCGCGGAATACATACGGACTTTCCGCGACCCCGCCTCAATCCACGCAACATGCGAGGATTACCGGGCCGGCGTGACCGTGGACACCGAAGGCGGCTCACTCGGCCGCATCGCCGCTCCACTGCTTTCCATCTGGGGACGAGATAGCAAGTTCGGCCGCCGTTTCGACCCCGTCGCCTATTGGCGAACGCTATGCGCCGAGGTGAGCGGCGTCGAGGTTCCGGGCGGACACTTCATCGCCGAGGAATCGCCTGACGAGGTGGCGGCGGCGTTGATCGACTGGTTCAGCCGCTGATCCTCAACCCCGCGACAGTGCGCATCCTCCTCGGTGACCGCGCAATCACAGCAAGGCGGTCGAGAACCAGGGAATAAACGCGAGCAGCATTAGGCTGACAAAGAGACCGATAATCATCGGCGCCGCACGCCAAGCGATCGTTATGACCGGCGTCCGCGAGATCGAACTCGCAACGAAAAGGTTGAGCCCGATGGGCGGCGTCACGAAACCGATGGCGAGCGTGACCACGAAGATCACTCCGAAATGAACGGGATCCAATCCGATCGAACTGGCGACCGGCGCAAGCAACGGCGTCAGCAGAATCACGTTCGGCGTCGTCTCCATGAGCATACCTGCGACCAGCAGGATGAGTATCATCACCAGCATCAAGACCGTCCCGTCGGCTGAAAGCGAGAGTAGCGCGTCGACGCCCGCGCGCGGCAAGTTGAGTACCGCCAGGATCTGTGACAGCGCCACGGCAAGCGCTATGATCGGCGCGATGAGACCGGTGATATCGGCGCTGACATTCACGATGCGAGGCAGATTTCTGACCTTGAGCTCACGTGTCACGAAAAGGCCAACAACAAGGCAGTACGCTGCGGCGACGGCCGCCGCCTCGGTCGGCGTGAAGATACCGCCATAGATCCCGCCAAGAATGATGGCGGTCGCTCCGAAGGCGAGATTCGCCCGCAACCCGGTCCGCAGCAATTCGCGTCCACTGAACGGGATTCGATTTCCTATTCCGCGGCGGCGGCAGGTTAATGTCGCGATGACGCCCATGACGCCAATCATCAAGATGCCGGGTATGATGCCCGCGACAAAGAGATCGCCGATCGAGGTGCCCGATGCGACGCCGTAGAGCACAAAAACGATACTTGGCGGGATGATGATCCCGACAGTTCCTCCGCAAGCTGCGACTGCAGCCGAATAATCCCGCGGATACCCGTCTCGCTCCATTGGATCCAGCATCATTCGCCCCATCGCTGCGACGGTGGCGGAATTGGAGCCGCTGATCGCGGCGAAGAACCCGCAGGCGACCAGCAACGTCAACGCGAGGCCGCCATGCGCCCAACCGATCAATGCGCGAGAAAAGTCAATCAAACGCTTTGCGATCCCGGAATGACCGATCAAATCGCCGGTCAGGATATAGAGTGGCATTGCAAGCAACGGAAAGAGGTTGATCTCCGAGAACGTCGCGATACCGATGTTGTCGATCGTGAAGTTCTTCTGCGTCAGAACAAAAAAGATCGCGCCCATCCCGAGGCAAACGATTATCTCGACGCCGAGCACGAGAAGCAGCGCCATGCCTCCGAGCGCCAATGCCACACTAGCGTCCATATCTATTCTCCCCCGATAAAACCGGCTTCCATCGCTTCGCCGCGCCGATATGCTTGGATTGTAAGGACGCAGCGCTGAACGACCCGCAGCGCAATCATTCCCCACCCGACCGGGATTGACGCCACTGCGATCCAGTATGGAATCTGAATTCCAGTGAAATATTGATTATACTCGATAGTGGTGATCACAAATCTAGTGCCCGTTACGATAACAACAACTGCAAGCACAAAGAACAAGAAATCGTTTACCATAAAAAGTATGAAATTGCCTTTTCGACCCATGAAGGCCCGTATCAGATCAATCGACAAATGGCTTCGTTTCTTCACGCCTCGCGCTGCGGCGAGGTACGCAAGCCAAATGAACGCGTAGCGGGCCGTTTCCTCACCGTATGACGACGAATTGTCCAGAACGTGCCGTCTGAACACTTCAATTACAATTATGAATGTTAAGTATGAATAAAGAATTACATTAAAATAATACTCGAAGTTTTTGTCGAGCCACAATAACCATTTTGGGAATTCGATTTTCATGGCGCTGGCATCACTGAGTCATCTACGACCGGCTGGCCGCCTGGAACTGCGATTCGCGAGGTGTCGAATTTCTCGCCCATGGGTAGGGGCCGGAGGCGAAGCGCTTCCGGCCCCGGAATCCGTCAGGAACGCCACCACCGCTGCATCTCGACCGGACCGCTCTCCTGGGCGATGCGGCGTGTCGCCTCGTACTCCTCACGGCCGAACTGTTCGACGAGCGGATCGAGGAGATCCTTGTTTCTTTCGAAGGAAAGATATTCGCGCCAAGCGTTCCGCTCGTCCTCGGTGAGGAAAACGAACTCCGGCTCGAGCTTCCCCCAGATCGTGTCCTTCGGCGAATCTGGCCTGATTCCCCATTGGTCCCGCAGGTATGGCTCATAGACGTCATGCTGGAACACCTGGGTCTGATAAGCGCCCTCCAGAATACCTTCCTGCACCGCCTCGGGAAGCTGTCTGAACCAGCGGGTCGAAATGAACATCGCATCCGAGTTGTACATGAACTCGGTGTTGACGAGTTGTCCGATCACCTCCGAGATGTTCACGTCCGCCACCGGGCCGGGCGCGACGTGCAGACCGTCGACGGCGCCTTCCTTCAGCGCGTTGTAGGTCTCGCCCCAGTTCACCGGCGTCGGATTGGCCGGCAGGATATCGAACGCAACCTGTTCGAGTTTCGAGCCGGTCACGCGGATCTTGAGCCCGTCCATGTCTTCTGGACGACGGACCTCCCGGTCGAGGCCGCGGCGCAGTTGCACCCACCGGATCTGCGGGAAGAATGCAGTCGCGATCAGGCCCTGCTGCTCCGACTTCGCCCTGAAGATATCGTTCCACTCGCGCGAAAAAGTCAGACGCCAGAAGTTCTCGATCGGCCCGACATGGTAAGGAAAGTCGATGACATTCCAGACCGAAGCGGAAGCCGCGGCGTTCTGCGTCGAGCCGTGCGCCGCCTGCAAGGTCGCCTGTTGCAACTTGCGAGGCATATCGACCTGGTTCCCGAGCACGCCGCCGTATTGAAGGTCGACATAAACCTTACCATCCGTGGCGGCTTCGATGTTTTTCTTCCACTCGACGACGCCCGTCAGGTTCGACTGTTCCGTGGTAAGCGGACCATTCGGCCAGCGTCCCGGCGCTTCCGTGATACCTGTGAGCATCACGTGATCGGCTTTCTGCTTCTTTTCCGCTTCGCTCTGCGCGAAAGCCTCGGCCGCACTGAACAGAACCGCGCCGGTTGGCGCGGCCAACCACGCGAGCGCCGCCGCCGATCCGCCAAAACGCCCGGCGAGGCGCAAGAATTCGCGCCGCGTATCGGTGCGCCCTGTAGCTTCGAATTTATCCATTCTTTCCTCCCGTTTTCAGCTTTAGGTCCACAAAGACTGCGTCTTCGTTTCGTGACCGACCGCCCCGATGCCTTTCCTTTCAGGAGAGGCCCGGACCCTTCGGCATGAGTTCGCCTTCGCTTCTTGTGCTCTACTCATTCCGGCCGATAGCGCTCTCCGAAACTTGGTTCCCGATAAGGCGTAGGCGGCAATTGCCAGGCCCCGGTCGAAGGTGGACGGATCTCTCCATCGACGTGGACATCGATCAGGCACGGCTTCCCAAGCGCCAGCGCATGCTCGAGCGCAGGGCCAAGCTCGTCAGGATGCCGAACGGTGATGGCGTCCACGCCGTATGATTTCGCCATCAGCGCAAAATCCGGATTGTAGCGTTCCCCGTCACGATGGAAGAGCGTTCCAATCTCGCGCCCTTCGAACATGCCGACCTGAATGTCGCGGATCGAAACCCAGCCGAAATTGTTCCAGACGACCCAGATCGCCGGAATGTCGTACTCCACTGCGGTGGCGAGGACGTAAGGCGTCATCGTGAAGCCGCCGTCGCCGCAGACCGAGATGCAGGGTCTGTCTTTCGCGGCCAGCTTCGCCCCGAGAACTCCGCAGACGCTGAAGCCCATCGCGCCGAAGCCATAGGAATTGAGGAACGTGCCGGGCTGTCTCGCCTCCCAGAACTGCATGAACCAGTTATGATGCGCGCCGACGTCCGGGATCAGGATCCCGTCATCCGGCAAGACCGCGCGCAGTTCCTTGACAACCTGCTCCGGCCGAAGCGGGGTCGAGGAGATGTCGAATTTCGGGCGAACATGCTCGTCCCATCGACGACGCCACTCTGCGATGTCGCCCAGCCAGTCCTCATGGCGAATCGTGATGGTGCGCCGGTCAAGCTCCATCAGGAGTTGCGCGAGAAATGTTTTCACATCGGCGACGACACCCAGCTCGACAGGATAATTACGGCCGATCTCCATGGCGTCTATATCGACCTGGATGAGCTTGGTCGGCGGAATGTTCCAGGAATATCCGGGGATCCATGACGAAGCCGAGCGGTCATCGAATCGCGCGCCAAGATCGAGAAGCACATCGCATCGCCGGGCCGCTTCATTCGCCGGGTAGCTGCCGTTTCGGCCGACAAAGCCGAGCGAATACTCGCTCCGCATGTCCAGCGCGCCCATACCGTTCGGAAGACTGACGACCGGCGTCTGCAATCGCCGGACAAGTTCGGTCAGTTCTGGTCCCGCCTCGGAAAGAACGACGCCGTTGCCGGTGTATATGAGCGGCCTCTCCGCGGCGAGAAGGAGGTCGGCGACCTTCGCCACGACCGACGGCGCAGCGCCGACGCGAGTCTGTATGCTCGCGCTTTGCGCCGGCTCATAGACCAGATCGGCGCTCTCCTGAAACAGATCGAAAGGGATGTCCACGTTCACCGGACCCGGCCTGCCCTGCGTGGTGAGGGTCAGCGCCTGGCGCATAACGAGCGGCAGATTCTCGATCCGCTGCGGTTGATAGCCGCGCTTCACGAAAGACCGAATGCTTTGGGCGAAGTCCGACTGATTGTGCCGCGCGATTTCCTGGAACGGCGAACGGTTCGCCTGCACGGTCGGCGCGCTTGCAGTCAATGACAGGATCGCGGATGAATCGCTCAGCGCGTTCGCAAGCGGCATCAACATGTTGACGGATCCCGGCCCGATCGATGCGAGCGTTGCGGCGGGCTTATGCGCGACCCGAAAATAGGCGTCGGCCATATGACCGGCGGCCTGTTCATGCCTAGGCGAGATCAACGGCAATTCATCCGCACGATCATACATCGCATCGAGTAGGCCGACATTGCCATGCCCGCAAACGCCGAAGACGTAAGGCACTTCCTCCCGAATCAAGAAATCGACAATGAACTCTCCACCCTTCATCAGCCGAACTCCCATTCGCTCTCTAATTTCTTGTTCACTGCAAACAGCATCCACATCGTCGTAGCTATTGCAACTACAATTGTGATAGAGCCTGCGCAGAAGCGGATTTTTCCGCTGATTGAAGGAGGCGAAGGTGCGATTTTCCGGCAAGACAGTGCTCGTCACCGGGGCGGGAGGCGGAATTGGACGAGGGATGGCGCTGGGTTTCGCAGCGGAGGGCGCGAAGATCCACGCCTGCGATACAGACGCGGATTCCGTAGCGATCACTGTCGCCGCCATCGCCTCCCGCGGTGGAGAAGCGAAAGCGAGCACCCTTGATGTGAGCGACGAACTACAAATCGACACGGCGCTTTCCGACGCCGAGGCGGAATTCGGCGCGCCTCATGTGCTGGTGCATTGCGCGGCGGTCAATCGGCTGATGCCGATTCTTGAAACCCCCGCTGAAGAATGGCGTCGTATCGTCGATGTGAATCTCACCGGAAGCTTTCTGATCGCGCGGGCGGCGGCGCAGCGGATGATCCCGAATAAATTCGGACGCATCGTGCTGATCTCGTCGAATGTAGGGTTTCGCGGCGCCGCGCAGCGCGGCGCTTACGCCGCGTCCAAGGCCGGCGTGATCAACTTTGCAGAAACCCTTGCGATTGAACTCGCCGACAAGGGAATCACCGTCAACACCATCGCGCCAGGGCCGACAGAGACGCCGATGACCGCATGGCAACCGCCCGAGATCCGGCGAGCGCTGATCGCCGATGTGCCCCTCGGGCGTTACGGGCGGATCGACGAAATGGTTTTCGGGGCGCTCTTCCTCGCCTCTGACGAAGCAAGCTATATCACCGCGCATACCCTCTCGATCGATGGAGGATTTGCTGGAGCCGGGATCATCAAACCCGAACTCGGCGCTGAGCAGACGATCTGAGCGGCTTGAATATGTTCGCCGTTCTTGGCGAATCCTACGTAAGTGCGGGAATGCTTGCCGCCGTCGTCATGTGCGCGGGTTTGCTGCGAGGCTTTGCGGGGTTCGGTTCCTCCCTTCTCATCGTTCCGGTCCTCGGTTTCTCGATTGGCCCGACTGTCGCGGTCGCAATCGCGACCATGCTCGAAGGCGTCGCAACGATGCTCCTGTTGCCAGCGTCGCTGAAACGCGCGGACCGCAGGATGATGCTGATCATGAGCCCATGCGCCGCCATGGCCATTCCAGCGGGACACGCGCTGCTCGTCAGCCTTGATCCGACTTTGAGCAATATCGCGATCAGCGGCGCCGTATTGACGATGACGGCCCTGATCGTTGCTGGCGCGCGCCTGCCGCTGCGCCACAGTTCGGCCGGGCACGCCGTTGCAGGCGGGCTTCAGGGCTTTTTCACCGGCTTCGGCGGGGTCGGCGGGCCGCCGCTCGTTCTCTATATCCTTGCCGGCGAAGCCTCTCCCGCGACGAAGCGCGCAAGCATCATCACGGTTTCCTCGATCTCGTTGTCGATCGCGCTCTTCTCGACCGCGCATTTTGGCCTGCTCACTCGTGAGGCGCTGCAAGGCGCGGCTGTGTTGACTCCGGCGTTCTTGCTCGGCGGCGTGGCGGGTTCATACCTATTCCGGATGGCCGGCGATCGTTTCTTTCAGAGGGTCGCGCTCACTGGGCTGATGCTGGCGGTTCTGGCTCTCTTCACCGCGAATCTCACTCGGGCGCTAAGCTGACTGAACCTTCCGCCAACACGGACAACGGCACGGGTCGGCGAACGCATTGATCCGTCCCGAACGTCAGTCCGGGTCGAGGCGCTTCATGGCGGCGACGCTTTCGGCGATAGCCGCATCGCCATCCGCGTCTATGATCTCCAACACAAGATCGCCTTCATAGCCGATGCGCCGCATGGCTTGCAGCGCCTCGTCGAAGCGCACAACCCCGGCGCCGATCCGGTCATGCTTCCAGGACGAAAGAGGGGTGTCCGAAAAGTGGACAAGCCGCAAATGCTGTTTCAGCCGTTCAAAGCCGTGATCCGGCGATTCGCCCGCGAACACGGCGTTCGGGACATCGTACACCGCCCCGAGGTTGGGGTGGTCAATCGCCTCGATCAGTCCGGCGATCTGGTCGGCCTTGGGCCAGAAGCTGTAGGGGATGTTCTCCAGCAACAGACTAACGCCCGATTGCTCGGTCCTGGCCAAAAGCGTCTCGACGCCTGCGCGGCTCCAGCCTTCGAGCATCGTGATCGGCGGCGGCAAAAGCGGACGGCCTGCGCCCGGGGACATGACGATGCCTTTCGCGCGCCAATCCGCAGCGAGATCGATGGTCTCGGCGAGTATTCTGCCGGCCAGATCGCGAACTTCCTCCGCCGGGCTCGCCAGATTGTTGTCAAAGCCGCCCGGGTTGAGCGCGACGATCTCGATCTCACCTGAACGCACGCGCTCGGAGATTCGCCCACGAACGTCCTTCTTGAGGCTCCTTGGCCAGCAATACGGAGCCGTGAGAAGCAACTCAACTCGCCGGTGACCCTGCGCGACAAGATGGTCGAGGCACGCCTCGACGTCATAGAGCCAGATATAGGGGAAATTATTGATGACGATCGGATAAGGCATCAGCTCGATTTCTCCCGGAGTCCGGTTCGCGGCTCCCCGCCGCGCCTCCATAGTAGTTGCTATTGCGGCAACGTCAATATAATCTCGCGCTGGAGCGGCATCGCAGCATGAGGGGGTGAATGTGAGAGTCTTGATTACCGGCGGCGGCGGGTTCATCGGCCGGAAGATCGCTAGCAAACTAGTTGACCGCGGCGATCAGGCCATCGCATTCGATTTCGCCTTCCCGGTCGAGGCGAGACGTCTCGCCGCCGAAGTCCCTGGGTTCCATCTCGTCGAGGGTGACATCACCGATCTCGCGCCCGTCATCGCAGCTTTTCAGACCCATAAGCCCGACGCGATCATTCACTGCGCCGCAATCGTCGGCGTTCTTTATTCGGTCGCAAGTCCTGGGAACGTTTATCGAGTAAACCTGCAAGGTAGCGTCAATATCTTCGAAGCGATGCGCCTTTGTGGCGTGCGCCGAATTGTTCATATGAGTTCTGAAGAAGTCTACGGCGATTTCGAACGACCGATCATCGACGAAAGTCATCCCACCCGGCCAAGCATGCCCTATGGGATCAGTAAGTTAGCGGTCGAGCAGACTGGGAGAGTCTATCGGGATCTCCATGATCTCGAGTGCATTAACATGCGCACATCATGGGTCTATGGGGTCGGACTGCCACGCCCTAGACCGCCAACCACATTTCTCGATGCGGCGCTTCGAGGGGAAGCCTGTCATCTATCGTTCGGGGCGGATGTGGCGATCGACTTCACTTATATGGATGATGTCGTCGGGGGCGTCCTTGCCGCGCTCGACGCAAAATCACCCAGCCATGACGTCTATAACCTCGCAAGTGGAACCGCCACCACGCTCGGCGAAATGGTCGAGCTGATCCGCGAAATGATTCCAGGAGCAAACATCTCGGCGAAGCCTGGGCCTTACATGTTCACACCAACGCTCAGAGCCCCCCTAAAGGGCGCCCTCGACATGAGCCGTGCGTATGAAGAACTGGAGTTCGCGCCGCGCTTCGACCTCCGGCGCGGCTTCGAGGCCTATATCGAAGATTGGCGCGCCCGGACCCCGGCTGACCACAATGGCCATTGAACGCCGCGCATTACTCAAGGAGCGACCACCCCATGAGACTCCACTACACGACTAACTCACCTTTCGCGAGAAAAGTGCTGATGACCGCGCATGAAGTCGGCGTGAACGATCTGATCGAGCGGACCGTCAGCAATCCCTGGAACGAAGAAAATCAGGCCGCCGCAGTCAACCCGGCCGGCAAGGTCCCGGCTCTTGTTCTGGATGACGGCCTTGCGTTGTACGATTCGCCGGTGATCTGCGAATATCTCGATAACCTCGGCCAAGCCTCCTCCATCTTCCCTGCCGCGGGGATTGAGAGGTGGCGCGCGCTGCAGCGGCAGGCGCTCGGAGATGCGCTTCTCGATGCGATGATCGCGCGGCGCCTCGAGAGCCGGCGGCCCGACAACGAAAGATCTGAAGGCTGGATCGCGCGGCAGGTCTTGTCCGTAAATCGCTGCCTCGACGCCATGGAGGCCGACGCATCAGAACTGTCGGAACAACCGACGATCGGACACATCGCCTATTTCTGCGCCTTGGCGCATCTGGATTTTCGCTTCGCCGACGAGAATTGGCGACCCGGGCGGCCGAAACTCGAGGCGTGGTTCGCCACATTCGAGTCTCGTCCGTCAGCCCAATCCACCATTCCTCACGACTGAGCGCCGCCGTGGACTCAGTCGACGCTGTCGTAGTCGGCGCTGGCGCCGTCGGTCTCGCTATCGCCCGAGAACTGGCCATGGACGGCCGGGATATCCTCGTGATCGAACGCAATGACTCATTCGGAATGGAAACGAGTTCACGCAACAACGAGGTCGTCCACTCGGGCGTCTTTCACAGGCCCGGAAGTCCGCAGGCGGCGCTCTGCCGGCGTGGGCGAGAGATGATCTACGCCTATTGCGCCGCACGCGGCGTCCAGACGAAGCGGACCGGCAAGCTCATTCTGGCGAATTCCGAGACGGATCGCGGTTGGCTGGCCGGTGTTTTCGAACTTGGGCTAGAGAATGACTGCGGCGATCTCGAATGGCTCGAACGCGAACAAGTTTCGCGGCTGGAGCCGGAGATTACCTGTCATTCGGCTATCCTCTCGCCATCGACCGGCATCATGGATACCCACAATCTCATGCTGGCCTTTCTGGGTGACGCGGAGACGGCGGGCGCACTCGTCGCGTTTCGCTCTGAGGTCACAAATGTCGAACCGGTTGCGGGCGGGTTCCGAGTCGCCGTCGCCGGCCACTCGGGCGAACAAACTGACGTACTCTGCCGCACGCTCATCAACGCTGCCGGCCCGTGGTCGGCTGAACTGGCGCGAAACATTCGCGGCATGCCGGAAGCAGCGCTGCCGAAGGTTCATTTTGCGAAAGGAACCTTCTTCAAATATCATGGGGCGCCGCCGTTCTCGCGGCTTGTCGTCCCTTCGCAACCCGCTTGGCGGAACGGCGGGATATTCACCCTTGACCTCGGCGGCCAGGGGAAGTTCGGACCCGACGAAGAATGGGTCAATGTTGTCGAATACGGACTCGACAACGGTCGCGCCGCCGGTGTGGCGAACGCGATCCGGAACTATTGGCCGAATGTTCGGACCGAAGCGTTGAGCGCCGAATACGCCGGCGTGCGCCCTCGTCTTAACGGCCCCGGTGAGCCACCGATCGACTGGCTGTTGCAAGGCCCAGACCTGCACGGGCAAGAAGGGCTCATCAACCTCTTCGGCATCGAGAGTCCCGGCGTCACCTCGTCGCTCGCAATCGCCGAGGAAGTCGCACAGATGGTCGAAGGCGCGCCATCACCGTTCGCCCGAGTCGCCGACCAACATTCTCAACAGGACGAGAATTGAGAGACGACCCGTCCGTATTTCACGTCATCGGATGACCAGAACGCAGCCCATTCGGCTAGTCCCCAAACCGCCGCTCGACCGCGTCCAGCATCATGTCGCGGATATCCTTGTCGCCAGCAACAGCGATGAGGGGCATGATGGCTTGCCGTAACGGGGCGGCATCAATGCTCCTCATGGAGACGTATTCGCCCGACAATTGCCCGAGTGTGAACGTTCTCGGTCGAGCCGTCTTGAGCCGCGTATAGAGGTCAATCCCATGTTCGATCTGGTCGTGCTTCCAGATGGCGTTGAGACGCGCTGTAAGCCATTCTGAGAGTTGCTTCGCCTCCGTCGCATCAGATGACAGCCGATCACGGATGAACGCCCCACAAGCTTCTATGGCGTGCTCTGGGACTCTACGATTGTAGTAGTAGGAGCCGCTGCGAAAGATCGTATGCCGCACATGCGAGCGCCGCCCATTGGTGTTTGTGTGACTGATTGTGTGCATGAGCATCTAGCCCATCAGCGTTTATCCAATGGTCGCAAGTGCTTGTGGAGAAGGCTTGGTGCCCAGGGGCGGATTCGAACCACCGACACGCGGATTTTCAGTCCGCTGCTCTACCAACTGAGCTACCTAGGCTGAAGCCGGAACTTCTTGACGTGGCGGTGTATATGTATCGTCCGCAGTGCTGTCTAGCCCATTTTAACGTTAGCGCGTCATGGCGCAACCCGGACGATGTTCACCTAATATAAAAGCTATCCTACACATACAACAATAGCATTAGCGACCATGCCGTTCGGCATAGGAATAATGCCTGAAATACAGCTGGCGCATTATAAAATTGTCATGTCATACATACCCATGAATATTTCCTTGGCCTGAGCCCGCGCACAAGATTCTCGATCCGCAACCGAAGTTTTTCTAAACGCGAAAGGCATAGAGTCTGCGCCGCCCAGACATCATCATTCGCTCTCGCGACACGCTCGCGCTGCGGGAGATTCGTCAGTCTGACCCGCCGCGCGAGCGCGCCGCGTTCGCCGATTTTAGCCCGCAAAGCCCCCTCCGAGATTCTATTGCTTTGGCGGCGCGGAATCAGGGCGTTCGATCCGCAGCGCGTCGCGCGATCACAACGTCGCGGGATAGATGTCTCCGCAACAATATTGCGCGCCAGCTACGTGACGGAAACGTTAGCGCGGCGAGCCCGTAGCGGGAGGCTCGCCCGCGGATTCGATGGAGAGCCGAGAAACGTCGTCCGATACCGAGAGGGATCGCTTCGATCCGCTATGCTGCGGCGCAACGCCATCTTGGCTATACCGATCAACCAATGGTTTACTCACAGAGAGATGAGTTTACGGGGCCGACCGCCCCTCGCCTGAGAATCGTCGGACGTGCCTGAGGGACGCGTGATCGCCATGAGAATGTCTGAGACTGAACGCGAAGAAGCAGGCGGCGGGCGCAGCGGCGCCGAGCGCCGCGCTTCAGTGCGAGCGGCCCCCGACGGAAGCGGCCTCTGCGTGATCTCCGTTCCCGGCGTGCGCTGCAGCGGGTGCGTCGCGTCGATTGAACGCGCGCTTCGCGCCTGCCCGGACGTCGTCTTCGCGCGGGTCAATCTGACATTGCGGCGCGCATGCGTGACGCTCCGGAGCGCGGATGTCGATCCGTCGCCGGTATTCGAGGCGCTGTCCGCGCTGGGATACGAAGGTCAGCCGATCGACCTCGCCGAGGAAACGGGGGGCCCGGATCGCGGCGCGAGTCGGGATTTGTTGCGCGCGATCGCGGTGGCGGGGTTCGGCGCGATGAACGTCATGCTGCTCTCCGTCGCCGTCTGGTCGGGGGCGGAAGGCGCCACCCGCGAGACGTTCCATCTGATCTCCGGCATGATCGCCGTCCCCGTTGTGGCCTATGCCGGCCGGCCGTTCTTTCGCTCCGCATTCGCCGCGCTGCGGAGCGGGCGGCTGAACATGGATGTTCCAATCGCGCTGGCGGTCCTGCTGGCGCTGGCTCTCAGCCTCGCCGAACTGGCGCGCGGCGGCGAGCATGTCTTCTTCGACGCCGCGGTCACGCTACTCTTCTTTCTGTTGACCGGACGTTACCTGGATCAACTCATGCGCGAGCGGGCGTTGAGCGCCGTCACCGGGCTGGCCCGGCTGGCCCCGAAAGGCGCGATGGCCCGGATGCCCGACGGATCGTTGCGCTGGACGCCGCTTGACGCGATCACCGCCGGCATGGCGCTTTACATCGGCCCGGGCGAGCGCGCGCCGGTCGATATCCGCGTTCTGACGGGTGAAACCGATGTCGACCGGTCGCTGGTCACCGGTGAGGCGATGCCGGTCACGGCCGGCGCCGGCGCGGTGCTGGAGGCCGGGACGCTGAACCTGACAGGGGGGATCGAGGCGACGGCGCTGCGTACGGCTGAAGAGTCCTTTCTGGCGGAGATGACAAGGATGCTGAGCGCGGCCGAAAGCGGCCGCGGCGCCTATGTCCGCATCGCCGACCGCGCAGCCCGGCTTTACGCGCCGGTCGTTCATCTTCTGGCGCTGGCGACCTTCATCGGCTGGATCCTCGCCACGGGCGACTGGCGCATCTCGATCTTCGTCGCGATCAGCGTGCTGATCATCACCTGCCCCTGCGCGCTGGGACTCGCGGTTCCGGTCGCGCATGTCGTCGCGGCGGGCCGGCTGATGCGGGACGGCGTCCTGATGAAAGACGGATCGGCTCTCGAGCGTCTCGCGGAGATTGATCTCGCGGTGTTCGACAAGACCGGAACCCTGACCACCGGCGCGGCGCGCGTCTCTCGTGCGCCGCTCGGCGCCGCCGACCGGGGCGCGGCGAAGGCGCTGGCGCTGCATTCCGCTCATCCGGCGGCGCGCGCGATCGCGGCCGACCTGCCCGATAGCCCATCCGACGCGCGGGATGTGAACGAGACGCCCGGTTTCGGGATAGAGGGCGTCGTCAGCGGCCGGCGCGCCCGTCTCGGCAGGCCGGACTGGGTGGCGGAGATCGCCGCCGGACCGGCAGCGGAGGCGGCCCCCGCCTTCGCTTTCGAGGGCGCAGCCGCATCAGCGTTCGCCCTTTCGGAAGATCTGCGTCCGGGGGCGCGGACGGCGATCGCCATGCTTCGTGCTGCGGGCGTCCCGACCATCATGCTGACGGGGGACGAACGCCGGCGCGCCGCCCGCGTCGCCGAGTTGGCCGGCGTGGAGTCATTCCGCGCTGGCGCGACGCCGGCCGAGAAAGTCGCCTGTCTCGAAGCATTCCGGGCTGAAGGACGCCGGACCCTGATGGTCGGCGACGGGTTGAACGACACCGCGGCGCTGGCGGCGGCGCATGTGTCGATGGCGCCTTCCGACGCGGCGGACGCCGGCCGCGCGGCGGCGGATTTCGTCTTTCTGCGCGACGACCTCGGGGCTGTTCCGATGACCCGCAAGGTCGCGAAGGCGACGGCGCGCACCGTGCGTCAGAATTTCGGCCTGGCGATCGCCTATAACTGCATCGCCATACCGCTCGCTGCGGCGGGCATGGTCACGCCGCTGGTCGCGGCGCTGGCGATGTCTGCGTCCTCGATCGTCGTCATTGGCAATTCGCTGCGGCTGAACGCGAAGGAGCCTGCACCGGCGAATGCGGCGACAAACAGCTTGCGGACGGCGACGGCATGACGATCCTCACCATCCTCATACCGGTCACGCTCGTCATGGGCGTGGTCGGGCTCGGCGCATTTTTCTGGAGCCTCCGGAGCGGTCAGTACGAAGATCTGGAAGGCGACGGCGCGCGCATCCTCTTCGAGGACGCCGAGGCGCCGCTGCCGGACCGCTCTATTTCAGCCACGCACAGGACCAGCACGGAGACCACGACATGATGGCTCAATTGACCCGGGCGGAGCGCCGCACCGTTCTGATGATCCTGGCTATCGCCGCCCTGGTCGGGCTGCTGATGGCGGTCGCCGGAAAAGACGACCCGATGGGCGTCCACGGCTGGATCGTCATCGCGTTCGCCGGCGTTCTCTTCTTCATCGCAGGGAACGCGATCTACGACCCCGAGCCGACCGAGGATCGTTCGATCTCCTATTACGACGACCCTACGAAGGTCGGCATCGTCCTCTCGCTTTGCTGGGCCGTGGTCGGCATGGGCGTCGGGGTCTGGGTCGCCTCCATGCTCGCCTGGCCCGACCTCCGCTTCGACGCGGCCTGGTCGAGCTTTGGCCGCATGCGCCCGGTGCACACATCGGGCGTGATCTTTGGCTTTGGCGGCAACGCCCTGATCGCCACATCTTTCCACATCATGCAGCGCACGTCCCGCGCGCGCATGCCGGGACAGATCACGCCGTGGTTCGTGCTGCTGGGTTTCAACCTCTTCTGCGTCATCGCCGCCAGCGGCTACCTGATGGGCATAACCCAGTCGAAGGAATACGCCGAGCCGGAATGGTACGCGGATATCTGGCTGGTAGTCGTCTGGGTGGTCTACTTCATTCTCTACATCCGCACGCTGGCGCGCCGGAACGAGCCGCATATCTACGTCGCGAACTGGTACTACATGGCGTTCATACTGGTCGTGGCGGTGCTGCATATCGTAAACAATCTGGCCGTGCCCGCGTCCTTCGCCGCCGCCAAGAGCTATTCGGCGTTCGCGGGCGTTCAGGACGCGATGACGCAGTGGTGGTACGGCCATAACGCCGTCGCGTTCTTCCTTACCTCCGGTTTCCTCGGCATGCTCTATTACTTCCTGCCGAAACGGGCGGAGCGGCCGATCTATTCCTACCGGCTGTCGATCCTCAGCTTCTGGGGGATCACCTTCTTCTACATCTGGGTGGGCTCGCATCACCTTCATTACACCGCCCTACCGCACTGGGTTCAGACCCTTGGCATGACCTTCTCGATCATGCTGCTGGTGCCTTCATGGGCGTCAGCCGGCAACGCGTTGATGACGCTGAACGGCGCATGGCGGAAAGTCCGCGACGACGCGACGCTGCGTTTCATGATGGTCGCGGCGGTCTTTTACGGCCTGTCGACATTCGAGGGCTCCTTTCTGGCGATCCGTCCGGTCAACGCGCTTTCGCACTATACCGACTGGACCGTCGGTCACGTCCACGCCGGCGCCATGGGCTGGGTGGCGCTGATCGTCTTCGGCTCCATCTATGCGCTGACCCCGGTGCTCTGGCGGCGTGAAACGATGTATTCCTGGAAGGCGGTCGAGTGGCATTTCTGGCTCGCCGTCTCCGGCGTCGTCATCTACGTCTTCGCCATGTGGAACAGCGGCATCATCCAGGGGCTGATGTGGCGCACATACACCGAGAGCGGCACGCTGAAATATTCGTTTCTCGACTCCCTTGTGGCGATGCACCCCTACTACATCGCGCGCGCATTCGGGGGCTGCTGTTCCTGGCCGGAGCGATCATCGCGCTCTGGAACGTCGTGATGACGATCCGGCACGTCCCGAAGATGGCGCCGGCGCTGGATTATCCGACATCCTCCGAAGCCCTGGAGCCGGCCGTGCCGGCGGGGGAGTAACGACATGTTCAGGACCCTTCTCAAACCCTTCGAGCGGTTCTTCGACTTCCATGCGAGGACCCATTACCGGGCCGAGCGGCATTCGATGGCGCTGACCGTCGGCATCATCCTGGCGGCGGGGGTCGGCGGCATCGTCGAGATCGCCCCGCTCTTCACCATCGACGAAACGGTGGAGGCCGCGCCGGACATGCGCGTCTACACCCCGCTCGAACAGGCCGGGCGCGACATCTACATCCGCGAGGGGTGCTACGCGTGCCATAGCCAGATGATCCGCACCCTGCGTGACGAGGTGGAGCGATACGGCCCCTATTCGCTGGCGGTCGAAAGCCAGTACGACCATCCGATGCTCTGGGGCTCCAAGCGCACCGGGCCCGATCTGGCGCGGCTCGGCAACAAGTATTCCGACGACTGGCAGGTCCGGCACCTGGTGAACCCGCGCGATCTGGTTCCCGAATCCGTCATGCCGCAATACGCGTTCCTGCTCACCGAGAGGCTGGAGGTCGAAAGCCTGTCCGACCGCCTCGCAGCGCTCCGCACACTCGGCGTGCCTTATTCGGATGAGATGATCGCGAACGCCGCCGACGACGCGCTCGGGCAGGCGAGCCCGGACTCGGACAAGGCGGAAGGGGCGCTGGAGCGTTATGGCGACGCGACGAACATCCGCTCCTTCGACGGCGACGCCGGGCGACTGACGGAGATGGACGCGCTGGTCGCGTATCTTCAGATCCTCGGAGGTCTGACCGACCTGCCGGCGCGGATTGAGACGGCGGCGGAGGAGTAACGATGGACATTTCGCATGAATGGCTCGTCGGGTTCGCAAAAGCCTTCGGACTTTTCTACCTGATCGCGCTTTCGATCGGAATCACCGCCTACGCCTTCTGGCCGAGCCTGGGAAAACGCTTCGACCGGGCGGCGAAGAGCATTCTCAATGATGAGGACGGGCCATGTCGGTAAAGGAACGAGATCCGCTCACCGGCCATATGACGACAGGCCACGAATGGAACGGCATCACCGAGTTGAACACCCGGGTGCCGCCGCCGATCTGGTGGTTCATCGGGATCACCCATGTCTGGGCGCTTGTCATATGGATCCTGCTGCCGACCTGGCCGCTGGTCACGACCTACACCAAGGGCCTTCTCGGACTGGACCAGCGCGAAGAGGTCGAGGAAAAGGTCGTCGCCGCGAATGTCGCGCGTTCGGACTGGGCCGACCGGATCGCCGATCTTCCGGTCGACGAGATTCGCGCCGATCCTGTGCTCATGTCGCGGGTGAACGACACGGCGCACGCCCTCTTTGGCGACAACTGCGCCGGCTGCCACGGGGCGGACGCAGCCGGTGGGCCGGGCTTTCCCAGCCTGGTCGATTCGGCCTGGCTCTGGGGCGGCGACGCGGACGCGATCATGGAGACGCTGCGCGTCGGCATCAATTCGCAGCATCCGGACACTCATTTCGGTCAAATGCTCGCCTTCGGCCGCGACGGCATGCTGTCGCGCGACGAAATCCGCGCCGTGGCCGCTTATGTCCAGACGCTTTCGGACGCCGGCGACGTGGCGGCGGAGGGCGCCGCCGCGGATGACGAAGCAACGGATGCGCCGGATGGAGCGCAACTCTTCGCCGACAACTGCTCAAGCTGCCATGGCGAGGATGGCGGCGGCGACACCACGCTCGGCGCGCCCGACCTGACCGACGATTTCTGGATCTATGGCGGGGACGAAGAGACGCTTTTCCAGACGGTCTGGGGCGGGCGGCAGGGCTGGATGCCAACCTGGGAGGACCGGCTCAGCGAGGTGGAGCGCAAGATCCTCGCCACGTATATTCTCGAGCTCGGTGGAAAGGACGCGCCATGAACGTCTGGTCTCGACCGCGCCTTTTCGCGCTCGCCGCGGCGTCCGCGGTGGTCGCGATCTTCATCGCCGCCAACGCGCATCTGGTCTTCGTCGCCTTCTCGTCGATGCCCGAATGCGTGCCCCATCTCAAATCCCCGACAGGAGGCGCCGCCACGTATCGCGCGGCGAAACCGTCATGCTGAGTGACCGCACCGACCCGCCGCCGCCTGATGAGCCGCACGCCGACGGCGTCATTCCGGAGGTTGTCCCGCCGCTCCCGCGCGAGAACAGGCGCGCCCGCAATCTGCCGTGGCGGACCGCTTTCGACTGGCTGCGCGGCGGCTGGGCGGATCTCTGGACCAATCCCGCCCCCAGTCTACTCTACGGCGTCGCCGTCTTCGTGGTCTCCGCTTTCGTGGTCTGGTTCCTCTTTCGTCTGGAGCTTGACTATGCGCTCTTCCCGGCGCTCGCCGGGTTCATGGTCGTCGGTCCGCTCATCGCCAACGGGCTCTACGAGAAAAGCCGCCGACTGGAGACCGGCGAGCACGCGAACTTCGCCGACATGATCTTCGTCAAGCCGCGCTCCGGCCGTCAGGCGCTGTTCATGGGTGTGATGCTGCTTGGGCTTTTCATGCTCTGGATGCGGGCGGCGGTGCTGATCTACGCGCTCTTTTTCGGCCTGGTCCCCTTCCCCGGCGTCGACGATGTCGCCGCGATGCTGTTCTTCACTCCGACCGGCTGGGCCCTGCTCCTGGTCGGCAGTTTCGTCGGCGCGCTTTTCGCCGCCTTCGCGTTCGCGATCAGCGTTTTCGCGGTGCCGATGCTGCTGGAGGAGGACACCGACGCGCTCTCCGCCCTGGGGATCAGCATGGCGATGGTCTGGAGCAATCTGCCGGTCATGCTGGCCTGGGGCGCGATCGTGATGGCGCTTTTCGCTTTCTCAGTCGTCACCGGGTTCATCGGCCTGATCTTCGTATTCCCGGTGCTCGGCCACGCCACATGGCGCGCCTATCGCGCCCTGCGCGGCGAGGATCGGAAAGACCTGGAAAGCGAGCGCATGTTCATTCAGCCGGCGTGAAATCCGACGCCCAGCTCCGGCGGACCGGGACGAAACGCGGGCGGGACAGCCGCCGGACGTCGCGCTCGAAACTGGCGCGCCCGGCGCCGGCCAGCGCGATTTATTCCCCGCGAGCGTGCTGACGCGCAGCCGCAGCGCCCCGTCCGGATAGCGGCGGGGCGCTCTGCTTACCGGATTTATTATCCGGATGTTAACAACTTCTCGTTGCGAGAATCGGCAGAATCGGAGACCCTGCGTCCGTTGGGGTAAGTTGTTTTTGGCGCCGGGCGACGTCCGGTGGTGGGCGATTTGCGATGATAAACGATGCACTTGAATACGTTCGTCGCGAACTTCGTGACCATCTGGGCGTGACAGATGGCGAGGTGGCGATCGAAAGCGCCAGGGTCCTTGTCGAGAACGACGGACCGGACGGCGTGCTCATCACACTGGTGAACATCGAGGAGGAGTCGGCGCTCCGCAACACGCCGCATGTCGCCCGGGTCGGCGGACAACCGGTCGAGCGCGAGCCTTCAGTCTACATGAACCTCTATCTCCAGTTCAGTTTCGACTTTCAGGATTACGGCGCCAGCCTGCTCAACCTCTCCAACACGATCGCGCTATTCCAGCATCGCCGCTACTTTTCGCCGGAGGACGCGTCGGCGGGCAATCCCTTTCCCGCCGGGCTCCGCCGGCTGATCTTCGAGCACCACAACATGAGCTTCGAGGCGCTGAACAATCTCTGGTCGGTGATGGGCGGCGCGCTCTATCCCTCGGTGATCTACAAGATGCGCATGGTGGAGGTCCGGCATATCCAGCCGGACGTTCCGGCAGATCCGATCACCGCCATCGCCGTAGACACCGTGCGCCGATGAGCTTCGTGATCGCATTCGACCGCTTCATGCGGGTCCGGGTCAGCGACGATGGCGGCGCGCCGGTGGAGGGGCTGGCTTTCGCGCCAACCGCGCGCACACGCGAGGTGATGGCGAACCATGAGATCCTCCATCGTCCATCCTCGGACGGGTTTTCACTTTATTACAAGTCGCGGCCCGGCGTGACGCCGCCGCTTCGCGCGCCGATCACGTCGCGGGTCCGCTTCAGCTTCGGAATTCACGTGACCACGCCCGGTTTCTTCGCGCGCCATCACCCCGATTTCGGCGCCGGCGGCGCGCAGATCCTCTTGGACAATCTCACCCCCGCCGGCGCCGTCACCGCCTCGGGCGCGCTGAGCGCGGGCGCGACTGTGGAGGCGGCGGATCTGACAGCGCTCGGCCCGCGCGCCTATCCGGTTCGACTCGACATCTCGGGCGGCGCGCCCGGCGTGATCGAGGCGCGGGACCAATTCTCAACCGTCGTGGCCGCATCGACCATCATCGACCCGCCGCCGGGCGCAACAGAGATATTCGCCACGGTTGATCTTTCCAACGCGCAGGATGCGGCCTTCCGGCTTGTCGCTCCGGCGCCGGCGGCGCTTGACCGCCCGATTTACGCCGATGACGAACTGGCCGATTCCGGTCCCGTCGGCGTCGTCGATCTTTACTGGGAGCAGCCGCAGAGCGCGGTTCCGACCGGAACAGGCGCGGAATACGCAATCGTCTTCAGACTGAGATGACGCGACGCCGGGGGCGGCCCGGCGAAGACAAGCAACGGAGAGGACCCAATGCGAAACCTTTCAACTCCCGGTGTGACGGTCGAGGAGATCACGACATTTCCCCCGTCCATCGCGCCGGTGGCGACCGCGATCCCGGCTTTCATCGGCTATACCGAACGCGCCGCGGAGGCAGATACGACGCCGCTCACCGGCGTCTCGCGGCGGATCACCTCGCTGCTTGAATACGAGGCGCTCTACGGCCGTTCCTCCCCCGAGGCTTTGAGCGTCATCGCGCGGAAACGCGTCGGCGCGAACGGGGCGCTGATCGGCGTCAGCGTCAATTTCGACACCGCGCCGCCGCCGGTTCCGGCCAGTCTGATGTATTTCGCTCTGCAACACTATTTCGCCAATGGCGGCGGGCCCTGCTACATTCATTCGATCGGGGCCTTCGGGGGGGCGGTCAGTCAGGGGGACTTCACCGGCGCGATCACCGCGCTCGAAGCCGTGGACGAAGTGACCTTGCTGGTCTTTCCCGATGCGACGCGGGTGGCGCAGAACTCGATCCACGGCAATATCGTTCTCGCGGCGCTCCAGTCCTGCGCCTCCACGCAGGACAGGTTCGCCATCGCCGATGTCCGGAACGCTCAGCCCGGCGGCACAGTGACGGCGCAGGACGTCGCCAACAATTTCCGCAACGCCGTCGGCGCCAGCAGCGTCGATCTGCTGAAATACGGCGCGGCCTATTTCCCCTATCTGCGCACCTCGATACCGCGTATCACCGACGACGCCTCCGTCACGGTGGTCGCGGCGTCGGAACTGATCACCGTCGCCGATGACGGAACGGAGACGGTGACGCCTCTCGTCCCCGACAGCGGCGACCCGACGACGGGAACCGACGTGACGCTGGACGCCGACGTTCTTCAGGGCGACGGCGCGTCCATTCCGGGGGAGACGGCGGTCGTGAACGCGATCCGCGTCTTTCTCAGCACGGCCTTCGTTACTCTGCCGCCTTCGGCCGCGGTCGCCGGGGTCTACGCGCGGGTCGATCGAACGCGCGGCGTTCACAAGGCGCCCGCCAATGTCGGCGTATTCAACGTCATCGGACCGGCGGTGCCGATCACCGACGACCTCAACGGCGCGCTCAATGCGGATCCGACCGCGGGCAAGTCGGTGAACGTGATCCGCAACTTCACCGGCAAGGGCACGCTGGTCTGGGGCGCGCGGACGCTGGCCGGCAACGACCAGGAAAACCGCTATGTGCCGGTTCGGCGCTTCCTGAACTTCGCGGAGGAAAGCATCGAAAAAGCCATCGGGGCCTTCGTCTTCGAACCGAACAGCGCCAACACCTGGGTGCGGGTCCGCACGATGATCGAGAATTTCCTGCTTAACCAGTGGCGCGCAGGAGCACTGGTGGGCGCGAAGCCGGAGCAGGCTTTCGACGTGAAGGTCGGGCTGAACCAGACGATGACGGCGGACGACATTCTGAACGGGCTGATGGTTGTGCGGATCGGCGTCGCCATCGTCCGCCCGGCCGAGTTCATCGTGCTGGAATTCCAGCAATTGCAGCAGCAGGGCTGAGGCGCGTTTCGCGGCCCCCCACGGCAAGCATTGAAAGGGTAGATCATGGAAGAATATCCCCTCCCGAAATTTCACTTCCAGGCGGAATGGGCGGGTGCCCGGATCGGCTTCACCGAAGTTTCGGGTCTCGGCGTCGAGACCGAGGTGATCGAATATCGCGAAGGCGTCAGCCCGGAATATTCGAAACTGAAGATCCCGGGCATGCAGAAATACGCCAACGTCACGATGAAACGAGGCGTCTTCGCGTCGGACAACGAATTCTTCGAGTGGTGGAACACCGTCGCGCTCAACAAGATCGAGCGGCGCGACATCACCATCAGCCTGCTGGATGAGGAACACGCGCCGGTCATGGTCTGGAAACTGAAGAACGCCTGGCCGACCAAGATCATCTCCACCGATCTCAAGGCGGACGGCAACGAGACCGCGATCGAGAGCGTGGAGGTCGTCTGCGACTCGCAGAGCATCCAGAACGACTGACGCCGAACCCGGAGGAGGACTGTCCAGATGGTCGATGCGACCCTGCCGTTCGCCTATGAATTTCAGCCGCCTGTGGGATTTCATTTCCGCGTCGATTTCGATCTGGCCGAGGCCGGTGAACAGGACATCCGCTTTCGCGAAGTCACCGGCCTTTCCATGGAGTTGGAGGAGGAGAGTTACGCCGAGGGCGGCGAAAACCGCTTCACCCACAAGTTCCCGGTGCGCGGCAGCTATCCGCCACTCGTGCTGAAGCGCGGCCTGATGACCGACAGCACGGTGGCGGCCTGGGTTCGCGACGCGGTCCAGAATTTCACGATCCGGCCGGCGACCGTCTGGGTGACGCTGCTCAACGACGCGCACGAACCCCTGGAGACATACACCGTGGTGAACGCCTGGCCGAAGAAATGGGTGGTTTCGGATTTCAACGCCGAAGCGAGCGAGATCGTCGTGGAGACGCTGGAGCTCGCCTACGCCTATTTCCGGGTGAACTGAGATGCCGGTCTTCATCAGCGAGATCGTCTTTCGCGGCGCCGTCGGCGGGGCCCGGCCGGAAAAGCCGGAGGCGGAAACGAGCCGGACCGAAAAGGCGATGGACCGCGAACGGCTGATCGAGGACTGCGTCGCCGAGGTGATGCGGCTCCTGCGCAGGCGTGAGGAGCGCTGAGATGGACGGCGCCCTCGTCAAGCTGACGATCATCCCCTTCGAGACATCGAAGACCTTCGCCGACGGTCCGCCCTCCGGCCCGCCCTTCATCGCGCAGTTCAACCCGTCGGATTACTCCGATGCGGTCGAACTGGAGCTGAATTCCGACGAGACCCCGCAGGGCGCGGACGGCAATGAGGCCAAGTTCAAGTCGATCAAGCCGCGGAGCTTCACCTTCAAGCTCTTCCTCGACGGCAGCGGCGCGACCTCGGCGACGCCGCTGCCGAGCCCGGCGCCTAGCTCTCCGCTTTCCGTCCTCGGTCAGATCGAGCTTTTCCGGGCGACGGTCGGCTTTTACGGCAACGTCCATCGCCAGCGGTTTCTCCAGCTGGTCTGGGGCCGGCTCTTCGTCACCTGCGCGCTGGAGAGTTTCTCGATCAATTACAAGCTCTTCGATGCGGCCGGCCTGCCGATCCGCGCCGAACTCGACGCCACGTTCAAGGAGCACAAGGACGCCGAGGTTTCGGCGCTGGAGAAGAACCTCGCATCGCCCGACATCGCGCACGCCCATCTCGCCCTCGACGGCGAGCGGCTGCCGAACATCGTCAACGCCGTCTATCGCGACCCAACGCGCTATGTCGCGGTCGCCGCCGTCAACCGGCTCAACAATCTTCGCCGGCTTCCGGCGGGGGCCGAGTTGCGGCTGCCGCCGGTGAGGTCCGCCGATGCCGTTTGATCCGATCCCGAGCAGCTCGCTCAGCACCTTCACCGTGAAGGTGGGCGGCGCCGCGCTGGCGGAGACCGTCGGGGTGATCTCCATCGAGATCGGCCGCGAGATCGGCCGCGTTCCCTACGCCCACCTGGTCATTCAGGACGGCGATCCGGCGGCCCAGACTTTCGCGATCAGCGAAGCGCCCGACATCGCCCCCGGCGTCGAGATCGAGATCCTGCTCGGCTACGACCGCGAGGAAAGCCTGGTTTTCTCCGGCGTCGTCACCCGCCACCGCATCGAGGCGCCGCTGCATGCCTCCTCCCGTCTCCATGTCGAGGCGAAGCATCGCTGCTTTCGCATGGCGCATGCGCGCAAATCGCGAATCTGGACCGAGGTGACGGACGCGGACGCGCTTTCCGATCTTGCGGCCCTGCAAGGACTCGCCTTCGATGGCGAAAGCGCGGCGGTGCGCCCGCAACTTGTCCAGCATCAGGCCACCGACTGGGACTTCGCGGTGATGCGGGCGGAGATGGTCGGCCAGGCGCTGCTGGCGACGAATGACGGGCTGAAGATGTTCACCCCCGATCCTGGCGCGCCGCCGTCGATGGCGCTGGAATACGGGCGAACGCTCTTCGCCCTCGATCTGGAGATCGACGCCGAGGCGCAACCCGAAAGCGTCGAGGCGGGGGCCTGGATTCCCGCCGATCAGGCCGTCGCGACCGCCGAGGCCGGCGGAGAGGACGTGCCCGGGCCGGGCGCCGCCGATGGCGCGGCGCTCGCGACGGTTTCGAACCAGAAGCCGCGGCCGCGCCACGCCGGCGGGCGGGATCAGGCCGAGATCGACGACTGGGCGCGCGCGGAGACGCTCCGCCGCCGGATCGCCGCGATCAGGGGCGCGGCGGAGATCCAGGGCGAGGCTCGCCTTGAACCCGGCGCTACGGTGGAGCTGAAAGGCTTCGGCGCGCGGTTCAACGGCCGCGCCTTCGTCTCCGGCCTGCGCCATCAGCTTGCGAATGGCGACTGGCGCACCAGCGTGCAGATCGGCCTGGATCCGCGTTTCCACCGCGAGCGTTTCGATATCGACGCGCCGGCGGCGGCCGGGCTCGCCCCCGCGATCACGGGCCTCCAGATCGGAATCGTCGATGCGCTGGAGGGCGACCCGGCGGGCGAGGAGCGAGTGGCGGTGCGGATCGCAACCGAAACCGAGACAGCCGAACCGATCTGGGCGCGCCCGCTCTCCATCGGCGGCGGCGCCTCCCGTGGGTTCGTCATGCTGCCGGAGATCGGCGACGAATGCCTTCTTGGCTTTCTCGACGGCGATCCGCGCGATCCGATCCTTCTTGGCGGGGTCCATTCCGCCGCCGCCGCCAGTCCCTATCCGGGCGCCGACGACAACAACCTGAAGGGCGCGGCCTCGCGCGCCGGGGTGAAGATCACCTTCGACGACGACTCGGCCGCGCTGGTGGCGGAGACGCCGAACGGAAACCGCGTCACGCTCTCCGACGCCGATGGCGGGATCACGCTTGAGGACGAGGCCGGGAACAGCATCACCACCGGCGCCGACGGAGTCTCCGTCGAGAGCCCGAAGGACATCAAGCTATCTGCGACTGGCGACGTCACCATCGAGGGGCTGAACGTCACCCTGAAGGCGCAGGTGGAGGCGGCGGTTCAGGGCTCGGCCGGCGCCAAGGTCGACAGCTCGGGACAGACCGTCGTCAAGGGCTCCATCGTGATGATCAACTAGGGAAAGTGAACATGCCGCCGGCCGCGAGACTCACTGACTTTCACGCCTGCCCGCAAGTGACGCCGGGCGGCACGCCGCATGTCGGCGGGCCGATCGTCGGACCGGGCGCCGCGACGGTTCTGATCGGCGGCCTGCCCGCCGCCGTCGTCGGCGACAGCGCGGTTTGCGCCGGCCCGCCCGACACGATCATCGCCGGCTCAGGGACGGTGATGATCGGCGGCAAGCCGGCGGCGCGGATGGGCGACAGCACAGCGCATGGCGGCTCCATCGTGATCGGCGCGCCCAACGTGATGATCGGAGGCTGAGGCGATGGCGCTCGAAGTCCGTTTCATCGGCGTCGGTTGGGGCTTCCCGCCGCTCTTCGAGGCTGGCGGCGTCCGTCTGACAGGCGGCGTCCGCAATATCGAGGAAAGCCTGCGCATCATCACCGGCACGCAGCTTGGCGAGCGATTGATGCGGCCGAATTTCGGCTGCGGGCTGGATGACGAAATCTTCGGGCAGATGAATTCCAACCGGCTGACCTGGATCGAGAATCTCATTCGCCGCGCCATACTGCTCCACGAGCCGCGGATCGACGCCGAGACGATCCGGGTCGAGGCCGATCAGCCGGAGGGCAGGCTTCTGATCCGCATCGCCTATACCGTCAGGGGCGCCAACTCGCGCTTCAATTTCGTCTTTCCGTTCTATCTGGGGGACCGCTAGATGGCCTCCTGCGACCGCCGTGGCCCGCTCTCACGCTCCGGCGCCGCCCAGCCGGACCGTGCGCTGGCGGAGCGCGACCCGCACTATTTTCGGCTCGACGAACGCGATGCCGCCGATCTCATCCTCTTCGCCCGCCGCTTCGCGGCGCATATGCGCTACTATGATCCGACCAACGCCGCCGCCGGCGACTGGTCGGGATTCTTCGAAGGCGACATCTCGGCGATCCTCGCATCGCTCGCGAAGCTCCCGGTCGACCCGTTTCGCGCCGCGCTGGCGGATATCGAGCGCTTTCTCGAGGCCGAGCCAGGCCGGCCCGAAGCCGAGCTCCGAACGCATTTCGGCCTGATATTCCATTTGCCGCTGACGCTGTTCCGCGATCTCGCGGAGCGGCAATCGGCGCTGGAGGCGGATCGCCCGCTTTATCCCGAGCTGCAGGGAATCGGCGCGCGCGAGATCGGCCCGGCGTTGGCCGAGCTCGCCAGCTATCATCGGGGCGCGCTCGGCGCGGGTCTGATCGACGCTGCGCCGCTCGATCCGGTGGACTTCACCACCACCGCCAACCCCGGTGGGCCGGGGCCTCGACTTTCCGATCAGGTCGCCCGCATTCTTTTCACCGGAGAGGCGTTCGAAGCGATGACGCTCGCCCCTCGCGCGGTCGCACCCTTTGCGCCGATGGGATGGCCCGCCTATTACGCCGGCGCGCCAGCGGACGGCGCGCCCTACGCCGACGCCGTAACGACCTATGGCCAAGTCTACGACGCGCTGAACTACAACCTTCTCGTATCCGCGATGGAGCGGATATTTCAGGCGATCGAGCGGGCGCGGCGGCTGGCTGCGGCGCGGCTGACGGAGAGCCTCGAGAATTTTGCGGCGCACACGCCGCATTACGCACTCTGGCTGGCGTTCCTTTCGATGTTCGAAAAGGCGCGCGACGAACTCAACGATCTCACGGGCCGGCATCTCGATTTCTATTACGAGGAAGTGCTGCGTCTTTCGCGGCGCGGCCCGGTCGCCGATCATGCGCATGTGCTGGTCGACCTCGCCAAGGGGCGCGAAGCCCATCTTCTGGCGAAAGGAACGCGGCTTCGCGGCGGCAAGGACGGGCTGGGCCGTGAGGTCGTCTACACCCTAGACGAGGACATCGTCGTCAATCGCGCGAAGGTCGCGGAGTTGAGTGCCGTGACCGTGGAGGAAGCGACCGTCGGCGGCCAGCCGCAGGTCATCGTGCGCGCCGCGCCGGTCGCGGCGTCGGCCGACGGGCTCGGCGCCGAGTTGCCGGAGGAAGCGCCGCATTTCGCGCCGTTCGGACCTTCGGACGCGCCCTTCGCCCGCGTCGGATTCGCCGTCGCCGACCGCCAGCTTTTCATGCGCGAAGGCGCGCGCCGGATGATCCTGCGTTTCTCCGTTCCGGACCCCGGCCCCGACCGTGCGCTGCCCGGTTTTCGCGCGCGGCTGACGGCCGAGGAAGGCTGGCTGGATATTTCGGGTCCGCCGAAACTGCGCGCCCGGATCGACGACGGGCTGATGACCTTCGCGGTCAATCTCGACGGCGACGACCCCGCGATCGTTTCGGCGGACCCGGAGCTTCACGGACCAGGCTATCCGGCCGACGCGCCGGTCCTCGAGATATCTGTCGATTTCGACGAAGGCCAGGCGGCGGCGCGCGTCTTCGCCCGGTATCGCGACACGATGCGCGGCGAGCCGACGCTCGTCACCCGCGGCTCGGGCCTGCGGCGCATGTCTGTCGCGACCGATGACGGCGTCGCCGATCCCGCCGCGGGCTTCATGCCGTTCGGCGCGCAGCCGAAGATCGGCTCGACATGGACCATCGGATCCGCCGAAGCGTTCAGCCGGAAGCTGGCGCGGTTGAAGATCGGCGTGACCTGGGCCGAACCGCACACCAACGCGACCTTCTTCCGTCGCCGCGATTCCGATGATTACCGGGTCTCTTTCCAGTATCTTGATGGAGGGGTGTGGACCACGGCCTCCGCCGAAACCGCCGGGCTTAAGATCGCCGCCGGGGCCGCCGATCCACGGATCCGGGCGCGGGGAATAGAAGCGGCCTCCGACGCCGCGCGCCAGACGCTCGATGATCCGCCATTCGATGCGAAGGCGCGGAACGGCTATGTGCGCATGACCCTCGACAGCGATTTCGGCCATGGCGAATTCATCGACAAGAAGACGCTGCGCCTGATCGAGGCGGCGAAGGAAGGCGGCGTCGGCCCGACCGATACCGGAAGTTACAATTACGACAGCGCCAATCTGCCGCTCGACCCCTATACGCCCGAAGTGAAGGAGATATTCCTCGACTACCTGTCGGAGGAGCGCCCCGTCGCGCGGACCTGGCGCCTGCACCCGTTCGGGATCGAGGCGGCGGAGCGCGAAGGCCGGCTCTTTCCCGATCTCCCCTATGCCGGCGCGCTGTTCATCGGCGTCGACGCGCTCGCCCCGCCGGCGCGGCTCTCGCTGCTGTTCCAGGTGGCGAACGGCACCGGTGATCCGCTGCTGGAGGCGCCGGCGCTCTCCCACGCCTACCTGAAGGGCGAGGTCTGGACGCCCTTCACGGATCAGGAGGTAGATGATCGCACCGCCGATCTCAGCCGCTCCGGCGTTCTCGCCTATGCCGTTCCGCGCGCCGCGAGCCCGGCGATCGCGGCGATGCCCGCCGGGCGGCGCTGGCTGCGCTTGGCCGCCCCGCAGAACGCCGCCGCGGTGAATCGCATTCTCTCGATCGACGCGCAGGCCGTGCGGGCGAGCTTTCTGGACCAGAAGAACGATCCGGCCCTTCTGGAGACGCCGCTTCCGCCCGGCGCGATCACCAAGCTGAAGACGCCGGACCCGGCGGTGAAAGGCCTCCGGCAACCCTACGCGTCCTTTGGCGGCCGAGGGCGGGAGGACCGCGCCGCCTATCACCGTCGCGCCTCCGAGCGGCTTCGGCACAAGGATCGCGCGGTGACGATCTGGGATTACGAGCATCTGGCGCTGGAGGCTTACCCCTCCGTCTATCGCGTGAAGGCGCTCAATCATACCGAACTGAAACGCGCGGGCGGCAAGATCCTCGGCGACAATGAGCTGAGCCCGGGCGCCGTCACGGTCGTCGCGGTGCCCTATACCGACGACGCGGCGCAGTTCGACCCGCTCCGTCCCTATGCCGATCGGGCGACGCTCGCCGGGCTCTCCGAATTGCTGGCCAGGCGCGCTTCACCCTTCGTGCGGCTCGAAGTCGAAAACCCGCGTTTCGAGGAGGTGCATGTCGCGCTCAACGTCGCTTTCAGGCCCGGTATCGAGGATCTCGATTTCTACCGGGGCGAGCTTGAGGCGGCGTTGATCGCACATCTGACGCCGTGGCGCCGACAGGGAGTCGCCGGAGTCGAGTTCGGCGGGCTGATCTACAAATCCACAATCATCGATTTCGTCGAGGAACTGCCCTTCGTCGATTTCCTCGAAGACGTGCGGCTCTATCACCGGCCAAACCCGGAAATCCCGGCCTGGACGCGGATCGACGCGGAGATTGTTCGCGCGACGACCGCGCGCTCGGTGCTCGTATCCGCTCCGTCACATGCGATCGGACTGGCCTGATGCCCGAAGACAGCTTCATCGACCGTGATTTCCGCCCGCCAGGGGCGCAGAATTTCGCCGATCTCCGCGAGTTGGGCCTCCGCCGCATCCAGCAGCTTTCCGGCGACATCTGGACCAATCACAACAGTCCAGACCCCGGAATCACGATCATGGAGGCGCTGGCCTACGCGATCACCGATCTCGGCTACCGGACCTCGTTTCCGATGCGCGATCTGCTCACCCGCCCGGACGGGCGGATCGGGCCGGCGACGGAGACCGGGCTCTATCCCGCGCATGAGGCGCTGACCACCGCGCCGGTGACGATCGACGATCACCGCCGACTGCTGCTCCGGATCGAGGGGGTGCGGAACGCCTGGCTCGACCCGATGACCGACCCTGCGGAGCCGGCGAATTACCGTATCTCCGAGACTTCGATCTACGCCGATTGCCTCGCCGACGCGCTGTCGCACGAGGCGCTGAACGCCGCGGGCGAGAGTAATCACGACGTGCGGATAAGCGGCCTCTACCGGGTGATGGTCGAACTGGAGGTCGACGAGCGGCTCGGCTCCCTCAACGAGACCGCGCTCGAGGTCACCTTCCGCGCCGGACCGTTGAAAGGCGTGATCGTTGCGATAGATTACGGTGCGCCGCCCGCGCTGCCGGCCTACGCCGAACCGGCGGCCCCTGACCCGCTCGCGCCCGAAAATGTGACGGTCGAGAATCTTTCCGGCGCCGGCAATGGCGTGGAGTTCACAGCCGACCTGATCGTCGAGCAGAACAGCGTGGAGATCGCGCGCCTGGAAGGGCTGACGATCACTGTGATCGAAGATCGCCCGCGCCCCGGCGCCGCTCCCGTCACGGTGACGGAGGGCGCCCTCGGCGCCGCGCTGGCGGAAGCGGGCGCCGAAGGCCCGGCCGGGCTTTTCCTGCAGAAGCGCGAAGCGCGGCGGCGCGCCATGAACGCGGTCCACCAGGTTCTTCACGCGCATCGTCCGCTTTCGGAGGACTACCTCTCGATCGACACGATCGCGCCGCAGCGGATCGGTGTTTGCGGTGATGTCGATCTCGCCCCCGACGCCGATCTCGAAGCGGTCGAGGCGGCGATCCTTCACGCCATCGAGACCTATCTGAGCCCGCCGCCGGTCTTCGAGACGCTGGACGCGCTCCTCGCCGCCGGCGTCCCGGCCGACGAGATTTTCAACGGCCCCTATGTGGATTTCGGCTTCACTGTCGAGGGGCGCGAGGTTTTCACCAAGCCCGGCTTCATCACCGAGGAAAACCTTCGCGCCTGCGCCCTCCGGCGCAAGGTTCACGCCTCCGACCTGATCAACATCATCGTCGATCTCGACGGGGTGGTCGGGGTGCGAAACCTGACGCTCCGCGCCTATGACGCGCAAGGGCTGGCGATCGGAGCGACCGAGAAATGGACGCTGGACATTCCGCCGGGCCGTCAGCCGGTGCATTACTTTCCCGGCACGAAACTCCTACTCTTCAAGAACGAGTTGCCCTATCGGGCGCAACCGACCGAGGCCGCGCGCACGCTCGCGCATCTGCGCGCGCTCGCCCGCACGAGGCTCTATGTTCCGCCCAACCAGATCCTGCCGGCGCTGATCGGCGAATGGCGCGGCTTGGACGAATTTCAGAGCCTGCAGGACGATCTGCCGCGCATTTACGGGACCGATTCCGCCGGCCTGCCGCCGGAAGCTCCGAAAGAGCGCGTCGCCGAAGTGCGACAACTCAAGGCCTATCTCACCTTCTTCGATCAGGCGCTGGCGGATTATCTCGGCCAGCTTGGCGCGGCGCGGCGCATCCTCTCGCCCGACAAGACGCTGGAGCGGACCTGGTTCTCACCCTATCTGGACGGGATCGCCGGAACCCGCGGCGATTTCCCGACCGAGTTCTACACAAATCCGGCCGCGCTCTCCGACGATATCACCCGCGTCCGGCTCAATGAGACCGAGGAAGCCTTCCTCGACCGCCGCGCACGCGCGCTCAACCATCTCATCGCCCGCTTCGCCGAACGTTTCGCCGATTACGCACTGCTGAGCTTCCAGCTTTCCGGCGACCGGCTGAAAACCGCGCGTGAGCTGATCGACGACCGCGCCGATTTCCTCGCCGATTACCCGAAGGCGAGCCGGGAACGCGGCAAGGGCTTCAACCAGCTGCCAGAGGACCCGGCGCAGATCTGGGACAGCGACAATATTTCCGGGCTGGAGCGTCGCGCCTCGCGGCTGCTCGGCATCGGTGATCCGACGCGGCGCGACCTCCATTGCGGCGCCCTCTTCGACGCGCTCTTCGCCGCCCGCGCCGATGGCGGCCAGTTCAGAGCGGTGGTGCGAGGCGAAGGGGCGACGCGGCTTCTGACCTCGGAGGAGCTTTTCCCGACCGCCGCCGCCGCGCTGGACGCGGCCCGCGCGCTCGAATTCCGCCTGAACCTGGCCGAGACCTATCAGATCGACGCGTCCGCCGGCGTGGGCGCGGTCCGCCTCGCGCTCGCCGGCGGCGGCGTAACGTTGACGGCGCGGCGGCTCTACGAGACCGAGGCCGAGGCCGTCGCCGCTGCGCGGGCGATCCTCGACCGGCACAACGCGCTCCTCACCTCGCCGCTCTGCAACGTGGAGGGAATGCACCTGATCGAACATATTCTGCTTCGCCCGCGCGCGCCGGGCGACGCGCTTATGCAGGTCTGCCTCGATGAGGAATGCGAGTTTTGCGGCGACGAGGACCCCTATTCCTTCCGCGTCTCGATCATTCTTCCCTACTGGCCGAGCCGGTTCCAGAACCTCGATTTCCGGCGCTTCGCCGAACGACTGATCCGCGAGGAGACCCCGGCGCATATCCATCCGCGCATCTGCTGGATCGACAACGGCCAGATGGCGGCGCTCGACGCCGCGCACCGGGCCTGGCGAGAGGCGCTGGCGGCGAAACCGCATGACGCGGACGCGCTGCGCGACGCGGCGGCGGCCCTGATCGACGTTCTGAATTCGCTCCGAACGGTCTATCCGCCGGCGGTGCTGCATGACTGCGACGAGGCCGGCGAAGACGACAATGTCGTCCGGCTGGGCGCGACCAATCTTGGCCTCTTCTGAGGAGACAGGCGATGAACATCCAGACCTCCTATCCGATCTTCGAGAACGGCCAGGTGCTGACCTCCGTGCAACTCAACGATCTCACCGAGTATCTGGAGGAGCAGGACCGGCTCAGTCGCCGCGCCCTGAGCGGGATCGGCGTGGTCTGCGGGTTCGACGTCGATGTCGAAGGGGCGGTGGTTCACATCTCCAAGGGCGTCGCCGTCACTTCCGAAGGCTTCCTGATCACCGCCGAAGCGCAGGCCCATGACCGTTTCCGTCCCTACGAAGTCCCGGTGCCGACCGCCGAGGAAGCGTCCGAGGACGATATCGCCGAGGCGCGCTACCCGTTCCTCTTCCCCGACGGAGAAACGCAAATCCCGGTGTTCGAGCTTCTCGACACCGATTTCGCGCCAGCGCCGGGGGAGCCGGACCCCTCCGCGCTGACCGCCGGTTTCCTCGCCGACAAGACGGTGATGCTGTTCCTCGAATGCCGGCTGGAGGCCCTCAAGAGCTGCGATGTGAACGACTGCGCCGACAAGGGCGCGGAGCGGCGCTTTACGCTCCGGCGGCTTCTCGTCACCCGCGCGCAGGCCGACGCCATGCTGGCGCAGGAGGAGAAGATCGCCGGGCGCCCGATCGACCCTGCGACCCATCCGCGCCTGGAACTTCCCTATATCCGTATCGAGAAGCTCGGCCTGGCGCGACACGGGGTCGGTTCGTTCGCCGGCCTTTTCGGACGCGTCCTGACCATCGCGCTGAAGCTCGCTCAGTCGCTTCCGAAGGCGCTGCGCGCCGCCTACGCCGCCTATGAGCACCTCCTTGGCGATCTCTACGCCGAGGGAGAGGAGCCTTTCCCTGACACCTATTTCTCCAATCTCTGGGGTCAGCTTCTACGCAATATCTTCATGGTGCAGTATTTCTACGACTACATGCGCGACGTTGCGATGGCCTATAACGAATTTGTCGAAGCGGCTTCGAAGTTTGAGACCGAGTGCCTCCCCGACCCCGCGCGGTTTCCAAAGCACGTTCTTCTTGGCGATGCGACGGCGATCCCCGACGCTTTCACAGCGGAGTTCCCGACCGCCGCCGACGTTCTCGCCTTCGACCAGAACAAGGCGACCGCCGGCGTCGGCCTGCCGCGCCGCCCGCGCGCCCGGCGCACGCATTTCACGCCATCGCCCGCGGCCCGCAACCGGCCGCGGCTGGAGGAAGTGCGCGCGCTTTTCCTGCGCATGCATCTCCTGGCGCTGACCTATCGCACACAAGGCCTGATGGCGGCGCCGATCCGCGTCACCCCAAGCCGCGACGACGCCGCGCCGCTCTCCGAACGCGCGATCCCCTTTCACTACGCCTTCGACGCCGACGCCGATCTCTTTCGCAACTGGTCGCCGCGAAAGACCCGCGCGAACCTTCTCAGCACCGTCTATTCCTACAGGTTCAGCGCGCCGGACGACGCCCACCCCTTTTTCTTCAGGATTGACGATCAGGATTTCATTCGCGTCGAGGGCGTCGTCGGCAAACCGCTCGGTTCGGCGATGGCGGAGTTGATCGCATACAAGCAGACGCTCGGCCTCTCCTTCTCGATCGAACCGGTTTTCATGAAACTGACGACGGGCGCGGATGACAAGACCGGCGCCGCCCTCGATTCCGCGAGCGCGGCGGTCGCGGCGGCCGCGGTGCGGAAGCTGCTTCTCTGCCGGTTCTCCGAACTCGATCTGATCTTCCTCGTGGTGATCCGGGCGCTTTTCGCCTTCCTCGTGTTCCTGATCCAGCGGCTGGGCCGGCAGCAGGTGGCGGTGACGACTGGGCTCGCCGCCCGCGCCGCAACGGACGTGACGACGGGCGCCGCGGCGCAGCCGAGCCGCGAGTTTCTCAGCGCCGCGCCTGCGACCTCCTTCTTCGATTCCGCGACGGCGAACCGCTTCCGGATCGACCTCAGCCCGAAGGACGAGGCGCAGTTGCGGCTGGACGCGGAGCTGCTCCGGCGCGAGATCGCCGCGAAGCCGTTCGTTCGCGGCGAAATCGTCGCAAAGCTGAACCCTGACGCGGGCTCGGGAAGCGCCGCCGTGACTTACGCCGCGGTAAAGGACGATGCCGGCGGCGGCAATCTCTTCGACCGGACGAGAGCGCTGGTCCTCAAGCAGGGGGGCGATGAGGCCGCGGTTCAGACCACTTACGCCAATGTCGCGCTACTGGCGCAGGGCGAAGCCGTCCTCGACACGCTCAGGGTCGAGTCCATCGCCGATTTCGACGAGGTGGAGTTCTCGGCCGCCTATCGCGGTTTTTCCGACGCCTATCTGAACTACGCCGACAAGGTCGAGGTCTCGCCCAATGACAGCGTCGAGGCGGCGCGCGACAAGGCGCAGATCAAGGAGGCGGCGGCGACCGTCGCGAGCCAGACGACCACATTCGCCGCCGCCAACATCCAGTCGGAACTGAGCGCACTCGTCTCGCGTCTCCTGGCGGGGTTGACTCTCGATGGTTACGCGAAACGTCATCCGGGGCTGGAGCACCGGGCCGGCGTGAAAAGCGGCGGCACGCTGGTCCTCGCCTATGTCTTGCTCGACGATCTGGTGAAACAGGCTCGGCCGATCCTCGGCGCGCTCGGCAAATCTCTCGACAGTCTGAACTCCGCGCTCTCCGCGGGCGGGGGTGTGGCCGATCCCGACGGCGCGCTCAAGGAACTCGCCGCCGGTTCCGCCCAACGCACCGAAGATCCGCTCGACCGATTCGTCGTGCTGGCGGATTTCTGTCTGCCCTATCAGTGCTGCGATTCCGATTGTTCGGATGTCGTTCTTTCGGGGCGGATCATCGCCAGTCCGTTCGGCGACGATGTAGACCCCGGGCCGATGGTCGTGCCGCCGCCCGGCCCGAACCGGCCGGGCGGCGGGCGCGCGCCGGCCCGGGATATCGGCGATCTGACCTCGCGTCCGCCCGTGGCGGTCAGCCGCCCTGCGCCTGGCGCGCTGACCGGTCGGAGGGAGGAATTCTTCACGCCCAGACCCACGCCCGTCGTAGATAGTTCGTCCCGAACCGAGGAGACCGGCGCGGCTGCGCTCTTCGGCGTCGTCGGCGCCGAGGGGCGACGCGGCGTGGAGCCGGTGGCCGAGAGCACGATCCGATATACGGATGCAAGCGGAAACGAACGGAGCCAGCGCACGGACGCCGGCGCCTATCGCATCAAGGTCGCGGCGGGCGAGGTGAAGATCATCGGCGCCGCGCCTGGATTTCGGGGCTCCAGCCAGGTGGTCACGCTCAGGGCCGGCGAAACGCGCGAGCTGGACCTTTTCGTGGTGAAAACCGGTTGAACCCATGGCGCTCGATCGGCCCTCCGACAATACGCACCGGATCGGGCGGGCCCGATTCGACTTGTCCGGAGATAGTCACGCCGCGCTGCTGACGTTCCGCGCCGGGCTCGCGGCCGCCGCCGAAGGACCGCTGCCCGCCGCCCTCGCCGCCGCGCTCGACCCGCTCGCCGGGCCGGAAGAGGTGGTTGAGATCGTGCGGCTGGAAATCGATCTCGGCGATATCGACGCGGCGGAAGTCGACGTCGCGACGATCGCCGCCGCCGTCGCGCGGGCGGCCGCTGACGCCGTCGCGCGCGCGCGGCCCGCCGCGCCGGATCCCGACTCGCCGCCGCATGAGACCGATGGCGCGCCGCGCCGGAGCGATCTTCACACCGCCGCGCTGAGCGCCCTGCTCTTTCACCTTCGAACCGGCGGCCTGGAGGAACGAAGCCCGCGCCGCCGGGTCGCCGAGCTTTGCGCGCTCGTCGCGGAGGCCGTGCGGGAATCTCATGCGCCGCGCACAACGGCGGCGTTTCAAGCGGCCCTGGCGACGGAGAGCCGCGCCGGACCTGCGGCGATGACGCGCCTGATCGCCGCGGCGCCGGCCGCCGTCGTCCACGCGATCCTCGCCGCTCTCTTCCCGCGCCTGACGGTCGAATTCGGCGGCGACGGCGCCTTGCGCGCCGCGCTTGAAAAGGCGGCGGGATCGACGACCGCGATCCGCGCGCTCGCCCGCCAGTTCGACGCGCTCATCGCGGATGCGGCGTCGGGAGCGCCGGACGTCGATGACGAGATCGGCGGCCCGCGTCGGCGGCCCGCATCGGCGCCGGCGCAGAAGGAGACGCCGGACATGGGCGTCCCGATCGCGGTCGAGAACGCAGGCGTTGTTCTTCTTCACCCGTTCCTTCCCCGACTATTCGCGCTTTCCGGCCTGACGGAGAGAACCCGCTTCGTCACTGACGATGCACGCGCCGCCGCGGCGCGACTTATCCACTACCTCGCCACCGGCGAGACGCAGGCGGAGGAGCCGGTGCTGCATCTGCCCCGCATTCTCTGCGCCATTCCCCAGGAGACCCCTATTCTCCCGGTCGAACCGCTCGCGCCCGCCCTGATCGAGAACGCTGATAAACTCCTGCACGCCGCGCTCAGGCACTGGACGAAGCTCGGCCGCGCGTCGCCCGAAGGCCTGCGCGAGACGTTCCTGATCCGCGCCGGCGTCCTCGCCGGTCCACCGCGCCGCCAGCGTCTCCGGGTGGAGACACGCGGCGTCGATGTGCTCCTCGGGTCTCTCCCCTGGGGGCTCGACCCGATCCGCCTTCCCTGGCTGGAGGCGCCGATCGGCGTGGACTGGGCGTGAAGAGCGCGGCGGCGATCCATGCGAAACCGGAATCCGGCCGCGCCTCCGGTCCGCCCCGGCCGTTTTTCGGCGCGCCGATGCAGGCGAAACTCAACGTCTCCACGCCCGGCGATCGGCATGAGCGCGAGGCCGACAGCGCCGCCGACGCGGTCGTTCATGGCCGGGGGGCGATGGCGCGCGACCGGCGGCCGGTTTCGGCGCAGCTGACGCCGCTCGAACAGCGGGCGCCGCGCGTCGACCGCATGGAGGAGGAAGAGGCGCAGACGGCGCCCGAGCGCGCCTCCGATCCGAACTATGACGAACACGAGCCGACGCTGCGTGCATGTCCGCCCGTGGTCGAGGATGAGCCCCTTCAGATGAAGGGGGAGGAGGAGGCGCAGGCGGCGCCCGAAGAAACTCAACTCGCGGAGGAGGAGGCGCAAAGCGCGCCTGAAGAGGCGCAAATGGCCGAGGAGGAGACCGAGACCGCGCCCGAGGAAGCGCAGATGGCCGAGGAGGAGGAAGCCCAGACTGCGCCCGAAGAGGCGCAAGAGGAGGCGCAGCGGCAGGAAGAAGAGGAGGAAGCGCTGCAGATGCGGTCCGAGCGCTCCGGCCGCTATTCCGCCCGCGCCGTCCGGATGCAGATCGTCGAACGCCAGCTTCGCGCCGCGCGGGGCCGCGGAAACCCGCTTCCCGAACCGGTCCGGAGCAAGATGGAGGCCGGCCTCGGCGCCGATCTTTCGGGCGTGCGCATCCACACCGACGGCCCGGCGATGCTGATGACCCGGATGCTGAACGCGAAGGCCTTCGCCTCCGGCCGCGACGTCTTCTTCAGCCCGCACCGTTACGCCCCCGGCACCGAGCGCGGCGATCATCTGATCGCGCATGAACTGGCCCACACCCTCCAGCAGGGCGGGATCAAGACGCATGAAGAGACCGCAGCGCAGCGCGTCGCCGAGGATGACAAGGTTCTCTCGCGCCCCGAAAGCCTGCGGGCGATCCGCATCGCGCGGGGCGAGATCGGCAAGATCAACTCCAAGCTCCACGGACCTGACGGCAATCGCGTCGGCTGGGAGCGGCTTCTCGCGATCTTTCGCGGTGCTTACGGCGGCGATGTCATCGCGCCCGCCGTCATCAAGCGGATCATCACCACACCCGACCAATTGCCGCACTGGTGCGGCGTCTCCGCCTGGCGCGCGCTCCGCGAGGGCGGCTTTCCGCTGCCGCCCTGGGTGTCCGGCAAGAACATGACGAAGGGGATGGAGACCCGCAAACCGGGCGAGTTGCCGCAAAAGGGTGATATCGCCTATCGTCAGTTCACCCCCGGACTCGAGAAACCGACCAACCATCAGGCGCTGGTCTCGGGCGTCGAGAGCGCGGAGACCGCCGCCGGCAAGCCCTTCAAGTCCATCAAGGTCCGCACCATCGACGGCAACACCGCCGGAAAGGACAATCTCGGCGGTCAGGTCGAGGAGAAATGGCAGCCGATCGGCGCCTGGGACGCCTTCTTCATCCCGTCGAGCGTCGTCGACATGCCGCCGGCCGAACTGATCGAGACCGATCGGGCCTCCGAAGATCTCGGCCCCGATCCGGACGCCGAAGAGAAAGCGCCGGAGCCTGAAACCGCCGCCCCTGAACCCGCCGCCGCGTCGGCCTCCGGCGCCGATGCCGATGGCCCGCCGGTCGTCGAGCCCGAAGCGCTGGCGGGGCCCGAGGCGGATGTCGCCGTGGAGATTCCGCCCGCGCCCGACGCCTCGGTCGAGGCGGCGGCGGAGGTCGAGAAGCTGTCGCTCGAAGGCTCATCAGACGAGGCGCTGGTCGGATTCATGGATGCGAGTCCGAGCCGGATGGCGGCCTCCGCCCCCGCTCTCGGGCCGGCGCTGGAGAAGAAGACCTCGACGGAGAAGAAGGAGGTCGCCGAGAAGGCGCCGACGCTGACGGCGAAGACCGGCGGCGAGGTCGACCCGGGCGTGACCGCGCCCGAAGATTTGCCGATTCCGGCCGACACGACGCTCACGGAGGGCGGAAAGGGGCCGGAAGTAGGCAAACTGACGCCCGACCCCTATGAAGAGAAAGGCAAGCCGCCCAGCAACGCCGCAAAGCGCGAAGAGATCAGGAAGCAACCCACGAGCGGCTTCCTCGACTGGCTCCGCAACCAGTTCACCAATCTCTTCAACGGCCTGCGGACCAGCGACGACAGCGTCAACACCTCCGCCGGGTCGAGAAAGCGCGTTGCGCTGACCGGCGACGCCGATGTCGGGCAGATGGAGCGCCAGCGTCAGGAGGGGACAGGGCGGCTGCGCAAGCAGCGCGACGAGAAGGTCGCGGCCTTCAAGAACCATCCCGGCCAGTCCAACATCCAGCCCCGCAAGGTTGAGGAGGCCCGCTCCCCGGCGGTCAGCCCGGAGACGTCGGAGCCGATAGAGGACCTGCCACCCGACGATGGCGTCGCCGATTTCGTCGCCGCGGCTCTGCCCAAAGCGGTGCGCGACGCCGCCGACGCCAAGATGGCGCCCGATCTTCACGCCAATCTCGCCGAGGCGCGCAAGCGGACCACCGAGGCGGCGGCGAAGCGCGACACCGACAAGGACGCCGAGATCGCCGAGGCCGAGCGCAAGACCGCCGCCGCCAGTCGCGACGCCGACGAAGGCCAGCGCAAGGCGGTGCTGGCGGGCCGCACCGACGTCGCACGTCAGCAGGGAGAGGCGATCACCGGCGCTTATGACGGCGTCGCCGAGTTCGCGAAGGACGCCGGAAAACGCCAGGCGGACGATCAGAAGACCATCGCCGACAATGTGAAACGCGAGGAAGGGCTGGCCGACAGCGAGCTGGAGAAGGGGGAGGCGGAAGCCAAACGCATCAAGACCGCGCAGGAGGCGAAAGCGCGCGACCAGAAGGAAAAGCTGAGGAAGGAGAAGGAGAAGCAGGGTTTCTGGGAGCGCGCCGCCAGCGCGGTGAAATCGCTGGTCGACAAGATCGCCGAGGCGATCGACGATATCTTCAACGCGCTGCGGTCGCTGGTGAAAAAGGCGATCGAGGCCGCCAAGAAGGCCGCGATCGGCCTGATCAACGCCGCCCGCGAAGCCGTGGTGAAGAAACTGAACGATTTCCGCGACTGGGCGAAGGACAAGGTCGACACATATGTGAAGGATCGCTTCCCGGGCCTCGCCGCGAAGCTGAACAAGGGGATCGACGCGACGGTCGATGTCGCGGTCGACGGGGTGAACGCCGCCGCCGACGCCGCGATCGAGACGGTTGAGGCGTTGGCCGACGCCCTCGGCAAGGCGCTCGACCGCATCCTCGCGGCGTTTCAGGCCGGGCTGAAAGCGGCGGTGAAGATCGCCGGCGCGGTGCTGACCGGCGATTTCGCCGGCGCGCTCCGTATCGCCATCGAGGCGGCCTGCGAGATCGCCGGGATCGACCCGAAACCGATCTTCGGCTTCATGGAGCGCGCCGGCGCGCAACTCACCGCGATCCTGAAAGAGCCGGGCAAGTTCATCAATAATGTGATGACCGCGCTCGGCATGGGCGTGCGCGGCTTTCTCGAACGCATCAAGCAGCATCTGATGACCGGGCTGATCGAATGGCTGACCGGCGCGCTTTCGGTCGTGCCGATCACCCTGCCCGACAAATGGGACATCAAGGGAATATTCAGCCTGGTCGCGCAGATCCTCGGGCTGACCTACGAGAACATCAAGGCGCGGATCATCAGGAAATTCCCGAAGGCCGCGAAGATCTTCGATCTCGTGGAGAAGGGCTTCGCGCTGATCAGGAAGCTGCTCTCGAAGGATTTTAGCGCGCTCTGGGAGGAGGTGAAAGCCTCGCTCGCCAACCTCAAGGATACGGTGATCGCCGGCATCCGGAACTGGGTGATCGTCAACGTGATCAAGGAAGGGGTGGTCTGGCTCCTGAGCCTGATGAACCCGGCCTCGGCGCTGGTGAAGGCGCTGAAGCTGCTCTACGACCTCGTGATGTGGCTGGTGGAGCGCTACGAGCAGATCAAGACCTTCGTAGTGAGCGTCTACGAAGCGGTCGTGAACATCGCCGCCGGCATACTCGGCCCGGCGGCGAAGGCGGTCGAGGCGGCGCTCGGCCGGGCGGTGCCGGTGCTGATCTCGATGTTCGCCGCCGCCATCGGCCTCGGCGGGATCGGCGAGGCGGTGAAAGGCGTGCTCGAGAAGATCTCCGCGCCCATCAACAAGCTGATCGACGCGCTTATCGACCGGGTCGTCGCCTTCGCCAAAAAGATCTGGGGCAAGACCAAGGAGGGCGCGAAGGCGGTCAAGAAGAAGGCGAAGGAGACCGCGGCGAAGGTCAAGGAAAAGATCTTCAACTGGTGGAAGGAGAAGCGCGGCTTCACCTCCAAGGATGGCGGCAAGCACAAGATCTATTACAAGGGAACCGCCGGAAAGGCTGATCTCTGGATCGCTTCGACTCCGTCCAGGATCGAGGCCTTTCTCGCGAAGAAGAAGGCCGACGCGAAGGAGGACGCCGACCAGCGCAAGGTCGCGGGGGACGCGCTGGCGCAATACAAGCTGGTGCTGAAAAGCGAGGCCAAGCTGGAGAAGCTGCGCGCCAAACGGTCGGGAATTCCCGTCTCAGACAAGAAGCGCTACCGCGCCGCGACCAGCGCGGTGGAGTCCGAGATCCGGGTCTTTCGCAACCAGCTCGACGCGCTCAGCAAGATACTCGCCAAGGCGACATTCGAGGATGAGAGCATCATCCAGACGAAGGTGGATCATTCGGGCTCCGGCCAGAAGAACACCCGCGCCCTGCCGCTGACGCATCTCTCGGGCAACACCAAGGGGTCGAGCCCGTCGCAGGACCCGCCGGGCTGGGATCACGCCGTCGCGCTCGACACCAAGCCGGACGGCACGTCGCGCAATCAGTGGGTGCGCGGTCATCTTCTGAACGACAATCTCCACGGCCCCGGCACGAGCGTCAATCTCGTGCCGATCACGCAGAAGATGAACCGGTCGATGGAGACAAAGGTCGAAGGCCCGGCGAAGGCGGCGATCAGGGACAAGGACGCGAAGCTCTACTACAAGGCCGAAGCGAAGTTCTGGTCCGCGCCCGATCCGGTCGGCAAGTTTCCTCAGTCGATCACGGTGGAATGGGGCGAGTCGGAAAAGACCCCCTCCGGCTTCGTGCAGAAGAAGAAGCGGGGCGGCGACACGTTCACCATGCCGACGCAGCCGCCCGCAACCGCCGCCGCCTTCGTTCCATCGATCAACGACGGCAGCCCCGGCCTCCTCCTGAAAGGCATCCGCAAACACGGGCCGACGACGACGAGCTATTTCGTCTCCAACGTGCTTCTGGCGGAATATTCGCCGGCCAATCCGTATTCGTCGAAAACCAACATGCGCCAGCGGCTTTACACCAACAAGATCGCCGAGCTGGAGGCGCTCGGCGGCACGCTGAAAGCCGACCGCAAGACCTATGTCGACGCCACCTACAAGGCGATCACCGTCAATGACGTGCGGGTCTGACCGATGAACAGGATCGACCCGACCGCGCGGGCCTCGAACGCCGCCAATCTCGGCGCGGCCTTCGGTGTCCTCACGCGGCTGATCCGCAGCCGGTTCGGCGGCGAGGATATCGCGCCCGACGGTGCGATCTCGCTCTCCTTTTTCGACGACGGCTCGCCGCTCGGTGATTTCATCCGCGACCGACGGCCGAGTTTCACGGAGTATGTGGTTTTCCTGCTCGCCCTCGCCCCCCACGCGAAGCCGACGCTGCTCGACGCGGAAATTCGCGCCGCACTTCAAAAAGCGGGGGACTTTCCCGAAATCGGCGGCCATCGCGACGCGGAGAGCCGCACCTTCCTGCCGACAGGACAGACCGCGGCCTACCTTCTCGCCGGGAACGATCTCGAGGGCCGATTCAACGTGCAGCGGCTTTTCTCGCCGGATCACTGGTTCGCACGCGAGGGCGCGCTGCGGCTGGAGCCGCCGAAAGAGGGTGCGCCGGCGCTTTCCGGGCGCATCGTCATGGCGCGCGACTGGGTAGAGCGGATGACGCTCGGCGCGGTGGACATCCCGCCCTTCAGCGCCTCCTTCCCGGCCCGGCGAATCGAAACGGCGCTGGACTGGGACGATCTCGTACTGCCCGAATCGGCGCGCGCCCGGCTCGACGAACTGTTGCGCTGGGCGACCCACCGGCGCGCTCTGGAGGAGGACTGGGGTTTCGGCGCGCGGCTCCGTCCCGGCTACCGGGCGCTCTTTCACGGCGCCTCGGGCACCGGCAAGACCTTTGCGTCGACGCTGCTCGGCAAATCCACCGGCCGGGAGGTCTTTCGCGTCGATCTGTCGGTCGTCGTCTCGAAATATATCGGCGAGACGGAAAAGAACCTCTCCAGCCTCTTCGAGGCGGCGCACAGGCGCGACTGGATACTGTTTTTCGACGAGGCCGACGCGCTCTTCGGCAAGAGGACCTCGGTGAAGGACAGCCACGACCGCTACGCCAACCAGGAGGTGAGCTATCTGCTCCAGCGGGTGGAGGAATATGACGGGCTCTGCATTCTCGCCTCGAATCTCCGCGCCAATATCGACGAGGCGTTCCTGCGCCGGTTCAACGCGATCATCCGCTTTCCGGAACCCGGACCGGACGAACGCGCGGAGATCTGGCGGCGCGCCTTGCCGCCACGCGGCGACGACGGGGGACGCGCCGAACTGATCGAAGCGGTGAAAGGCTATGAGCTGACCGGCGGCGGCATCGTCAATGTCGCGCAATTCGCGGCGATCGAGGCGGTCGCGGCGGGTCGGCGCGACGTGACGCTAGAGGATGTCGAGCTTGGCGTCCGGCGCGAGCTGGAAAAGGAGGGCAAGGTTTTTCGAAGCCTCCGCTGACGCCCCGCCGATGGACCACCGCCGCTCGATCCCCTAAACAATCGCCGCGCCGGATGAACACGCGCCGCGAGGAACCGCCATGCCAGCCACCCGCCAGACCGCTTTCATCGCCGGAGAGAGTGCGGCGCGCGTATTCGGCCTCACCCCGCGTGAGCGTCTGACCCGGCAGGCCCTGCAGGCTGGCGTCGACATCACGTCAGACCCGGCGGAGGCCGGCGTCATTCTCTCCGGCGCGCATGTCTACGGCGCCGGGGTGATTTCGGCGCTGGCGAGCGCGGCGCCGGGAACGGCGCTGTCCGATAACACGGGCGCGTTTGCGGGAAGCAGGACCGTGGACGGCGCGCGGGATGCTGCGCGGATCGCGGCGGGCGCGGCGGCGCCGGCGGGCGCGCTTTCCGGCGCCGGCCTCGCCGGGCGATACGACAAGGCGCTGCGAAAACGCGCCGATCCGATGACGAACAGGGTCATCGCGGGCGAAGAGAAGCCCGCCGAGCAGGAAATTTTCGACGCCACCTACAAGGGCGTCACCGATTTCGTCACCAAGCATGTCTGGCCCGTCCCGGCGCTAGCGGCGGTCCGGTTCTGCGTTCGCTTCGGCATCACGCCCAATCAGGTGACGCTGGCGAGCCTCGCGCTCGTCTTGCTGACGTTCTGGCTCTTCTGGACCGGTTCGTTCGCCATCGGCGTCGTGGTCGCCTGGGCGATGACGTTTCTCGATACGGTCGATGGCAAACTCGCCCGCGCCACGCTCACTTCGTCGCGGTTCGGCGACGTGCTCGATCACGGTATCGACCTCATCCATCCGCCGTTCTGGTGGTGGGCCTGGTGGGTTGGCCTTGGCGGGACCGACGCCGGCCTCAACGATGGCGGGCTCGCGCTTGGCGTCATTCTGGCGGGCTATGTCCTTCAGCGGGTGATGGAGGGGATATTCATCGCGCGTTTCGGCATCCACATGCATATCTGGCGCCCTTTCGACAGCTTCTTCCGGAAGATCACCGCGCGCCGAAACCCGAACCTGGCGATCCTAACCGTCGCCGTTCTGCTGGGCGCTCCCGACGCAGGGTTCGTCGCGGTCGCGCTCTGGGTGTTCGTCGGGCTGATCGTGCACGGCGCGCAGATCGCGCAGGGCCTCTTCGCCGCGAAGCGCGGTCCGATCACCTCCTGGCTGGCCGAAGACTGACGGAACGCACCCCCCCGGCGGGCGTGACGAGGCGCGGAAACAAGCCTCTCAAATCCGATTCAACTATCTTCTGTATTGGCTTACGGAAATAGATTTGCGTTTCATTGTTTCTGTAGTCGATTTGCGGACATTTCATGACGTTGCGTGCAATTCTTCCCAGTCGTGGCGGCGGATGGGCCGTCCCGTTTCCGTCAGTTCGGTGCTGGCGGGCCGCCATCTTCATTCTCACGACAGGCTGCGCCTCGGAGATGGTGGAGAACGTGAACCCGAACAGCGAGGTCGCCGCCGCCGCGCGCTAGCAATACAGAACCTTCGTGGTCGAGGCGCAAGAGGATCTCGGGCGAAGGTTTGCGACCGAAGACGGCCGCGTTGTCCCGGCCCCGGACGATCGCGGCTCCGGCGCGGCGCCTATTGGGCGGACCGGATGTCGCAACCGCAGGGCGACGGCGCCAATATCGTCGAACTGGACGTCAACGATCTTCTCGACCGGATGCTCGCCCGTTCCAACCAGCTCAAGGCGTTCTCCGACCTGCCCCTGATCCGCGAGGCCGTCGTCCGCGAGGCCGAGGACAGATGCGACACGTTCATCTTCGGCGAGGCGGATGTCCGGACGGCGGACGACATCCGCTCCAGCACGTTGGAGCCCGGAACCTCCGGCTCCGCCCCCGACAATCTCGAGGAGGACGAGTTCGGCATCGAGGTCGGCCTTCGTCAACCGCTGATTACAGGCGGCGAAGTTCGCCTTTCACAGCGCTTCGGCGGCCGCGACAGCAATTCGGAATTCTTCGTGCCGGACGACCAGGCCGAGAGCGAAATCAGGCTGGAGCTGCGCCAGCCCCTGTTGGAGGGCGCCGGCGTCACCGTCAACTCGGCGCCGATCCAGCTCGCGCAGCTGGAGCGGGACCGCTCCGGCGCGGAGCTTCAGCGCCAGATCGACACCCAGATGCTGGAGGCGCTGCGCACTTACTGGGCGCTGTATTCCGAGCGCAGCCGGGTGCTCCAGCGCCAGCGTCTGATCGCCGATCTCGGCGGAATCTCGGCGCGCCTGTCTTCGCGCGCCGGGTTCAACGCCCTGCCGGGCGAAACGGCGCAGGCGCGCGCCGCGTTGCGCAAGGCCGAGGCGGCGCTGATCCGCGCCCGCGCCGGCGTCGACAATTCCGAGGCGCGGCTGGCCGCGCTGCTGAGCGATGGTTCGCTCTACAGGCGGGATATCGAGATCATCCCCGCCCAGCCGGTGATGGTGGAATTCATCGACGCGCCCCTCGACGATGTATCCATCCTCGCGCTGGAGAACCGGCCCGAAGTGAAGGTGGTGGCGCTGGAGCTGCGCGGCGCGGAAATTCGGACCGAAGTGGCGCGCAACCGCCTGCTACCCGATCTCGATCTTTTCGCCTCGGCCTCCAGCGCCGGGCTGCAGGGCGACTATGACTTCGACAGGGCGTTCGGAAAACAGTTCGGGCAGACCGGCATCGATGCGGCGGTTGGCGTCCGCTTCGAGATTCCGATCGGCAACACCACCGACAAGGCGCGCTATGACCGCCGTCGGGTCGAGGCGCGGCAGCTGACGTCGCGGCTTCGCAATGTCAGCGACTCCGTGCTGCTGGAGACGCAGGTCGCCGTACGCGAGGTCAGAACCTCCTATGAGGAGATGCGCGCGCGCGAAGCCGAACTCTCGGCGATCAATTCCGAACTCAGCGCGCTCCGCTCGTTGGCCGTAAACGGCGCGGAAGGCGGCAGCGCGTTCCTCGCGACGCTGATTTCGAGCTATGAGGACCGCGCCAACGCCGGGGAGCGGCCGATGCTGTCCGCCGTGTCCTACACGCCCGCGCTCTATACGCTTGAGAACGTCGCCGGCACGATGCTTTCAGTGCGCGATATCCGCGCCGAGCGGGTCAACACGAACAATCTCGATTACATCCGTCTGGTGCGCGGGAACGTCCCCCCGCCGCCGGGTGAGAGCGTCAGCCCCGACATTCTCACCGACCCGGATGCGATCCTCGACGCGTCGACCATTCCGAACGCCGTCGATGATGCCGCGCCGGAAGCGGAGTAGTCTGCTCGGCGCTGCGTGTCTCTGCGCGCTTTCCTCGGCCGGCGCGGCGGACGAATGCGCCGCGACAAGCGCGATCGGCTTCGCGGACCCGGCGAAACGCGTGGAGGTCGCGGCGCGCGAGCCCGGCATCATCGCCCGCCAGCACGTGGATGTCGGCGCGCGGGTGACGAAGGGCGATCTTCTGGCTGAACTGGACAAGCGACTCGGTGCGGCGGATGTCGCGTTGGCCCGCGCCCGCGCCGAAGCCGAGGGCCGCATCGCCGCGGCGGAGGCGCGACGGGATCAGACCCGGCGACGAGCCGAAGAGCTCAAGCGTCTGAGCCGCTCAGGCGCCGCGCGCCCGTTCGAGGTCGCGGAGGCCGGGGCTCAACTGACGATCGCCGAAGCCGAACTCCAGACCGTTCTCGACGAACGGCGCGTCGCGCGGCTTGAGCTCGAAAGCGCCGAAGTCCGGCTTGCGCTGCTCGATGTGCGCGCGCCGTTCGATGGCGTTGTGGAGGACATCCTGCGGCGCGAATCCGAACTTGCGGGCGCCGGCGGCGACGCCCGGATTCTTACTCTGGTGGAGACGGACAGCCTGCACGTCGAAATATTCGCGCCGGCCGCATGTCTCGACGATATCGCCATCGGCGATGTCTTGACCGTCGCCGCCGTGCGTTCCGGCGCCGACTTCTCCGCCCGGGTGCGGGAGCTTGGCGGCGAGATCGACGCCGCGACCGGGCTGCGCGGCGTCGTGCTGGAGATCCGAAACGAAAAGACCGGCCTTCTGGTCGGCGAACGCATCAGCCTCGCCCTGCCCCCGGATCCGCGCCCCGGCGAGCGATGAGCCAGCCGCAAAAGCTCTCCAGGGGCGCCCCCAAGCCGCCCGCCGCGCCGCCGCCAAGCGCGCGGATCAGGGCGCTCGCGCCCGGCGCCCCGCTTGACCCTTGCGCGGAGCGCGGCTTTCTCGTTGCGCTGGCCGAGACGGTCGACGCCGAAGCCGCCGCCGTGGTGGTCAATGAGGGCGCGCCGGTCATCCGCAGCATCGCGCTCGACGCCCGCCGCGGCGCTGGAGCTGGCCGCCCGCGCCTTCGGCGGCGCCGGCGAACAGGGCGAGGCGCCGTTGAGGACCGCGCTGAACCAGTATCTGGCGGCGCTCGACGGTGATGCGCCCGAAGACGCCGCCGGCTTCGTCGCGCGGCTGCGCGCGGCGTTCGGCGCCCGACAGGCGGTGCTGGGGAGCTGGGACGGAAAGGTGATCGCTACGGGGCTGGTGATCGGCGCGCTATTCATCCCCCTCCCGGACCGGGTCAGGGACGACGCGCAGCTTGAGCCTGAGGGCCGCCGCTTCGTCGCCGCCAGCTTCTCGGCGGTGCTGCGGCGAACACTGGTCGAGCCGGGCGACAAGGTCGCGGCCGGCGAAGCGCTGGCGGAACTGGAGGGCGAGGCGCTGCGCCTCTCACGCGTCGCCGCCCAGGCCAGGTTCGAGGAAGCGACCCGAAAACACGACGCGGCGCTCGGCGAAAAGCGGCTCGCGGCGGCCGAGCTCGCGCGCGCCGAGGCCGAGGCGGCCGAAGCCGAGCGCGACCTGCTGGACTGGCGCATCGCCCGGCTCGCGCTCGTCTCGCCCGTCGACGGCGTGGTCATCGAGATGCCGCTGCGCGACGCGGACGGCGCGCCCGTGCGCGAAGGCGACGTGATCGCCGAGGTCGCGCCGCTCGATCGCCTGCGGGTGCGCGTCGACCTGCCGATCGGCGACCTGCCGCGCCTGCCGGAGGCGCCGGTGGCCGAGATCACTTTCGACGGCGGGGACTCCGGCGCGCTCGAAGTCCGCGGCCTCTCACCCGCGAGCCGGGTCGAAGCGGCGGAGGAAGAAGGCGTCCTGCCCCTCACCGCGACGATCGACAACCCCGGTGGCGACCTGAGACCGGGACAGAGCGGGGTCGCGCTGATCCGGATCGGGTTCACGCCGCTCGGGATCATCATCTTTAGCGACGCCTGGCGCGCGCTTGAGCGCTGGGCGCTGCGGTGACAGGGGCGGGTGATCCGGTCCTGCGGCGCGAGCTTCGGTTTCGCCGGCGCGCCACGGGCGACACGGTGCTGATCGAAGACCCGATGACCGGCGGCTATTTCGAAACCGACAGGGAAACCTCGAGCTTCGTCCGGCTCCTCGACGGAAGACGCTCGCCGGAGGCGGCGCTAGCACGGCTGCGCCGCGACCTGCCGGACGCCCGCCTCACCGAGGAGGACGCGCCACGACTGCTCGACGAGTTGGACCGCCAGGGCCTGCTGGAGAAGCGCGCCGCCGGCCCGCCGGAGCGGGCGCCGGCCAGGCGGCTCGACGCGGTCTCCCAGAGGTTGCGGCTCGGCGCTTATGACGCCGCTTTCGCGTGCTGCGCGCGGCGCCTCGGCGGGATGCAAAGCTGGGCGACGCTGCCGTTCTGGCTGCTTCTGCTCGCGGCGGCGCTCGGCGCGCTGGCCGGGAGTTGGGACCGCTTCGCTTTCGAGATCGGACGGTTGATCGCCGTCGACTCCGTGATCTGGCTCTGGCTCGCCTGGCTGCTCAGCGAGGCGTGGCATGAGTTCCAGCATGGTCTCACCGCCCGGCGCTACGGCGTGGCAGTGCGCGAGGTCGGGCTGCTCTTCGTCATCTTCCTGCCATTGGGCGCCTATGTCGACGTGACCGGCGTCTGGCGCGTCGACAACCGCTGGAAGCGGCTTCACATCACCCTCGCCGGCATCCTCGGTGAACTGGCGCTCGGCGCGGCGGCGCTCCTGCTCTGGACGCAAACACCGACCGGCGAGTTGAGCGCGTTTCTCCAGTCCCTTGTGGTGGCGACGACGGTCAGCACGCTGCTTTTCAACGCGAGCCCGCTGATGCGCTTCGACGGTTATCACGCGCTCGTCGATCTCTTCGACGCGCCCAATCTCTATCAGCGGAGCGCCAGCGCGATCCGTGCGCAGGCGGTGCGCGCGATTTCGGGCGCGCGCACGACGACGCCGGAGCCGCGCGGCGTGATGATTTACGGCTGGCTGTCCTTCGCCTGGCGCATGAGGGTGATGGTGACGTTGACGGTTCTCGCGGCGCATCTGGCGTTCGGTTTTGGCGTCGCGCTCGGCGCGCTCGTCATCTGGCGTATGGCCATCGTTCCGCTCGGCCGGCTCGTCGCGCTGATCTGGCGGCTGGAGCCCGGCGCGCGGCGCGTGGCGGCGTTCCGGCTCGCGGCGGCGCTCGGCGCGGGCGCGATGCTCTGGTTCGCGCCGGCGCCGGTTTTCCTGCGCGCGCCCGGACTTGTGGAGTTGCGGGACGCGGTTCAGTTGCGGGCGACGAGCCCGGGAGAGGTCGTCCGGCTCTTCGTCGCGGACGGCCAGAGGGTCGCGGAGGGGGACCCGATCATGACCCTCGAAAACCCCCAGATCCGCTCGCAGGCGCGCAATCTGTCGGCTGAGCGCGCCAAGCTGGAAATCCAGCTCGCGGTCGCCCAGAGCGACGGCGCGCTCGCCGCGGCGAGCGACTTTCGACGCCGGATCGTTACGCTGGACAGCGAGATCGAGGAACTGGAGACGCGAATCGCGGGGCTTTCGATCACGGCGCCCAGCGCCGGGGTGTTTTTCCGCCGCGACTTCGACTCGCTGCTCGGCGCCTGGATCAATCGCGGAGATTTGATCGCGGAGTTCGCCGATCCGAAACGGCTCGACGCGCGGGTCTGGCTGACGCCGGAGGATGCGCGACGGCTTCGGCGCGAGCCCGACGGGCTGCGTCTCCTTTCCGACGGCGCGCCGCCGCCGGGCGTCCCCGTCCGGCTGAGCCGCATCGAACCTTCGGCGACCACCGATCTGCCGCCGGCCGCGATCACCGCAGAGGGCGGCGGCCCGCTGCTGGTGCTGGCTGACCAGGAAGAGCGACGCCTCGCGGAAACCTGTGTCGAGGCGACGTTCACGCCCGCCGCGACGACACCCGGATGGCCCCCCGGCGCGCCGGGAACGCTTTCCGCGCCAACACGCTGGCGCCGCTTCGGCGGCATCGCCCTCGAATGGATCGGAGAGGTCGATCTGTTGGGACCGGCGAGCTGGAATTTCTCATCGAGGTGAAGCGAAATATGCATCCGCGGCCTGTTCCCAGGCCCGGATGACGCGCTCTTTTCGCAAAAGCCAAGGGTGTGAGCCACGGCCCATCTCCGCCACGCGAAAGCCGCGGCGCCGATTCTGCTCTCCCTTCTCCAGCGATCACGAACCGTCGGTGCGTGAAATTGGCCCACCACGGGCGCGGCCTTGCAAAGGCGGCGATTTTTGGCATTTATGCGAGAAGTAGGCAGGGTGGAACTTGTCGACTCTAAATGTTTGACGCGTTTACCAAGGGTGAACGCTTCGTAACGCCCGCTCAAAGACGATCGTCGGTGCAGGTTAACGAGGCGCGTTCTTGCAAATAGGGCCGGTGGATTGCCTGCGTCGCCGGCGCGATAGGTGAGGAAAGCATGAAACAAATCACAAACCGCAGAAGCGTTCTCCGGTCGCTCGCTGGCGCCAGCGCCGTCGGGCTGGCCGCGCCGCATATCGCGACCGCCGCCGGAAAAGGCACGACCTGGAAGATCCAGACCTCCTGGCCTGGCGGCATCGGGCTCCAGACCTTCAAGGACTGGTGCGGCACCATTCAGGAGAAAACCGGCGGCGAATTGGCGTTCACGCCCTTCGGCGCAAACGATGTCGTCGGCGATTTCCAGCTGTTCGACGCCGTGAAGAACGGCGTTCTCGACGCGGTGAATCCGTTCACGATCTACGCACAGGGGATCATCCCCGCCGCGTCGTTCCTGACCAGCTACCCGCTTGGCATGCGCAACCCGCACGAATGGGACGTCTTCTTCTACAGCCTGGGCGGGCTCGAGATCGCGCGCGAGCTCTACGCCAGCCAGGGCATGTATTTCGTCGGCCCGGTGCAGCACGGCGCGAACATCATCCACTCGAAGGTGCCGATCCGCTCGATCGACGATTTCGTCGGCCGCAAGATGCGTCTGCCTGGCGGCATGGTGGCGGAGGTGTTCGATGCGATCGGCGCGAAGACCACGGTTCTGCCCGGCTCGGAGATCTTCCCGGCGCTTGAGAAGGGCACGATCGACGTGGCCGACTATACCGGCCCGGCGGTAAACTACGCCCTCGGCTTCAGCCAGGTCACCAAATACATCTCCATGGGCCCTCCGGGTTTCATGTCGCTCTATCAGCCGGTCGATCTGATGGACATCACCGTGGGACAGGCGGCGTGGGACGCGCTTTCGCCCGAAATGAAACAGTTCGTCGAAATGGAGACGCATGTCTATTCGGACATGCACCATGCGGCGATCCAGAAAGCCGACCTGGAGGCCTGGGCCAAGTTCGAGGCCGACGGCACCGAGGTCACCCGGCTTTCGCAGGACGACGTCGAACTGATGACGGACGTCGCCGTGCCGATCTGGTTCAAATACGCCAACCGCGACAAGAATGCGGCGCGCATCTTCAAGATCCAGCTCGATTACATGCTGTCGGGATCCCTCGGCTATGTGACGCGCGAGCAGATTGAAGGGCAAACGCTCGACCTCTAGGCGTCGGCGCGTAGATTTTCTTTCGGGAGCGGCCCGCGCGGGCCGCTCCTTCCTGCGCATACTGAAAAAACAGACAGGATCGCCGAATGCCTGGCCTCAGCTTCATGCTGCCCCACTGGCTCTACCTGGTCGGGCTGATCGTCTTTCCCGCCATCGCCATGTATCTCGCCCGCAGACCCCGGCCCGCGCAGCGACGATATTCTTCCTGGCTCGGATACATGATCCTGTTCACCGGCGGCATCATCGGGCTGCACCGCTTCTATCTGAGAAGCCTGCTGGGAATTGTCTTCATTCCCGTTTTCGTCTTCATCCTCTACGCCAACAGCGCGGGTCATGACGCCCGATCCAATGTCTCGGATTTCGGGAATCGCGCCGACATCGCCCAGCGGGTCATCGACCGCGAGGGGCCGCGTGTCGAAGCCGCGCGCGCCAATCTGCCGGAGTTGGAGGCCGCCGTGGCCGCCAGCGAGGAAGGCTCCTTCAGCCGCCTCAGCGCCGAGAAGAAAGTCGCACGCGCGAAGGACGCTCTGAGCACCGGCGCGGCGAAACTGGAGGAGGCGCGCGCCGTGCTGGCGGAAATGAGGCCGCTCGCCGAAAAGGCCGCGGCGACGCGCGCATACTGGAACAACGCCGCCCGCTACGCCCTTTATGTTCTTCTCGCACTGCTCGCGATCGACGCCATTCTCATGCCGATCCTCGTCAGGCGCGCGAACGCCGGCATCAACGATGAAGAGGACGACACATCGCCCGACCCCGCTCTCGAACAGGTGGAGGGCGCCGAGTCCTCGGAGACGGACGCGCGGCGCGCGGACAATTTCATCGACCGTCTCTCACTTTTTTGCGGAGAATTCGTCGCTTATTGGTGTGTAATCGCAGTATTCGTGTATTATTATGAAGTAATAGCAAGATATGTTTTTAACAGCCCTACAAACTGGGCGCATGAGGGCATGTATCTGATGTTCGGCATGCAATACCTGATCTCAGGCGCCTATGCGATGTTGACGGAGAGCCATGTGCGGGTCGATATCTTTTACGCGCCGATGTCGCCACGCAGAAAGGCGCTCATCGATATCCTCACTTCGGTATTCTTCTTCATCTTCGCGGGAACCCTGATGGCGACATCATGGATCTTCGCGATGGACGCGCTCGCGGTCCCGACCGGCAACGGACTCCTTTCGGACTGGGCGCGGGGACAGATATCGACATCCGAGATGCTCTCCCGCTTCGATCTCGGGCAATTCACCGACCCGGCGATTCGCTGGGGCGAACTCAGTTTCAATGAATGGGAAGTGCCGCTCTGGCCGATGAAATGGGCGATGGTCGTCGGCGGCCTTCTGCTGCTGCTTCAGGGCGTATCGAAGATCGGCAAAGACATTCGCACGCTGGTCCGGGGGTAGCGGAAATGGGCATCGAGATATCGATCGAGATACTGACGCTGCTGATGTTCGGCAGCCTGCTGGTGCTGCTGATGGCGGGAATGCCGCTGGCCTTCGTCACCGGCGGACTGGCCTGCGTGTTTCTCTTTATCCTCGGGGACGCCAACACCCTGAACATCGTGCCGAGCCGCATCTTCCCCATGATGACCAATTACCAGCTCTCGGCGATCCCGCTGTTCATATTCATGGCGGCGATGCTCGAGCGCGCGGGGCTCATCGGCGAAATGTTCGATGTGATCTACAAACTGCTCGGCTCCGTCAAAGGCGGGCTGGCCTCGGCGACGATCATCGCGTCGACCATCCTCGCGGCGATGGTCGGCGTGATCGGCGCGGCGGTCGTCACCATGGGCATCATCGCGCTGCCGGCCATGCTCGCGCGCCGGTACGATCCGAAGATCGCGATGGGCGCGATCATGGCCGGCGGCACGCTCGGCATCCTGATTCCGCCCTCGATCCTGGCGATCATCTACGCCGTCGTGGCCGAGCAATCCGTCGGCGAACTCTTCATCGGCGCGGTTCTGCCGGGCCTGCTCCTCTCAAGTCTGTATATCCTTTATGTGACCGTCCGCTCCTATCTCAACCCCGATCTCGGCCCGCCGATTCCGATCGAGGATCGGGTCGACAACATCGAGAAACTCCGCCTCATCGGAAGGATGGCGGCGCCCATCATCCTGATTATCGTGGTTCTGGGCCTGATATTCAGCGGCGTGGCCACGCCGGTCGAGGCTGCGGGCATCGGAACGTTCGGCGCGTTCATCGTCGCCGCGATTCACCGCAGGCTGGACTGGCCGACGGTGCGCGAAGCCTGCCTCACGACGCTCAAGGCCACTTCCATGGTGCTCTGGATCATGTTCGGCGCGACGATTTTCGTCGGCCTCTACGTGCTCGAGGGCGGTCAGGAGTTCGTCCAGGCGAGCCTCGCCGCCACCGGACTCGGCCCCTGGGGCATCCTGATCATCATGCAGATCCTGCTGATCATCCTCGGGATGTTCCTCGACTGGGTCGGGATTCTTCTTCTCTGCGTGCCGATCTTCGTGCCGGTTATCAAGGCGCTTGGTGCGCAGGCGTTCGGGCTGGACGACCCGAACGATCTGGTGCTGTGGTTCGGGGTGCTCTACCTCGTGAACATGCAGATGAGCTTTCTTTCGCCGCCCTTCGGTTACGCGCTCTTCTATCTGCGCGGCGTTGCCCCCGCCCACATCCCGATGAGCGATATCTTCCGCTCGGCCCTGCCGTTTCTCGCCATCCAGTTCATCGGGCTGGCGCTCTGCATGGTTTTCCCGGAAATCATCACGTGGCTGCCACGGGCGGTCTATGGATGACCGGCCGAAGGCCGCCGGCGCGGCATAGGCGGATCGCGCGGCGCTTCACGCACTTGACGGGGCGGGAAGCGCAGGCGAATTACGCTCATGTCCTTGCGCTACACGCTTCGTCAGCTTGAGTATTTCGCCGCCGTCAGCGACGAGGGGAGCATCGTTCGCGCCTCCGAGAAGATCAATGTCAGCTCTCCGTCCATCTCGGCCGCAGTCACGCAGCTGGAGCAGGAATTCGGCCTGAAGCTCTTCGTCCGGAAGCACGCGCACGGCCTGACGCCGACGCAAGCGGGGCGCCAGTTCCTGGTGCAGGCCAGACGCGTTCTGCACGAGGCCGTCGAGTTGAACCGGCTGGGGGACAATATTTCCGGAAACGTCCAGGGCCCTCTGAACGTCGGGTGCCTGTTGACCTTCGCGCAGTTGGTCGTTCCGAACCTGCGACGGCGGTTCGAGGAGAAATACCCACGGGTCGAGATCAGCCAGATCGAACTGGATCAGCACGCAATTTTCGAGGCGTTGCGCCGCGCCGAGATCGACGTCGCCCTGACCTATGATCTGGGGATTCCGCGCGACATAACCTTCCTGCCCCTGGTCGAGCTGCCGCCTTTCGCGATGATGAGCGAGACGCATCCGCTGGCCCATCTACCCGTGGTGTCCGCCGCGGAGTTGCAGAAATATCCCATGCTGCTGCTGGACCTGCCGCATAGCGCCGAATACTTCCTGTCGTTCTTCGACCATCTCGGCGCGCGCCCCCGGATCGCCGAGCGGACGAGGGACATGGCCGTGCTTCGCAGCCTCGCAGCGAACGGCTTCGGCTATGCGATGGTCAACACGCGCCCCTTGAACGACGTGGCGCCGGACGGACGGCCTCTCAAGTTTCTGCCCATGAGCGGGCCAGTACGCTCGATGCAGCTGGGCATCGCGCTCATCGGCGACACCGAGAAGGTTCTGACGGTGAAAGCCTTCATCGAACATTGCCGGAACAGCATCCTGGAAACCGAAGCCTTCAGAGACCGGAAGCCGCGACAAGCTCGCCCCGTGACGACGCGGACCGACGGTCAAGCCGATTGAAGAACCCGCCGCCGGCGTCGCGCCGGTCTCACCGCAGGAGCGCCCTGGCGTCAAGCGCGCAGACGCCTTCACCCTGAAGCCTGACGCCCAGCGGGTTCACATCGAGCTCGACCAGCCGATCGCCATGGCTCACGGCGATCTCGCTCAACGTGCTCAGCGCCGTCGCCGCCGCGTCGATATCAAGCGGAGCCCGGCCTCTGAACGCACCGAAAAGCGGCGCTATGCGCAGGGACAGGAGAAGATCGCGCGCTTTCGCGACGCCGATCGGCGCAACCGCGACGGCGACGTCGGAGAAGAGTTCCACGAGGACGCCCCCCGCGCCGCAGACGACGACAGGGCCGAAGAGCGGATCGCGCTTGATACCCAGGATCAGTTCGAGTTCGGGCTTCCACATCTCCTGGACCGAACAGCCCTTGAACGCGGATGGCGGGAGGTGCTCGCACACCGCCGTCTCGATCTCACCATATGCCGCGCGAACGGCGGCGGCGTCCGTCAGGTTCAGCTTGACGGCGCCGATATCGCTCTTGTGGACCAGCCCTTCGGCGACGGGTTTCAGAACCACAGGATACCCGATGTCGTCGGCGGCGGAAACGGCGGCGTCGGCGCTTGTCGCCTCATGCTGCCGCGTCACGCGGACGCCGTGATCTTCGAGCAGCGATTTCACGACAGGTTCCGAAAGCAGTTCACCGGGCCGCCCCTCCAGCGGCGCCACGGCCCGAGGGGCGCGCGGCTGCGGCGCGGCGGCGTCATCGGGCGCCTGTTCGCGCATCCGGAAATAGGCGTCCCGCGCCCCGAGCACGCGGATACAATCATCGACGCGGTCGAAATAGGCGCAGCCAAGCTCACGCAGTATCCGGCGCGGCCCGTCGGCGGCGCTGCCCGGCGTAACGAGAAAGATGAAGGGCTTGCCCGACGCCAGCGCCGTCCGCGCGATCAGTTCGGTCATCCGCTCGTAAAACGGAACCGTCGTCAGAATGATCCAGACGAGCCCGGTGTCCGGATCCTCCGCCATGGCGCGATATGCGCGTTCCGCCCCTTCGAACGGGTCTGAAACCGTCCTCCCGCCGAGATCGATCGGATTGTTCGCCTGCGGCGGCAACAACACCTCGCGCAGGTTAGCGCGCGTCTCCTCCGACAGGATCGAAAGACGAAGCCCGGCTTCCGACGCCCTGTCGACGCCGATGCCTGCGCCCCCGCCCGAGGCCGAATAGACCGCGACGCCGTCGCCGCGCCATGTCGGCCACCGCGCCAGGATGTCAGCCGTCTCGATCATCCCGTCAGGATCGTCGAGCAGGACAATGCCATGATCGCGGCAGGCTGCTGAAAACACATCGTAGGAGCCGGCGAGGCTGGCGGTATGAGACTTCGCGGACTCGACGCCCGCCTCGGTCCTGCCGGTCTTCACGACCAGCATCGGTTTGCCGACCCGACGCGCTTCGTCGGCCAGCGCGAGAAAGCGCGCCGGGTCCCGCAGCCCCTCCATATAGATGCAGATCACCTTCGTCGCGTCATCATGGATCAGGTGCTCGACGAAATCGCTGATCTCCAGGTCAGCCTGATTGCCGAGAGATACGCAGGCGCTGAAGCCGATTTCCGCATCATCGGCGCGATTATACATCGACACCATCAACGCGCCGCTCTGCGAGATCAAACCGACCGACCCCGCCCTGAGATGGTCGGTTTCGAGCACCAGGGACGAGGTGAGCGCCATCTTGCTGTGCGGGCTGATCAGTCCCATGCAGTTCGGCCCGACGATCCGCATTCCGGTCCTGTGCGAAATCTCGATCAACTCCGCCTGGCGCGCCGCGCCTTCCTCGCCGGCTTCGGCGAAGCCGGTGGTCATGACGATGCAGGCGCCGACCCCAGCCTCGGCGCAATCGGCCAGCGCCGCGACAAGCATATGCGCGGGCAGAGCGAGAAGCGCGACATCGACCGGCCCCCCGGCCTTGGAGATATGCGGCGCGCAAGATACGCCGAAAACAGTGTCGCGCTTGGGGTTCACCGGAACGATGCGGCCTTCGTAGCCGTGCTTGACCAGATAGTGCATGACCCGGCCGCCGAACTTTCCGACATCTTCGCTGGCGCCGATGACGGCGACCGAGCGGGGATGGAGGATGCGCTCGGCGCCGAGCCGATGGGCGATTGCTTCAGACAAGATGTAGTCTCCTCAAACGAAGGCGGCGACGCCGAATTCTTCGCGGCCGACGATCAGCCGCTGGATGTCCGAAGCGCCGTCGATCACCGTCAGCATCGTCGCGTCGCGCAAAAGACGTTCGACACCGGCGGCCTCCGACAGGCCATGCGCGCCCATGCAGGACATAGCGGCCATGCAGGCCGCGACAGCCGCCTCGGTCGCGAACACTTTCGCCATCGCCGCCTCGCGCGGGCAGCGCCGGCCGTCATCGAGAATGCGGAGCGCGGAGATCGAAAGCGCGCGCGACGCCTCGACCGCCGCGGCGGCGTCGGCGATCCTGGTCTGGACCGCCTGGAATTTTGCGAGCGGGCGGCCGAAAGCCGTGCGCTCCTTCGCGTATTCCTTCGCAAGGCGAATGGCCTCCGCCGCGAGGCCGGCCGCCTGCAGGCCGATCAGCGCGCGCGAGGCTTCGATGCCGCGATAGAACCCCTCAACGCCGTCGGTCCCGCCGGCGAGCAGATTGCCTTCGTCGAGCTGCAGATCGTCGAAGCCGATCTCGGCGAAAGAAACGTTCCGAATGCCGATGCAGGGAAGCTCCTCCGCCGTCCAGGGCGTGGCGTCGCGTTCGATGAAGAAGCGGCTCATGCCTTTCGGCTTGGTCTCCGGATCGGTGATCGCCAGCACAGTCATCGCATCGGCGACGCCGCCGAGCTTGATCCATTTCTTGCGGCCATTGAGGCGGTAACCGCCATCCGCCTTCACCGCGCTCGTCGTCATCGAACGAAGATCGGACCCGGCCTGCGGCTCGGTGATCGCGGCGGTGGCGACCATGTCGCCCGCGAGAAGCCGCGGCAGCCAGCGTTCACGCTGCGCCTCGTCGCCGAGAAAAAAGATGCTCCGCGGCGGCACGATTTCCCCAAGCATGACCGGTGATGAGCCGAGCGCCTCCAGCAGGAGCCCGTATTGGAGATAGGAGAGCCCGGCCCCGCCCGCTTCCTTCGGGATCGTGCTGCCGAGATAGCCCATCGGCGCGAACGCCTTGTAGAGGCCCCGCATCTCGGCGTTTGAGAGACGCTCCCCCTGCTTTTTCGCGTCGACGACCGGTTTCACATGCCGGGCGATGCGTTCGCGCGCCTCTTCGCGAAGCGCGCCGCTGGCGCTGTCGATGTCCTTCGTTTCCATTTCGCCCGCGCCCCTATTCGCCGGTGAAGGTCGGGGTGCGCTTCTCCAGGAACGCGCTCATGCCTTCCTTCGCGTCCTTCGAGGCGAAGATGCGGCTCGCCCACGCCTCCTCCAGCAGGGCGGCGCGGTCCACGCCCTCGCGGCATTGCGCGCGGACGGCCTCCTTGATCGCCTGGATCGGCAGCGGCGCGCCGGACGCGAGGCGTTTCGAAACGCGGTCGACCTCCGCCTCGAAATCCGCGTCGGGAACCACGCGGCTGACGATCCCGAGCTCCAGCGCGCGATCGGCGGAGATGTCCTCGCCAAGCAGCAGCAGATCCAGCGTCCGGTTTCGGCCCAGATAGTGAACGAGGCGCACCATGCCGACGCTCCAGGACGGGATGATGCCGAGATAGACGTCGCCGGCGCGGAATTTCGCGGTGTCGGAAGCGATACGGATATCGCAGGGCCAGGCGATTCCGGTGCCGCCGCCGATGCACCAGCCGCGGATGGCGGCGATCACCGGCTTGGGATAGGTCTCGATCCGGTCGACAAGGGCGCGTCCGGCGTCGCGCAGCCCGCGCCCTTCGCCGGCGGGGCCTTTTTCATGGCCGATATCGGCCCCAGCGCAGAACGCGCGCTCGCCCGCGCCGCGCAACACGACCGCGCGCGTCTCGGCGCGGGCCTCGAGCTGATCGAACGCGGTCATCAGTTCTTCGACCAGCTCCGGCGTGGCCAGATTGAATGGCGGGCGGTTCAGCGTAACCGTGGTGACGCCTTCGTCATGGTCCACCTGTATCGTTTCAAACGTCATCTGTTCGCTTTCTGTGTTCGAGGTCATTTCACGAAGGATTTCAGTCCGCCGATCCGCTCCAGAATCAGGATAAGGACGAGCGACATGAGGATCAGCAGCGAGGAGACCGCGGCGACGGTCGGGTCCACCTGGTCGGAAAGATAGTTGTAAATCCGAAGCGGCAGGGTCTGATAGGATGGCCCGGTCATGAAGATCGTCACGGTGACTTCGTCGAAGGACATGATGAAGGCGAAGATGAACCCGGCGGCCACCCCCCGGAGCGAAAGCGGCAGCGTCACCCGCCAGAGCGCGCGAACCCGGCTCGCGCCGAGATTCATCGCCGCCCATTCCAGCTCCTTCGGCACATCGCGCAACGCCGCGTCGATCGCCCTGATCGCGAAAGGCGTGATGACGACGACATGCGTCGCCACGAGGCTGAAGAAGGTGTTGTAGAGGCCGACGCCGTTCAGGAACTGCAACATCGCAATCCCGAGCACCACCGCCGGGATCAGAAGCGGCGACATGAAATACGCGTCGAGCGCCCGTTTTCCGGAGAAGCTGAACCTCACCAGCGCGTAGGCGGCGAAGAAGCTGAGCGCGGTCGCGATGACCGACGAGATCAGCGCCAGCCGGACACTCAGGAAGAACGCGTTGGTGAAGCCGGGATGCTCAAATATCTGCCAGTACCAGCGAAGGCTGAACTCCTGCGTCGGCAGGATGAAGAATTCCGCCGGCGTGAAAGACATCCAGACGATCAGGATGAGCGGGGCCAGCATGAACGCAGCGATCAGCCAGGCGTAGATTCGCAGAAGGAAGCTCATTCGAAGATCACCTTCCGTTTGCCCGAAGTGGTCGCGTAGTGGGAGAATTGGATAAGCGACATCGTCGTCACCAGGAGAAGCACCGCCATCGCCGCGCCGAACGGCCAGTTCAGGTCGACCAGGTTCACTTCGTAGGCGAGATAGGACATGACCCGCGCGCGTGAGCCGCCGAGCAGCGCCGGGGTCGCGAAAGCCGCCATGTTCATCGTGAAATTGATGATCATCCCGGCCAGCAACGCCGGCAGCGTCAGGGGGAAGACCACCTTGGTGAATACGTCCGCCCAGTTCGAGCCAAGATTGCGCGCAGCCCAGATCAACGATCGGTCGAAGCTGGCCAGCCCCGCCCAGAGAGGCAGCAGAACGAACATGAAGTGACCGTGGACAAGGCCGATCACGATCCCGGTTTCGTTGAACATCAGCATCAACGGCCGGTCGATCACGCCGATCGCCCGAAGGCTGGAGTTCACAACCCCGTTCGGGCCGAGGATCAGCGTCCAGCCGAAGGCCTTGACCGCCGTATTGACGAGCCAGGGCGCGACGAACAGCATCAGCCAGAACGCCTGCGCCCTGCCGGGACGGCCGGCGATATACCACGCGATCGGAAACGCTAACACCGCAGTGATCGCGGAAGTCATCAGGCTGACCCGGATCGTGCGCCCCAGCACGCCGAGATAGAAACTCTCGAAGAGCTTCTCGTAATTCTCCAGTGTCCAGACCGACCGGTCGATCCCGGAGAGGCTATAGGTGTGGAAACTGTTGACGATGCTCTGGAGCAGCGGCCAGACAAAGAAACCGAGCAGGACAAGCGCCAGCGGGGCGGTGAACAAGAGCGGAGTCCAGCGCAGGATCGCGCGCGCCTGTCGAACTGGCGGGTTCACGCCCTCGCCCTCAGCGCTGGAAGAACGTGTCATGCTCATCCCATCCGACTGAGATCGGCGCCCCGGCGGCCGGCGGACGCCGCCCGACATTGGCGGCCTGCGCTGAAACCTCGGTTCCACCGACACGCAACCGATAAATGATCATGCTGCCGAGATAAGTCGCGGATTCCAGCGTCGCCTCCATCCGGTTCGGCAGCCCGTCAGCCTCCACATCAACGCGGACGCGTTCCGGGCGGATCATCAGCGTCGCGTCCTCGCCCTGCTTCGTCTCTCCGGCGACCGGCCGAAAGCTGATACGCAGCCCGCCCTCGGTCTCCAACACCGCGCGGTCCGCCTCCAGATCGACGACGCGCCCTGAGAAACGGTTGATCTGGCCGGTGAATTCAGCCGTGAACATGGTGCTCGGAGCGGAATAAATCTCCTCCGGCGTTCCGATCTGTTCGATCCGGCCGGCGCTCATCACCGCGATCCTGTCGGACATCGCGAAGGCTTCCTGAATGTCATGCGTCACAAGGATCGTCGTGATGCCGACGCTCTTCTGAATCTCGCGGACTTCGTGGCGCATCGTCTCGCGGAGTTTCGCGTCGAGATTGCTCAGGGGCTCGTCCAGCAGGAGAAGGTCCGGTTCGACCACGAGCGCGCGCGCCAGCGCCACGCGCTGCTGCTGCCCGCCGGAAAGCTGGCCCGGATACCTGCTTTCAAAGCCGGAGAGATGCACGAGTTCGATCGCTTCGCCGACGCGCCGCGCGATCTCCGCCGGCTTCTGACGGCGCATCTTCAGCCCGAACGAGACGTTCTCGAAAACGCTGAGATGGGGAAAGAGCGCATAATTCTGAAACACCAGCGCGGTGTTGCGCTCGCTCATCGCGCGGCCGCAAAGCGCGCGGTCATTGAGCATGATCTCGCCGGAATCCGGCTCGTAGATTCCTGCGATGGAGCGTAGCAGCGTCGTCTTTCCGCATCCGGAAGGGCCGAGCAGAGAAAAGAACTCGCCATCGCTGACATCGAGATTGATATTTTTCAGCGCTTCGACGCCGCCGAAAGTCTTGCTGAGGCTTCTGATTACGAGCGACATGCAGCTCCCCTGATCGCATCTCCGCCGCGGGGGCTCGGCATGCGCATTTGAAATTCGGCGGGTCGCGCCACCAGGGCGGCGCGACCCTTGGGTCGACCCTAAACTCAGCGGATCGGGGCGATTTCTTTCTCGAACCGCTCGTTCCATTCCGCCCGGACAGGAAGCACGCTCTCGTAATCGAGAATATCGAGGCTCGCCTTCTGCTCGTCGGTGAGGAGATATTGCGCGGCCTCCGGAGAGACCTCGATTTCTCTGTTCATCGCGTTGCTCCCGAAACGCTCGGCGCGATAGGACTGGAATTCCTTCCCGATGATGAAATTGAGCAGCGCGCGCGCGCCTTCGGGATTGGGCGCGTCCTTCATGACGCCGACGGCCGTGGGGCTCAGGAAGTTGGGCGTCGGGATGACGACTTCGGCGGGGATGCCCTTCTTCTTGATCTCATAACCGGAATTGGCCCCGAACACCGCGATCGCAACCAACTCGCCCTGGAGGTATCCGCCCAGCTTGGCGAAGGTGCTGGTCCAGTCGACGACGCCCGGCGCGATTTCCCGCAGCGCGTCGAACCCCGGCTCGATGTCCTGGACCCCGCCGCCATTCGCCATCGCCAGAAGCACAAGCGTATAGAGCCCGTATGTATTGCTTACCGGCGGAATAGAGACCATGCCCTTGAATTCCGGTCGGCCAAGATCCTCCCACTTCGTCGGCGGCTCCCAGCCGTTCCGCTCGAAGATCTCGGGCTGATAGATCAGCGAGAGCGTGTCGGTGTAGGTGAAGGCGCCGATCGTCTCCTCGCCATCCCTGATCGGCGCGGTGTCATAGAGTTTCGCAAGGTTCGGAACCGACGCCTCGTCGATCGCGCCAAAGAGACCCTGGTGCTTGCCCTGAAGCCAGGCGGCGTAGTCGCTCATGACGACGTCGACCTGCGGATTGTCCTTTTGCGCGATCGCGGTGGCGATGATCTCGGACGACGTCGCCTTCGGCACCAGCACCATTTCATAGCCGGTGGCTTCCTTGAACTTTTCCGCCCAACCTTCCTTTTCGAAGGACGTCTGAATCGTTCCGCCCCAGCTCAAGAGGTAAACGGGATCCTTGTCCGCGGCGGTGGCGGTGGCGGCGCCGAACGCCATGATCGCCGCGATCACTCCCGCCGCCCCTATTCCCCGATAATTCCGATTGAACGTCATCGCCATGTCTTGCTCCGTCACCATGTTGTATTCGTTGGCCTGGGTTTCGATTTTCTTGCTTATTATTACTCACCTCTTCGGTCATATGACTATGACTGCTGGCCCGATATATTTATCCGCATTCTCACATCGAAGATGCTGATCGTGACCAGCTCGATATCCAGTTACTGATTCCGCAAAGCTAGTGACAGAGGCGGCTTTGGGGAAACACAATCATTCTAACATCTGGTTCGGAAAATCCGATCCCGCCATTCCGGGCCGCGCGCCGCTGCGCGGCGACCGGGCCTCATACGTCCGCCGACGGCGCCCGCGGCGCGCGGACGGCGATCCGCGCCGGGCCCGGCGCCGGGCAGGAACGTGCTTAGACAACGCCTAACCGACGGTGAGCGATACTTTTCTTTTTGGATCACGCGCGCGCTCCAATAATGGCGCGAACTATGGTTCCACGCCGCGTCCTTCTTCGGGGAGACGCCAAATCGTCATTCCAATCCGTATCCAGTCGCTCGGTCGGGTCTGCGACGGAAACGAAATTCAAAGGAACCGCGAACGTATCCGGCGCGCGGACATCCGCGCGACCGGTCGAAGTGAAAGACGCTTTCGGCGCGTCCAACGCCAACAGATCCGGTGACAACCGGGTAAAGGACCAAAGGGACCTGGAAATGCCAATCGAAGAAACGGATACGCTTGTGGTCGGCGCGGGTCAGGCCGGTGTGGCCATGAGCGAGCACCTTACGCGGCGCGCCGTGCCTCACCTCGTATTGGAGCGGACCCGCATCGCCGAGCGCTGGCGCTCGGAGCGGTGGGACAGCCTGGTCGCGAACGGTCCCGCCTGGCACGACCGCTTTCCCGGCATGGAGTTCACCGACGTCGCGCCCGACGGCTTCGCCACCAAGGATATGGTCGCGGATTACCTCGTCGCCTATGCGAAGAAATTCGACGCGCCGATCAGGTGCGGCGTCGAGGTGACTTCCGCGCGCCGGAATGTCGGGCGGCCGGGGTTTCGCGTCGAGACGTCGGATGGCGTGATCGAAGCGAGAAACATCGTCTCCGCCACCGGCGCTTTCCAGCGCCCGGTGATTCCGCCGCTCGTTCCCGCCGGGTCAGACGTTCCGCAGATGCACTCCACAGCGTATCGCAACCCCGAACAGTTGCCCGAGGGCGGGACGCTTGTCATCGGCGCGGGGTCTTCGGGCGTCCAGATCGCCGAAGAACTGATGCGCGCGGGCAAACGCGTCTACCTTTCGGTCGGCCCACATGACCGTCCGCCGCGCGCCTATCGCGGCCGCGATTACTGCTGGTGGCTGGGCGTGCTCGGCAAATGGGACGCCCCAGCGCCCGCGCCGGGCACGGCGCATGTCACCATCTCGGTGAGCGGCGCGCGGGGCGGCCACACGGTCGACTTTCGGCGCCTCGCCGCGCAGGGGATGACGCTTCTTGGGATGGCGGCGGCGTTCGATGACGGCGTGATGCGCTTCGCGCCCGACCTGGCGGAAAACATCGCGCGCGGAGACGCCAACTATCTCTCCATGCTGGACGAAGCCGACGAATACGTCATCCGCAACGGCGTCGACCTGCCCGAGGAGCCGGAAGCGCGCATCATCGATCCGGACCCGGACTGCCTCAGGAATCCGATTCTCGAACTGAATCTCGGCCAGGCCGGCGTAACGTCGATCATCTGGGCGACAGGGTTCACGCGCGACTACGGCTGGCTGAAGGTCGACGCCTTCGACGAGAACGGCGAGCCGAAGCACCAGCGCGGGGTTTCGACGGAACCGGGCGTCTATTTTCTCGGCCTTCCCTGGCAGTCGCGCCGGGGTTCATCCTTCATCTGGGGCGTCTGGCACGATGCGAGGCATCTGGCGGACCATATCGCCACGCAACGCGCCTATATGGATTACCATTCGGAAGCGTTGCGGAACGCCCGCGACGCATCGCAGGACGGCGCGGCGCCCGCCGACGATCGTCAGACGGATCGTCGGGTTTCGCCACGACTGGCTCAAACCTGAAACACAACAGATGGAGCGCTTCGCATGGCTCACACGCGTATCCGCAAATTCAACACCGCGGACACCTATCCGGAACAGAACCTGGACAACGATCTCTGCCAGGCCGTCGTCACGCAGGGGGGGAAGACCGTCTACCTGAGGGGACAATGCCCGCAGAACCTGGACGACGCGAAGAACATCGACAGCCACGACCCGGTCGAGCAGACTCACAAGGTCATGCAGAATATCAGGCAACTGATAGAGGAAGCGGGCGGGACGATGGAGCATCTGGTGAAGGTGGTGGTCTACATCACCGATGTGCGCCATCGAGAGGCCGTCTACCGCACTATGGGCGGCTATATCAAAGGTGTTCATCCGGTCTCCACCGGTCTGGTCGTACAGGCGCTGGCGCGCCCGGAATGGCTGGTTGAGATTGACGGCACCGCGGTCATTCCGGATCAGGCGCAATGACGTTCTCCCTTGTCGCGCGCTGCGCCGAGACGGGGATGTTCGGCGTCGCGATCTCGTCCTCCTCGCCCGCCGTCGCGGCCCGCTGTTCGTTCGCGCGCGCCGGCGTCGGCGCGGTCGCGACACAGAACGTGACCGACCCCAGGCTCGGGCCTCTCACGCTGGACTTGATGGGAAAAGGGCTGAAGGCGCCGGAGGCGATCGCCGAAATGCGCCGCTCCGGCGCGTTCATCGCGTACCGTCAGGTTCTGGCCGTCGACAATCGCGGATCGTCCGCCATCCACTCCGGCCCGAATTCACTGGGGATCTGGGCCGATGCGCGGGACGAGGATGTCGCGTCGGGCGGCAATCTCCTGGCGAACGCAGGCGTGCCGCAGGCCATCGTGGACGGGTTCCTCTCGGCCTCGGGTCATCTCGGCGACCGCATGATCGCCGCGATGCGCGCGGGGCTGGAGGCGGGGGGCGAGGCCGGGCCCGTCCATTCGGCCGGAATGAAGCTCGTCGACAAGGTAAGCTGGCCGGTCGCCGACCTCCGCTGCGACTGGACCGAGGATTGCCCGATAGACGCCGTCGCCGCCGCCTGGAAGGTCTACAAACCGCAACTCGACGCCTATGTGCAACGCGCGCTCGACCCCCGCGAGGCGCCTTCCTACGGCGTTCCGGGCGATGAATGATCCCTCCGCGGCGCGGTCCCGCCGTCAACCCGGCGACGGGCGCGGGCCGAAACGGCGCCTCGCGCGACGCGACCGGGCGCGGAACGCCGCTCTCGCCGCTCTCTAGGCGTGAGGCGGCGCGGGCGCGCCGGCAAGACGCTCTCCGATCCTGTCGCGCAGCGCCCACCAGCGCAGGGCGAGGCGAGGGCCGTGACGCATGTAAAACGGCGCGGCGTGCAGGGGCTCGACCGGCAGCGCAAGCTCGGTTTCCGGCGCGCCCAGCGCCCATTCGGACAGAACGTCGCCCAGGATCGAACCGGTCGGGACGCCGCGCCCGGAAAGCCCGGTGACCGCGACCGCGCCGTCGCCGAGGCGATAGAGCCGGGGAATGGTCTTGCGCTGCATGTCCAGTTCGCCCGTCCAGATGAAATCCCAGCGGACGCTCGCGGGCGTCTCGGGGTGCAGCCAGCGCAGCCGATCGGTAAGTACACGTCGGGTGAAGTCCGGATCGCGCCCGCGGCGGCGATGCGGAAACATCGAGACGACGATGCGATCCCGCCCGTCGCGCTTGTAGACGAAGATATCGCCGCGCCCGTCATGCACGGTGGTGTTTTGCGGCAGGATCCGGTCCGCCAGTTCCGGCATCGGTTCGGTCGCGGCGACGAAGACGCGCATGATCTGGAAGGTCTTCTCGACTCCGCTCCAGCCATCGCGCGAATAGGCGCCGGTGGCCACGATAAGGCGCTCCGCCGTAACCGCGCCGGCCGGCGTCGGGACGCGCCATTTTCCGCCCGTCCGGATCGGCTGGCCCGCCGGCGAGCGGATGAACGCGCGCGCGCCCATTGCGACCGCCGCGCGGGCGAGACCGCGCGAATAGCCGAGCGGGTTGAGATGCCCGCCCTGCGGATGAAACCAGCCGCCGTACTGATGGCGCATGCCCGTCATCCGCAGCGCCTCCTCCTGCGAGATGATGCGGGTCTCCTGTCCGGCCGCGTTATAGCTTTCCGCCTTCGCTTCGAGCCGCCTCAGCGCGCGCGGCGTATGGGCGGCCATGAAATAGCCGTTCTGCACCCATTCGCATTCGATCTGATGGTCGCGGATCAGCCGCCCCACCCTGTCGGCCGCGTTGATCTGCAACCGGATGAATTTCCCGGCCCGTTCTCCGCCCAGCAGGGCGCGCACGCCGTCGATCGAATGATGGTGGAAAGTCGGCGTGCAATGTCCGGCGTTGCGCCCCGACCCGCCGAACCCGATCTCCTCAGCCTCCAGCAGCGCGACGCTGGCCCCGGCTTCCGCCAGACGCAGCGCCGTCGTCAGCCCGCTATAACCGCCGCCGACGACGCAAACATCCGCCTCGATCTCATCCTCCAGCGCGCCAAGATCCGGCGCCGGGGCGGCGCTGGCGTACCAGAGCGAGTCCGCGAAGGGCGAAAAATCCGTCATTCGGCTGGCTCCATCGGCGTCACGCCCGGCGCCGGGGCGAGATCCAGATCGTCGCGGATGCAGGCGGCGGTGGTCCCGGCGCCGCGGTCGCGCAACACGGGACGCGCTTCGGCGCAGGCCGGCAGGGCGTAGCGGCAGCGGGTCCGGAACGCGCAACCCGAGGGCGGATTGACCGGGCTCGGAATGTCGCCCTTCAACACGATCCGGTTCGCGGCCCGGCCGGGCGTCGGCTCCGGCGCCGCCGAGAGAAGCGCCTCCGTATAAGGGTGGCGCGGCCGGGCGAAGAGCGTGCGCGTTGGCGCGATCTCGACCACCCGGCCAAGATACATCACCGCGACCCGGTCGGAGACATGGCCGACCACCGCGAGATCATGGGTGACGAACAGCATCGTTAGGTTCATCTCCTTCCTGATCCGGGTCAGGAGATTGAGCACCTGCGCCTGCACCGAAACGTCGAGCGCGGAGACCGCCTCATCCGCCATCAGGAAATCCGGCTCCACCATCAGCGCGCGGGCGACGCCGATGCGCTGGCGCTGACCGCCGGAAAACTCGTGCGGATAGCGGGTGAGATAGGCGCGCGGCAGCCCGACCCGCTCCAGCCCGTCGCCGGCGCGTTTCATCTTCTCGGCGGCCGAAAGCTCCGGCGCGTTGAATCGGAGCGGCATGGTCAGCGTCTGGGCGATGGTCATGCGCGGATTGAGGCTGCTGAACGGGTCCTGAAACACCATCTGCATCCTGCGTCGATAGGCTTTCAGCTCCGGCGCCGACAGCCCCGCCAGATCGACCCCGTCGAACCGCATCGCGCCGGAGGTCGGCGGCTGCAGCGCCATGAACGCCCGCCCGAGCGTCGACTTGCCGGAGCCGCTCTCGCCCACCAGCCCCAGCACCTCACCCCGCGCGATGTCGAGCGAGACGCCGTCCACCGCGCGCACCACGGCGTGGGCGCGGCCAAGAAGCCCCTGACGAATGCCGAAATGCTGCTTCAGATCGACGGTGCTGATGAGCGGCGCGGTCATCTTGCGCCTCCCTCCACTTCGCGCCAGCGCTTGCAGCGCAGGCGATGATCGGCGGTCGCGCTCTCCAACGCGGGCGCGCCGACATCGCAGAGCCCGGGCTTGTGATGCGCGCAGCGCGGGTGAAAGGCGCAGCCGGGCGGCATCCGGGCAGGGTCCGGCACGAAACCCTCGATGGTGGCGAGGTCGGCGTCGCCCAGCCCGGCGCTCTCCAGCCTCGGGACAGAGCGCATGAGCCCGCTGGTATAGGGCATCAGCGGCCGCTCCAGCACTTCCGCGACGCCGCCTTCCTCCACCACGCGGCCCGAATACATCACCATCGTCCTGTCGGCGATCTCCGCCACCACGCCGAAATTATGGGTGATGAACAGCATCGCCATGCCGGTCCGCTCCTGCAATTCGCGCAGCAATTCGAGAATCTGCGCCTGCACGGTGACGTCGAGCGCGGTCGTCGGCTCGTCGGCGATCAGCACTTCCGGCTCCAGCGCCAGCGCGATGGCGATCATCACCCGCTGGCGCATGCCGCCCGAAAGCTCATGCGGATAGCTTTCGAGACGCTGCTCAGGCTCCGGAATGCCGACCTGCTCCAGAAGGTCGAGCGCGCGGCGGCGCGCCGCTTGCGTGGTCACATCTCGGTGGCAGCGGATCGACTCGACAATCTGCGCGCCGACCCTGTGCACCGGGTTCAGCGAGGTCAGCGGCTCCTGAAAGATCATCGCGATCCGGTCGCCGCGAAGGCGGCGCACCCGGCGCTCCGGCAGCGCAATAAGATCGACATCCGCTTCCCCGTGCAGCACCGCGCGCCCGGACAGGACGGCGCGCGGCGGCGGCGGCAGAAGCCGCATCACCGCGAGGCTGGTGACGGATTTGCCGGAGCCGCTTTCCCCGACCACCGCCAGCGTCTGGCCATCTTCGAGCGTGAAGCTCACGTCGTGAACCACTTTCAGTGGCCCGGCGGCGCCCTGAAAGGCGACGCCGAGATCGTCGACGGTCAGCCGGACGGTCATCGCAGATCGCTCCTTGCGTCCAGCGCGTCGCGAAGCCCGTCGCCGATGAAGTTGAAGCTGGTCACGGCGGCGGTGATCGCGACGCCCGGCACCAGCGCCAGCCAGGGCGCGCTGTCGAGATATTGCTGGGCGTTGTTCAGCATGTTGCCCCAGCTCGGCAGCGGCGGCTGGATGCCGTAGCCGAGAAAGCTGATATAGGCTTCGATCAGGATCGCGCGGGCGACGGTCAGCGTCGCCGCGACGATGATCGGCCCGGCGGCGTTCGGCAGCAGTTCACGGAACATGATCCACCAAGCCGGCGCGCCGCTCATCCTCGCCGCGGTGATGAAATCGCGCTCGCGAAGGCTCCGGACCTCCGCCGCCACGATGCGGGCGATCTCCATCCAGCTGGTGATCGCGATGATGATGGTGATCATCACCGCGCTCGGCTCGATGAAGGCGGCGAGCGCGAGCAACAGGAATATCTGCGGAAAGCAGAGGAAGGAATCGGTGAAGCGCATCAGCGCGGTCCCGGTCCAGCCGCCGAAATAGCCCGCAACGATGCCGATGATCGCCCCGATCAGCGTCGAGAGCACCATCGAGGCGAACCCGACCAGAAGCGACACCCGCCCCGCCATCAGCAGCCGCGCCGCAACGTCGCGGCCCAGCGGGTCCGTCCCAAGGTAGTGATCGCCACTCAGGGGCGGCGCGAAGCGCCCGCGCAGGTCGATATAAAGCATGTCATAGGGGAGGAGATGCGGGCCGACCACGCAGGCCAGCAGAAGCAGGACGAGCATCACCAGCCCGGTCACCGCCAGCTTGTGGCGGAAGAAACGGCGCAACGCCCGCGCGCGCCACCAGCGCGGTTCCGGCGAATGGATATCGAAGGTCGCGGTCATCGCCTCACTCCAGCCTGATGCGCGGGTCGGCGACGGCGACGAGCAGGTCCGCTACGAGATTGCCGATCAGGACAAGAATCGCGGAGAACATCAGCAGCCCCATGACGACCGGATAGTCCTGATAACCGAGGCTATCGAGAAAGAGCCGTCCCATGCCGGGCCAGGTGAAAACCGTCTCCGTCACCAGCGCGCCCGAAAGCAGCGTCGGCAATTGCAGCCCCGCCAGCGTGATCATCGGGATCAGCGCGTTGCGGATCACATGGCCGTAGAGCACCCGGCCACGCGGCAGGCCCTTGGCGCGGGCGGTGCGGACATAATCCTGATCGATCACGTCCAGCATCGAGGAGCGCATGTAGCGCGACCAGATCGCGACATTGACCAACGCCAGCACGAACGAGGGCATGATCAGGTGAATCGCGTAATCGTAAACCGACCCGTCGCCGATCGTGTACATGTTTCCGGCCGGCAGCCAGCCGAGTTCCAGCGCGAAAACGTAGATCGAGACCAGACCGAACCAGAATGTCGGGATCGAAAGGGCGATCATCGCGAGCACGGTCGCCGAATAGTCGAAGAGCGAGTAGCGCCGCGTCGCCCCGATCACGCCGACGATGGTGCCGAAACCGACCGAGATGACCGTCGAGCTGACCATCAGGAGGAGCGTGGCGAAAAGGTGCCGGCCGATCACGTGCAAGACCGGAACGCCGTCGCGAAAGCTCTCGCCCCAGTCGCCGATGAAGAGCCGCCAGAACCAGTCGAAATACTGGACGATGAGCGGCCGGTCGAGCCCCATCTGGGCCGCGATGCGGTCGAGATCGGCCTGGCTCATCCCCGGCGCGAGGGCGAATTGCGACAGCGGCCCGCCGGGGGCGAGGTTGAGGACCGCGAACCCGACGATCGAGACGAGAACCAGAAGCACCAGGGAGTGCCCCAGCCGGCGTATCAGGAATCGCGACATGGCCACCTCGCTCGGCTTGCGCCGCCCCGCAGGCGCGGGGCGACGACGGTCAGCTCAGGCCCATTTCCAGGTGTTCACGTTCCAGGTCGTGATCCGGAGGTTCACGTTCGGCGTGTAGCCCTCCAGCCCGTCCTTGTGGCCGCGAAGGTTCGCGTACTGGAAGATCGGCAGGAAGGGCAGCTTCTCGCGCATGATCTCCTGAATCTCGAAATAGACCTTCTTGCGCTCCTCCGGCACGAAGATCCGGCCGCCCTCCTGCAGAAGCTCGTCCACCTCGGGGAAGTTGATCTGCCAGGTGTTCTGCCCGGCGCCGCCCTGCGCGTTGATCGCGGTGGAGCTGAAATAGTCGGAGGTGTCCGGGTCCGGTCCGGTGACGAAGGTGATGCCGACGACCACCGAATCCCATTGCGACATCATCCAGTATTCGCCCCACATCACCGCGGGCGGCAGGTTCTTGATGGTCATCTCGGCGCCGATCTCGGCGAAGGACTGCTGCACGAACTGCTGCATCTGCTCGCGCGTATGGTTCCCCGCCGTGGTCGAGTTGGTGAAGGCGAGGCGGAGGCCGTCCTTCTCGCGGATTCCGTCGGAGCCGCGCACCCAGCCGGCGTCGTCGAGCAGCTTGTTCGCCTTCTCGATCGAGTATTCATGCTTCGGCAGGTCCGGATTGTAGTAGAGCGACTGCTGCGGCATGTAGCTCTCGGTCGGGTTGGGGATGCCGTAATAGAGCGCTTCGATGATCGTCGCCTTGTCCAGCGCGTGATAAAGCGCCTGGCGCACCGCATGATCCTGGAACTGCGGCCGCTCCATGTTGAGCGAGATCGACTCCATCGCCGCCGAGGGCGCGATGACGACCGTCTTGCCGTCCAGCCCCTTCGCCTCTTCGTAATGGTCGGGCGTGATCCCCTGGAGCGCGATGACGTCGATGTCGCCGGTCTTGAACTGGGTGTACATCACCGTCATGTCGGGAATGTACTTGAAGACCAGTTGCTCCAGATGCGGGCCCTCGCCCCAGTATTCTTTGTTCGCCCCGAGCGTGATGTGGTCGCCCGCGATGCGCTCGACCCATTTGTAGGCGCCGGTGCCGACCGGGGCCTGATTGAAGTCCGCGGTGTTCGGGTCCGCCGCTTCGCCGAGAATGTGCTTCGGCACCATGAAGGTCCAGGCCAGGATCGCCGGATACGGGGCGAAGGGCGCCTCCATCTCCCAGGTGATCTCATGGTCGGAGACGACCTCGATATTGCGCACCAGCTCGTGCCCGGTCCGGCGGCCGGAGCGGAAATCCGGATCGACGATCAGTTCGAGCGTGTATTTCACGTCCTCGGCGGTGAAGGGCTCGCCATCATGCCAGGTCACGCCCTCGCGCAGCTTCACCCGCCATTTCAAGCCGTCCTCGGAGATGCCGCCATTCTCGACGCTCGGCACCTCGCTGGCGAGCGCAGGGTAGAAGGAGCCGTCCGGCAGCACGCCGAAGAGCGGGTCGAACACGTTCCAGTGAACGCCCTCGTCGACCTCGATATGCAGCATGTGCGGGTTGAAGACCGTCGGCTCCTGCGAAAAGCCGACGATCACCTGCCCCGACGGGGCGTCATTGGCGGCGAAGGCGCGGCTCGCCGCGCTCGACATCAAAAAGGCCGCGGCCCCGAGCTTCATCGTCTCCCGGCGGCTGATCCCTGAGCGGGCGGGCGTCCGGCCCTTGGAACTGTGCGTGGTCATTGGTCGACACCTCTCTGTTTATAAGCGTTGTCTTGCTGTTGCGAGGCGCCGACCCGGGCCGGCGCTCCGATTCGTCGCGGTCAGAACCCTTCTTGCGGGGCGATCTTGCTCCCATCGGTGAAACGGGAGAAACGAAATTCCTTCGGATCGACGCAGGGCGTCGAACCGGTGACGATATCGGCCATCAACCGCCCGGCGCCGGGCCCGATGCCGAATCCGTGGCCGGAAAACCCGGTGGCGATGTGAAAGCCCGGCGTTCCCTCGACGGCGGAGATGACCGGGATCGCGTCCGGCGTCACGTCGATGCAGCCGGCCCAGCTCTGCGCGATCTCTGCCGCCGCCATCGCCGGGAAGCTTTTCGCGACCGCGCCGATCAGATTCCGGAGCATTTTCGGCGAAGGCTTCGGATCGAACACGCGCTCGTATTCGAACGGGCTCGCCTCGTTCAAGCGCCAGCGTTTCGGCCGGTTCAACTCGTGGAAGAACCGTCCGCCGAAGCGGAAACTCAGGTCGCGATGCTGCATCCGCAGCGCCGAGAAGAACCGCCGGCCATACCGAAACGAGTCCGGCACGATGTCCACCGTGTTGCCCGACCCGCGCGAGATCGTGTAGCCGCCGTCGAGGCGTTTCCTGATCGCGAATTCGCCGCACCATACCGCCGCCTCCGGCCCGCCCTCCAGCGGTTTCGTGCGCAGCACATGGCTGACTACGCCGAGCATCGGCAGATCGAGGCCGAGATTGCCGCAGAAGAGGTTCGACCATGCGCCGCCCGCCAGAACCACCGCGGAGCAGGCGATCGGCCCGCGCTCCGTCACCACGCCGGAGACGGCGCCGCCGGTCGTCTCGATCCCGCGCACCGCGCACTCGGTCAGGATCGCGGCGCCCTTCGCCCGCGCCGCCTCGGCGATGGCCGGCGCCGCCCTCTGCGGCTCCGCCCGCCCGTCCTCGGGCGTATAGAGCGCGCCGGGATAGGGCAGGTCGGCGCCCGGAAACATCTCCTTGATCTCGGCGCGCGACAGGATGCGCGCGCCGATCTGATAAGGCTCCACATGCCGGCGCCAGCGATCGTAATTGCCGACCTCTTCCTCGGTGTCGCACATGAAGGCGATGCCGGCGCGCCGGTACCCGGTCTCGGCCCCGACGCGCTCGTTCAGCCCGCTCCAGACGCGCAGCGATTCCGCCATCAGCGGCACCTCGCGCGGGTCGCGGCGCGAAATCCGCACCCAGCCCCAGTTGCGGCTCGACTGCTCATGCCCGACGCCGCCCTTTTCGCAGAGCGCGACGCGCTGCCCACGCTCGGCCAGCTCCAGCGCCGTCGAGGCGCCGATGATGCCGCCGCCGATCACCACGACATCGACGGCCTCGGGCAGATCGGCGTCGCCATGGACGGGGGTGGGGCGCGGGCCGGGCATTCAGTAGAACTCCTCGAGCAGACAATTGACGTGCAGTTCCGCGACCGCCGCCTCGTTCGGCGTCTCCAGCGCCAGCGAGACGAGACGGGCGACATCTTCGGCCTGCGTCATCTCCTCCGCCGGATGATCGGTGATCGCGCGCGCCATGTCGGTGGCGACAAAGCCCGGGCAGACAGCAGTCGCGCGCACGCCATGGCGCCAGCCCGCCTGCCGGACGCCGTGGTTCAGCGCCATGACGGCGTGCTTGGTCATGGCGTAAGCGCCGCTCGTCTCGGACTTCACGCGCTTGCCGGAAAGCGACGCCAGCAGCACGACCCGTCCACGCCCGCTCTCGCATAGCTGCGGCCATGCCGCCCGGATCAGCCGCCGCGGCGACTTGACGTTCACCTCCCACATCCGGTCGAGCTCGTCGTCGGTCGCTTCGATCACGGATTTCGGCGTCATGACGCCGGCGCTGCAGATCACGACGTCGATACGGCCGAAACGTTCCCGCACGACGTCGACCCAACCGGCTTCATCCGCCTTGAGGCAATCGTGCTGAATGACATGCGCGGATGCGTCGATCCCTTCGGGACGTGTCTCCGTTCGCATTCCGAGCGAAAGCGTCCAGCCCTCATCCTGAAGCCGGCGGGCGATCGCGGCCCCGATGCCCCGGCTGGCGCCGGTGATCAGCGCAACGCGGTGGTCGCTCCGCGCGCTCATTGCTCCACTCTCATCTTCAGATAGAGGTCGCGCAGTATTCTCATGAGTTGGTCCCGGTCCTGTTCTGGCAGCACTGAAAAGAACGTCTCCGACTGATCCTTGGCGATACGCCGGACGCGCTCCGCGACTTTATGGCCGCGCGGCGTGATGAAGAGCTCCGAAGCGCGCCGCTCATGCGGCGCGATCCGCTTCTCCACCAGTCCGGAGTCCACCAGGGGCGCGATGATCCGGCTGATCGACGGGCGGTCGCGAAGCGTCGCCGCGGCGATGGCTGAAGGGCGGAGGCCGGGGTGGGAGTCGATCAGCAGGAGCGCCGTGATCTTCCCGGTGCCCTGCGCCACCTCAAGCCCGTCCATCCGCCGGTCCAAGTCGCGCGAGAGGCCATAATTGACGGCGCGCAGATAGAAGCTTAGGAGATGCTCAAGCATGTCCAGATCGACGCCTGGTGGCGTAGAGCGCCTCGGTTTGAACTTTTTCTCGCTCATCAACACCGGGTTCGCCTTGAAACGCGCAAATTCATTCAACGCGACATCTGTTGTGATTCGCAACTATAATCGGCCCCTACGGCGCCGCCGGGGCAGGAAACGAGAGCGGGCGCGCTCGCCGTGGGGTTGCCGGCCCGCCTGTTCCAGCCTGAACGAAGAACAGGCGCTCAAGCGGGACTCCGCCTTCGGGCGAAGGATAAGCGCCGAATGGCGTCCGCTTCATCCTCCACATCGCCGTGATGATGAGGGGCCGGCGCGACGACACGTCCATCCGCGCCACTATATCGGGATGTTCCGCCCGAGACGGCGATACGTTTACGCGCCCGTCTAGAGCCCGCCCTCCTACGGATCAGCGCGGCCGCTATCGCGGCGGATCTCCCCGTCGATGGCCCGATATGAAACGCCCTCCACGGCGTCCCCGCCGCCGCGTCCGTCTCTCGCGAAAACGCCGCGCACATGCGCGCCACCCTACCGAACGCGCCTGGCCGTCCGGGGGCGCCTCACGCTTTCGGCGGAAAGAACTTCGTCATGACTTCGTCGAGATCGGCCGCAATCCGGGGCTCCCAGAAGCCCTCCCGCCCGAAAGAGCCGGTTTTCCCGGCCTTTTCAGCCTCGGTCGCTGAAAGATCGGTGCGCATCACGTGCACCGGGCTTGCGACCGGGTAATAGCCGATATCCAGCACCTCGTTCATGGTCTGAAGGACGCCGCGCATGACTTCTCGCGTCTCGCCGTCCTCCATCACCTCACGCCGGAGCCGCCCGAGGTTGACGGTCCGCAGATAGCCGTCGTCGATGGCGACAAGCTGCAACGCGCCCACCGCGACCGCGTGATTCACATCGCCCTTGAAATCGTTGAAATGCTTCCTGCCATCGGGCGCGACGGTTCTGAGCCGCTCGTGGAACCTGCCATGTCCGCTGACCGGATCGCGGGTGATCTCCAGCGCAGAGCAGATGATCCTGTCGGCGTGATCGAAGGAACGGCGAAAGATCAGATAAGCGCCGACATAGCTCTCCGGAATATGAGGGTTCAGTCCCTCGTTCGCGGCGGGCGCAGCGACGCCGGGCGCGGCGGCGGCGGGCGGCGCGCCGCTCTCGTCTAGCCGCTCGCCGAGCGCGCGTTCGATCTTGAGCAGGCTGTCCGGCGCAATCCGCTCGCCTTGCAACAGGCGGTCGACGGTCTTGCGATGAACTGCGCTCTGGTCGGCAAGTTGCTGGACCGGCATACGACGATGCGAAAGCGCCTTGCGAAGCCGCTCCGCCACGATGGGCCAGTCGATATCGTCGGCCATGACCGTCACCGGTTGTCTCAATCTGTCCGACAATGCCCGAAACTGGCCGATCCTGTCTATAGCGCCGCGAATCGGGGCCGTGGCATAATCCCCTTGGCGCAACGCGCCGCAGCCCGCCAGGGCGAACGACAAGGAAACGAGGCGAGCGGATGAGACTGAGACCACTCGAAGCCGGCGATCTGATCGGGTTGACGAGCCCCTCCTTCCGGCCGGACCCAAGCGTCTGGCGGGGCAGTCGCGCGAGCATCGAAGCGCATGGCTATGGAACGGCGTTCTTCGGCGAAGACGAGGCCCCGAATGGTCGCTACGCCGGCGCGCCGGAGATGCGCGCCGCCCATCTCATGGCCGCGTTCGAGGATACCTCCGTCGCCGCCGTCATCTGCACGCGCGGCGGGGCGGGCGCTTCGGACATCATCGACCATCTCGATTTCGACCGGATCGCGGCGAATCCGAAGCCGTTCGTCGGGTATTCGGACGCGACCGCGCTCCTGATGGCGCTCGGCGGCAGGGCGGGAACGCCGGTCTTTCACGGGCCGATGGCCGTCGATCTCGCGAAGGGAGAGGACGCCGCCGGCGCCGCCGAACTTTTCGCGATGCTCGCGGGCGCGCGCGATATCGTCGAGATGAAGTCGCGCGGCGCCGCGCCCAACCGTCCGGGCGTCGTCGCGGGGCGGGTCGTGGGCGGCAATCTCGCGGTTCTGGAATCGCTGATCGGCACGCCGGAATGGGATGTTCCCGAAGGCGCCATTCTCCTCCTCGAGGATATCAACGAATACGGCTACCGCGTCGAACGGGCGCTGGGGCATCTCGGCCGGGCAGGCGTCCTGTCGCGCTGCGCGGCGGTGCTGTTCGGCAGGAGCGTCCTCGCCGACGACCCCGACCCGGCCGCGTTTGTCCGGCGGGCCGCCGCGCGGATGGAGGGGTTCGCCGGGCCGCTCGCGTTCGATCTCCCGTTCGGCCACGCCGGCCGGCAAGCGACGATCCCGCTCGGCGTTGACGCGCGGCTGGAGGTCTCCGCCGATGGCGCGCGTCTGACATACGAGGGCATATGGCGCCGGGCCGCCGCCCCGCGGATCGCGGCGGAGTAGCGCCGGGTCAGTTCCGCGGCGCGGTTTCCGCCTCCGCCAGCTCGCCGATCGGGATCGCGCCCTGAATGCGCGCGATCCGCAGGAAGCCGACATCGAGATCGGCGCCGAACAGTTCCACCAGCGACTTGCGAAACGCCGCGAAATGCTCCGGCGCGAATTTTCGTTCAATCAGAAACCTGTTGAAACGAAAGGCGAGATCGCTCCTTGGGCCGTTGGCGTCCGCGCGCTTGGGAAAGACGACCGCATAGGGCTGGACGACGATGACCCCGTCGTCGATGCGGAACCCGTCCTCCGCCGCCAATTTCTCCAGGATCGCCGTGAGGATCGGCCGGTCCGCCACATAGATGTCGATATCGCCGCTGGCGAGCGCCCGCGCGGCCTGATCGTGGCTCTCCATCGGACGGTGCGTGAGCGCGACGCCGGGGAAAGCCGTTTCAAGGTAACGAATGGTCGGCCGCCACGCCTTGTCGTTCTCGTCGGATGTCGTGCCTTTTCTCACCCCGACCACCGCGCCGCCGGAAAGATCGGCCGATGGCTTGTGCAGATACGTCGTCGCCGTGAGGAACGTGTAGAGTGAGGTCTCGAACCTCCGTCGAACCTCCAGCGTCGCGGTCGTCGCGCCGCACAGCATGTCGATCGCCAGATCCGCGGGCGCGTCGGCGTCGAGCGCCCGGAACCGGGTCTGCGGGTCGACCTCACGAAAACATGCGCGTGTTCCATCCGTCGAACGCAGCGCTTCCGCGAACTCGGCGCAGAGGCCGACGGTGTAGCCGGCGAAACGCGCCGCGCCACCGTCTTGCGCGCGATAGGAAAACGGGCGCGCGTCGGATCGGACGCCTATTCTGAGAACGTCGGGGGCCGCCTCTTCGCCGCAGACCTCCTGCGCCGTCGCGCCGCCCGCGCTCAAAGCGCAAAGCGACAGCCCGAGCGCGGCGCCCGTCAATCGACGCAGACGATGTGGCGAACGGAGCGCCAATGCACTTGCTCCTGTAGAATACACTCCTTAGAGTGCAACCTGCGATTTAGTCAGCCATACTTGGCGAAGATATGCAATATGCCGTCACCGGCGCGCTGGTTTTTCTCGCCGTGATCGTCGTTCACGGCGGCGGCTGGCTCGGACTGGGCCCCGAATTGCGGGACGATGCGGATGTCGGGGCCGGGACGACGCCGACCACGCTGATCGTCGTCCTCGCGCTCGCTCTGGTCTTTTTCTTCTACAGGCTCAAGTTCGCCGACTGGGCCGATCCGGCCCGCAAGCCGCTCGGTTTTCCGGCGCGGCCGACACGGCATTTCACCACCTGGATCCAGTATCAGATGTGGGCGGCGATCTATGCGCTCACGGGCGCGTTCATCGTCTTTCTAGTCTATTCGACCCCGTCGGAGGTCATCGGGCTTCTTCAAGCGTTGCAGGCCAAATTCATCGCCAACGAGGTTTCGAGCGCCCTTGGCGAAGGGGCCATGGAGGGCGCGATCCCGCGCTATACGCTGGAGGCGCTGCTTCTGGGCGTCGCCGTCGCGATGGCTTTTCTCGGCTTTCCGCAGGTCGAGCCGCGCTGGCGCGCGATGCTGCAGCGCGCGGCGTTCATTCCGACCCGCGCGACAAGCCTCGTCGACACGTTTCGGGAGGATTTCTCCCGCTTCAGCCCGGGAACGGACGAGATCGAGCGGTTCATCGACGCGCAGAACACGCGCCCGGAGTCGCGCCGGCTCTACGCGGCCGATTTCGAGCAGAACAACCGGGATGACGGCTATCTCGAAATCTATCCCCGGCTGGAGTTCATCCTCTGGAAGTTCCGCGAACTGAGCGCGGACCGCCGCGTGGAGCTCGGAATTGACGTCTTCAGGGACGACCTTGCCCGGATCGAGCGCGATATGGACCCGGTGCGCGCCTCGATCCGGGGCATCGGCCAGGCGATCGATTCCGTTTACGGCGCCAGGTTTCCGGGCGAGATCGCCAATCTTCACGATGAACACGGCTTCGAGCGCGGCGGCGACGACGGCGCCGCCGTCATTCTCTACGACGACATCCTGCGGAACGTGCTGAAATCCTGGATCGGCGGACAGCCGCGACATGAGGACAAGGTCCTGACCGACCACATGCTGCGCAACATCAAGGACGTCCGCACGCGCTGCGACCTCCTTCTCGAACAACTGATGCAGATCGTGGTGATGATGGCCCTGCGCAACATCTCGCCGGGCCGGTTTCTGGAGGAGCTCGGCTTCGGCGACCAGATCGCCGCGCGCGAACGGATCGGCGCTGACGTGCTGCCCTGGCTGATCCTTTCCGTGAGTTTCGTGAGCATTCCGATCGCGGTCCTTCTCGGCGCCGCGGGCGAATGGGCCGGAAGACCGGTCGACCAGTTCCAGGTTGTCGTCTTCAGCATCGTCATGCAATCGCCGGCGATCGTCACCGCGTTTCTGATGGCGAACCTGATCACCACCCAGAGCGGGTTCGGGATCCGGGGCTCCGGCCGCGCGAAGTACTGGACCTTCGACGTGCTCGTCTGTTTCGTGTCCGCCGTCGCGATGGTCGTTGTGTTCGTCTCGCTCCTCCCGCGTCTGGGCGACGAGTTCGACCGACCGGCGGCGTTGTCCTACGTGCAGGCGCCGGCGGTTTATGGAACCTATGTCGCGATCGCCTTCTTCCGCGGGATCGCCAACCAGCCGATCTTCAAACCTCTCGATCTCGTCATGCTGCCGATCTGGGCTGCGGTCGCCACCGTGCTCGGGCGAATGATCGTCGCCAGGGACGTCATCGGAATGCTGAGCGGGGACGACGGCAAGCTCACTGCCGGTCTCGTCGCCGCCGCGGTCATCAACGCGCTGGCGGTGATCGCGCCGATCTATTTCCTGCCGCGCTATCTCGGCGCCGGCGCCGACCTGGCCTCCGCCCGCCAGGCGCCATCGCCGGCGACGCCCTAGCCGCTCACCCCGCCGGCGCGAGACGCCCGGCTCTTCCGCGCATGCGGTCACTCCGTCGCCAGGCCCGTGGTCTGGCTCTCGTCCCCCCCCGCAGCCAGAGTCCAGGGGCGGCGCCCGGCCTCCTCCGCCGCGGTCCTGATCCTCACCGCGTCGCCGTCGGCGTCGATGGCGAGCGCGCCCAGTCGCGAGAGACCGGCGCCGAATAGCGTCCGGCACGGCCCCGATGGAGCGGCCGAGGCGCCAGGCGCCAGAATCAGGACGCGGGGCGCGCACAGCGCCTCTATTCCGCTCGGGTCCGGACGCCGCCCAAGGACATTGGCGATCTTCCAGCCGTTCGAAAGCGTCGCGACGGACCCCTCGTAGCCCGGCGCGAATCCGCCGCGCGCGGCCGCCTCCTCCTGATTGGCGTCGTCGCCGTCGCGCTCCAGCCAATTCCGCGCGGCGTAGGATTGCGCCTTGGCGTGGTCGAGCGCCCGGCCATCGGGCCCCATCACGCCCATGAGCCGGCCGTCCTGCGCGATCAAGGCCTCCGGCCGCGCGTCGACGCCGAGCCAGATCAGAAACCCCGCCACGGTCAGCGCCACCCCCGCCCAACGGAACGCCCAGCGCCCGAGGCACATTCCGAGCCCGCCGAGCGCGATCAGCGTGAGGACGACCGGCGGCGCCGCGGCGACGCCCCGCGTCGCGCCGTCGAGACCGGCGACGAACCGCGCGGCGATCATGATCGCGTCGATCCCGCGCCCCATCACCTGCAGCGCCCAGCCCTCCAGCCCGAATGGGGTCAGCGCAGCCGCCACCAGCGCCGCCGGCGCGACCCAGAACCCCATTGCCGGCACCGCCGCCAAATTCGCAATCAGCCCGTAATTCGCCACGCGGTTGAAGTGAAAGGCTGCGAACGGCGCCGTCGCCAGGCCGGCGAGAAGGCTGGTCGCGGTCAGCGCCAGCAGATACCCCGCCAGCCGCCGGCCGACTCCCCCCTCGCCGAGACGCGCGGTCCAGCCACGCTCACGCGCGAAATCGAGCCCGGCGATGATCGCGGCGGTAGCGGCGAAGGACATCTGGAAGCCGACATGAACAAGGCTTTCCGGCCTGAACACGAGAATCAGGATCGCCGCGACGCCGAGCGCGCGGAGCGTGATCGCAGGCCGGTTCACGATCACCGCCACAAGGGCGACGACCGCCATGATATAGGCCCGCTGCGTCGCCACAGATGCGCCGGAGATCAACAGATATCCAGTCGCGGCGGCGAGCGCGATGATCGCCGCCAGCCGTTTCGTTCGCCAGCGGCGGGCCGTATGGGGGATCGCCGCCAGAATCAGCCGCGCCGCGCCAAAGACCAGCGCCGTCACCAGCCCCATATGCAGCCCCGAGATCGCCAGCAGATGCGCGAGATTGGACGCGCGAAGCGCCTCGGTCGCCTCTCGACTGACCGCCGCCCTGTCGCCGACCGTCACCGCGGCGGCGAAAGCCCCTGTTTCACCGGGCAGCCGGGCGCGCAACCCGGCTGAAATCTCGGCGCGAAACCGGGCCAGCCCGATGCTGAGCCGGCGCGTCAGCCCCGGCGCGCCGGCGTCCCCGATCACCGCCGGCGCGCCGCGGGCGAACCCTATGGCGCCCAGCGACTTGAACCATGCGTTGCGTCGATAATCGAACCCGCCCGGCTCCACGGGCCCGCCGGGCGGGCCGAGCCGGGCGAAGATCGAAACACGCGCGCCCGGACGAAGCCCGTCGAGATGCCGCTCGCTCAGCAGCGAGACCTGCGCCCTTTCCGGCGTCGCGTTCGCCCCGACGCCGAAGATCACAAGCCGGTCGAGCACCAGCCGCGGCCGGCCTGTCGCGGTGCGCGTGATTTCCCGGACCGTCCCCTCCACCGTCGCGTCGATCGAGGCCGGCAGCACCGGCGCCGCCACGATGCGCGCCCTCGCGCCGGCGAGGCAGAGCCCGACCGCCAGCAGGATCAGCGCGCCGCCAAGGAGCGGATACCGGCTGAGCCGCCGCCAGAAGATCGCCCAGACCAGAACCGGCGCGGCGAACACCAGCGAATAGGTCCAGCCCGGGGGCTCGGCCGGCAACCAGAAATAGATCTGCACGCCAAGCCCGATCAGCACCGGCGCCCAGAGAGGAGCCGCCTGCCGCTCCTCGAGCCAGAGCGTCCTGAGCCGCTCCATTCCCCCTCCGTCTTGTCCTCGCCCGTCCCTCAAGCCATAAAGGCCGCGCCCGACGGGCGCCATGTTTTTCCAAACAGCAGGATCCAGACATGACCGACAAGACGGCCGAGGAAATCGTGACGCGCTTCGCGCCCTCGCCGACCGGATACCTGCATATCGGCGGCGCGCGCACCGCGCTTTTCAACTGGCTCTATGCGCGCGGCCGCGGCGGCAGGTTCCTGCTCCGCATCGAGGACACAGACCGCGCACGCTCGACGCCGGAGGCGACGGCGGCGATCTACGAGGGCCTGAAATGGCTCGGCCTCGGCTGGGACGGCGATGCGGTGAGCCAGTTCGAGCGCGCCGACCGGCACCGAAAAGCCGCCGCGCGGATGCTGAAATCGGGCGGCGCCTATCGCTGCTTCGCGACGCAGGAGGAGATCGGCGCGGCCCGCGAGGCGGCGAAGGCCGCCGGCAGGCCACCGGTCTTTCACTCGCCCTGGCGCGACAAGGGCCCCGAGGACTGGCCCGACGCGCCCTACACCGTGCGCCTGAAAGCCCCGCGCGAGGGCGCGATCACCATCGACGACCAGGTGCAGGGCGAAGTCACTTTCCCCGCCGGACAGATCGACGATCTCATCCTTCTCCGCTCGGATGGCGGGCCGACCTACATGCTGGCGGTCGTCGTGGACGATCACGAGATGGGCGTCACGCACGTCATTCGCGGCGACGACCATCTGACCAACGCCGCGCGTCAGGTCGCGATCTATCGCGCGCTCGGCTGGACGCCGCCGGTCTTCGCGCATATCCCGCTGATTCACGGGCCCGACGGCGCCAAGCTCTCTAAGCGCCATGGCGCGCTCGGCGTCGACGCCTATCGCGAAATGGGCTATCTGCCGGAAGCGATGCGCAACTACCTCGCCCGGCTCGGCTGGGCGCATGGCGATGATGAATTCTTCACCACCGCCGAGGCCCTCGAATGGTTTGATCTTCCGGGCGTCGGCCGCTCCGCCGCGCGGTTCGATTTCGCCAAGCTGGAGAATCTGAACGGCCGGCACATGCGCGCCGCCGATGACGAAGCGCTGCTGAGCGCGGCGCTGGACCTCGCCGCGCTGACGCGGCGCCCCGAGCCCGACACAGCGAAGCGCGCGATGCTGCTTTCGGCGATGCCCGGCCTGAAGGAGCGCGCCAAAACGCTGATCGAGCTCCTTGATTCGGCGTATTACATTCTTGCCGACCGACCGCTGGAGCTGGATGGGAAGGCAATGAAATTGCTGGATGAAGAGGCCAGAACGCGCCTCACCAGATTGACCGAGCGCTTGCGAAATGTTAGCGAATGGCGCGCTGAGGCGCTGGAAATTGAGGCCCGCGCCTTCGCCGAAGAAGAAGGTTTGAAACTCGGTAAAGTCGCGCAGCCTACGCGCGCCGCCTTGACCGGACGGACGACGTCGCCGGGAGTGTTCGACGTCCTCGTCACCCTCGGCAGGGACGAAAGTCTCGCGCGGCTTTCGGATCAGGCGATCTGAGCCGCTCATTCTCCGCGCCCCCCGCGGCGCGACCATTCAGCAGCGGCGCCCGCCGCTAGATAGGGGAACGTTATGCCTGATTCCCAACGCATGGCGACGTTGACGATCGATGGTGAAAGCTACGAGTTGCCGATTCTTTCCGGCTCCACCGGCCCCGACGTGATCGATGTCGCGTCGCTCTACAAGAAAACCGGCAGATTCACCTACGATCCGGGCTTCACCTCCACCGCCGCCTGTTTCTCCGACATCACGTTCATCGATGGCGACAAGGGCGAGCTTCTCTATCGCGGCTATCCGATCGACCAGCTCGCGAAGCAGAGCCACTTCCTGGAGGTGTGCTATCTCCTCCTCTATGGTGAATTGCCGACCGCCCAGCAGCTTGAGGATTTCGAGAACAGGGTGACGAGCCACACCATGCTGCACGAGCAGATGGTGAACTTCTATCGCGGATTCCGGCGCGATGCGCATCCGATGGCCGTGGTCTGCGGCGTCGTCGGGGCGATGTCGGCCTTCTACCACGACAGCACCGATATCAACGACGCCTGGCAGCGCGAGGTTGCGACCGTGCGCCTGATCGCCAAGGTGCCGACGATCTGCGCCTGGGCCTACAAATACGCCATCGGCCAGCCCTTCGTCTACCCGCGCAACGATCTCGATTACGCGTCGAACTTCCTCCACATGTGCTTCGCGGTTCCCTGTGAGGATTACGTCGTCGATCCGATCCTCAGCCGCGCGATGGACCGGATCTTCACGCTGCACGCCGATCACGAGCAGAACGCCTCGACCTCCACCGTCCGGCTCGCCGGGTCGAGCCACGCCAATCCCTTCGCCTGCATCGCCGCCGGCGTCGCCTGCCTCTGGGGTCCGGCGCATGGCGGCGCGAACCAGGCCTGCCTGGAAATGCTGCGCGAGATCGGCACGCCGGACCGGATTCCCGAATTCATCGCCCGCGCGAAGGACAAGAACGATCCCTTCCGCCTGATGGGTTTCGGACACCGGGTCTACAAGAATTTCGATCCGCGCGCGAAGGTGATGAAGGAAAGCGCCGACGAGGTTCTCGGCCTGCTTGGCGTCGAGGACAACCCGGCGCTTCAGGTCGCGAAGGAACTGGAGAAGATCGCGCTCGAGGATGAGTATTTCATCTCCAAGAAACTCTACCCGAATGTCGACTTCTATTCCGGCATCATCCTCGACGCGATGGGCTTCCCGACCTCGATGTTCACGCCGATCTTCGCGCTCGCGCGCACCGTCGGCTGGATCGCCCAGTGGAAGGAGATGATCGAGGATCCGGTGCAGAAGATCGGCCGCCCGCGCCAGCTCTACACCGGCGCCACCGCGCGCGATTATGTCGAGGTCGAAGGGCGCTGAACGCGCCGACCCGAACGGCAAGATGGCGCGGCTTCGGCCGCGCCTTTTTTTCGCCGGCGTCAGCGCGACCTGCGCTATGCTGGCGACGTGAGTTATCTGGATCTCTACAAGGCCGGACGCGGCCGAAATCGCTTTTCCCCGACCGGCGCCAGCGAATGGCCCGCCGATCTCGCGCTCACGCGGATCGAGGCGATCAGCGCCAGTGCGCGGGCGACCTGGTTCGCCCTTCTCGGCCTTCTCGCTTTCGTCGGTGTGACGCTGATGGGCGTCTCCGACGCCGATTTCTACGCCTATTTCCATTTCTATCTCATGAAGCTCTGGGACGCGCTCGGCCGCGCCCCGGCGAAGATCGGCGCCGACCCGATCGGGGAACGCATCCACCCCTGGCTGGTCTCGGACGCGGCGTTGCTTCTGCGCCGGAGGGAAGGCGCGGCGCCGAAACGCGCGCTCCGCTGGCTCTCGGCCATTGTCAGCGTGGCGCTGACATGGGCCTTCGGCTGGATCGTGCTCGGCTACGCGCTGCTCCAGTCTCTCCCGGCGCGGAGCGAGTTTCTGAGCCTGATCGCCGCTGCCGCCTTCCTTTTCTCGGTCTGGGTCGGCCTCTCCAGCATGCTGGCGGCGCTTGTGCGCGTGGCGGAGCGTGATTTCGCGCGTGATACGCGCTTTCTCTGGCGCGCGCGGAGATTCTTGCTGCCGTTTCTCCTCTTCGCCGTCGCCACCCTTTGCTTTACCTGGGTCAGGACCGAGGGCGGGCTTGAAAACCACCTGGGCCGCACCGCGTCGCGCATCAGCGATGTCCGCACCGGGATCGCGAACACCTGGCTCGAAACCGATCAGGAGAGGTGGTTGCGCCGACGCAGCGCCCTGCCTCAATGGCTGACGACACGCGCCCTCGGGACGGACGACCCCGATACGGACTGGGAAGACGAGTCGATCCAGGGCGTTTCCCGGATTCTGGCCAGGGTCGATCTCGCCGGCGCGCATCTGAGCGGAAAGCCGGCGGACTGGACGGATCGCGACACCGCCGAGAAGGAAGCCCGCCGCAAATGGTGCGACCGGCGCGACATGAACTGGGATCTCTGCGTCAAGGACCCGTCCGCCCGACAACGCGCCGCGCGCGAGACCTGGTGCCTGGCGCCGGCGGATGACGAACTCGACCTCGAGTCCGCCGCCTGCGCCGAATTCTTCGCCACGGAGGAGAGCGCGTTCCAGAATGAATGGGCGGCGCGGCGGGCGGACTATCTCTCCGTCCTCAAGAAACCGGACCTCTCGGGGCGCGATCTGCGCGCGGCAGATCTTTCCGACGCCTTCCTCCCCGGAGTCAAGCTGATCGGGCCGCGGATGGAGGGGGCGAACCTCAGCCGGGCGCGGATGGAGGGGGCGGACCTCAGCGGGGCGCGGATGAAATCAGCCGATTTCAGCGGCGCTACAATCGGCGCCTCGCCGCTGAAATCGGCTGATTTTACCGCTGCGCGCAACCTGACGCAAACCCAGCTCGACGCGGCGATTGGCGATCAGGCGACACTCCTGCCGCTCGACGCGGAAACCGGCGCGCAGCTTTTCGTCTGGTCCTGCTGGGTGGAGCGGCCGGCGGCGATGGAGAAACGGCTGTCGCGCGCCCCGGAATTTATCCGCAATCAACTTCTCGCCGCTTGGCTCTGCGACGCGGACAGCCCGCCCTATCGGACCGGCCGCTCCGCCCTCACCTAGCGCCTTCAGGGCGTGCCGGAAAGCGCCCGCTGGGGGTATTGAGCCTCAGCGCCGCTTTTCGTCGTCCGGGGTGATGATCATGGCGGAAAACTCGGCCTCAGCGACCACGGCGCCCTCGACCTTCGCCTCGCCCCAGAATTTCCAGATCTTGCCGCGGCCGCGCAGGATCGTGACGTGAAGCTCCAACTGGTCGCCCGGCACGACGATGCGTCGAAAGCGGGCCTTGTCCAGCGTCATGAAATAGACGAGCAGCCCGCGATCGATCATCCCCAGCGTCTCGACCACGAGGACGCCCGCAGTCTGCGCCATGGCCTCGACGATCAATACGCCCGGCATCACCGGTTTCGAAGGGAAATGCCCCTCGAAATGCGGCTCGTTGACCGAAACATTCTTGATCCCGACAGCGGACTCGGCGACCCTGATGTCCTTCACTGTGTCGATCAGAAGAAATGGATAACGATGCGGGATCATGCGCTTGATCCGCGCCACATCCGCAAATTTCAGCCCGGTCGTTTCGTTTCCGTCCATGCCCGCCGCTCTCACCGTCCCGGACCCCTGCCATCTGTCATAACGCCCCGGACGCGCGGGTCAAGCTGCGCCGCCCCGGAACCGCATCAGCGCCCGGATGACGGCGCTTTCGAGGACGGCGCTTCCGGCGGAAGGGCGATCTCCGCGCGCTCGTTGAATCGCCGGATCACCTCCTCGGTGACATCGGCGCCGCTTCGCGCCGCGAGCACGGTGCGCGCGTCGACGATCAATGACGCGCCGGTTTCGTCGAGCAGCTCCTGTAGCACAGGTTCGAGCGCGGCGGCGAGGTCGCGGCGCGCGGCGACGAAGCGCGCCTGCAGCGCCTCGCCCTTTTCCTGACTCTCGCGGCGCGCGTCGCGCACGCGAATGTCGAAGGCGCGAACCCGCGCCTCGAAGACGTCCTTCGGCGCGATCTCGCGCATCGCGGCGATATTCGCCTCTTCCTCCTCGAGCTCGGCGCGCAGCTTGTCGAGCTCCTTCTTGAGCGCGATCCGCGCATTCCGCTCCTGCTCTCCAAGACTGGCCGCCGGTCGGCTTTCACGCAGCGCCTTTTCACGGTCGACAATCAGGATCGGCGGCGCGCCCTCTTTCACCGTTTCCTGGGAAACGGCCGGCCAGACGGCGAGCGCGAGCAGGGCGGCCGCGATCCAGCTGCCGCCCCGGCGCACTCAGAACCTCGTCCCGACCGTCAGCCTGAAGAACTCCGTCTCGTCGCCGCTCTGCTTCTTCACCGGGATCGCGAAATTCAACCGGAGGGGGCCGAAGCCCGAGTCCCAGAAGATGCTGGCGCCGACGGCGGCGCGCAGATGGGCGCTATCGTCCACCGTGATATCGAGCCCGTTCGAGGCGCTGTCGACATTGGTGTCGCGGGCGGAGTTGTCGTCGAGACCCCAGAGCGTCCCGACATCCGCGAATAGCCCGCCATGGATGCCGAACTCCTCCGGCAGGCCGACCGGGAAGGACACCTCGGCCCGTCCGACCGCGTAGAAGTCTCCGCCGAGCGCGTCGTCGCGCTTCTTGCCGTCCACGCCGAGCGACTGGTCGCGCGGCCCGATCCCGCCATAGGCGAAGCCGCGCAGGCTGTCGCCGCCGATGAAGAAGCGCTCGTTGACCTCCAGGTCCTTGCGCGTCGAATAGACCGCGCCGCCCTCGAGCTCGATGCTCGCGATCACGTCATCCGCGAAGAACGAGGTCCAGCCCTTCGCGCTCACGACCGACCGCGAGTACTGCGCATCGCCGCCGAGCCCGGCGAAGGTCTGCTCGAAGGTCAGGAAATAACCCGAGGTCGTCTCGATTGGATCGTCTCGAAGATCATGCGTGTAGCGGAACCCGATCGCGGATGTCAGCTTGTCGCCTTCGTCCCTCTGGATCAACGGCGAGACGTTGTCGTCGAGATCCCGGATGTCGTCATTCGATATCTCGTAGAAGAGCCTGAGCCGGCCGGGTTCGCTCACCGGAAAGGCGATGGAGGGAATGAAGCCGATGCTGGTGATCTCATAAGAGCTTTCGTCGTCGAGATCCTCGTCGCGGTAGAAGGCGTTGAGCCCGAGCCTCAGATCGCGATCAAGGAAAGCGGGCTCTTCGAAGGTGAAATCGACGATCTGACTGTCTTCGGCGACCCGCACCCTGGCCCGCGCGAACTGCCCGCGACCGAGAAAGTTCGCCTCCTGGATCGAGATTTCGCCGGTCGGCCCGACCGCCGAGGAGAAGCCGAGCCCGAAATTGATCGAACCGGTCGACTGCTCCTCCACCTCGACCTTGATCACGGCGCGGTCGTCGGTCGCGCCGCGCTCGGTGCGCACGTCGACATCGGCGAAGAAGCCGAGCGCGCGAATGCGCCCGCGCGCCTGCTCCACCGCGCGCGCGTTGAAGGCGTCGCCCTCGACGATTTCGAACTGCCGTCGGATCACCCGGTCCAGCGTCCGGTCGTTGCCCTCGATGTCGATCCGTTCGACATAGACGCGCGGCCCCTCGACCAGTTCGAACGCGACATCGATGGTCCGCTCGGCTTCGTTGCGCCGCGCGCGCGGACGGACGTCCATGAAGGCGAAGCCCTGTTGGCCCGCGAGATAGACCATGTCCTCGATGATCGCCTCGACCTGCGTGGCGTCATAGGTCTGGCCCGTCAACCCTTCGGGAATCAGCGCCTGGAAATCCTCCGGGTCGAGCGCCGGCGCGGAGTTGATCACCTCGAACTCCCCGAACGTGTAGAGTTCCCCCTCCTCCACGGTGAAGGTGATGTAGAACCCCTCGCGGTCGGGCGCGAGCTCGGCGACGGCGGAAAGGACGGTGAAATCCGCGAACCCCTGCGAGAGGTAGAACCGGCGCAGCAGTTGCTTGTCGAATTCCAGCCTGTCCGGATCGTAGACGTCGGAGTTCAGGATGAATCCCAGGAAACCGGATTCAGACGTGTCGATCACGCCGCGGAGCCGGCCGTCGGAAAACTGCTCGTTGCCGACGAAATCGATCCGGTAGATCTCCGTCACGTCGCCCTCGGAAATCTCGAAGACGAGGTCGACGCGGTTCTCCGGCAGCTCGATGATCACCGGCTCCACGACGGCGCCGTAGCGGCCGGTGGCGCGGTAATTGTCGATCAGCGCCTGCGCGTCCGCCTCCGCCTGCGCGCGGGTGAAGGAGCGGCGCGGGCGCGAGGAAATGATCGCCAGCATCTGCTCGTCGGAGATCAGATCGTTGCCCTCGAAATTGATCCGGTTGATCGAGGGGTTCTCAGCCACCTGGACCAGAAGCTTGCCGCCGTCGACCGCAACCGCCGCGTCGCGAAAGAGGCCGGTGTCGTAGAGCTGGCGCACCGACTGGTTCAACGCCGCCTCGCTGATCGGGTCGCCGACCTTGAGCGTCAGATAGGAGATCACCGTCGCCGGCTCGATGCGCTGATTGCCGAGCACGACGATATCGGTGACGGTCGGACCCCGCGCGCCAGCCGCAGCCGCGCCCTGCTGGGCCTGCGCCGCCGACGGCCCGAGCATCGCCGCCGCCATGCAAACCGCAATCACGGCCAGTCCGCGCGCCATGCGCGTCATCCGCTCAATGATCGCCATCGCCACCTCTCATCGCCACCCGCCGCCCCCAGGGCGCGCCCGTTCCAAGTCGCCCGCCAGCCTCAGCGCAGCAGGTCATTATATGTCGCGAACACCATTAGCAGCATTATCATGCCGAAGCCCACTCCATTTCCGATCTCCTGCCAGCGCGCCCGGAGCGGTTTCCCGCGCACGGCCTCCAACGCGTAAAACACCAGGTGTCCGCCGTCCAGAACCGGAATCGGAAAGAGATTGATCAGCCCGATCGACGTGGAGATCAACGCGATCATCATCGCCAGCGACTCGAGCCCCTGCTCCGCCGCCTGGCCGGAGACCTTGGCGATCTGGATCGGGCCGCCCAGCTGGCTCGAATCGGCCGCTCCGGTAATCATGTCGCCGAGATAATCCATCGTTCCCGCGATGATCGCCCAGGTCCGCGCCGCGCCATATGTCAGCGCATCGAACGGGTTGGCCGTCTCGACGATCGGCTCGATACCGCCGAAGGACATGTTCCTCACGCCGATCATCGGCCTGCGCTCAATCGCGCCGTCCGGCCCCGGCATCTCCACCATCTCCGGCGTCATGGACAGAACCAGCTTTTCGTCGCCGCGCGTCACGTCAAGCGAGAGCATCGCGCCGCCGGACGCCGCGATGCGGGCCCGGAGGGAATCGAAGCTCGGCGTGGGCTCTCCATCCACCGCGGTGACGACATCGTCCGGCTGCAGCCCGGCGTCGGCGGCGGCGCCGCCGGGAACCACCTCATCGACCCGCGCCGGGCGCAGATAGAAAATCTCGATCTCCTCCTCGCCGGCGCCGCGATCCACCAGCGCAGTCGCGCGCTGGCCCTCCAGCGCGGCGAGCTCGACCAGGATGTCGGAGAAGCTCTCGACATAATTGCCGTCGATCGCGATCACCCGATCCCCGGCCATCAGCCCGAGTTCGGGGTTGGCGTCGGCCCGGATCGAGCCGATCACCGGCTCGTTGACCTCGCGTCCCGCCAGCATGGCGAAAAAGGCGAAGACCAGGATCGACAGGATGAAGTTCGCCACCGGGCCGGCCAGCACCGTGAGCGCGCGACGCCAGATCGCGGCGGTATGAAACGCGCCCTTTCTCTCCTCCGCGGACATGCGCGCCAGCGCCTCCCGGTCGACCCCGGCGGAAGCCGCGTTCATGTCGCCCGCGAATTTCACATAGCCGCCGAGCGGCAGCGCCCCGACGCGCCAGCGCATCCCTCGCTTGTCGCGCCAGGCGAGCAGTTCCGGCCCGAAACCGATGGAAAACACCTCGGCCCGGATTCCGACCCACCGTCCGACGATGTAATGGCCGTATTCATGCACGAAGACGACCACGCCGAGAACGACGAGGAACGGAATCACCCAACCGACATAGGGAATCTCGGCGATATAGGACATGATGCTCCTGTATAGAGTCGCGCGCCGCGGCTCAGGCCGCGCTCCGCGTCATTTCCTCGTCGGCCAGCCGCCGCGCAATGCGATCCGCTTCCAGCACGTCGGCGATATCGCGCGCCCGACCGGCCGTCGGCGTGGCTTCTAGCACGATCTCGACGACGCGCGCCATGTCGAGGAAGCCGATCCGCCCGGCGATGAACGCGTCAAGCGCCGCCTCCTTGGCCGCATTGAACGCCGCGCCGCAAAGTTCGCTCCGGTCCATCGCCGCCCACGCGAGGCGGAGCGCGGGGAAACGCGCCTCGTCCGGGGCGGAAAAGTCGAGCCGGCCAAGCGCGACAAGATCGAGCGGCGCCACCGGCAGCGCGCCCCGTTCCGGCCAGGTCAGCGCGTAGCCGATCGCCGTCCGCATGTCCGGCGCGCCAAGCTGCGCCAGCATCGAGCCGTCGGCGTAACTCACCGCGGAATGGATCACCGATTGCGGATGGATCACCACGTCAAGCGTCTCGACCGTCGCGCCGAAAAGCCAGCGCGCCTCGATCATCTCCAGCGCCTTGTTGAACATCGACGCGCTGTCGATGGAGATTTTCATCCCCATCGGCCAGTTCGGATGCGCCGCCGCGCTGGCCGGCGTCGCCGCCGCCATCCGTTCGAGCGGCCAGTCGCGAAACGGCCCCCCCGAAGCGGTCAGCAGAAACCGCGTCGGCGCCCGCCCCGCATTGGCGTCGAGGCACTGAAAGATCGCGGAATGCTCGCTGTCCACCGGAATCACCCGTGCGCCATGCGCCCGCGCGGCGGAGAGGAAAAGACCGCCGGCCGCCACCAGGCATTCCTTGTTGGCGAGCGCGATCGTCGCCCCGGTCCGCGCCGCCGCCAGCGTCGGCGCCAGCCCCGCCGCGCCGACGATCGCCGCCATCACCCAGTCCGCCGGGCGCGCCGCCGCCTCTGTCAGCGCCGCCGCCCCGGCCGCCGCCTCGACACCGGACCCTTCGAGCGCGGCGCGAAGATCGTCGAGCCGCGCCTCGTCGGCGGTGACGGCGATCTCGGCCCCGAACTCCCGCGCCGCCGCGGCCAGCGCGTCGATATTCGCCGCGCCGGTCAGCGCGACGACGCGAAACGCCTCCCGTCCGCCGAGCGCGCGAAGCACCTCCAGCGTGCTCCGCCCGACGGAGCCGGTGACGCCGAGGATGGAGACGGCGCGCATCACCAGGCCCAGATCGGCAGCTCGGGCCGGATCAGTGAAAGCACGCCGACCGCCAGCGTCGCCGCGATCATTCCGTCGAGCCGGTCGAGAAGCCCGCCATGGCCCGGCAGCAGCCGGCCGCTGTCCTTCTTGTCGAATTTCCGCTTGTAGGCGCTTTCGGCGAAATCCCCGGCCTGGCTGATCGCGGAAACCAGCACCGCCGCGAGAAGCGCGCCGCCGCCGACCCCCCGCCCGGCGCCGAGACCGACCAGCGCCGCCGCCACCGCCGCCAGCGTCACGCCGCCGATCCCTCCGGCCCAGGTCTTGTTCGGACTGACGCGCGGCCAGAGTTTCGGCCCGCCGATCAGCCGGCCGGAGAAATAGGCCCCGATATCCGTCGCCACGACCACGAGCACCAGCCAGATGATCACCTGCAAACCATGTTGGGGGCTGCCCAGCAGAAGCACGAAAAACGAGAGCGCCGCGCCAAGATAGAGCGCGCCGGCGAGGCTCCACCAGGGCGAGCGCGCGCGCGCGATGTCCACAGCGGCGCCGAGCGTGGCGACCGCGAACAGAAACACCGCCGCCTCGACGATCCGGCCGTGAAAGGCGACGAAGACCGCGCCCGCCACCGCCAGCGCCTGAAACCCGGCCAGCACCCGGTCGCCGGGGCGCGCCGCGATGCGGCGCCATTCCCAGGCCATGATGCCGCCCGCGATCATCACGAAAGCAAGCCCCCAGCCGCCGCCGGCCCAGATCGCGCCGAAACCGGTCGCGGCGAAGATGACGGCGATGACCGAGCGCACCGCGAGGTCGCCGAATCGGCGCGGGGGCGCCGGCGCCGGCGTCATCCCCCCGTCCTAGATCGCGACGGCGCCGAAACGCCGTTCGCGCGCGCCATATGCCGCCAGCGCGCGGGCCAGCGCCTCGCGGCCGAAATCCGGCCAGAGTTCGTCCACGAACATGAACTCGGCGTAGGCGCACTGCCAAAGCAGGAAATTCGAGATGCGCTGTTCGCCCGAGGTGCGGATCAGAAGGTCGGGATCGGGAAGGCCGCCAGTGTCCAGCGCGGCGTCGAGCGCCGCTTCGTCCACCGCTTCCGGCTCGATCTCTCCCGCCGCCGCGCGCTTCGCGAGCCGCCGGGCCGCGGCGGCGATCTCCGCCCGCCCGCCATAATTGATCGCGATGACGAGGGTCAGCCGGTCATTCGATGCGGTCTGCGCCTCCAGCCCGGCCATCAGCTCGCGGATATCCGGCGCCAGCCCCTCGCGGTCGCCGATGAACACCACCCGCGCGCCCCGGCGCGAAAGCTCCGCCGCCTCGCGCCGCATGTAGCGCCGGAAGAGATTCATCAGCCCCGCGATCTCCTCCACCGACCGCTTCCAGTTCTCGGTCGAGAACGCATAGAGCGTCAACACCTCGACGCCGAGATCGGGGCACGCCTCGACCACCGACCTGACCGCGTCGGCGCCCTTGCGGTGCCCGGCCAGCCGCGGCAGCCCGCGCCGCGTCGCCCAGCGGCCGTTCCCATCCATGATGATCGCGACGTGACGCGCCCGCTTCGCGGGCCGCTCCGGCGTCTCGTCGAGGAATTCCGCTCGTCCCATATCGCCGGAGGTCCCTGTATTCGCCGGCCGCGCTCGCCCCGGCTTCCTTGTCGCCGCCCCATCCATCAGGGCGTCAGACCTGCATGATCTCTTCTTGTTTCGCCTGAAGCGCCTCGTCGATCTTCCTGATCCCGGCGTCGGTCAGCGCCTGCACTTCCTCGGACCAGAGCTTCTGATCGTCCTCGCTCATGCCGTCGGCCTTCGCCTTTTTCACCTGGTCCATGCCGTCGCGGCGCACATTCCTGACCGCGACCCGCGCATTTTCCGCATAGTGACCCGCGAGTTTGGCGAGTTCGCGGCGCCTTTCCTCATTCAACTCGGGGATCGGCAGACGCAGGATCGTGCCGTCGACCACCGGGTTGATACCGATCCCGGAGGAGCGGATCGCCTTCTCGACCTTGCCGACGAGGCTCTTGTCCCAGACGTTCAGCGTCAGCATCCGCGGCTCCGGCACGTTCACCGTCGCGACCTGGTTGATCGGGGTCATGGCGCCATAGGCGTCGACATGGATCGGCTCGACCATCGAGGCGGAGGCCCGCCCGGTCCGAAGCGACTGGAACTCCGTCCGCATGTTCGCCAGCGCGCCGTCCATGCGCTTCTCGAGGTCGTCGAGGTCGATCTCGAATTCGTCTTCGGCCATTTCGTCCACTGCTCCCGGTTTCAAGTCGCCGCGCGGGCGCTACGACTGTTCGACAATGGTGAATTTTCCCTTCCCGCTCAAGACCGCGGCGAGCCCGCCCTCATGGTTCAGCGAAAAGACGATGATCGGCAGCCCGTTGTCCCGCGCCAGCGCGATCGCGGAGGCGTCCATGACCTTCAGATTGCGCGCCAGCACCTCGTCATAGCTGATGCGGGAGTAATGTTTCGCCTCCGGGTTGGTTTTCGGGTCGCAATCATAGACGCCGTCCACCTGCGTTCCCTTGTAGATCGCGCCACAGTTCATCTCCATCGCCCGGAGCGTCGCCGCCGTGTCGGTGGTGAAATAGGGGTTTCCGGTGCCGGCCGCGAAGATGCAGATGCGCTTCTTCTCCAGGTGGCGCACCGCGCGGCGCCGGATATAGGGCTCGCAGATCTGGTCCATCGGTATCGCCGAGATGACCCGGGTATGGAGCCCGAGCCCCTCCATCGCCGACTGCATCCCGAGCGCGTTCATGATCGTCGCCAGCATGCCCATGTAATCGGCCGAAGCGCGCTCCATCCCCTGCGCCGAGCCGGCGATGCCGCGGAAGATATTGCCGCCGCCGATCACCATGCAGATCTCGACGCCGAGCTCGTGAACCCGTTTCACCTCCGCGGCGATGCGCGCCACGGTGGGCGGGTGGAGTCCGTAGCCCTGATCCCCCATCAGCGCCTCGCCGGAGATTTTCAGAAGGATGCGCGGATAGATCGGTTTATCGGCCTCTTCTGTCATATCCGGCATCCCAGCGACTCCTTTCCTGACCGCGGCGCAACCTGTCCGAAAGGCGGCGCCGACGCAAGGCGCGGTCGCACCGGGCGCGACGCTTCGCGCAGCTTTCGCCAGACTTGTGCAAAACCCGGGCGCGTCCGGACGCCGGGCGCTATTCGAGCGGCTTCATCGCGAGATGCTCGTAACTGTAGAGGAACTCGCTGTCGGTCAGCGGCGTATGGCATTCGCGGCAGGAGGTGGTGTCCTTGCCGAGGTTCTCGCCGTCCGGGCTGAACACATCGAAGGCCCAGTCGCCGACCTTCAGGTCTTCGCCCCATTTCGCGTCATTACCCTCGATCCGCTGCATCACGGCGATCGCCGCCATCTCCTCGGCGCCGATCAAATGGCCGAGCATGCTCTGCATCGGCTCGCCATCGGCGTCCTTCAGCGCCGGGGTCAGTTCGCCGACCAGGATCGAACCATAGGGCAGCTTGCCGTCGCCGCGCGCGCCGTTCAGCGCGATGTCGTTGGCGTAGATCGATATGATCTGCGTCCCGTTCTGCCGGTCGGCGGTCAGATAATGCGTGAATTCGGTCTTGTAGTCGGCCGGAAACGCCAGCGCGACATCATCCTCCGCCGCCTCCGCCGGAACCGATGCGATCATCGCCGACATACCGATTGCGAAGCTGAGTGCGGCGACCGCGTGGGCTGTGAAACCAGTCATGAGTGCGAACCTCCCTTGCTGCATCAGGATGATACGACAGGTGGCCCGAAAGAAGTTTCACAATTTGGCGTCGGACGAAAGAAATATGCGGCGCGGCGACCAATCGCCGCCGCGCCGCGGGGCGTCAGCCGCCCATTGTCTTTGCGACTTCGGCGGCGAAATCCTCTTCCGCCTTCTCGATTCCCTCGCCGACCTGCACGCGGGCGAAACCCGTGACCTTGTATGGGCCGGCCTCGGCCACCGCCTTTTCGACCGTCAGATCGGGATTGATGACGAAGGCCTGTTTCAGCAGGCAGACCTCCTGGAAGAACTTGTTCATCCGCCCGGAGATCATCTTCTCGATCACCGCCTCGGGCTTGCCGCTTTCGCGCGCCTGCTCGGTCAGCACCTGCTTCTCGCGCTCGACCAGAGCCGGGTCGAGATCGTCCCGATCCAGCGAGGCCGGGCTCGTCGCCGCGACATGCATGGCGACCTGCTTGCCGATCGCCAGCGCGCCCTCCGCGTCGCCGCCGTCGATCCCGACGAGAACGCCGATATTGCCCATGCCGTCGGCTGCGGCGTTATGAATATAGGTGGCGACATGGTCCGCCTCGACGCGGACCATGCGGCGCACCGACATGTTCTCGCCGATCGTCGCGACCTTGGCGGTCACCGTGTCGGCGACGGACTTGCCGTCGAGATCCGCGTTCAGCAGCGCGCCCAGATCGCCGGTCTCGAGCGCGGTTTTCGCGATCCCTGCGACCATCGCCTGGAATTCGGCGTTCCGGGCCACGAAATCCGTTTCGGAATTGATCTCGACCGCGACGCCGACGCCCGGCTTCGCGGCGACGCCGATAAGCCCCTCGGCGGCGGTGCGGCCGGATTTCTTCGCGGCCTTGGAAAGGCCCTTGGCGCGCAGCCAGTCGACCGCGGCCTCGATCTCGCCGCCGGTTTCGGTCAGCGCCTTCTTCGCGTCCATCATGCCGGCGCCGGTCATGTCGCGCAGCTCTTTCACGTCCTTGGCCGTGATCGCCATCGTCATCGCTCCTCGGTGTCGTCCACTGCGCCCGGCCGGGGCCGGGGCGCCGCTGAAACAGGGTTGGCGGGCGACGCGTTCACGACGTCGCCCAACGTTCATTCGGGCATTCGGCCTCAGTTGGCGGCGGGCGCCTTTTCCGCCGGAGCCTCTTCGGCCGCAGCCTCAGGCTCGGCCGCCGGGGCCTCCTCGATAGGCGCCTCCGCCGGGGCGGCGACGGCCTCTTCGAGGACCGGCTCCTCGGCTTCACCGATATCGAACCCGGCCGCGCCCATCTGCTGCGCCATACCGTCGAGCGCGGCGTCGGAAGCGAGGTCGCAATAAAGCTTGATCGCCCGCGCCGCGTCGTCATTGCCGGGGATCGGATAGGCGACGCCGCTCGGATCGGAATTCGAATCCAGCACCGCGACGACCGGAATGCCCAGCTTGTTGGCCTCGGCGATCGCCAGCGCCTCCTTGTTGGTGTCGATGACGAACAGCATGTCGGGCACGCCGCCCATCTCGCGGATGCCGCCGAGCGAGGCGGTGAGCTTGGTGCGCTCGCGGTCGAGATTCAGCCGCTCCTTCTTGGTCAGCGCCGCCGCGCCGCCACCGTCGAGCAACTCGTCCAGCTTCTTCATCCGCGAGATCGAGTTGGAAACGGTCTTCCAGTTGGTCAGCGTGCCGCCGAGCCAGCGGTGATTCATGTAATACTGCGCACAGCGCTCGGCCGCCTCCGCGACGCCTTTCGCGGCCTGCCGCTTGGTGCCGACGAATAGGATGCGCCCGCCCTTGGAGACGGTGTCGCGCATCGCCTGCAGCGCCGCGTCGAGCAGCGGCACGGTCTGCGTCAGGTCGATGATGTGGATGCCGTTGCGATCGCCGTAGATGAACTGCCCCATCTTGGGGTTCCAACGATGCGTCTGGTGGCCGAAGTGCACGCCCGCTTCGAGAAGCTGACGCAGGGAGAATTCTGGCAGTGCCATGTTCCGGTCGTCCTTTTCCGGTTTCGCCGCTGCGGGGTCAGGGCGCAAGCCCAACCGGCGGACCGCGCGGGATGTCTCCCCGTTCGGCCCAATCCCCGCATGTGGATTTCGTGCGCGGCCCTTAACGCCCCCCGGCGCGGGATGCAAGGGGCGCGCCGGCGCGCGAAGCGGCGCCCGGCCGGCCATCTGCGCCCCGATCCGGGCGGTGAAACCCGGCCGCAGCGGCCGTTCCGGCCGGTAAACGAAACACCAATTTTTTGATTCCATATATACTTCAATGCCTTGACCCCCCTATCGCGTGCGATAACGCACTTTTCCCGTCGCCGCCCGCCGCCCTTGCGCGCCGGGCGGACGCGGGTCAGAAGTTGAGAATGCGCCCGCGTCCCCAAATCCCCTGCATCGGCGCCGTCCTCTGGGACGTGATCGGCCACACCTGGGTTTCGATGCCGCCCGGCGCCGACCGCCCCGGCCGGATTCACCGCCGCCCCGGCGGGGTGGCGATGAACGTCGCCGCCGCGCTCGCCCGCGAGGGCCGCCGCCCCGCCCTGCTCGGCCAGGTCGGAACCGACGCCGAGGGCGAGGCGCTGATCGCCGCCGCCGCCGCGCTCGGGGCCGAGACCGGATTCCTCGTCCGCGATCCCGCCATCGCCACCGATGTCTACATGGCCGTCGAAGGCCCCGAAGGGCTGGTCGCCGCCATCGCCGACACGCGCGGACTGGAGGCCGCCGGCGCCGCGATCCTCGAACCGCTCGGCGACGGACGGCTTGGCTCGGCGGCGGCGCCCTTTTCCGGCCTCGTGGTCCTCGACGGCAATCTCACCACCGCGCTCCTCGCCGAGATCGCCGCCTCGCCGCTTTTCGCCGCCGCCGATCTCCGCCTCGCGCAGGCCTCGCCCGGCAAGGCCGAACGTCTCCGCCCGTTCCTCGCCCATCCCGGCGCGACGCTCTATGTGAACCTCGAGGAAGCCGGCCTGATCGCCGGCGCGTCCTTCGTCGACGCGCCCGCCGCCGCCGCCGGGCTGGTCGCCCGCGGCGCCCGCCGCGCCCTCGTCACCGACGGCGCCCGCGCCGCCGCGGATTGCGGCCCGGCGGGCGCGGAGACGGCGATCCCGCGGCAGACCGTCGCCGCGCACGTCACCGGCGCCGGCGACGCCTTCATGGCCGCCCATATCGCGGCGGAACTGCGCGCCGAGCCGCCGGGCGCGGCGCTGATCGCCGCCCTGAAGGGCGCCGCCCGGCATCTGGAGGAAGGCCCATGACCCCGCCCGTCGCCACCCCGCCGCTGGTCTTCTCGCGGGAGATCGAAGCCGCCCGCGCCGAGGGCCGGCCGGTCGTCGCCCTGGAAAGCACCATCATCACCCACGGGCTGCCGGCGCCCCGCAATGTCGAGGTGGCGCGCGAAGCGGAGGCGGTCATCCGCGCCGCCGGCGCCGCCCCCGCCACCATCGCCGTCCTCGACGGCGCGCTCCATATCGGCCTCGACGCGGCCGCGCTCGACAAGCTGGCGGCGGCCCCGCGCGTCATGAAGCTTTCGCGCGCCGATCTCGCCGTCGCGCTCGCGACCGGGCGAACCGGCGCCACCACCGTCGCCGCCACGATGATCGCCGCTCGGCTCGCCGGAATCGCGGTTTTCGCCACCGGCGGGATCGGCGGCGTCCATCGCGGGGCGGAGCGGGACTTCGACATTTCCGCCGATCTCGAGGAACTGGCCGAGACCCCGGTCACCGTCGTCGCCGCCGGCGCGAAGGCGATCCTCGACCTGCCGAAGACGCTGGAGGCGCTGGAAACCCGCGGCGTGCCGGTGATCGGCTACCGGACCGACGAACTCCCCGCCTTCTGGTCCCGGTCCAGCGGCCTCAGGGCGCCCCTCCGGCTGGAGAGCGCGGCGGAGATCGCCGCCGCCCACCGGTTGCGCGCCGCCCTCGGCATCCGGGGCGGGCAGCTTGTCGCCAATCCCGTCCCCGCCGAAGCGGAGATCCCCGCCGGGGAGATCGGCCCGATCATCGACGCGGCGCTCGCCGCCGCGGCGAACGTGAGCGGCAAGGACGTCACGCCCTTTCTACTCGCCCGCATTCTTGACGCGACCGGGGGGCGGAGTCTCGAGACGAATATCGCCCTCTATCTGAACAATTGTCGACTCGCAGCCGAGATCGCGCAAGCGCTCTGAGCGATCAGATCTCCACCCCGGCGGCGAGAAGCGCCTCCCGCGCTCCGGCGGCGCCTTCAAAGACATGGCCGCCCCAACCCCTGGCCCGCGCCGCTTCGACATTCGCCGGCCGGTCATCGATCAGGAACAGTTCCGCCCCCGACCGGCCCGCGCGCCGTTCCAACGCTTCATAGATCTCCGGGTCGGGCTTCACGGCCTTCACATCGCCGCTGATCACCAGCCCGTCGAACTCCTTGAGCTCGGGGTAAAGCCTGACGCAGCGCGCCCAACTGTCGGCGGCGAAATTGGAGAGCGCCCAGACGCCCAGCCCCGCCCGCCGCGCCGCATCGCGGATCACGACGCTCTCCGCGATCAGCCCGCCGCACATCCGCTCCCACCCCGCCCACCAGGCGAGGATCAACGGCGCATCCTCCGGATACCGCTCCGCCATCGCCTCCACCGCCGTCTGCAGCCCCCCGTCCCGGTCGCCGGCGAGATTCATCTCGTCAAGCGGAAGACGGGCGAAGAACGCGGCGCGCAGCCCGTCGTCGGGGATCAGCCGCCGATAGAGATGGGCGGGCGACCAGTCGAGCAGAACGTTACCGATGTCGAAGACGATGATGGTGGGCGAAGTCATATTGGGCGCTCCTTTTGCGGCTCATCCTTAGCGCTCCCTCGGCCGAGGGGAAGCCGCCCGGCAGAAATGATTTGACAGCGCCCGGCGCCGGGCTCGACTATTCGTACACTAACGGTTTCAGGAGCTGAGAGATGGCTTACGTCGCGGCGCGGTCGCTGGACGAGGCCTTCGCCGCCCTCGGCGCGGAGGGCGCGATCGTCGTCGCTGGCGGGACCGATGTTTTCCCCGCCCACGCCGGAAAGCCCGCTCCTTCGCGCATCCTCGACATCACCCGTATCGACGAAATGCGCGGAATCGAGGCAAGCGCCGCAGGCTGGCGGATCGGCGGTGCGACGCGCTGGAGCGAGATCATCGCGGCGGATCTGCCGCCCGCCTTCGATGGCCTGAAAGCGGCGGCGCGCGAGGTCGGCTCGATCCAGATCCAGAACGCCGGCACAATCGCCGGCAATCTCTGCAACGCGTCCCCGGCGGCGGACGGCGCGCCACCGCTTCTGACGCTCGACGCCGCGGTGGAGATCGCTTCGGCTAATGAGCGCCGAACCGTCCCGTTGGCGGATTTCATCACCGGCCCGCGGCGCACCGGCTTGAAGCCGGGCGAACTGGTCACGGCGATCCTTGCGCCTCCGCAGCCGACAGGCGCGCGTTCGGCGTTCCTGAAGCTTGGAGCCCGCAAGCATCTTGTGATCTCCATCGCCATGACCGCCGTCCTGATCTGGCCCGACGCGGCCGGTCGGGTCGGCGGCGCGCGGGTGAGCGTCGGAGCCTGCGGCCCGGTCGCGCGCCGGCTCGGCGAGCTGGAGGCGGCGCTTCGCGGGCGCGCCTTCTCCGATCTGGCGGAGCCCGGTCTGATCGCGCCGGGCCATCTCGCCCCGCTCGCTCCGATCAACGACATTCGCGGCGGCGCCGGATACCGGCTTGACGCCGCGGCGACGCTGATCCGCCGCGCGCTTCTCGAAGCCGCCGGAGCGCGGCATGGATAAGCGCGTCGCCAACGATCTGACGGCGTTCCGCCTGAACGGCGCGCCAGCCGCCGCCGCACCCCGCGCTGGCGAGCGGCTTTCCGAGACGCTGCGCGAACGGCTTGGCGCGCGCGACGTGAAGGTCGGCTGCGACGCCGGCGATTGCGGCGCCTGCACCGTTCTGATCGACGGCGCCCCGGTCTGCGCCTGCCTCACGCCCAGCCTGTCCGTCGCCGGCGCCGAGGTGGAGACGCTCGCCGGGCTGATCCGAAGCGCGCCGGAAGCGCGGGCGCTGGCCGAGGCGTTTCAGGATCACGGCGCCGCGCAATGCGGCATCTGCACACCCGGAATGATGGTTGCGGCGGTCGCCCTGCTTCGGCGCGCGCCGGCGCCGGGGGTCGCCGCCGTGGAGCGGGCGCTGGCCGGCGTCCTCTGCCGCTGCACCGGCTATCGCAAGATCATCGACGCGGTGATGGACGTGGGCGCGCCCGCCAGACACGCGCCGGAATCAGGCGAGGTCGGCGCCGCCATCCGGCGCATCGACGGCGCCGCCAAGGTCGAGGGGCGGGAGTCGTTCGGCGACGATGGCGCCCCGCCGGATACGCTGGCGCTCCGCGTGATCCGTTCGCCGTATCCGCGCGCCAGCTTCCTGATGGGCGATCTGGATGACTGGGCGGCGGCGCGTCCGGGCGTCGTCGCGACGCTGACGGCAACCGACATCAGGGGACGGAACGCCTTCGGGGTGATTCCGGCCTTCGTCGATCAACCCGTCTTTGCGGAACGCGAAGCCCGGTTCAGAGGCGAAGCGGTGGCGGCGGTGATCGGCGCGCCGGACGCCATTGCGGCGCTAGACGATAAGGATTTCCCCGTCGAGTGGACGCCGCTCAACGCCGTTGAGACAGTTCCGGCGGCGCTTGACGCGGGCGCGCCGCAACTGCACCCGGACCGCCCCGGCAACATCATGTGCCGCGGCTTCGTCCGGACCGGCGACGCCGAGGCGGCGCTGGCGCGCGCCGACATCGTCGCGGAAGGCGTGTTCGAAACCGGCTTCGTCGAGCACGCATATATCGAGCCCGAAGCCGGCTACGCGACCCTCGAAGGCGACCGCGTCGAGATTCACGCCTGCACCCAGGCGCCGGTGATGGACCGCGACTCGCTGGCGGAGATCCTCGACATGGATCGCGCGCACGTCCGCATCGTCCCCACCGCAGTCGGCGGCGGCTTCGGCTCCAAGCTCGACCTGTCAGTGCAACCGTATCTGGCGCTCGGCGCGCTCAAGACGGGCCGGCCGGTGCGGCTGACCTATTCGCGCGGGGAATCGATGCGCTCCACGACCAAACGCCACCCGGCGACGATGCGCGTCCGGATCGGCGCAACGCGGGACGGCCGGCTGAGCGGGCTGTCCTTCAGTGGCGATTTCAACACCGGCGCCTACGCCTCCTGGGGGCCAACGGTGGCGAACCGGGTCCCGGTGCATGCGTCCGGACCCTACCGGATCGCCGACTATCTGGCCGAGGCTCGGGCCGTCCACACACACAATCCCCCTTCCGGCGCCTTTCGCGGCTTCGGCGTGCCGCAAGCCGCCATCGCGCAGGAATCGCTCTTTGACGAGCTGGCGGAGCGGTTCGGAATCGATCCGCTGGAGTTCCGCATCCAGAACGCGCTGGAGAACGGCGCACCGACCGTATGTGGGCAGATATTCAGGCAAGGCGTCGGCGCCCGCGCCTGTCTTGAAGCACTCCGCCCGGCGTGGAAGGCGAGGCGCGCAGAGGCGCGGGCGTCCAACGACGCGGCGAAGCGAGGAGGACGGCCGGAGCGGCGCGGCGTCGGCGTCGCCGCCGGCTGGTATGGCTGCGGCAACACTTCGCTGCCCAATCCCTCCACCATCAAGGCGGGCGTCGATGCTTCGGGCGTCATCACCCTCCATCAGGGTGCCATGGATATCGGCCAGGGGGCGAACACGGTGATCGCGCAGATCTTCGCCGAAGCGCTCGGCGCGCCGGTGGAGCGCCTCCGGCTGCTCGGGGCCGATACCGACATCACACCGGACGCCGGCAAGACCTCCGCCTCGCGCCAGACCTTCATCACCGGCAACGCCGCCCGCCTCGCCGGCCAGGCGCTGCGCGCGGCGCTCCTGAAACTCTGCAACGCCGGGCCGGAGGCGCGGATCGAACCCGAAGCCGGCGCGATCCGGGTGATCGAGGACGGGCGCGCACATCTCCTGCCGCTCGCCGGCATGGCGACCGACAGCGAGGGCTACGTCCTGAAGGTCACGGAGACCTACGATCCGCCGACCAAACCGCTGGACGAGAACGGCCAGGGCGAGCCTTACGCGCAGTTCGGCTACGCCGCGCATCTCGCCGTGGTCGAAGTCGATATCGAGCTTGGAACGGTGCGGGCGACCGGCTTCACCGCCGCCCACGATGTCGGCAAGGCGATCAACCCGATGCTGGTCGAGGGGCAGGTCCAGGGCGGCGTCGCGCAGGGGCTCGGCATGGCGCTGATGGAGGAATACCTGCCGGGCCGCACCGAGAACCTGCATGATTACCTGATCCCGACCATCGGCGACGTGCCCCCGATCGAGACGATCATCGTCGAGGAGCCGGACGAGCACGGCCCTTACGGGGCCAAGGGCCTTGGCGAGCATGCGCTCATCCCGACCGCGCCGGCGCTCTTGAACGCGATCCGCGCCGCTTGCGGCGTCCGGATCAGGCGGGTTCCGGCGACGCCTTCGCGGGTGAGGGCGTTAATCCGGGGAGAGGAGCTGGAATGACGGCGCAGGGTAAGGTCATCCCGCCAGCGGAAAAGATCCGCTGCGACGCCTGCCCGGTGCTCTGCTTCATCGCCGAGGGAAGGAGCGGGGCCTGCGATCGCTACGCCAATCACGGCGGCGCGCTGGTCCGGCTCGACCCGCTAACGGTGATAGAGAATGGCGCCCCGGCGACGCCGTTCCTCGACGCGGGCGAGGATGCGGACGAATGGGATGGCGACATCGTCAAGGGCGCGCGTCCCTTCGTCACCGCGCTCGGCGCCGGCACGACCTACCCGGATTACAAGCCCGCCCCCTTCATCGTCAGTCAGAAGATCGAGGGCGTCGACATGGTCACCGTCGTGACCGAAGGCATTTTCAGCTATTGCGGCGTCAAGGTGAAGATCGACACCGACCGGCATATCGGCCAGGAGCGCGCGCTGGTGCGCGCCGATGGCGAGCCGGTCGGCCATGTGACGACCACGGAATACGGCTCGAAGATGCTCTCCCTCGGCGGCGTCGAGCATCTGACCGGCGGCGGCAAGAAGGAGGGGCGCGTGACCTGCGACACGCTGCTCAGGCTGTGCAACCGGCAGGAGGTCGAACTGACCATCGACGAGGGCGCGGCGCTCACCCTCGCCGCGGGCAAGGCGCCCATCATCGATGGCGAGGCGGAGCGGCTGATGCGGGTCGGCTGCGGGTCCGCCGCGATCGGCATGTTCGCGACGCAATGGGCGCCCCATGCCGACGAGGTGATCGTCGTCGACGACCATATCACCGGCGTCCTGACCGAACATCAGGCCGGCAAGATGCTCGACGCCCGCCCGAGCGGGTTGCGGGTGAAGGGCCGGCGCTCCACTCCGGGCCGCTATTTTCAGGTCGCCGGGCCCGGATCGGGATGGGGCGGAACCGATATCTCCGACCCGCTGTCGATCCTTCGCCCCGCCGATCCGAAGATCGCCTGGCCGGGGCTCCGGCTCTTCATGATCTCGACGACCGGAGAGGACTGGGCCTATTTCGTCCTCAACGACAATCTCGTCCCAGAGCCCGCCGAAACCCCGCCCGCGTTGCTCGCCTCGGCCACGCGGGTGGCGGAGAATTGCGAGCCGGCGCTGGCGTCGGTCCTCTTCATGGGCGGCGCGGGCGGCTCGCTTCGCTCCGGCGTCACGGAAAACCCGGTGCGCCTCACGCGGTCAGTCCGCGACGCGCTGGCGAACGTCACCTGCGGCGGCGCGCCGACCTATATCTGGCCGGGCGGCGGCATCACGCTGATGGCGGACGTGATGGCCATGCCGGAGAACGCCTTCGGCTATGTGCCGACGCCGGCGCTGGTCGCGCCGATCGAATTCACCCTTCGGCGCGAAGATTACGCCGCTCTCGGCGGACATCTCGATCAGATCCGCGAGATCGGGACGGTCGTCGACGACGGCGTGCGCCGGATCGGCGCGACCGGAAACGGCGTCGACCCGCGCGATCGGCGTAATTTCAGCTGGGGGCGGTGAGGGGTGGAGCGCCCCTTCGCCCGATTCTTGCCCGATGAACGGCGGCTTCACCTCAGACACGGGCCGATCGACCTCGTGATCGACGCCGAGGGGCCGGGCCGAATCGCGGCGCTCGGCGCCGCCGAGGCGCGCTTCGCCACCATCCTTGAAGAACTTGTCGCAGAGCTGCCGCGGCTGCGACGCCAATCCGGTGGCGCGCCGCCCAAGGGCGCCGTCGCCCGCCGGATGTTCGCCGCCGCCCTGCCCCACGCCGCGCGCGTTTTCGTCACGCCGATGGCGGCGGTCGCCGGCGCCGTGGCGGATGAAATCCTCGCCGCGATGCGCGCCGCAGGCCCCCTCTTGAAGGCGCATGTCAACAATGGCGGCGATATCGCGATTCATCTCGCGGACGGCGAAAGCGCCGCGGCGGCGATCTGCGGCCTCGATGGCGGTGAGATCGGACGCATCCGCATCGGCGCGAGCGATGGCGTCGGCGGCGTCGCCAGCAGCGGACGGGGCGGACGCTCGCTCTCGCTCGGGATCGCTGAGAACGTGACCGCGCTGGCGTCGAGCGCCGCCGCCGCGGACGCCGCCGCGACGCTGATCGCCAACGCCGTCGACCTGCCCGGCCATCCCGCGATCGCCCGCACGCCGGCGCGCGCTCTCGACCCCGACAGCGACCTTGGCGAACGGCTGGCGACCACGGGCTGCGGCCGGCTCGCGCCGGGCGAGGTTGCGGCGGCTCTGGACGCCGGGCTCGTCGAAGCGCGACGGATGCAGGCGGCCGGCCTTATCAAGGGCGCCGCGCTGACGCTTCAGGGCGTCACCATCGCCGCGACGGACGGCGCCGGCCGGATCGAGATGAACAGAATGAAGGGAATCGCCGAACATGCCTGAGGTCGAGATACGAAAGATCGTCACCGTGCTGGAGGAGATCCGCCACGAAGGCGGCCCGCCGCCCGCAATCCCCCTCCGCCGGGCCGGGATCATCGCCGTGATCGCGAACCCGTTCGCCGGCCGCTTCGAGCCGGAGATTACCGGCTTCATGGAGAACCTGAAGCCGCTCGGCCTCGACATGGCGGGCCGGCTGGTCGCGATGCTCGGCGGCGATGCGGGCGTTGTCGAGGGCTATGGGAAAGGCGCGGTGATCGGCGCGGCGGGCGAACTTGAGCACGGCGCGCTCTGGCATGCGCCGGGCGGCTACGCGATGCGGGAATTGCTCGGCGACGCGAAGGCCATCGTCCCTTCGGCGAAGAAGGTCGGCGGCGTGGGCGCCCGGCTCGACGTGCCGGTCACCCACATAAATGCGAGCTATGTCAGAAGCCATTTCGACGCGATGGAGTTGGGCGTGAGCGACGCCCCCCGCGCCGGTGAGATGGCGCTGATGCTGGTGATGACCACCGGCGCGCGCATCCACGCCCGCGCCGGCGGGCTCAGCGCCGCGGATGCGAGGGGCGGGGACGGTCTGCGATGAAAGCCACCATCCGGAAGATCGTCGTCACCGTGGAGGAGACCCGGATCGAAGCCGGCCGCGCCATCGCCCCGCCGACGCGAAAGGCCGTGGCGGCGGCGATCATCGCCAACCCGTTCGCAGGGCGGTATGTCGACGAGCTTACCCCGCTGACCGAGATCGGCGAGGAACTCGGCGCGCTGCTGGGGAAAGCCTGCGTCGAGGCGCTTGGCGTCGCGCCGGCGGCGGTGGAAAGCTACGGCAAGGCCGCGCTGGTGGGCGAGGATGGCGAGATCGAACATGCGGCGGCGATCCTCCACCCGCGCCTCGGCGCGCCGCTCCGCGCAGCGGTAGGCGGCGGCGCGGCGCTGGTGCCGTCCGGCAAGAAACGTGGCGGACCGGGGCGGACACTCGACATTCCCCTCGGACACAAGCGCGCCGCTTACGTCCGCTCTCATTTCGACGGCGCCGAAATCACCATCCATGACGCCCCGCGCGCCGCCGAGATCGTCGTCGCCATCGCCGTGACCGATAGCGGCCGCCCCGCCCCGCGCGTCGGCGGCCTGACCGCAGAGGGCGCGGAAGGGCGCGACGGGCTTCGTTAAGGCGATCCGGAGGAAGCGAATGACGAGCGACGCGACCGCCGACCAGACGCAGACGACGCCCCGTTACCGGCTGGACAAGCAGGTTGGTTTCCTCCTGCGGCTCGCCAACCAGCGGCACACGGCGATCTTCCAGCAGAACGCGCTGCGCGAACTCACCCCGACGCAGTTCGCGGCGCTGATGAGGATCGCCGAGATCGGCCCGGTTTCACAAAATCAACTCGGGCGGATGACGGCGATGGACGTCGCGACAATCAAGGGCGTGGTCGAAAGGCTTCGCCGCAAGGGGCTGGTCAGGTCGGGCCCCGATCCGATCGACCGGCGGCGCACCCGCATCGCGCTGAGCGAGTCCGCGGAGGCTCTGCTGGACGACCTGCGCGACATGGGGCGGCGGATCACCGAAGAAACCCTCGCCCCGCTCTCCCCGACCGACCGCCGCGTCTTTCTCGCACTGCTCGCCCGGATGATCTGAGCCGCGGACATTTCGAAGCTTAACGTTTCGTTAACTTCTCGCCCGACCAAGTGGCGACCAATCCGGGACGGAGGATTCTCATGGCGTTGGCCTATACGGTCGCATTTCAGGGCATGGAGGCGCGCGAGGTCGAGGTGCAGTGCCATCTCGCCGCCGGCCTGCCGGCGTTCACGCTGGTCGGCCTGCCGGACAAGGCGGTGGCGGAGTCGAAAGAGCGGGTGAGGGCGGCGCTGAACGCCATCGGCCTCGCGCTGCCGCCGCGGCGGATCACCATCAATCTCGCGCCGGCAGACCTGCCCAAGGAAGGCGCGCATTACGACCTTCCCATCGCGCTGGCGCTGCTCGCGGCGCTCGAGGTCGCGCCGGCGGAGGAAGTGGCGCGTTGCACGGCGATGGGGGAGCTTTCGCTCGACGGGCGGATCGGGGCGGTGGCGGGGGCGTTGCCCGCCGCACTCGCTGCGGCGGAGGCGGAGCGGGACTTCATATGCCCGGCCGTCTGCGGGCCGGAGGCGGCGATCGTCGGCGCGGTGCGGGTGCTGGCGCCTGAGACGCTGGTTGCGCTGATCAACCATTTCTCGGGCCGCCAGCCGCTCGCGGCGCCGGAGCCGCTGGCGCCCACGAATGACGGCGCGCTGAAGGACCTTGCGGATGTGCGGGGCCAGGAGATGGCGCGCCGGGCGCTGGAGGTGGCGGCGGCCGGCGGGCACAACATGCTGATGATCGGGCCGCCGGGCGCGGGGAAGTCGATGCTGGCGGAGCGGCTGCCGGGGATCCTGCCGCCGATGGAACCGGGCGAGGCGCTTGAGGTCTCGATGATCCATTCCGTCGCCGGGCTGATCCGGGACGGGCGCATCCCGCGGCGGCGGCCGTTTCTCGACCCGCATTACGGGGCCTCGATGGCGGCGATGGTCGGCGGCGGGCGGCGCGCGGCGCCGGGGCAGATCAGTCTGGCGCATAACGGGGTCCTCTTTCTCGACGAGTTGCCGGAGTTCGCCCGGCCGGTGCTGGAGAGCCTGCGCCAGCCGCTGGAGACCGGGGAGACCTTCATCGCCCGGGCCAACGCCCATGTCCGCTACCCGGCGCGATTCCAGCTGGTGGCGGCGATGAACCCATGCCGGTGCGGGCAGTTGTCGGATCCGGCGCTGGCCTGTTCGCGGGCGCCGACCTGCGGGCTGGATTACCAGGCGCGGATTTCGGGGCCGCTCTTGGACCGGCTCGACGTGCAGATCGAATTGCCGGGGGTGACGCCGCGCGATCTTTCGGAGGCCCCGAAGGGGGAGCCATCCGCCCCCGTCGCGGCGCGGGTGGCGCGGGCGCGGGCGGCGCAGCGGGCGCGGTTCGAGGAACGGGAGGTGAAGCTGCGGAGCAATGCGGAGCTTTCGGGGGAATTGCTGGAGGAGATGGCGGCGCCGGACCGGGAGGGGCGGGAGCTTCTGGACCGGGCGGCGGAGAAATTGCGGCTGACCGGGCGCGGCTATCACCGGGTCATGCGGCTGGCGCGGACCATCGCCGACCTTGAAGGGCGAGAGAAGGTGGGGCGGGCCCATATCGCCGAGGCGGCGGGCTATCGGCGGGCGCCGTTGAAACGGTGAAAAAGGGGAGGCCGAGTGCGTTATCGCACGCGATAAGGGTTTAATATATTGATTTTATTGTATAAATTAATTAACGTGCGAAATCTATCGCATTTGACGCCTCCCATATGAACTGACTGGCGTGGTCACGGCGGCGCTTCCGTCGCGAATTCCACCGGGAAAAATCGGGGGGAGAGCCATTGGGGGCGGCGCGTCAATCTCCGCCTGAACGCGACTTTCTATGTGTTGCGTGATTTATCCGCACTTCCTTCGTACTCGCCGTGCGGTAGAGTGGCTTCTCAGGATTTATTGGCCGCAATGGGCGGAGAACGGTCGTCCGCTGCAACGCAGCATAGGTTCTCAAAATCACCAGTCCAGACATACAGCCTTTAATCCGCAAGCCCCAGAGTTAAGCAACACAGGGTTTATGGAGTTGAGATACTGTGATCCACTTGGGTAATTTTCAACGGAATTGCAGTCATTTGCGATTCCGGTCGGTCGCCAGAATGACATGCCTTATGAAATGCTTGCCTTCAGGAAGGTCGCCTAACAGATTTTCATGCTCAATCGGATTAATCTCGGTCATGAGAACCCGATAGTGGACATCTTGCGAGGGGTGTTGCCAGCAATCTGATACTTCCAGCTGCATGAAAGGTGTGTCTATCTGTTGGAATCTCGTTTGGGCATGTCAATTTTGGATTGATTTACCTATGAAAGACTTCGGAAAAAGTTCACTGGAATTGGGTGCAGAAGCTTCGCGTGTTGTCGCACATATATGCCATCGACAGGGGGTCGATGAGGTGACCATGCTTTGCCATGCTGCGTCGACGAATTGGCGCCAGCGCTATACGACCACAAGGCAAAGATTAGATAATTTGGAGGCGTGTCTTGAGTACAAGGTTACTAAAAGGCAACCAATAAATCTCCTAACTGAGCAGGTGTCACAACTTGGAACCGACGGCCTCAAATCAACTTGCGATACTACATTTGGCGGTGGTGTTATGTCGATTACATCTTCGGTGCATCACGGTATCGCTCATATTCCTATGATGAATTTGCATCCGAATGAAGGTGTTTTGATTGAAGATATTGTAACGTTTATTAGGCATATTTATCCGGGAAGGCCGGGATATATACTAAGTAGTGGGCGTCATTTTCACTATTATGGCGACTTCCTAGTTGACGAATCCGGATGGCGAGAACTATTAGGCTACTTCTTGATTGCATATGATTTTGTGCATCCCGGATACTGTGGATTCAGGTTATTTGACGGATATTCAACCTTAAGATTAACTGCCCAACCACCCTACAAACCACATGTTCCAAAGCTGGTGGCCACAATATGAGAGTTTTCAGAGATTCAATAAACATGGCAATCTATGTTATTGCTAGTATTATCGCTCTGGCAACGGCGTTCGCCTTTGACCCATCAGCTTACCTTGAAGTCCTCTTTCAAGGCATGACCCCACAAATGAGTTATGAGAATCTAATTGGTTGGGTCAGCCTCACCCTCAAGTTTATATTAGTGTTAATAATTTTTTCGATCTGTTTCTGGACTACCAAAAGGCGTGCTGGCCCGAAAAGCTTCACATACGAAAATTTGGCGGACGAACTTCTGAAACTTCGCAAGAAACATGTGAAGATCGAGTTGATTGGTTACTCCCTTGGGTTTGCGAACCCAATTAAATTCCGTCTTGAAGACCGTCCCTGGAACGATCTGGATGTCACGATCTACACCATGAAGAGGGACGCCATCATTGCAAACTTCCACGAACAAAAATCACTTGACCATCGAGTGGACGTGATATCGGAAAGATTGGGTGAATGGAGAGCGCTTAGAGACCAAGGAAATATTGGCTCATTAAAAGATGTTGAGGTTTCGGAGCTAATGCCATTTGCGGCTATTGTAATCGACGGTGACCGACTTTTTGTATCCAACTACAAGTGGAAAACTAAAGATGGTCGGCTGGGCCTTCAAAAACTCCCAGCCCCCGAGCGGTTGTTTTTCGAGATAAGCAACGTAGATGGAGCGTATGAGACGGTGATGGCAGTCATAAAAACGTTTAGGCGACACGTTGGATAACGAGAATCTTATTGCAGTAAGAGATTACGCTCGCAAGATCCACAATGGACAGCTACGAAAAGGCGGAGATCCCTACTTTCATCATGTCGTCGAGGTTGAAGAATTGTGTCGCGAGTTATTCGACGGCAACCAACTCGGCCTCCAGGGCGATGACGAGAGATTTAACGTTCTTGCGACCGCATTACTTCACGACAGCATTGAGGATACGGCAGCAGACTATGAAGACATAGAGCATGTGTCTAATCGCCAAGTCGCTGACTGGGTCAAACTGCTTTCTGAAGATAAAAGAAAGCCAAAGATAATTCGACGGCGCGAATACCTTGAGGTATTAGGCGCGTCGTGTTCCGTGGTCCAGGCGATCAAACTCGCTGACATATACTCAAACGTTACAGGAATTACGTTCAGAGAGGAAAATGACTGGATTAAACGTTACCTTGAATTATCCCTTGAGGTTATTGAAAGATTACGGTTAGTTAAAGAGTTAGATTTGTATTTTAAATGCCTCGATGCGATTTCGGTCGTTGAGTCAAAGCTCACAATATAGACCTGCGTAGTTATAATAAATCGCAAATACCCCCCAATGGGATCCATTAACACATGACCTAACTTAGGTCTTGATATATCCGCCATCCTGCTTAGCCGACTTTTTTCCCGGTAATGCTACACGACATCCGAATGACTGTATTTGAAGATCTGCACTGCGGCATGGGGCAGCGGGTGAATGTCCGCTATGGGCCGAAAGCCGAAATCATGCGTCGCGCGAAGCCGTGCCGCTCCGGGCTCCGAACGATCCACCAAACCACTCGACCACCGACGCCCTCTACTTCCCCAACTCCAGCACATCCATCATGTCATACTCCCCCGGCTTCCTCCCCCGCGCCCAGAGCGCCGCCTTCACGGCGCCCCTCGCGAACAGCATCCGGTCGGTGGCGATGTGGCGGAGGATGAGGCGTTCGCCTGTCCCGGCGAAGATCACGTCGTGTTCGCCGACGACGTCGCCGCCGCGGAGGGCGGCGAAGCCGATATGGCCGCGGGCGCGGATTCCGGTCTCGCCGTCGCGGCCGCAGTCGGCGACGGCGTCGAGCGCGACGCCGCGGCCGGCGGCGGCGGCTTCGCCGAGCATCAGCGCGGTGCCGGAGGGGGCGTCGATCTTCATGCGGTGATGGGACTCGACGATCTCGATGTCGAAATCGGCGTCGAGGGCGGCGGCGACCTTGCGGGTCAGCGCGGCGAGGAGATTGACGCCGAGCGACATGTTGCCGGCCCGCACGATGGCAGTGTGGCGGGCGGCGGCGGTGAATTTTTCGAGCTGGCCGGGCTCATGGCCGGTGGCGCCGACGACATGGACGGCGCGGGCCTGGGCGGCGAGTTCGGCGTGGGCGACGCTGGCGGCGGGGGTGGTGAAGTCGAGGACGGCCTCGGACCGGGCGAAAACTTCCAGCGGGTCGGTCTCGACCTTCAGGCCGCGCTCCGGGCCGCCGAGGCAGGTCCCGAGGTCGCGCCCCGCCCAGTCGTGGCCTTCGCGCTCGGTCACGCCGACAAGGCGCGCGCCCTCGTTCTCGTCCACCGCGCGGATCAGCATCCGGCCCATGCGGCCGGAGCAGCCCAGCACTGACACGTTCATCGGCTCCATCGCGCTCTCCCTCTCCGGTTTTCCCTCGCCTATGCCGCGCGCCGGGTCAGCGCAAGCCGCCTCACCGCGCTTCGCGTTGATGCAGAGGCCGCATGTGAGTCAACGTCAACGCAAGCCGCCGGAGGCGTGGAGCGCGTAGCCGACGGCGCCGGCGGCGACGAGGCCGAGGATCACGGCGGCGGCGATCTTCCAGGCGGACCAGGGCCGCTCCCCCTGCACGGCGCCGGTGCGGCCGTTGACGATGAAGCGGTAGGTCTGGCCCCGGTATTTATAGGCGGCGAGCCAGACCGGGAGGAGGATATGCTTGAAGGTGGCGCCGGAGATCGTCGTCTCGACCGCGTTGATGCGCTGCTGGTCGCCGCCGATGTCGAAACGGATGTCGCGGCGGATGACCTCGTCCATCTTCGCGCGGGCTTCGGCGTAGCCGTCCTGCAGGGGCACGGTGTAGGCCTCGGCCCGGAAGCCGGCGAGAAATGCGGGGCGGTACGGGCGAAGTTGGGAGAGATCCCAGGGGCCGAGCTTGTCGGCGTATTCCTTCGGGAGCGAGCGGGAGGCGAGGACGAGCACGTCGTCGAAAAAGCGCGCGACGCGGCCGGAGGCGGCGGACCAGCGGATTTTCGGGACCTGGCGCAGCTGCATCTGCGTCTTGCCATTCACCGTCACCGGAACGCGCCGGGTGACGTAGTAGACGTCGCCGCGCTGGCCGCGATAGCGCGTTTCGGTGTCCGCGTCATAGGTCCAGTAGGGAACGTAGAGCCCCTCCATCGGCCGGCCGGCGCGGGCGTAGTCCTTGAGGCCGGAGGGCGCGAACCAGAGGCGGCCGAGCCAGTCGGTCATCGCCTTTCGCGCCTCGCGCTCGGTCAGGCCGAAGGGGAGGACGCCCTTCGGCTTGATGTGCCGGTTGGCGGAGGTTTCCGTCACGATGGGCGAGGCGCAGAACGGGCAGGTTCCGGCGTGGGTGTCCGCGTCGAACTCCACATCGGCGCCGCATGAGTCGCAGTGGACGGTGCGGGTCTCCTCGATCTCGGCTTCGTCCAGCTTGCCTTCGAGGGCGCGGGCGAGGTTCTGCTCGTCCAGCGCGGCCTCGCTTTTCTCGACGGCCCAGGGGTTCGCCGGCTCCTCGATCCGGTTCTCGGCGCCGCAGAACGGGCAGCGGGTGACGGCTTCGCCGGGCGCGAAGACGAGGGCGGCGCCGCAGGTCTCGCAGGGGAATTTCCCGGGCTGCGGGGCGGTTTCGTCCGTCACGGGCGGCTCACGCGGAGGGCGGCGGGGGGGGCGGCGCGATGGTGAAGAGCTGGGCGAGTTCGGTGATCTCGCCGGCCGGCTTCCAGCCCTCGTAGCCGGGCGACCAGACCAGGGTTTCGCGGCTGAACGCGCCCTCCTGAACCATGCGGCCGAGATCGCCGCGCCCGTAGGGGCCCTTTGTCGCGCCGTTCTCGGCGAGGTGCCAGACCCGCTCGGCCGGGGGCGGCGGGGGTGGAGGAGCGGCGGCGGGGGCCTGGCCCCAGGGGCCGGGTTGCGCCATCCCTCTCGCCATGCCCATGCCCATGCCCATGCCGATCCCGGCGCCCATGCCGCCGCCGGCGGCGCCGGGGTTCTCGGCCGCAGCGCGCATGGCTTCGGCGGCCTGGAACTGCGCGTATTTGCCAAGATCGCCGACGACGCCCATCGAGGTCCGCCGGTCCAGCGCCTTCTCGACCTCCTGCGGGAGGGAGATGTTCTCGATCATCAGCGCCGGGGTTTCGACGCCATAGGCCGCAAGCTCCGGCGCGACGCGTTTCCGAAGAAGCTCCGCCAGTTCATCGGTGTTCGCCGCCAGATCGAGCGCGGCGATGCCGGAGGAGGCGAGGGCGTTGGAGAAGCGCGAGACGATCACGTTCCGGAGTTGGAAGGCGACCTCTTCCGTCGTCACCTCGCCATCGGTGCCGACGATCTCGGTCAGGAAGAGGGCGGGGTCGATGACCCGCGCCGAGTAGGTCCCGAACGCCCGGAGCCGGATCGGGCCAAACTCCGGGTCGCGCAGCATGACCGGGTTCTTCGTGCCCCATTTCAGGTCCTGGAACCGGCGGGTGGAGACGTAATAGATCTCCGACTTGAAGGGCGACTGGAAGCCGTGATCCCAGTGCTGAAGCGTGGTCATCACCGGCATGTTGTTGGTCTCGAGCATGTAAAGGCCGGGCTGGAACACGTCCGCGAGCTGGCCCTCGTGGACGAAGACCGCGGCTTGCCCTTCACGCACCGTCAGCTTTGCGCCGTACTTGATCTCGGCGCCGTGGCGTTCGAACCGCCAGACCATGGTGTCGCGGCTGTCGTCCGTCCATTCGATGACGTCGATGAACTCGCCGGTCAGCTTGTCCCAGAGGCTCATGGGGTCGTCTCCCTCTATTGCGGTGCGGCCGCGGCGGCGAGCGGATCCGGACCGAAGCGGTTCTCGCCGGTCGTGCCGCGCTGGATGTAGAAATAGATCAGCACAAGAAAGCCGATGACCGGAACGAGTACGATCAGCAGCCACCAGGCCGAGCGGTCGGTGTCGTGGAGCCGTCGGCCGGCGACGCAGATGTTCGGCAGGAGGATCGCCAGCGCGTAAAGCCCGCTGAGCGGCCCGCCGCCATCCGGGGAGCCGATGCCGAGAACGGCTTCGAGAAGGCCGACGCCGAGCCCGACGAGCCATGTCGCAAGCACCCACCACCAGAACTCCGAGCGCCGGGCGCGGCCGGAGATCGTGGCGTATTTGCTGAGGCAGGTGGAAACCGCTTCACCCAGTTCCATCGTTACGTCTCCTCTCATTCGGCGGCCGGGTCGGCGCCGCCGGGCCGCAGTTCATCGACAATCCCCGCCACCAGCGGCAGCGCCTCCTCCGCCGTCATGCCCGGCCGGAGGCGCGGATGATAGAGGATGCGGAGGAGATATTCGTCATGCTCGGTCAGCAGCGCGAATTCCTGATCGTCGTTGAAGATCGACGGCCGCACGTCCGGATCGTCATTCATCAGGCCGAGCGTCTGCGCCAGTTCTTCATGGATGCAGCTGCGCCGCAGCATCCCGTCAAGCTCGGCCTTGATCATGATCATCGCGCCGGAGATCCGGCCGCTCTCCGCATCGTCGTACCCGACCTGGCCGATGCAGGGATAGGCGACGTCGCCGGCCCATTGCAGAACGAGCGGCAGGCGCGCGGCGGCGCCGTCCTCCTCCAGCGCCTGGATGAAGGCGTAGCGCTCCGACGGGCCGAGAATGAGGATCGAGAGATTCGGCGCGCCGGAAGTTTCCGCGAGATCGAGCCCGGTCAGCGCGCCGATCCGCCGCGCCAGCATGGCGTATTCCGCGCGGTCGGCCTCGGTCGCGCCGGCGCCGACGATCTGGTAGCGGATCGGGTCGGTCCAGCGGCTGATCCGCGTCGGCGTCAGCTCCTGCACCAGCCGCCCGTCATCATCGCGGCGATATTCGCGAAAAAGCGCGATGCGGCCGAAATCCATCGCGAGATCGGCGTTGGTGAAGGGCGCGTCCGCCGGCGCGGTGTCAGACCGAAGCCCGCCATCCGCCGCCAGCATCGCGGCGTATTCGCGATAACTCGCGCCCTGATCGGCGGCGCAGGCGCAAAGCGCCAGGACCGCGAGCAGAGCCGGAAGGACGGCGCGCGGGCGCATCAGGCCTGCGGCGGGGCCGGGCGGCCGGCCTTCGCGGCGGCCAGCGTCGATTTCAACTCGCTCTCCATCGTCTGAAGCTCGGCCTCGGCGGCGGCGCGCTTCGCCTTGCCTTCATCGGCGATACGGAGGCTTTCCTCGATCGTCTCGATCAGCGTGCGGTTCGCCTGCTTCACCGCCTCGATGTCGAAGACGCCGCGCTCCATCTCCTTCCTGACTTCGCGATTGGCGTCCTTCAGGTTGGCGGCGTTCTTCGTCAGCAGCTCGTTGGTGAGGTCGGTCGCCTCCTTCACCGTCCCGGCCGCTTCGCGCGAGCGGTAGATCGTCACCGCCTGCGCCAGTTGCGTCTCCCACAGCGGGACGGTGTTGACGAGCGTGGAATTGATCTTGGTCACCAGGCTCTTGTCGTTCTCCTGCACCAGGCGGATCGAGGGGAGCGACTGCATCGTGACCTGCCGCGTCAGCTTCAGGTCGTGCACCCGCCGTTCGAGATCGTCGCGCGCGGCGCGAAGATCGCGGAGCTCCTGCGCCTCCATCACGCCGTCGGGGCCGGTTTCGGCCTCCACCTGCGCGGCTTTCGCGGGGATTTCATCCTCGTCGAGCCGGCGCAGCTTTTCCTCGCCCGCGGCGATGCAGAGCGCGAGATGATTGTAGAAATCGAGGCTCGTCTCATAAAGCTTGTCGAGCGACTTGATGTCTTTCAGCAGCACCGTCTCATGGGTCAGGAGCTGGTCCGATATCCGGTCGATCTGGCCGCGCACGCCTTCGTATTTCTCGATGAAGTCGGCGACAGGGCGGGCCTTGCCGACAAGCCGCTCCCACCAGCTGCGCTTGCGGTCGGGGTTCAGTTCATCGACATCGAAGCCGCGGATGTTCAGCACCATCTCGCGCAGCGACTGCCCGGCCGGGCCGACATCCTTGTTGCGCACGCCGTCCAGCATCGCGGAGGAGATCGTCTGCAATTCGGTCTGCGTCGACGAGCCGAACTTGATGATCGACTGCGCGTCGGACATGTCGAGCTGGTCGATAAGCGCTTCGACCTCCTTCGCTTCCTCCGGCGTCATCCGGTCGGCTGCGACGATATCGGCGGCGGGTTCGGCCAACGGCGCGGCGGTCACCGCCTCCGCCTCCGCGACCGCCGCCTTGGCTTTCTCGCGCATGTCTTCGGTCATCGTGTCATCCTTTTGATCGGGCGTTCCTGTCGGGTTTCCCTGTGTTTCATCAAAGCGCGCCTTCCTGCTTCAGCCGGTCGCGGAGCACTTCGATCTCCACTTCCAGCGCGGTCTGATCGCTCGCCACAAGGCGTTCGCGCTGTCGGGCGAAACTTGTCTCCAGGTCGCCAAGCAGAGCCTCGTATTCGCCGCGCAGCGCTTCGGCAGCGCCCTTTTCCCGCGCGGCGGCGAATTTCAGCGTGGAATCGCGCAGGCCGACAAGGTGGACGGAGAGAAAGCGCCGGGCGCGGACCATGTCGCGCGGGTCGCTCTCGATCTCGCGCAGGATATCCCTGGCGGCGAAGGCGAGCCGGTCGATCCGCTCGCTCAAGCCGCGGTCGCGAAGCCGGTCGGCGGCGGCCGCTGTCTCTTTCACCACGGCCTCGGCCGTCTCCAGCTTTTCCGCCACACGGTCGAGATCGACCGACGAGACCCCGGCCCCGCCTTTCGCGCGCAGCGGGTCCGGCCCGAACGCGGCGACATGCGCGCCAGCGGCGAGCACGCCGTAAAAGAGCGAGATCGGCAGACCGAGACCGGCGCCGATGAAGCAAAGTCCGGCGATACTCAGCCCGGTCAGGGCGGCCGCGACCAGTTTTCGCGGAAAGGCCGGCGGGCGGGCGATGATCCGTTCGTCATAGGCGGCGGCGGCCTTCACCCCTTCGCCGGTCAGCCTGGCGGCGAGGATCAGCGCCGCCCAGCCGCCCATCGCCCAGAGGATGCGCGGCAGATCGGCGGTGAGGATCGCGCCGACGCCGGTGAGAAGAAGCGGCGAGGGCGCAAGATAGAGGCCGAGGATGCGCCAGCTGAAGCCCCGCGTCTTGCGCCCGGAGAACCATGATCGGCGCGCCGGACCCGCAGCGCCGGGCGTCGGCCGCGCGTTTCCGGGCGAATGGGCGCCGCCAAAACGCTTCGCCCCGCTCATTCCGATACCGCCACGGCGGGCGCGCGCGCCTCATGATCGGCGACGAAGGCCGCGCAGGAAGCGGTGAAGATGGTCAGCGCCAGAACGACATAGGCGAGCGTTTTCACGCGAATTTCCCTTTCTGCGGCCGCCGGTGCGCGACTGGCCCAATATAGGCGCCGATGCGCCCCGCGTCAGTCGGATTCGGGAAAGATACCCGCTCCGTCCGCCAGGTCGTAGTAATCACCCTTGTATCGGGCGAAAATATGCCGGGTGAGCGAGAGGCCGGTCGGCGCGTCGAGCGTGCCCGCGAAAATCGAAATCGTCGCGCCCCCGACGCGCCGCCAGAAGAGGTTGCCGCCGCAGCGCCCGCAAAAGCCGCGCTCAGCCCCCGCCGAGGAGCGATACCAGCGGAGAGTCTCCTCCGCGGTGAGCCTGTGCGCCTCCGCCGGCGCCGCGGTGGCGGCGACATGATGGCCGGATGTCTTGCGGCATTGCCGGCAATGACAGCCCCAGACGGCGCGGAGCGGGCCGTCGACCTCATAAGCGACCCCGCCGCAGAGGCACGATCCGGTGTGCGTTTCGGTCATGTGCTTGGCCTTTCATATCCATTCGGTCTATCTCACGATCATGCTTTCGCGCGTCGCCGCCCTCTTCGCCCTTTCGGCCGTCCTGGCGGCGCCCGCCGCGGCCGCGCCCTGCGCGCGCGATGTCGGCGCGATCTGCGCCGGCGGCGCGGCGCTCACCGAGGCGGAGATGATCGACCGCCTCCGCGCCGCCGATATCGTCATCCTCGGCGAACGGCATGACAACCCGGCGCATCATCGCTGGCAGGCGAAGATCGTCGGGGCGCTGGCGCCGAAGGGCCTCGCCTTCGAGATGATCCCGCGTTCGCGCGAGGCCATCGCCAACGAGGCGCGGGCCCGCGGCGCGGACCTGGGCGCGGCGCTCGACTGGGCGCATTCGGGCTGGCCGGACTGGGCGCTGTACGCGCCGATCTTCGCCGCCGCGCCGGAGGCGCGGATCGCTGGCGGCGGCGTTGAACGCGCGGCGCTGACAGCGGCGGTGAAGGACGGCGCGGCGCGTGCGTTCGGCGCCGGAGCCGCGCGCTACCGGCTGGAGGAACGCCTTCCCGAATCGGTGATCGACGACATGCTGGCGGAGCAGAAGGCCGCGCATTGCGACGCGCTGCCGGAGGCGATGCTGCCCGGCATGGTCGAGGCGCAGCAGCTTCGCGACGCCGCCTTCGCGGACGCCGCGTTACGGCTGGTCGAGGCCGGCCATGCGCCCGCCGCGCTGATCGCCGGGAACGGGCACGCGCGCGCGGACCGGGGCGCGCCGCTCTATCTGCGCCGCGCGGCGCCTGCGCTTCGCGTCTCTTCGGTGGGGATGATCGAGGTCGGGCGGGATGAAGCGGCTGGGGACGGCGCGCTCTTCGACATCGCGATCTACACGGAGCCCTTCGACCGGGGTGATCCCTGCGCGGACTTCATCGAGTCGCGACAGAAGCCTTGAGCCTCAGCCGCCCTTCCTGATCCGGTAAAGCGTCGCGCCCGCGTCCCGCGGCGTCGCCGAAAGGAGCTCATGCCCGGCTTCGGCGCAGAAATGCGGCACATCGACGATCGCGGCGGGGTCGTCCGCCAGCATCTCCAGCACCGCGCCGGGGGCGAGTGGGCCGAGGCGCTTTCGCACCTTGAGCACCGGAAGCGGGCAGAGCAACCCGCGCGCATCCAGCACCGCCACGGTCAATTCCGAAACCGGTCCAGAAGCCGCGCGAAGGGAGAGGCGGAGGCCGGGTCCGGCGCTTCCGGCGCGGCGGACGGCGCCGGCGCTTCACTCTTGGCGGGCTTCGCGGGCTCTGGTCGCTGCGGCCGGGTGCGAAGCGCGACGGCGTTCATGAAGCCCGCGTCGTCGCCCGCGGCGAGAAGCGGCGCGCCGTCGGCGACGCCGCGCAGAAGATCGTCGAGCCAGGCTTCGTCGGCCTTCGCAAAGTCGTGGAGGACGTAATTCGCCACCGCCGCCTTGTCGCCGGGATGGCCGACGCCGATCCTCACCCGCACGTAATCCGGCCCGATATGCTGGTGAATCGAGCGCAGACCGTTATGGCCGGCATGGCCGCCGCCGCGCTTCACCCGGCATTTCGAGGGCGCGAGGTCGATTTCGTCATGAAGGACGATGACGTCTTCGGGCGCGATTTTCAGGAAACGCGCGGCCTCGCCCACCGCCTGGCCGGAAAGGTTCATCATCGTGCCGGGTTTCAGGAGAGTGCATTTCGCGTCGCCGAGGCGGCCCTCGGCGATCTCGCCCTGGAACTTGCGCCGCCAGGCGGAAAAACCGTGAGCACCGGCGATCCGGTCGACCGCCATGAAACCGACATTGTGGCGCGTGCGCGCATAGCGCGCGCCGACATTGCCCAACCCGACGATCAGTTTCATCGCGCGGCCCTCCGCTCAGGGCGAACGCCGCCCGGAATCCGGGCGGCGTCTGTCGCAATCGGCAAACGGCGCGGGCGCATGGCCCTGCGCGCTTACTCCTTGGACGCTTCCTCTTCAGCCTCTTCGGCGTCGGCCTCGGCCTCCTCGCCCTCATCCTCTTCCGCATCGGCGGAGAGAAGCGCCGACGGCGCCGAGATGTTGGCGATCATGAAATCGCGGTCGGTGATCATCGGCCGCGTGCCCTTCGGCAAATCGATCTTCGAGATCGTAATCGTATCGCCGATATTCATCCCGGAAAGATCGGCGATCAGCTTCTCGGGGATCGAACCGGCGGTCACCTTCAACTCGACCTCGTTGCGCACCACCGTGAGAACGCCGCCGGCGCGCAAGCCCGGGCAATCGTCTTCATTGATGAACTCGACCGGGATGTAGAGGTTGATCCGGCTTCCTTCGCTCAGACGCAGGAAATCGGCGTGGATCGGCAGATCCTTGACCACATCGCGCTGCACGTCGCGGCAGATCACCCGGTTGTCGACGCCGTCGACGCGGACATTGATCAGGGTCGAGCGGAACTTGCCCGCCTTCAGGGCGCGCATCAGGACGTTGTCCTTGATCGCGATCGGCTGCGGGTCTGCGCCGCCGCCATAGATCACGGCAGGCACCATGCCCTCGCGCCGCGTCCGTCGGGCAGCCCCTTTGCCCGCTTCGGCCCGGGTCCGGGCCTCGATGATTGGCATGTCAGCCATTTTTCTGTCTCCTTGACATGGCGGCGATCCTCCAGGGGTGTAAGCGCCGCGAAGGCGGGCTTATAGTCGAAACGTCGGCGGTGTCAAAGCCGGGCTCGGGGCGTGAGGGATGCGATGACGGGAACGGTCGCGAGCGACGCGGACGGTTCGATCGACCGCAACGCGCTGGAGGCGCGGGGCGCGAAGGGCGCCGGCGCGCTGATCGCGCTCGGCGTCAGGCCGGACGACGTGGTCGCCACGATTCTGCGCAACGATCTGGCGCATCTCGAGGTGATGCGGGCGACGGCGCTGGCGGGAGCGGTGCTCTGTCAACTCAACTGGCACGGCGCGGCGCGCGAGGTCGAGGATATCCTGACGGATTGCGACGCCCGCGCGGTCATCGTCCATCGCGATCTGGTCGACCCGCTGGCGCAGGCGCTGAAAGGCCGGACGGTGATCGCGGTCACGCCGGGACGGGCGATGCGCGCGGCCTACGGCGTCTCGCCCGAAGCGGCGGCGGCGCGCCCCGATCTCGGGGAATGGGCGGCGCTCCGCGACGCCGCAGCGCCCTTCGCCGGAAACGAGCTGATGCGCCCGATTCTCCGCTACACTTCCGGCTCCACCGGCAGGCCGAAGGGCATCAGGCGCGCCACGGCCGGGCTGACGAAGGACAGCGCGGAGACACGGCGCCGGATCGCGGTCGAGATGATGCGGATGCGGCCCGGCGGGCGATTTCTGACCGCCGCGCCGCTCTATCATTCCGCTCCGTCGTCGCTGACGACGATGGCGATGGCGACGCCGGAGACGAGCGTTCATATCCTGCCGCGCTTCGACGCGGAGGGGTTCCTGCGCGCCGCGACCGAAACGCGGGCGACGCATATCTATCTCGTCCCGACGATGATGAGCCGGATGTTGAAGCTGCCCGACGAGGTGAAGGCGCGCTACGACCTCTCGGCGGTCGAATTCTGCCTCTCGACCGGCTCGCCCTTTCCGCACGACCTGAAGACGGCGATGATCGACTGGTGGGGGCCGGTGTTCTGGGAAAGCTACGGCGCCTCCGAGATCGGCTTCATGACCATGGTCTCCTCGGCGGAGGCGCTGGCGCGACCGGGGACGGCGGGGCGGGTGCAGATGGGCGGCTCGATCCTGATCCTCGACGCAGAGGGAAACGCGCTGCCGCCCGGCGCGGTCGGCGACATCCATGTGCGGGTCGAGGCCTATGGCGATTTCGCCTATTCGAACGACCCCGAGGGCCGGAAGGAGGCTGAGCGGCGCGGCCATGTCTCGGTCGGCGACATGGGCTGGCTCGATGAAGAGGGTTATCTCTTCATCTCAGACCGGAAGAAGGACATGATCATCTCCGGCGGCGCGAACATCTTCCCGGCGGAGATCGAGGGCGCGCTCATCGAGGCGCCGTTCATCGCCGACGCCGCGGTTTTCGGCGCGCCCGACGTGGAATTCGGCGAGCGCATCGTCGCCGCGATCCAGCCGGCGGCGGGCTGGTCCCCCGACCGGGCCGAGGTACTGGCCTGGCTCGACGGACGGCTCGCACGGATGAAGCACCCGCGCGTCATCGAATTCCACGACGCGCTGCCGCGAGAGGACAGCGGCAAGATCTTCAAGGCCCGGCTGCGCGCGCCATACTGGCGAGACGCGGGGCGCAATATCTGACCACTAGGAAGCGCCGCATCAACTGCGTCGCCCGCGGCGACCGGACGCCAGCGGCGCGCCGCAACGCCGGCGCGCGCGGCGACGGGCGCCCGGATCAGCTGTCGAGCCGGTCGAGAAAGGAAAGTTGCGGCGCGACGGGGATCGCGGCGGGCGGTGTGAAGAGATCGGTGCGGAGCGGCTTCACGGGCCGGTCGAGCCCGTGCGCGGCCGCGGCGCGGCGAAAGCGGCGGCCGATAAGATCGGCGTAAACCCCTTCCCCCTTCAGCCGCTTGCCCCATTCCGGGTCATAATCGCGCCCGCCGTGAATCTCGCGCACATAGCGCATCACCCGCGCGGCGCGGTCGGGGAAATGCGCCTCCAGCCATTCGACGAAGAGATCGCGCACTTCGAGAGGCAGACGCAGAACGACATAGCCGGCGCTCGTAGCCCCGGAGGCGGCGGCGGCGCGCAGGAGCGCCTCGATCTGCTGGTCGTTGATCGCAGGGATCAGCGGGGCGGTCATCACGCCGACCGGACAGCCCGCCGCCGCCAGTTGGCGCATCGCCCAGAGCCTGCGGTCGGGCGTGGCGGCGCGCGGCTCCATCTTCCGTGAAAGACCGGCGTCCAGAGAAGTGAGAGAGAGCGAGACCCGCGCCAGCCCGCGCCGCCCCATCGGACCGAGAAGATCCACATCGCGCGCCACCATCGCCGATTTGGTGACGATGGTCACCGGATGGTTGAACTCGGAAAGAACCTCCAGCAGCCCGCGCATGACGCGGTGGGTTTTCTCGATCGGCTGGTAGGGGTCGGTGTTGGTTCCGATGGCGATCGGCTCCGGCCTGTAGCGGGGGCGCGAGAGCGCGCGGCGCAGGAGCTCAGGCGCCCTTGGCTTCACCGTGAGTTTCGTTTCGAAATCGAGGCCCGGCGAAAGGCCGAGATAGGCGTGGGTCGGCCGGGCGAAACAATAGACGCAGCCATGCTCACACCCGCGATAGGGGTTGATCGAGCGGGTGAATGGCAGATCGGGCGAGGCGACGCGGCTGATGACCGATCGCGATCGGTCGATACTGATCTCGGTCTTCAGCGGCAGGGGTACGTCCGGCGTCCAACCGTCGTCGAACGCCTCACGCGTCGTCGGCTCGAACCGACCCGCGCGATTGGAGACGGCGCCGCGTCCGCGTCGCGTCCGGCTGCCGATTTCCGACCCGTTCATTCGAATCGACGCTCCTCAATAAGAGGAACATTATAGGAACATTTAGCGTGGTGAGCGAGTCCGGAAATTGACGCGGCCCGATCCGGAGACGCCGGCGGAGATTCTTCATATCCGCCATGCGGCGCGCAGGCCCCTATCGCGCTTGCGGCGCGCCGTTCAGAGCCGACCGAGGGCCCGCCCGGCCGGATCGCCGCCAGACGTCACTCACTTCGCTGCGTGGCGAGCCAGACCGTATGACGCGCGCCGCGTTTCGCGCGCACCGCCCGGACCTTCGTCACGCTGGTCGCGAACCCGCAATGCGACAGGCGTCGCGAAAAACCGGGGTCGGGCGCGGCGGACCAGATGGCGAGGACGCCACCGGGCGTCAGCGCCCGCCGCGCCGCCAGCAGGCCCGCCTCCCCATAGAGCGCGTCGTTGCCGGCGCGGGTCACGCCGTTCGGCCCGTTGTCGACATCGAGCAGAATCGCGTCGAACGCCGCCCCCGCCGCGCGGATCACGGCGCCGACATCGCCGGTGTTCAGCTCGACTCTCGGGTCCGAAAGGCAGTCTCCGAACACGTCCGCCATGTGCGCCGTCGCCCAGTCGATCAACTCGGGAACGATCTCCGACACGATCAGGCGCGCATCGGAACCCGCAGCGGCCTGCGCGGCGCGGAGAGTGAAGCCCATGCCGAGCCCGCCGATCAGGATGCGGGGCGCCCGGCGTCCAGCCAAACGCTCGATGGCCAGGGTCGCGAGCGCCTCCTCCGAAGCGGCGAGACGGCTGTTCATCAGTTCGTTGCCGTCGCGGAGGCGAATCGAGAACTCCGCGCCCCGACGCAGAAGCCGCAGCGTGGCGCCGTCCGGCATCGTCGCCGTCGCCAGATGTATCCACGGCAGCATGCAGGGGCGTCCCTTGTTCAGGCGAGGCCTCCGCGTACCCGATCGAGGGACGGAGGTGAAGGCCCGTCGTCGGTTGAAGTCAGACGGCTGTCGCTGTTCGGCCGCCCGTATCCGTCAGCGCGGGCCAGCGGGTTTCAGGACTCCGAAATCCGGCTCGTTGACGGCCTCACGGCACGACGACGCGCCGGTTCCACATCTCACGGGATTGCATCTGAGCGCGTTCAGCGGCTCAACAGGTCTTGAGAATCTCCGCCGGCGCCCCGGGATATCCGTGCGCTCTCAATCGGCGTGTTCGGTGATGAATTGCTGGCCGCGCGGGATCGCCCCGCCGGCGGGGAGGGTCCGGCGCGCCCCACTGGCCGGACCCTCCCTGGCGCTTCGCTTCAGGCAACAAACACGCCCGTCGAAAAGCTTGCACCCACTTCCACACAGGCCCGGCGCGCCCCACTGGCCGACCCTCCCCCAGGCGTTCCTCTCCGCGCAACAAACACGCCCGGCTAAGAAGCCCAACTCGCTTCCACACAGGTTGGGCGCGCCCCGCCACCCGACCCTCACACTCTCTCACCCCAGGCAACAAACACGCCCGACGAACAACCCGGAGCCGCCACCACAATGCTTCGCTCCTGCATGGTGTTTCGCAAGGCGCGTGCCAAAACCATCGCGGGCGGCGCCAATTGCGGCGCCACCATGACGTGCGCGCGCTAACGGGTTGTATTGACGGCATAACTTTATCTCAGCGCGAGCAGACCGCGCTGGATCAGCGGGGACGCCGGGCCCGTCCGAGACCTTTGCATTCCGCAAATCCATCGCGGTTCGCATTGGCGGAATGCAATTCCGGCGCATACGAAACCGCAAAGGTTGTCCCGCGGCGCGTTCCGGCGGGTGCGATTGTCGCGCAGGTTGTCCTGCGCGACGTCCGATGGGCCGCGCGGCGGAATGATCGGGGCCGGCCATTCCTTTCACCGGCCCGGCGCAAACGCATTTCGCGCACGGCGCGCGCTTCAGCCGAAACGTTCCCGAAGCGCCCTGAGTCCGATTTCGTAGAACGCGCCGACGATGTCGTCGGGAACCCGTCCCGCGTCCTCCGCCGGGGTGAAATAGGCCGACCAGAAGACCCGGCAGCCGTCCGCCTCGGCGACGCAGCTCAGCGTCGCGCGATAGTCGCTGACCGGCAGCGGCCCCTCGACCACTTCATAGGTCAGATGGTGCGGCCCGACCTCGATCAGCCGTTCGAAGAACAGTTCGTCATCGGTGGTGGTGAGATGGCGAAACGTGCGGCCCTCGATTTCGGTCAGTTCCACCGAGGCGATCAGCGGATGCCAGCCGGCGATCGCGCCGAAGCCGCCGATCTCGGCCCAGACGACGTCGCGGTCGGCGGCCAGTTCGACCATGCGCTGGACCCGGTCATGGTCCGCCTGATGACGGTTGTCGTTCATTCTTCGCGCCCTCCGGGCTCTGCCGACGTTCATTCGCCGCTCGCCCGGAGCGTAGCGCCCCCGGCCAGCGCTGCAAAGCCGCCCCTTTCGCGGCGCCTGCCGGACCATTAGGTTCCCCGGCAACCTGAAAAGGACGTCAGATGCGTTATTCGATCCTCGATCTTTCACCGATCCCCGAAGGAAGCGACGCCGCGACGGCGATCGCCAATTCGGTGGCGCTCGCCCGCCATGCCGAGACGCTGGGCTATCACCGGTTCTGGATGGCCGAGCATCACAACATGCCCGGTATCGCCAGCGCTGCGACCTCGGTTCTGCTCGGTCACATGGCGGCGGCGACGTCCACGATAAGGGTCGGCGCCGGCGGCGTCATGCTGCCGAACCACGCGCCGCTCACAATCGCGGAGCAGTTCGGAACACTGGCGACGATCTATCCGGGCCGGATCGACCTCGGGCTCGGCCGGGCGCCGGGCGGCGACATGGCGGTGATCCGCGCGCTGCGCCGGGGCATGGATAATTCCGACCGGTTCCCGGAGGACGTGGCCGAGCTTATCGCCTATCTCGGCCCGGCGCGGCCGGGGGCGGAGGTGCGCGCGGTGCCGGGTGAGGGAACGGAGGTGCCGGTCTGGATCCTCGGCTCCTCGCTCTATGGCGCGCAGCTTGCGGCGCATTTCGGCCTTCCCTACGCTTTCGCCTCGCATTTCGCGCCGGATGCGCTGGAGCAGGCGCTGGAGCTTTACCGGGCGCGCTTCCAGCCTTCCGTCGCGCTTTCGAAACCCCGGTTCATGCTCGCCGTGAACGTCTTCGCCGCCGCCGACGATGAGACCGGGGCGTTTCTGCGCACGACCATGCAACTCGCCTTCGCGCGGCTGAGAACTGGCCGGCCGGGCAAGCTGCCGCGCCCGGTCCGCGATATCGACGCGGAGATCGGGCCGGAGATGCGCGCTGCGGTCGATCACGCGCTTCGGGTCTCCGCCGTCGGATCGCAGGAAAGCGTGCGCCGCAAGCTCGCCGAACTGATCGAACGCTACGAGCCGGACGAGTTGATCCTGACCGGGCAGATTCACGATCACGCGGCGCGGCTCGAGTCATTCCGCATCGCGGCCGCGGCGCTGGCGGAGATCGCCGGAAACAAGGCGGCCTGAGCGGTGAAGCGGACGGAAGAACGGGCGCGGGCGCATGAGCGAGACCTGGAAAACCTACGCCCATGCGCCCGCGCCGGGCGCGCGGGTTTGCGCCGCCGGCGACGTGCCGGCTTCGGGGACGCTCTGCGTCAATCTTGGCGGCTATCCGCTTCTGATCCTCCGCGCAGGCGGGCGGGTGCGCGCCTATGTCAACGCCTGCCCGCATCAGTATCTGCCGCTCGACCATCGCGGCCCGAAGCTGCTTTCCGCCGATGGAGGGGTTCTGCGCTGCACCAATCACGGCGCAGGCTTCGACGCCCTCACAGGCGAGGGCGTGGAGGGTTTGGGCCTCGGCGCCGCGCTCGACCCGGTGCCGGTGGAGGAGACCGCCGACGGCGATCTCGTCATCGGGGCGGGCTGAGCGGGCGCCGCCCCGGTTCGCTCCCGGGGCCGCGACGTCCTATTTCGTGGCGAAGAGCTTCTCGAAGAAGCCGACCATCTCCGGCACCATCTTCTCGCCATACCCTTCGGCGACGCCGAGTGAGAGCGTCTGACGCGCCGCACCCGACATCAGCGACACCGCGCCGGCCGCATCCGCCATCGCGCCGTAATAGCCGACATCCTTTTTCGCGTTCTTCACCGCGAAGGAAAGCTGGTTCGGATCGCCATCGACGGCGGCGGCCTTGATCCAGTCCATCATGCCGGAGCGCAGCGGGCCGGCGGACATGATCTGGTAGAGATTCTCGCGCGGAACGCCGACCTTGTCGGCCATCGCGAAGGCCTCGGACATCGCCATCGCCGTGGTCATCGCGAAGAAGTTGTTGATCAGCTTGATCTTGTGGCCGGACCCGAGCGGGCCGACATGGAAGGCGTTCTCGGAGATGTCCTTCAGCACCGGCTGAACCTTGCCGAACGCCGCCTGATCGCCGCCGATCATCAGATTGATCTTGCCCTCGAAAGCCTGCGCCGGGGTGCGCGAGATCGGGCTGTCGAGATAGACGCCGCCCGCCGCCGCGACTTCCTCGCCGAGCGCCGTCGTGCTGTCAGGGAGAGAGGTGCCGAAATCGATCACCACGGCGCCCGGCTTCAGTCCGGCGATCACGCCCTCCGCGCCGCGCATCCGGCTTTCGACATTGGCGGATGTGTCCATGCAGAGCATGACGATATCGGAGGCGGCGGCGACTTCCTTCGCCGTCTTCACCTCTTTCGCGCCGCGCTCCACCGCCTTGTCGACCCAGGTGCGGGTGCGGTTGGCGATCACCGTCAGCGGATAGTCCATGTCGAGCAGGCGCTGACACATGGCGCCCCCCATCAGGCCGAGCCCGATGAAGCCGATTGCGGGTTTGGACATGGATGTCTCCTTTTCAGACTTTTTCGAAGGACCGGGCCCTGAGCCCGGACTGCAATTCGTAGATCGAGCCGGCCTTGGCCGGCTTCGGCAGCGGGATGCGGACCGGAACCGGCGCGAGGCGCGGGCGGTCGGTCGGCGACCCACATAGCATCCGCTCATTGTAGTCGTCGAGAGAGGCGAATTTCGTGTCGGACCCCATGATCGGAAACGCGTCCGCCGCCATCATCTCGTAAAACAGCATCCGCCGGTCGCGATCCGAGCGGTTGAGCGCCGAGCCGTGGACAGCCCGCCCGTGATGGATCGAGATCGACCCCGCCGGGCCGGTCAGCACGGCGGCGTCCTTCACATCGAACCCGTCTCGCGCCAGATCCATCGCGCCGACGAAGACGCCATCGTCGAAATGGTCGTGGATCGGCCCCTTGTGGCTGCCGGGAAAGACCATCAGCGGCCCGTTCTCTTCGGCGAGATCGTCGATCAGCACGCCGACCGCGAGCACGTCGTCATTGGTGTGCGGATAGAATGCAAAATCCTGATGCCACTCCACCGCCGCGCCATAGCCGGCGGATTTCATGTTGAGCTTGGTGGTGTGGAGCCGCAGATCCGGGCCGATCAGGTCGCGCACCGGCGCGAGGACATGATCCGATTTCATCAGCCGCGCGACCGGATCGCTCAGCGTATGCGGAAGCTTGATCCTGCGGACGCGCGGCTCGTCGGGCCGATGGCTGTCCTCAAGGTCGAGCCGGTCGTTGGAGGCGGTCATGCCGCGCGCTTCTTCGGTGAACCGGGCGATCTCGGCGCGGATCTCCTCGATGATCGGAATCGGAATTCGGCTCTCCAGCATCAGATAGCCGTTTTCCTCGTAAAAGGATTTCTGCTTCTCCGTCAGCGCTTCCATCATGTCCTCCTGAGACTTTCGAGACCGGTCCAGTCGAAGTTCACGCCGTGGCCGGGGCGCTCCGGCGCCATCGCGACGCCGTCGCGAATCTCCATCGGATGCTCGATGAACGCATCCAGCCCGAAACCATGCGCCTCGAGATAGGAGGCGTTCGGCGCGGCGGCGAGCAGATGGACGGTGAAGTCATGCGCGCCGTGGCTGGTGACGGGGAGGCCGAACGCTTCGGCCAGTTTCGCGATCTTCATGAAGGCGGTGACGCCGCCGCAATTGGTCACGTCCGGCTCCGGGAAACTGACCGCGCGCATGGCGATGAAATTGCGGAAATCCTGCACCGTTCGCAGATTCTCGCCATTGGCGATCGGGAGGCCGCCTTCGGCGAGAACGCGGGCGTTGCCGGGAATGTCGTCCGGCTCGCAGGGCTCCTCCAGCCAGTAGGGGTCATAGGGCAGAAAGGCGCGGGCGGCGCGGATCGCCTGGTCCGCGGTCCACTTCATGTTGGCGTCGAGCATCAGCGGAAAGCCGGCGCCGAGGTGATCGCGCATCGCGGCGACCTTGGCGACATCCTCCGCCAGATCGTCGCGCCCGACCTTCATCTTGATCGCCCGAAACCCCTTGGCGAGGTTCCCTTCGGTCTGCGCGATCAACTCGTCCGCGGAAAGCATCAGATCAATCCCGCCAGCGTAGCATTTCACCGCCGGGTCCGCGCCGCCAAGATGCCGCCAGAGCGGCTGGCCGGCCCTTTTCGCCGCCAGATCCCAGAGCGCGATGTCGAAGGCGGAGAGCGCGAGCACCGTTGGCCCGCCACGCCCGCCGTAATGCGTCGCCCACCAGATCTTGCGCCAGAGATGCGCGATCCGGCTCGGCTCCTCGCCGGCGGCGATCTCGGCGATCTCGCGGCCCAGAATGTCGTGGACGGCGCCGCCGTTGTGTCCGCATGTATAGGTGTAGCCGACGCCCTCGGCGCCGTCCGAATCCGTCACACGCGCGGTGATGATCTCGAAACCCCGCATCTCCCCATGCATGGAATCGGTCAGCGGGACTTCAAGCGGAATGACGTAATGATCCGAACGGACCCGGTCGATCGTCGCAGCCATGGCGGACCTCAGAGGAAGACGGTGGTGATTTGCGGAAAGCAGAGGATCACCGCGAGCACCAGCAGCTGGATCGCGATGAACGGCAGGAAACCGCGGAAGATGTCCGGCAGCGTGATATGCGGCGGCGCCACCGATTTCAGGTAGAAGGCCGCCGGACCGAAGGGCGGCGAGAGGAAGCTCACCTGCATGTTGACGCAGAAGAGGATGCCGAACCAGACCTTGACCAGGGTCGTCGCCTCCAGTCCGCCGAAGAGGCCGAGCTCCTCCTTCGGCAGTTTCAGGACGATGGGAAGGAAAACCGGCATCACCAGAAGCACGATTCCGGTCCAGTCCATGAAGGCGCCGAGAAAGAGGAAGATGAGCATCATGAAGAGAAGGACGCCCATCGTCGGCAGTTCCATGCCGAGGATCAGGTTGGCGACATAGGTCGGTCCGCCGGCGATGGTGTAGGCCCCGGCCAGGGCGGTGGCGCCGAAGGTCACCCAGATGATCGTGCCGGTGGACTTGAATGTCCGCATGGAGGCTTCGCGCAGAAGCGTGAACGAGAACTCCCCACGTATGACAATCAGGACGAGGACGGCGACCGAGCCCATGCCAGCCGCTTCGGTGATGCCGGTGACGCCGCCATAGATCGAGCCGAGAACGACGAAGACGATCAGCAGCGGCGCCACGAGCCCCTTGCCGTTCGCCCAGGCGGCGGCGGCGATCTCCCGCCCCATGAACGCGAAGATGTAGAGGAGGCAGACAATGAGCACCCCGCCCCAGGTGATCGCGGTCCGCATGTCGAGCATCCGGCTCTGATCGTCGAAGGCGCCCGTGATGTTGAGAACCACCATGCGCAGCAGGATCGCCGCGGCGACAGCGCCGATCATCAGCATGATGAGCGTCGAGCCGTAACGCCGCTTGTCGGCGCCGGTCATGTCGGTCTCACTCGGCTCCGGCAGCGGCGCTTCCTCCGGCCTGAGCCGGGTGCGGATCATGATGTAGACGATGTAGCTTCCCGCGAGCAGGAAGCCCGGCAGAAAGGCCGCCGTGAAAAGCGCGCTGATCGAGGTTTCGGTGATGAGGCCGTAGAAGATCAGCACGATCGATGGCGGAATCATCGTGCCGAGCGACCCGGAGGCGCAGATCGTGCCGATCGCCAGGTTCTGGTTGTAGCCGAGCCGCAGCATCTGCGGCAGCGCGATCAGGCCGAGCAGCACCACCTCGCCGCCGATGATGCCCGACATCGCCGCCATGACGATGGCCATGATCGCGGTCACCATGGCGATGCCGCCGCGGGTGCGCGACATCCAGGCGTTGAGCGAGGTGTACATGTCGCGCGCGATGCCGGATCGCTCCAGCAGCGTCGCCATGAAGATGAATAACGGGACCGAGATCAGCACGTAATTCGTGGTGATCGAGTAGAGCCGCTGCGCGAGAATGTTGAGCGGGCCGGTGCCGAAGGTTCCGAAAAGCAGCTCCGGCCCGAATTTCAGCACCATCACGACGACGGCGAGAAAACCCGAGGCGAAGCCGAGCGGCATGCCGATCGCAAGCAGGACGAACATGCCGATCAGCACGATGAGGGAGATCGTTCCGATGTCGAGCATCGTATCAGTCCCTCGGCTCGTCGGCGCCGATCGCGGCGCGGATTTCCTCGATCTCGTCGTCCTCCGCCTCGTGCGTCTCCTCCCGGTTCCAGTCGTAGAACAGGTTCGAGACCGACTGGATCGCGAGGATCACCAGGGTGAGCAGGATAAGAGGCTTGATCGTCGCCGGAATCGGCGGGTTCCAGGCGGTGCCGAACTTCTCCCAGCGCAGCAGCTTGGCCCAGGCCTCGCCAAAGCCGCCCCAAACGACGGCGAAGGCGAAGATCAGAACGCAGGCGACGGAGAGAACGTCGCAGGTTTTCTTCAGCCAGCGCGGCGCCGCGTCGTAGATGATGGTGATGCGGATATGGCTTCGCTGCTGGAGCGAATAGAGCCCGGAGACGAGATAGATGCCGCCGGCGATCCAGAGCGACATCTCGTTCACCCAGATTGTCGGCTTGGCGAAGACATAACGCATCGTCACTTCGTAGAAGATGATGACGACGACGAAGGCGGGCGCCCACATCGCGATCCGGCTGAACCCCTGTGTCACCAGATCGACGGGGCCGGTGCGCTCATGCTCGATCATGGCCGTTTCCCTGAAATCGCCGGACGCGAGGGCGGGCGGCCCGTATGGGACCGCCCGCCGACAGTCGTGATCGCGCCCCTATTCGATGAGGCCGAGAACCTTCAGGTAGGCCCTGTGGCTCTCGACCAGCGCCTGCGCTTCCGGCGTGGAGGCGAAATCGTCCCACTGGCCGAGCGCGGCCTCGCGGAAGGCGGCGCGGTCTTCGGTCGACCATTCGGCGACATCGACGCCTTCCTCACGCAACTTCGCGGCGGCCTCGTTGTTCGACTTCTCGAAGGTCAGCGCAGTCTGCAGCGCCAGCGATTCCATCGCCCGCTCCATGATCCGGCGGTGATGCTCCGGCATCGCGTCCCATTTCGCCTTGTTGCAGGCGAGATGGTCGGACGGCATCGAGTGGAAGCCCGGGAAATTGGTGAACTTCGCGATGTCGTAGAGCCCGAGCCCGACATTGTTGGCGATGCCCGAGGCGTCCGCGCCGTCGATGATGCCGCTTTCCAGCGCGGTGAAGATCTCGGTGAAGTCCATCACGATCGGGCTGGCGCCGAGCGCGGCGAAGATGTTCGTCTCGAGACCCGGCGGGGAACGGAATTTCCAGTCCTTCAGATCGGCCACGCCGCGAATCGGCTTCGTGGAGGCGAGGCTTTCCTGCCCGTAGACCCACCAGCCGACGAGCTGCATATCGAACTTGTTGTAAAGTTCCTGCGCCGCTTCGAGGCCGCCGCCATAATAGAGCCAGGAGAGCTGCTGATAAGGCGTGTCGTAGCCGCCCATGATGTCGCCGACGAACTGGAAGGCCGGGTTCTTGCCGGTCTGGTAGGCGGCGCCGGTCATGTCGCAGTCGAGAATGCCGGTCGCGGCCGCGTCGAAGGTCTCCACCGAATTGACGACGGAAGAGGAGAAGAACATCTCGATCTGGATCTCGCCGTTCGACATGATCTGCACGTCATCGACGAAGCGTTGCGCGAGCTTGCCGGAGACGGTTTCGGGCGCGTAATGCGTCTGGATCCGAAGCGTCGTGGTCTCCGCCGTCGCCGCCGAAGCGAGCATCGCCGAAACCGCGGCCGCGCCGAGCGCGGATGCGAGATGGTTCAGTTTCATGGTATCCTCCCTGGGATGGTTGACGTCTCGTTGGGCGCCCCGACTTTCGCGCCGCAGCTTGACGGGAACGCTAGCAAGCCGATTCCCCCCCGACAACTTCATTCTCGAAATTATTGGGAATTTCGAAATTCTTTCGTATGTTCGCGCGAACCAGTCGGAGCGCGGATGTCCAGCGAAATCGATGAAGGCGGCCACAGCGAAGCCATGGGCGTTTACGCCCGGCTTCGCGAGGTTCTGGTCGCCGGCGGCGTCGCGCCCGGAGAGAAACTGATGCCGCGCAGCCTCGCGCCGCGCTACGCGGCCTCGGCGGCGACGGTCCGTGAGGCGCTCTTGCGCCTGGCGGCCGAGGGGTTCGTCGACAGCGCGCCGCAGCGTGGCTTTCGCGCCGTGAAGCCGAGCGCCGGAACGGTCTGGGAGATCGCGCATTTCCGCGTCCTCCTGGAGGCGGAAGGCGCCCGGCTCTCGATCGAGCGGGGCGGGATGGAGTGGGAGGCGAACCTCACCGCCGCGCATCACCGGCTCTCGCATCTCGAAGCGCGGATGCGCGGTGAAGCGATCGACCCGGCGCTGCTGCGCTTCTGGTCGGGCTGCGATCGCGCCTTTCACGAGGCGCTGATCGCCGAATGCGGCTCGCGCCGGCTCATCGCGGAGCACCGCACGGTGTTCGACCAGTTCAAGCAGCATGTCGTCGCCCGCGACCCCTTGCTCGGGTTTCGCGGCCCGGATCTGGTGCGCGAGCATTCCGATATCCTCCGCTCCGCGCTCGACCGCGACCCGGTCGGCTGCGCCGACGCGTTGCGCCGGCATTTCGAGGCGTTCCGGCGTTCCGGCGTCGCGCAGGCGGAGATTTGAGGGGCGTTTCCCTCCGGCGCGATCCCCCATATAGAGGTCCGTGACGCCGGAAGGAGCCCCCGCCATGACCGAAGCCGCCTATATTTTCGACGCGATCCGCACGCCCCGTTCGAAAGGGAAGCCGGACGGAACGCTGCACGAGGTCAAACCCATCAGCCTTGTGACGACCCTGCTGGACGAGATGAGGGCGCGGCACGATCTGGACACCAGCCGCGTCGACGACGTGATGCTCGGTTGCGTGATGCCGGTGATGGAGCAAGGCTCGGTTCTGCCCAAGGTCGCGCTGCAAAAGGCCGGTTGGGACGAAAGCGTGCCCGGCGCGCAGGTCAACCGCTTCTGCGCCTCCGGGCTGGACACGTTCAACACCGCGGCGGCGAAGGTCGCGAGCGGGTGGGAGGACCTGGTCTGCGCCGGCGGGTTCGAATCGATGTCGCGGGTGCCGATGGGCTCCGACGGCGGCCCCTTCGCCGAGGACCCGGAGACCGCCATCGCCACCAGTTTCGTGCCGCAGGGGATCGGCGCCGACCTGATCGCCACCATCGAGGGCTGGAGCCGCGACGATGTCGACGCCTTCGCGATGGAGAGCCAGAAGCGCGCCGCGCATGCGCGCGATTCCGGCTGGTTCGACCGCTCGGTGGTGCCGGTGCGGGACGAGAACGGCGTCGCCATTCTCGAAAAGGACGATTTCATCAAGCCCGACACCGACATGCAGAAGCTCGGCGCGCTGAAGGCCAGCTTCGCCGGGCCGGGCGCCATGGGGTTCGACGCGGTGGCGCTGGCGAAATACCCCGAAGTCGAGCGGATCGACCATGTCCACACGCCGGGCAACTCCTCCGGCATCGTCGACGGGGCGTCGCTGGTCATGGTCGGCAATGAACAGGTCGGCAAGGATCTCGGCCTGACGCCGCGCGGCCGGGTGCTCTCCATCGCGCTGACCGGGACCGACCCGACGATCATGCTGACCGGCCCCGGCCCGGCGTCGCTGAAGGCGCTGGCGAAGGCCGGGCTGACCATCGACGATATCGACCTCGTGGAGATCAACGAGGCCTTCGCCTCCGTCGCGCTGCGGCTGCAGAGGGACCTGAACGTGCCGGACGAGAAGCTGAACGTCGTCGGCGGGGCCATCGCGATGGGCCATCCGCTCGGCGCGACCGGCGGCTGCCTTGTCTCGACCATGCTGGACGAGCTGGAGCGGCGGAAGCTGAAGCGGGCGCTGATCTGCATGTGCGTCGGCGGCGGCATGGGCGTCGCCTCGATCATCGAGCGGGTCTGAGCCATGAGCGACCGGAACGAGGATATCCGCTACGAGAAGGATTCGGACGGGATCGTCACGATCACGCTCGACATGGCCGGCCAGTCCGCCAACACGATGAGCGCGCGCTATCTGCCGGCGATGGACTGGGCGCTGGCGAAACTGAGGGCGGAGGACGGGCTGACGGGCGTCGTCTTCGCTTCGGCGAAGAAGACCTTCTTCGCCGGCGGCGATCTCAATCTTCTCGGCTCGATGGAGAAGGCCGACGCCGAAACCCTGCGCTATGTCGAGGAGAACAAGCGCCCCTATCGGGAGATCGAGAAGCTGCCTGTTCCCTGCGTCGCCGCGATCAACGGCGCGGCGCTCGGTGGCGGCTATGAGCTCTGCCTCGCCTGCAACCGCCGCATTCTGCTCGACGATCCGAAGGCGGTGGTGGGCCTGCCGGAAGTGACGCTCGGCCTTCTGCCCGGCGCAGGCGGCGTCGTGCGCCTGACCGCGCTTCTGGGCCTGCAAAAGGCGCTGCCGATCCTGCTGGAAGGCAAGCATCACGCGCCGGAACAGGCGCTGAAGCTCGGCCTTGTCGACGAGATCGTCGCGACGCGGGAGGAACTGATCCCGGCCGCCAAGGCGTGGATCAGGGCCAACCCGGAGGCGCATCAGCAGCCCTGGGACGCGAAGGGCTTTCGCTATCCCGGCGGCGACGCGACCAGCCCCCAGCTTCGCCCGGTGATCCAGATGGCGCCGGCGATGCTGGTGAAGAAGACCCGCGGCCTGACGCCCGCCCCCGAGAAGATCCTCGACATCGCGATCAACTCGATGCGGATGAGCTACGACGCCGCGCTCCGGGTGGAGAGCCGCGGCCTCGTCGCGCTGATGGTGACGAAGGAATGCAAGGCCGCGATCGGCACGTTCTTCTTCGGCATGCAGGCGATGAAATCCGGCAAGGCGCGGCCCGAGGGCGAGGTCTGGACGCCGAGATCGGCCGCCATTCTCGGGGCCGGGATGATGGGCGCCGGCATCGCCTGGGCGAACGCCGCGGCCGGGTTGCCGTCGGTCCTGAAGGACACGAGCATCGAGAACGCGGAGAAGGGCAAAGCCTATTCCGCCGGGCTCGCGGGGAAACGGGTCGAGCGGGGAAGGATGGACGAGGCCGGGCGCGACGCGCTTCTCGTCCGGATCACGCCGACGGCGGCGGATGCGGATTTCGACGGCGTCGACCTGATCATCGAGGCGGTGTTCGAGGATGTCGCGCTGAAGGAGAAGGTGATTCCCGAAACATTCGGGCGGCTCGCGCCCGGCGGGATCTATGGCTCCAACACCTCGACCCTGCCGATCAGCCTGCTGGCCGAAAGCTGCCCGGAGCCGACGCGCTTCATCGGTCTGCATTTCTTCTCGCCTGTCGACAAGATGAAGGTGGTCGAGATCATCCTCGGCGAGGAGACCTCGGACGAAACGCTCCGCAAGGCTTATGATTACGTCCGCAAGATCGGCTACATGCCGATCGTGGTGAGGGATTCGCGCGGTTTCTTCACCTCGCGCGTCTTCGGAACCTACATGGATGAGGGCCAGGCGCTGCTGATCGACGGGATGAGCCCGGCGGCGATCGAGCGGGCGGCCTGGAAGATCGGTATGCCGGTCGGCCCGCTCGCGGTGCATGACGAGGTCTCGATGGTGCTCTCGAAGAAGGTGCATGACACGCATCTCGCGCTCGATGAGCGGCTCGGGGTGAAGGACGGCTTTCCGGCCGACGCCTCGCACACGAAAGCGGTCGGTCACGAGATGGTCGCGATGGGCCGCGGCGGGCGCCGTTACGGCGGCGGCTTCTATGACTATCACGCCGACGGAACCAAGACGCTCTGGCCCGGTCTCGCGCAGTTCAGCCAGGGCAACGGCGCGATCCCGATGCAGGAGGCCGAGGATCGGCTGATTTACCGGCAGGCGATCGAGACGCTCCGCTGCCTCGACGAGGGCGTGCTTCGGTCCGAGGTCGAAGCCAATCTCGGCGGCATTTTCGCCATCGGCTTTCCGGCCCATACCGGCGGCGCGATCCAGTTCATCCGCGGCGTCGGGATCGAGGCGTTCGCGGCGCGCGCGGCCGAGCTGGCCGAAGCGCATGGCGACCGGTTCAAGGTGAAACCATCGGCGCTGGAGCGTTTGCGCGCCGCCTGAGGCCCGGCCCCTGCGCCTGGCCGCGGGATGCGGAGGAGGAGCGCCAGAGATGGCCGTAACACCTTTCGACAGCGCGCTCTGGCGCGAACTTTATGGCGACGCGGAGCTTCAGGCGCTCTTCACGGACAGCGCCGAGATCCGCGCGATGCTGCTGGTCGAAGCCGCGCTGGCGCGCGCGCAGGCGCGGCTCGGCGTCGTGCCCGAGACGGCGGCGGCGGCGATCGGGCGGGCGGCGGAGACGGTGATGATCGATCCGGCCGCGCTGGCGCCCGGCGCGGCCTCCGCCGGCGTGCCCGTTCCGGCGCTGGTGGCGGCATTCCGCGAGGCGATCGCGGCCCCCGAACATGCGCGGCACGTCCATTTCGGCGCCACCAGTCAGGACATCGTCGACACCGGGCTCACGCTGCGGCTCCGCCGCGCGCTCCAGATCATCGACACGCGGCTCGAGGCGCTGACCGCCACGCTTGGCGAAAAGGCGCGCGCGGAGGCGGATACCGCGATGGCCGCCCGCACCCGCAGCCAGATCGCGACGCCAACGACGTTCGGCGCGCGGATCGCGGTCTGGCGCGCGCCGCTCCTGCGCGCCCGTGACCGGCTGGCGGAACTGCGCCCCCGGCTCTTGCGCATATCTCTCGCCGGCGCTTCCGGTACGCTCGCGGCGATGGGCGCTTCCGGGCCGCAGGTCGCCGCGCTGATGGCGGAGGATCTGCGCCTTGGGCATGATCCGGTTCCCTGGCACGCGGCGCGCGACAATATCGCCGAACTCGGCGGCGCGCTGACGCTGATCACCGGCGCGCTCGGCAAGATCGGGCTGGACCTGACGCTGATGACCCGCTCGGAGGCGCGCGAAGCCGCGGCGGGGGCGCCGGGCGGCTCCTCTACCATGCCTCAGAAGGCGAATCCGGTGGGGCCGGAGACGCTGGTCGCGCTCGCCCGCGCCAACGCCGGTCTGATCGGGCGGCTCTACGAGGCCCAGCTTCACGCCGAGGAGCGCGAGGGCGCGGCCTGGGCGCTCGAGTGGCTGACGCTGCCGCAGATCGTTATCGCCGCCGGCGCAGCGCTTCGGCATGCTCAGGCGTTGGCCGACACCCTGGAGGCCCGGCCCGATGCGATGCGCCGGACGATGGCGGCGACAAACGGGCTGATGCTGGCCGAGGCCGCGACATTCGCCCTCGCCCCGCATGTCGGGCGACCGGAAGCCGAGGCGCTGGTAAAGGCGGCCTGCCGGCGCGCGGCGGCGCAGGAGCGGCCGCTGGCGGCGCTGCTGGCGGAGATGAGCGACGCGCCCGTCGACTGGGCGGCGGCGCTCGACCCCGGGGCCTATCTTGGCGCCGCTCCGGCGATCGCGCGCGGCGACTGAATTCAGTTCAACGCCGACTGAAGCACGCGCCGGGCGTTCTCTCCCGCGATCAGCGCCAGCTTCTCCGGCGGGAACAGGGGCTCGCCGGCGCCGTCATCCGCCGCCGCCAGCGCCGCGACGACATGACTGACGCCGGTCACATCGAAGGCGGTGGTCACCGCGCCGTCGAAGTCGGAGCCAAACCCGAGATGCTCGTGGGGGTCGTAGCGCCCGAAACGGCCGATCATCTCCTCCTCGAAATCCTCGGCCGAGAGAATCGCCAGCGCGGCGCGGAATGTCTCAACGATCCGCCCCATCTTTTCCGCGAAACTCTGCGTGTCGCTCCAACCCATCGCGCCGCGCCAGAAGCCGATCCCGATCATGCCCCCGGTCGCGGCGACGGCGCGGATGTCGCCGACCGAGAGATTGCGCGAGATCGGGTTCACCGCCTTCACGCCGCAGTGCGAGACGATGACCGGGCGCGGTCCTTCGTCCCGGGTCAGCGCGATGCCGCAGGCCTCGCGAATCACGGCGGGCGAAGCGTGCGCGAGATCGAGCGCGATCCGCCGCTTCAGGCAGGTCTTCACGAAGCGCCGGCCGGCGGCGGAAAGCCCGACGCGGCCGTCGGAATCCTCGTTCGAACCGCCGAGTCCGTTCGAGAACCGATGCGTCGGCGCCATCATCCGGTAGCCGGCGGCGTAAAGCTCGTCGACCGCGGCCTCGACCTTTTCCCGGGGCGCGCTGGCGCGCTGCCAGTGCAGCCCCTCCAGCGCCAGCATCACGCCGATCTCGGGCCGGGCCGGGCCGGCGCGCGGCCTCAGCCGGTCGAAATCCGCCGCCTCCAGAATCGGCAGCGCGCGGAACGGCGCATGCCGGTCCTGGCTCGCCTCGATCATATCGTGAAACCGGCGCGCGATGCGCAGCGCCCGACGCCGTTTCAGCCCGTGCCGTCGACCGCGACTGAATATCTCGGTCGGGAAAAGCGCATGCGACTGGTCGAAGCCGCGCGCGTTCACGACCAGGCGTGAATCCTCACGCCGGAAGGGCAGCGGCGTCCAGGTCGGCGCGGCGAAGACCTGAAGCCCGACGCCGGACGCCGCCAGTCGCGGCCCGTCGAGATGCCCGCCGGAGCGCGGCGCCAGCGGCTCTATCCCCCAGAGCAGCGTGTCGGCGTGAAGATCGGCGAGGAAAAGCCCGGACGCCGCCTCATGATAAGGCAGGTCGCGCAGATCGGTGTGGTTGGAGGCGCGTTCGGCCATCCGGGCGATGGCGCCGGGCAGGCCGCGCGGCAACGTCGTGGCGTCGACGGGTGTCATGTCCGATCTTCGTTCAGTCGGGACGATTCATCGCGAAGACGTCCTCGATTATTGCGTAATCCAGATAACCCATTCGCGCCAGAGGTCTGAACAGCGACGGAACGACGAATCCGTCGCGCAGGATCTCATCCGCGATATGGACCCCGACCACCTGCCCGAACACTGTCGTGTTTTCGCCCGGCCCGTCGTTCGGCAACTCGACAAGCCGGATCAGGCGGCACTCGAAGCAGGCCGGGCTTTCCGCGACCCGAGGCGCGGAGATCAGCTCGCAGGGGGACTCGGTCACACCGACCGCGTCAAACTCGTTCTCGCCGGCGGGCAAATGAGCGGAGGAGGCGTTCATCTCATCCTTGAGCGCCGCCGGCACGATGTTGACCGCGAACTCCCGCGTTGCGCGGATATTGGCGAGCGTATCCTTGCGCTCGTCCTCCAGATCCCCGGTCTTGGCGCCGGTGAAAGCGACGGAGACGATCGGCGGCGTGTATGCGGCGGCGTTGAAAAAGCTGAACGGCGCGAGATTGGCCGCGCCGTCCGGGTCGCGGGTCGAGACCCAGGCGATCGGGCGCGGGGTGATCAGCGCGTTGAACGGATTGCGCGGCAGGCCGTGATCGTCCTGGCCGGGACGGTAGAACATAAATCTTCCCTCGGTTTCCCGCGCTGGACGCGGCGGTCGCGCGCATGCTACCGCCCGGCGGGACGGGCGCAAGGGGGCGATGGAGACTCCCGGCGGCGCCGGGCGGCAGGTGCAGGCGTCATGTTTACCTTGAGTGAGGAACGCGCGGCGGATCAGGATGAGGTCGAATGGCTTTACGACCTCGCTTTCGCGCCGGGACGGCGGGCGCTCTCCTCCTATCAACTCCGTGACGGCGTGGCGCCGGTCGCCGATCTTTCTTTCGTCGCGCGCGACGAGTTGGGGGTTCTCGGCGGCGCCATCCGCTACTGGCCGGTGAGGATCGGCGCCGCCGGCGCGCCGGCGTTGCTTCTCGGTCCGATCGCGGTGCATCCGACGCGGCAGGGAGAGGGGCTGGGCGCGCTCCTGATGATGGAGACGCTGACGAGGGCGCTGGAGCGCGGCTGGGGCCGCGTCGTTCTGGTCGGCGACGAGCCCTATTACCGCCGCTTCGGCTTCAGTCGGGAAGCCGCGCGCGCATTGACCTTTCCGCCGCCCACCAATCCGGACCGCCTGCTCGCGCGCGCGCTTGCGGCGGGCGCATTCGATGGCGTCGAAGGTGAAGTCAGGCGCTGGGAGCCGGCGGGGGCGTAAGCCAACCGCGCGCCGGACGCGAATGCAACTATCGCGTGCAGATCGATTCACGCTCGTCTCTTCGGAACATTTCGACAACAACTCGGCGGGAAGAAAATCCTGCCCGGCGCCTGTTGCATAAAGCGCGAAATACATTCCTATCCAATCAAGTAAAAGGGGCTTGCAATTGGCGATAGCTCTTTTAAATAAGGCGCGAACAAGAAAGTGGCTTTTCAGGGGCGCATACCGCGTGCGGTGGATGTCGGGTGCGGTTGAAATCGTCGGGGCTGAGACAAGTCCACTCGCAACACGTACGTATCAGGAGATGTAAATTGACGGATGACCAACTGGACAGGTCGGAGCTTCTGGCGCTCACGTCTGAAATTGTATCATCGCACGTGTCGAACAATGCGGTGAATCAAAGCGATCTGACGACGATGATCGAATCGGTGTTTGGGACGCTCGCCGGCCTTGCGCATCCGCAAGAGGAACCGGTTGTGGAATTGAAACCGGCGGTTCCGGTCAAGAAGTCCATCACCGACGACCACATCGTCTGCCTCGAGGACGGCAAGAAGCTGAAAATGCTGAAGCGCCACCTCAAGACCGCCTATGACATGACCCCAGAGGATTACCGCGCGAAATGGAGCCTGCCGGCGGATTATCCGATGGTTGCGCCCGCATATACGCGCAAGCGCCAGGAACTGGCGAAGAAGATCGGCCTCGGCCGCAAGAAGAAGCGCTGATCCGGCGCGCCCGTTGCGGGCGCGGCCGGAGACGGGTAGAACGCGGCGCGCCGCCGGAACTCCGGCGGCGCGCCGCTTAGTTATCAAGGGGCCGGAAATGGCCGCGCCGAAAAAGCTCTACATCAAGACCTATGGCTGTCAGATGAACGTCTATGACAGCGAGCGCATGGCCGAGGCCATGGCGGGCGCCGGCTATGTCGAAACGGCGACGCCCGAGGGCGCCGACATGGTGCTGCTCAACACCTGTCATATTCGCGAAAAGGCGGCCGAGAAGGTATATTCCGAACTCGGGCGCATCCGGAAACTCGCGGATGCGAAGCGCGCCGCCGGCGACCGGATGCTGGTCGGCGTCGCCGGCTGCGTCGCACAGGCCGAGGGCGAGGAGATCGTCCGCCGCCAGCCGCTGGTCGATATCGTCGTCGGACCGCAGGCGTTCCACCGGTTGCCCGAAATGGCGGCGCGCGCTGTGGCCGGCGGCGGCGCGGTGATCGACACGGATTTCCCCGAGGACGACAAGTTCGCCGCGCCCCGCCCGAAGGCGCGGCGCGCGCCGGCGGCGTTTCTCACGGTGCAGGAGGGTTGCGACAAGTTCTGCGCCTTCTGCGTCGTTCCCTATACGCGCGGCGCGGAAATCTCGCGCCCGGCGGCGAAGGTGCTGGCGGAGGCGCGCGATCTGGTGGCGCGCGGCGTGGTCGAAATCACTCTCCTTGGCCAGAACGTGAACGCCTGGCGCGGCGAAGCGCCGGACGGCGCCGGGCGCTGGGGGTTGGGCCGGCTGATCCGGGAGCTGGCGGAAATCGACGGGCTGAAGCGCATCCGCTACACCACATCGCATCCGAACGACATGGACGAGGACCTGATCGCCGCGCATGGCGAGGTGGACGCGCTGATGCCCTATCTGCACCTGCCGGTGCAATCCGGCTCCGACCGGGTGCTTAAGGCGATGAACCGGCGCCATACCGCATCGGCCTATCTGCAGCTGATCGAGCGGATTCGCGCCGCGCGTCCCGATCTGGCGCTCTCGGGGGATTTCATCGTCGGCTTTCCCGGCGAGACCGAGGCCGAGTTCGAGGAAACGATGGCGCTGGTGCGCGAGGCGAACTACGCGCAGGCCTACTCGTTCAAATACTCTCCCCGCCCCGGCACCCCGGCGGCGGACCTGCCGATGGTCGACCCCGACGAAGCGTCGGAACGGCTTCAACGGCTTCAGGCGCTACTCGGCGCGCAGCAGGCGGCGTTTCAGGAAAGCTGCGTCGGGCGCACGCTGCCGGTGCTGCTCGAGAAGCCGGGCCGGCGGGCCGGCCAGATGATCGGCCGCTCGCCCTATCTTCAGGCGGTCCACATGCACGCCGACGCCAATCTCGCCGGGCGGATCGTCGAGGTCGACATCGTCGGCGCCGGCCCGAACTCGCTCAAGGGGCGGCTCGCGGCCTGACGGCGCAGACTGTCGGGACGGCGAATCACGTCTGCGGTTGAAGGTCTCGCGACCCTAGCAGCGCGGCCGCGCCGATCATCATGCGCCGCAGATCCGGTTCGAAAGCCCGAACGAGCGGCGTTTCAGCGCGTTCGCGGCGCGGACGCCGAGCCAGCCCCAAAGCAGCAGGGTCGCGCCATCGATCACCAGATATGCCGCGCCAAGCGCAAGGAGTTGCGGAGTTACCGGCGCCGTGGGATCGATGAATTGTGGGAAAAGCGCGCCGAAAAACACGACCGCGAAGGGATTCGCCATCGAGGTGACGAAGCCCTGCCGAAACCGGTGGACGGGGGGGGCCGGTCCTGCTGGCGTCGACGCTCTTCTCGCTGGGCATGGTCAGCCTCAAGCCGATCCAGACGAGATAGGCGACGCCGATCCACCTGATCAGGGCGAAAGCACCCGCTGAAGTCGCTATGATCGCCGCCAGCCCGAAGGCCGCCGCCGCCATCTGGATCCAGTTTGCGGTCAGGTCGCCTGCGATCGTGAACGCGCTTCGCTTAAGCCCGTACCGGATGCTGTTCGAGATGATCAGGAGTTGGCTCGCGTCCGGCGGGAACGCGAAGAAGACGGCGACGGCGGCGAGGCAAAGGAGATAGACGTCGAGGGACATGGGGCGGCCCCGGCGCGAATCACACGACATTGGTGGCGAATCTCCTGGCGTCCAACCTACCTCTGCGCCGCCTTCGCCGGTGTTTTCCGGGCGGGTGCCGCCAATACCCGTCGGCGCCGGTTGCCAAATCCCTCACGCTCCGGTCATCTCTCGCCAGATGACAAGCGAGGACCCATGAAGACCGGCGGCGAAATTTTGATCGAGTGTCTCCTGGCGGAGGGTGTGGAACGTCTCTTCTGCGTGCCCGGAGAGAGTTATCTCGCGGCGCTCGACGCGCTGCATGGCGGCGCCATCGAGGTGATCAACGCCCGTCAGGAGGGCGGCGCGGCGATGATGGCGGAGGCCGACGGCAAGCTGACCGGGCGGCCCGGCGTCGCCTTCGTCACGCGCGGGCCGGGCGCGACCAACGCCGCTTCGGGCGTGCATGTCGCCAAGCAGGATTCGACGCCGATGGTGCTGTTCGTCGGCCAGATCGGTCGACGGATGAAGGGGCGGGAGGCGTTTCAGGAGGTCGATTACCGTCAGACCTTCGGCGACCTCGCGAAATGGGTCGAGGAGATCGACCACGCCGACCGGATCCCGGAGGTCATCTCCCACGCCTGGCATGTCGCGATGAGCGGCCGCCCCGGCCCGGTGGTGCTGGCGCTGCCCGAGGACATGTTGAGAGAACAGGCCGAAGCCGCGCCGGCGCCCATGACGCGCGTCGCCGAACCGGCGCCGTCGCCGCGCGAGGCTGCGCACTTCGCTGCGCTGCTGGCGGAAGCGAAGCGGCCGGTTCTCGCGCTCGGCGGTTCGCGCTGGGACGCGGACGCGGTCGCGGCGGCCCAGCGCTTCGCGGAGCGCCATGACCTGCCGGTCACGGTGACGTTCCGCCGGCAGGGGCTCTTCGATCATGAGCATCCGAATTACGCCGGCGATCTCGGCATCGGGCCGAGCCCGAAGCTGCGCGCGCTGGTCGCGGAGAGCGATCTCCTGATCCTGCTCGGCGCGCGGATGTCGGAGATGCCGTCGCAAGGGTTCGAGCTGCTCTCGATCCCGACGCCGCAGATGAAGCTCGTCCACATCCATCCGGGGGCGGAGGAACTGGGCCGCATCTATGCGCCCACGCTGGCGATCAACGCGACGCCAGGCGTCTTTCTGGAATCGATGGAAAGCGCCCCTCCGCGCGGCCGGACCGGCGCCGCCGAAGCGGCCCACGCCGCCTATCTCGACTGGTCCGGCCAGCCGCCCGCCACGCCCGGCGATGCGGAGATGGGGCCGGTGATGTCACATCTTCGCTCTGTCGCTCCGGACGCCGTGATCACCAACGGCGCCGGGAATTACGCGACCTGGATTCACCGGTTCTGGCGGTTTCGCCGCTTTGGCGCGCAGCTTGCGCCGATTTCCGGCTCGATGGGCTACGGGCTGCCGGCGGCGGTGGCGGCCAAGCTCCGCGACCGCGACGCGGAGGTGATCTGCTTCGCCGGCGACGGCTGCTTCCAGATGACCGGACAGGAGTTCGGCACGCTGGCGCAATACGGCCTCGGCGTGATCGTGATCGTCGTCGACAATTCGATCTACGGCACGATCCGCATGCATCAGGAGCGCGACTATCCGGAACGGATTTCGGCGACCGATCTGGTGAATCCGGATTTCGCCGCCCTCGCGCGCGCTTATGGCGGCCATGGCGAGACGGTGCTGAAGACCGCGGAATTTCCCGACGCCTTCGCCCGCGCCCGCGCCGCCGGCAAGCCGGCGATCATCCATATCAAGACCTCCGCCGAGGCGATCACGCCGACGGTGACGCTATCCGGGCTTCGGGCGCGGAGCCGGTGATGCTGTCGAGAAGGCGCATCACCTCGGCCGCCTGATCGTCATAGCTGATGATTTCCGCCGCGATCCGGGCGCGCCCCTCCTCGCTCGGGTCCGGAACGCCGTCATCGACCAGTCGCCGCACGGCGCGGCGAAGCATCCTGGCGGAGCCGAAACCCGGCAGGATCGTCGCCGTGTCGCCGTCGATCAGGTGTTCGACCGGGGCGCCGCAATCGGTGGCGAGGACATGCACCCCGCGCTGCGCCGCCTCGCGGCTGGTGAGGCCGAAGGTCTCCTTCCAGGTCGAGAGGAAGAGAAGGACGTCGAGCCCGGCGAAAAATTCGTCGATGGTCTCGCGCGTATAACCGGGAACGATGGTCACATGCCGCGCGAGCGGTCCGAACTTGTACTGCTCCCACCAACTCGCGCTGATATGCGTCGCGGCGTCGACGACGACCAGTTCGACCTTTTCCGGATCCAGCGCCTTGAACGCGCGCTCAATCATCGCCCAGCCCTTCAGCGGCCCCGGCCCGCCGATATAGCCGAAGCGCAATCGCCGCGACGGCTTCGCCACGCGCTTCGCGGGGTAATCCGGGCCGGGCGCGGTGACGCCGTTCGGCAGGACCAGGCCGGTCGCTTCGGGCGCTCCGTTGCGCTCATATTGCGCGCGGGCGGTGCGGCTCGGATAGGTGACGACCGCCGGTTTTCGCAATGTGGCCAGCGATTTTTCCCAGCGCGCGTCGAGCGTCTTCGCGTCATGCACGCAGGATGCGCAGACCTTCCTGTCGATCACCTCCTGACCGCAATAGCGGCCGAGATGATTGAGCATGAAGATCTTCTCACAGAGCCACCAGTAATCATGCGTGGTCAGGATGGTCGGCGCGCCGGCCTCGTCAAGAGCGTCGATCAGACCCGCGCCGAGTCCTTGCACGCAATGAACATGCGCCGCGTCTGGCTTCAACTCATCGATCAGGCGACGGATCGCGGCCGTCATCGCGGGGTTATCGAAGTCGACATAGGGGACGCGCATGCCCCCGAGATTAATCGTGTAGTGATCTATCCCCCCAGGCAAGCGGGTGCGGATCACCGTCGGCATCTGCTGATCGCCATAGGCGGAGAAGGAAAGCGCCGTGACGCGCCATTCGCCGCTCGCGGCGACCCTTCGCGCCAGTTCCTCCGCCACAATCGTGGCGCCCCCGAAAGACCGCGGCGCGAACCAGACATTGCAGACGAGAAGATGTTTCATGCGGCCCGTATCGGCTCATTGGCGAGTTGACGCAAAGCCGAGCGAAGCGGTTCGGACAACTCGGCGGTCTCGATGAACGCCAGGCGCGCGGCCTTCGCGCGCTCGGGGTCCGTCGCGGCCTGCGGCAAGCCGAGGCGCGCCGCCTCAAGACTGAGCGCCGGGAAGGCCGGATCGTCCACGAGGTCGAGAAAGGTGACGCCGCCGGCGGTCTGCAAGGCGGAAACGATCGAGAGCGGCGCGTAAGTCAGCGACCGCGTCACCGTCAGGCGCGCGCCGGTTCCGGGCGGCGCGCGAAAAACGCCGCCGGCCAGCGCGGCCTCCCAACTGCGGGTCAGGCCGCGCAGACCGAGCGTGTCCGGCCCTTCGTCCGCGGCGCGGCCGGCGCGCCGTTTCGCCGCCTCGCGCCGCAGGATCCACGGAATGTCGCCCGGACGCGAAAGCGCGGCGCCCAGGAAATAGGCGATATCCTCCATTTTCGGGGGTTTTCGCGCGAGGTCGACAATGAATGACATGATGTGCGAGGTAGCAGCAAGAACGGGTTGCGGCAAGCAATCGACTCGACCCGGCGAGGCCAGGTCGTCGGGCGCGCGACGGGGCGGCGGGTGATTATGATCGAAAGCTTCATTGCCTTCTTCGAGGCGCGAATCCTGCCATGGGAGACCGCCCGGCGCGGCCGGCGCCACGCTGCGGGGCTCACGCCGGACGACGGTGGCGCGATCACCACGCTCGCTGCGGTCGCCGAGCGCTTGGGCGGCGCGAAGGTGGTCAGCTTCGATCTCTTCGATACGCTCCTTCTCAGGCGCGGCCTTTCGCCCGAGGCGACGCACCGAAAGACCGCGGGGATGGCGCGGCTGATCGGCGGCGCTGCTGCGGGCGAGGCGATTTTCGCCGCGCGCCACCAGCTTTCCGGCCTGATGAAGGCGCGGATGATCGCCGAGGGAAGCGGCGACGAGCCGCCATTGATCTCTATCTTCCGGGAAGCGTTGACCGGCGCCGGGTTTCGCGGCGACGCGGCGGCGGCCGCCGCGCGGCTCGTCGCCTTCGAGGCGGAGAGCGAGGCGCAGGGCATTGTCGCGGCGCCGGGGGTGGCGAAGCTGCTCCGCGGGTTGAGGGCGAACCGGCTGAAGGTGATCGCCGTCACCGATATGTATTTCCATCGGCCCGAAATCGAACTGATCCTGACGCGCGCCGGGCTCCGCGACCTCTTCGACGAGGTTTTCGTCTCCGCCGATCTCGGCTGGACGAAACGCGGCGGAAAAATATTTCCGCTGGTCGCCGGGCGGCTCGGCGTCGCGCCGGAGGATATCCTACATGTCGGCGACCGGCCCGATAGCGACGTCGCTCCGGCGCGCGCCGCCGGCTGGCGCGCGTTGCACTATCTGGATCGCGCCGGCGTCGCCGATACGACGGCGGCGCACCTCGCCGAAAGTTACGTCCCCTCACCCGGCCTGCGTCGCCGGCGCCTCGCCGCAGCTTACGATATCGCGGCCGACGGCCCGCTTGGCGCACCGGAGCGCATAGTCGACCAGTTGGTCGGCCCGGCGGTGGGCCTGCTGGCGCTCCGCGCGCTGACATTCGCTCAGCGGCGCGGCGCGGCGCGGCTCTATCATCTCACCCGCGACGCTTCGATCATCGGCGAGATCGCGGAAGCGGCGCTGGCGCGCCATCCGCATCTGGCGGAGGACGGGCTACGAATTGTCGAGCTGGCGATCAATCGCGCGCTCGGCGCCCGCCTTCAGGTCCGGCGCGCCGCGGATCTCTGGCGGCTTGGCCCGCTGACCAGCTATATCGCCAAGGAGCCGTTCTCGGTGGCGGCGCTGGCGCGGGCGTTCGACCTGCCTGAGTCCGCGTTCACCGGGCGCCTCCGCGGCGCTTCCGGCCCGGAACTTCAGCAGGCGTTTCGGGACGGCGTGGATACGGAGCCGCTTCTCCAGGCGCTCGACGCCGGGCGAAACGTCGTCGAAACCTATCTGGAGGCGCAGGGTCTGCTCGCCGCCGCGCCCTCGGTCGCCGTCGATATCGGCTATTCCGGCACCTTCGCCGTGCAACTCGCGCCGCTGCTTTTCGATCGCCCGGCGCCGGGCCGGAGCATCGATTTTCTGTTCCTGATGACGAGCCGGTATTTCAACGGCAACACCCGGCGCGTTCATCCCGAGACGCGGATACACCCGGGCCTCGTGCTCGATCATCGTCGCCGCTCTTCGCGCTGGGCGACGTGGAACTTTTCCTGGATCGAGCCCTTTCTGGTCGATCCGGAGCGCGGCCGTCTCCTCGGTTACGAGGCGGGCGAGCCGGTCTTCGCGCCGAGCCCTCATGACGACGCGACGCGGGCCGCGCTGCTGAAGCTGCGCGCGCGAATCCGCGCGCGCGCGCTCAGGTTCATCGACGATTTCCATGGCGCACCGGGCGATCTGGAAGAGGTCGCGGCGCTGCTCCAGCGCCGTTTCTCCCGGTTCGCCGGCCGGCCCCGGCGGGCGGAGATGCGCGCGCTCCGCGCCCTCGCCCATCAGACCGGACAGGTCGAGATCGCGCTTCGCGACCCGACGCGGCGGGTGAACCCGCTGCGGCTTCTCAGCGAGTTGCAGGACATGAAGATGAGCGACAACTGGACGCAGGGCAGCCTGACGCGATCCGGGCTCGGCTTCGTCAACGCGGTGATGGCCGACCGGCCGGAGCGCGACCGGCGCGCCGACACCCGCGCGATGTGGGATTGATCGGCGCCGGACCGGCCGAATAGAAGGGCGACATGAAAAAACTATTCCTCTGCGTCGGGGCGGCGAAGACCGGGACGACCTGGCTCTACAGCACGATCCGAAAGAATCCGGATCTCTGGTTCACGCCGGAGAAGGAGCTGAATTACTTCTTTTCCGTCCACGGCCGCTTCGACCGGCTGACGCAGACGATAAGGGACAAGAAGCTGGAGCGGGTCCGCGAATGGGCCGAAGGCCCCGGAAGCGAGGCCGCGCAGCGCGAGACGCGGCTGGACTGGTACCGGCGCTACGCCGCCGGCCCGATCTCGGACGCGTGGTATCGCGATCTTTTCGCGGGCGCGCCGGAGGACGCCTGGGCCTGCGACTTCAGCCCCTCGACATCGCTCTTGCCGGATGCGGGATGGGAGGCGGTGATGCGCTTCGCGCCGGAGATCCGCATCGTCTACGTCCTGCGCGAACCCGAGGCGCGGCTCTGGTCCCACGCCAAGTTTCACGCCGCCTATATCGGCAAACTCGACGAATTCCAGAACATGTCCCTCGCCGAAATGGAGCGGTTCATCAATCGCTACAGCCTGACGGAGGACGGCGATTACGGCAGCCATCTCAGCCGCATCTATGCGCGCGCGCCGCGCGAGAACGTTCTTCTCATCAAATACGACAGGATCGCGAAGAACCCGCGCGAGGTGCTGCTGGAGGTGGAGGAGCACCTGGGAGTCCGGCGCACCCCGATCCGGTTGCAGCGGCTGGCCGAGCGGGTCAACGTCTCCGAGGACGTGAAGCGCCCGAAAGGGTTCGGCGAAGCCTATCGCCAGCAGTTCGCGCGCGAGATGGACTCTCTCGTCGAGCAGGGCGTCGAGTTCGCGCGCCCCTGGGCCGAACTTCACTCTCGCCGACCGATCGCCCGGCTTCGACGGGCGGCGCGCCGCCTCCGCATCTGACGCGGCGCTGGCCGGTCAGCCGGCCAGCGCGCCGTCGATCTCCGCCCGGTCCGGCATACCGGACGCGGCCCCGTCGCGAGTGACGCTGATCGCGGCGGCCGCGGCGGCGAATTCCAGCGCCACGTCCAGCGGCGCGCCTTCGGCCAGCCGCGCCGCCAGCGCGCCGCAGAAACAGTCGCCGGCGCCGGTCGTGTCCCGCGCCTCGGCCGGTCGCGCCGGCACGCGAAGCCGCCCCGCCTCCGCCAGCGCCAGCGCGCCGCGGGCGCCGAGCGTGACGATCAGCGTCTGGCCGGGGCGGCGAAGCCCGCGCGCGGCGCGTTCGATCTCATCCTCATCCGCCGGATCGGCCGGCTCCGCGCCGGCGTAGCGCGCGAGTTCCGTCTCGTTCACGATCAGGATGTCGGTGAGCGCGAAGAGATCCTCCGGCGGATCGACCGCCGGCGCGGCGTTCAGCACGGTCCGGGCGCCGGCGGCCTTATGCGCGCGGAACGCATCCCGCACCAGTTCGGGCGGCAGTTCGAGCTGAGCCAGCAGGAGCGCGCCGGCGCATGACGGCCCGGCCGCCGCCATGCGCCCGTTCGCGCCGGGGCTGACGACGATCGTATTCTCGCCCTGCGCATCAACGGTGATCAGCGCCGCACCCGAGGCGCCGGCCAGGGTCGCGACGCCCGTCATGTCGACTCCGTAGCCCTCCAACGCCGCGACGGGGTCGAGACCGAAACTCTCGGTCCCGACCGCGCCCCGCATTGCGACCGTCGCCCCGGCCCGCGCGGCGGCGACCGCCTGATTGGCGCCTTTGCCGCCGAGCCGAACCGAAAGCTCGCCCCCCGCCACGGTCTCACCCGCGCGCGGCAGGGCGTTGACGCGCGCGCCGATATCGACATTGATCGACCCAAGCACCACCACGTTTTCCGGCTTCATGCGCCGCTCCTCCGCTCGACGGAGGCCGAGCTTATCCGCTTTGATCAGGGGAATGAAACGCTCTCGCGATCCGGGGCGCGGCGGAATTGACTGCCCGGTCGAATCTCCGGATGCTGCGTCGATGTTATCGCGCCCGCAGCGGGCGCCGACAGGGAGACAAGAGATGAATCTCGTGAAGCTCGCCGCCGCCGCGCTGGTCGCCGCGGGGGGCGCGACCGCAGCCCTCGCGGCCGATATCAAGCCCGCCGTCGTCTATGACATGGGCGGCAAATTCGACAAGTCCTTCAACGAGGGCGTCTATACCGGCGTCAAGAAATTCACCAACGAGACCGGCGTCGCGGTGATGGAGTTCGAGGTCACGTCGGAGACCCAGCGCGAGCAGGCGCTGCGCCGGATGGCAGAACGCGGCGCGACGATCATTCTCGGCGTCGGCTTCGCGCAGGCCGACGCCATCGCCAAGGTCGCCGCCGAGTTTCCGGATACGGAATTCGCCATCATCGACGTCACCTGGCTCGACGCGCCGAATATCCGTCAGTACGGCTTCAAGGAGAACGAGGGCAGCTACCTGATGGGCGTCGCCGCCGCGATGGCCTCGAAGACCGGCAAGGTCGGCTTCGTCGGCGGCATGGACATCCCGCTGATCCGGCATTTCGCCTGCGGTTACGTGCAGGGCGTGAAGGCGACGAAGCCCGGTGACGAGGTGTTCCAGAACATGACCGGCTCCACCCCCGCCGCCTGGAACGATCCGGCCAAGGGCGCGGAACTGGCCCAGAGCCAGATGGACCGCGGCGCCGACGTGATCTATCACGCCGCCGGCGGCACCGGCGTCGGGGTGATCCGCGCGGCGGCGGACGCCGGCAAACTCGCCATCGGCGTCGATTCCAACCAGAACGGCATGGCGCCAGGCCATGTGCTGACCTCGATGCTGAAACGGGTCGACGTCGCCGCCTACGAGACCTTCAAGGACGCCGCCGCGGGCGAATTCGAGACTGGCGTCCGGGTTCTCGGAGCGGCCGAAGGCGGCGTCGATTGGGCGCTCGACGACAACAACGCCGAACTCATCACCCCGGAGATCAAGGCGGCCATAGAGGAGGCGAAGGCGAAGATCATTTCCGGCGAGATCAAGGTCGCCAGCTATTACGACACCGAAAGCTGCCCGGTGAACTGATCTTGGCCGACCACGACAAGGGGGCGGGCGTCGGGGGAGCGGCGCCCGCCTTTGCGCTGGAAGTCCGGGGGATCGACAAATCCTTCGGCGCCGTCAAGGCGAATCGTGATGTTCGCCTGAAGGTCGCGAAAGGCTCAATCCACGGGATCATCGGCGAGAACGGGGCGGGAAAATCCACCCTGATGAACATCCTTTACGGGATGTACGCCGCCGATCGCGGCGAGATCCTGATCGACGGCGAGGAGGTGAAAATGACCTCCTCCGCCGTCGCCATCCGGCACGGGATCGGCATGGTCCATCAGCATTTCATGCTGGTCGCGCCTTTCACCGTGCTGGAGAATGTCATGCTCGGCGCGGAGAAGGATTTTCTCCTCAAGGACTCGGTCGCCGCGACGCGGGAGCTGATCCGCGGCATGGGCGCGGATTACGGACTGGTCGTCGACGCTGACGCGAAAGTCGCGGATCTTCCGGTCGGGCTTCAGCAGCGGGTCGAGATCATCAAGGCGCTCAGGGGCGGCGCGAAGATCCTGATCCTCGACGAGCCGACCGGCGTTCTCACACCGCAGGAGACGGAGGGCTTTTTCGCCATTCTCCGCGCCCTTCGCGACGAGGGGGTGACGATCCTCCTCATCACCCACAAGCTGCAGGAGATCATGGCGCTGACCGACCGGGTCTCGGTGATGCGCCAGGGCGAGATGGTCGCGCATCGGGCGACGGCGGAGACCAGCCGCGAGGAGCTGGCCGAGCTGATGGTCGGGCGCAAGGTGCTGCTGCAAGTCGAGCGGCCCGCGGTCGCCGCCGGCGCGCCGGCGCTGCGGGTCAGCGGATTGCGCTATTCCGACGCCGATGGCGTCGAGCGGATCAAGGGCCTCGATTTCGAAATCAGGGCGGGCGAGCTGCTGGCGGTCGCCGGCGTGTCCGGCAATGGCCAGTCGGAGCTTCTGGACGTCATCGCGGGGATTCTCCAGCCCTCCGACGGCCGCATCGAGATCGGCGACGTGGTGATCGACCGCAGCCATCCGCGCGGCCCGGCGGAAATGCGCGATCTCGGCGTGAGCCATGTGCCCGAGGACCGACATCACCGCGGCCTGATCCTGCCCTTCGACGCGAAGGAGAACTGCATTCTCGGCTTTCAGGACGGGCCGGCGGCCGGTGCGGGCTATACGCTCGACCGGGCGCATATCGCCGCGCGCGCGGCGCGGCATGTGGAGGAGTTCGACGTCCGCCCGCCGACGGCGGAGCTGCGCGCTGCGCAATATTCCGGCGGAAACCAGCAGAAGCTGGTGCTGGCGCGCGAGATCGACGCGGCGCCAAAGGTGCTGCTGGTCGGGCAGCCGACGCGCGGCGTCGATATCGGCGCCATCGAATTCATCTACAAGCGCCTGATGAAGCTGAAGGCGGCGGGCTGCGCGATCCTGCTCGTCTCGGTCGAGCTCGAAGAGGTGCTGTCGATCGCCGACCGCATCCTCGTCATGTCGAATGGCGAGCAGACAGGGCTGATCGACCGGGCGGAGGCCGACGAGCGTGCGCTCGGCCTGATGATGGCCGGGGTGACGTCGGAAACGGCGCTGGAGGCGGCGACATGAACCACCCGCCGCTGCCGGCCTGGGCCGATCTGGGCCTTCTGCCGCTCCTCAACATCCTCGCCGCGTTCGTCGTCTCCGGGTTGATTATAGCGGCCATCGGCGAGAACCCGCTCAACGCGCTGGTGGTGATGATGAAGGGGGCCTTCGTCTACAAGGGCGGGCTCGGCTACACGCTCTATTACACCACGAACTTCATCTTCACCGGGCTCGCGGTCGCCGTCGCCTTCCACGCCGCGATGTTCAATATCGGCGGCGAGGGGCAGGCCTATATCGGCGGGCTCGGGGCAGGGTTGGCGGTCCTGGTCGCCGACCAGTTCCTGCCGGGGATTCTGCTCATCCCCTTCGCGGTGATCTTTTCGGCGCTGTTCGGCGCGGCCTGGGCCTTCATCCCCGGCTGGCTGCAGGCGACGCGCGGCAGCCATATCGTCATCACCACGATCATGTTCAACTTCATCGCCGCCTCGCTGATGGTCTCGCTGCTCGCCGGGCCGCTGATGCGCTCCGGGCAGGGCGCGCCCGAGACCCGGCCCTTCGCCGAGGCGGCGAAGATGCCTTATGTCCACGACATGCTGGCGGCGGTCGGGATCGAGACCGCGCGCTCGCCGCTGAACGCCTCGCTGTTGATCGCGCTTGGCGCCGCCGTGCTGGTCTGGTTCGTGGTCTGGCGCACCCGGTTCGGCTACGCGCTACGCGCCATGGGGGCGAGCCCCGGGGCGGCGGAATACGCCGGCATGAACACGGTGCGGATCACCGTGCTCACGCTGCTCTTGTCTGGCGGGCTGGCCGGGCTGATGGCCTCCAACGCGGTTCTGGGCGAGCCGCACAAACTCGTCCTCAACTTCACCGGCGGCTATGGCTTCACCGGGATCGCGGTGGCGCTGATGGGGCGCAATCATCCAGTCGGCGTGGTCCTCGCGGCGCTCCTCTTCGGCGCGTTGACCCAGGGCGGCACCGAGCTCGACTTCGAATTCCAGACCATCACCCGCGAGACCGTGCAGGTGGTGCAGGGGCTGATCATCCTCTTCTCCGGGGCGCTGGCCTATCTCTTCGCGCCGGCGGTGGCGCGGGCGCTCGCGCTCATAGCCGCGCGGCGGGGGGCTGCGGCGTGAGCGAGTTCCTCTTTCAGCTCGCGCTCACTTTCGACGCGACTCTGCGGGTCGCGACGCCGCTGATCCTCGCCGGCATGGCGGGCATCTTCTCCGAGCGTTCCGGCGTCATCGACATCGGGCTGGAGGGGAAGATCCTCGCCGGGGCGTTCTCCGCCGCCGCGGTGGCGCATCTCACCGGCTCGCCCTGGATCGGGCTGCTGGCCGCCATCGCCACCTCGATGCTGCTGGCGCTGCTGCACGGTTTCGCCTGCATCACCGCGCGCGGCAATCAGGTGATCTCCGGGCTGGCGATCAACATCCTCGCCTCGGCGCTGACCGTCACCGTCGGCATCGCGCTCTTTCGCCGGGGCGGCGGGACGCCGTCGCTGGCCCCCGATGAGCGCCTGCCAGCGATCGACCTGCCGTTTGCGGATGCGCTTTCCGGCGTTCCGCTGATCGGCGCGCTCTATTCCGAGATTCTGTCGGGACACCGAATTCTCGTCTATGTCGCGCTGCTCGCGGTGCCGCTGACCGCCTGGCTGCTTTACCGGACCCGATTCGGGCTTCGGCTCCGCGCGGTCGGCGAAAGCCCGGAGGCGGTGGACAGCGCCGGGGTCTCCGTCCACCTGATGCGCTACAAGGCGGTGCTCTTGGCCGGCGTATTCACCGGGGTCGCCGGGGCCTATCTATCCATCGCCCATGGCGGCGAGTTCGGGCGGGAGATGTCGGCGGGGAAGGGCTATATCGCGCTCGCGGCGGTGATCTTCGGTAAGTGGCGGCCCGTTCCGACGCTCTTCGCCTGCCTCCTCTTCGGGTTTCTCGGCGCCGCCGCCGACCGGCTCCAGGGGCGGGAGTTGCCGCTGATCGGCGCCGCGCCGACCGACCTGATGATCGCGCTGCCCTATATCCTGACGGTGGTGCTTCTGGCCGGGTTCATCGGCAAGGCGACGCCGCCGCGCGATATCGGCGAGCCTTATCCGAAATCGAAGTAAGGCGGCTCAAACGCCGAGCCGGGCCTCAAGCAGCCCTGGCTCGGCGCGGAGCGCGTCGCCGGTCAGCGTCTCCCGGTTGCGGCCGTTCTCGATGAAGCAGGCCCGATCGGCCAACGCCAGCACCGCGTCGATCCGCTGCTCGACGAGGACGACAGCGACGCCTTCCCGTTTCAGCCGCAGCGTCACGTCGCGAATGAGATCGACCATCGAGGGCTGAAGCCCCTCTGTCGGCTCATCGAGGAGGAGCACCCGAGGCTCGAGGCAGAGCGCGCGGGCGGTCGCCAGCATCTGCTGCTCGCCCCCGGAAAGCGTATCCGCCCGCTGGTCGAGCCGCTCGCGTAGCCGGGGGAAGAGATCGAGCGCGCGCTCGCGAACATCAGACCCGGCGCGGCGGACCATCAGCGCGATCTCGATATTCTCGGCGACTGTAAGCTCGGCGAAGAGTCGCCGTCCCTGTGGGACGTAGCCGACGCGGCGGCGCGGAACCTCATGGGCGGGCAGCCCCGCGATCTCCTCACCGTCCAGCATGACGCGGCCGGCGCTGGCCGGTATGAGGCCCATTATCGCCTTCAGCGCCGTCGTCTTGCCGGCGCCGTTGCGACCAAGCAGGCAGGTGATCTCACCGGACCGCGCGATCAGGTCAAACCCGAAGAGGATGCGGACGTCGCCATATCCGGCGTCGAGTCCTTCCACGCGCAGCATCAGACGCGCCCGAGATAGGCGGATTGAACCGCCTTGCTGGCGCGAATCTCATCGGGGCGCCCCTCGGCCAGCACCGCGCCGAAATTGAGCACGGTGATCCGGTCGGCGGTCTCCATCACCACGCTCATGTTGTGTTCGATCAGCAGAATGGTGACTTGGCCCTTCAGCGCCCGGATCAGCGCCTTGAACCCGGCGATCTCGTTCTCAGCAAGGCCCTGGGTCGGTTCGTCGAGGATCATGAGCCGGGGCGCCTGCGCCAGTCCCATCGCGATCTCCAGCAACCGCTGGTGACCGTAGGAAAGCGCGCCGGCCGGCGTCGTCTCGGGCTCGACCAGCCCGACCCGTTCAAGCGCGGCGCCGACCGCATCGGCCACCGCCGCCCGGTCGCGCCCGAGCCGGGGGCGGGCCGCGAGGGCGACATTCTCGAAGATCGAGAGTCTCGCGAAAACCGAGGTGATCTGGAACGTGTAGGCGATGCCAAGTCCGATCCGCCGATGCGCCGGCAGATGCGTGACGTCGGCGCCGTCGAAGCGCACCCGTCCGCCGCTCGCGGCGACGCGCCCGGAGACAAGGCCGACGAATGTGGATTTTCCGGCTCCGTTCGGCCCGATCAGCGCCCGGACCTCGCCCTGCGGCAGGTCGAAATCGACCGCGTTGACCGCGACCAGTCCACCGAAACGGCGGGTGAGGCCGGATGTGGAGAGAAGGCTCATGGCAGCCACCTCCAGATCCGCCGGCGAAGCTCTCCCGCCAGACCTTGCGGCGCGAAGAGCGTCAGAAGCACCAGCGCCAGCCCGGCGATCAGCATATAGGCCGTCGTGAAACCGGAGGAGAGATCGATCAGGTAGAACATCAGGAGCGCGCCGATCAGCGGCCCGATCAGTGTGCCGGCCCCGCCGAGAAGCACCCAGAGAAGCGGCAGGATCGAATATTGCACCGCCGCGAAGCTCGCGCCGGCGTAACCGAAAAGAAGCGCGTAGCCGGCCCCGGCGGCCCCCGACATCACGCCGGAGATGATCACCGCGAAAAGCTTCAGCCGCGTGACGTCATAGCCCAGCATCCGCGCACGTTCCTCGTTCTCGCGGATCGCGATCAGCGCGCGCCCGAACGGCGCCTGCACCAGCCACGAGAGGATCATTAGCGAGAGCGCGAAGAGAAGCAGCGCGGCGAAAAAGCGGTTCAGGCTGTCGGAAAGGTCGATTCCGGCCACCACGCGCTGCGCTTGTCCGATCACGAAACCCTCGTCGCCGCGGGTCAACTCGCCGAAAAAGAGGATCGTCAGATACCCCGCCTGCGCGAACATGAGCGTGACGATCATGAAGGCGACGCCGGAGGTGCGGAGCGCGAGAAACCCGACGACGGCGGAAACAACGAGCGCCGCGATCAATCCGGCGAGGAAACCCGGCTCCGGAGCGAAACCGAAATGCTCCATCGGTAGCGCCAGACCGTACATGCCGACGGAGAAAAAGAGGGCGTGCCCGAGGCTGAGAAGGCCGGTGTAGCCGAAGAGGAGATTATACCCCATCGCATAGACCGCGAGCACCATGATCCGCGACAGGTTCCCGGAATGATACTCCGGCAGCACGAAGGGCGCGGCCGCGAGCACGGCGATCAGCGCCCCGTGGAGGAGCGCGGCTTTCGTCTCCCCCCTCACGCCGCGCGCTTCCCGAAAAGCCCCTGCGGGCGAAAGACCAGGACGAAAGCGACAAGCAGCGTTGCGAGGATCTTCGCCAGCGTCGGGTCGAAGAAGATCGATATGATCCCGTCCGACATGCCGATCAGCACCGCCGCGACCACCGTGCCGGGGATCGAGCCGAGCCCGCCGATGATGACGACGATGAAGGAAAGGAGAAGCGGGTCGCCCCCCATCAGATAATGCGCCTGCTGGATCGGCGCGACGAGCACGGCCGCCATTGCAGCGAGCCCGGCCCCGAGCCCGAAGGTGAGCGCATAGACGCGACCGACATTGACGCCGAAAGCGCGCGCCATCTCCGAGTCCATCTGGCTGGCGCGCAGGAGGAGCCCGATGCGCGTGCGGGTCATCAGCAACCAGATTCCGCCGAGGACGATCGCCGCGGCGCCGACCACGAAGAACTTGTAGGTCGAGTAGCCGAACCACGGAAAATAGATCCGGTGGCTGAACGGCGCCTCGACCGGCCGCGCCTCCGGCCCGTAGGACATCAGCGCGGTTTGCTGAAGGATGTAGAGAATGCCGATGGTGGCGACGATGGTCGCTTCCGGGTCGTAATTCAGCCGGCTCAGCACCAGCCGGTCCACCAGCGCGGCGACAGCGCCGACGAAGAGGGGCGCGACGACCAGCGCCGTCACGAACCCCCAGACCGGCGCGCCGCCGACCTGATCGCCGATCCACCAGGCGGTGACCGCGCCGAGCATGAAGAACTCACCATGCGCGACATTGACCACCCGCATCACCCCGAAGACCAGCGACAGCCCGACCGCCGTCAGCGCCAGCACCGCCGCGGCGACCGCGCCCTCGAGCGAGGCGAGGAGGAGATAGGGGCCGAAATCCATCGTCAGGCGGCGCAGCCCGAAGGCCGCGCCGGGGTCTCAGAACGACATCGAAGTGTAGTCGACCTCATCCGGATAGAACGTATCCTCGATCGAGGTGGTGTGTTTGCGGATCAGCTTTCCGCCCTCGACTCTAGAGATGTACTGGTGGCCGAAAACCTGGTGGGTCTTGCCGTTGAAGATCTTGGCGCCCTGCGGGTGGTCGTCGGACAGCGGCATTTCGGTCATCGCCTCGACCGCCTCGACAAGCTTCTCGCGGTCTTCCGGCCCCTTGTAGCCAGCCGTCTCCATCCCGGCCTTGACGATGTTCAGCGTCTCCCAGCAGCCGAACATATGGGCGTAGGTCGAGACATCCCGCGCGTCGGAGATCGAGGCGCCGTTCTCGTCCACGCCGACCGCTTCGCGATACATCTTGTCATGGCTGGTCTGGTCGGCCTGCGCGTAGCGCGGCGCACCCTCCCAGAAATAGCTGCCCTCCAGAAATTCGAGGCCAGGAGAGGCGATATCGACCGCCTCCAGACTGTCGATAAACCCGAAGAGCGCCGGGGCGTTCGGCCCGTAGAATTCGCCAAGCTCCTTCACGAAGGTCAGGACGGCGGGACCGACCATGACGTGATAGATCACCTCTGTCTCGCGCGGGATCTTCGGGAAATACCTGGTGAAGGATGTCTCCGTCGGCGGGATGGCGATCATCTCCAGCACCTCGCCCCCCTGGGCCTTCAGCGCGGCCGAGAAGTTGTCGCGATGGTCGTGGCCGAAAGCGAAATCCGGGTAGATCATCGTGACTTTCTTGCCGAGATTCCCGCCGACGAAGGGCGCCATCGCCTGCACCTGGCTCTTCACGTCAGTGATGCCGGGCTGGAGAGTCCACCGGTTGAGCATGCCGGAGGCGACATGATGACCCTCGGAGACCACGAAATAGGGAATCTTCAATTCCCCGGCGCGTGGGGCGGAACCGATCACGACGTGGCTGAAGAGCGTGCCGAAGGCGATGTCGCAGCCGTGCTGGGTGGCGAATTTCTCCACCACTTCGGCGCCGCGCTTGGGGTCCGTCCCGTCATCTTCGGCGATGATCTCGACCGGGCGGCCGTTGATCCCGCCCATGTCGTTGATACGTTTCGCGGCGGCCTGCGTCGTCCGATCGTACCAGCGGCCGTAGGCGGCGCCGATGCCGGTGCGGTGAACCTGAAAGCCGATCCTGATCGGCGCGGCGCTTTGCGCCTGGGCCGGTCCGATGAGGCGTGGGAGCGCGGTCGCGCCGACCAGCGCGCCGGTTCCCGCGCCAATCAGTTTCAGCGCGCTCCGTCGCGTCGGCGCCGGATGCGAGAACGAATCCTTAGACATGCCAGTCCCCCTGCCTCATAGCGACGCCGCCGCGACTTCCGGATCCTGCGCCCAGCTGATGTGCGAATGAAATCATCGGTGCGGCGCGGCTTGGGCGTCAACCCCCTTTCGGCGCGGCGAGCAGCCAGAGGCCGAGGAAAGTGTAGCCGGTCATGAAGATTGAGAGCGGCGCCAGCGCAAGGCTGGCCCTCCGTCCCTTGCCGAAAAGGCGCGCGCCGAGCGCATGAGCGAGGAGCACGGCGAGGACATGGCCGGCGACGACCGCGCCAGCCTGCGCCAGAAAGATCATCCGCACCGTGTCGGTGGTGTTGAAGAACCCTGTCGTCACATAGAAGGTCCCGAGGCCGAGAAGATCGGCGCCCCGGCCCAGCGGGTCGGAAGTGGCGGCGAGGGCGTATTGGCCCTCGACCATCGCCGATGTCAGGTAATGCGCGAAGTGATAGGCGAAGCCGATCGGCAGGACCGAGGGCGCGAGCCGGCGGAAGGCCCGGGAGAGGCCCGGCGCCTCCGGCCCGTTGAGCGCGAGGCCGAGCCGGATCGAGAGCGCGAACGCGCCGATCAGAAGAAGGTTGACCGCGACCAGCCCCGCCAGCGTCTCGCCGATCAACGCGGATCGGCCGGGATGCTCCAGCGGGTTCACGCCGATGAAGGTGAACCAGTAAAAGGTCTCGTTGAGCCCGTCGAAACTTCCGGTTCCGAGGATCAGCAGCGTGAAGATCGCGCCGGAGAGCGCGGGCGGCGCGGCGGCGGCGATGCGCCATCCGGGCGGCCCGAGCCGGACGCCGCCGGGCCGAAGCCGAAACGGGGCGAGCAGGGCGAACCAGCGCATCAAGATGGTCAGGAATTCGGCTTGCCGGCGCCACGGCCCGGCGCCGAAGGCGAGCATCCCGGCCAGGGTCGCCGCCCAGTAGATCATGGCGAAGAACGCGAGCCGGTCGGGGTCCGTCGGCGCCGGGTCGGCGAGAGCGAAGCCCGCGAAGGCGAGCAGCAGGACGCATCCCGGCCAGCAGCCGAACGCGCGCGGCGAGCGCAAGGGCGCGGCCCCGCCCCGCGCGATCAGGCGGTAGGGGCCTTCCCACGGATTGAGCATCGACCAGAGATCGCCGAAGACACCCTGCGCCAGCACGAGACCGACCCAGAACACGGTCCAGAAATAGAGCGGCAGCGGATTTGCGAGGGGATCGCGCGCGCCGGTGAACCCTGCGGCGACAAGCAGCGCGAAAACGAGGAATGAGATCCAGGAGAGAACGGGCGCGGGACGCCGGCCCGGGCTGCGGCGGAGGCGCGCGCCGCGAAACAGCCGCGCGGCGCTCGCGGCCGGCGAGACTGAGGCGAGCCCGACGGTCAGCGCGACGACGGCGACCCCGGCGCCAAGATACATGTCGGTCGGCAACAACAGCACCAGCCCGCCCTCGGAAGCATGCGCGAGCGCGCGGCTGGGCGCCAGCACCGCGGGAAACGCGAATCCGGCGAGATTGACGATGCGACTTCGAGCCAACATGCTGACCGCAATACCCATGGGCGGCGGAGGCGACAAATGAATTTCCGGCTGGGGGCCGCGCTCCTGTTGTTGGTCCTGGCGTTCGGAGCCGCGCTCTATCTCAGCGGCGGCGACGATGACGCGCTCCGCCTCTCGGGCGCCGCAGCCCGGATCGCGCCGGGCGCGGACGGGGGGACGCTTGAGGTCACGATGGTGATCGAAGCCGCAGGCGGCCCCGACCGGCTGCTCGGCGCCTCATCGCCCGAGGCCGAGAGCGTCACGATCATCGGCGCGCGCGATCCCGCGGGCCTGCCGATCCCCGAAGGGGCGACCGCCAGCCTCGCGGCGGACGGCGCGCATCTTGTCGCGACCGGAGTTTCCGGCGCACTCGACGAGGGCCGACTCATTCCGCTCACTCTGCGCTTCGAAACGGCCGGCGAGGCGAGCGTGAAAGCCCGTCTGGGCGCGGGCGGCGGCATGAGCCACGCGATGATGGGTCACGCCATGGGCGAGACGCTGGACGCGACGCTTTCGCTGCAGGTGACGCCAGAGGGCGCGGGCTGGCGGATCGTCGCGACGGCGCCGGGGTTCAGCTTCGCGCCCGAGACCATGGACGGCCCGCATGTCGCCGGCGAAGGCCACGCTCATCTCTATATCGGCGGGCTGAAGATCATGCGAATGACCGCCCCGGAAGCGCTGATCGGGGCGCTGCCGCCGGGGTCGCATGAGGTGACGCTGACGCTGAACACCAATGACCACCGCCCCTACCTGAACGGTGGCGCTCCGATATCCGCTACGGCGCGGGTCGAAGTCGAATGACGCCGTTTCCGCTTTGACAGCGCGCGCCTTGTTCATCTCTATGCAAACAAAGGGAGAGGGGGCGCGATGATGGCGGACGGCGGACGGATTGTCGGCGTCGATGTGGGCGGCACCTTCACCGACCTCGTGCTGATAGACGGTGAGACCGGCGCGGTCCGGCTCGCCAAGGCGCCGAGCACGCCGGACAATCAGGCCTTCGGCGTCCTCGCCGCGCTGGACGAGGCGGAGGCCGCGTTGGCCGACGTCGATCTCATCGTCCATGGGACGACGACGACGACGAACGCGGTTCTGGAGCGGAAATTCAGCCGCACGGGCCTGATCACGACGGCGGGCTTTCGCGATGTGCTGGAACTGGGCCGGCGTACGAGACCGGCGCCCTATGGCATGGTCGGCGCGCACCGCCCGATCATTCCGCGCGATCTGCGCCTTGAAGTCGCCGAGCGGATGGACGCGGCCGGCGGAGTGGTGACGCCGCTCGACGAGGCCGGGGTCGCTGCGGCGGCGCGCTGGCTGCTCGACGCGGGCTGCGAGGCGCTGGTGATCCATTTCCTCCACGCCTACGCCAATCCGGCGCATGAGGTGCGCGCGGCCGAGATCGCCGGGACGCTCTGGCCGAACGCCTATGTCACGATGGGCCACGCGCTGCTGGCGGAGAGCCGGGAATACGAGCGCGGCGTAACGGCGGCGGTCAACGCCTCCGTCCAGCCGCTTCTTGAGCGATATCTCGCGCGGCTGGTCGATGAGCTGGCGACGAAGGGCTATCGCAAGGACGTCTTGGTGATGAACGGCAATGGCGGCATGGTCTCGGCCCGGCTGGTGGCGCGGGAGGCGGCGAAAACCGTGATGTCCGGCCCGGCTTCCGGCGTCATCGCGGCGGCGCGTACCGGGCGAGCGGCGGGGATCGGCGATCTGATCACCTATGACATGGGCGGCACCTCCACCGATGTCGCGCTGATCCGCGACGCGGTTCCGGCGGTCTCCTCGGAGATCGAGGTGGACTACGCGCTGCCGATCCATGTGCCGATGGTCGATGTCCGGACCGTCGGCGCCGGCGGCGGCTCCATCGCGCATGTCGACGCCGCCGGGCTCTTGCAGGTCGGGCCGGAGAGCGCGGGCGCGGCGCCGGGGCCGATCTGCTACGGGCGCGGCGGTATGCGGCCGACGATCTCAGACGCCAATCTCCTCCTCGGCCGGCTCGACCCGGCGCGGCTGAAATCGGTCGAGGGCGGCGTGACCGCGGAGGCGGTCGCGGCGATCTTCGCGGCCGAGATCGGCGCGCCGCTCGGACTCGATGCGACCGGCGCGGCGGCGGCGGTGATCGAGGTCGCGAACGCCCGGATGGCCGGCGCGATCCGCATGGTTTCCGTCTCGCTCGGCGCCGATCCGCGGGATTTCGCGCTGTTCGCCTTTGGCGGCGCCGGCCCGCTCCACGCCGCGGCGCTGGCGCGCGAAATGGGCGCGCCGCGCGTGCTGGTTCCGGCCCGGCCCGGCGTCACCAACGCGCTCGGCTGCGCGCTGGCCGATCTCAGGCACGATTTCGTCAGGACGCTGAATCGTCCGCTCGACGCGGTGGACGAGGCGGCGCTGCACGGGATTTTCGCCGAGCAGATCGCGGAAGGCGAAGCGCTTCTCGACCGGGAGAGTGTGGCGATGTGCGGCCGGGAGAAGTTTCACTCCGTCGATATGCAGTTCACCGGCCAGTCGCATGTTCTGAACGTGCCGCTCGAGGGGCCGACGCCAACGCGGAACGGGCTGCGCGAACGCTTCGCCGCGGTCTATTTCGCCCGTTTCGGGATCGAACTGACCGGCGCGCGGGTCAATCTCGTCAATGTCGCGACCTCCGTGATCGGCGAGCGCCCGGCGGTCGATCTCGCGGCGCTGATCGATCCGGCCGGGCGGCGCGGCTCGCTCCGGGAGGCGGAGACGGCGCGCCGGCCGGTCTGGTTCAAGGGCGGCTGGCGCCCGACGCCGGTCTACCGGCGCGAATGGCTGCCGCTCCGCTTCACGCTCAAGGGCCCGGCGGTGATCGAGCAGATGGACGCCACCGTGCTGGTCGGCCCCGGCGACCGGGCGACAGGCGACGCCATCGGCGACATCCTGATCGACGTGACGGGAGCGGCGGAATGAGCATCGATCCGATCACCCTTTCGGTCATTCAGGCCGGGCTTCAGCAGGCCTGCGCGGAGATGGACCTCGCCTTTTCCCGCGCCGCCTTCTCGCCGATCATCGCGGAGGCGAACGACCGCGCCGACGGCATATACGACGCCAGGGACGGCGCGCTGATCGCGCAGGGCATCAGCGGGCTGCCGGTCTTCGTCGGGGTGATGGAGGCCTCGACACGGACGATCATCGAGCGGATCGCATCGGGGGAGACGGCGGCGCCCGAGCCGGGCGACACCTATATCGTCAACGACCCCTATCTCGGCGGCACGCATCTGATGGATGTGCGGTTCGCGCGGCCCTACTGGCGTAAGGATGAGATTTTCTGCTGGCTCTCAAATACCGGGCACTGGCCGGATATCGGCGGCGCGGTGCCGGGCGGTTTCTCCGCCTCGGCGACGGCGGTGGAGCAGGAGGGGCTGCGCCTGCCGCCGGTCAAGCTTTTCAAGAAGGGCGTTCTGGACCCCGAGATCTACGCGATCATCTGCTCGAACATCCGCGTCGCCGACCAGCGCATCGGCGATGTGAAGGCGCAGGAGGCGGCGCTTCGTATCGGCGAGGAACGGCTCGGCGCGATTCTCGACCGCTATGGCGACGAAACGGTTCGCGAAGCGATCGCGGAGCTTCGCGTCCGCGCCGCGGCGCAGATGCGCGCCTGTCTCGACGAGGTGCCGGACGGCGACTATGCCGCCACGGCTTTTGTGGACAGCGACGGCGTGGTGAACGAGCCGCTGGCGATCCGGCTGAAGGCGGCGAAGGCCGGGGGGCGGCTCCGTTTCGATTTCGCCGGCTCCAGCCCGCCCTGCGCCGGGCCGATGAACTCGGTATGGGCGACCACGCTGTCCTCGGTCTATCTCGCCATGCGCCACATCTTTCCCGAGGCGCCGATGAACGCCGGCGCGTTCGAGCCGCTGGAGGTGATCCGGCCAACCGGAACCTTCCTCGACGCGCAGTACCCGCACCCGGTTTCGGGCTGCGCCGCGGAGGTCAGCCAGCGGATCGCCGAGGCGGTGTTCCTCGCGCTGGCCGAGGCTCTGCCACACCGCGTCACCGCCGCGCCGGCGGGCACCAGCGGCAATCTCGGCCTCGGCGGACATGATCCGGCGCGCGGGCGCGATTTCGTCATGTATCAGCTTTCGGGCGGCGGTTATGGCGGCTCGGCGCGCGGCGACGGGCTTTCGAACGGCTGCTCGACCATCGGCATCTCCAAGGCGCCTCCGGTCGAGATCATGGAACAGAATTTCCCGGTGCTCTATCGGCGCTATGCGCTCCGCGAGGGTTCCGGCGGCGCCGGGCGGCAGCGCGGCGGTTTCGGTCTGGATTACGAGATCGAACTCAGGCGCGGCGCGGCGCGCGCCAGCTTCGTGATGGATCACGGCCGTTTCGGCCCGCCCGGCGTCAGGGGCGGCGGCGACGGCGCGGTGAATGAGGTGACGCTCTGGCGTTGCGGCGAGACCTACAGGCCGGCGCACCTCTCAAAGGAGCAGGACATCCCGCTCTCCGCCGGCGACCGGATCCGGGTCCTGACGCCGGGCGGCGGCGGCTATGGCGCGCCGTTCGAGCGCGACCCGGAACTGGTGGCTGAAGATGTGCGCCTGGGGCGCTACGAAGCGGGAGAGGCGCGACGCCTTTTCGGCGTCGCGCTTGACGCCGGTGTAGTGGACGCGGCGGAGACGGCCCGGCTCCGCCGCTGAACGCTCTCACGCGAGAGCCGATCCGGTCCGGCGCTACTCGGCGGAATCCGCGCTTTCGGCGTTGAGCTGCATGTATCTCTCTTCGCCGATCTTGCCCATCAGTTCGAGCTGGGTTTCAAGAAAATCGATATGCCCTTCCTCATCGGCGATCAGCTCCTCGAAAAGCGCCTTTGAGATATAGTCGCCGATCTTTTCGCAATGCTTGCGCGCCTCCTTGTACAGCGCATGAGCGTCCTGCTCGGCGGCGAGGTCGCATTCCAGCGTCTCCTTCACCGTCTCGCCGATCCGGAGCGGGTCGAGCGACTGGAGATTCGGGTGCCCCTCGAGAAAGATGATCCGGTCGATCAGCTTGTCGGCATGGTGCATCTCCTCCAAGCTTTCCTCACGGGATTTCTTCGCGAGCTTGCCGACGCCCCAATCGGCCTGAAGCCTGTAGTGGAGCCAGTACTGGCTGACCGCCGTCAATTCGCTGCGCAGCGCGCGATTGAGGTAGTCGATGGCTTTGACGTCGCCTTTCATGGGCCTTCTCCTGATTTCCTGCCCCTGCGCATGTCGCGCAGGTCCGGCGGTAGGTCTGCACTTAGTTCGGCCCGCATATTATTCACGAAAAGGCGCATGCAGCCACCACATTCCGGCGAGCGGCCCAATGCACGATAAACCTTGCCGGGAGTAACGATCGCGGTCGGATCGGCGGCGCGCATCCAGGTGATCGCGGCGCGAATATCGGCTGAAGTGATTCCGGCGCAGGAGCAGACAATCATGACCTAAAGCCCACTGGCGAAATTTGTCGTCTTGCGAGAGCGCGTGCGATTCGCGCGGATCGCAACGGCGAAACCGCCGCCGCAGGTCGGCGTCAGGCGAAGTCGCCGCAAACAGTCCCGTTCAGTCAAGTCCGGCCTCCTCAAGGATTCGGTCCCGCCAGGCTGACGCCGAGGGGCCGAGAAAAGCCTGACGAAAAGCGTTTGTTATGTCAATCTGGTCGAGATCACCCTTTGCAGAGGCCACACCGTGATCCACGTAGTTTCGGGAGCGCGGTTGGCTGGCCGAGCGACCGGCTTCGTTCGGGACAATATCCGGCGGTAGTGGCCCGCTTCATGTCGGACGAGCCGCGACACAACGGTACTTCAAGGACCTTCAGCTATTCATCCTTCGCTCCATCTTTGGAAAACTTAAAGAGTTCAGGCGCGTATTTCGCGGTAATCCCATGAGCGAACGCGGAGATCAGCACCGCCGAGATCGCGATTTCGACGACATCTCCGATCATCTGCATGCCTTCGAAATCCATAGCCACGAAGACCGCGAAGAGCGCGGTGGCGAGGCCGCGCGGCCCGAACCAGCCGTAGAAAAGCCGTTCATTGGCCGAGGTCGCGGTCCCGATCAGCGAAATCCACATTGCAGCCGGGCGGACGACCACGAGCGAAAGAACGATGATCAGGAAGCCGGCGGGCGTCAGACGCTCGAGCGCCTCCGGAATGAAGAGCGCGCCGATGAAGAAGAAACTGAGCATGGCGAGGAACTGGCCGTCGCCTTCCAGGAAATGGCTCGCGGGCAGGGCCGAATCCTTCGCGGCGTTGGCGTAGGCGATCCCGGCGACGTAGACGGCGACGAAGGCGTTGCCCCCGACATGCTCGGCGGCGAAGTAGATGAACCCGACGAGCATCAGCATGGTCACCTGGCCCAGTTCCTTGTCCATCACTCCATGCTCGATGACATGGTTTTGCAGCTTGCCGATAGCGAAACCTCCCAGCAGCCCGACGGCGGCGCCAATGCCGATCTGGGAGGCGATGAGCCTTACCAGCGCGCCGTCCCCGAGTGTCGGGTCGGCTTCGCCCACGGCAAGGCCGGCGAAGAAGATCACGAAGGGGAGGGCGAGGCCGTCATTGAGCCCGCTTTCCGCGTTCATGGCGTCGCGAAAGGATTGTGGAATGCGTTCGTTGGACCGGATCGATTGCCCCAGCGCAGCGTCCGTCGGCGCGAGGAGCGCGGCCAGGAGGAAGGCTTCCCAGATCGGCCAGTTCGGCAGGATCATCAGGTTGATCAGCGCGCCGAGAACGATGGCGATCGGCAGCCCCAGCAGCAGCATCCGCCTCGTTCGTTGGCCGATCGTTTTCAGCGCCGTCCGGCGCAGGGTCGTCGCATCGGCGAAAAGCAGCACCGCCAGCGTGACCTCGGCCAGATGATGAAAGGTCGTGGCTGTTTCCACGGTCAGCGCCGTGGCGTTGTCTCCGACGATCACGCCGACGAGCAGGCCGAGTGCGAGGAAGACCATCGGCATCGTGACGCCAAGCGAGCCGATCCTGGCCGAGTACATGCAGTAGACGAGCATCGCCAACGCGATGTAGGCGAAATAATGTTCCATAACCCGCCTTGTTACTTGGTCAGGGGGCTTCTTCCAATTGCGAAATTTCTGTCACTTCTTCCGACGGAAGATGGGCGCCGGTTCGCGTTGCTCCGCTCCTGGATTCGTTCGACCGTCGGCCGCGCCCCAGTCGCCGTTCGGGGGAGACCCGCCCTCCACCACGATCCGCGCTCCGACCCTGCCGCGGCGCGGTCGTCGTCGCAACGGTAGCTTGAGGATCTTCAGCGCCGGCTGGCGGCCGGTTTTCGGCATCGCCCCACTGAACCGGGGCTGCGCAGGGCGCGCGGTCGAATCCGTCGTTGAAATTCTTCGGCGGTTTCGGGCAACGTTGCGCGCGCCCCGATTTCCTCAGGCCGGAAGGCGGCCCGTATCGCTCGGGGCGAGAGACAAGGACAGCCCGGATGAAAGCGAGCCTCTTGTTGATCACAGCGCTTGCGCTGAGCGCGGCGATCGCGCTTTGGGGCATACTGGACCCACAGGGACTGGGCGCCGGGGCCGCCGCCATCGTCGGCGCCCAGTTCGACAGCCGGGGCTGGTTCATCATGCTGACAGCCAGCGGGCTTCTGTTCGCCGCGATCTTCCTGGCCTTTTCCCCGCTGGGTTCGATCCGTCTCGGGCCGGAGGGATCGAAACCGGAATTCTCCACGCCGTCGTGGATCGCGATGCTGTTCGCGGCCGGCATGGGCGTGGGCCTTCTGTTCTATGGCGCCGCGGAGCCTCTTACACATTTCGGCGCGTTGAGCGCCCATTTCACGCCGCCCCGGGCCGCTGGCCTCGCCCTGTTCGTGACCTATCTGAACTGGGGTTTCCACGCCTGGGCCATCTACGGCATGGTCGGCCTCGTCATCGCGTATTTCGGCTTCCGACATGGTCGGCCGCTATTGCTGAGCGCGCCGGTGCGCCAATCCTTCGGCGATGCGTCATGGGTGCGCGCAATGGGCTGGGTGTTCGACCTGCTCGCCATCGTGGCCATCGCCGTGGGATTGGCCGGCTCGCTCGCCATGGGCGTCTTTCAGGTCCAGGCGGGCCTGGCGGGCATGCTTGGCGTCCCGCCCTCCGCGGCGATGACCGGCGGCGTTTTTGCGGCGATGTGCATCGGTTTCGCCATTCCGCTTCGGCTCGACCTGGGCGACGGCATGGCGCGGCTATCGAACATCGCCATGGCCATCGCCATCGGCCTGATGCTTTATCTCCTCGTGGTCGGCCCGACGTCATACCTGATGAACGGGATCGTCACCGGTTTCGGGCGATACGCCGCTCACGCGCTGCCCGCCGGCTTCGCCACGGCGGAATTCTTCGAGGACGATGTCATCGCCTGGTTTCAGGGCTGGACGCTCAACTACATGATCTGGTGGCTGGCCTGGTCGCCCTTCGTCGGAGTTTTCATCGCCCGCATTTCGCGTGGGCGCACGATACGCGAGTTTCTCGGCGGGGTTATCCTGGCGCCGACGCTCTTTTCCGTCATCTGGTTCGGGGTGTTCGGCGGGTTGGGATTCTTCGATGCGCTGCGCGTCGAGGGCGTGCTCGCCGCGGTCAACATGCAGAGCCTAGACGCCACGACCTTCGCCCTGCTTGAACGGTTTCCGCTCGCTGGGCTGACAACTGGAGCGACCATAGTCGCCGCATTTCTCTTCGTCGTGACCTCCGTGGTCAGCGCCGGTTTCGTCCTCGCCATGTTTGCGACGGGCGGCGACAAGAACCCGCCGGTGCGCCTGCGCCTGACCTGGGGGGCGGTGCTCGCCGCTCTGGGCCTGGCGATGGTTCTGGTCGGCGATGTCGAACTGGTTCGGGCCGTGATCGCGCTGTCTGCAATCGTCTTCATCTTTATCGTCCCGATCCTGGTCCTTTGCTTGTTTCGGTCCTTGTTGCGGGAGAACGACGGATGAACGGCTCTCTCGTCGACACCATGCTGAACCTGTTGGTCTTCGCCTATCTCGGCTTCCTGGTCTGGCTCGCCATTCGGCCACGTCCCTGATGCGCCGCGACCCGACGCTTCGCACGGACAAGGCGGCCGCCTGGCGCCCCTTGGCCGAATCCACGCAGCCCGCGCCTCCGTCGACATCGCCGACCGGGTGAGGGCGGCCCAAGCAAACCGCGAATGCGACCTCGCGCGGGTGACGATCCATCGAGAGCGATGATCCGACGATTCGCGTCTCTTGTCGGCAAAGCAACGCGGTGAGCGGCTGCGGAGGCGACGGCGACACGCCACCTCGACATCGAGTTCGAAGAACGCCGTCCCGCTTCAGCGTTACAAACCGTCCGGACGATCGCCGCCGCAATTTTTCCCGTTCAACCCGGACCCGGACGACTGGCGCCAGATGACCGCCGGAGCGTGGGACCGGCCTTCGCGCGCTTGGCCGAACCGCGAGATCGTCGACGCAATCCTCTCCGTGACGCAGGCGGGGCGACGGTGGCGGCGTTCGCGCGAGGCCCCGCGAACGTGGGGAGTTGTTCGCGTTGGCTTGCGCCGCCGCGCGGCGGGGGGAGGCAGGCCCGCGCGCCACGATCAACAGACGCGGAAAAGCGGCGACGACGCCACAGCCCGCAATTCTTTATGAGAGTCGTACTTTGACAATGCCTATCCTTGTGTTAATCGCCTAAAAGGGGAGTGGCGCTCAGTGCTCGCAGCACTGACCCCGGCGCGGCGCACTTGGATGAGGACGTGCCTACAAGAATACGCGGTTGGAGAGCGCCAAATGGTCATTACTGTTTCTGATAGCGCCGGGTTGATTCTGGCTCTCAACGCTGCGACCGGCGGAGAGCGAATCGAACTACTTGCGGGCGATTACGAGAGCGTCACGCTCAAGGATTATCGATTCGACACGCCGGTGACCATCACGAGCGTCGAAGCGGATGCGCCGACTATTTTCGGCGGCCGGGTGAACGTGGTGGACAGCGAAGGGCTTAACTTCGAAGATCTGCATTTCAAGCTCGCCGACGACGTGCCCGCCTCCTGGGCGGCGCAGTTCGCCGTGGTTGGTTCCGAGGATGTCTCGATCACAAATGTCGCGCTCGAGGGCCGCATCGCGACCACAGAGGACGGCCCGGCCCCGGAAGACGTCACGCCTGAAAACTACACGATGAAAGTTGTCGCGGACTACGCTTTCGGGCTCGGGTTCTCGATCGCCGGCAGCAACGACGTCACGATCGACAATGTGGATATATCCGCGGTCCGGATCGGTTTGAAGATATACGAAACGGAGAATTTCGAACTCGTCAATTCGCATCTCCACGATATTCGTAGCGACGGCGTGAACATCGCAGGATCGAGCGACATACGTATCGCGGACAATCTCTTCGACAGTTTTCATCCCTACACCAGCTACGAGTATCCCTTCAGCGACCACCCGGACTTCATCCAGTACTGGGGCACCAACGGCGAGGGCGGCATTCACGACCTGGAGATCGCCGGCAATCTCTTCCTGCAAGGAACCGGCGGCACGACCCAGGCGATCTACGGGCGGATGAACAACAACTCGGGAGATCTGGGAGATACCACCTTCACCGGCCTCTCGATTCACGACAATCTGATCAACACCTCGCATCCCAACGCGCTCCTGGTCAGCGATTGGCGTGATGTGGAAGTCTATAACAACACGCTGCTCCCGGCGCCGCCGCCGCCCGGCGTCCCCCTCACGACGGACGGACTGCCGCGGATTCTGGTGACGACCGACGCCAGGCCGATCGACGGCGGGTACGACCTCACCCTCGGGATTCTGCCTGAGAACGTAATGGTCGCGGACAATCTGGTTGTCGGCAAGAAGGATGGTTACGGCGTCTCCGTCGATTATTTCGACCCTCGGGAAATGGCCGATCAGAACGTGGTGATCGGCGACAACGCGTTGCTGAGCGTGGAGAGAACATCCTCGAATTTCTGGGGCAATCTGTTTCCCGACCTGCTGGATACGCCGGCTACAGACGTTTCGAACCTGATCGGACTCGATATCGGCGGCGTCACCGAAATCGCCGACTGGCTGGTCGAGGCGGCGGCGAAGGTCGATACGGTTTCGCCGAGGCAGGTCGCCGGCGGCGATGGCGACGACGTTCTCGTCGCAACCGAACTCGGGGGGACGCTGATCGGCGGCGCCGGCGACGACCTGCTCAGCGGCGGAGCGGGACAGGACCTGCTCATCGGCGGCCTGGGCGGGGATACGATGACGGGAGGCGGGCGTGGCGACACATTCAGCCTGTCCGCGCCTCCGAAAGGCGGCCACGCGGTCGATGTCATCACGGATCTGAATTTCGACGCCGGGGACCACATCATCCTGGGCGAGGGGTTTCCGAGGGGGTTCTTCGACGACGACCTCGACCCCGACAACGCGATGGGGACCTTCGCAGGCGATTCCGGCGTCATACTGCATGACGCCGCGGATATCGAAGAACTCCTGATGAGCGAGAATGTCACCGGTGTCACGACCGAGGCCGGGGACCTGGAATTGCGCTTCGATTTCGACGGCTACGGCGGCGTCGACTACGTGCTGCGGCTGGAAGGTTACGCGAAAGCCGAGGGCGACAGAACCGACGCGACGGACGGAAGCGGCGGGGACGACGCTTCAGACGGTAGCGACAGGGCAGACGCGTCAGATGGTAGCGACGGGGCGGACGCGCCCGATGAGGACGCGCCGACCGATACCGCCGCCGCCCCCGCAGGACAGGACATTATCGGGACGGAGAACGGCGATCGTCTTGTCGGCACGGCCGCCGCCGAGACCATCGACGGGCTTGGTGGACGGGATCTCTATTTTGGCGGCGGCGGCGGCGACATTCTGGTCATGGGCGACCAGGACGGCGACCAGTTCCGTGGCTTCGACGCCAGCGTCGACCAGCTCGACCTGTCGGCCTGGGGCGTCCAGGGATTTGATGAGCTCTCGATCTTCGAGCGGCCGTCGGGTTCCGCGTCGGAGAATGGGCCGTCGATCACCATCCGCGACCTCGCCGGCGTCAACGTCACACACACGTTCGGCGAAAATGGCCTGAGCGCCGCTGATTTCACGGCCGCGAACTTCATTTTCGCCGATACTGCGGATCTTGAGGTGATCGGAACATCCGATACGGCCGGCGAGCAGCTTTTCGGCCGGGCCGGGCACGACCGGCTCGACGGCGGCGCCGGCTATAACGCGATGACCGGATTCGGCGGTGACGACATCTTCGTGATCGGCCTCGGGCGCGGCGATATCGTCAAGGATTTCGGGAACGGCGCCGACAGGCTTGACCTGACCGCGTGGGGCGCTACCAGCCTCGACGATCTGAAAATCACCGAATCCGCCGGAATGATCTCGATCTCGGACTCGTCCTGGCGCCTGGCGCGTCTGGAGCGGGGGGAAACCGGGGTGAGCGCCGCCGACCTGACGGAAGAAAGTTTCATCTTCGCCGATTCGCTGGTCGGCTGACCGGGCGCCTCATCACGGCCTGTTGCGCCGGAAGCCGGCGTCAGCCACCAGCGCAAGCAAACTCAGCGTTCCCCGCGCCGCGCCGTCGCGACGACCATGGAGACGATGAAACAGGCCGCCGCAGGCGCGACGATGCTGGGCCCGGACGGACTGGCGAACACCCAGGACGCCCGATGACCCGGCGCCGCCGCCTGGTCGCCCCCTTTGTCGGCGTTTCACGTCATGTCGGCGATCTCGGGCGTTGGCGGATCGAAATCGGCGGCGAACTTCCTGAATATTTCGGAAACCGGATTCCACGTGGCGCGGCCGGCCATCGCCACTATCTCCTGCGGAAGCAGCGGCTCTTGGCGTCTCGGCCCGGCATGGAGGAACGAGAGCCGAAGATCAAACGCCGAGGATGTCGGCCAGAAGCACGTGCAGGCAAAGCCCGGCCAGCCCGCCGATCAGCATGCCGTTGAAGCGGATATATTGCAGATCGCGACCGATATTCGCCTCGATCAACAGGGTCAGCTGCGCAAAATCCCAGCCTTTCACCTGATCGGCGACAAAGCCAGAAACCGCCTGTTTCTGCTCCGCGATGAAAGCGGAAACCGCCGTTACGACGCCTTCGTTGATATCGGCGCGAAGCTTCGGCTCGGTCTCCAGATTGCGGGCGATATCCATGAAGAGTCCGGTCAGCCGTTCGGCCAGCACCGAAGTCTCCGCCGTCGCGTCCTCTTGCACATAGGTGCGAAGGCTGGCCCACATCTGATCGGCCACGGCGCCAAGTTCGGGGCGCGACAGGATCTGCGCCTTCGCCGCTTCAATCCGCGCGCGAAATTGCGGCGAGCGTTTCAGCCGGCGAAGATAGGCGCGGAAGAATTGCTCGAATTCGGCGCGCAGTTCATGTTCGGGATCCTTGCGCACATCCTCCATCAGCGCGCTCGCGGTTCGAAGAATCCGGCGCAAGATGATCGTGTCCGCGCGGAAGAAATTGAGAACGGTCGGCAGCTCCTCGGCCACCTTCTTGCGGATCGCCTCGATCGCATCCTTGTCATTGAGAAAGCGGTGGAGCGCGGAAATCACTTCATCCAACAGCTTCTGATGCCGGCCGTCCCGGGCCATGCCGTCCATAAGCTCCACCACCAAAGGCGCGATATCGGCGTCACGAAGCTGTCTCATGACGCGCTCGGCGGCGAATTCCTTCAGCCCCGTCTCCTCCATCGCGGCCATCATCTGTGGCGCGAGGCGCGCGACGAACCGGGCAAGGCCCTCGGACCGGTCGCGTGCGCCCAGCCAGCGGATCATCTCCTCCGCGAAGTCGACCTCGCGAAGCTTCCTGACGACGGGTTCCGGCGCGAGGAAGTTCCTTTCAATGAAGGCGCCGAGATTGTCGCCGATGCGATCCTGATTGCGCGGGATAATCGCGGTGTGCGGAATCGGCAGGCCGAGCGGCCGGCGGAAGATCGCGACGATGGCATACCAGTCCGCAATTCCACCGATCGCCGCCGCCTCCGCGAAGGCGGCGAGGTAGACGAAGGCGGGTGAGAACGGCGTCAGGAGCTTCGCCGCGACCAGGAGCGCTAGACAGAAAGCGAGCGCCAACGTGGCGAGGCGCTTTACCTTGCGCAACTCCTCCAGCTTGCGCCGTTCATCGGTGCCGAGTCGCGTGACCACGTTCCGCCATTCGCAGTGGGGGCCCGGGCAAGGGCCGATGTCATCATATATAGGTTGCGGGCCCTACGCCGCCCATGCTGCATCGCATCATTTTTTCACATGCAACGTTCAAGTCTGCCGCGCGCATGACGACGAAAAATGGATGAGCACCCCTATTTTATTGTAACAAATTAATTTTTTGGCACATAAGCCATTGCACACAGCGATTGCAAAATATGTTGCATATGCGAACACATCGCCTATATACGCCTTGTCCCGGGCCACGAAGCGGACGGGCGAGCACCATGGCTTCCAGCAAGAATGGATTATAGAGATGACCACGACCAGAAAGAAAACCACCGCCAAGAAGACCGAGCCGAATGCCGGCGCGACGAAAATCGCCGATGGCGCGCGCGAGTACGTGCAGCGCACCGCCGCCTCCGCCAGGGAGCGGACCGACAGCGCTTATGAGGGCGTCTCCAAGTTCAACTCCGGCCTTGAGAAGACGATGAACCGGCTCGTGACCGGCTATGTCGGCATTCTCGGCGAAGTCGCGGACGCGACCCGCTCGAACCTCGTTCACGCGATCAGCACGGCCGAGAAAGTGGCGCAGGCGAAAACCCTGGCCGAAGCCGCGCAGATCCAGATCGATTTCGCCCGCGATAACGCGACCGCGAATTACGACCGCGCCCGCAACGCCGTCAGCGCGACGCGCGACGTCGTGGCCGAAGGCGTAGACGCGATCCGCGAGGGTGTCTCCGGCGCGTGGTCCCATGGCCAGAAAGCCGCCTGAGCTTTCAGCCAGTCGAATACCGGACAGTGAGAGGACACGGCCCGCCCCATCGGGGCGGGCCGTTTTCGTCCGCAGGACCGCCGCAGCGCCCCTCCGGCGTGGCGCTATTCGCCCGGCGTCGGGCGCCCGCCGATCTCCCGCTCCAGCATTTTCTCGATGGTTCCTCTTGGCGTCGTGAAGCGCGCCAGAATGTCGTAGAGCACGGGCGTCACGAAGAGCATCAGAACCGTGGCCAGCGACAGGCCGGCGACGATCACGCTGCCGATGGCGATCCGGCTTTCGGCGCCAGCGCCGCTCGCCAGAACAAGAGGAAGCGCCCCGAGCACGGTGGCGACCGAGGTCATCATTATGGGCCGGACCCGAAGCACCGACGCGTCGATCACGGCCCGGCGCACATCGCGCCCTTCATCCCGAAGCTGGTTGGCGAACTCTACGATCAGGATCCCGTTCTTGGCCACCAGTCCGATCAGCAGAATGACCCCGATCTGACTGTAGATGTTCAGCGACAAGCCGCCGAGCGCCATCGCGTAGATCGCGCCGGCGAGGCCGATGGGCACCGTGAGCATGATCGCGATCGGGTGCACGAAGCTCTCGAATTGCGCAGCGAGCACCAGAAAGACGATGAGAAGCGCCAGCCCGAAGACGTAGCCCGCGCCGGCGGCATTATCCTTGAATGCGCGCGATTGCCCTTCGTAACTGAGCTGCGCTTCGGCCGGCAATATCTCCCGCGCCGTATCCTCCAGCGCGCTCAGCGCCGCCCCGAGATCGTAGCCTTCCGCCAGCGCGGCCGATAGCTGAATCGAGGGCAGCCGATCGTAGCGGCGCAATGAGGGCGCGGCGGCGTTCTCGGTCAGCGTGACCAGCGCGCCGAGCGGCACCAGCGTCTCCCCGTCGCCGGACCGCACGAAGATGTTGGCGATGTCGGAAGGGGTGCGCCGATCGGCGTCCTCCGCCTGCAGAAGAACGGGGTATTCCCGCCCGCGGGTGACGAAGCCTGTGACCTCGCGCGACGCCAGCATGGTCTGCAGAGTGGAGGCGATCGTCTCCGCCGAAATGTCGAGATCGTCGGCGCGGCGCCGGTCGATCTCGACATCGAGTTGCGGCAGATTCTCCTCGTAGTCGATCTCCGGGTTCACCAGGCCGGGATTGGTTTTCGCCGCCTCAAGCATCTTCGCGGCCCAGATCTTCACGCTTTCGAAATCCGGACCGCCGATCACGATGCGGACCGGCGTGGAGGAGCCGCGCAGGCCGAGCCCGGCCGGCGTCACCGGAAAGCCGCGCGCGACGGTCACCCGACCCATCTGGGGCGCGATATCGCGGACGATATCGGCGATGTTGCGTTCGCGCTCTTCCCAAGGAGCGAGGCGAAATACGACAAAGGAACGATAGGCGCGGCCATAACTCCCGGAAAAGGTGAAGATCGCGGCGATTTCGCCGCTCTCGCGGAACGGCGTCAATATCTCCTCGACCTGCCGCGCGGCGATGTCGGTATGCTCCAGCGTCGAGCCCTGCGGCGCGGTCAACGGCACGAAACCAACCCCGCGATCCTCCGGCGGGGTCAACTCGCGCGGCAGGCTTTCGTAGATCGGGACCGCGCCGAGGGTTACCGCGACGGTGACGGCGACGATGACGAGAGGCGCCCTCAGCGCGCCGGTCAGCAGACGCCGGTAAAGCCTCAGAAGCGGCCCTTCGCGGCTTGGCGAAGCGCCCGCCTTCCGCTCACGCCGCGCGGAGAGGACCTTTGAGGCGAGCGCTGGGCAGGCGGTCAGCGCGACGAAGGTGGAGATCGCCACCGCGCTCGCCATCACGAAGCCGAACTCCACGAAAAGCCGCCCGACCTGCCCCGGTAGAAATGATAGCGGAACGAACACCGCGATCAGCGTCACCGAGGTCGCCATGACTGCGAATGTAACCTGCCGCGCGCCGCGAAAACTGGCCGCGAGCGGGCTTTCACCTTCCTCGATGCGGCGCTGGATGTTCTCCAGCACCACGATGGCGTCGTCCACCACCAGACCGATGGCGAGCAGAAGCGCAAGCAGCGTCAGCGTGTTGATCGAGAAACCGAAAGCCCCGATCAGGATGAAACAGCCGACAAGCGCGACCGGAATGGTGATCGCCGGCACCAGCGTCGCGCGAACCGAACGCAGGAAAAGCAGGATCACCAGGATCACCAGCCCGAGCGAAATCATCAGCGCCCGCGTCACCTCGCGGATAGAGGCGCCGACAAAAATCGCGTCGTCTGAACCAATGGAGATCGCCATGCCTTCCGGCAGCGTGTCGGCGATCTCGGCGATCTCGGCGCGCACCGCCTTGGATATCGCCAGCGTGTTCGCCTGACTCTGGCGCAGGATCGCGACGCCGATGGCGTCCGCCCCGTCCGAGCGCACGATAGTGCTGTCGTCCTCGACCCCAGGCGCGACGCGCGCGACATCGCCGAGCCGCACCGGGTAGCCGGCGACCCGGTCAATGACGATATCGCGGAAATCGTCGATCGAGCGCAGCCGGCTGTTGAGCCGCACGGTGAGCTGGCGCTCGACCGACTTCACCTCGCCGGCCGGGAGTTCAAGATTGTTGCGCAAGAGCGCGGCCTCGACATCGGCGACGGTCAGGTTGCGCGCCGCCAGCGCCCGCCGATCCAGCCAGATACGCACCGCGAAGGGCCGCTCGCCATAGATGTCCACGGTGGCGACGCCGTCGATGGTCGAGATCCTGTCGGTGATGTAGCGATCGACATAATCGGTGATCTCCGCCGTCGTCATCCGCGTCGAAGTGATGGCGAGCCGGATCACCGGGTCGCCGTCCGCGTCGCTCTTGACCACCTGGGGCTGTTCGGCCTCTTCGGGCAACTGGCCCAGCACCCGCCCAACCGCGTCCCGCACATCGTTCGCGGCGATATCGACATCGCGCCCGGTCTCGAATTCGATCACGGTGCGGCTACGCCCCTGCCGGCTTTGGGAACTGATCGACCGGATGCCGGCGATGGTGGAGATCGCGCCTTCGATGGTCTCGGTGATATCGGTGTCGACGACTTCCGATGCGGCGCCGCGATACTGCGTGGTGACGGTGACCACGGCGGTGTCGACATCGGGCAGTTCCCGGATCGGCAGCTCCATGAGCGCGGAAGCGCCGAACACCAGGATCAGCAAGCTCGCAACCGCCGCCAGAACCGGCCGGCGAACGGAAATGTCGGAAAGCGTCATGATTTCGGCGTCTCTTCGGCCGACGCGACGCCGCCGATCACTTTCACCGCCGCGCCGTCGCGTACGCTCTGCAATCCGCGGGTGATCACCGCGTCGCCATTCGCGAGTCCAGACTCGATGGCGATGACGCCGGATTTCCTGAGCCCGGTCTTGACGGCGCGGCGCATCGCCCTGCCATCCTCCACGACGAATACGAACATGTCGGCAGCCTGCGTCACGATGGCTTCTTCGGGAACCACGAGCGATTCCTTGGCCGACAGGGTGAGCGAGAGCGACATGAACATCCCCGCGGGAAGCTCGCTATCGGGATTGGGGATCGTCGCGCGCACCTTGAACGAACGCCCGACCGGATCGACGCGGCTATCGATCGCAGAGACCTCCCCCGCGAAGACTCGATCCGCGAAGGCGGCGCTCGTCGCGGCGATCGGCATTCCGAGCGCGATTTCGGCGAAAAGCGTCTCCGGCAGCGAAAACTCGACCTCGATCTCGCTCAAATCGTCCAGCCGGGTCAGGACGTCGTCATCGTCGACGCGCGCGCCGATATCGACATCGGTCAGCCCGACATGTCCCGCGAAGGGCGCGCGGATCACCCGGTCCTCCAACCGTCGCCGGGCGCGATTGAGGGTCGCTTCGGCGACGGCGAGACGCGCGTGCGCCTGTTCGAGCGAGCTCGCCGCGATCGCCCGACTGCGGCGCAATTGCTCCGCGCGCTCGGTCGCCCGGCGCTGCTCGTCGACAAGGGCTTCGGCTTCGGTGAGATCCGCGCGCTGGATCTCGTCGTCGAGCCGCGCGAGCACAGCCCCCGCCGCGACCGCGTCGCCAGGCGCGATCGCAAGCTCCACGAGGCGTCCGGAGGCGAGCGGCGTGATCTCCACCGATTGGCGCGCGCGGGTCGTTCCGACCGCCTCAACAGTGCGCTCCAGCGTCACGACCTCGGCGATCGCGATCTCCACGGAGGCGGTGCGCGGACCGCGAGCGCCGGACTCGGTCGCTTCCGCCGCCTCGAAATAACGCTGGTAGCCGAGTAGCCCGGCGTAGCCGAGGCCGCTCAGCACAACAAGAATCAGCACTTGCCGCCAGATCGCCATTCACCGCTCCGAATTCACCCGGGCGGCGCGCCCACTGCGCCGCGCAGGTCACCCCGGGCGGCGGCCGATGCCGCCCAAGGTCAATATATCGCGGGCGGACGTCGAGGTCGACAACCTCTCACCAGCGCGCGCCCGCACAGCGTCTACACGCGCGATGCGCCCGAATCCGGCGCGGGGCGGCGGAAAATCGATGCAAGCGAATCTCTGGCTTCGACTTCGCGTTCGCGCCGGTGTTTCCGGCCGCCCTCGAAAGAGCGGTGATGGGCGGGCCCTTCATCACTCTTCCCCGGCGGTCTCCGGTCCTATCGGCTTGCCGATCAGCCGGTGAACCTTCTCACGGGACCACTGGGCGACGACGTAGAGCGCCGGGATGATGAAGATGCCGACGAGCGCCGCCGCAATCATGCCGGAGAACACGGGAACGCCAACGCCCTTGCGCGCGAGCATCGAAGCGCCAGTCGCCTGAACCAGCGGGAAAAGCCCGGCGATGAAGGCCAGGCTGGTCATCATCACCGCCCGGAAGCGGGCTTTCGCCCCTTCTGTCGCCGCGTCGATGATCGGCATGCCGTGTGCGCGGCGCTCCATCGCGAACTCGACGATCAGGATCGCGTTCTTCGCCGCGAGCGCGATCAGGACCACGAGCCCGATCTGCGCGTAGAGATTGTTGTCGAGCCCGAAGAACAGCAACCCGCCCAGCGCCCCGCAGACCGCGACGGACACCGAGAGCAGCACAGCCACCGGAATGGTCCAGCTTTCATAGAGCGCGACCAGAAAGAGATAGGCGAAGAGCACGGCAAGAACGAGCACAGCGGTGGTTTTGCCCGCCGCCTCCTTCTCCTGCTGCGCCGTGCCGGTCCAGTCGAAACCGAATCCGGAAGGCAAGGTCTCGGCGGAGATCTCCTCCATCGCCGCAATCGATTCGGAGGAGGAAAAGCCCGGCGCCGGCCCGCCATTGAGTTTCACCGTGCGGTAGTTGTTGTAGCGGGTGATCGCCTGCGGGCCGAGCACGAGCGAGACCTTCGCCACCGCCGCGATAGGCACCATTTCACCATTCGTGTTGCGCACATGGATGCGGGAGATATCGGACACCGCCGCACGGTCGGATTGCCGCGCCTGCACGCGCACCTGCCAGGTCCGGCCGAAAAGATTGAAGTCGTTCACATAAAACCCGCCAAGCGTGGTCTGCATCGCCGAGAACACATCGCCCACCTCCACCCCGAGCGTCTGAACCCGCTCGCGATCCAGATCGAGACGAAGCTGCGGAGACGCGGCGTTGAAGGTCGTGAAGACATTGGCGAGGCGCTCATCCTGATTGGCGGCGACCATCATGCCGCCAGCCGCCGCGGCGAGGTCATTCACTTCTCCACCCCGAAGGTCGAGCAACTGGTATTCAAAGCCCGAACCGGTGCCCAGACCGATGATCGGCGGCAGGTTGAACGGAATCGCCTGCGCCTGCCGCACGGCCGCGAATGTGCGGTAGGAATATGCAAGCGACGCGTTGACCGAATCCGCCGGATCCTCGCGCTCGCCGAAAGGCTTCATCATCGCGATGGCGAAGCCTCCGTTGGACTTCGCGATCCCGTCGAGAAAGCTGTAACCGCTGACCGTGAAAACATTCGCGACACCCGGCGCGCCCGCCATGACACGCTGGACGTCCTTCATCACCTCGTTGGTGCGGTTGGTCGAAGCGCCCTCCGGGAGCCGAACTTCAACGAAATAGGCCCCCTGATCCTCGATGGGCAGGAAACCCGATGGCGTCAGCTTGAAGAGCGCGCCGGCTCCGAAAATCGCAAAACCGAGGAGCACGACCCCAAGGATCGCGCGACGCGCGATCGCGCCCGCCACCTTGCCATATCCATCCCGCACACGGTCGATCTGGCGCGAGAACCAGCCGAGCGGGCCGCGTTTCGGGCCGGTATGGGGCTTCAGCAGTATGGCGCAGAGCGCGGGGCTCAGCGTCAGGGCGTTGATCGCCGAGATCACCATGGCGAAGGAGACGGCGACGGCGAACTGCTGGAACATCGTGCCGCTGATCCCCGGCACGAATGCGACAGGCACGAAGACCGAAAGCAGGACGAGCGTGATCGCGATGATCGGCGCGGTGATCTCCTTCATCGCTTCGCGCGTCGCGTCGGGGACCGACAATTCCGGCCGCGCCTCCATCACGGCTTCGACATTCTCGATCACCACGATGGCGTCGTCGACGACGATGCCGATGGCGAGGACGAGCGCGAGCATGGAGATGGTGTTCAGCGACAAGCCGAGCGCCAGCATGAAGGCGAGCGCGCCAATCAGCGAGACCGGCACCGCGATGAGCGGGATGATCGTCGCGCGGACGCTGCCGAGAAACAGATAGACCACCAGCACCACGAGGATGAACGCCTCGACCAGGGTGATCAGCACTTCGTCTATGCTGGCCTGCACGAACTCGGTCGTGTCATAGGGGATCTGCCACTGAACTCCCTCCGGGAAGGTGGATTCGAGGCGCTCGATATTCGTCCGGACGTTTTTCGCGGTATTGAGCGCGTTGGCCCCCGGCGCGAGATAGATGCCGACCATCGCCGTCGGCTGGCCGTTGAAGAGCGCGGTCGAACTCGAGCTTTTCGCGCCAAGTTCGACCTGTCCGATATCCTTCACGCGGATGAACGAACCGTCGGTTTCCGCCCGAACCACGACGTTCTCGAATTCCGCAACCGAGGTCAGGCGGCCCTTTGTCGTTATGTTCAGTTGAAAGAGCGGGTCCTCCGTCATCGGCTGCGCGCCGATCTGCCCGACCGCCGCCTGCACGTTTTGCGACTTGAGCGCGGCGACAACGTCGTTCGGCGTCATGCCGAGGCCTGTCAGCCGGTCCACATCGAGCCAGATGCGCATCGAATAGTCCTGCGCGCCGAACATGGTCGCGTCGCCGACGCCTTCCGCCCGCTTGATGCTGTCGAGCACGTTGATGGTGGTGAAGTTCGACAGAAAGAGGTTGTCGTACCGGCCCTCGCTATCGGTGATCGCGATCACCTGAAGCAGCGCCGAGGTTTTCTTCTTGGTGCTGACACCCGCCTGCGTGACCTCCGCCGGCAGAAGCGACGAAGCCTGCGCCACCCGGTTCTGCACATTGACGGTGTTGATATCGGGGTCGGTGCCGGACTCGAAGGTGACGGTCAGGGTGTAGCTGCCATCGGCGCCGCTGGTGGAGCTCATGTAGAGCATGTCGCTGACGCCGACGATCTGCTGCTCCAGCGGCTGGGCGACGGTCGCTTCCACCACCGAGGCGTCGGCGCCGGGATAGGAAGCGGTGACCTGCACCTGCGGCGGCACGATATCCGGGAACTGTTCGACCGGCATGCGGGTGAGCGAGATCAACCCCGCGAGGGTCAGCACGATGGAGATGACCAGCGCGAATCTCGGCCGGGAGATGAAGATGCTGGAGATCATGGCGCGCTACTCTTTGGCGGCCGGCGCCCCGGCCGGGTCTGCTGCGGTTTTTCCATCCGCTTGCGCGGCGTCGACCTTCTCGCCCGGACGGGCCTTATTCAGCCCTTCGGTGATCACCATCTCGCCTTCCTTCAGCCCGCTCTTGATCACCGCCACGGCGCCGGCCACGCGGTCCATCTCGACCTGCCGTTTCTCGACCACCCCGTCATCCCCCACCACGAGGACGAAATAGCCCGCCTGATCCTTCTGCAGCGCTTGCGGCGAAATGGTGAGCGAGGGTTCATCCGCTTCTCCACGCACGGTCACATTCACCAGCTGCCCGTCGATCAGGCGCCCTTCCGGGTTGGCGAACGATGCGCGGAGCGTGATCGTATCGGTGCCCTGCTGAACTTCCACGTCGATAAAGTCGAGTGATCCTTTCGAATCATATTCCTGACCATTCGCAAGCGTCAGCTCGACGATCACATTTTTCGCCGTCTCCTCGGGATAGCGCGCGCGCGCATCGAGGAGCGTCGCCTCGTCAATGGGGAAAAGGACGTTTATCGGGTCAACGCTGGTCAGGATCGCAAGCGGCGGATCGCCTAACGTAACGAAATCACCGACATCGACGCTCGCCAGGCCGATCCTACCGTCGGTTGGCGCGACGATCTTGGTGTACGAGAGGTCCAGCTCAGCGCGCTGAAGACTTCCCTGAAGCTGCAGCAGCGTTCCCTCGATCTTGCCGCGCTCGGCCTCGGCCCGCTGGACGACCGCTTCCGCGACATTGCCCTGTTTGAGCAGCGTGCTTTGCCGGGTGTATTCGATGTCGGCGAGGGTCTTTTCGGCCTCGGCCGATTTGATCTGGCCCTGTATCTCCATGACCGTGGCTTCATAGGCGCCGCTCTCGATCGTGAACAGCGTGTCGCCCTTCGCCACCACGCCGCCCTCCACGAAGGGGCGGCTTTCGACAAACCCCGAGACCCGCGGTTCGATCTCGATCTTCTCGACGGCGGAGACGCGCCCGGTGAACGTCCGCTTTTCACCGACGAGCGCGCTGGTGACCGGCGCAACCGTCACCGCCGGGGGAGGCCCCGCCTGTTGCGCGGACGCCGGAGGAGAGACGAGGAAACATCCTGCGATCAACACCTGCGCCGCGACCAGCGCGATAGCGCCGGCGTGACGCGAAAATCGATTCTCCGTCATGTTCTGCTCCCGCCCGTCCTGATTCCGGCGCCTACTCGCAAGCCGGGGCGGAACTTAGCCACAGCTCCTGAATAATTTCGACCCGCATCGAAAAAATTCGACACGGTTTAACCGCCTGAAGGGCGCGGATGAATTGCGCGATGTCCGATGTGAATACGGAATAGCGGCCTGGCGCCCTTCGGTTCGCCAATATCGCGCCGAACCTGACAGACCCGTGACATGAGGGGCAAATCCGCCGGATGCGCTGACCGCCCGGCCCGGTCCGGCGATCACTCGCGCGCCTGACATGCGCCGATCCCGCGGGCGAAGTTCAACCGCATGGGAATCGGGTCACGCGCAACGGCGCTTGGCGCCGCGCATTCACTGTCGTTCAAATTCACTGTCGTTCAAACAGACGCCACGGCCCGTAGGCGCCGCGGTAGGCGAGGCCTTCCATTTCCGCGACACGCGCGCTCAACGGCCCATCCATCAGGATCACAAACCGGATGCCGCGATCGGCAAGCGCGTCCACGCCCGCCGCAAGATCAAACCTGGGCGCGATATACTTGGCGTATATCTCCCTCGCCTCCGGCGTCTCGGCTGTCCGCCAGTAATCCTTGGCCCCGATATGGAGCGCGATACCGACAGGGTCGGTCCCGGTCGTGAATTCCGTGGCGGCGGGGCGATTCAGCGCGACCACCACATCAAGGAAGAATACCTTGTCGCTATCCACCAGGACCCGCGCGGTCGCAGGGTCGAGGCTGTTCCCGGCGGCGTCGCGCAGGGCCAGGATGTCCGCGTCGAAATTGAACGGCGACGCCAGCCGCCGCTCGACGATCTGCCACCCGCTCCAGGCGAGGCTCGCAACAGACAGCGCAACCCCGGCCGCCAGAACCGGCAGGCGGAAGGCGGCGCCCGCCTTATGCGCCAGCCACACGAGCGCCATTGCGGTGAACGGGACGAGTTGGCTGACCCAGGCGCCGGCGATACGCCAGGGCGCGGCCAGAGGATTGCTGCCCGTCGCCACGGCCGCAAGGGTCGCAAACCCCATCCCCAGCGCCGCGACCGCGATCACCGGGCGCGTGCGCGGCAGATACCGGAACGATGCGAAGGCGGCGATCAGCCCGAGGATCAAGGCCGAACGCAGCGCATCGCTCAGAAATCGCAGAAGATGGCTGTTGCGCAGGATCTCCACCGAGGATGTCTCGACCGTAATATTCTGGTCCCGCGCGGCGGTAACGCCGCTCAGATCGCCATAGTGGTATAAGGAGAGCCCTACCCATAGGAGCGGGAACGCCGCTGCGATCCCGACAGACAGAAGCGCACTTCCCCAGCCAGCGCGCCCTGAGCTGATGAAACGCCACAGGACAAGGGCGACAAAGGCGAGACATATGAACCAGCCCTCGAACCTGACCGTCCCCGACAGCATGAACATCAGCGCTGCGAAGATCAGCGCCGCCTGGGCGCGCCGCGCGAACCGGGCCAGCCCGAATGCGCCCCAAAGCACGAAACAGTTGAAGAAGATCTCGGACATCGGCGCCACGGAGAGCAGCAGCCGATGATGCAGGAACACCGCGAGAATGGCCGTCACCATGGCCACCACCCGGTCGCGAAACAGCTCCAACGCCAGCGCCGTCATCGCCCAGAGGCTCAGAAGGCCAAAAAGCATCGCCATTTCGCGCGGACCATAGAACAGGTCCGGATGCACCTTCAGCCACAGCCCCACCGCCACCTGGTAGAACGGGGGCCAGAGGAAGGGTGTGAACGCGGTCTCCCAATCCAGCTCCCGCGCCATGAGCGCCCGCGCGCTTTCATCCGCTGAAGCCGCCGTGAAGCCGGAGTTCAGAATACCGATCTGGAGGATGATCGCCAGGAGACAGCAGATACTCGTCCCCCAGAACAAGGCTGCTCGTGACATTTTCATACCCGCCCCGCGCTCTCGACCTCGCCTGAAGGCCGCAAGGCGATATCCTCCAGAATCAGGATATCACCACGCTCCGCCATTACGCTGCCCGGCGCCTCGTGCAAGTGGGGCCGTGCAAGTGGGGCCCGGGGGCGAGATTCTCCGGGGCGGGGCGATTGAACCCGCGGGTCAGGCCCAGAGCCCTTCCGTGAACTGGAACGCGTCCGCGTTGAGGTCGAGATTGTAGGTGTCCTTGACCACGGCGATAAGCTCGTCCGCCTCTCCCTGCCCTCCGGCGAGCCAGATGGCCGTGCCGGATGGCAGGCCCGCCTCGTCCTCGGTCAGGGTGTAATTCTGCGCTGCGCCGGCCAGCCTGATCGTGTCGCCTGTCGAGAAGTCCCAGATATATGCATAATCCTCGAGCCCGTTCGTAGCAGCGTCGCCGTCGTCATAAAAAACCGCGCCGCCATCCGCCAGAACGAACACGTCGTCGCCGCCATCGCCCAGGAACACGTCCAGTTCTCCCGCACCGGGCAACGGGTCCGAAACATCGACGGCGGACAACACGTCGTTCCCCTCGCCGCCCTTCATCACATCGCCGCCTTCGATCTCGGTGATCGTGATATCATGGAACGTCACATCCGTTAGATGGGCAAGAAGGCCGAAAGACCCTGTCGCGGGCGCATCGAAGGCGACTGTCTCGTCCATCAGCCAGCCGGTCGGCTCTTCCGCGCCGTCTTCCCAGACCTTCATCTTATAGGTCCGGTCGATGGCGCCCGACTGCTCCACCCGGATCGTGAAGTTGAACTTTACGTCTTCGGCCAGCGCATAGTTGGTCGATCCGATATTGTTGTAGATCTCGAAATGGGGGGTCCAGGAGTGACCGTTGTAAATCAACAGGGTGGAGGGCTCCCACCCGGTCTTGGGTTGCCAGCCCGCAACTGGGTCGTCGGTGTGCCCATTCCACCAGGGCACGAAGCCGAAACCGCCCCCCACAGCGTCCAGCTCATGCGGGGTGACGGAGACCTGAACCTCGAAGAAGTCCCAGGAATCGTCGCCCATGACCACCAATCGGTCATAGCCGGGATCTGCGATCCGCAACCCGTCCCCGGTCAACTCCCACTGACCATCGACGACCTGCGCGACATCACGGATATCCGCGACCGTGGACCAGTCGATAGAGTAGTCGGGGCTCCAATGCGCGCCCGCTTCGTATTGAACCGTGACGTCCTGCGTCACGACTGAGCCGCCATCGTAGCGTGCGACGATGCTGACAACGTCGTCCTGCGCCGTGGGATCAAGCTCGTCATAGGCGATATCGATATTGAAATCGCCCGCGTTGAGCAGGCGCGCGTTGTCCGGGCCGACGCTCAGTGTCCTCTCGGCCCCGCCGTTCAACGTGTAGCTGAGCGAAACCAGCCCCTCGATATAGACGTCCCCGAGGATATTGATCCATTTCTGCGGCACGCCGAGATGGCCGAACTCCTGCGTGGCGCCATGCCAGACGTCGATTTCCGGCCCGACCGCGATGGAGACCGTCGCGGTGTCGGTCAGGTCGCCGTCGCTGATGGTGTAGGTGAAGCTGTCGGGGCCCTCGTAGCCGGCGTCGGGCGAATAGGTCAGCGTGCCGTCGCCGTTGTCGGTCAGCACGCCATGCGCCGGCGCGCCCAGCTCCGTCACGCTGATCGGGTCGCCGTCCGGGTCGCCGTCATTGCCGAGAAGATCCGCGGCCATGTCCAGGACCAGGTCCGTGTCCACCAGCGTCCCCGCCGCGTCGTCCGCCGCCGCCGGCGCCTGGTTCACCGGCGTGATCGTCCCGTCCTCGCTCGCCAGCGGGTCGCTCGAGAACTCCACGTAGTCCACCTGCGCCACGAACCCCGTCGCGTCCAGCACGTTGCCCGCGAAGACCCCCGCCGCCGTCGCCGTCAGCGCCTGCTCGAAGCTCACCGCCGTCGTCCAGTTCTCGCCGTCCGTCGAATACCTGAACGTCCAGACGTCCCCCGTCCGCGCCACCTGAAGATATTCCGAACTGCCCGCCGGAACCGTCGCGTTCACCCGCGCCGAGGTCGAGCCATTGACCGTCACCCCCGCGAAGACGCGCAGGTTCGTCCCGTCCGAATGAATGTCGAACCGCAGCCAGTTGTCCGCGTCCTGCTCCACAAGGACGCCCTGTATCTGGAAGCGCTCCGTCGGCGTGCTCAGAAACCGGACCTCGACCTCGAAATCCTCGTCCGCGATATCCTGCAGCGCCCGCGCGCTGTTGTTCACGCGCCAGGCGTCATAGTTCCCGTCCGGCGTCACAAGCTCCAGATACCCGTCCGTCGCGCTCGTCCCGACGCCGCTCGAGATCCCCGATGGACCCTCGATCCGCCACGCCGCGTTCAGACCGTCGCTGAAATCATCCGACGCCGCCGACGGGGCCGACGGCTGCGCGGCCACGGTCAGGTTCACCGTCGCGGTGTCGGTCAGGTCGCCGTCGCTGATGGTGTAGGTGAAGCTGTCGGGGCCCTCGTAGCCGGCGTCGGGCGAATAGGTCAGCGTGCCGTCGCCGTTGTCGGTCAGCACGCCATGCGCCGGCGCGCCCAGCTCCGTCACGCTGATCGGGTCGCCGTCCGGGTCGCCGTCATTGCCGAGAAGATCCGCGGCCATGTCCAGGACCAGGTCCGTGTCCACCAGCGTCCCCGCCGCGTCGTCCGCCGCCGCCGGCGCCTGGTTCACCGGCGTGATCGTCCCGTCCTCGCTCGCCAGCGGGTCGCTCGAGAACTCCACGTAGTCCACCTGCGCCACGAACCCCGTCGCGTCCAGCACGTTGCCCGCGAAGACCCCCGCCGCCGTCGCCGTCAGCGCCTGCTCGAAGCTCACCGCCGTCGTCCAGTTCTCGCCGTCCGTCGAATACCTGAACGTCCAGACGTCCCCCGTCCGCGCCACCTGAAGATATTCCGAACTGCCCGCCGGAACCGTCGCGTTCACCCGCGCCGAGGTCGAGCCATTGACCGTCACCCCCGCGAAGACGCGCAGGTTCGTCCCGTCCGAATGAATGTCGAACCGCAGCCAGTTGTCCGCGTCCTGCTCCACAAGGACGCCCTGTATCTGGAAGCGCTCCGTCGGCGTGCTCAGAAACCGGACCTCGACCTCGAAATCCTCGTCCGCGATATCCTGCAGCGCCCGCGCGCTGTTGTTCACGCGCCAGGCGTCATAGTTCCCGTCCGGCGTCACAAGCTCCAGATACCCGTCCGTCGCGCTCGTCCCGACGCCGCTCGAGATCCCCGATGGACCCTCGATCCGCCACGCCGCGTTCAGACCGTCGCTGAAATCATCCGACGCCGCCGACGGGGCCGACGGCTGCGCGGCCACGGTCAGGTTCACCGTCGCGGTGTCGGTCAGGTCGCCGTCGCTGATGGTGTAGGTGAAGCTGTCGGGGCCCTCGTAGCCGGCGTCGGGCGAATAGGTCAGCGTGCCGTCGCCGTTGTCGGTCAGCACGCCATGCGCCGGCGCGCCCAGCTCCGTCACGCTGATCGGGTCGCCGTCCGGGTCGCCGTCATTGCCGAGAAGATCCGCGGCCATGTCCAGGACCAGGTCCGTGTCCACCAGCGTCCCCGCCGCGTCGTCCGCCGCCGCCGGCGCCTGGTTCACCGGCGTGATCGTCCCGTCCTCGCTCGCCAGCGGGTCGCTCGAGAACTCCACGTAGTCCACCTGCGCCACGAACCCCGTCGCGTCCAGCACGTTGCCCGCGAAGACCCCCGCCGCCGTCGCCGTCAGCGCCTGCTCGAAGCTCACCGCCGTCGTCCAGTTCTCGCCGTCCGTCGAATACCTGAACGTCCAGACGTCCCCCGTCCGCGCCACCTGAAGATATTCCGAACTGCCCGCCGGAACCGTCGCGTTCACCCGCGCCGAGGTCGAGCCATTGACCGTCACCCCCGCGAAGACGCGCAGGTTCGTCCCGTCCGAATGAATGTCGAACCGCAGCCAGTTGTCCGCGTCCTGCTCCACAAGGACGCCCTGTATCTGGAAGCGCTCCGTCGGCGTGCTCAGAAACCGGACCTCGACCTCGAAATCCTCGTCCGCGATATCCTGCAGCGCCCGCGCGCTGTTGTTCACGCGCCAGGCGTCATAGTTCCCGTCCGGCGTCACAAGCTCCAGATACCCGTCCGTCGCGCTCGTCCCGACGCCGCTCGAGATCCCCGATGGACCCTCGATCCGCCACGCCGCGTTCAGACCGTCGCTGAAATCATCCGACGCCGCCGACGGGGCCGACGGCTGCGCGGCCACGGTCAGGTTCACCGTCGCGGTGTCGGTCAGGTCGCCGTCGCTGATGGTGTAGGTGAAGCTGTCGGGGCCCTCGTAGCCGGCGTCGGGCGAATAGGTCAGCGTGCCGTCGCCGTTGTCGGTCAGCACGCCATGCGCCGGCGCGCCCAGCTCCGTCACGCTGATCGGGTCGCCGTCCGGGTCGCCGTCATTGCCGAGAAGATCCGCGGCCATGTCCAGGACCAGGTCCGTGTCCACCAGCGTCCCCGCCGCGTCGTCCGCCGCCGCCGGCGCCTGGTTCACCGGCGTGATCGTCCCGTCCTCGCTCGCCAGCGGGTCGCTCGAGAACTCCACGTAGTCCACCTGCGCCACGAACCCCGTCGCGTCCAGCACGTTGCCCGCGAAGACCCCCGCCGCCGTCGCCGTCAGCGCCTGCTCGAAGCTCACCGCCGTCGTCCAGTTCTCGCCGTCCGTCGAATACCTGAACGTCCAGACGTCCCCCGTCCGCGCCACCTGAAGATATTCCGAACTGCCCGCCGGAACCGTCGCGTTCACCCGCGCCGAGGTCGAGCCATTGACCGTCACCCCCGCGAAGACGCGCAGGTTCGTCCCGTCCGAATGAATGTCGAACCGCAGCCAGTTGTCCGCGTCCTGCTCCACAAGGACGCCCTGTATCTGGAAGCGCTCCGTCGGCGTGCTCAGAAACCGGACCTCGACCTCGAAATCCTCGTCCGCGATATCCTGCAGCGCCCGCGCGCTGTTGTTCACGCGCCAGGCGTCATAGTTCCCGTCCGGCGTCACAAGCTCCAGATACCCGTCCGTCGCGCTCGTCCCGACGCCGCTCGAGATCCCCGATGGACCCTCGATCCGCCACGCCGCGTTCAGACCGTCGCTGAAATCATCCGACGCCCACATTGCGCTTTCCCCCCGAAATAATCACGAACTACACCGAACAGGATGAAACCGAAAAACCGTCCCGACCTCATATGAACTCGAAAGGCTCCCTCTGGCCGAGGGGCTTGCGGATCGGATCGAACCAGCGCGATACGTATCCGAAAACGAGGCGCGGCTGGCGATTGTCTCTGGCGACTCTCCGTCAGTTCGCCAGGGCAGACATGTTATTCACAACTCAAAACATTTACGCAAAAATGCACCTGAATGACGCGATTGTCGCAGTTTCAGCAAGCGAAATCAATCAAAACTCGAACCGCCGACCAATCTCCGCACCCTGCATGCGCGGCGCCCCGGACCACGAGCCGGCGCCGCGCAAGGGGCGTGAAAGTCCCCGACATCATGAAGCGCTGTCGCTCCGCAGTCCCTTCGGAGTGTTCGGTCCGCCCAGCCTCTGCATCGGCTTTTCAAAATGGAAGTAGCTCAGATGCGCGATCGCATAGAGCGTCACGAGATAAAGAGTGAAAGGCGGCAGACGTTCTGCAACGGGCAACAGATAGGTCGTTCCCCAGATCTTGTTGAAGACATACTGCAGCGGCACATGGATAAGATACAGGCCATAGGACAGGTTGCCGGTGTAGACTAGGAAACGGCTGTTCAACGGCGCCACCAGCCACCGCCGTCCTTCCAGCACGCACAGGATGATGGCCGCGGACCCGTAGGTCAGCACGGAATAGGTCAGAAACGGCCGCCAGCCCCCCTCCGCATTGACGGAGAACGACGCGACGAAATGGCGAAGAACGGCGCCCGGCAGCAGGCTCTGCGCCCCAATGACGGTCCAGGCCAGAAACACGCCGAAGACCAGAAGCAACAGCCAGGGCCCATGCATCCGCCCCTGGCGGACCCGCTCCTCATTCAGCGCGATGAGCGCCCCGATGGAGAACGCGTCGAAATGACCGAGCGAGAACTGATAGACCAGCTCGCCTGAGCCGGGCGTACCGAAATACGCGGCGAGACCGATCCTCACCAGCGGCGCGATCACCAGCCACGCCGCCAGGAACAACGACAGCCAGGGACGGCTGAGATAGAGAAACACAAGCGGCATGAGGAAATAGAAGTGTTCCTCGATCGAAAGGCTCCAGAAGTGGTCAAAGATCAGGTTGACCTCGTAGCCCGGCGTCATTCGGTGGAAATTCACCGTCGCCGTAATCAGCGCCGCAAAGCTCATGCGCAGGTCCCAGAGGCGTCCGCCGCTCGGATCCTCGAGCATCAGGATCAGAGCGCCCGCCAGCATGACGGCGAAATAGAGAGGCAGGATTCGCAGCGCCCTGCGGCGATAGAATACGCCAAGCTTCGAACGCGCCGGCATCTCGGCCTCGTCCAACCCGATCAGCGAGCGGGTGATCACAAAGCCTGATATGACGAAGAAGACCCAGACGCCCGACCAGCCGAGAAACAGAAAAGACCAATGGAACAAAATGACCGAAAGAACCGCCAAGGCGCGCAGCCCTTGAATCGCTTGTATCTTGTCAGACGCCAATTTTCTGAGTCCTGAAAAGCAATCCGGTCAGCCGGAGCATGATTTCTGCTCGGTCACACTGGCGAACGTCAATGATTAAACGCGCACGGCGGTGCGACGCCTCCACGAAGGCCGCGGCCTGGTTCGGAGGGAAAGCGCCTGCCGCGTCGAGATTTTCGTGTTCATGGTTGCGGCCGGGCTGAGTTCCGCAATGAAACCGATGGCGCCGGATCCAGGCGCGAGGCGCTGCGCCGCAACTTGCAGAGCGAAGCAGGGGCCATGCGGGCTAAGGCCGACGGCGAGCGCTGATCGAGATTTCCCGGTCCAAGCGAACACAACGCGCCGGTCCGGCGCCGGGCCATCGAGCGAAAGCCCGCGATGTGACCCGGCCTTCCGATGGCTCGGCGTCCCGGGCGAAACCGGCGTGACACGATCGCCGTCTGGCGTCGCCCTTTCCGGCGACGTGCCGGTCAAGCAGCGACGAATTCGAGGACCACGCCGCAGGCGGCCTTCGGACCGACCGCGAGTCCCGCCGCGGTCTCAACGGGCGTGAAGCCGCCCCTGTCCAGCGCGGCGCGCGCCTTCGCCATGTCCGCGACGCGGATCCGCAGCGCCGCGTAGGCGCTCCGGGGGGTCGCGCTCATGTCGAAATCCGGATAGCGCGCCGCAAGCGCGTCGCGCGCAAGGATTTCCAGCGGGGCGGAGCGTGCGCCGGTCTCCACCCGCGCGCCGCCCTCGATGGCGGAAACCTTCCCCGCTGCGAAAAGCCGCGCGAAGCTCCGCGCCGCCGCGTCGGGGTCCTCGGTCGCCGCCACGATTGCGGCGAGTCCGTTGGCGCTGTTGGGATGCTGCAGCAGTTGGGGAATCCAGACATTCTCACGCGTCAGATGCTGGCACATGAAGCAGATGCCGAGCGGAACCTCCGCCGGCTTGAACTGGAACGTGCGGAATGACGCCATCGCCTCGCCGCCGCCAGGGAGCGGCACCGGGCGGGAGAAGCCCGTCGGCGTCTCCGTCGCGATCCCGAGCGCGTCGAGCGCCGTCTTCGCCCCGTCGGCGTCGTCGATCCGGCAGGCGACGGCGTGCAGACCCTGACCTTCGCGCGCGAGCATCTCGCGGCGACCGCGGTTGTCGGGGGTTTCGGCGATCAGGCCCAGAAGTTCGAAATAGTCGTCGGGAAACATGATGGTGTGGTTAGCCGCGCCCTTATTGGCGCTATGAACGCCGCGCGGCGACAGGGTGAAGCCGAGCCGGGCGTAGATGTCGCGGCTCTCATCGAGACTGTCGACCAGAACGAAGACGTGATCGACGCCCTTCACGGGATGGGTCATGGGGAAGGCTCCTGGCTTATCTGCGAACGGGTGCTACGGCGATTTCGTGGATGGCGACATTGGGGTTCATCCGGGCGACGAAGAGAGCCGCGTCGGCGAGGTCTTCGGGCTGTATCATCGCCGCCGCCGCGGCCGGGTCGTAGCCCGGGCGGCGAGTCATGAGCGGCGTCGCAACCTCGGCCGGGCAAAGCGCGGTGGATCGAACGCCGTTCGCGCCTTCCTCGGAGTTCAGGCTGGCGCTGATGTCGGTCAACGCATGTTTGGAGGCGCCGTAGGGCACGCCGCCCGCCGCCGAGTGGAACCTGCCGGCCCAGGACGAAGTGTTGATGACGACGCCGCCGCCTTGCGCGCGCATGATCGGCAGGGCCGCGGCGATGGCGTTGAGCGCGCCCTTGACGTTCACGTCGATCACCGCGTCCCAGCTTTCCCAGTCGATCTCCGCCCAGCGGCGCTTCGGGATGTTCAACCCGGCATTGTTGCAGAGCAGATCGAGCCGCCCGGTCTCACCGGCGATTTCGCGCGCGATGCGGGCGAGGCCGTCGCGGTCGCGCACGTCGGCGGCATGGACGAGGGCGGTTCCGCCGGCGGCAGTGATCTCCGCCGCAAGCGCATTCAGAGGGTCGGGAGAGCGCGCGGTGAGCGCGACGACGCAACCGGCGTCCGCGAAGGCGCGCGCCATCGCCGCGCCGATCCCCGAGCCCGCGCCCGTGATCCAGATCGTCCACCCGTTGATGTCCTGTCGCATCGCATCCTCGGTCACAACCGTTTCGTCCGAGCCATGACGAAAAGCGCCATGCCCCGCTGCGTGGCCATGGTGCGCCCGGAGAGCGGCGATTGACAAGCCGGCCGTATGATCGCGATAGTCGTCACGTCATCGACTCCGCTGCTGAAGTGGGGCCGACCCCTCGTATTGGGACAGGAGAGAAACATGACGATGCCGTTCAGGCTTGTCGGCCCCGCGATCGTCGGTGCGGCCTCGGTTTTGATGGCGGCCGGCCTTTCCGCTCAGGAAGAGCCGCGGCGCGGCGGGACCGTGGTCACGTTGATGAGTTCCGAACAACGCATCCTGAATCCGGCGCTGCGCGCGTCGACAGGAGTCTACAACATCACCGGCAAGATCGTGGAGCCGCTGATCGACAAGAGCTATGATGGCTACGTGCCTGTTCTGGCGACGGACTGGTCCTCATCCGAAGATGGGCTCGAGATCACGTTCAAGCTCCGCGAGGGCGTGAAATGGCATGACGGTGAGGACTTCACCTGTGAGGATGTATCCTACACCGCGATGAACATGTGGAAGGAGTTGCTGAACTACTCCTCCACGCTTCAGCAGAACCTGGAAGCGGTGGATTGCCCCGATCCGCATACGGCGGTGTTCAAGTATTCGAAGCCGATGCCGTTGGACCTGATGCTCGCCGCCATGCCGGATCTCGGCCACCCGATGCCCAAGCATCTCTATGAGGGCACGGATATCCTCAAGAATGAGTATAACACCGCGCCGGTCGGCACCGGCCCTTTCAAGTTTGTCGAATACAAGCGCGGCCAGTACGTGATGATGGAGCGCAACGACAATTACTGGCGGGGCGAGCAGTATCCCTATCTCGACCGGATCGTGGTCCGCTTCATCAAGGACAAGTCGGCCGCAGCCTCCGCTCTCGAAGCCGGCGAGGTTCTGGAATCCAGTTTCAACGCCATCGCCATGGCCGATGTCGAGCGGCTCAAGGATGATCCGCGCTTCGACGTGGGCACCAAGGGTTACGAGAACAACGTCGCCCACTCCACCATCGAGTTCAATCACCGCAACCCGGCGCTGGCCAATCTGAAGGTGCGCCAGGCGATCTATCACGGGCTCGACATCGACTACGCCATACAGACGATCATGCGGGGCTTCGCCAAACCCGGCCGCGGCCCGATCCCCTCCACCGCCGGCGCGAACTACACCGACGATGTGCCGACCTATCCCTATGACGTAGAGAAGGCGAAGGCGTTGCTCGATGAGGCGGGTTACCCCGAGGACGAGAACGGCGTGCGGCTGCGGCTGCGGCACCGGCCGGCGCCCTGGGGCGAATACACCCAGCTTTGGGGCGAGTATTTCGCTCAGGCGATGAAGGAGATCGGCATCGAGGTGGAGCTGCTGACCAACGACGCGCCCGGCTTCCTCAGCGGCGTCTATCGGGATCATGACTTCGACACCGCGAACGGCTGGCATCAGTTCCGCTCGGACCCCGCCGTGTCGACGACGGTCTGGATCCGCTCCGGCGCGCCCGTCGGCACCCCGTGGTCCAACCAGTTCGGCTGGCAGTCCGACAAGATGGACGAGATGATCGACGCCGCCGCTCAGGAACTCGATCCCGAGACGCGCGCGCAGATGTATCATGACATTCAGGCCATGGCGATGGCGGAGCTGCCGGTCATCTTCGCCATCGAGCATCCCTTCATCTCGGCGACTTCGAAGAGGCTGCGCAATCACCACAACACGCCGCGCTGGGTTTCGTCGAGCTGGTACGATCTTTGGCTCGCGGAAGAGTGACCTGATGGGGCGGCGGTCGCGCCGCCCCATCGCGAAAGAACGAAGATGCGAATTCTGAAATACGCTCTTCGCCGCGCGGCGCAGGCGGTGCCGGTGATCCTTCTGATCATGATCGGCGCCTTCCTGCTGCTCAAGCTCGCACCCGGCGATACGGTGGATGCGCTGGTCGGCGATATGGGCGGCGCGGACGCGCAATTCATCGCGCGGCTCCGCGCCGAATACGGGCTCGACCAGCCGGTCTGGGTCCAGCTCTGGCGTTATCTGCTCAAGATGGCGAGCTTCGATTTCGGCTGGTCCTTCGTCTTCGAGCAACCGGTGGCGACGGTGCTGCTCGATCGGCTCTGGATCACGCTGACGCTGATGTGCTCCTCTCTCTTTCTGGCGTTCACCATCGGCGTCGCGCTCGGCGCCATCGCCGCGCGGCGGGCCTATTCCGCGACCGACAACGTGATCTCCACGCTCGGGCTGGTGTTCTACGCCACGCCGAGCTTCTTTCTCGCGCTGATGATGATCGTGCTGTTCTCGATCAAACTCGGCTGGCTCCCGGTGGGCGGGGTCAAGGACATCGCGGCCTTCTACACCGGCTGGGACCATTATGTGGATGTGGCGCTGCATTTCGTCATGCCGACGGCGGCGCTCTCCCTGATCTATCTCGCGTTCTATCTTCGCCTGATGCGCGCGAGCGTGCTGGAGGTCGCCGAACTCGATTATGTCCGCACCGCGCGCGCGAAAGGGGCCGGGGAGGGACGGCTGATGATCCATCACATCATGCGCAACGCGCTCCTGCCGGTCGTGACCCTGCTCGGGCTCCAGTTCTCGACGCTGCTCGGCGGGTCGGTGGTGGTCGAGACGATCTTCACGCTGCCCGGCCTCGGGCAGCTCGCCTATCAGTCGGTGATCCAGCGCGACATGAACACCTTGATGGGCATCGTGTTCTTGAGTTCCGTCATCGTGATCCTCGTCAATTTCCTCACCGATCTGCTCTATGCGCGGCTCGATTCGCGGATCGAACTGTCATGAGCCTCGCAGAACCGGACGCCCTGCCGCCCCCCGAGCCGTCCCGCCTCCGGGTCTTCTGGCGCCGTTATCGCCGCAACCGCGCGGCCGTGCTGGGACTGATCCTGCTCTTTGGCGTGATCCTGATGGCCCTGCTCGCGGGGATCTACGAGCCGGTGGACCCGCTGCGCCGGGCGGGCGCCCCCCTGACCTGGCCGTTCACCGATCAGGCGACGCCGCTCGGCACCGACCAGCTCGGCCGCGACATCCTCGCGGGCATCCTCTACGGCGCGCGCATCTCGCTCATGATCGGGCTGGTGGCGACGCTGATCTCGATCACGATCGGCATCGTCATCGGCGCGGTCTCCGGCTATTTCGGCGGATGGATCGACGATGTGCTGATGCGGGTGACGGAAGCGTTCCAGACCATCCCGAGCTTTGTCCTGCTGCTCGCGCTGGTGGCGATTCTCGGCTCCTCGATCGAGAATATCGTGCTCGCCATCGGCATCGTCTCGTGGACCGCGCCGGCGCGGCTGGCGCGGGCGGAGTTCATGTCGCTGCGAAAGCGCGAATTCGTGGAGGCGGTGCGCAATCTCGGCGTGGGCGACGCCGCGATCATCTTCCGCGAGATTCTGCCGAACGCGCTGCCTCCGGTCGTGGTCTACGCGTCGGTCATCATGGCGCTGGCGATCCTGATGGAGAGCGCGCTGGCTTTCCTCGGGCTCGGCGACCCGAATTATGCGAGTTGGGGCAACATGATCGGTCAGGGGCGCGCGGTGTTGCGCAGCGACTGGTTCGTAGCGGCGATTCCCGGAATCGCCATCGTGTTGACCGTTCTTTCCTTCTCTCTTCTGGGCGAGGGCTTGAACGAGGTTCTGAACCCGAGGCAGAAGAAGGGATGAACGAGGCGCCCGGACCCGGAAACCAGACTCCGATCCTCGAGATCGAAGACCTCCGCGTCGAGCTGCCGCGCGGCTCGGACAGGCCCTATGCGCTCGACGGGATCAGCCTGAAGGTGAACCCGGGCGAAATCCTCTGCCTCGTCGGTGAGAGTGGCTCGGGCAAGAGCCTCGCCGCCGGCGCCGTGATGCGGCTGTTGCCGGGGCCGCAGGTGCGGATGACCGACGGGACGATCCGCTTCGACGGGCGTGATCTCTCCGAGCTTGGCGAAGCCGAGATGCGCGCGCTCAGGGGCGACCGCATGGCGATGATCTTCCAGGAGCCGATGACGGCGCTGAACCCTCAGAAAACCGTGGGCTGGCAGATCGACGAGGTTCTGAAGCTGCACACGGATCTCAGCCGCCGCGCCCGCCGCGCCCGGGCGCTGGAGATGCTCGAGCGGGTGCATATTCCCGATCCCCCCTCGGCGCTCAACGCCTATCCTCATCAGGTCTCCGGCGGCCAGCGCCAGCGCGTGATGATCGCGATGGCGCTCGCCATGTCGCCGCTCCTTGTGATCGCGGACGAGCCAACGACGGCGCTCGACGTCACCACGCAGCTTCAGATCCTGCGCCTGATCCGGGAGCTACAGAAAGACGAAGGCTCCGGCATCCTGTTCATAACCCATGATTTCGGCGTGGTGGCGGAGATCGCCGACCGCGTCGCGGTCCTGCGCCGGGGCGAGCTGGTGGAGCAGGGGCCGGCCGAGGAGATCCTGAACCGGCCTCGCCACGAATACACCCGCGCGTTGATCGCCGCGGTTCCCGGACTGCGTCCGCCCCCGCCGCGCGATTTCTCGGACGCGCCGGTGGTGCTGCGCGCCGAAAAGATGCTCAAGACGTTCAAGGCGCGCGGTGGCCTGCTGAGCGGCAGACGCAAGGCGGTGCCGGCGGTCAACGAAGTCTCCTTCGATCTGCGCCGGGGCGAGACGCTGGGCGTCGTCGGCGAGAGCGGCTCCGGCAAGACCACGGTTTCGCGTTGCGTGACCCGGCTGCTGGAGGCGGATGGCGGCAAGGCCGAGCTTGGCGGCCGCGACATCCTTCACGCCGACGCGCGCACCCTGCGCGCGATGCGCTCGGAAATCCAGATGGTGTTCCAGGACGCGATGGCCTCGCTCAACCCCCGGAAACGGGTGGTGGATCTGATCGCCCAAGGGCCGATCACGCACGGAATGAATCCGGCTCTGGCGCGGGAGAAAGCGCGCGAGCTGCTGGCTTTGGTAGAGCTCTCCCCCGCCGCCGCCGAGCGCTACCCGCATGAATTCTCCGGCGGCCAGCGCCAGCGCATCGGCATCGCCCGCGCGCTGGCGCTGGAGCCGAAAGTCATCGTCGCGGATGAACCCGTCTCGGCGCTAGACGTGTCGGTGCAGGCGCAGGTGCTCAAGCTCCTGACGGATCTGCGCGCCCGTCTCGATCTCTCGCTGCTGTTCGTCACCCATGATCTGCGGGTCGCGGCCCAGATCTGCGACCGGGTCGCGGTGATGGAGAAAGGGCGGATCGTCGAGATGGGCGTCACCGCCGAACTCTTCGCCGATCCGCAGCACCCCTATACGCGCAACCTGCTCCGCTCGATCCCCGGCCGCGACTGGACGCCGCCCACGCAGTGGGACGACGCCGCATAATCTGTCCGGAGAGTGATGAACAAACCATTTCCCCCCTCCATCTGGGCCGATGTCTCGGCCCCTCGTCCGCCCAAGCCGAAACTGCTGGGTGAGACCGAGGCTGACGCGGTCGTGATCGGCGGCGGCTTCACCGGCCTTTCTTCCGCTCTGCACCTCGCGCGGCGCGGGCTGAGCGTCGTGCTGCTGGAGGCGAACGCAGTCGGATGGGGCGCCTCGGGGCGCAACAACGGGCAGGTGATCCCGATCCTGACGGCGGCCGAACCGGATGCGATGATCGCCCGCCACGGCGCCGCCGGCGAACGTTTCGCGCGGCTCGTCGGCGCGAGCGCAGGCTATCTCTTCGATGTCGCGCGCGAAGAAGGAATCGAGGCGGAGGCCGAAGCCGAACAGGCCGGCTGGTTTCAGCCCGCCCATTCCCCCGGGCGCATCCGGCTCAGCGAAAAGCGCGTCGATGCGTGGCGCCGGCTCGGCTTTCCGGCGGAGCTGTTGGACGCCAACGCGTCCGAGAAACTTCTGGGCTCCGGATTCTGGCATGGCGGCATGTTCAACCCGACAGGCGGCCACGTGAATCCGCTGGGGCTGGCGCGCGGCCTCGCCGCCGCCGCGGAGCGCCGCGGCGCGATCATCCACGAAGACAGTCCCGCGACCGACTGGGCGCGCGAGGGTGATTTCTGGCGCGCGCGGACGGCGGAAGGCGCGGTAAAGGCGCGCGCTCTTGTTCTCGCCACCAACGCTTATACCGATCACTCCGTCGCTTCGCTCGCGCCTCGGCTGGCGCGGACCATCGTGCCAGTGCTTTCCTGGCAGATGTCGACCGAGCCGATCGGCGACAATCTGCGCGCGAATATCCTGCCGGGCCGGCAGGCGGTCTCGGACACGCGCGGCGATCTGCGCTTCTTCCGCTATGACGCGCGCAACCGCATCATCACCGGCGGCGCGGTGCTCGGGTCATGGAACGTGGCCGAACGCGTGAAGGCGACCGCGGCGGCGCGCATGGCCGAGGCGTTTCCGGATCTCGGCGCCCCGAAGATGACCCACGTCTGGTCGGGCTATGTCGGCATGACGCGGGACCGTTTCCCGCGCATTCACCGACTCGGACCCGACGGCTGGGCGTGGATCGGCTGCAACGGGCGGGGTGTCGCGCTTTCGGTTTCGCTCGGCCGCGAGATGGCCGCCGCCATCGCGGGCGAACCGGAGGCGGAGCTGGCCCTGCCGCTTTCAGAGCCGGATCCGCTGCCCGCTCATTCGATCGTGCGCCGTATCGCGCCATGGTATCTCGCCTGGCTGAAGCGCGCCGACCATAAAGAGCCGAATTTTGACTGACCCGCTCGGAAGGAGACACAGATGAGCGACATGGGCATTCTCGTGCGCCGCCGCATCGAGGCGCTGATCCTCAAACACGTCTATGAAGTGCTGAAGGCCCGCTCCGGCGAGGAGGAGGCGCAATCCGTGATCGGCGAGGCCGTGTCCAATTCCGCGATCGAGCACGGCAAGGGCTTCGCCGAGGCGCTTGGGCGCGCGCCGTCGCTCAAGGACTTTCTCGACATCATGCCGCTCTGGACGAAGGATGACGCGCTCCAGATCGAAATGCTGGAAGCGGATGAGGAGAAGCTCGACTTCAATGTTGTCCGCTGCCGCTATTCCGAGATGTACAAGGAGATGGGTCTCGGCAATATCGGCCACCTGCTGTCCTGCAATCGGGATGGTGATTTCTGCGTCGGCTACAATCCGGAGATGGAGCTGACCCGGACGCAGACCATCATGAAGGGCGCCAGCCACTGCGACTTCCGCTACCGTATGAAAAAGGACTGATCTCAATGGCCGTCGAAAACTGGGTGTCGAAGCAGATTGCGGACCTGACCGAATTCCGCCGAGACCTGCACCGCAATCCCGAGTTGCTCTACGATGTCTCCCGCACCGCCGGACGCGTGGCCGACGCGCTTCGAGCGGCGGGCGTGGATGAGGTGCACGAGGGGATCGGGCGCACCGGCGTTGTCGGCATCATTCGCGGGCGCTCCGACGCTTCGGGCCGGATGATCGGCTTGCGCGCCGATATGGACGCGCTGCCTATCCTGGAGGAGTCGGGCGCCGAGTGGACCTCCGAGATTCCCGGAAAGATGCACGCCTGCGGTCATGACGGCCACACGACGATGCTGATCGGCGCCGCGCGCGAACTGGCCGAAAGCCGCAATTTCGATGGCGCGGTGGCGGTGATCTTTCAGCCTGCCGAGGAGGGCGGGGCGGGCGCGAAGGCGATGATCGACGATGGAATGCTGACCCGCTTCCCGATGCAGGAGGTCTACGGCATGCATAACCAGCCTGGCCTTGCGCTGGGCGAATTCGCGGTCCGCTCCGGGCCGATCATGGGCTCGGTGGACGAGATCCGCATCACGATCGAGGGTGTCGGCGGCCACGCCGCCTTTCCGCACCAGACCACGGACCCGCTGATGGCGACCTCGGCGCTGGTGCAGGCCGCGCAGTCCATCGTCTCGCGCAATCTCGATCCGCTGAAATCGGCGGTGATCTCGATCACGACGATCCACGGCGGCGACGCCTTTAATGTCATCCCTCAGACCATCGAGTTGACCGGCACCGTTCGGACGCTGGACGAAGAAGTCCGCACGATGGTGGAGCGCCGGCTGAACCGTGCGGTCCAGGGTATCGCGGACGCGTTCGATGCGAAGGGAACGCTCGACTATATCCGGATGTATCCCGTCACGGTCAATGACGAGATGGGAGTGGAGCGTGCGGCCGAGGCCGCGGCCGAAGTCGCCGGGGCCGAGCGGGTGAACATGAACTGGACGCCCTCCATGGGCGGCGAAGATTTTTCATTCATGTTGAACGAGCGGCCGGGCGCAATGATCTTCGTCGGCAACGGCCCGAGCGCGGGGCTCCACCATCCCGCATACGACTTCAATGACGAGGTCTTCGCCTGGGGCTGCTCCTACTGGACGACGCTGGTGCGCCAACGGCTGCGCGCCGCGGAATGATCCACGGCGCCGCCTCCTGGGATTCGCCGTCGACCGAATAACGGCGACCAGGCGGCCTTGAGCGCCAGGCGCGGCGCTCCGCCATGCGCTGAGAAGGGTGGAAGAGCTCCCCGATGGGACGTCGCGCGAGCGTGGATGTTTGCGGCGCATCCGCCGACTTCCGCGCATGTCTTTCTTCACGCTCTCGCCGGCGCAGCGCCGAACGGTTGGTTCGGAGAAACTTCAGTGCGTTTGCGATACGCGCCGGACAGGTCGTCACCCCGCCGGCGCGCCGGTTCGCTTTCGCGGCGACGGGCGACTCTGCGCCAGAGGATTCGAAAGGGCAACGATGCACAACCTTTCAAGACTGACCCACCACCCGCATTAACTGTTTCTTGAAGCAGCTGCGCGACCCGAGTCACACTGGTAGAATTTTGTTCAAGTCGCGCGGAGCCTCGGCTTGAAAATGGAGCGACCGGAATCGGGCTTCTATCGGTCACGCGTTCGCCGGCTTGAGGATCGGGTGCGCCTGAACGCGGCGCCCGAAGCCGTCGTCTCCGATCTTCCCGACGATCAGTTCATCAACGAGGATTTCCAGTTCTCGGTGACGTTTGACAATGTCGCCGACGTGAACGACGCCGACCCGAACGACATCGGCTATGGCCCATTCGTCGACGTGACCGTCGGGCCGGGCGTCGCGGTCAACAATGTGAGCTATCTCGGCGTCTCGACTCAGGCGCAGGAGGTGGGCGCCTGGGACGGCTCGCAATGGGTGGACGCTTCCGGAGATCCGGTGACGGAGCATCCGCTCGATCAGGCCGGCGGTTTGCTGGAGATCCCCGACGGCGTCGCGCTCGGCCTGGACGAGAACGCGAGTTGGCTGAACGTTCTCGCACCTTTCGGCAGCTACACACCCGACCACCCCGAGATCGAACTCGTCTTTTCCGCGACGATGACCGAAAGCCCGGATACAATGACGCCCTCCGGCGCTGTGCCCGGGGATGATATTCTCATCACCGCGCAGGGCGACTTCCAGTTCGGTGGAGATCCGCTCGACAATCCATCGACCGATCCGCCGATCCAGCAGGGCGCGGCGCAGTCGGATTCGGTAACGCCGATCATCATGCGGCTCGTGAAGGCGGTCCAGCTTCCCGAGGCCGAGAAGGCGCAGGGGCCGAATTTCGATTTCACCTACACGATCACCGTCGAAATCGCGGATAGCGTGACGGCCACCGATCTCAACATCCGGGATCTGCTGCCAGACAATCTTTTCTTTCTCAACGCCGATGCGCCGGGAGCCGACACGATCGACGCGCCCGGCGCCGGCGAGTCGCAGGGCGTGCCCGGCGTAGGCACCGTGACCGAGGCGACGTTCACCTATGATATGGTCACCGGCACGACCGCCGGGAACGACATCGTCATCACACTCACCGCCTATGCGCCGGAATTCGCCGCCGACGGAACCGATCTCGACGCGATGGACGAAGACTCGCCCGCCGCCTATGTTGTCGCGACCAACAACGCAGAGGTCGTGTCAGCCGATTACATGGCTCCCGACGGCACGATCGTCCCGGTCGGCGGCACGAACAGCGGCCAGTTACAGGATAGCATCGACATCACCATCCGCCCCTACACCGTGCTGAAGGCCGTCGTGGTGGAGGGCGGCGGCGATGCGAAGCCCGGCAAGTATCTGGAATTCAATGTCGACCTCGGCGAAGAAGGATTTCGCCGGTGGGATGGACCATGTGCCGGTGTTGCGGGTCGAAATGAACGGCCAGACCTATTTCTTCCAGTTCAACACGACGGCTGGCGCGAATGATGAGCAGGAGCTTGCGGCCGCATTTCAGGGCGACGGCTCGCAGGATCTGACATTCTTCCTCAGCGCCGCCGTACGCAACGCCGGCGCCGCCGACGAAACACTCTATGGCGATCTTTTCCTTGATGACGGACAGCAGGGTCCCACGAGAATGACCCTCACCTACTACGCGCTGATCGAGGAGAATTACCGCAATGGCGATGCGCCCGTCGTCGTCAGCGACACGCTCGGCAACACCGTTACGTCCACGACGTTCAACAGTCAGACCAGCGGGAACGCGGCGCATCCGGACGGCTCCAGCAGCAGCGCCGACATCGCGCCGCCCGACTCGACCAAAGCCGTCGTGGCGATCAACGGACAACCGCCGTCGGGCGGCAACCCGGTCATCGCGCCGGGCGACGAGATTACCTACAGCATCCGTATCGAGGTGACGTCTGCCGACGTCAACGATCTGAACATCACGGATTATCTGCCCGCCCCGGTCTATGACGTCGATGGAAACGGCTCCGGGTTCGTCTATGTCGGCGGCATGGGCGCGCCGACCCATACGAGGTTACGCTCGGCGGCGACGACACGCTGATCTCCGGAGGGATCGCGCCCGCGCCCACGGTGCCGACGGACGGCGCGTCGAACGCGCTGATTTTTTCGTTTGGCGACTTCTCGGAGCAAATGTCCCAAGGCGGCGTGATCGAGCTGCTCTACACGATCACCGCCACTGACCGGCCGTTCGCGGACGGACTTCTCCTGACCAATCAGGCGCTTGTCCGGGACACCGACAGCAATGGCGTCGCGGATACGAACACGATCGTCGACACGATCGTGCCGCGTCAACCCGTCCTCGACCTCACGAAAGGCGCAGTGGCGACGGATGCGGACGGCGCGGTGGACAGTTCGCTGGCCTTCACGCCGGACGACACGAACCCGACCAATGTGGACTTCACGCTCGGGACTGCGGGGTTCTCCTGCGCCTGCAAAAGCAGATGGCGACGGTCGAGCTGCTGATCATTGACGAGCTTGGCTTAGTCCCCCTCTCGAAGACCGGGGCCGAGCTGCTGTTCGAACTGATCAGCCAGCGTTACGAACGCGGCGCCACGATCATCACCTCGAACCTGCCTTTCGACGAATGGACCGCCACGTTCGGCGAAGAACGCCTCACCGGCGCGCTTCTCGACCGCCTGACCCACCACGTCCACATCCTCGAGATGAACGGCCGCTCGTATCGCCTCGCTCAAAGCCAGGCGCGCAAATCCACCTGACATCCGACTGGCTCAACCACGGACGCGCTCTGACTCTTGCGGTCAGCGCGCCCTCAGCGCATGCCGCGAGATCAGAATGCAGCTGCGGCTGGATATTCGGGCGCCCAAGTGGCGGGTGTTTCCGGCGCCATTGACAGATGGACTGAGCGGCCAGCACGGTCGTCTTCGGGGCGCTCTTCACGAGGGGGGCGCCCTTTCTGTCGTGGATCCGCGCTTGCGCGGACTGCTGGATCGACGGCGGGCCACTCGACCAGACCTCCAACGCGAAGGTCGTCGCAGCCGCCGCCCAGCCCACGTTCGCATCACGGCATGGCGGTCTTCTCAGGCGCCATCCCCCATTTCGACCGTGATCCCGCTCCGCATGCCCACCATTAGGTCAGGGTAAGAGAATGGCTTCAAGCTGAGCCGCCAGAGACGATACGGAATAGTCATTCTCGGCCTTGCGCCGTCCTTCCCTCCCGAGCCTGGCCCTCAACTCCGGGTCGTTCGAGAGCCTCCCGAGCGCGGCTTCCCAGTCTTCCGCCGTCTCACAGAGGAAGCCGGTCTCGCCGTCTTCTACGAGAGCGGCGTTGGCGCCAACGCCGCTCGCCACCACCGGCAGCGCGCAACCCATGTATTCCAACGCCTTGAACGCGCACTTGTACTCGTTGAACGGCCCGGGCGAGAGTGGGTAGAGTCCAATGTCGAACGGTTCCACGGCGTCTGCGACCGCGTCGGGGCTCGACCAGTCGATCTGATCGATGAAGTCGATGGTTACGCCCTCCAAGGCGCCGAACACGTCATAAAGACGCCGAACCCCGCAGGCCCCGACCAGACGGAAGCGGATGGGCTGACGCGCTCCGAGACGTGAAAGCGGCTTGGCGAGGATATTCGTCAGATCGTCGGCGTAATGCGCGCCGTTTCCGATCCAGCCGAGGCATACCGGCCTCTGGTCCGCCGGTTGAGTGGGACGGTAGTTCTCAAGCCGGATACCGGAAGGGAAATGGTGCACAGCCTTCTGAGAGCGCCGCGACAGCTCGACCAGCGCTTCGCTCCCCGCCAGAACGCCGTGGCTCAGCGCCATCATCTTTCCCGCGCGTCGGCCCGCCGCGGAAGAAAGCACGCGGCTTGGCGCATCGTCGATGTCAAAGAAGAAGCGCTTGCCCAGCAGACGACAGATCCGCGCCGCCAGAATATCGTAGCGGCCGTATTTCTTCTGGAAAACGACGACGTCGGCGCGGAATATATCGGCCAGCAGCGTGGGGTATTGCGTGCGCCGGTCGGTTTGCCGAATCGTGACTTCGTGGCCCCGGTTCTCCAACGCCTCGGCGATCCAGTAGCCACGAACGCGTGAACTGGCCTTACGCGCGTCGCCTGCCAGAACCATCAGAATATGCATGAAATCTATCCAGCCAGGACGGCGAAATCCGGCGACAGACCCATTCCGCGCACCTGTTCGGAGATCTCGGCGCGATACAAGGCGTTCGAAATCAGGACGAGGTCGGGCGACAGTTCGATCAGGGCCTCGGGCGGCACGATCTCCAGCGCGACGCCCGGCGCGAACAACCCGTGCTTGCGCTCATTGAGGTCGACCATCGCCGCGAGCGCTCCGCCATCCGGCCCTAGCGCATTGGCGAACGTCACACCCTTGGATCCCGCGCCCCAGATAACGACCTTGCCCGATGCGCCCGCCAGTCGGGCGCGCCAATCCGCGATTTCACGTATGGTGGCGTCCCGGAAATTGTCGGCGAGAGCGGCGATGCGATCACTGCCAGCGACGCTGTCCGGAGTGTCAGCGCCGTCAGGGCGCATCTCGACCATCAGGAATTGCCCTGCATAGCCCGAGCGGACGGAAACCGGTTTGAATCCGGCGCGCCGGAACGCGGAGGCGATCGACGCCGCGCTCCAGTACCCCACATGCTCATAAATCACGTCCCATATCGAAACGCTTTCGAGCATCCATTCGGCGTTCGGCACCTCGAAATAGACAGGCACGTCGCGGTCGCCGATCGCGTCGCGGATCGTCTCCAACAGCGAACGCGGCGTATCGAGATGTTCGAGGACATGACGGCATGTGATCATGTCGAAGGGACGGCGAAGTTGCCTCGAATCGAAATACTCTGGTACGATCTCGACGCCGGGGCGCGCCGCGAAAGGGCTCTCGCGCCCTTCCATCGACGGGTCGAAGCCGGTCGCCGTAGCCACGCCGCCCTGCATCAGCAGATCGAGCATATGGCCATCCCCGCAGCCGATCTCGATCACATGTTTCCCCACCAGATCGTAGCTGTCGATCAGATGGCGGGACAGATCCTTTGCAAAGGCCTGAAACGTTGTCGAATGGTGCAGTGCGTTCTCGTATCCGGTGGCGTAAACGACGCGCTCAGGCTCGAACGCCCGGTTCCAGATAAAGGCGCAAGTTTCACATCTGACCAGATCAATATCACCGACAGGCGCTGCGCGCGCGCTCTCACGGTCGGGCCAGAGCTGATTACAGATCACCGGCATATCCGCGATCGAAAGGACATCCTTCGGCGATCCGCATCCGCATATCGGGCATCTCTCCATCAGACCGCCACCAATTCGGGCGTCAGCCCCATTTCTTCCAGGCGCGCGCCGATCTCGTTCAGATAAATCCGGTTCATCACGATGACGATGTCCGGCGGACTATCCCGCAATTCTTCCGGCGCGCAGACCCTGTGTCCGGTTCCGGGCAGAAATTTCCCCTGCTTGAAGGGATTGATGTCGATCACGCGCGACACCTCCTCATTCAGGCCATTGGTCGTCAGGAACGACACACCCTTGGAGCCGCCGCCCCAGATGGCGACGGATTTACCCGCCGCATGCCTCTTGGTGACAAATTCCGTCCAGCGAGCGCGGATAGCGGAAACCCGTTCAGGAAAAGCCGCCGCCAGGCGCCGAATGTCATCGAGATCGCGCTCGTTCTCGAGCGGCGCCACGCCCGGCGCGGCCTTGGCGTACTGGATGATGTATTGTCCGTCATAGGCCAGGTACAGTTTCGTCACGTCCATGCCGGCCGCGCGAAACAGGCGCGCATGACTACCCAGAGTGAAATACGAGCAATGCTCGTAGTAGATGTCCCAGAATGCGCCTTCATCCAGCACCCGGCGAACATCCGGGGTTTCGAAAAACAACCCCACACCCTCATTTTGCCCGATAGCGCGTGCGATATCAGCCATGAACGTTTTCACGTCCGGAATATGCTCCAGCGTGTGACGGCAAACCACGAAATCCGGGCTGAAGGGCACGGTGGCGGGGTCGAAATATTCCCGCTGGAACGCAATGTCGTGGCCGCTCTCGACCGCCAGCCGTTCTGGAATGAAGCCGGGGTCGACGCCAAGCCCGATCGTGCCGGTCTGTTCGGCCAACTCCTTCAGAAATTCACCCTTGCCGCAGCCGATCTCCAGCGTGCGCTTGCCTTCAAGCCGGCAGAGCGACGCGATCTCGGCCGCAAGGTCCTTGGCGAACTGGTTGAACGTGCCCGAAAAATGTTGGCTTTCTTCTGTGGTCGAGGCGTAGTCGACAAGCTCCCGAACAAAAACCGTGTTGAAGATGAAACCGCAAGCGTCGCAAAAGCAAAGAACAAGCGGAGCCGTGCGAAACCCGCGGGCTTCCGCTGCGGTATCCAGCAAAACGCAGCTTTGGACGGGGATCGCGTCGAGCCGGTAGATTTCACTCAGGGCCATGCCTCCGCAGGCGGGGCAGGCGTCGCGCGGTATCGGCTTGTCCGCCACTTCACCGGCTCACGATCTCAAGGTCGGGAATCGGCACGATGAAACGCCCCCCGGAGGCGAGGTAGTCCTGTTGTTGGCGGACAATCTCATCGCGGAAGTTCCACGGCAGAATGAGCACGTAATCGGGCCGGTCGCTTTCGAGCTTCGAGGGTTCGTGAATGCGAAGTCTGACGCCGGGCATGTACTTGCCCTGCTTATGCGTGTTGCGATCGACGACATACTCGATGGCCCGCGTGTTCAGATCAAGAAAGTTGAGCATGATCGTGCCCTTGGCCGCAGCGCCATAGGCCGCGATCCGCTTGCCGTCAGCCTTGAGCCTGCCGATCAGTTCCCTCGCTTTCAGCCGAAACTCGCGAACCTTCGCGCCAAAATCGGCGTAGTAGCTTTCGCTATCCAGGTTGAGCGCCCGCTCTTCAGCCAGAAGCTCGCCAACGGCGTCGCTGGGCGACGCGTCCTTTCCGAAGAAGAGTCGCAGCGATCCGCCATGGATCGGCAGACGGCGCGCGTCGTTCAGATGCAGGCCATGCCGTTCGAACAGACGTTTCGCGCTGGTGACCGAAAAGTAGCAGAGATGCTCGTGATAGATGGTGTCGAACTCGACCTGTTCGATCAGATCGCGAACATAGGGGAACTCGACCACGACAACGCCGTCATCCTTCAGAAGCGTCGCCAGTCCGGCGACCAGATCGTTCTGATCCGCGACATGCGCGACGACATTGTTTGCGATGATGACGTCGGCCTGAACCCCGTCCTCGCGCAGTTTTTCGGCCACGCGGCGGCCGAAGAAATCGACGACGGTGGGAATGCCCTTTTCAATCGCCGCGTTGGCCGGCTGTTTCGCGGGATCGACGCCCAGAACACCGACGCCGCGCTCCTTGAAGTTCCGCAACATATAGCCGTCATTCGAGGCGATCTCGATCACGAGACTGTCCGGGCCCAGGCCCCGGGTCTCGATCAACTCCATCGCGTTTTCGCGGCTGTGCTTCAGAAGATCCTCCGAGAAGGACGAAAAATAGAGGTAGTCGTCTCCGAACATCTCTTCAGGTGGCCGGGTTTCGAGAAGCTGAACCAGGCTGCATCCCGGGCAATACGCCAGGCGGAGCGGCGCGAGTTTCTCGTCGGATTCCAGTCGGGATTCCTCCAGCAGTCCGTCCGAACGCGGCATCAGCCCGAGATCAAGGATCGGCCGCAACCCCGCATGCCCGCATGAAGTGCAAGAGACCTTGCCCGCATCATCAGCAAACTCGGCCGGGATGGTCTCCGCGCCGCAACCGGAATTGTCGGCGCCGCCTGTCGCCGTATGGATCAGCCGTTCGTCGATGATCCCGTCGTCGATCAGTTTCTTGATGTGCCCGATCCGCTGGTAGCGAGGGCCCTCGAATTCTTCCAGCGTCAGGTTCGCCCGCCTGTAGCTATCGAAGAGCGACTGCGCCCCCTTGCGCGCATCCCATGTCGGCTTGAAATGCGGCATGACGCGTTGGATCTTGTCGCAGTTCACCCGATAGGATCGCTTGTCGGGACCGGCGTCGTCGGCGAAGGTGACCTTGCAGCCCGGAACGACCTCCGCCACGATCTCGGCCAGTTCGCGGATCTGATAATTGTGCTCCGTCAGGCCGACATTGAACGCCTCGTTCCGAATGGCGGCGACCGGGGCTTCCAGCGTCGCCAGCATCGCCCTCGAGATGTCTTCGATATGCGTGATCGGCCGCCATGGCGTGCCATCCGACTTCATGTGGATATTGCCCGTGGTGACGGCCCAGGCCACGAGGTTGTTCAGCACGAGGTCGAACCTGATCCGCGGGCTGACCCCGTAGGCGGTCGCCGAACGCAGGAACGTCGGGGTGAAGCTGTCATCGGCGAGTTCGGCCAGCGCCTGTTCCGACCGGACCTTGCTTTCGCCATAGGGCGTCACCGGATTGAAGGCCCCGTTTTCGTCAATGAAGTCAGCGCCCGATGCGCCGTAATTCGAACAGGATGACGAGAAGACGAAACGCAGGACGCCCGCGGCTTTCGCAGCCCTCGCCACAGCCATCGTTCCATCGAAGTTGATGTCATAGGTCGTCGCGGGGCGGAAATCCCCGAGCGGATCGTTCGAGAGCGCCGCCAGATGGATGACCGCGTCGAAGCCGAGAAAGTCGCCCGGCGTCACATCGCGAATGTCCTTGACCAGCGTGGGGACAGAGGGAACCTCCCCGCCCTGAGCGAAAGTGCAGCGCCGATAAAGGTCGCTGTCGAGCCCCGCGACATCGTGGCCCGCGGATTTCAGCATCGGCGTCAGGACCGTCCCGATATAACCCTGATTTCCGGTGACAAGCACGCGCATTGAATCTACTCCCAGACCGCCCAGGGGCGGCCCCCCGAATCCCAGAGTTTCTGCAGGTTGTGCTTGTCGCGCAGGGTGTCCATCGCCGCCCAGAAACCCTCGTGACGATAGGCCATCAACTGACCGTCCCGGGCGAGATTCTCAAGCGGGGCGTGCTCGAACATCATCATGTCGCCCTCGATATAATCGAAGACCTGCGGCTCCAGCACAAAAAACGCACCGTTGATCCAGCCCTCGGTCGTCTGTGGTTTTTCCTCGAACGCGACAACCTTGTCGTCCTGGAACCGCATATGGCCGTAACGGGCTGGCGGACGGACGGCGGTGATGGTGGCCAGTTTTCCATGACTCTTGTGGAAGGCGATCAATTTCCTGATGTCGATGTCCGAGACTCCATCGCCCCAGGTCAACATGAAGGTCGAATCGCCCAGATAAGGCTTCAAACGCTTGACCCGCCCGCCCGTCAGGGTTTCGTCGCCGGTCTCGATCAGGTCGACCTTCCAGGGCGCATGGTCCTTTTCATGCCGGCGCACGGGTTCGACGTTCTCCATGTCGACCGTCAGGTTTCCCGAGAGCGTCCCATACTCGACGAAATAGCGTTTGATGTAATCGCCCTTGTATCCCAGAGCGACTGCAAATTCGTTAAATCCATAATACGAATAGATATTCATTATATGCCAAAGAATCGGCTTCCCGCCAATTTCAACCATTGGCTTAGGTCTAATTGTCGTTTCTTCCGCAAGGCGAGTACCCTTGCCGCCAGCCAGGATTGCGGTTTTCATAAACGGTTTTCCTTCAATAGACACCTGTTGTTGGTTATATTCACTGTATGACCTTGAGTCGTATTTAGCATCATCTCCACCTCATCAATCGTCAAGGGATCGAAGCGCAGCGCTTGTAGAACGCGTGATACGCGTCACGCATCGCGCCAAGGGAAAAGCGCCGCATCGCCTGATCCCGGGCTTCGTCGCCCATCGTTTTGCGCAGCGCGGCGTCGTCAATCAGCCGCCGGACCGCCCGGGCCATGCCAAACGGCTCGTCCGGGCGCACGACGATGCCGGACACCCCGTCTTCAACGATCTCGGCCGGCCCCTTGCCGTCGAAGACGATCGCGGGCAGGCCCGCGGCCATCCCTTCGGCGACGGCGAGGCCGAAAGCCTCATCCAGCGCGGCGTGCAGATAAATGTCCGATGCGCCGAGAAGAGCGGCGACCTCGTCGCTCAGCCCGAGCAACATGACCCGCCCGTCCAATCTCAGCTCCGCAGCGGCAGCTTCGAGCCTGCGCCGCTGACTGCCCTCGCCCACGATGACGAGCATGACATCCGGACACGCCTTCGCAACTTCGGCGAATTCCACGATCATCGTCTCGTGACGCTTGCGCGCGACAAGCGCGCCGACCGAAATCAGAACGATCCAGTCGTCATCCCACCCGAAACGTCTTCGTAGCGCTAGAACCCGAGACTTCGAGAGCGGCGTGTAGCAGGACAGATCGATCCCGTTTCGGATCAGGGAAATGCGCTCTTCGGGAATGTTCCACCTCACACGCAGATAGGCCCGGGAGGTTTCGCTGATCGCAACCCAGCGATTGATCCACCAGCTTCGGAGCGTCAGAAGGTTTCTCGCCGCCCTCAGCTTGCTACGCACGCCATGGGGGGCGGGCCCTATCGCGGTTCCGAAATGCTGCGTGCGAACCACCGAGTAACCGATAAGCCGAGCGACTATGCAGACCGCGACGGCCTTTCTGCTGTGCACATGCAGGATGTTGTATCCATCGGACTTCATGCGGAAGAGCGCGCTGATGGCCGCCGCCCGCGAACCGGCTTCAACGATGACGCCCTGGTCGACCATGCGCCGGAAGCGCGCGTCAATTTCGCGCGTATCCATGCAAACGCCCCTGCATTCCAGACGCCCGTCCGTCATGAGATCGTGGATCACCTGCGTCACCCCGACGCCCGGGCGGACGTTGTCGAGCAGGTGGCAAATCTTCAACGCGATTCCCGCCCGGATCGCCTAGCTGAAATATCCAGCATAGCTTTGCTTGTAGATGAATTCGTTATCCGAGTATTTCTTCGCTTTCGACTGCGACACCAGCGTGAAGACGCAGCCCGCGAGATGAGCGTCCATGGACTGAAGTTCGCGCAGCCCTTCTCTCACGGCGTTCTTGCTCGTGCCGTTCCAGCGCACCAGATAGATGATCGTGTCAGCCATGGACGCAAGCAGGCGGGCGTCGGTGACGGCCAGCGCCGGGGGCGTGTCCAGGATGACCAGGTCGTACTTGTCCCGAAGAATTCCCATAACTTCCTTGAACCGTTGCGACGAAAGTATGTCGGCCGGGCTTTCGTGAAACGACTCCTGTTCACTCAGGGCGAGGACGTGAAGGCCGGATTTCGGCTCTATCGCCAGAGCCTCCTCCAGCGCGCATTCACGGCGCATATACGCGGCCAGGCCCGCGCGGCGCTCCGATCCGCTCACGCTTGGAAACTTGGAATAGATGCGCGCATTCCTCTCGTCGCGCAGATCGCAACTGACAAGAATCGTGCTTCGGCCGGTTCTCTGGCTCGCCAGACTGATCAGGAACGATGTGGCGCTCTTACTTTCGCCGGGCACAGACGAGGTGAACATCACCACCTTCGGCTGCCGCGCGGGATCGCTGTAGAGGATGCCCGTCCGGAGATTGCGTATGCTCTCGGCCAGGAGGCTCTTGGGCTGCGACAGGAACTCCTGTGCGAGTTTCGGCAGATTGCGGCGTTTTCCGACCATCGGGATCGACGCGAGAATGGGCAGCCGGGTGATCTCCGCCAGTTCGCGCGGATCACGGACGGAATTATCGAGACGCTCTCTCAGCAGCAAAACCAGGGCGCCCAGAAACAAGCCCGCGCCACCGGACGCGAGCAACAACCGCGTGCTCGCCTCCCGATCCGGACTCGACGGCGGGTCGGCCCGCGAAAGGATCCGCGCGTCCGCGGACTGCATGTTGGCTTGTTCGGTGATCTCCTTCTGTCTGGCGACGAAAGTCTGCAGGAGCGTTTGATTGGCCTGAACTTCGCGCTCGAGGCGGGAGGTTGAGAGTTCGTCGGCCGTCCTCTCGATCGACATCACCTCCAACTCGCGAATCATTTCCTCGAGTTGAGCCTCACGTTTCTTGAGCGAGGTGACTTCAAAGTCGAGCGCGGCCACGATGTATTCAGCTTCTTCGCGAATACTTGCATTGATCTGCTTTCGAAGAGCGATATTGCGGGCCCTTGATGGCGAGATGTTATCGCCGCTGATGGCGCGGTCCTGCGCGATCTCATCTCGAATCTCGATGTCATGTATCCGAAAACCGGTGATGAGATCCGAGTCTCGAAACTCGGTCACGCTCCAGAGATCGTCGCCCGCTTCCAGGGCGGCCGCGGCGCGCTCGTACCGCGCCTGGGAATCGGCCAGCCGGAGCCGGATGTCGGCCAACGCCTGATTCGATGCGCTCAGCTGAATGGTCAGCATCTCGGAACTCTGAGCATGCCGCGCAGCCAGATCGAGCCGCGCGGCTTCCAGCGCCTCTTCGGAACGGGCGACTCTGCGCCTCTGATCCTCGATGCTCCGATTGACCATCTCGATCACCGCGACGACATCCTGGTTCTTCGTCATCTGCTGAAACGAGATGTATTCATCGCTTATCGTGTTGGCGACCAGCGCGGCCTGCTGCGGGTCAGGCGCTCCGTAGACGACTTCGATCACTCGCGATCCGCCGATGTGGCTGATCTGGAGATTCGCGCGCAGTTTGCTGATCGCGGCCCGAACTGCGTTGGACTTCCGGTCTTCGTCGGAAAGTGAGTCTGTCTCCGAGGGGCTCTCCCTCAGGCCCAGCCGCACCACGAGACCGTCAATCAGCTCTGCGCTGGCCGGCAGACCCCATTGGGCCAGCAGATCGTCCGTGTAGCGGGACAGGGAGAATTCGTCGGCGGGCGCGCTGTCGTCATCGGGGGCCGGGGCCTCCAACTCCGCCGACTCGACTTCGGCCAGCCCAAGACGCTCCACCACTTTCCCGAGCAGCGTCGTGGAGTTGAGAATCTCGATCTGGTTGCCGAGTCCCCTTCCGGCGTCCGGCTCAGCCAGAACATTCGAAATGGCGACGATCTGAAGACGTTCGGGTTCGAACAGGATGCTGGTCTTCGCCAGATAGACCGGCTCCTGCCTGCTCACATGATAGGCGCCGACACCCAAGCCGAAGATGATGAAAAGCAGTATCAATAGCCTGCCGCGCCAGATAATCAGCGCGATCTTCCTTAAATCCAGAATGCTTTCCGTAGTGTTCTCATAGGGGAGTTCATACGCATCCACATCAAACCGCCCCTCCTGATTTGCCGCACGATTCATCGGCACCACCTGTCTCGAGTGCACATTCAGTTCCTCGATACCTATACTTCTCCCACAACAAGGCGCGGGCAGACCGAAAGAGTCTTTAGCCTCTCCTATGAGGAACCATATCAGGGCACAAAACCGCCCGGTTGTCGATAATACCTCGCCCGAGACGATGCGCCGAAATGCACACTCGCCGCCCGCCAACGGAAGCGGGCGCGCGTCGCTTCACGCGGCGTTCCGGGAATTTACGCGCGTCTCAACGTCGCGCTGGAGGCGATCCACCCCCTCGCGATCGGTCTGACCGCGCCGTCCCGGAGAGCGAACGCGCGGATGGCGCGGACTTCCAACGCCGTCTCTCAAGCTTCTTGACATCCTGTCGGCGCTGCACTCTGGTGAAAAGTGCAAGCGGTTGCTTCCGCAAGCATCTGGAAGGTTGGCGCGCTTAATGCGGGTACTTTCTCCTTCGTATTTGCGGATCCGCGAACGTTCGCGTCGACGCAGCAATGCGGGAGGAGACGCCAGGTGAATGCGGCGACGGATATCGGTTCCGGAAAGGAATGGCGCGCTCTCTCGCTCAGCACGGTTGCATTCACGACCTGTTTCGCAGTCTGGACGATCTTCGCGATCATCGGGATCGAGATCAAAGCGGAACTTGGCCTCAGCGAGACCGAGTTCGGCCTGCTCGTCGCGACGCCGGTTCTTACAGGGTCGCTGACGCGGCTGATTCTCGGAATCTGGACCGAGCAATTCGGCGGCCGGCTTGTCTTCACCGTCCAGATGCTGGTGACGGCGGCCGCGACGTGGGGACTGACGCAGGCGGACAGCTTCGCCACCTACATCCTCGCGGCGCTCGGAGTCGGGGTCGCGGGCGGGTCGTTCGCGGTCGGGGTCACCTTCGTCTCACACTGGTTCCCGAAGGCGCGTCAGGGCATGGCGCTGGGGGTTTTCGGGGCCGGCAATGTCGGCTCGGCGCTCACCACCTTTGTCGCGCCGCTGGTCATGGTCGCCTGGGGGTGGGAGGCGGTGGCGCAGATCTGGGCGGCGGCGCTGGCGCTGGTGGCGGTGGTTTTCTGGCTCTTCGCGCGCGACGACCCGGAATCGATCGCCCGGCGCCGCGCCGGACGCCGGCCGTCTTTTGCTGACCAGATCGCGCCGCTCAGGAATCTGCAGGTCTGGCGCTTTTCGCTCTATTACTTCTTCGTCTTCGGGGCGTTCGTGGCGCTGGCGCTCTGGCTGCCGAACTACCTCGTCGAAGTCTACGACGCGGATATCCGCACCGCGGGCATGGCGGCGGCGATGTTCTCACTCGCGGCGAGTCTGTTTCGCGCCTATGGCGGGCAACTCTCGGACCGCAAAGGCGCACGCACCGTGCTCTACTGGACCTTCGGGTTCTCGATGATCGTGCTCCTGATGCTGTCCTATCCGCCGACCGACTACGTGATTCATGGCGTCAGGGGGCCGATCGCATTCTCGACGCAGATGGATTTCGGGCCGTTCGTCTTTGCGATTTTCGTTCTCGGCTTCTTCATGAGCCTCGGAAAAGCGGCGGTCTTCAAACATATTCCGGTCTATTACCCCAAACATGTCGGGTCGGTCGGCGGCCTCGTCGGCATGATCGGCGGCCTTGGCGGATTCGTTCTGCCGATCGCATTCGGGGCGCTTCTCGACCTGACCGGCATCTACACCTCGTGCTTCGCGTTCCTCTTTCTTATCGTCGGCATGGCGCTCGTCTGGATGCATCTGTCGATCAGGGAGATGGAGAAGTCCGCGCGCGGCGTGCCGCTCGACGAATTGCCCGAACTGCCGGAAATGCAGGGCTTCCCCGCGATCGCCAAGCCGGAGCGGGTGCTGGAAACCTGGAATCCGGAAGACGCCGAGTTCTGGGAGACCACGGGCCGACGGATCGCGACGCGCAACCTCTGGATTTCGATTGTCTGCCTGCTGTTCGCGTTTTCGGTCTGGATGGTCTGGTCGGTGGTGGTCGCGAAGCTGCCGCTGATCGGCTTCGATTTCACCGCGGCGCAGCTCTTCTGGCTCGCGGCGCTGCCCGGGCTTTCAGGGGCGACCTTCCGGATCTTCTACTCGTTCATGGTGCCGATCTTCGGCGGCCGGCTCTGGACCACGATCTCGACCGCCTCGCTGATGTTGCCGGCCTTCGGCATCGGCTACGCTGTGCAGAATCCGGAGACGCCCTATTTCATATTCCTTGTGCTGGCGCTGCTCTGCGGTTTCGGCGGCGGCAACTTCGCGTCGTCGATGGCCAATATCGGCTTCTTTTTCCCGAAGAAGGAAAAGGGCGCGGCGCTGGGCAAGAACGCCGGCCTCGGCAATCTTGGCGTTTCGGTGATGCAGTTCCTGATCCCGGTAGTGATCACCGTTGGCGTCTTCGGCGCGCTCGGCGGCCCGCCGCAGCAGGTCTCGGAGAGCGAACAACTGTGGCTGCAAAACGCCGGGTTCGTCTGGGTGCCGTTCATTGCAGTCGCGACCATCGCGGCTTGGGTCGGCATGAACGACATCGCCGACGCAAAGGCCTCCTTCTCGGAGCAGGCGATCATCTTCCAGCGCAAGCACAATTGGATCATGTGCCTGCTCTACACCGGAACGTTCGGCAGCTTCATCGGATTCTCGGCTGGGTTCCCGCTGCTGGCGAACACCGCCTTCCCGGAGGTGAACTCGTTGCGGTTCGTGTTCCTCGGGCCGCTGGTCGGCGCGCTCAGTCGCGCATGGACGGGATGGATCGCCGACAAGTACGGCGGCGCCCGCGTCACCCTCTGGGTTTTCATTGGCATGATCGTGGCGGCCCTCGGCGTTCTGTTCTTCCTCTCCGTGGGGTCGTTCATCGGCTTCTTCGCCATGTTCATGGCGCTCTTCTTCTTCACCGGGGTCGGGAATTCATCGACATTCCAGATGATCCCGAACATCGTTGGCGACTATGTTCCGCGACTGATGCCGGAACTCGACGCCGATGCGCGGCGTCGGCAAATCGAGCGTGAAAGCGCCGCGATCACCGCGTTCACCTCGGCGATCGCCGCTTACGGCGCGTTCTTCATCCCCAAGGCCTATGGCTCTTCGATCGCGGCCACCGGCAGCGCGAACCTGGCGCTCTGGGGGTTCGTCATTTTCTATGTGATCTGCTTGGCCGTCACCTGGTTCTGGTACGAACGACGCGGCGGTTTACTTCACGATATGGAGCGTCGCCGCTCCGGAAAGCCTATCGGGGACGCCCAGCCAGCCTGACGTAAGGAGCCAGCCCATGAGCCACCTTCTCGACCGTTTGAATTTCCTGCAAAAACGTCAGACTTTCGCCGGCGGCCATGGAGAGACCACCGCTGACAATCGGGCATGGGAGGAAGTCTACCGAAATCGCTGGCGTCACGACAAGATCGTGCGCTCCACCCACGGGGTCAACTGCACGGGCTCATGTTCGTGGAAGATCTACGTCAAGTCCGGCATCGTCACCTGGGAGACGCAACAGACCGACTATCCGCGGACCCGGCCCGATTTGCCGAACCATGAACCGCGGGGATGTTCGCGTGGCGCCTCTTACAGCTGGTATCTATATTCCGCCAACCGGGTGAAAACCCCGCTCGTGCGCTCCCGTCTACTCAAGCTCTGGCGCAAGATGCGCGAGAGCAAGAGCCCTACCGCGGCCTGGGCGGCGATCCAGGCGGACCCGGTGCTGCGGAAATCCTATACGGAGGTGCGCGGCAAGGGCGGATTCGTCCGCGCCTCATGGGACGAAGCGTCCGAGATCGTGGCTGCGGCCAACGCCTATACGACAAAGAAGTACGGGCCGGACCGGGTGTTCGGCTTCTCGCCAATTCCGGCGATGTCGATGATCTCCTACGCCGCCGGCGCGCGCTATCTGTCGCTTCTGGGCGGCACCTGCATGTCGTTCTATGACTGGTATTGCGATCTGCCGCCGTCCAGCCCGCAGACCTGGGGCGAGCAGACCGACGTTCCGGAAAGCGCGGACTGGTACAACGCCAGCTTTCTGATGCTCTGGGGCTCCAATGTTCCGCAAACCCGCACGCCCGACGCGCATTTCTACACCGAGGCGCGCTATCGCGGCGCGAAGTCCTGCGTGGTCAGCCCGGATTACTCGGAGGCCTCCAAATTTTCCGATATCTGGCTGTCGCCGCGCGCCGGCACCGACAGCGCGCTGGCGATGGCGATGGGCCATGTCATATTGCGCGAGTTCCACATTGATCGGCAGCCGGAATATTTCGCCGATTACGCGCGCAAATACACCGACTTTCCGATGTTGGTGCGGCTCGACGCGAAGGACGGCCGCTACGTGCCAGGGCGAATGCTGCGGGCCGGCGATTTCGACGACGCGCTCGGGCAGAAGAACAACCCCGACTGGAAGACCGTCGCCTGGGACGAAAAGAAAGGCGAGATCGTGGTCCCGAACGGCTCGATCGGCTTTCGCTGGGGCGAGGACGGCAAGTGGAACCTTGAGGAGAAGGCGGGCCGCGCGAACACGCGGCTGCGTCTGAGCCAGGTCGCCGAAGAGAACCGCGACGACGTGGTCGGCGTCGATTTCCCCTATTTCGGCGGCGCGGCGCGCGGCCCGTTTGTGAAAACCGAGCATCCCGAAATACTCACCCGCAACGTGCCGGTGCGGCGCATCCAGACCACCGAGGGCGAAGCGCTTGTGGCGACCGTTTTCGATCTCTTCTGCGCCAATTACGGCGTTGACCGGGGGCTCGGCGGCGAGTGGGTCGCCGCCGACTACGAAGCCGACATTCCCTACACCCCGGCCTGGGCGGAGAAGATCACCGGTGTGAAGGCCAACGCCATCGTCACCGTGGCCCGCGAGTTCGCGCTGAACGCCGAAAAGACGAATGGCAAGTCGATGGTCATCCTCGGGGCCGGGATCAATCACTGGTACCACATGGATATGGCCTATCGCGGCATCATCAACATGCTGGTGATGTGCGGTTGCGTCGGCCAGTCCGGCGGTGGCTGGAGCCACTATGTGGGCCAGGAGAAACTGCGCCCACAGACCGGTTGGACAGCGCTCACCTTCGCGCTCGACTGGGCGCGACCGCCACGCCAGATGAACGGGACCTCGGCCTGGTACGCGCATAGCGACCAGTGGCGCTACGAAACCGTGAAGGTGAGCGAGATCCTCAGCCCCACCGCGCCGGAAGGCGATTGGGACGCAAGCATGATCGACCTCAACATCCGCGCCGAGCGGATGGGGTGGCTCCCCTCCGCGCCGCAGCTGAAGACCAACCCGCTGGAGGTGGGGCGCGCCGCGAAGGAGGCCGGCGCGGACGTGAAGGACTACGTGGCTGAACGGTTGAAGTCTGGCGAATTGCAGATGTCCTGCGAGGACCCGGACGCGCCGGAGAACTGGCCGCGCAATCTCTTCGTCTGGCGCTCCAATATTCTCGGCTCCAGCGGCAAGGGGCACGAGTATTTCCTCAAGCATCTGCTCGGCGCCGTTCACGGGGTGATCGGCAAGGAGCTCGGCGACGAGGGCAAGGTCCGCTCGAAAGAGGCCGTCTGGCGCGACAAAGCGCCGGAGGGGAAACTCGATCTCCTCGTGACGCTCGATTTCCGCATGTCCACCACCGCAGTTTATTCCGACATCGTGCTGCCCGCGGCGAGTTGGTACGAGAAGGACGATCTCAACACTTCCGACATGCACCCGTTCATCCACCCGCTGCAGGCGGCGGTGGACCCGGCCTATGAGTCGCGCTCGGACTGGGAGATCTTCAAGACCATCGCGAAGAAGTTCAGCGAGATTGCGCCGGAGATCCTAGGGGTCGAGGACGACGTGGTGCAATTGCCGCTACAGCATGACAGCGCCGGCGAGATCACACAGGGCCATGTCCGCGACTGGAAGAAAGGCGAATGTGAATTGATCCCGGGCGAGACAGCGCCGAATTACATCGCCGTCGAGCGCGATTACCCGAATCTCTACAAGCGCTTCACCTCGCTCGGGCCGCTTATGGAGAAGATCGGCAATGGCGGAAAGGGCATCGCCTGGGACACCAAGACCGAAGTGAAGCATCTGATCGACCTCAACGATCCGGTGCTCGAGGAAGGGCCCACCGCGGGACTTGCGAAGATCGACACCGGCATCGACGCGGCGGAAGTGGTGCTGATGCTGGCGCCCGAAACCAACGGCGAGGTCGCGGTGAAGGCGTGGAAGGCGCTCGGCAAGATCACCGGGCGCGACCACATCCATCTGGCGGAGGCGAAGGAGGATGAGAAGATCCGCTTCCGTGACATCGCGGCTCAGCCGCGCAAGATCATCTCCTCGCCAACCTGGTCTGGCATCGAAAGCGAGGAGGTCTGCTACAACGCCGGCTACACCAACGTCCACGAACTGATCCCGTGGCGCACGCTCAGCGGCCGCCAGCAGCTATACCAGGATCATCTCTGGATGCGCGCCTTCGGCGAGGCGCTCTGCGTCTACCGTCCGCCAGTTGACCTCAAGACCATCACCGGTGAGATCAACGAAGCGGAGCGCGATGGAACGCCGCATGTGGTGCTGAACTTCATCACCCCCCATCAGAAATGGGGCATCCATTCGACCTATACCGACAACCTTCTGATGCTCACCATGAGCCGCGGCGGACCGATCGTCTGGCTGTCGGAAGATGACGCCAAGACGGCCGGCATCGTCGATAACGACTGGATCGAGGCCTACAACATGAACGGCGCGCTGGTGGCGCGGGCGGTGGTCTCGCAGCGCATCAAGCCCGGCACGGTGTTCATGTATCACGCGCAGGAGAAGATCGTGAACGTGCCCGGCTCGCAGCGCACCGGGCGGCGAGGCGGGATTCACAATTCCGTCACCCGCACCGTGATGAAGCCCACGCACATGATCGGCGGCTACGCCCAGCTCAGTTACGGCTTCAACTATTACGGCACGGTGGGCTCGAACCGCGACGAATTCGTGGTGGTGCGAAAGATGACCGAAGTGGACTGGCTGGACCAGCCAGCGGCGCCCGAAACCCGGCAAGTGGAGGCCGCAGAATGAAGATCCGCGCGCAAATCGGCAAGGTTCTGAATCTCGACAAGTGCATCGGTTGCCACACCTGTTCGATCACCTGCAAGAACGTCTGGACCAGCCGCGACGGCGTCGAATACGCTTGGTTCAACAATGTCGAAACCAAACCCGGCATCGGCTATCCCAAGGACTGGGAGAACCAGAAACGCTGGAACGGCGGCTGGGTGAGAAACAAGAGCGGCCATATCCATCCCAAGCAGGGCGCCAAGTGGCGCATCCTCGCGAACATCTTCGGCAACCCCGACCTTCCGGAAATCGACGACTTCTACGAGCCCTTCACCTTCGATTACGAGCATCTGCAGTCAGCGCCGGAGATGGAGCATTTCCCGACCGCGCGCCCACGCTCGCTGATCTCCGGCGAGCGGATGGAGAAGATAGAATGGGGCCCGAACTGGGAGGAGATCCTCGGCGGCGAATTCGAGAAGCGTTCGAAGGACTACAACTTCGAGGGCGTACAAAAGGAAATTTACGGCCAGTTCGAAAACACGTTCATGATGTATCTGCCGCGGCTGTGCGAGCATTGCCTCAACCCGAGCTGCCTGGCGTCCTGCCCCTCCGGCGCGATCTACAAGCGTGAGGAGGACGGCATCGTCCTGATCGACCAGGAAAAATGCCGCGGCTGGCGGATGTGCGTCTCGGGCTGTCCCTACAAGAAGATCTACTACAATTGGGAAACCGGCAAATCCGAGAAATGCACCTTCTGCTACCCCCGGATCGAGAGCGGCCAGCCGACAGTGTGCTCGGAAACCTGCGTAGGGCGGATCCGCTATCTCGGCGTGATGCTCTACGATGCGGACGCGATCGAGAGCGCCGCGGCGACCGAGAATGAGCAGGATCTCTATCAGGCCCAACTCGACATATTTCTCGACCCGCACGATCCGGAAGTCGAGGCGCAGGCGCTGGCCGACGGCGTGCCGCGAGACTGGTTGGAGGCCGCGAAACGCTCGCCCGTCTACAAGATGGCGATGGACTGGAAGATCGCCTTTCCGCTGCATCCGGAATACCGCACGCTGCCGATGGTCTGGTATGTTCCGCCTCTCTCGCCGATCCAGAACGCGGCCGAGGCTGGCGCGATCGGCCATGATGGCGAGATGCCCGACGTCCGGTCGCTGCGAATTCCGGTGCGTTACCTCTCCAACCTGCTGACGGCGGGCAAGGATGAGCCGATCGTCACCGCCCTGGAACGGATGCTCGCCATGCGCGGCTACATGCGCTCGAAAACCGTGGACGGCGTGATCGACGAGGCGATCGCGGAGCGCGTCGGCCTGACGCCGGCGCTGATCGAGGACATGTACAAGATCATGGCCATCGCCGATTACGAAGACCGTTTCGTGATCCCCACCGCCCATCGTGAACTGGCCGAAGAGGACATCATGGGTCTCAGGGGCGGTTGCGGCTTCACCGACGGAAATGGCTGCTCAACCGGAAGCTCCGGCCGCTCGATGTTCGGCGGGAAGAAGAAGCGCGGCCTGACCATCCCCGAGGCGATGAACTCATGACCGTCACCTTGAGAGCCCTGTCTGCGTTGCTCACCTATCCCAGTCCCGAGCTTCAGGCCGCCGCGCCCGATATCGCCCGCGCGCTCTGCGATGAAGGACTGCTGGGGGCGGAGGCGATTGCTGGACTGGAGCCGCTTCTCGCGCAGTTCGCGGCCGACGACATCTTCGATGTTCAGGAGCGGTTCGTGCTGCTCTTCGATCGCTCGCGATCTCTCTCCTTGAACCTCTTCGAGCATGTTCACGGCGAAAGCCGCGATCGCGGCGGCGCGATGGTCGATCTGCTCGAAACCTATCGCGCCGGCGGGTTCGAGCCGGTCGGGCCGGAGTTGCCGGACCACCTGCCGATGCTGCTCGAGTTCCTTTCCACGCGGCCGCTGGCGGAAGCGCGGGAGATGCTGGCGGACGCGGCGCATATCTTCGTCGCGGTGGCTGAGCGGCTTGAAAAGCGAAAAAGTCCCTATGCGCCGGTCTTTCGCGCGCTGGAGACGCTCGCCGCCAGCCCGGCCGAGGCGGAGCTTCTGGCGGAAATCTCCGCTCAACCTGATGACGACCCCGAAGATCTCGCCGCGCTCGACGCGATCTGGGAGGAGGCGGCGGTGACGTTCGGGCCGGACCCGAACGCGGGCTGCCCGACGGGCCGCGACCTGTTGGCCCGAATGGGGCCTGCGCCACAGCCGGAATGGACCGGCGAAAAAGGCTGAGCCGGAGGAGGCCCAGATGAACTTCCTGTTGTTCCAGATCTACCCCTATATCGCGCTGACCGTGCTCGCCCTCGGCTCCATCATCCGGTATGAGCGCGACCCGTTCACATGGAAGTCCAGCTCCAGCCAGCTGCTGCGCCGAGGGCGATTCATCCTCGGCTCGGTGCTCTTTCATGTCGGCGTCCTGACAATTTTCGTCGGCCATCTCGGCGGGCTCCTGACGCCGCTCTGGTTCTTCGAGCTTGTCGGAATTTCACACACCTTCAAGCAGTGGCTCGCCATCATCGTCGGGGGCGCCGGCGCGATCATGGCGCTGGCCGGCGGCGCAATCCTTCTTCACCGCAGACTGACCGACCCGCGCGTACGCGCGCATTCGAGCTTTGCGGACACATGGATCCTGATCCTGCTCATGGCGCAGCTCGTGCTCGGCTTTCTCACGATCTTCGTGTCTTTGCAGCATCTTGACGGCGACGAGATGGTCAAGTTCATGACTTGGGCGCAGGGCATCTTCACTCTCAGGGCCGATTCCTGGACCCATGTCGCGAACGCCAACATCCTTTTCAAACTGCATATCTTCCTCGGGCTGACGATCTTCCTCCTGTTCCCGTTCACCCGGCTCGTGCACATGCTCTCCGCGCCGGTGCGCTATCTCTGGCGCCCCGGCTACCAGATCGTGCGCGGGCGCCGGCGCCCCGCGGCCGAATGATGCAGGCGCGCGCGCTCCAACCCGAGGTCTCGGTCAACGGCGAGGTGATCCCCTCCTCGCTGATCGCTGCGGAGGCGCAGAACCACCCGGCCCCACCCGGCAAACCGGGCCTCGCCTGGCGGGCGGCCGCGCGGGCGCTGGCGGTGCGGGCGCTTCTGCTGCAGGCGGCGCGCCGGCTGGAGTTGGATCCCGAACAGCAGGAATTGGGACCCGGCCGGCGGGAGACCAGGGACGAGGCGCTCGTGCGTGCGGTGATCGAGACGCATGTCCGGGCTGAGCCTCCCGATGATGACGCGTGCCGCGCCTTCTACGCCGCCCACGAGCAACGCTTTCGCGCGCCGAACCTCTATGAAGCGGCGCACATCCTCCTGCCCGCACCGCCTGACGACCCCGCTGCGCGCGCAAAGGCCCGCGAATTCGCCGAAGCGCTGCTGAAGGAGATCATGGTCGACGCGCGCGCCTTCGATCGGCTGGCGAGGGAAAACTCGGCCTGCGAATCGCGGGGGAACGGCGGCCGCCTCGGGCAGATCACCGCCGGAGACACCGTGCCCGAGTTCGAAGCGGCGCTCGAAGCGCTTGAGGAAGGAGCGATAAGCCCGGCCCCGGTGGAGACGCGCTACGGCTTTCACATCATCCGGCTCGACGCCCGTGCGGAGGGTGAGATTCTCCCTTTCGACAATGTGCGCCAACGTATTCGCGAGATGCTCGAACGCGCCGCCTGGGCGCGGGGCGCCAGGGCGCTCGTGACCCGCCTGCTCGAAGAATCGACAATAGAGGGCGTCAGTTTCTCCGCCGCGGACGCCGCCCCGCCGGACCTCTAGCACGGGACGCGCTCTGATCGTTCGCCCGTAACGGGGTGAAGCGCGCGCACCCGGCGCGATCTCTTGGGAATACGGTCAGCCTCCGGCGATATCGCCGCTCATGTCGGCGAAGCCTCGGAGCCATCGATCGCGCGTCGGAGAAACTCCAGCCTGTCCTGACCGAAAAAGAGCTCGTCTTTCCAGATATAGGTCGGCGAGCCGAAGACGCCGCGCCTCGCGGCTTCGCGCGTGTTGGCCTGCATCTCTTCCTGAATGTCGGCGCGCATCGCCTCCTCGCAGAGGAGGACGCCCGCGACGCCGAGCTCAAGTCCGTCAACGATCTCCGCGATGATCTTGACGGCGGCGATATCGCGATCGTCGCGCCAGAGCGCCTCGAGGATCGCGTGGCTGAGCCGGCCGGCGTCCAGGCCACGGCGCTGCGCCGCGATGACGGCGCCTGAGGGAAGCTCGCGCGGGCCGTAGTGATGGGACGGATCGACATTGATCCCGATGCCGAGATGCTTTCCCCAGCGGCGGTATTCGAGCTGCGTGTAGCTTTCGCGGATCGGGTCCTTCTCCATGACACGGGCGCCGGCGTGGGGACGGTCCGTCGTCCGCGCGCCGTCGAAAGCGTAACGCCCCTCGACCAGCGCCAGCAGATCCATGGGATGATGAGAAACCGTGACGCCATGCTCCGCCGCCAGCGCATTGAGCCGCGCCGCGCCGAGATAAGCGAACGAGGAACGGATGGAGTAGAAATACTCGATTACGTGAGACACGTCGGCTGAACTCTCCTCTTTGCGACCATGCATAACCGCAGCAACGGGTCGCCGCCAGCGGTCGCGAACACTGCGGATTCGGCCCCCGCGCGGGCCTCGCGACGCCGATGGCGCCGTGCTCAAACACCAAGGGCGCGATCTCGCAGATTTTTTTGGGAACGTAACGCCCCTTCGCCGCATCCAACGGTCGGACGGAACAATGTTGGGCGAGGCGGGGATGGGCGGAAACGCTCTTCGCGGCCTTCGCCGATCATGCAGCCCAACCGAAAGGAAACCGAAATGATCGTCTACGCCGTCATCGTCTTTGCAATCGCCGCCCTCGGGGGGCTCTACCTCGCCGGGCATGCGCTCCGCGAAAAGTTCGCGCCCTGGGCGGTGTCGCTTCTCCACGCCGGCCTCGGTGCGCTGGGGCTCATCCTGCTGATCGCGGCGCTGATCGAGGGGGCGGCCTCGCAAACCGTCCTGATCGGTTTCGTGATCCTGCTGGCGGCGGCGCTAGGCGGGTTCTTTCTCGCGTCGTTTCATCTGCGCAAGCGTCTGGCGCCGAAGGCCGTCGTCGTGGTCCATGCCGGCGTCGCCGTGGTCGGGTTCCTGACCGTTCTGTCCCAGGTGATCTGACTCCATGCGTCATCCTCTGCATCCCGCATTCGTCCATTTTCCGGTCGCCTGCTGGTCGCTTGCAGTCGTCGCCGATTTCACGAGCCTGTGGCTGGGAGAGGCCGCCTGGCGCTGGTCGGGTGGGCTGCTCGCTGTCGGCTGCGCGTTCGCGATGCTCGCCATGCTGGCCGGCATGGCCGAGCTGCCGCGGGTGCCCGAGGGGGCCCCGATGAGTGACGCCTGGGCGCATATGGGCGCCATGATGGCCGCCTTCGCGTTCTTCGCGGCGCGGCTGGTCCTGCGGCTCGACCATCTGCAACCGCTTGCGCCAGATACGGTTTCGCTCTTGCTCGATGCTGGCGGGTTCATCGCGCTGACCGTCGGCGGGTGGTTCGGCGGGCGGCTGGTATACGGCCACGGGGTCGGGCGGAACCGGCCCGAATGAAAATTCTTCATCAACACCAGTTGCGTCGGCCAGCCGTCGACCACGCAGCGCATGCCGCGCGCCGACGAGGAGTATGATCGTGCTGAACAGAATCCCCTCCCTCACCTATACTGCGGACGACGCGCCCGTATCGAGCCGGATCCGCGCGCGACTCAGGAGAGCCGGACAGCCATTCCGGGCCAATGACAACATCGCCGCCTTCGTTGAGGACGGTGAGCTGGACGAATTGCGCCTGGAGGTCGAGAAACGGATGGAAGAGGTGCTCGGCGCGCTGGTGATCGACACCGAAAACGACCACAACACCGCCGGCACGGCGCGCCGGGTGGCGAAGATGTTTCTCGACGAGGTGTTCGCCGGGCGGTATCGCGATGCGCCGCCGGTGACCAGCTTTCCGAACGTCTCACAGCTCAACGAATTGATGATCGTCGGCCCGATCACCGTGCGCAGCGCCTGCTCGCACCATTTGTGCCCGATCATGGGAAAAATATGGATCGGGGTCCTGCCGAACACCGACGCGGACCTGATCGGACTGTCGAAGTACGCCCGGCTCTGCGACTGGATCATGAGCCGGCCGCAGATCCAGGAAGAGGCGGCGATCATGCTGGCAGATGAACTGGAGCGCCGTATCCGGCCCGACGGGCTGGCGATCGTGATGGAGGCGGATCACTTCTGCATGCACTGGCGCGGGGTCAAGGACGAGAAGCCGGTGATGACCACCTCGATCATGCGCGGCGCCTTCCTCGAGAACGACGCGCTGCGGCGTGAGTTTCTCGAGCTGCGGAACCGGGACCGCCAATGACTCTGGGAACCGGCTGGTGCAAAAGGCCCCGCTGACCCGCCTGCGCACATGACGACCGCAATCCGGCCAGCAACCGAGCGGCGCCGGGGCCGCCCTCGGGCGCCACCGGCGCCGTGCCCAGACGCGGGTCATTTCTTTGGTCGCTTTGATCGCTGGATTTCTTCCAGTTCTGGCGCCGGCGCCGGGAACTGGAAACCTTTACCTCATTGTTTGAATTCTCCGCCTTATTGAGCTGCGAAGCCTCTCCAATCCGTAGTGTGCTCTTGGTTGTGTCTCTCGTTGTGACAGCCCGCAACTCGGTCGCCCCGAGTTCGTAAACGTGATCGGAGCCTTGTCGCCAATCGTGCCGAGTGGCCGTTTCTCGCTATAGTATCGACGCTAAGGTCCCGGCATTTTGGTCACATTCGCGAGCGTCATGAACCAGTTGGCGCGCCGGCACTCGGCATGAATGCAACCGTCGAAGGCCAGGACGAACGCATTGTCTGTCGGTTCTGCCGGCCGTGAAAGGTCGGGTGTAGCCCCGCGCCGATACGACCGGAAACCCATGTAGCGGGAGATGAACTCGCTGCCCTGGTCGATAGAGATTGTTTTGGGGTGCGATGCCGCTTGGCGCGAGATCGCCCGCCTGCTGGTCATCACTGACCGTGTCTAGATCCCTGCTCTAACTGCAGGACTTGCCCGACGATACCCAGATAGACCGAACTGGCGTTTCGGTTCGATCATGGCGGCAAACGGATGTTCGTCGTCAGCACACCCCCGTACCGGTCGACGCGGTGTGAGTCGGTGTGAGCCCAGAACGCGGCGAAGGCGGCGCTCAGATACTTTCATCCGACCGCGCGCTCGATCGGTGCATGCGCGACAAAGGGAGAGGATCAGAAGTTTCCCGAGGACGCCTTCCTCAGAATCAACTCGTCCAGCGTCAGGTTCGAAACCGCGCGCCTAAGCCGCTCGTTCTTCTTCCGCAGCCGTTTCAGGGGAGCAGATCACGCGGAACACGCACACGAGCGGGAGAAAGTCGTTTTCTCGGTTCGTGACGCCGGAGTTCGATTCACACCAGGCGTTTTGTCGACAAGATTGTTGACAAAATGACGAGAGGCCTGGAGGGTGAACTCGACACATGGGAATGGACATGGAATCTGAACAACCGCGACAATCGAAGCCATCAAGCGGCGCACCCGAAACGGGTTCGGGGTCCGATGTTCAACGGATTGTTGAGCAGCTTCGGTCGCGGATCTCAGAGCATGAGATCGCGCCGGGGTCGAAGCTCAAGGAGCAGGATATTGCTCGTGAGTTCGGCGTTTCACGCACCAAGGTGCGCGAGGCTCTCGCCGCTCTGGAGATTCGCGGCTTCGTCGCTCGCACGCCGAATAGAGGCGCTGTCGCACGGCGGCTGGAGCTGAGCCAGGTATTCGAGATCTACGATGTGAGAGAGGTTCTTGAAGGGCTCGCTGTCCGAAGAGCCGTGGAGAACGGGCGCCGCGAAATCTGGGCGGAGCTCCTTGCAGAGGCTGACGGCGCGTTCGAGGAGCGCGTGCTCGCCGGCGAGCTTCACCTGTATGAAAAGCTATTCCAGCGTTTCCGCAAGGAGGTTATCGACGCGGCGGCCAATCCGGTTCTGACCGATATGCTCGACAGCGTTCGCGACCAAACCAATGTCACGCTGCGCCGCGTCGTCATGCTCCCCGGACGCGCCGAACAAGGACTGCGCAACCTTCGCCTCGCCCTCGAAGCAATGAAAGCCGGAGACGCCGCGGGCGCGGAGCGCCTCAGGCGCAACGGCATCAGGGAGGCGATCGCAGCCCTGAAACACTACCAGAGATTTGTACTATGACTACGCTGGCCGCAAAATCTCCGCCCCCGAGAGCGCGCCGCGACGAACTCGAACGCTGGACCGCGGCGATGTTGGACGCGGCCGGGGTCCCGGAAGGAGACGCCAACCTGGCCGCGCGGACCCTCGTCAGATGCGACACGCGCGGTTTTCGGACCCACGGCCTCGCAAGACTATGCGATTATCTCAAGAAGATCGCCGCCGGAGAGATCGCGCGTGAGACACCGTCTCCGGAGCCGCCGGATGGTCCGGTTTTCACTTACGAGGCTGGCGGGGCGCTTGGGCAGGTCGCGGGGCCGAGAGCGGTTGACCAAGCTCTTGCTCTGGCCGCTACGTACCCCGTCGTCACCTGTCAGATTCAGAATTCGGCGCACCTTGGTGCGCTCGGGGTCAACCTGCTCGGCGCCGCGGATAAGGGCTGCGTCGCGCTCATGTTTCAAGCGACGCCCCCGGTCATCGGCGCGCCGGGCGCAAAGAGGCCGATGATCGGCAACAACCCTTTTGCGATGGTTGCGCCGCGCCTTGGCCAGCCGCCCTTCGTCGTCGATATGGCGTGTTGCGTGGCGGCGCGCGGCAACATTCTGCTCGCGACTCGAAACGACGAGCCGATCCCGGAGGGCTGGGCGCTTGATGGCGAAGGCGAGCCGACGACCGACGCGGAGGCGGCCCTGCTCGGTTCGCTTCTTCCGGCCGGAGGGCACAAAGGACTCGGGCTCGCCATGATGGTCGAGATTCTCGCGGGCAGTCTCGCCGGCGCGACCTTTCGGGATAGCCTCAATCCCGGCGGCGGGATCGCCAGCGGTGGCGGGCGTCTCAATGCGTTGGTTCTTGTTTTCAACCCGGACCTGTTGCAGGGCCGGGCGGCCTATGACGAGCACGTCGCCGCCTGGACCACGCATTATCTCGCGGCGGGCGGTCCGTCGGCGCGCATTCCCGGCGAACGCGCCCAGGAGGCGGAGCAGGCCGCGGAGCGCCACGGCGTGCCGCTTCCGGTCGCCATCATCGAAGAGCTGAAAGCCGCCGGAGCCGCCGCGCGCATCCCTTTCCCCGCGATCGAGCGCGGGCATCTGCCGGACCAGCAATAGACGAGGAAACAAAATGACACGTGCGATCGTGCTTCATCCGAACGACAATGTCGCCACCCTGATCGACGAGGCCGCCAAAGGCGTCTCCGCAGAGTTGCGGGGCGAGCGCACGGGCGCCGTAGAGCTTCGGGCAGACATACCCTATGGCCACAAATGTGCGGTCATCGCGCTGTCCTCGGGGGACGACATCCTCAAATACGGTCAGGTCATAGGCAGGGCGACAGCCGACATTGCGATCGGCGACCACGTTCACACGCATAACGTCGAGGCGCTTCGCGCCCGCGGCGACCGTTAAGGCGCGCATGATGTCTTTCCTTGGATATGAGCGGCCTGACGGCCAGGTCGGACTTCGCAATCATGTCGGCGTCATCTCGGTGATGGACAACTGCAACCCCGTCACGCGCGCGGTCGCGAACGCGGTGGAAGGCGCGCTGCCGGTGACCACGCTTTTCGTGCGCGGGCAGCTTGGGCGCGACCTGGACATCGCCTATGACACGCTCGCGGGACTTGCGCGCAATCCGAACATAGCTGCGATCGTTCTGATCGGACTCGAACCCGTGACGACGGAAGAGGTGGCGTCGCGCATCCGATCCTGCGGCAAACCTTTGGAGATTGTGAATATCCAACTCGTCGGCGGCACCATCGAAGCAACGGCGCTTGGGGTCCGGCATGCGGCGCGGCTGATGCGCGAAGCGAGCCGCCAGAAGCGGACGAACCAGCCGCTCACGAAACTGACGATCGGCGTGGAATGCGGCGGCTCCGACACCACCTCCGGCCTCGCCTCCAACCCTTCGATAGGCTTCGCCGCCGATCAGGTGGTCGCCGGCGGCGGCAAGGTGGTGATCTCGGAGACGTCCGAATTCTTCGGCGCCGAGCACCTCTTCGCCGAGCGGGCCGAAACCGAAGCGGTCGGACAACAGTTTCTCGACGCCGTGCTTGGATTCGAAGAGGAAGTGATGGCCCGTGGGCTCGACCTCCGAGGCGCCAACCCGTCGAAGGACAATATCCGCGGTGGGTTGACGACAATCGAGGAAAAGGCCCTCGGCGCGATGTCCAAGGCTGGAACCTCTCCGCTCGTCGGCGTGCTCAAATACGGCGAAGCGCCGATGAAGGCAGGACTCCATTTCATGGCGACTCCAGCGCCTGCGGTGGAGTCGTTGACCGGGCTCGCCGCCGGCGGATGCCAGCTCATCCTCTTCTCCACGGGCGTCGGCAATCCGATCGGCAGCGTGGTCGCGACCACGCTGAAGGTGTCGGGCAATCGCAACACGGTCGCTACGTTCAGCGACAACATCGATTTCGACGTATCGGACGTCATCGAAAACGGATCGCCGATCCGCGAGGCAGGCGGGCGGCTCTTCGACTTCACGTTGGAGGTCGCCTCCGGCGCCCTCACCAGTTCCGAAGTGCTGGATGTGCGCGAAACCGCAATCAGTCGTTTTGAGCCTTCGATGTGAACTCGCCCCTCCCGTCGCGCCCGCCGGGGGGGCGACGACGGGAGCATAAAAGCACCCGGCGGAAAAAAGGGAGACCTACACCATGAAAGCAATGATCACGCCACGAGCAGGACGCCGCGCGCTCGCGCTTTCCGCGCTCATCGCAGTCGGACTTTCGGGCGGCGCAAGCGCCCAGACGAAAGAGATCGGATTTCGCTGCGCGCCGTTCGGCTCGATCATGTACACGGTCGGTAACGCGATTCAGGACCTGACTCAGAAACGCCATGCGACGCTCCGCGTGACAAACGCGGAAGGGCCGGGATCAACAGCCATCACAGTGAATCTGATGTCCGGTGGCGAGTGGGTAAATACGATTGGCTGCACGAGCCTGCTCGACTACACCTACGCGGAACAGGGCGTCGAGCCATTCTTCAGCGAAGCGCATCCCGAGATCCGCACCGACGTGAAGGTGCTGTTCAACGGCTTCTACGGCGCGATCGGGGTGCTGACGACGGATCCCGCCATAGAGTCCGCGACGGACCTTGATGGACGCTCGCTGGCGCTCGGTCGCCGCGCCCAGGCGCATTGGGGCGGACTGCCTGCGCTGTTTCTCGAAAAAGGCATGCCGGAGGTCGACCCCGACATGGAGTTCATGGGAACCGCCCCATCGCACGAAGCACTGGTGGAGAACCGGACCGAAGCCATCATCTCGCAGATCGTCATGTCGCCGGACGGTGCGAAGGCTTTCAAACCGGGCGTGGTGAGCCAGCTTTTCGCCTCGGGCCGTGACATCTATCTGGTGGGCTTCCCGAACGAGGCCTTCCAAAAGGCGGAGGAGGGGGGCATGCGCTTCCGGCCGATCGCCGTCTCGGGCGACCAGATCCCCGAGGCAGCGGGCGACCGTAGCGTGAACTGGATCTTCGCGCCCGCCGCAATTTCGGTCCACAAGGACTTCTCTGAGGAGGACGCCTACGAGCTTACAAAGTTCATGATCGAGAACGCGGACGCGCTCCCGGATTACGCCGCGACGCTTAGCGTCGTAGCCTCGGGCGAAGGGCTGCTCGGCGACTGGCAGGCCGATGACCTGCATCCCGGCGCTCTCCGCGCGTATCGGGAGGCGGGTTTGATCGAATAGCGACCCGGAACTTGCGCGGGTCGCTCCCGCGCCTCCCTGCATAGGGAAGAGCCATGAACTGGATCTCCGTCATCGCATCTGGCGTCGCGCTTTTGGCGGCGCTCTACCATCTCGGGTTCGCGTTCGATCGACCGTTCACCGAGGGCGAGCACGCGATCATCCATGTCGGGTTCGCCGCCCTCATCGTGGGCGTCGACCAAGCTCGGCGGCGGCGAGGCGCATTTCGCTTTCTCGCCGTCGCGTGCACCGTGGCCGCGCTCGCGGCGAGCGTCTACTTCGTTCAGATCAGCGAAGAGCTTGAGCTCCGTTTCGGAATTGGGCTGACGATGCCCCAGACCGTCGCAGGGATCGCGATCATCGTCGCGGTCATTATCCTGTGCTGGATGGAATGGGGGCTCATAATCGCCTCCCTCGCTGTGATCGGCCTTTCCTACTTCTTCTTCGGCGACAATATTCCCGGCGCGATGCGCGCCGCGTCGCATCCTTCGTTCGAATATGCGATGACATTCCTGATATCGTCGGGCGGAACCGGTCTCTACGGGCAGGTGACGCCGATCTCCGCCAATATCGTATTTCTGTTCATGGTCTTCGGCGCGTTGCTCGCCTCCACCGGCGTCACACGCCTGTTCATGGAACTCGGCAACTGGCTGGGACGACTCCTGAAAGGCGGCGCAGCCGTGACAAGCGTGGTCTCGAGCGCGCTGCTCGGGACGGTGACGGGCGCGACCGTCGCCAACGTCGCGATCACTGGCGTTTTCACTATCCCGACAATGAAACGTCAGGGATTTCGCGCCGAGGATGCCGCCGCGATGGAGTCCGTCGCGTCGTGCGGCGGCCAGATCCTGCCGCCGGTCATGGGCGCCGGCGCCTTCATCATGGCGGCGTTTCTCGGCGTCAGCTACGTGGACATCGCGTTGCGCGCGCTCGTCCCGGCGCTCCTCTTTTTCGGGTCGGTTCTGCTCGTGATCGCTTTCATCGTTCGGAAGTCCGGCCACATCGAAGAATGCGACCCGCCCGACTTCAGATGTATCCGGGGTGAGATATTCCCCTTTCTCGCCCCTATGACGACGCTGGTCTATTTTCTGATGAACGGGTATTCGGCGACGACCGCTGTCGTATTCGCGATCGCCGCGATTATCGGTTCGACGCTGCTCCGGCCCTCCACCTGGCGTTCGAAATCGGGATTCGTGAACTCGCTGAGAGCAATCTTTGAAGGGTTGGTCTCAGGCGCGCAGCAAGGCGCGGGGCTGGCGATCGTCATCGTGGTCATTTCGCTTGTCGCCCAATCCCTGATCACGACCGCGCTTGGCCCGAAATTCGCCAGCGCGCTTTCCGGACTCGCGGGCGGGTACACGTTCCTGGCGCTCCTGCTGATCATGCTGGCGTCGCTCATTCTGGGCTGCGGGCTGCCTACCGTCGCCGCCTACACGATGGTGGCGATCATGATGATCCCCGCCCTCAGCACGCTCGGGGTGGATGCGTTCGCCGCCCACATGTTCGTCTACTATTTCGCCGTTTACGCCGCGGTGACGCCACCCGTCGCGACTGCGGTGATCGTCGCGTCGAGGATCGCGGAAACGAGCTTCTGGGGCGCCGCATGGGCGTCGATGAGGCTGATGGCGGGGCCGATCATCCTGCCGTTTCTCTTCATCTATCATGGCGACATCCTCACGTTCCCGCTGAATTCGGGCGCGCTGCTGCCGATCTTCGCCTGGCTTGTCGCGACCGTCAGCCTCCAGATCGTCACCGTCCGCCATTTCGTCGGCCCCGCGTCGGCGCTCGACATCGCGGCGGCGGGGGCGTCGGTGGCTTTCGCCTTCGCCTGGATCGTGGCGGGCGCCATGCCGCTGCTCGCCGTCGCTGTCCTCCTGCTAGCATTCGTCACGACCTTGCAGTTGAGACGCCGGTCGCGGGCCGCCGCGCCACGCTCCGGCGCCGCATGACGACCCGTGCGGGGCCCCCCGCACCCAACCCGAGAACCGCGCAATCAAAGGAGAGCGCCATGATCAGACCGACCGCAGCGCCCAGAACCGGACTCCCACTTCGCCTTGGGAGGGTCGCGCGATGACTGAGTTTCTTGGCTATCGGCGCGATGATGGATCAGTCGGGATCCGGAACCATGTGGTGGTTCTCTCGGCGATGGACACCGCGAATCCCACCGCGCAGCGCATCGCGTCAAGCGTCCGCGGCGCCGTGCCGATTACGATCTCCTTCGGGCGCGGACAGATCGGCTTTGACTACGAGATGACCGTACGGGCGCTGGCTGGTCTGGGCGCGAATCCGAACGTCGCGGCGGTCCTCGTGGTGAGCCTTGAGCCGACGTCGGCCGAACGGGTGGCCGCCCCCATCGCGGCGACCGGCAAGCCCGTGGAGATCATCACGCTGATGGGCGAAGGCGGTTCGATCAACGCGACGGCCCGCGGCGTGCGCTGGGTCGCGGAACAGACGTTCGCCGCGTCCCGGAAGCGGCGCGAGCCTTGCCCGGTTTCCTCTCTGATCGTCGGGGTGGAGTGCGGAGGGTCCGACACCACATCCGGCCTCGCTTCAAACCCGGCCGTCGGCGCGATGGCGGATCTCCTGGTTGACGCCGGCGGATCCGTCATCCTGTCCGAGACGTCGGAATGGATGGGCGGCGAGCATCTCCTCGCCGAGCGCACCGCGGATTCCGATGTCGCGAAACGGATCATCGAGGCTGTCGAGCGGGTGGAGCAAGACGCGCATGAGCGCGGGGTCGACATCCGGGGGCAGCAACCGACCGCCGACAATATTCGCGGTGGATTGACGACGATCGAAGAGAAATCGCTTGGCGCCATCCTCAAGGGCGGTACGCGTCCAGTGGCGGATTTCCTGGAGTATTGCGAGCGGCCCCGGAAGCCGGGGTTGAACCTGATGGACACCGCCGCGCCCGCCGCCGAGTCCATCACCGCGCTTTCCGCTGGCGGCTGCCAGATGATCCTGTTCTCGACGGGTCAGTGCAACCAACTCGGCGCTCCTCTCTCGCCCACGCTCAAAGTCAGCGGCAACGCGACGACGCTTTCGCGGATGACCGATCATATCGACATCGATGTCGGCAATCTGCTGAGTGGCGAAACGAGCCTGCAGGAAACCGGTGCGCGCGTCATGCGCGCCGCCATGGAGGTCGCGAGCGGAGGGCTCACCCGCGCCGAGATCTTCAGCGAGGAAGTCACCACTATCAGCCGGTTCGAACGCTCGCTTTGACGCGCGAACTTGCTCGGCCAGATTTGAAACGGGAGAAACATGACATGAAACTGCACGCCATAGCCGCTGCGTTGCTCTTTGGTGCGACCCTCGCCGCGCCCGCCGTTGCTGATGATAGCTTTCCAAACCGGCCGATCACGATGGTCGTACCCTTCGGCCCCGGGGGCGGCAGCGATCTCATCGCCCGCACCGTGGACAAATTCTCCGCCGACGAGTTCGGCGCCAACTTCACCTTCGAATACCGGCCGGGGGCTGGCGGCCATATCGGCGCCAACATGGTCGCCAACGCCGAACCGGACGGCTACACCATCGGCACCTATAACGTGCCGCATATCGCGCTCGGGCCGGTCACCGGCGTAGCGCAATACGCCCTCGAAGACTTCACCTTCCTCGGTCAGGTGGCCGGCGACCCCGTCGCGATCGCGACGGCGCTCGGAAGCGGATACGAAACGTTCGCCGACTTCATCGCAGCCGCGAAAGCCAACCCTCGGAAACTGACACTCGGCACCGCGGATCAATTCGGCGGCACCCATCTCCTCGCGTTGCAGATCGCGGACGCCAGCGGGATCGACATCACCGTCGTACCCTTCCCCGGCGGCTCGCAACTCGTCGCGGCGGTGCTTGGCGGCCATGTAGACGCGGGCGTCGCGGGCCTGCCGCCCTTTCTCGGCTCGAAAGATGAAACGCAGTTCCTCGCTCTCGCCGGCGCCGAGCGCGACGACGTATTGCCGGATGTGCCGACCCTTAAGGAACAGGGTGTCGATCTCGTCATGCGCACCGGTCGAATCTTTATCGCGCCAACGGGACTCGATGATGATGTCGCGGCGCGACTGCGCACCGGGTTCAAGGCGATTTACGACAATCCCAATCTTCAGGCGGAGTTGAAGAAGGTCGGGCAGTCCCCAAACTGGATGTCCGGAGACGAACTGGAGGAGTCGCTCCTCAGTTACGAGAACGCCGCGGCCAGATTGTTCAAAGAAGCGCAGACGAAGTGATCGCGTAGCGAGGGAAGTGCAATGGACAGTCTCGCCCATCTCTCGGACGGTTTCGTCGCGACCCTCGCGCCCCGGATCGTTCTGGTGATGCTCGCCGCCATTGTCGGCGGCATCGTCATCGGAACGCTCCCTGGCCTGACTTCGGTGATGGCGATCTCGTTGATGCTGCCGATCGCCTACAGCCTGGACCCCGTCACGGGGCTCGCCATGCTCGGGGCGATCTACTCCGCGGCGATCTACGGCGGCGCCAATTCGGCGATTCTGCTCAACACGCCTGGCACGCCCTCCTCGCTCGCGACCACGTTCGACGGCTATCCGATGACGCTGCAGGGCCGCGCGGATGACGCGCTCTACGCTTCGCTGATCGCCTCGGTGATCGGCGGCTTGGTTGGAACCATAATCCTGATCGCAAGCTTCGGTCCTCTCGCCCAGATCTCGCTCGCGTTCGGTCCTCCGGAATATTTCTGGCTCGCGATTCTCGGGCTTCTCACCATCGCGGCGATGTCCTCCGGCAACATGGTGAAAGGCATCTTCTCCGGGGCGCTCGGCATGTTGCTGGCGACGATCGGACTCGATCCGTCCATCGGCCTGCCTCGTTTCACCTTCGGCTATTCGCCGCTGATCGAGGGGATCGGAATGGTGCCCGCACTGCTTGGCATTTTCTCTTTCTCACAAGCTCTCAAACTGCTCGAGGATCGCGCCTCGTACATCGTGGAATACAAGCCCCGGCGGCGCGTGATCCGTTCCCTCGTTCCGGTCTTCGTAAGACGATGGTGGCTGATCTTGCGGTCATCGCTCATCGGCACCGGCGTCGGCGTCCTGCCCGGCGCCGGGGGCGTCATCGCATCCCTGATCGCCTACAATGAGGCGCGGCGCTGGGATCGCGATCCCTCGCGCTACGGCAAGGGCGCGATCGAAGGGCTGATCGCCTCCGAAAGCGCCAACAACGCTCAGGTCTCGGGCTCGCTCGTTCCGATGATGGGCCTCGGGATCCCGGGCAGCGCCAATGCGGCCATCATCCTCGGCGCACTTCTGGCCTTCGGCATCCAACCCGGCGTCGGCCTCCTTCGTGACAGCGGCGATGTCGCCTATGCGTTCATGGCTTCGTTGATCGTCGCCAACATCCTCATGCTCTTTGTTGGCGCCGTGATGATCCGGGCGACCGTGCGGGTGTTGCTCGTGCCGTCGTCCTTCATCTCGCCAACAATCATCGTGTTCTGCGTCATCGGCGCTTACGCGGCCTCCTACGGCATCTATTCCGTCGTCGTGATGGCCGGCGCCGGCTTCCTGGCCTACCTCCTCTCGAAGGCGGACATTCCGCTTGGCCCGATGGGGCTCGGACTGGTGCTCGGCCCGGTCGCCGAACAGGGCCTTGGCCTCTCGCTGATGATCGGGCGCTCGGCGGACAACCTGCTCGACGTCTTCGTGTTCCGCCCGATCTCCATCGTGTTGATTCTGCTCTGCGCCGCGACGGTGGCGACCGCATTCATCCTCGAGCGCCGCGAGAAAATGAAAACGGCCATGGGAGCGGGGTGAGATCATGCGTGTGACATACGCCTCGGGCGTCTATCTGATCGCGATCGCGGCGGTCGGCGTATTCTGGGCCCAGACTGCGAACCTCATGTACCCTGCAGATGTGTTCCCGAGGATGATTCTGGCTGTGATCGGCCTCACCGCCGTAATCGCTCTAGTTCGGGAGATCCGCGAGCCGACCGAGACGAAGGTTCTGAATCGCGGCTTCATCTTCGCGCTCTGCGTTTCGGCGTCCGTGGCCGTCTATATCGCCGCGGTCCCGACGATCGGCTTCTATACGGCCAGCGCCGTCTATCTCGCGCTTCTCTACCCGATAACCATGCGAATAAAGGACGGTCAGACGCTCACGCTACGCTCGGTCGGGGCGGCCATCCTCACGACCGCAGGCGTGGTTACGGCTCTCTACGTGGTCTTTTCGGCAATGCTGAAGGTCAACGTGCCGACATTGCTTTAGGCGACGAATCCGATGGCCGTACGAATCTCCGCAGGCCGTGGACCAAACCGCTGACGCCGATCATAGGGCTTGTCTGTGCAGACGCTTAGACTCTCTGCGGATGCGCTTGATCGGTAAGCGTCCGGCGTCGCTGCACTGCCGCGCATAGAGGGTGATCGGTAGTGTCCACCACGGGATATCCTTGTCGCCAGCAAAACCGATGAGGGTCATAACCGCTTGCCGCAATGGGGCGGGATCAGTGCTCCTCAAGGCGAGGTATTCCTCCGAATTGCCCAAGCGTGAACGATCTACGTCGAGCCGTCCTGAGCAGCGTATGGAGGTAAGTCCCATGTTCGATCTGGTCTTGCCTCCAGATGCCGTTCAGCCTCTCTGTAAGCCTCTCTGAGAGCTGCTTCGCCTCGGTCGCATCAGAGATGACAGCCGAACACGGATGAACGCTCCACAAGCTTCTATTGCGCGCTCTGGAACTCTGCGATTGTAGTAGTAAGTGCCGCTGCGAAAGATCATCTGCCGGACCGGCGAGCGCCGTCAATTCGCGTTTGTGTGACCGATCACGTGCATGAGCATCAAGCTCCATCAGATTTTCTCCAATGGTCGCAGGTGCTTTCAAGCGTCTCATGGCTCCGGCGGTAGGATTCGAACCTACGACCAGCGGATTAACAGTCCGATGCTCTACCACTGAGCTACGCCGGACCAGAGACGTGGCAGGGCCTTTAGCAAAGGGATGAGGCGAGGTCCAGCGCCTATTCGCGGAACGGGGTCGGTCGGGATCGGGGCGCGCCGCCGCCCCATCCTGCGCCGCCAACCGGCTCTTGCGACTTGACGCGAGCGGCCCGAACGCGCGCTATGGCGCGAGGGGAACGAAAGAATCGGAGCGCGCTTGGCTGAACGGGCGGGAGAGGGGGGCATGGAGGCGGCGGTGCTGTTCCAGGCGCGGGGGCTGAACAAGTCATTCCCCGGCGTGAAGGCGAATGACGACATCGCCTTCACTGTTCGCGAGGGAGAGATCCACGCTCTCCTCGGCGAGAACGGCGCAGGCAAATCGACCCTGGTGAAGATGATCTACGGCGTTCAGCGCCCCGACGAAGGGGAAATGCGCATGCGCGGCGCGCCCTATGCGCCGGACAACCCTGGCGATGCGCGGGCGGCTGGCGTTGGCATGGTCTTCCAGCATTTCTCGCTGTTCGAGGCCATGAGCGTGGCGGAGAACGTCGCGCTCGGCATGAACGACGCGCCACCGGCGCGAAAGCTCAACGCCCGCATCCGCGAAGTGAGCGCGGCCTACGGCCTGCCGCTCGATCCCACGCGCCTTGTTGGCGAGCTATCCGTTGGCGAGCGTCAGCGGATCGAGATCGTTCGCTCACTCTTGCAGAATCCCCGACTCCTGATCATGGACGAACCGACCTCGGTGCTGACCCCGCAGGAGGTCGAGCGGCTTTTCGCAACGTTGCGCAAGCTCGCCGCGGAGGGGGTCGCGATCCTCTATATCAGCCACAAGCTCGACGAGATCCGCGCGCTCTGTCATGGCGCGACGATCCTCAGGAGCGGAAAAGTGACGGGGGAGTGCGACCCGCGCGCGGAGACGACGCGAAGCCTGGCGGAAATGATGATCGGGCGCAGCCTCGCTACTCCTCGGCCCGTGGACTGGAAGCCGGGGAAGGCGCGGCTTTCGGTCGATAAGCTGAGCGTGAAGAGCGCGGAGCCCTTCGGCGTCGATCTCACGAAGCTTTCATTCGTGCTGCGCGCCGGCGACATACTCGGCGTCGGCGGCGTGGCCGGCAACGGCCAGGACGAGCTTCTCGGCGCGCTTTCCGGCGAAACGCGGACAAATCCGGCGACGATCCGTCTCGCTGACGCGCCGATCGGCCATCTCGGCCCGAGCGAGCGGCGGCTGGCCGGACTCTGCGTCGCGCCGGAGGAGCGGCTCGGCCACGCCGCCGCGCCCGACATGTCGCTGACCGAAAACGCGGTGCTGACGGCGCGCAGCCGCGCCAGGCTCGTCGGCGGATCCGGTCTCGTCAGACAGGGCGCCGCGGCCCGTTTCGCGCGCAACGTGGTGGAGACATATGACGTCAGGACGGCGGGTGTCGAACACGCCGCGAAATCGCTCTCCGGCGGCAACCTGCAGAAATTCGTCGTCGGCCGGGAGATCGCGCAACGACCGGACGTTTTTGTCGTCTCGCAGCCGACCTGGGGCGTCGACGCCGGCGCCGCCGAAGTGATCCACGACGCGATCCGCACGTTGGCGAAAGGCGGCGCCGCGGTCATGGTGATCAGCCAGGACCTGGATGAGTTGATGGAGGTCTCGACCCTGCTTTCGGTGATCGCCGAGGGGCGGCTCTCGTTCCCGGTGCCGGTCGCGGACATCACGGTCGAGCAGATCGGCGTGATGATGGGTGGCGGCGGGATCGTTCGTGCGGATCAGACGGAATCGCCAGTGGCCGGTCATGCTTGAGCTGCAACCCCGCAAGGAGGCTTCGCGGGCCATGGTCTGGCTCACGCCGATTCTCGCGGTGGCGCTGACCATGCTGGCCGGGCTTGCGCTTTTCGTCGCGCTCGGCAAGGACCCGGTCGAGGCCGTCAGGCTGATCTTCATCCAGCCGCTCCTCGACCCCTACAGCCGCACGGAGCTTCTGGTGAAGGGAACGCCGCTGGTGCTGATCGCCACCGGCCTCAGCATCGGGTTTCGCGCCGGGGTCTGGAATATCGGCGCCGAGGGACAGTTCATCATCGGCGCGCTCACGGGCGGCGTAGTGGGACTGGCGCTCTACGAAACGCCAGGCCTCTGGCTTCTGCCGCTGATGGCGATGGCCGGCGCGGCCGGCGGCGCGGCCTGGGCGATGATCCCGGCGTTTCTGAAGATCAGGTTCAACGCGAACGAGATTCTCGTCTCGCTGATGCTTGTCTATGTCGCGGAGTTGCTGCTCTCAGCTCTGGTTTCTGGTCCCTTGCGCGACCCCGACGGGTTCAACTTTCCGGAAAGCCGGATGTTCCATGACAGCGCGACGCTGCCGATCATCATCGCCGGCACCCGCGCGCATGTCGGCGCGCTGGTCGCGCTCGGCGTCGTCGTCGCCGCCTATGTGCTGATGGACCGGCATATCTTCGGTTTCCAGGTAAAGCTTTACGGCCAGGCCCCGCGCGCCGCCCGCTTCGCCGGGTTCCGCGACGGAAGGCTGATCGCAGGCTGTCTCGGTCTTTCCGGCGCGCTCGCCGGACTGGCGGGCATGTTCGAGGCGACCGGGCCGGTCGGCCAACTGGTTCCCGGCCTCCCGGCGGGGTACGGGTTCACCGCGATTATTGTCGCCTTTCTCGGCCGGCTTCATCCCTTGGGCGTCTTGTTCGCTGGGGCGGTGATGGCGCTGACCTATATCGGCGGTGAATCGGCGCAGATCGCGATGAACCTGCCCGCGGCGGCGATCAGCGTCTTTCAGGGCATGCTGCTTTTCTTCCTGCTCGGGATGGACGTTCTGGTGAATTTCCGGATCCGGTGGAGGCGGACGGCGTAATGGATGTCTCGGTGCTCAACCCGGTTCAGATCATGGCGAGCCTGATCATCGCCGCGACGCCGCTCCTCTTCGCGGCCCTTGGCGAACTCGTTGTCGAGAAGTCCGGCGTGCTCAATCTCGGGGTCGAGGGGATGATGATCGTCGGTGCGATCGGCGGTTTCGCCACCGCGCACGCCACTGGCTCGCTCATGCTCGCCGTCGTCGCCGGGGCCGCTTCGGGCGCTGTGCTGGCCTTTCTCTTCGCGGTGCTTACGCAATATCTGATGTCGAACCAGGTGGCGACCGGTTTGGCGCTCACGCTTTTCGGGCTCGGCATCGCTTCGCTTCTCGGACAGGGATACGCAGGCCAGACGCTGGACGTCTCGACCCGACTCGACATTCCGGGGCTCACGGACCTGCCCGTGGTCGGCCGGCTGATCTTCGGCCATGATCCGCTGGTCTATCTCTCGGTTGCGATGACCGCCGGCGTCTGGTGGTTCCTGAACCGGACGCGGCCCGGCCTGAACCTGCGCGCGATCGGCGAGAACCATGACGCCGCCCACGCCATTGGTTACGGGGTGCGTCGGACCCGCGTCGCGGCGATTCTGTTCGGCGGCGCCATGGCGGGAATCGGCGGCGCCTATCTCGCCGTCGTGCAAACTCCGCTCTGGGTGGAGGGCATGACCGCTGGGCGCGGCTGGATCGCGCTCGCCATCGTCGTCTTCGCCGCCTGGAAACCCTGGCGCGCGCTTCTCGGGGCCTATCTATTCGGCGGGGTGACCATCGTTCAGCTCAACCTGCAGGCGCTGGGCGTCGCGATCGAGAGTCAGTACTTGTCGATGACGCCATATCTCGTCACGATCGTGGTGCTGGTTGTGATATCCGCCGACCGGGCGCGAGCGCGATCGAACGCGCCCGCCTGTCTCGGCAAACCGTTTTTCGCATCGGCCTGATCGAGGGAAAGCAAACGCGGGTTCGGGCCGCCATTTGGGATCAGACAGGAGAGAGAGATGAACCTGATCAGAGTATGTGTCGGCGCTGCGGCGGCGATGGGGCTGGCGCTCGGCGCGCTGGCGACGAGTGCTGCGGAGGATCCGCTGAAAGTGGGGTTCGTCTATGTCGGGCCGACGGGCGATTTCGGCTGGACCCATGAGCACGACCTCGCGCGCCAGAAAATCGACGAGCATTTCGGCGACAAGGTCGAGACGACCTATGTCGAAAGCGTGTCTGAGGGACCCGACGCGGAACGCGTCATTCGCCAGATGGCGCAGTCGGGCCATGACCTGATCTTCACCACGTCCTTCGGTTACATGAACCCGACCGTGAAGGTCGCCAAACTGTTCCCGGACGTGAAGTTCGAGCACGCGACCGGCTTCAAGCGCGAAACGAACCTCTCGACCTATTCCGCCCGGTTCTACGAGGGGCGGCATGTCATCGGCCTGATCGCCGGCAAGATGACCAAGACCAACACCATCGGCTATATCGCCTCCTTCCCGATCCCGGAGGTCGTCCGCGGCATCAACGCGGCCTATCTGGCGGCGAAATCGGTGAATCCCAACGTAAAGTTCAAGATTGTCTGGGCCTCGACCTGGTTCGACCCGGGGAAAGAGGCGGACGCCGCCAATGCGCTGATCGAGCAGGGCGCGGACGTCATCATGCAGCACACCGATTCCGCCGCGCCAATGACGATCGCCGAGGAAAAGGGCGTCAAGGCGTTCGGGCAAGCCTCAAACATGATCAAGTTCGGGCCAACCGCCCAACTGACCTCGATCATAGACAACTGGGCGCCGTATTACATTGAACGCGTGCAGGCGGTGATGGACGGGACCTGGGAATCGACCGACACTTGGGGCGGCATCAAGGACGGCATGGTCGTCCTCGCTCCCTATAACGATAACCTGCCCAAGGATGTCGTCGCTCTCGCGGAGTACGCGCGGCTCGGCATTCAGCTTGGCAAGATTCATCCCTTCGCCGGGCCGATCAACAAGCAGGACGGTTCCGAATGGCTCGCCGCGGGCGAAACGGCCACCGATGAAGATCTGCTCGGCATGAACTTCTATGTCGAGGGGATCGAAGGCGCATTGCCGAACTGAGTCCGGCGAGAAGCTGAAGGCCGGCCCGGGCGGCACGCGCCCGGGCCTTTCCTGTTGAACGCCGTCGCGGCGACCCCTAAACCCGAAAAACCGCAAGGGAGAACCGGATGCTTGAAAGCGACTCGCAGCTTCTTGTCAGCACCACGTGGCTGGCCACGCATCTGAACGCGCCCGACGTCAAGGTCATCGACGCGACCTGGCGTCTGCCGGGGACGGGGGGCGATCCGCGAAGCGATTACGAAGCGGCCCATATACCCGAAGCGCGCTTCTTCGACATCGACGAGATTTCGGATCAATCCTCGCCACTGCCGCACATGCTGCCGCCGATGGAGAAATTCGTCTCCCGCGTCCGGGCGATGGGGATCGGCGACGGCCATCGGGTGGTGGTCTACGATCAGGACGGGCTATTCTCCGCTGCGCGGGTCTGGTGGATGTTTCGCGTCTTCGGCCACCGCGATGTCGCGGTGCTGGATGGCGGGCTGAAGAAATGGCTGGCCGAGGGCCGCCCGGTTGAGGATATCGCGCCGATGCCGCGCGAACGCCATTTCACCGGCCGCAAGGACGCCTCGCTGGTGCGCGACGTTACGCAGGTCGCGGCGGCGCTGAAGCTGGACGAAGAGCAACTGGTCGACGCCCGAGCGCCCGAGCGCTTTCGGGGCGAGGCGCCGGAGCCGCGCCCCGGACTCCGCGCCGGGCACATGCCGGGGGCGAAAAACCTTCACTACGCGACGCTGTTCAATCCGGACGGGACGATGAGGCCGGTCGAGGAGATCCGTACGCTGTTCGAAGGCGCCGGAGTCGATTTGAACCGGCCGATCATCACGACCTGCGGGTCCGGCGTCACCGCAGCGATCCTGTCGCTGGCGCTCGCGCGGATTGGCCATCGCAAGGTCGCGCTTTACGACGGATCGTGGTCGGAATGGGGGGCTTATCCCGACCTCGAGGTCGAAACCGGATGAGCGCCGAAGCCGGGAAATGGCTTGACTACACAGTCACCTATCTCGAAATGACGACGCGCCCGGAAGGTCCGCGCCCACCGGCGCCGAACCTGCCTGGCCTCGCTCTGATTCAGGCCGAGGATCCGCCGCCGCGCTGGTTCCTGCATCTATACGACAGCGTCGGCGCCGACTACGAGTGGACTGACTGGCGCCGCCGCTCGGAAGAGGAGCTGCGGGCGTTAATCGCCGGGCCGGACGCGTTGATCTACACCGCAATGGTGAAGGGCTGGACGGCCGGATTCTTCATGCTCGACTGGCGCGAGAAGGGAACCTGCGACCTCGCCTATTTCGGGCTGGCGCCGGAAGCGCAGGGCCTCGGCCTCGGGCGCTGGCTCCTGGGTGAGGCGATCCGCGCGGGCTGGGCGCGGCCGGGCGTGAATCGGATGGTGGTCGAGACCTGCACGCTCGACAGTCCGCGCGCGCTGCCGCTTTATCAGCGCATGGGGTTCGCGCCCGTGCGCCGCGTGGAAAAACGCCGACGCGCCGCACGGGGCTGAGTCCCCGGCCCCGATTGGTCGCCCGGCCTATTTCCGACGTGGCGTAACCGCCTTCCGGGCAAGGGCCGCATGGCCACCCTCATCGGTGAGGTCGCCCACTCGGAATGCTTCACACCTTCTTTCTTCGGCCGACGCCAGAATCGCAGATATGCGGAGGGCGTCAGCAGGGACGAAATATGCGCCTGTTCCCGGTGAGCGCAGTTGATCGTATCGCCGGGAAACATCGCATATCATCCGGGGCGCGAACGCGCCATCCGGGTCAATCCTCTACAGACCGCTGCGCCTGAAAAGCGAGCGCATCAAAAGGGCCCCGCGAGGGGCCCTTCGCTGTTCATCTCATCAGACGACTGGTCAGCTCTTATAGTCAGGCATCGCTTCGAGCGATTCGCGGGTCTGGTCCACGACAACGCGCACCTCGTCGCCATCTTCGTTCTGCATCACCTTCAGTTTGCTGAAAGGCAGCGAGACCGGTTTCTCACCCATCCCGAGAAAACCACCGACATCGACAAGAACGGATGAGACTTTGCCATCCTGCGCGAGGAGCAGCTTGTCGATCTCCCCAATCGCCTCATCGTTAGAACTGTAGACGGTCGCTCCATCCAGGTCTTCGGTGGTCAGCTTGGTGAAATCGGCTTCCACCCATTGCTGGCTGTCGCCCGCGACCATCCCGTTCGCGGCGGGCTCGGCAGCTTCGGTTCCGACTGCGGGCGCCGCCGCGTGATCGGTCACGGTCGCGGCGTCGGAGTCCATCTCGGCGGCGCCTGCATCGCCGAGCCGTGTGTAACCAGCCTCCGACTCATCGAATTCCGGCATCGCTTCGAGTTCTTCCCGCGAAATTTCAGACACGATGAACACTTCGTCCGGATCGTCGGAGTCCTGGACGATGCTGACCTGATCCAGGCCAACCGCAACGGTGTGCTCGCCCATGCCGAGGAACCCACCGACATCGACCAGCACCGAGTGAATGGCGCCGTCCTTGGACATGATGACGTCGCTGATTTCGCCGATATGTTCCCAATCGGCGGACGCGTCGGCCACGCCAGCGTCACCCTCGATCACACCCACGTAAACCGGGCGATCGATGAAGTCGCTCGCCAGGATCTTGTCGCCGCCGACGACGGGGGCCGACGACTGGCTGTAATCCGTCTTCGGCGCGGCCGTCTCGGTCGCAGCAGCAGCCGGGGCCGCCTGTTCGGATTTCGTTGCGCTCTCTTGCGCGAGAACCGGCGCGGCGAGAAGGCTGACGAGAGCGGTTGTCGCTAGGATCCGTTTCATTTCCTGTTCCTTTTCGGTTTATGGCGCCGAAGCGCTATCGCATACGGTGTAGAAAACGCCGCGTATGCTTCGCCGTTCCAGATGTTCGTGTTGTTTATTTTTTGCTTGATCTAGGAACCATGCGCTGCTCCGCGCGTTTTCGTGGGCCTTTCTATCTTGTTTCTTATCGTCGCCGTTTGAACTGTTGAGGCGATTCCGAGTTCCCGCACCCTGATGATGACGCGAGGAGGTTTTCCAGGCGTCGGAAGGGGATGGCGTGAGCCGCCTTACTCGTTGATATTGCGCAGATGTTCCGAGACCTTTCCGCCTCCTCCGTCTTCATGGGCCTGCTCGCGGCGTTTGTCGGCTTCGCCTCATCCTTCGCCGTCGTGCTGCAAGGTTTGCGCGCGGCCGGAGCAACCGAGGCGGAGGCGGCGTCGGGGCTGATGGCGATCGCGATCGCGAAAGGGATCGCCGCGATCGCGCTCTCGGGGAAAACCCGCATTCCGATCGCCATCGCCTGGTCGACGCCCGGCGCGGCGTTGCTCGCGACCTCCGGCGCGCTGCCCGGCGGGTTCGCGGAGGCGGTCGGCGCGTTCCTGGTCTCGGGCCTTCTGCTGGCGGCGACAGGGCTTTTCCGCCCGCTCGCCCGTGTAATCGAGCGTATCCCCGCCTCGCTCGCCTCGGCGCTTCTGGCGGGGGTGCTGCTGACGCTTTGCCTCGCCCCCTTTCGCGCCATCGCCTTCAACCCCCTCTGGGGCCTCGTCATCCTGATTGGCTGGGTCGTCGGCGGGCGGATCGGACGTGTCTGGTCGGCGCCCGGGGCGCTGGCGGGCTTCATCCTCGTCGTCATCTTCGGGGTGCGGCCCGAGATGAGCGCTTTCGCGGCGCTGACCACGGCGGCGATCCAGCCGCCGATCTTCGTCCAGCCGATCTTCACCGTCGCCGGGCTGGTGGGAATCGCCCTGCCGCTCTACGTGGTCACCATGGCCGGACAGAATCTGCCCGGCGCCGGCGTCCTGAAGGCGCATGGCTATCCCACGCATGCCGGATTGGTTCTCTCCGTCTCCGGCTTCGCCTCCATGCTCGCTGCGCCATTCGGCGGTCATGCCTGCAATTACGCCGCCATCACCGCCGCGATGTGCATGGGAGAGGAGGCGCACCCCGACCCCGCACGGCGCTACTGGGCTTCGATCACGGCGGGGGGCTGCTACGTGCTGCTGGGTGTTTTCGCCGGTCTTACAGCCGGATTCGTCGCGCTGGCCCCGACAGTGCTGATCGAGTCGGTGGCCGGGCTCGCGCTCCTCGGCGCATTCGCCGCCGCCGCCTACGCCGCCTTCGCGCGGGTCGAAGACCGGGAAGCTTCGGCCGTGACCTTGCTCGCGACCGCCTCCGGGCTCAGCATGTTCGGCGTTTCCGGCGCTTTCTGGGGATTGCTTGGCGGCGGCGCGATCCACTGGCTGAGGAAAACGAAATGACGATCTTTCGCGCGCCCGAAGCCCGCGACGCCGCCGCGCTGGTCGGGATGGCCGATGCGCTGTGTCTGCATCAGGGCGATCCGACGGGCAATTTCACCATTGAGAAGGCGCTCAGGGACGTGATCGCACCCGACGCGCCGCTCTCATGCCTAGTGGCCGAAAAGGCCGGCGCGCTCGAAGGGTTCGTCTTCTGGCATTTCGCCTATGAGACCTGTTACGCGGCGCGCGGCGGCCATGTCACCGATCTCTACGTCAGCGAAAACCAGCGCGGAAGCGGCATCGCCGAAGGGCTGCTGCGCGCCGCAGCACGCAGCGTGAAGGCTGCGGGGGGCGAGTATCTCTGGCTCACCAACCACAAGACAAACACCCGCGCCCGCGCCTTCTACGCCAAACATATGGAGGCGACGGACCATGTAATTGTTCAGTTCGCCGCATGGGAGCGTTTCGCGGCGCTGGCGCGCTAAGGCTTACATATTCGGATAATTCGGCCCGTCGCCGCCCTGCGGCGTGCGCCATTCGATGTTCTGACTCGGGTCCTTGATGTCGCAGGTCTTGCAGTGAACGCAGTTCTGCGCGTTGATCTGAAAGCGCGGCCCGGCGCCATCTTCGCCTTCGATCACCTCATAGACCCCGGCCGGGCAATAGCGCTGCGCCGGTTCCGCGAATTTCGGCAGGTTGACGCCGATAGGTATGCTTGGATCGAGCAGATGCAGATGGCTTGGCTGGTTCTCTTCGTGATTCGTGCCGGAGAAGCTGACATTGGTGAGCCGGTCGAAGCTCAACTTGCCATCCGGACGGGGATAGTCGATCGGCTTGTGCTTCGCCGCCGCCTCGGTCGCCGCAGCGTCGGACTTGCCGTGACGGAGCGTGCCGAAAAGCGTGAGCCCGGTGAGGTTCGCAAACCACATGTCGGCGCCGCCGCCGACCAGTGAAGCAGCGAGGCCGTATTTCGACCAGAGCGGTTTGACGTTCCTGACCCGTTTCAGGTCTTTCGCGATCGGGCCGGAGCGCACATCGGCGTCATATTCCGTCAATTCGTCCGACGCGCGCCCTTCGCCGATGGCCGCAAACGCCGCTTCCGCCGCCGCCTTCCCCGAGAGCATGGCGTTGTGATTGCCCTTGATGCGGGGGACGTTGACCATGCCTGCGGCGCAACCGAGGAGCGCGCCGCCCGGGAACGTCAGCTTCGGCAACGACTGCCAGCCGCCCTCGGTGATCGCCCGCGCGCCATAGGCGACGCGCTTTCCGCCCTCCAGGGTCTCGGCGACCATCGGGTGATGCTTGAAGCGCTGGAACTCCATGTAGGGATAGAGATAGGGGTTCCGGTAATTCAGGTGGACGACGAAGCCGACCAGAACCTGATTGTTGTCGATGTGATAGATGAAGGAGCCGCCGCCCGCATTGCCGCCGAGTGGCCAACCCATCGTGTGCGTGACGCGGCCTGGGTGGTGATGTTCCGGCTTCACCTCCCAAATCTCCTTCATGCCGAGGCCGTATTTCTGCGGCTCGCGACCTTCGGCCAGCCCGAATTTCGCGATCGCCTGTTTCGAGAGCGAGCCTCTGACGCCCTCCGCCAGCAGCACGTATTTGCCATGCAGCTCCATCCCGGGCTCGTAGCCCGGGCCCTTGGTTCCGTCCTTCTCGACGCCGAACTCGCCAGCGACGACGCCTTTCAACGCGCCGTTTTCGTCATAGACCAGTTCGGAACAGGCCATACCCGGAAAGATCTCGACGCCGAGTTCCTCGGCATGTTCCGCCATCCAGCGGCAGACATTGCCCATGGAGACGATGTAGTTGCCGTGGTTGTTCATCAACGGCGGCATCGGGAAATTCGGAACCCGGACCTGGCCCGCCTCGCCGAGGATATAGAAGCGATCCTCGGTCACCGGCACGTCGAGAGGCGCCCCCCGCTCCTTCCAGTCTGGGATCAACGCGTCGATCCCCGATGGATCCAGGACGGCGCCGGAAAGAATATGCGCGCCGACCTCGGAACCCTTTTCCAGCACCACGACGGAGATATCATCGCCGCCAAGCTGCTTCAGGCGGATCGCGGCGGACAAGCCGGCCGGGCCGGCGCCGACGATAACGACGTCGTATTCCATCGATTCGCGGCTGCTCTCGCTCATGGCTACGCCTCTTTTTTCTGTATCTCGGCGGGTCTGGCTCTCGCGTTCCATTTATGTTGCGGCGCGGGGCGGGGTCAATCTTGACGCCGCCGCGCCGCCCACACAACTCATCGAAACCGGTCTATCACGCCGCGTCCAAGCCGGTAGAGCCGACGCGACAACGGCGGCTCGGTGGGCGTGAAACCGCCGGTCGGCGCATTGGCGGTCGCGCGGAGCGCAGCCTCGAGATAACCGGGATGAAAAGCTTCCGGCGCCGGCGCCGCCTCCACATCGCGGCGCCAACCCTCGATGGGCGGCGCGACACCTATGCTCCGCAGCAATGGCGCCGAGCGTTCCTCGAACCGCTCGATCAGGCGAAGCCGCGCCTCCGCCGGGATCGCCATGAGGCCGCGGATCGCGGGAAGCGCGGCAGTCGCGGCCAGAAATTCCGCAAAGGCGTCCGCCTGCGCTCTCTTATCCAACCGCGCCAGGGCGATCATCCGCCCGGCGATGGCCTGCTCCGCGCGCGGCGAAGGATAGATTACGCCTTCTGGCGGATCGGGCGGCGGCGGAACGCCGAGCGCCGCGTAGAACCGCTCCAGAAGGCTCGCCCCCTCCACCGTCTCATAGCCGATCAACTCCAGGGCGCCGTTCGCGAACTTGCGCCAGTCGGCGGTCAGGCAGGTCAGGTCGGCCATCTGCGGGCCAAGTTCGGCGGCGAACTCTTCGGCCGTGCGCCGGGCCCAGCCCGTGGCGAGAAAGACGTGCTCGCGCCAATATCGTTCGACATATTCATCAGGGCGGCGAAAGACGGCGATCACCTGTCGACGCGGCAGGAAGCCGAACCCGGCCGCCGCCCGCCGCATGAGAAAGGCGCGGTCGGCGGCGCCATGAAATGGCAGGCTCAGATTCTCGGCGCTGATGAGAACGCGCGAACAGCCAGAGGCGACGCATTCCGCCCTCAGCCGCTCGAAGATGGCGCCGTCGCCGCTCCGGATGGCGCCGAAGAAGCCGACATGGCCGGGGGTCGCCGCCCCGCGCCGGTTGTCGGCGACCGCTTTCAGGAATCCGGTCTCCGGCACGAGCAGGCCAAGCGCCTTCAACCGCTCGCTGTCGCGCTCCAGCACCCGTTGCAGATAGGTCGATCCGGTCTTGTGAAGGCCGATATGGAGGATTAGCTCCATATCCATCGTCGGCCCGGTCGCCGCGATCGCAGGCTTCAGCACCTGCGCGCGCCGCCAATCGTATAGCGCGTCCCAGCGCCCCGCGGCGACCATGTCATATGCGCTCATGAGCTTCGCCCGGCTGACCGGGCCGTGATTGCGCGTCGACTTGTCGAGCGGCGAGATCTTCATCGTCGGAAGATCGGCGAAAACCTTGCGGCGCAGCTTCAGACCTGAAATTGCCGCCGTCAGCCGGGCACGGGCGCCGTCCAGCGCAGGGCTCTGTCGCGGATCATGGTCGAGCGCGCGCACCTCCCAGATCACCCGGCAGATAGAATGGTGCAATTCGCGCTGCAAGGCCATCGACCGGTCGCCTTCGGCGCCGGCGTATGCGCGGGCGCGCGCGACGCATTTCGTCAGTAGGTCGAGCTGCATCGCCACATCCTCGATCTCCCGCTCGCCGGTGGTGATCGAGCCGAGCCTGCGACGCCAGATGCGCGCCGGGATGTCGGAAAAGGCGATCTTCTTCGCCGAAAACACGGCTTCGAGGACGAAAAGCCTGTCTTCGAACCGGCGCTGCGCCTCGTCGAACCGAACACCGCGCCCGACCAGGAAGTCGCGCCGATAGATCGAGGACCAGGAAGAGACGATATATTGCGCCTCAGGCGCTTCCTCGAACGTCGCGCCCGAATTTCGCCGTCCAAAAAGCAATTCGTCCCGTCGAAGCGGAATCGGATGCAATCTGTCGACCGGGAGAAGCAGCGTTGGCGCATGCGTGAGATCAGCGCCCGAGCGCGCGGCGAAGGCGAGATTCTTCGCCAGCGCGCCGGCGATGAACACATCGTCCGCGTCGATGAATGTGACGAATTCCTTCTCCGCCGCGTCGATCCCGGTGTTGCGCGCGGCGGCGAGACCGCGGTTCTCCGCATGTGCGATGACGCGGATCGGATGTCGGGCCGCGATTCCCGATAGGAACGCCGCGCTCGACGGTCCCGGATTGTCGTTCACCACGATCACTTCGAGATCGTCGATCGGCTGAGCGACGGCGGATGTCACCGCCGCCTCCAGATAGACCTCGTCGCGATAGAAAGGGATGACGACGGAAAGGGAACGCGCCGCCGTCATTGGCGCGCCCCCGCGCCGCACGTCGAATCCCTCCGGAGCGCCATGTCAGGCCGCCTTCGTCGCCTCGTGCCGTCCGTAGAAACTCTCCCCGGCCTCGGCGACGTCGCGCAGCAGCTTCGGCGCAGTGAAACGCGGCCCGTGCTTCTGCGCCAGCCGGTCGCAGATTCGAACGACCTCGTCTGCGCCGAGCATGTCGATCCAAGAAAACGGCCCGCCCGACCACGGCGCGAAACCCCAGCCGAGGATCGCGCCGACATCGCCTTCGCGAATGTCCTCCAGCACGCCTTCCTCCAGCGCCTTCACAGCTTCGAGCACCTGCGCCAGCATCAGCCGGTGCTGCACTTCGGTGACGTCGGGTTGCTCCTTGGCCAGCGGGAAATGCTCCTGCAAACCACGCCAGAGGCCCGTGCGCTTGCCGTTCTCGTCATATTCGAAATAGCCGGCCTTGGATTTCCGGCCCAAGCGACCGGCGTCGAAGAGAACCTGCACCACGTCGTCGCCGGGATTCTCCGGGTAATCGTCGCCCAACGCCGCCTTCGTCGCCCGCATGATCTTCTCCGCGAGATCGATCGAGGTCTCGTCCCCAAGCTGCAGCGGGCCGAGCGGAAAGCCGAGCTGCTTCGCCGCGTTCTCGATCAGCACCGGTTCTATTCCCTCGGCGACCATCCGCGCCGCCTCGCCGCCATAGGGAATGATGCAGCGGTTGGCATAGAAGAATCGCGCGTCGTTGACGACGATCGGGGTTTTCCGAAGCTGGCGAACGAAATCGAGCGCTTTCGCGACCGCTTCGTCTCCGGTCTTCTCGCCCTTGATAATCTCGACGAGCATCATGCGGTGAACCGGGCTGAAGAAATGGATGCCGATGAACCGCTCGGGGTCACGGCTGGCCTTCGCCAGTTCCGAGATCGGCAGGGTCGAAGTGTTGGTGGCGAAGATCGCTTCTTCCGGCAATTCCGCCTCCGCCTGTTTCGTCACCTCGCCCTTGACGCCCGGATCCTCGAACACCGCCTCGACGACCAGATCGGCGCCCTTCAGCGCGGCGTAATCCGGCGTGGCCGTAAGGCGCGAAAGCACGGCGTCCTTCGCCTCCGCGGTCAGGCGTTTTTTCTTGACGTCGTCGTCCAGAAGCCCGGTGATCGTCGCGAGGCCCTTGTCGGCCGCCGCCTGATCGCGGTCCATCAGCACGACCTCGATGCCGGCGCGGGCGGAGACATAGGCGATGCCGGCGCCCATCATTCCGGCGCCGAGCACGCCGAGTTTCTTGACTCTCATGTCGGGCACGTCCTTCGGGCGAACCGCGCCCTTCTCCAGCGCCTCCTTGTTCAGAAAGAGCGAGCGGATCATCGCCGCTGAGGTAGGGTTGAGCATGATGCTGGTCATCCACCGCGCCTCGATCCGGATCGCGGTGTCGAAATCAACCTGCGCGCCCTCGTAGATCGCGCTCATCAGCGCCTTCGCGGCGGGATAGACGCCCTGCGTGCGCCCGTGGATCATCGCGATCCCGCCGGCCATGGTCTGGAACCCCTGCGGCGTGTAGGGCGCGCCGCCGGGCATCTTGTAACCCTTCGCGTCCCAGGGCTTCACCAGGTCGGCCTCGGACGCTTTCGACACCCAGGCTTTCGCCGCCTCCATCAGCGCCTCGGGCGGGACGATTTCATCCACCACTCCAGCGGCTTTCACCGCCTTGGGCGCCATCATCTTGCCCTCGAAAAGGAACGGTGAAGCGCCCATCACGCCGAGCATCCGCGCAAGCCGCGTCGTGCCGCCGGCGCCGGGGAAGATGCCGACGAGAATCTCGGGAAGGCCGATCTTCGCCTTCGGATTGTCGGCGACGATCCGGCGATGGCAGGCGAGGCCGAGCTCCAGCCCGATCCCCGCCGCCGTGCCCGGCGACGCCCAGACCACCGGCTTGCCACCCTTCTTCGTCTTGAAGTCCATTCCCGCGAGTTCGATCTTCCGCAGGAGCCGATGCATCCGCATCACCCCTTCGAATACCGCCTCGGCCGGCGCACGGCCCGCAGCTTCCGCGGCTTTCCGGGCTTTGCCGAGGATGTTGAGGTCCATCCCACCGGCGAAATCCTTCTTCGCCGATGTCAGCACGATTCCCTTGACCGCATCGTCGCCAAGCGCCTTGTCGAAAGCGGCGTCAAGCTCCGCGATCCCGCCCTCGGTCATCACGTTCATCGAGGCGCCGGGCAGGTCCCAGGAGATGACCGCCACGCCGTCGGCGTCCACTTCGTAGTTGAAAATGGTCATGTCTCTCTCCTCACACCCGCTCGAGAATCGTCGCAGCGCCCATGCCGCCAGCGACGCAGAGCGTGGCGAGCGCGGTTTCCCTGTCGGTCCTCTCCATCTCGTCAAGCGCGGCGCCGATGATCATCGCGCCGGTGGCGCCCAACGGATGGCCCATCGCGATGGCGCCGCCATTCGGGTTCACCGCCGCATGATCGACGCCAAAATGCTGCATGAAGAGAAGGACCACCGCGGCGAAGGCCTCGTTCACCTCGAAGGTTCCAATATCGCCGATCTTCATCCCCGCATCACGGAGGATCTTCTCCGTCACCGGCACCGGGCCGGTGAGCATGATCGCGGGTTCGGAGCCGATCTTTGCGGTGGCGCGGATGCGCGCGCGCGGCTTCAGGCCAAGCTTCTCGCCCGCCGCTTTCGTGCCCACCAGAACCGCCGTCGCGCCGTCGACGATGCCGGATGAGTTGCCGGCGTGGTGGACATGATTCACCTTCTCCACCTCCGGGTAGCGCAGCATCATCACCTTGTCGAAACCGGGCATCGTCTCGCCCATATCCTTGAAGGAGGGTTTCAACGCGCCGAGCGACTGCATGTCGGCGCCGGGGCGGATCGTCTCGTCATGGTCGAGGATCGTCAGTCCGTTCTGATCCTTCACCGCGAAGACGGATTTCGCGAACCGGCCTTCGTCCCACGCCTTGGCGGCGCGTTTCTGGCTTTCGACCGCGTAGGCGTCCACATCGTCGCGGCTGAACCCGTATTTCGTCGCGATCAGGTCGGCGGAGACGCCCTGCGGCGCGAAATAGGCGTTCATCGCCAGATAGGGATCGACAGCCAGCGCGCCGCCATCCGAGCCCATCGGCACCCGGCTCATCATCTCGACGCCGCCGGCGACGTAGAGATCGCCGGCCCCGCCCCTGATCTGGTTGGCGGCGAGGTTCACCGCCTCCATGCCCGAGGCGCAGAAACGGTTGATATGCAGGCCCGGCACCGATCGCTCCCAACCCGCGTAAAGCACGGCGGAGCGCGCAAGGCAGGCGCCCTGTTCGCCGACGCCTGTGACGCAGCCTAGGATCACGTCCTCGACAAGGCTTTCGTCCAGATTGGTCCGCGCCTTCAACTCGTTCAGCGCGTTGGCGGCCATCCGGACGGAGGTGACTTCGTGGAGCGCGCCGTCGGGTTTGCCCTTGCCGCGCGGGCTGCGGACAGCGTCGAAGATGTAAGCGTCGGTCATGGGGTCTCCTTCGGAGAGGTCGGCTGCGCTAGGCGCGCGGCATCAGGTCGTAAGGGTGTTTCCAGCCCGGCAGCGCCTCAATCCGGCCGAGCCAGGCGTCGAGATGCGGCCAGTCCTCGCGGGAGAAGCCGAATGGTTCGGTGTAGAAGAGATACCCGCAGCAGGAGAAATCGGCGTTGGTCGGCCCGTCGCCGACCAGCCAGTCGCGTTTCGCCAGCGTCGCGTCGAGCGTGGCGTAGGCGGCCTTCAGCCGGCCCTGCATGAAGGCGATCACCTCCGCCGGGCGTTTCTCCTCGGGGAGGAAATTCATCAGAAAGCGGGTCATGCCGGCGGCGGAGGACATCTTGTGATTGTCCCACAGCACCCAGCGCAGAATCTCACGCCGCTCGTCCGGGGTGGCGCCGCCGAACTTGCCGGATTTCTCCGAGATGTAATCCTGAATGACGCCGGACTGCGTGAGTTTCACCTTGCCGTCGAGCAGAACCGGCGCCTCGCCCATGTCGTTGATCTCGGCCCGGTATTCGGTCGTCCGCGTCGCGCCCTTGAAGAAATCGACGAAGACCGGCGTCCAATCCAGCCCGGAAAGCGCGAGGGGCAGCGCCGCCTTGTAGGAGTTTCCGCTTTCGCCGAAGCAGTAGAGTTTCATCGTCATTGCGTCTTTCCCCGTTTCCTGTTCAGCGCCGTGGCCTGACATGGGGCCCCGCCGGTTCGTTCGATGCCCCGGAACAGGTCCGGGACCTCGGCCCATTCAAAGCCTGCGCGAGATCAGGTCCTTCATGATCTCGTTGGTGCCGCCATAGATGCGTTGGACGCGGGCGTCGGTCCACATCTCTGCGACGTCATATTCCATCATGAAGCCGTAGCCGCCATGCAACTGGACGCATTCGTCGAGGATGCGGTTCTGGAGATCGGTGGTCCAGTACTTGACCATCGCCGCCGTCTCCACGCTCAATTCGCCCTTCAGATGCGCCTCGATGCATTTGTCGAGGAAGGCGCGGGCCACCACTGTCTCGGTCTTGCATTCGGCCAGCTTGAACTTCGTGTTCTGGAACTCGATGATCGGCTTGCCGAAGGCATCGCGCTCCTTGCAATAGGCGATGGTCTTGCGGACCGCGCCTTCCATGGCGCCGACCGCGCCGCAGGCGATCAGCAGCCGTTCCTGCGGCAATTGCTGCATCATCTGGTAGAAGCCGATATTCTCCTCGCCGCCGAGCAGGTTCTCCGGCGGGATCGGCACGTTATCGAAGAACAGCTCGGACGTGTCGGCGGCCTTCAACCCGACCTTGTCGAGATTGCGTCCACGCGTGAAGCCCTCCGCGCCATCGGTCTCCACCGCCACCAGCGAAGTGCCTTTCGCGCCCTCGTTCGGGTCGGTCTTGGCGGCGACAAGAATAAGATTGGCGTGCTGACCGCAGGTAATGAAGGTCTTCTGCCCGGAGAGTCGATAGGCGTTGCCGTCCTTGACCGCCTTCGTCCTGATCCGCTGCACGTCGGAACCGCCAGAAGGCTCGGTCATCGCCAGCGCGCCGACAATCTCTCCGGTCGCCATTTTCGGCAGCCAGCGCTTCTTCTGCTCCTCGGTGCCACAGTTGAGAATGTAGTGCGCGACGATTCCGGAATGGATCGACTGGCCCCACGAAGCGAGATTCACATGGCCCTGAATCAGCGAGAGCACCGCCTCATGGCCAAAATCACCGCCGGCGCCGCCATATTCCTCGGGGATCGAGGCGCAGAGGAGTCCGGCCTCGCCGGCCTCGTTCCAGATTTCGCGCTCCATGATGCCGGCCTTGCGCCAGCCTTCGGCGCGGGGAACCCAGCGCTCCTCCAAGAACCGCGTCGCCGCGTCCAGGAACATCACGTGCTCTTCGTTCATCCAGTCGGACTTGAGATTTTCAAACTGCAAGGCGTCTCTCCCTAGACGTTCGGAGCGCCCATGGCGGGCGCCGCCTGTTTCAAGCCCCCCGGTGAAGAGAAGCGTTTCGACGTGGGGCGCAAGCCCTAGAACGCCTCCGCCGGCAGGTCCATCACCGGCGCGGCGCCAGTCTGGATCCGCGCAAGCCGCAGCGCCGTCTCCGGCAGCGCGCGGGCCATGTAATAGCGCCCGGTGCGCAATTTCGCCTCATAAAACGCAGCGTTCCCCTCGCCGCTCTCGAGCCCGGCCCGCGCCGCGACCGCCATGCGCGCCCAGGCCCAGCCGAGAAGCACATGGCCGAAAAGATGCATGAAGTCGGTGGAGCCGGCGAGCGCGTTGTTCGGGTTCTTCACGCCCTCGGCCATGAAATACATCGCGGCCGCCTGAAGATCTTTCGAGGCGGACTTCAGCGGCGAGAGGAAATTCCTGGCCAGCATCTCGTCGTCCTCATGCGCCTTGATGAAGCCGCGGATCTCCTCGAAGAAAGCCATCAGCGTCTTGCCGCCGTTGAGCGCCAGCTTGCGGCCGACGAGGTCGAGCGCCTGAATGCCGTTCGCGCCCTCGTAGATCATCGCGATGCGGGCGTCGCGGACGAACTGCTCCATGCCCCACTCGCGAATATAGCCGTGGCCGCCAAATACCTGTTGCGCCTCGACCGTCATCTCGAAGCCCTTGTCGGTGCAAAAGCCCTTCAGCACCGGCGTCAGAAGGCCCAGCATCGCGTCGGCTTCCTCGCGCTTCTCGGCGTCGGGGTGGCGATGCGAGACGTCGTTGATCTCGGCGGCGATCAGAAGCGCCGCGCGCGCCCCCTCCACGAAGCTCTTTTGGTCGAGCAGCATCCGGCGCACATCGGGATGCACGATCAGCGGATCGGCGGACTTCTCCGGCGCCGCCGGCCCGGTCACGGCGCGGCCCTGAAGCCGGTCCTTCGCATAGGCCGCAGCGGCCTGATAGGCGGCGGCGGCCTGGAAAAGACCCTGCCCCGCCACATCGAGCCGGGCGTGGTTCATCATCACGAACATCGCCGGCAGCCCGCGATTGGCCTCGCCCAGCAGGAACCCGGTCGCGCCGTCGTAATTCATCACGCAGGTCGGATTGCCGTGAATGCCCATCTTCTCTTCGAGGGCGCCGCAAACGACGCCGTTGCGCTCGCCCGGCGTTCCGTCTTCCTTCGGAAGAAACTTTGGACAGATGAACAGCGAGATGCCCTTCACACCCTCGGGCGCTCCGGTAATCCGCGCGAGAACGAGGTGGACGATGTTGTCCGCCATGTCGTGCTCGCCGGAAGAGATGAAGATCTTCTGCCCCGTGATCCGGTAGGAGCCGTCATCCCGTGGTTCCGCCTTCGTGCGCAGCATGCCGAGATCGGTGCCGCAATGCGGCTCCGTCAGGTTCATCGTGCCGGTCCACTCACAGGTGGCCATTTTCGAGAGATAGGTCTGCTTCTGCTCGTCCGTCCCATGCGTGTGAATGGCGCGATAGGCGCCAAGCGTGAGGCCGGAGAACATCATGAACGCCATGTTTGCGGCGGAATGGGATTCCCCCGCCGCCGCGTGCAGGATGCCGGGCAGGCCCTGTCCGCCGAAATCCGGGTCGCAGGCGAGCGAGGTCCAGCCGCCGTCGCGAAGAAGATCGAACGCCGCCCGGAAGCCCTCGGGCGTACGGACGACGCCATTCTCCAGTTCGCAGCCGCCGTCGCCGACCGCGTTCAGCGGCGCCAGCACTTCGGCGCCAAGCTTGCCGGCCTCCTCCAGCACCGGTCCGGTAAGGTCGGGCGTCAACTCGTCATAGCCTTCCAGCGCCTCGTTTTCCTGAACCTTCAGGACTTCGTGCAGGATAAAAAGCTGATCTTCGGTCGGTGGCGTATAGGTCGGCATGAATCTGGCGCTCCGTTCGGGATTCGGGAAAGAAGGCGGCCGGCGCAGTCGTCGCCGCGGCTATTCCGCGGCGCGGGCGGCGTTGCGGCGGGAAAGCTCGGCCTCGGTGTCGTCGATCAGGCCCTGAAGTTCCCGCATCGCGTCCTCAAGTTCGTCGCGCTGCGCACGTAGCGCGTCCATCTGAGTGCGGGCGTTGCTGACCCAGGTTGTCATCTGCGTGACGCCGCCATCGCCGAGATCGTAGAGGTTCAGCCACTGCCGAATCGATTCGAGCGAGAAGCCGAAGCGCTTGCCACGGAGAATCAGTTTCAGCCGGGCGCGGTCGCGCTGGGTGAAGATGCGGCGCTGGCCTTCGCGGATCGGCGTCAGAAGCTCGCGCTGTTCGTAAAAGCGCAGTGTGCGGGGCGTGACGTCGAATTCGGCGCAGAGCTCACCGATTGTATAAGTCTGCTCGCTCATGAGATCGGCTCCGTTCCTTGCTATGCCCTCTACATATATGTATGACGTTAACGTAAGCGTCAAGTGTCGACGGAGTGAATATCGGCTCGCCGTCGCGTCGACAGCCGCAATCGGCGCGGCTAGCATCCCGGCCGATCGAGGAATTCGCAAATGAACACTCCGAAGAATGACGAACCGGGCCCGACCCGTTACCCGCTCGACGCGTTTCCACACGCGCGCGCGCTCGGCCTCCGGCTTGAACCGCAGAAGGACGGCGGGCTGCATGTCCGCGTGCCCTATGACGAGCGCCTGATCGGCGACCCGGCCACCGGGGTGATCCATGGCGGCGTGGTGACGACGTTGCTGGACACCGGATGCGGGATCGCGGCGATGTTGAAGATGGGGGGCAAGGCGGGCGTCGCGACGCTCGACCTCCGGATCGACTACATGCGCCCATCGAAACCGGGAAAGGCGATTCTCGGGGCCTGCGAATGCTACCGGCTGACCCGCTCCGTCGCGTTCTGTCGCGGCGTCGCCTATGATTCCGATCCCGACGACCCGGTGGCGACGGCGGCCGGCGCCTTCATGATCACGCCGCTCGGAGGTCGGGAATGACCGGCGCCGCGACACAGGAAGAAAAGGCCCGCCGCGACGCCGCGCTGGAGCGGCTGACGCTGACCTCGCCCTATCACCGCTTCATCGGCGTCAGCTTCGTGCGCATGGGGGACGAGTTGACCGCCCGGCTGGCCTATTCGGAGCATCTGATCGGCAATCCGCTGATCCCGGCGCTCCACGGCGGCGTCACCGGCGCGCTGCTGGAGATCACGGCGATCATGCAACTGGCCTGGGACGAACTCTGGCGGGGCATGGAGGCCGGCGGCGCCGAAGCGGCGGCGATCCATGCGGGACGCTTGCCGAAACTCCCGAAAACCATTGATCTCACCATCGACTATCTCCGCTCCGGCCGACCGCGCGACGCCTACGCCCGCGCCACCGTGCAGAAGGCGGGGCGCCGGGTGGCGAATGTGCGCGTCGAGGCCTGGCAGGATTCGCGCGACCGGCCGATCGCGGCTGCGCACGGACATTTCCTGATGCAGAATGCCGGCTGAAGCTGGCGTCGTCCTCGATCGGAGACGCGTGCTCAGGATCGCGCTGCCGATCGTCTTCGCCAACGCCACCGTGCCGCTGCTGGGCGTTGTCGACACCGGCGTCGTCGGACAACTCGGCGCCGCGGCGCCGATCGGCGCCGTCGGCCTCGGCGCGATCATCATCACCTTCATCTACTGGATTTTCGGATTTCTCCGGATGGGCACCGCCGGCCTGACCGCACAGGCGCTCGGCGCCGGTGACGCGCGGGAGGCGACGGCGCTGCTGGTGCGCGGCCTCCTCATCGCCGGCGCATCCGGCGCGCTGATCATCCTTCTCCACAAACCGCTTTTCGCGCTCGGCTTCCGCATCGCGCCGGGGTCGGCCGAGGTGGAGGCACTAGCGGGCGGGTACCTCGCGATCCGCGCATTCGGCGCGCCCGCGGCGATCGCCGCCTTCGCCATCACCGGCTGGTTGATCGCGGCCGAGCGGACGCGCGCTGTTCTCGCGCTTCAACTCTGGGTCAACGGACTGAACATCGCGCTCGATTTCGTCTTCGTTCTCGGCCTCGACTGGGGCGTCCAGGGTGTCGCGGCGGCGACGATCATCGCCGAGTGGTCGGGCGCCTGTTTCGGGCTCTGGCTCTGTCGGAGGGCGTTCGCCGGAACTGCATGGCGCGCCCCGGCGCTGATCTTTCAGGCTGACCGGCTGCGCAGGATGGCCGCAGTCAACAGCGATATCATGATCCGCTCGATCCTGCTCGAGATCGGAATCGCGGTGTTCGTCTTCCGCTCCGCCGCGCTCGGCGATGTCGCGTTGGCGGCGAACCAGGTGTTGCTCCAGTTCATTCTCATCACCTCGCACGCGCTCGACGGGTTCGCCTTCGCGGCGGAAGCGCTGGTCGGGCGGGCGATGGGGGCGCGCAACGCCGCCGCGCTCCGGCGCGCGGCGATTCTTTCCTCGCAGCTGGCCGGCCTGCTGGTGGTGGCGCTGGCCGCCGCTTTCGTGTTCGCTGGTCCCTGGATCATCGCGATGATGACCACGGCGACGGAGGTGCGCGCGACGGCGGAATCGCTCTTGCCGTGGCTGATCCTCGCCCCGCTCGTCGGGATGCCGGCATTCATGCTCGACGGCGTGTTCATCGGCGCGACCCGGACCCGCGACATGCGGAACGCGATGATCGTCTCGCTGGCGCTCTATCTGACGCTCATATTCACACTCGCGTCGGTCTTCGGGGCGTCCGGGCTCTGGGCGGCGCTGCTCTTCTTCTTCGCCGCGCGCGGGGTCACGCTCGGCCTGCGCTATCCTGCGCTGGAGGCGGCGGCGGGGCGGGCCTGAGTCGCCCGATCCGCGCCCCCAGGCCGGCGCAGGCGGCGCGCCCGCGCGCCGAACGCGGCGGGCCGGACTTGCGCCTCACGGCTGGCAGTCTAGGTTCGCCGCATCACGACCGTCGGAGACGCCGCATGAACCCTCCCGCCATCGCCGCTTTCTACAGCGGCCTGAACGCCTTGATCCTGCTCTGGCTCACGGTCGAAGTGGTGCTGCGTCGGCGTTCCGGGCGGATCAGCCTTGGCGACGGCGGCGACGAAGTGATGAACCGACTGATTCGCGGTCACGCCAATGCAACCGAGACGATGCCGATCGCCCTGATCCTGCTGATTCTCGCCGAACTGCTCGGCGCGCCCGGTCTCGCTCTGCATGGTCTCGGCGTTCTGCTGACGGTCGGACGGCTTCTCCACGGCCTGCGGTTCACCGGACGCGGCCCGATGGCGTTTCGCCTTTACGGAATGGCGGCCACGCTGATCGCAACGGTCCTGCTTGCGCTCTGCGTAATCGGCCTCGCCGCCGGGCGGCTCTTCTGATGGGGCCGCGCGAACTCGCGGCCGCGCTCGTCGAAGCAGCGCGGCGAGCAGGCGCGACGAGCGCCGACGCGCTCGCCGTCGAGAGCCGGGACGTCAGTGTCTCGGTCCGGGGCGGCGCGCTGGAGGAGGCGGAAAGCGCGGAGGCGTCGGATTACGGGCTGCGCGTCCTGATCGGACGCCGGCAGGCCTCCGTTTCCGCCTCCGACCCCGCCCCGTCGGTCATCGCGGAGCTTGCCGCGCGCGCGGTCGCAATGGCCCGCGTCGCGCCCGAGGATGAATGGTGCGGTTTGCCGGATGAGTCCGGACTCGCGGACCCCTCGCGCCTGCCTGATCTCGATCTTGACGATCCGGCGCCAGCGCCAGCCCCGAGCGCCCTGCGCGAACTGGCGGAACGCGCGGAGGCGGCGGCGCTCGGCGAAAAGGGCGTGACGCAGGTCGAGAGCGCCGGCGCCGGGTGGCGGCGCGCCATCGTCGCTTACGCCGCCTCGAACGGCTTCGCCGGCTCCTATGCTCGCACCGGCGCCTCGCTCTCGGTCTCAGCCGTCGCTGGCGCCGGGCTCAAGATGGAGACGGATTACGACTTCGCCGCCCGAACCCACGCCGCCGACCTGCCGGCGCCGGAGGAGATCGGCGTGCGAGCCGGGCGGCGCGCGGCGGAGCGGCTGAACCCGCGCCGCGCGAAGACCGGCGCCTGGCCGGTGCTTTTCGACCGGCGCGTCGCGGGATCTCTGGTCGGACATCTCCTCGGCGCGATCAACGGCGCCGCGGTGGCGCGCGGGGCGAGCTGGCTCAAGGACCGGATGGACGAACCGGTGCTGGCGCCGGGGTTCGATCTGGTCGATGACCCGCACCGGCGTCGCGGCGCCGGCTCGCGCCCGTTCGACGGCGAAGGGATGGCGCTTTCGCCACGCGGGCTGATCGAGAACGGGGTGCTGAAGGGCTGGACGCTGGACAGCGCGACGGCGCGGCGGCTCGGCCTGCCGGCGCCCGGCGGCGCCCGGCGCGGGGTGGGCGGGGCGCCGCAACCCGGGACCTCGAACCTCACGCTGAGCGAGGGCGCGCGAAGCCCGGAGGAGTTGATCGGCGAAATGGGCGAAGGGTTGATCGTGACCTCGCTCATCGGTTCGTCGATTTCCGCCACCACCGGCGCCTACAGCCGCGGCGCCTCCGGCTTCTGGGTCGAGGACGGCGAGATCGCCTTTCCGGTGAACGAGTTGACCATCGCCGGCGCGCTCCCCGAATTCCTGCGCCGGATGACGCCAGCGAACGACTCGGACCGCACGAAAGCGTTGATCACGCCGAGCCTGCTGGTCGAGGGGCTGACCGTTGCCTCCGGCTGAGATCGCGCCCGCATCCGACCGGGCCGCCGATCTCGCGCTTCTGATCGACCAGGCGCGCGAGGCGGGCGAGATCGCGCGCCTTCACCATCGCACCGATGTCGCGACATGGGAAAAGCCGGAGGGGGCCGGGCCGGTGACGGCCGCCGACATCGCCATCGACCGCATGCTGAAACGCACGCTCCTCGCCGCACGGCCCGATCATGGCTGGCTTTCCGAGGAGATCGAGGACGATCCCGCCCGGCTTGACCATGACCGGGTGTTCATCGTCGATCCGATCGACGGCACCCGCGCCTTCATGCGCGGCGACGACAGTTTCTGTCACGCGCTGGCGATCGCCGAAGCCGGCGAGGTCACCGTCGCCGTCGCCTATTTCCCGATCCGTGACCAGATGTACTGGGCCGTGAAGGGCGGCGGCGCGTTCCTTGATGGAACGCCCCTGCACGTCTCGGCGCGCGCCGAGATCGACGGCGCGGTGGCGCTTTCGGGGCAAAAGCAGATGCACCCGTCAAGCTGGCCGGGGGGGCCGCCGCCGGTCAGCCGGGAGTTCCGCAATTCACTGGTCTATCGCCATTGCCTCGTCGCGTCCGGCCGGTTCGACCTCGCCTTCACACTGCGGGCGGCGTGGGAATGGGACGTTGCGGCCGGGGCGCTGATCGCAGGCGAAGCGGGGGCGGTGGTGACGACCGCTACCGGCGCCGACTGGCGCTACAACGCCGCGCATCCGCGGATGCCGGGAGTGGTGATCGGGCCTGCGCCGCTTCACGCCGACATCATGACGCGGCTTCGCCCCGTCGCTTGAGCGGAAGCGGCCCCGCGCGATAGACTGCCGCGCTGAATGAACGGAGGACGCCCATGACGGTCAGACTTCACCTCGTCTTCGGGGGCGAGCTAAAGGACGCGAGCCGCACCGAGTTCGTCGACCCCGACAATCTCGACGTGATCGGAGTCTTTCCGAATTACGCCAAGGCCTATGACGCCTGGAAGAGCGCCTCGCAACGCAGTGTCGACAGCGCGACGACCCGCTATTTCATCGCCCATCTTCACCGGTTGCGGGACGAGGAGCGCCGGGATTCCAAGACCGAAGAGATCGGCTGAAACGAAAACGGCCCCGCCGCGGCGAGGCCGTCCGAAAGGCGCGTTCGCCCGGTTGTCAGGCGGCGTTGCGACGCCGGCGCGAAGCGAAGGACAGTCCCGCGAGCGCGGTGAGGAAGAGCGGCAGCGCCGCCGGAACCGGCACGACCGTGGTCGGGCCGCCGAACGCGATATCGCTGGTCACGCCGTTGTCATCGAGTTGCTGGAACCGGACCGCGAACGGGAACGCGTTGTTTCCGCCCGTGGAGTTCAGGCTGAGAAAACTGTCCGCGGTCAAGCCGGCGAGAAACGTGGCGTCGCCGGTGAGCGTAAACGTGAACGAGCCCGTGTCATTGGCGGCGATGCCAAAGTTCGTTGAGCCGCCATTGATGCCCGAGTTGAAGTTGTTTGGGGCGTTGTTGGCGGTCGTCGCGCCGATGTCGAACTGCCCGTTATTGCCGGGCGTGTTGATATCGTCAGGCTCCAAGAATTCGAACCAGTTGGCGTTCCCTTGCGTTCCGGTCGCCGTGAAGCCGGAGATCCCCGCCACGTCGGTCGGCGCGTTGAAAGCGAAGCCGGTTACTATCGGATCGGGTGAAACCGAGGCCGTATTCATGATGTCGATCGTTAGCGTATCGATCCCATCATAGCTGAAGTCCACGGTGGCGGTTGTGTTCGACGAACTGACGCCGACGACACCGAACGAAACGGCGTGAGCCGCGCCCGCCGCCGAGAGCGTCATTATTGAAGCCGCCAGAGCTCCACGGAAGAAAATTCTCATGCCTGACCCCATTCTAACAACCCGGTGGGTTTCATCCACAATCGGTAGCGCTTCACTGAACATGCGCAGCCGCATACATACATAGAATCCATGGATAATTCCATATAATTGCGCGACTTCGGAAACGAATAAAGTCAGTCCCGCCATGATTGAATCGGGCGCACGATTATGCGGAGGATTTCCGTCCTGGCCCAGTCAGCCTCCGACGGGCATGCGCGCTATGGTTGAGGATTCGACGGGGTTTTAGGCCGCCCGGATCACGTTCTCGTCAGTAACGGGAGGGAGGGCGTCTCAGACCCAGTAACCGAGTCGCGGACATCGCCATATTATCGCCTTGATTTCGCCAAGCAATGGTCCGGAACCGATCTGAAGGTTCTCGCTTACTGTCCCTCGTGACCGACGACTGGCGCGCCCTCTCCGGGGCGCGCCTTTTTCGTCAGACCAAAACAGCGCGGGGAGTCTGCGCGCCGATCTCGAACGCTCGTCTGTAGCGTTCGATCTCATCCGGCGGCCCCATCGCCTTCAGCGGATTGTCCGAGATCTTCACCGTCGGCTGACCATCCGCGCTGACCGCCTTGCAGACCAGCGAAAAGGGCGCGAGCCGTTCATCCGCCGCGAGACCGCGAAAATCGTTGGTCAGGTTTGTGCCCCAGCCAAAACCGAGCAGCACCCGGTCGGCGTAAGCTGCGTGCAGTTGCTCGATCAGGTCAACATCCAGACCGTCCGAGAAGATGATTCGCTTCTCCTTCGGGTCCAGGCCATGCCCGCGCCACCAGGCGATCACCGCTTCCGCTTGCTCGAACGGATCGCCGCTGTCGATCCTGACGCCGGTCCAGTCCGTCAACCAGGGCGGGGCGCGATCGAAGAACGTCGTGGAGGAAAACGTGTCCGGCAGGACGATCAGAAGGTTGCCGTCATAATCCCTGCTCCAGTCCTCCAGCACCTGATAGGGCGCGGCCTGAAGCGCGCGGTCGTCGCCGTCGCGCCCGGCCAGCGCCGCGTAGACCATCGGCAACTCGTGCGCGTTGGTGCCGATCGCCTCCACCTCGCGGCGCAACGCGATCAGGCAGTTCGAGGTGCCGGTGAACCGCTCGCCCAGCCCTTCCATCATGGCCTGAACGCACCAGTCCTGCCAGAGATAGGAATGCCGGCGGCGGGTGCCGAAATCGGCGATCGAAAGCCCATCAAGCCGGCGCAGACGCTCGATCTTCTCCCAGACCTTGGCCATGGCGCGGGCGTAGAGCACCTGAAGTTCGAACTTCCCCATGCCGCGCAGGACAGCGCGCCCCCGCAGCTCCATCAGCACCGCAAGAGCCGGAACTTCCCACATCATCACCTCGGGCCAGGCCCCCTCGAAGGTCAGCTCGTACTGATCCCCTCTGCGCTCCAGATGATAGGGCGGCAGGCGCAGGTTCTCGAACCAGCCCATGAAGTCAGGGCTGAACATCCAGCGTTTGCCGTAGAACGTGTTGCCGCGGAGCCATGTGCTCTCGCCGCGCGAAAGCGAGAGCGAACGGATATGGTCGAGCTGTTCGCGCAACTCTCCCTCGTCGATCAGCTTCGCCAGCGGCACCTCGGCGGAGCGGTTGATCAGGCTGAATTCGACCCGCACGTCGCGATGCCGGCGGAACACGGTCTGCGCCATCAGGATCTTGTAGAAATCAGTGTCGAGCAGCGAGCGGACAATCGGGTCGATTTTCCAGTTATGGTCATGGACCCTGGTGGCGATATCGACCATCAGAGAAGCTCCGCGACCGTGGCGCGCCGCACCCCGGCCTCACGCATCTCTTCCCATGCTGCGGCGAGCGAGCCGTCGAGGTCGATCCCTCGGCAAGCGTCCTCGACAACCGTCGCCTCGAAGCCGAGTTTCGCCGCATCGACGGCGGAGAATCGGACGCAGAAATCCGTGGCGAGGCCGCAGAGGACCAGCGCCCCGACGCCGCGCTCGCGCAGATAACCGGCGAGCCCGGTCGGGGTTTCGTGGTCGTTCTCGAAGAAAGCGGAGTAACTGTCGATCGCCGCCCGAAAACCCTTGCGGATGATCAGGTCCGCATCGGTTCGAAGGCTCTCGTGAAAAGCCGCGCCCGGCGTTCCCTGCACGCAATGCGCCGGCCAGAGCACCTGCGGCCCGTAATCCGCCTCGATCGTCGAGAACGGCGCTGCGCCCGCATGATTGTCGGCGAACGAGCTGTGATCCGCCGGATGCCAATCCTGCGTGAGCACGCGAAGCGGATATTGCGCCGAGAGCGCGTTGATCGGCGAAACCACGGCGTCGCCGTCGCGCACCGCCAGCGCGCCGCCGGGGCAGAAATCGTTCTGGACGTCAATGACGATCAGCGCTGTCCCAGTCATCCGCGCCTCCTTCTTTCCCTCGTTCAAAGCCATGCGATGCTTTGGTGGCGATGGCAAGTCATGGGCGCGCGCCGCGGCAGGAAAGGAAAAACCCTCTCCGGCGAGGGGGATGGGCCGAAGAGGGTCAGAGAGCGAAGCGCGTGTGGGGCATACGCGCTGCTTTTCATGTTACGGACGATAACGCCGCCCGCCTGTGGGTCCGGCCGATACGCTTGGCCGGTTTTGGGTGGCGGCGCGTTGAGTGTGGATACGCCGCACAACCCAAGATAGCATCTCGCGCAGTAGAGTCATGCCAAGAATTGTTTCGCTTCTGCATCATTTCGGCCGTCGCCGTAATTTCGCCTCTTTTATGTATTGATTCGTTAGAATTTTTGACGATCAGAACGAGAAATGGCGTTCACATTAAATTATTTGACTCACTTTGGTCGCAAACAACTTCACCGCCGCGCTGAACCGCCGGACGCGGATATCTACAGAGACGGCCTTGACGAGGCGGGGCGTCTCGCGCCCCATCGAATCCGGAGGAGCGGCATGAGTGATGAATTCGACTATCTGATCGTCGGCGCCGGAACGGCGGGCTGCGTTCTCGCCAACCGGCTGTCGGCTGCGCCTTCCACGCGCGTCGCGCTGCTCGAAGCGGGCGGAACTGACAACTACCACTGGATCCACATTCCGGTAGGCTACCTCTATTGCATCGGCAATCCGCGCACCGATTGGGGCTTCAAGACAGCGCCGGAGCCGGGGCTGAACGGGCGCGCGCTGCTCTATCCGCGCGGCAAAGTGCTCGGCGGGTGCTCCTCGATCAACGGAATGCTCTATCTACGCGGACAAGCGGCGGACTACGACGGCTGGCGGCAGATGGGCTGCGCCGGCTGGGGATGGGACGATGTCTTGCCGCTTTTCCGGGCGAGCGAGGATTACTACGCCGGGGCCTCGGACATGCACGGCGCGGGCGGCGAGTGGCGGGTGGAGGAGCAGCGCCTGCGCTGGGACGTGCTCGAGGAGATCAAGGCGGCCTTCATCGCGACCGGCGTTCCCGAGTGCGATGATTTCAACACCGGCGACAATTTCGGCGTCGGCTACTTCAAGGTGAACCAGAAATCCGGCTGGCGCTGGAGCGCGGCGCGCGGCTTTCTCAACCCGGTGAAGGCGCGCAAGAACCTGGCCGTCCGCACTGGCGCGCAGATCGCGCGGCTGCTGTTCGAAGGGCGGCGGGCGACCGGCGTCAAGCTGGTCGACGGGACCGAACTGAAGGCGCGGCGAGAGGTCATCCTCTGCGCGGGCGCGATCGGCACGCCACAGATCCTCCAGCTTTCGGGCGTCGGGCCGGGCGCGCTGCTGCAGAAGCACGAAATCGGGATCGTGCATGAGGCGCCGGAGCTCGGCGCAAACCTGCAGGACCACCTTCAACTCCGATGCGCCTTTCGGGTGAGCGGGACGAAAACGCTGAACACCATGGCTAACTCGCTCTGGGGCAAGGCGAAGATCGGGCTCGAATACGCGCTGAAGCGCACCGGCCCGATGTCGATGGCGCCGAGCCAGCTCTGCGCCTTCACCTGTTCCTCCGAGCGCGTGGCGACGCCCGATCTCGAATACCATGTCCAGCCGCTTTCGCTGGAAGCCTTCGGGCAACCGCTTCACGATTTCGACGCGGTGACGATCAGCGTCAGCAATCTCAGACCTGAAAGCCGCGGCCGGGTGGAGATCGCCCGCCCCGATCCGCTATCGCAGCCGATCATCGCCCCGAACTACCTTTCGACGCCGGGCGACCGGCGCATCGCCGCGGCCGCCATCCGACAGGCGCGTGAAGTCATGGCGGCCCCACCGCTCGCTCGCCGCCTGCCGGAGGAATTCATGCCGGGACCGGAGGCAGTGAGCGACAAGGAACTGGAGCGTGCGGCGGGCGATATCGGCTCCACGATTTTCCACCCGGTCGGCACCGCGCGTATGGGGTCGGACCAGGGCGCGGTCGTCGACCCTGAATTGCGGGTGCGCGGGATCGAGCGGCTTCGCGTGGTCGACGCCTCGGTGATGCCGCGGATCACGTCCGGCAACACCAACTCGCCCGTAGTGATGATCGCGGAGAAAGCCGCGCGGATGATCCTCGCCCGCTGAGGCCACCGCGCGTCGCGCCGCCGAAGCGGTGAATGAAGCTTCGGGTATCGTCCGTGATATTGGGACCGCCCGAGGGGCGACGGGTGCGGCCACAAGACGCCGACGGCCGCATAAGAGGAGAAAAGACCATGACAAGACATGACCCCATCGACGGCCCGCCCGATGCGCTGGCGGAGTTGAAGGCCAATGTCTCGGTTCCCTTCAATCGCGCACGCGCGATGCCGCGTTCAGTCTATACCTCCGAAGCTTTCTTGAAGCGGGAGATGGAGGACATCTTCGCGAAGGAATGGTTCTGCGCCGGTCGCTCGGACCAGTTTGCGAAGCCGGGCGACTACATCACGCTCGAATTGGTGGGAACGCCGATCATGGTGCTGCGAGACCGTGAGGGGATACTGCGCGCGCAGTCCAACACCTGCAGGCACCGGATGTCGACGCTGCTGGAAGGTTCGGGAAACACGTCCACCATCGTCTGCCCCTATCACGCCTGGACCTACGGGCTCGACGGGCGGCTGCGCGGCGCGCCGGGGATGAATCTGAACGAGTCCTTCGAGCGCGACGAGATACGCCTGCCGCAGATCCGGTGCGTCGAATGGCTCGGCTGGGTGCTGGTGTCGCTGAACGCCGACGCCGCAGACCCGGCCGAACAGCTCTCCGACGTCGAGGCGCTGATCGGCGATTTCCACATGGAGGATTACCGCCAGACCTTCCAGGAGACGCATCGCTGGAACACCAACTGGAAGGTGCTGGCCGAGAATTTCATGGAGAGCTATCACCTTCCCGTCTGTCACGGTGGAACCATCGGCGGCTTCGTGAAGCTGGAGGAGATGGAATGCCCGCCCGGCCTTCCCGCCTTCAACTATCACTGGATTCTGAAAGACCCGGATTTCTTTCTCTCTGTCGCGCACCCGACCAACACGCGGCTGGTGGGTGAGCGGCGGCGGACGACCTATCTGCTGGCGATCTATCCCAGCCTGATGATCACCCTCACGCCCGGCTATTTCTGGTATCTGAGTCTTCACCCGGACGGAGTCGATGGCGTCCGCATCCTCTATGGCGGCGGGCTGTCGCCCGATTTCGCCGCGGACCCGAAGGCGGAGGCGCATTTCGACGCCGTCAAGAAACTGCTCGACGAAGTGAACGAGGAGGACAAGGGCTGCACCGAAAATGTCTATCGCGGGCTCTGCTCCGCCCTCGCGGAGCCCGGCCCGCTGTCGCATCTCGAGCGGCCGAACTACGATTTCGCGACCTGGATCGCGGACAAGCTGGGTTAGGCGGCGCGGGGCGCTGCTTTCACCATCGCCGCGCTTGAACGAGAATGCCTTCGATCGTCTCCTCGCCCAGCGCTTTCGCCGCCTCCAGCCGGTGCAGCCCCTCGACGAGGACATATCCCTCGCCATCGGCGCGAACGAGGATCGGGGTGGTCAGGCCGTTTTCGAGGATGTCTTCGGCAAGCGCGGCGACTTTCGCCGCCTCCAGCGTTCGCGCGCGTTTCGCCGGAACACGGATCGCTTTCAGCGGGAGGGTTTGCTGCTTCATCGCCGCGCCCTCAAGTCCCCACCGCCATCCCGTCCGCCGCCGGGTCGGCCCCGCCGTCCAGCACGCCATCCACAAGGCGGATCGTGTGGACGAGCGGCAACATGTGGCTGAACGGGTGGCGTTTGGTCGGGTAGCCGCGCGCTTGCAGCTCGCGCTCGGTGGAGCGGAGGATGCGGTTCGTCAGCTCGATGACTTCGGAGGTCGCCGTGAAGCGCGGGGCGCTCACCGCCTCCTGCGCCGTCATGCCGAAATCGACGACGTTCAGGATCGCCTGAAGATTGCCCATCGTGATCGTGGTGCCGCCAGGCGCGCCGACCAGAAGAAAGGGTTCCTCCCCCTTGAAGACGATGGTGGGTGAGAGCGCCGTGAACCGGGCCTTGCCAGGGGCGAGCGAGCCGGGGCGGCCGGGGCGCGGATCGAATACCATCATGCAGTTATTGTACATGAACCCCAGCCCCTCGGTCACGACGCCCGATGACGAGCCGAGCGAATGGGTCATCGTCACGCAGTTTCCCGCGGCGTCCGCGACATTGATATGGGTGGTCTCGCGGCTCTCGTATCCGCCGCCGAGGCGCGGCACGGCGGCCTTCTCGCCGCGCCGAATGCGCGCCGCCGCAGCATCGGCGTAGGCGTCGGAGAGCATCTCGTCCTGCGGAATGTCGACGAAGCGCGGATCGCCCATGCGGGCGTCCTTCTCGGCGGTGGCGATCTTCATCGCCTCAGCCACGACGGCGATGTAATCGGCCGAATTGTGGCCCATCGCCGCAAGGTCGAAACGCTCGAGTATGCGGAGCATCAGCGCGATCACCAGCCCGCCGCCCGGCGGCTGGTTGGTCGCGACGCGATGACCGCGATAGCTGATCCAGAGCGGCGCGGTCTCCTCGGTCGCGCAAGCGGCGAGGTCGTCCATGCTCAAAAGCCCGCCATTCGCAGCCATGTCTGCGGCGATCTCGCGGGCGATGGCGCCGGAATAGAAATCTTCGGCGCCGTTCTCGGCGATGCGGCGAAGCGTGCGCGCCATGTCAGGGTTCTTCAACACCTCGCCAACGCCAAGCGGGGTTCCGTCCGTCTTGCAGTAGATCTTTCGCGTGGCGGGATCGTCGGTGAGACCATGGATGCGGGCGATGCGGCCTTTGTCTTCGCCGCGCATCCAGAAGGAATGGACGGCGGGGCGGATGGCGAAACCGTCCTCGGCCAGAGCGATCGCGGGCTCCAGCGCCTTGGCGAGCGGGATCGTGCCGAAGCGCGTGAGCGCCTCGTCGAAGGCGCGGAGAGTCATCGGCGTGGTCGCGGACTGGCGGCCGATCTCGTTCACGCGGCCATCGAGGACGAAACCGAACCCATCATCGCATTCGCGGATGATGCGCTTCTCCCACATGTCGGGCGTCACCGCCGCCGGTGCGCGGCCGTGAAAATCGATCAGCAGGTGCGGCCCGCCCGCGAGGTGCAGATGCAGGGAGCCGAAACCGGCGATGCCGCACATCTGCGGGTCGACCACCGTCTGCACGAACGCGGCGGCGATGGCTGCGTCGACCACGTTGCCGCCAGCCGCGAGAACATCAAGCCCGGCCTCCGCCGCCTCAGGTTGCGGGGCGGAAACCATGAATTTGCGCATCTCTCTGAGCTCTCCGCTGAAGTTGACCGGAGGACGATAGACCGGGGCTCGCGCAGGGCGCAACTTGCCTGGCGCGCGGCCACCATCGCAAGACGAACTGCGATTCAGGCCAACCCGAATCCGGGCTAGGGGCGAATCGGCCCCATCGCCTCCTCGACTCGCCGGCTCAGCTCATCGACATCGGTGAGTATGAGGCCGCCGCGGCTCCGCTCCATCACGCCATCCTTGGTCAGTGCGGACAACTCGCGGCTGACGACCTCGCGGCGCGAGGAGATGAGATTGGCGAGATCCTCCTGAATCGGCGGCGGAGAAACGATACGCTGGCCGGGATGGCCGGAACGCGGGCGGGACTGGCGCAACAGCTCCGCGCAGAGCCGCTGTCGGGCGGTGAGGAACGCTTGTTCCGCGAGGCGCTCGTTGATCGTGCGCACCCTCTCGGTCAGCTTCTCCAGCGTCCGCCGCGCGATGAGGGGGACGGAAGTCGCAATCTCCATGAACACCTCACCAGGCATCACGCAGATCTCGGAATTATAGAGCGCGATGACCGAGGCGGAGCGGCTCCGCCCGTCGATCGCAGACATCTCGCCAAAGAAATCGCCCTTGTCGAGATGATTGAGAATCACATGCCGCCCGTAGGCGGAGGACATCAGGACCCGCACCTGGCCGGAGATGATGAAAAGGACATCGTTCGATTCGTCACCATAGTCGACGATCAGTTCATGCGCCTCGAAGGTTTTCCAGCGACAGCGCGGCGCCGCCTGCGCGGCCGCGTCTTCCGGCAACCCTTCGAGAAGCGGAATACCCGCAAAATCCGCCATCACCAAATTCCCCGCCGCAACCCGAAACGATCTTGTTGAAAGAGATAGCACAGGCTGAGGGCGATGGTCCAACCCGATGATTCTCGGCGCGATTCCCGAATCAGGCCGCCGCCCCGCCAACGGTCAGCCCGTTGATCAGCAGGGTTGGCTGACCGACCCCGACCGGCACACCTTGACCGTTCTTGCCGCAGGTGCCGATTCCGGGGTCGAGCGCCATGTCGTTTCCGATCATCAGGACCTTGCCGAGCGCGGTCGGTCCGTCCCCGATCAGCGTCGCGCCCTTCACTGGATGCAGCACCTTGCCGTTCCTGACCCGATAAGCCTCGGTGCAGGAAAAGACGAACTTCCCGTTAACGATATCGACCTGCCCGCCACCGAAACCGACGGCGTAGATTCCGTCCTTCACCGCCGCCACCACGTCGCCGGGATCGGCCTCGCCGCCGAGCATCACCGTGTTGGTCATCCGCGGCATCGGGATATGCGCGAAACTCTGGCGCCGGCCGTTGCCCGTCGGCGCCATGCCCATCAGCCGGGCGTTCTGACGGTCCTGCATGTAACCGGTGAGGATGCCGTCCTCGATCAGCACGGTGCGGCCGGTTGGCGTGCCCTCGTCGTCGAAGGAGAGCGAGCCGCGCCGCCCGGGAATCGTTCCGTCGTCGACGACAGTTACTCCGGGCGCGGCGACGCGCTGGCCCATCAGGCCGGAGAAGGCCGAGGTATTTTTTCGGTTGAAGTCGCCCTCCAGGCCGTGGCCGATCGCCTCATGGAGCAGGATCCCAGGCCAGCCGGCGCCGAGCGCGACCTCCATCACCCCCGCCGGCGCGTCCTCCGCTTCAAGATTGACCAACGCGATGCGAAGCGCCTCCTCCGCCGTCGCCTTCCATGCCTCGGGGGCGATCAGCGCGTCATAGCCCATGCGCCCGCCGCCTCCGGCATTGCCGCTTTCGCGCCGCCCATCCTTCTCGACGATGACCGAAATCGACAGCCGCGCCAGCGGGCGCGCCTCGGCCAGAGAGCCGCCTTCGGGGCGGAGAATCTCGACCTCCTGCAATTCGCCCGCAAGGGAGGCGGAGACCTGCACGACGCGCGGATCGCGCGTCCGGAGATAATCATCGATCTCGCGGAGCAGCTCCACCTTGGCGGCGAAACTCATCCCGGCGAGCGGGCTCTCCTGCGGATAGAGCCGTTGGTTGGCGACGGGGGGCGGCGGGGCGGGGCGGGACTCTCCCTCCGCCGCGGCAAGGCGCGCGGTCTCCGCAGCGCGGCGAAGCGCGGCCGCCGTCAGTTCGGTCGAATGAGCGTAGCCGGCGACCGGTCCGGCGACGGCGCGCAGGCCGAAGCCCTTCGCGCTGTCATAGCTCGCGCCGCGCAACCGGCCGTCATCGAAGTGCAGGGATTCGGAGCGGCGCCGCTCCAGAAACAACTCGCCGTCATCGGCGCCGGCGACCGCGCCGCGCAGGGTCGCCAGCGTTTCCTCGCGATCGAGATCGGTCTCGAACGGGCTGAACGGCGTCTCGTCATTGGTCGTATCGCGGGTCAATTGCGTTCTCCGGCGTCGGGGTTCGCGGAGGTTTAGCGGCTGAATGACGCAATCGTCCAGCTTGCCCTTCGGCGGGGGCTGTGGAATGAGACTGCAAAGAAAGTTGGATAGTCGGGGAAAGCGACGCCGTCGTCACGCCGATCACACGTCGGGAGCGCCGAATGATGTTCACACCGAGCAAGATCCTTTACGGTCTGGCCGCCTCAGCGACGGCAGTATTCGCCGCGCCAGCGATGGCGGAGAGCATTGGCAAGCCGCATAGCGGCGGTATCGGCTTTCAGCCGGGCGTGACCGAACTGGCGCACGACCTCCACTGGTTCGACGCCATTCTGCACTGGGTCAGCGCGGGGATCGTGCTGCTGGTGGTCGTGCTTCTCGCCATCGTCATTCTGCGCTTCAACGCGAAGAAGAATCCGACGCCGGCGCGCTTCACCCATCATGCGCTTCTGGAAGTCGCCTGGACCGCCGCTCCCATCGTGGTCCTGATCGTGCTCGGCGCGATCTCGCTGCCGATCCTCTACAAGCAGCTGACCATTCCGGACGCGGACCTGACGATCAAGGCGACCGGCAATCAATGGTACTGGTCCTATGATTACCCTGACGAGGAGATCAGCTTCGACGCGCTCCTGCTGCCAAGGGAGGACCTGGAGCCGAATGGTTATCAGGCTGACGAGTATCTGCTCGCCGCCGACGCCGCGGTCGTCGTCCCGGTGAACGCCACGGTTCATGTGCTGGTGACGGGTTCCGACGTGATCCACGCCTGGACCGTGCCGGCGTTCGGCGTGAAGGTCGATGCGGTGCCCGGCCGTCTTAACGAACTCTGGTTCGCCGCCGACACGATCGGCACCTATTTCGGCCAGTGCTCGGAACTCTGCGGCAAGGATCATTCCTTCATGCCGATCGTCGTCAAGGTCGTCAGCCAGGAGGACTACGACGCCTGGCTGGAGACGACGAGGACGGCGCAAGGCCTGCCAGCGAAGACCGCCATAGAGGTCGCCTCGGCGGCCGAATGACCGCGGCCCGCCCACAGGAAAGATGACGCAAGCTCATGGCCAGCGCGCTTGAAATCGATGGAGGGGCAGGACCACGCGACGCCGGGTTCGGAGATTATTTCGAGCTTCTGAAGCCGCGCGTGATGTCGCTCGTGGTATTCACGGCGTTGGTCGGCCTAGTCGTTGCGCCGATCGGCGTGCATCCGATGATCGCATTCGCGTCGATCCTTTGCGTCGCGGTGGGGGCCGGCGCCTCGGGCGCGCTCAACATGTGGTGGGACGCCGATATCGACGTGAAGATGGCGCGGACCCGGAACCGGCCCGTGCCTTCAGGCCGGGTCGAGGCGGGCGAAGCGCTGGCTGTCGGACTCGGGCTCGCGCTTTTCTCGGTGCCGATGCTCGGGCTTTTCGCGAACTGGCTGGCGGCGGCGATCCTCGCCTTCACGATCTTTTTCTACGCGGTCATCTATTCGATGTGGCTCAAGCGCTCGACGCCGCAGAACATCGTCATCGGCGGCGCCGCCGGCGCGTTTCCACCTATGATCGGCTGGGCGATCGCGACCGGGGGGATCTCGATCGAACCCGTGCTGATGTTCGCCATCATCTTCCTCTGGACGCCACCGCATTTCTGGGCGCTCGCCCTCTATCGGAACAGCGATTACGAGCGCGCGGCGGTGCCGATGATGACCGTGGTCGCCGGTCCGCACGCCACCCGCCGGCAGATCTTCTGGTACGGGCTAACCGCCGCCGCCGCCGCCGTAGCGCCGGCGTTCACCGCCATCGGCGGCCTACTCTATCTCGTTGTCGCCGGCGCGCTCTCGCTGGAGTTCGTGCGTCTCACAACCATTGTCGGTCTGCGCTCGGAAGCGGTGGCCGCGGGCGACGGGCACCGGATGGAGAAGCGTCTCTTTCATTTTTCGATCCTCTGGCTCTTTCTGATCTTCAGCACGCTGGCGCTTGAGGCGGGGCTGCGGGCGGCCGGGCTTTCACTGCCGGTCGAGGTTCTCTGGTCATGATCGGGCGCGAGGATCACGAGCTCCATCAGCGCCGGCGCGGACGCAACCTCGCGCTTGGCGCAGTGCTTATCGCCTTCGCCGCGATCATATTCGGCGTCACCATCGCCAAGCTCGGCGCGAATGTGATCAAGCCCGAGATGAGCTGGAGCGAAACGGAATGAGCGGCCGCGCCGATAACCGCAAGACGTTGATCGGCCTCGCCGCGCTCGGCGTGGTGATGCTGGGGATGAGCTTCGCCGCGGTGCCGCTCTACAACCTCTTCTGCCGCGTTACAGGCTACGCCGGGACCACCGCGACGGCCGAGGCCGGCTCGGACGTGATTCTCGACCGCGAGATCCTTGTGCGCTTCGACGGCTCGCTCGACCGCGACATGCCCTGGCGCTTCAAGCCGGAAAAGACGACGATGAAGATCAGGATCGGGGAAACCGGCCTTGCGTTTTATGAGGCGACCAACCCCACCGACCGCGTGGTCGCCGGCGCCGCCAGCTACAATGTCGCGCCGTATTCGGCCGGCGGCTACTTCACCAAGATCGACTGTTTCTGCTTTACCGAACAGGTCCTGCAACCGCATCAGACGGTGCGGATGCCGGTCACCTTCTACGTAGATCCAGAGATCACCGAGGATGAAGAGGCGAAGCTGGTCACCACGATCACGCTTTCCTATACGTTCCACGAGATCGAGCCGCCGGCAGAATCTGCCGCGCTGGACCGAGTTGACGAGGCCGGCCCGGCCGGGTGATTTAAGACGCGTTCCGCCAAGGGGGATAAGATGGCCCACGAGAAGAACCACGACTACCACATCCTCGCGCCCAGCATCTGGCCGTTCACGGGCGCGGTCAGCGCCTTCGTCATGCTGTTCGGCGCGGTGCTGTGGTTCCATGACATCACGCCCTATATCTGCCTTATCGGCTTTCTCGGCGTTCTCTACACAATGTACGGCTGGTGGTCGGAAGTCGTCGCCGAAAGCCAGGCCGGAGACCATACGCCGGTGGTCCAGATCGGCATCCGCTATGGCGTGATCATGTTCATCACCTCTGAGGTGATGTTCTTCGCGGCGTGGTTCTGGTCCTTCTTCAAGCACGCGATCTATCCGATGGGCGAGATTAGCGGCGTGACGGTTGGACAGGCGGTCTGGCCGCCGGTGGGAATTGAGACGTTCGACCCCTGGCATCTGCCGCTCATCAACACACTGATCCTGCTGACCTCCGGCTGCGCCGCGACCTGGGCGCACCACGCCGTGCAGGAGAACGATCGCGAAGGACTGAAATGGGGTCTGCTGATCGCCGGCCTTCTCGGCATCCTCTTCACGATCACGCAAGCCTACGAGTACAGCCACGCCGCGTTCGGCTTCTCCGGCAATATCTATGGCGCGAATTTCTACATGGCGACCGGGTTCCACGGCTTCCATGTCATCATCGGCACGATCTTCCTTTTCGTCTGCTACTTCCGGGCGCTGAAGGGCCATTTCACACCGGAGAAGCACATCGGTTTCGAAGCCGCCGTTTGGTACTGGCACTTCGTCGATGTCGTCTGGCTCTTCCTGTTCTTCTGCATCTACGTATGGGGCAGTTGACGGCTCATGTCCCATGGTTCGGAAAAGGGCGGCTCAGGCCGCCCTTCTCTTTTCAGGAAGCGCGGACTGGTGCTGACCGGCGCGCTTGGCGCCGCTGTTCTGGTCAGCCTTTGCATCTGGCAGATCCAGCGCCTGGAATGGAAAGAAGGCGTGATCACCACTTTGGAGACGCGCCTCTCCGGCGCGCCGACGGCGCTGCCGGAGGCGTTTGACCCCGCAACCCAGGAATTCACCCGCGTCGTCATCAAGGGTCGCTTTGACGGCGCGCCGGGCGCGCACGGCTTCGACGATGCGCCGCTGCTGACGTCGCTGCCCCCTTACGGCCCTGGCTACCGGGTGATCCAGCCATTCGTGCTGGACGATGGGCGGCGGGTGCTCGTCGATCGCGGCTATCTCCCGGTCACGGAGAAGAACGTCGCCGGCGCCGCGTCGCGTCCGACCCCGGCGCCGGACGGGGTGATTGAGATCACCGGCGCGCTCCGCTGGCCAGACGAAGGCCGCGAAGGCCCGGATTTCGGCGCAGTGGACAATGTCTGGGTCAATCGTGATCTCGACGAGATGGCGGCGCTCTTCGGGACCGAACCGGTGCTCATCGTCGCCGAGACCTCCACCGCGGTGGGCGACTGGCCCATCCCGCGACCAATCGAGGCGATCAACGTGCCGAACAACCACCTGAATTACGCGATAACATGGGGAGCGCTGGCGTTGATCTGGGCGGGAATGACGGCCTGGCTGGTGGTGCGCCCTCAGAAATCCAGCTCATAGCGTTGTTCGACCACATGGACGCCCCAGTTGTCGCCCTCCGCCTCCGCGACGAGCCTGAAACCAGCGTCGAGATAGACGGCGCGCGCGGCGTCGAGCCCTTTGCAGGTGTCGAGCCAGGCGCCAGTCGAGCCGGAGACGGAGAGAGACTCCAGCCCCATCGCCATGAGCCGCTTGCCCAATCCCCGTCCTTTCGCCCGCTCCTCAGCGATCACGATGCGAATATGGCCACGCCCGGCGGCGTCGGGGTCGTCAGCATCGGCGGTCAGCGTGGCGAGCGGCCCTTGCGGGTCCCGCGCCACCAGCATGGTCACGCGCGGCGGGGCGAGCCGCGCCGCCACATCCGCGACGATGGTGGCGATGCGGCGCTCGAAATCGACGCCGAATCCCATTCTCTCGGCGTACCAGCGGCCGTGGAGACCGATCAGCCAGCCGAAGTCGCCCGGTCTCGGTCCACCGATCTCAACCGTCCCCGTCATGTGGCGTAGTCTGGCTCGGTCTTGTCGAGGATCAGCTTGATCTCCGCGAGATGCCGCGCGGCCTGGCCGGGATAGCTCTCCACTTCGGCGGCTGTCTTGGCGGCGATCTCGTCGGAAAGCACCCGAAGCGGGCGCTGCGTCATGTAGGCGGTGATCAGATTCTCCGCCGCTCGTTCAAAGAAATAGGTGCGGTTCAGCGCGTCGGCGACGGTGTCTCCGATCACCATGACGCCGTGATTGCCCATCACCATCACCTTCTTCTTCGGATCGGTGAAGAGCGCGGCGCAACGTTCGCCCTCCTCGTCGAGCGCGAGGCCGCCATAATGTTCGTCGATGATCACGCGATCATGGAACATCGCCGCGTTCTGATCGATCGCCGGCATCCGGCTGTCCTGGAGGCAGGCGAGGACGGTGGCGTATTTCGAATGCAGATGGATCGCGACGCGCGCGTGCGGAACGCGGCGGTGAATCGAGCCGTGCAGCGCCCAGGCCGTCGGATCGGGCGCGTCGGGGCCATCCATCACATCCGGGTCATCCGCGTCCAGAAGCAGGAGATTGGACGCCGAGACGCGGGAGAAATGGATCTGGTCGCGGTTCATCAGGAACCGCTTGCCGCCGTCATCGTCGACAACGGCGGAGAAATGGTTCGAGACCCCTTCATGCCAGTTCATCCGCACCGCCCAGCGGAACGCGGCGGCGAGATCCGCGCGAAGCTTCCAATGCGGGTCGTTATGAGTCGAAGGGTGGCGGGCGATCGACGAGGACATTGGCCTTCTCCATTTGTTCGGGCCTGCATCAGGCCGGGTCACGGACAGTCTCCCGCCCGCCATGCCATGCGGCAAGCGATATTCCGGGCCGCGGGAGCGCGGGCGCGACAATTCCGATATCCGTGCTAGACTCATCCGCGATGAAAACCAAATCACTGAGCGTATTCCCGGCCTGTGCGCTTGCGTTCGCGGCCGGGCTCTGGAGCGCGCCGGCCGCGAGCGCAAGCACCGTGCTGACCTCGATCTCTCCGCAGACACTGGAGGCTCTGCTGGAGGCGGAGGGCGCGATGCTGACGCAGGTGACGACCGGCGGCGATACGACCCTGCGATCGGAGCCGCTGCAAATCGGCCCGTCAGACGTCAAACCGATCGCGTTCGAAGTCTTCTTTTACGAATGCGACGGCGGCGATTTCATCGATCCGGCAGGGCCCGGCAGCGCCTGCCTCAGTTTCGAATATCGCGCGCTGGCGCCCAGCCTGGTCCCCGGCGAGGATGCGGAAATCGCGAATCGCTGGAACGAAATCTATCATTTCGGCAAGGCGTGGCGGGACGAATTGGGCGAGGTCGCGCTTCAGATGAGCGTGGTGGTTGATGGCGGCGTGACCGAGGAAAACATTCGCGCGACCTATCGGCGCTGGCGCATCACCCTGGCGGCGTTCGCTGAATATCTCGATATGGAGTGAAGATAACGATGAACTGGCTGATCGACGGGCGCCGCGGTGTTCTCCGGCTTTCAGGGCCGGATACGGTTGCATTCATGCAAGACTTGGTAACCTGCGATCTATCCCGAATCGAATCGGATCGGCTGGCCTATGGCGCGCTCTTGACGCCGCAAGGCAAATTCCTCTTCGATTTCTTCATCTGGGCCGATGGCGACGACCTGCTGATCGACGTCGCCGCCGACCGCGCGCCGGCGCTGGCGCAGCGTCTGACCCTCTATCGCCTGCGCCGGAAGGTCGATCTCGCGCAGACCGAACTGAAATGCGCGCTCGGCTGGGGCGGCGATGCGCCCAAGGGCGCGCGGCCCGATCCGCGCCACGAAGCGCTCGGCTGGCGGCTGATCGACGCGGACCCGCAACCTCCCGAAGGCGCGCGCCCTGCCACATTCGCCGATTATGACGCGCTTCGTGTCGCACATTGCGTGCCGGAGAGCGGGGTCGAGCTGATCCCCGATGAGACCTACATACTGGAGGCTGGGTTCGAGCGCCTCCACGGCGTCGATTTCCGCAAGGGCTGCTATGTCGGTCAGGAGGTCACCGCGCGAATGAAGCACAAGACCGAACTGAAAAAGGGTCTCGTACGCGTCCGGGTCGACGGCGAGGCCGCGCCCGGAACGCCGGTAGAGGCGGACGGCAAACCGGCGGGAACGCTTTTCACCGTAGCCGACGGAGAAGGGCTCGCCCATCTCCGCTTCAACCGGGCGACGGGCGAGATGACCGCCGGCGCCGCCCGTCTTCACCTGCTCGACCCGGTGACGAGCGAAGCGGCCCGGTGACGCCTGCGCGCCAGCCTAATTCACCGCTTCGAGCTTATCCTGCGTTCGCGTCGCGAAGTCCGAGGCGTCGTGGCGTTCGTGAAGCTGGGTTTCCGGCTCGCCGAAAGCGCGGTTGACCATGCGCCCACGTCTGACCGCCGGGCGCGCGTCGATCGCCTTCGCCCATTTCTGGACGTTGCCGTAGGTTTCAACGTCAAGAAATTCGCCGGCGTCATAAAGCCTGCCGAGGGCGAGCTGGCCATACCAGGGCCAGATCGCCATGTCGGCGATGCTGTAGTCTTCGCCGGCGACATGGGCGCTCTCGCCGAGACGGCGCTCCAGCACATCCAACTGGCGCTTCGTCTCCATCGCGAAACGATCGATCGGATACTGCCACTTTTCCGGCGCATAGGCGTAGAAATGTCCGAAGCCGCCGCCGAGATAGGGGGCGGAACCCATCTGCCAGAACAGCCAGTTGAGCGTTTCCGTCCGGGCCGGACCGGATTCAGGAAGAAATTCGCCAAATTTTTCGGCGAGATGGACGAGGATCGAGCCCGACTCGAAGACCCGCACCGGCTCCGGCCCGCTTCGGTCCACCAACGCCGGAATCTTCGAATTCGGGTTGGCCGCGACAAAGCCGGAGCTGAACTGGTCGCCATCGCTGATCCTGATCAGCCAGGCGTCGTACTCGGCGCCCTCGTGGCCACGCGCGAGCAGTTCCTCAAGCATGACCGTCACCTTCACGCCGTTCGGCGTCGCCAGCGAGTAGAGCTGGAGCGGATGCTCGCCCACCGGCAGGTCCTTTTCATGGGTCGGGCCGGCGATTGGTCGGTTGATGCTGGCGAACTTACCGCCGCTTTCAGCCTCCCACTTCCAGACCCTGGGCGGCTCATAGGTGGATTGTTCGGTCATGCGACGATCTCCTTTGTTATGATTTGCCGGCGGCGATCCGCGCCTCGACGTCAACTTATGCCCCGCTCGGGCCTATGCAATGGCGCCGCGGCGCCCTCTTCCGCCAGATCGGCGATCAGCCCTTCCCGATAGGTCGGATAGGCGAGCGTGACGCCCAGTTCGTCACGCAGCAGGCGGTTCGAGACGCGCTTCGATTCGGCGTAAAAGCTGCGCGCCATGGGCGAAATCTCGGCTTCCTCGATAGGGATCGCGGGGGGCGGCGTCACGCCGAGCAGCCGCGCGGCGTACTCGATCACATCTTCCGGAGGAGCCGGAAGATCATCGCAGAGATTGTAGATCGCGCCGGGATGCGGACGCTCGACCGACGCGAGAAGCGCGGCCGCGAGGTCGTCGCGGTGAATACGGCCGAAGACCTGCCCCGGTTTGACGATGCGCCACGCCGCGCCGTCCCGGAGCTTGGCGAAGGGGCTGCGGCCTGGCCCGTAGATGCCGGCGAGACGGAAGATATGAAGCGGGAGACCCGCCGCGCGCCACTCCGCCTCCGCCCTCACCCGGCGGACGCCGCGGACGGTCGTGGGGGCGAGCGGGCTCTTCTCATCGACCCAGTCGCCGCCGCGGTCGCCATAAACACCCGTCGTCGAAAGATAGCCGACCCATTCGAGCCGCGGCGCCAATTTCAACGCGGCGCCAAGGGCGCGCAGCACCGGGTCGCCAGCCTCATCCGGCGCCGCGGAGACCAGAAGGTGCGTCGCCTCCGCCACGATTTCGGGCGCCGGCGGCCAGAGCGCCGGCCGCACGCCGAGGGCGGCGATCGCAGCGCCGTCCGCAACATTGCGATGCGTTCCGATCACTCGCCAGCCGCGTGCGATCAGAGTTGGCGCCAGAGCGCGCGCTGCGTAGCCGAGGCCGGCTGCGAGCATGAGTGGTCGATCTCCCATTGGGTCTCGCTTCACGGGTCGATATGGTGCGGCATTCATAGCTGACGGAGTCGCCATGACGCGAGCCCTTGCGCCCCTCATCACGCCCCTGCTCCTGATCGCGCTCGCGCCAGGCGTGGCGGGGGCGGTCAGTTCCTATAGCAAGTGCGCGGCGCTGGTTGAAAAGGACGCGGAGCGCGCGCGAAACGCGGCTGTGGACTGGTATGAGGCCACCGGCGCACTTGGCGCGTTGCACTGCGAGGCGATGGCGCTCTCGGCTCAGGGCGCGAACCGGACGGCGGCGGAGAAACTGGAGGCGCTGGCCGGCGCGCCCGAGCTGGCGCCGGAGGAGGCGGCGGCGGTCCGCGTACAGGCTGCGCGACTTTATCGCGCCGAAGGCGACGATGCGGGCGCGACGGCCGCGCTGGCGCCGGCGCTGGCGCCCGCCCTCGGCGCAGCGGCGGCGCCGGCCTATGTCGAACGCGCGACGATTCGCGGCGGCGCCGGGGATTGGACGGGGGCGCGCGCAGATCTCGACACGGCGCTGCGCCTTCGCCCTGGCGATGCGGAAGCGCTGGCCCTCAGGGCGGCGGCGCGGCGGCTCAGCGGCGACACCGCCGGCGGGCGGGCGGACGCCGAAGCGGCGGTGGCCGCCGACGCCGTCCATGCGCCGGGCTGGTTCGAACTGGGCATGGCCGCGCGCGCCCGCGGCGACGAGACGGAGGCCCGCCGCGCCTGGCTCGCCGCCATCGAAGCCCAACCGGATACGCAGGCGGCGCAGATGGCGCGCGCCGCGCTCCAGGAGATGGATGCGCCGTCGAGCACAGCCGCGCCGGCGCCCTCCGCGCGGGTTACGGCGCCGGAACCCGTGGCCGAACCACGCTCCGAGGTCCGCGCCGAACCTGACCCCGAACCAAAGCCAGAGCCGGCGCGGACGCCCAAACCTCAGCGAATTGACCGATGAACAGCCGCGAAAGCACAACCTGAGATGCGATTCCTGTCCGACCGGGACAGGCCGGTTCACCTCGGCCCGTTTCCACTCGAGACTCTGAAGCGCGCGGACGCCATCGACCTGTCGGCGGCGCCGCCATTCCACCCGCTCGCCATGAAACGGGAGGCGGAGGCGACCTCGCTCGTCAATGCGATGACCGATTATCAGGCGGTGCTCGACGCGATCCGCGACGGCCTCGTGAAAGCTGAGCGCGGCCGCTTGCCGACCGACCCGGTAGAGCGCGCCAATCATCTGAAGTCATTCGCCTATTTCTGCGATGCGGCGCAGGCGGGGACCTGCGTCCTGACGCCGAAGATGTTCCTGGACGAGCCGGTCGCCAACGCGGATGTCGCGCGGCTGGCCGAGGATCTTGCGACGCGACAAACGACGACGCTGGCCTCCGGCATCGACGTCATCATGGCGGATCTGCGCGATTCCATGCGGCGGCCGCCGACCTCCGCCGCGCATCACACCCACGCGCTGGTGTTCCTTCACGAGTTTCCGCGCGAACCCGAAACGGACGAGCCTGGCGCGGAATGGATCAGAGGCTGTCAGGCGGAGCGCGCCTGTCTTCGCGGGGCCGAACTTGGCGCGATCATCGCCAATTATCTGCGCCTCCTCGGCTTCGAGGCGCGCGCACACAACGCCACGGCGACGGATGTCGATCTGAACCGGCTCTGCCTCGCGGCCGGACTCGGCGAGGTGGAGGGGGGTGCGCTCTCGAACCCCTATCTCGGCCAGCGTTTCGGAATCGCGGCGGTGACGACGACGTTCGGGATCGCGGCCGATCGGCCGCTCGCGCCGCGCGCGCCGGCGGATCGCTGGCGAAGCCACGGCCCCGGCTGGCGCGGCCTGGGTCGGCATCAGCGCCATGCCGGCGATGAAACGCCGTTCGCGAAGCGCCGCTTCGTCGACGGCGCACATCCCTTCGAGACGCTGAAGCGCGTCGAAACGCCAACAACCTATATCGACGAAGCACATGTCGCCCGCGTGCCAAAACGCGCCGACATGTTCGCGCGCGCGCAGTTCGGCGATATGGGGAAGACGGTGCAGGATGGCGCGCGAATGGGGAACTATGTGAGGAAATCCGCGCTTTCCTACGCCTTTCGCCAGGCGCTCGGCGCGTTCACGCTGATGCAGGACGGGCCGGCGCAGGACGGAGCGCGACCGAAGGACGCCGACCGGAACGCAGAGAACGTGAAAGCCGCGCTCTATTTCCTCGGCGCGGACGCGGTCGGGATCAGCCGCTGCCCGGACTGGGCCTATTACAGCCATGACGCGGCGGGCGCGCCCCTCGACGCCTATCACCCGAATGCGATCTCCGTAATCATCGATCAGGGGCGCGAGACGATGGAGGGCGCTTCCGGCGACGATTGGGTCGCTGCGGCGCAATCCATGCGCGCCTATCTGCGGTTCTCTCTCCTCGGCGGGATCGTCGCCGAACAGATCCGCCGGCTCGGCTGGTCCGCCCGCACACACACGGTGATGGATGGCGAGGTGCTGCAGCCGCCGCTTCTGCTTCTCTCCGGTCTCGGCGAGGTCAGCCGGATCGGCGAGGTGATCCTGAACCCGTTCCTCGGGCCGCGGCTCAAATCAGGCGCGATCACCACCGACATGCCGCTGGCTCACGACAAACCGATTGATTTCGGGCTGCAGAGGTTTTGCGAGTCCTGCAACAAATGCGCCCGCGAGTGCCCGTCGGGCGCCATCACCGCCGGACCGAAGCTGATGTTCAACGGCTATGAGATCTGGAAATCGGACAGCCAGCGCTGCACACAATACCGCATCACGCAGCAGAACGGCGCGATGTGTGGGCGCTGCATGAAAACCTGCCCCTGGAACCTTGAGGGCCTCTTCGCCGAGAAGCCGTTCCGCTGGGCGGCGATGAATCTGCCTGGCGCCGCCAAAGGACTCGCCGCGCTCGACGACAGGCTCGGGAACGGCCGGCTCAACAAGGTCAAGAAATGGTGGTGGGATCTGGAGATGGAGGGCGACGGCCCCTACCAGCTGACCGAAACGGAGGTGAACGCGCGCGATCTGCAACCGGACCTGAACCTTCGCTACGAAGATCAGGTTCTCGCCGTCTATCCCGCGCCGCTGGCGCCGCCGCCCTTTCCATTTCCCTTCCCGATGGATCGTGAAGCGGGGATCGAGGCCTATCAGGCCATGGTCGGGGCGAAGGAGCATCGCGAGCGGGTCGCGAAGGGCGACCTGCGCGTCGTCCACGAGTTCAGGATACCCGAAGGCCCGCCGCCGGTGATCCGCGCGGAAGTGGAGCTGGCCGAACGGATGACGCCGGATATCACGAAATATCGGCTCCGCGCCGCCGATGGCGCGGAATTGCCCGCAGTCGAGGCCGGCGCGCATATCGACATCGTCGTCGCGCCGGAGTTCTTCAGGCAATATTCGCTGTCTGGCGATCCAGCCGACCGCTCGGCCTACGAGATCGGCGTCCTGCGGGAGGATTCGGGGCGCGGCGGGTCGAAGCTGATGCACCGGATCTTTACGCCCGGCCGCAAGGTCTGGATCGGCAGGCCGCTCAATCATTTCCCGCTGGAAGAAAGTGCGACCAGGACGCTGCTGATGGGCGGCGGCATCGGCGTCACCCCGATGATCGCGATGGCGCATCGCCTCCACGCCATCGGGGCGGATTTTGCGCTGCATTATTCCGCCGCCACGCGCGCCGCCGCCGGCTATCTGAAAGATATCGCCGCGGCGCCGTGGGCGGAGCGGGCGCATCTCCATTTCTCCGACGAGGGGACGCGCATCGATCTCAACGCGGTGATCGGCAAATGGACCGAAGGTGCGGTTCTCTACACATGCGGACCAGATCGCTACATGAACGCCGTTCTCGCGGCGGGCATGGCGCACGGATGGCCGGAGGAAGCGTTGCGGCGCGAATATTTCTCGGTTCCCGAACAGCCGGAGTGGGAGGATCACCCGTTCACGCTCCGGCTCACCGACGGGCGAGAGGTCGAGGTGGCGGCGGATGAACGCCCGACCGCCGCGCTCGCCCGGATAGGGGTGAGCGTGCCGATGAAATGCGAGGACGGGATCTGCGGCGTCTGCAAATGCGGCGTGCTCTCGGGAGAAGTCGAACACCGTGATTTCGTCCTCGGCCCGAAGCAGCGGGAAACGCAGATGATGCTCTGCTCATCGCGGGCGAAGGCGCCGGGCGGCGTCATCTCCATCGACCTTTGAGCCGTTTGGCGCGACGCTGGCGTCCGCGTGTCTCCTGCGATGCGACAGGAGCCCTGACCGTATCCGATATCGGGAAAAACAGGGCGAATGGATCGCCGCCGTGCGCATGGCGAGGCTGACGCCGTCACCCGCGATCCGCCGAGGGGCTAAGACCATACACCGCGCGATAGGCGGTCGAGAGGTGCGAAGGGCTGGAGAACCCGCTCGCATAGGCGATTTCGGTCAGCGGCAGACTGGTCTGGCGCATCAGGTCGCGCGCCCGCGCCAGCCGCAGGTCGCGGTAGGCGGCGGCGAAACCGCGTCCGACCCGCTCGCTGAAGAGACGGCCGAGCCGGCGCTCGGAAACACCTAGCCGGGCCGCGACCTCGGCGCGCGAGAGCGGCGTCGCCGCATTCGTCTCCATCAGCGCGAAAGCGGCCGCGAGCAGGGGATGGCGCTCACCCATGCGCGCGCGCTGACGGCCGGCTTCGGGGCGTATCTCCGTGTGATGGAACCAATCGGACACCTTCGCTGCGAGTTCGGCCCCATGATGATCCGCGATCAGCGCGTGCATCATGTCAAGCGGCGCCGCCCCACCGGCGGAGGTCACCCGGTCGCGGTCGATCACATAGAGCGCGCGGGTCAGCGCAAGGTCCGGCTCCGCCTCGGCCAACGCCTCGGCATGTTCCCAGTGGACGGTCATCCGACGGCCCGCCATCACCCCGGCGGCGGCGAGAATGACCGGCCCGCCGGAGACGCCGCCGATTCGCACGCCGGCCCGCGCGGCGCGGCGGATGAAGGCCATGGCGCCGGCATGACGAAACCGCTCCGGTCGCCCGCCGGCGACGGCGATGAGAAGATCGGGATTCGTGGCGGCGGCGGCTTCCTCCTCGCACGGGATCTCGGCCCCCGAGGACGCCGCGACACGGGCGCCTTCGGGCGCGATATGGCGCCAGTCATATAGCCGGCGCCCGGAAAGGAGATTCGCCGCGCGCAAGGGCTCCACAGCGCTCGCGTAGGACATCAGCGCGAAACCGGGAACAAGAAGAAACGCGACGCGGTAGGCCATGCTGAAATCTATAAGAAATCGGTCGAAAAATGAAAGCCCGCGCCGCACAGCGCAGTCACTCTCGCTTGAGGAGCACGCCATGACCTATTCCGTATTCTCGATCATCCGCGAGGGGCTGACCGGCAACCGGGGCTGGAAACCCGTCTGGCGGGAGCCGGAACCGAAGGCGGAATACGACGTCGTCATAATCGGCGGGGGCGGTCACGGCTTGGCGACGGCTTGGTATCTGGCCCGCAATCACGGGATCACCAATGTCGCCGTAGTCGAGAAGGGCTATCTCGGCTCCGGCAATATCGGTCGAAATACGACAATCATCCGCTCGAACTATCTGCTGCCCGGAAACGAACCCTTTTATGAGCATTCGCTGAAGCTCTGGGAGGGGCTGGAGCAGGACATCAACTATAACGCCATGGTTTCGCAGCGCGGGGTGCTGAACCTCTGCCATTCCGACGCGCAGCGCGACGCCTTCGCGCGGCGCGGCAACGCCATGCTGATGGCCGGCGCGGACGCGGAGTTGCTGGATCGGGACGGGGTGCGCAAGCTCTGCCCGTTCCTGAACTTCGACGACGAACGCTTTCCGATCACCGGCGGGCTCCTGCAGCGTCGTGGCGGCACCGTGCGCCACGACGCCGTGGCCTGGGGATATGCGCGGGCGGCGGATGGACACGGCGTCGATCTGATCCAGAACTGCGAGGTCACGGGCATCCGCCGCGAAGGCGGCCGCGTCGTCGGCGTCGAGACGACGCGCGGTTATATCGGCGCGAAAAAAGTCGCGATGGCCGCCGCCGGGCGCGCCGGGCAGGTTGCGGCCATGGCAGGGCTTCGCCTCCCGATCGAGAGCCATGTCTTGCAGGCCTTCGTCTCGGAAGGTCTGAAGCCGGTTGTGCCGGGCGTCGTCACTTTCGGGGCCGGGCATTTCTATGTCAGCCAGTCCGACAAGGGCGGGCTGGTCTTCGGCGGCGATATCGACGGCTATAATTCCTACGCCCAACGCGGCGCCCTGCCCGTCGTCCAGGATGTTTGCGAGGGCGCGATGGCGATCATGCCGATGCTCGGGCGGGCGAAGCTGCTGCGCTCCTGGGGCGGGATCATGGACATGTCGATGGACGGCACGCCGATCATCGACAAGACGCCGGTGGACGGGCTCTACCTGAATTGCGGCTGGTGCTATGGCGGCTTCAAGGCGACGCCGGCCTCGGGCTGGTGCTACGCGCATCTAATCGCGACCGGCGAGCCGCACGAATATGCACGCGAAATGCGGCTCGACCGGTTCGAACGCGGTTACGCGATCGACGAAAAGGGAGTCGGCGCCCAGCCGAACCTGCATTGACGACCATGCGCCCCCTCCAGTCAGGCCTTCCGGCGGCCCAAGAAACCGAACAGCCCAACGGCCCCCAGCAGGAACGTCGCCGACGTCGGAAGCGGCACGACCGTCGTCGGCGCGGCGAGGCCGGTGATCGTGGTCGACAGGGTCAACCCGTCCTCGATGCGGCGGCCGTAGATCGTCATCGTTCCGCTCAGGTCAAACGCCATGGCGTTGGTGACAAGAGACGGAAACAGGGAATCCACATGCGGATCCTGATCCAATTGTCCGTTTCGAAGCGGCGATTCGAAAATGAAGGAAAGCAGATCGCCGTCGCCGGAGCGGGAAATGGACGAGAAACCCGTGTCGCCCAGCCCGTCCGTGCGGAAATCGGCGTCGAGGTCGAAGCCGCCGAACCCGGTCAGGTCGAAGCCGATAACCTGGAAATTATCGGAGAAGCCATTGTTGAGCAGGGCGGTGATGCGGGGGCCAAATATCAGCGCGCCGGTGTTGCCGGAACGCGTCACCCGGTTCTGAACGTCATAGCCGGCGACGAAGATACCATTCTGGAAAAGCGCAGTGATCAGATTGTCGTTCTCCACGGTTCCAACAAGGTCCGGGTCGGCCGCGACGGATGTTCCGCCAGGAAACACCAACCCGCCCGGGGTCAGCGGCAGGGCGGCGGCGGGAAGCGAAAGCGTGGCGAGGGCGACTGCAGCGAAGGCGGCGGCTTTCAAGAAATGCATTGGCCCAGTTCCTTTCAGGTGCATCCCGCAAGTTGCAAACGCCGCCAGACCTATCGCCTTCACCGCGATTACGCCGTGACTTATCGCGCATCCTTCGTGACGGCAGGCGCAATTCGATACGAGACGGGGGACCGGCCATGAGGATCGACTGCCCTTTTTGCGGCCCGAGGATGGGGGAGGAGTTCGTCTATCTCGGCGACGCCGCGATGCTGGAGCGCCCGGAGGATGGCGCGACGGTGGATTACGTGTTCCTTCGGGACAACCCGACTGGCCGGCATCGCGAGCTCTGGCGCCACGAGGGCGGCTGCGGGTCATGGCTGGTGGTCGAGCGGAACGTGTCCACACACGAGATTTACTCGGTGCGGCTGGTCGATGAGGCGCGCCATGCAGGTTGATCGCCTTTCCGCCGGCGGCTTGATCGACCGGACAAAACCGGTTCGCTTCCGCTTTGATGGCGCGACATATGAAGGGTTCGAGGGCGACACGCTCGCTTCGGCGCTCCTGGCGAACGGCGTAAGGCTAATGGGGCGATCGTTCAAATATCACCGGCCGCGCGGGCCACTGACCGCCGGATCCGAAGAGCCGAACGCGCTGGTGACGATCGGCGCCGGCGCATGGACCGACCCGAATGTGCGCGCGACGGTGCAGGAGGTTTTCGAGGGCCTCGAGGCGCGGAGCCAGAACCGGCTCGGCTCGCTGAAGTTCGATCTGATGGCGGTGAACGATCTCTTCCATCGCTTCTTCGGCGCGGGTTTCTACTACAAGACCTTCATGTGGCCGGCGGCGTTCTGGGAGCGGCTTTACGAGCCGTTGATCCGGCGCGCGGCCGGGCTCGGCGCGCTCTCCGGCGCGCCGGACCCGGATTGCTATGAGCACGCCGCGACACATTGCGATCTTCTGGTGATCGGGACGGGTCCGGCCGGACTTATGGCGGCTTTGACCGCTTCACGCGCCGGCGCGCGGGTCGTCGTCGCCGATGAGGATTTCCGTATGGGCGGGCGTCTCAACGCCGAAAGCGGCGAGATCGGAGGCGGGTCGGGCGCGAGCTGGGCGGAGAGCGCCATCGCCGAACTGGCCGATGCGCCCAATGTCACGCTGATGCGGCGGACAACGGTTTTCGGCGTCTATGACGGCGGCGTCTATGGCGCGCTGGAGCGGGTGGGCGAACATCTCTCCCGGCCGCATGAGAACCTGCCGCGCCAGTGCTTCTGGAAAATCGTGGCGAAACGTTCGGTGCTGGCTGCGGGTGCGATCGAACGCCCGATCGCCTTCGACAACAACGACCGGCCCGGCGTGATGCTCTCCGGCGCGGCGCGGACCTGGATCAACCGCTACGCGGTGCTGCCGGGCCGGCGCGCCGTCGTCTTCACCTGCAACGACGACGGCTGGCGCACGGCGCGAGATCTGCGCGCGGCGGGGGCCGAGGTGACTGTGGTCGACAGCCGCCCCGGCGCGCATCGCGACGAAGGGTTCCGGGTCATCCGCGGCGGCGCGGTCACGGACGCGCGCGGGCGGCTTCGCGTCGATCATGTCTCGGTCCGGCACGCCGGCGGCGCGGTGGACAGCCTGAGCGCCGACCTCGTCGCGGTGTCAGGCGGCTGGTCGCCGAGTGTGCATCTGACATGCCATCTGGGCGCGAGACCGGTCTGGAACGAAGAGATCGCCGGCTTTGTTCCGGGACCGAACACGCCGCCGGGCATGATCGTCGCCGGGGCCGCGAAGGGGACATTCTCCACCAGCGCCTGTTTTCGCGAGGGGGCCGAGGCGGCGGCGGCGGCGCTCGAAGAGATCGGGATAGCGGCGCGCGCCATCGAGTCGCCCGAGGTCGAGGACGACGCAACCGCGATAACGCCATTCTGGATGGTCGAAGGCGCCAGTCGCGCATGGCTCGACCCGCAAAACGACGTGACGGTGAAGGACCTGAAGCTTTCATATCTCGACGGGTTCCGCTCGGTCGAACACATGAAGCGCTACACCACGCTCGGCATGGCGACAGATCAGGGCAAGACCGCGAACGCCCCGGCCATCGCCGTCATGGCCGAACTGACCGGGAAAAGCATCGTTGAGACCGGAACCACGGTTTTCCGGCCGCCTTATACCCCGGTGCCGATCGCTGCTTTCGCCGGACGCCATCGCGGCGCGCATTTCCACCCCACCCGCCTGACGCCAAGTCATGACTGGGCGAAGGCGCACGGCGCCGATTTCGTCGAGACCGGGCTCTGGCTCCGCGCGCAATGGTTCCGGCGCGGCGCCGAGAAGGGCTGGCGCGACAGCGTCGACCGCGAAGTCGATACGACGCGGCGCGCGGTCGGGATCTGCGACGTCACCACGCTCGGCAAGATCGACGTGAAGGGGCCGGACGCTGGGGCGTTTCTCGACCGACTCTATCAGAACGCGTTCTCCACGCTCAAGGTCGGGCGCTGCCGCTACGGGCTAATGCTACGCGAGGACGGGATCGTCTTCGACGACGGCACGGCGGCGCGGCTGGCGGAGGATCATTACCTCGTCACCACCACCACCGCGAAAGCGGTGCAGGTAATGCGGCATATGGAGTTCTGCCGGCAATGCCTCTGGCCGGAGCTAGACGTCTCGATGATCTCGGTCACCGAACAATGGGCGCAATACGCCGTCGCCGGGCCGCGCGCCCGCGATCTGATCGGGAAACTGGTGGACGAAGGCGTCGATATCTCGAACGAGGCGATGCCCTACATGGGCTGCGCGCCGGTCTCGATCTGCGGCGGGGTGAAGGCGCGGCTTTTCCGGCTCTCCTTCTCGGGCGAGTTGGCTTACGAGATCGCGGTTCCGGCGCGCTATGGCCACGATCTGATGGAAGCGCTGGTCGCCGCCGGCGCCGAATGGGGCGGCGCGGCCTACGGCACGGAGGCGCTGGGCGTGATGCGAATCGAAAAGGGCCACGCCGCCGGGAACGAGCTGGACGGGCGAACCACGGCCGGGGATCTCGGCATGGCCCGGCTCGGCGCGAAGAAGCAGACCGGCTTCATCGGGCGCGAGATGGCGCGGCGCGAGGGACTGCAGGCCGTGGACCGACCGGCGATGATGGGGTTCCGCCCACTCGACCCCAGTGAGAAGCTGTCCTCCGGCGCGCATTTCCTTGACCCCGGCGCAGAGCCGTTGACGCAGAACAGCCTCGGCTGGATGACCTCGGTCGCCTGGTCGACGGAATTGCAGAGCTATGTCGGTATCGGTTTCATCCGCAACGGCGCGGTCAGAAAGGGCGAACGGGTCAGGGCCTGGGACGGGCTGCGCAAGACCGATATCGAGGTCGAAATCGTGAGCCCGCATTTCGTCGATCCGGAAGGGGAGCGGCTCCGTGGCTGAATTCACTCTGAAAGCACGCTCGATTTTCGAAGCTGTGGGCGGCGCGCACGCGGAAGCGCAGGGCGTCGTCTTCGACGAAGCGCCGAAGCGCGCGTTGGTCTCTCTCGCGGCCCGGCGCGGCGCGGCCAAGGCGCTGACGGCGGCGCTGGACGCCGCCGAGAGCCTCACACTGCCCGGTCAAGGACAGAGCGCAGAGGCGTCGGGACTCGTCGCTCTCGCCCTCGCGCCGGGACAATGGTTCATCGCCTGCGCGGACGCCGAATCTGATCTCGAGGCGCGCATCAGGGCGGCGGCGGGCGATCGCGGCGACGTAACCGACATCTCCGACGGGTTCGTCGCGCTGACGCTCTCCGGGCGGCGGGCCCGCGACGTTCTGGCGCGGCTCTCGACGCTCGACTACGCAGATGCGAATTTCCCGGAAGGTGCCGTCGCGCGCACGATAATGGCGCAGATCGGCGTCGTCATTCGCAGATTGCCGGACGTGGACGAGCCGACCTACGCGCTGGAGACCGCGCGCTCCTCCGCCCGCAGTTTCGCGCATGACGTCGCGACGGCGATCAGCGCGGTCGCAGCGCGCGGCTGATCGCCCGGCAAGGCTGGAAATCCGTCACTCACCGCATCAGTGTTCGCACGAGCAAGCGGAGGAGTCGCGCAGTGCGTTCGGCCTATGACGTAATCATTATCGGCGGCGGCATGATCGGCTCGGCCTGCGCCTGGTTTCTCGCCTCCTGCGCCGGGTTCGACGGTTCGGTATTGGTCGTTGAGCGCGATCCCAGCCTTGAAACCGCTTCGACGACTCGCTCGGGCAGTTCGATCCGCCAGCAATACACGACCGGGATCAACATCCGCATCTCTCAATTCGCCGCCGAGCATATCCATAATTTCCGCGACCAGACCGGTGGCGACGCGGACGCGCCGGAGATCGCGATCCGGAGCTTCGGCTATCTCTTCCTCGCAACCGAAGCCGGCGCGCCGACGCTGCGCGAAGCGGCCGCGCTGCAACGAAGCCTTGGCGTGCCGACCCGGCTGCTTGACCCGGCGGCTCTCGGGGCCGCGTTTCCTGCGATCAATACGGATGGCGTCGCGCTTGCTTCGCATAACGCCCGCGACGAGGGGTATTTCGACGGTGACGGGATGCACCCCTGGTGGCGGAAACAGGCGAAGAAACGCGGCGTTGAATTCGCCACCGACGAAGTCATCGCCATCGACCGGGACGGTGACCGGGTCGTGGCGGTGAGGCTCAGATCTGGCGACCGCATCGCGACCGGCGCGGTCGTTAACGCCGCCGGGCCGCGCGCATCGGGCGTCGCGGCTATGGCGGGTCTTTCGATTCCGGTCGAGCCAAGGAAGCGCTTCTGCTGGATCTTCGACGCGGCGACGCCGCCCGAGGGGCCGTTTCCGCTGCTGATCGACCCGAGCGGCGTTTATGTCTATCCGCGCGGCGGCGCTTATCACACCGGATGCGCGCCGGAAGACGACCGCGCGGTGGCGCCGGACGATCTGGCGATGGACCCGGAGATCTTTATGGAGAAGGTCTGGCCCACGCTCGCCGCCCGCGTGCCGGCTTTCGAGGCGCTGAAGGTGAGGGCGGAATGGGCCGGTCACTACGCCTATAACACGCTCGACCAGAACGCCGTGATCGGCCCACACCCGGAACTACGGAATTTCCTGCTCGTGAACGGATTCTCCGGACATGGGCTGCAACAGGCGCCGGCGATGGGGCGCGGCATTTCCGAACTGATCGCCTATGGCGAGTATCGGACGCTCGACATGAGCGTCCTTGGATGTCAGCGCATCCTCTCCGGCCAGCCCTTTCTCGAAAAGGCCGTGATCTGATTGGGGCTTCCGGCTTGCGCTACGGCGTCATATCACGCTTACATGGTTACCGAACGAAACCGGAAGGGATGGCAAGTGAGCGCAGGGCCCACGCTCTTAGCAGAAGATATTCATAAGAGCTTCGGTGACCTGGAAGTTCTGAAAGGCGTCTCCGTCGCCGCGCGGAAGGGCGACGTGATCTCGATCCTCGGTTCTTCGGGTTCAGGCAAATCGACTCTCCTGCGCTGCATCAACTTTCTGGAAACGCCGGATCGCGGACGCATCGTGCTGGAGGGCGAAGAGGTGCGGGTGCGCTCGGATGCGCGCGGCCGCCCGCTCGGGGCGGATGCGAGACAGATCGCGCGACTGCGCTCGCAACTCGGCATGGTCTTTCAACAGTTCAACCTCTGGGCGCACATGACGGTGCTCCAGAACGTGATGGAAGGCCCGGTTCAGGTGCAGCGTCGCCCCGAAGCCGAGGCGCGCGAGGACGCCATGGCGGTGCTCGAGAAGGTCGGCATCGCCGCCAAGGCGGACGCTTATCCGGCGCAACTCTCCGGCGGCCAGCAGCAGCGCGTCGCCATCGCTCGGGCGCTGGCGATGCGACCGAAGGCGCTGCTTTTCGACGAGCCGACCTCATCGCTCGACCCGGAACTGGTTGGCGAGGTGCTGCGGGTGATGCGCGGGCTGGCCGACGAGGGGCGCACGATGCTTGTCGTCACGCACGAGATGGGCTTCGCGCGCGAGGTGTCCAGCAACGTCGTATTTCTGCACAAGGGCGTGGTCGAGGAGGAAGGAACCCCGACCGAAGTTTTCACCAGACCGAAATCTGAGCGGTGCCGGGCGTTTCTCGCCAGCGCGCTTTGATCCGGACCAACGAAGGAGATCACCTGATGGGCAAACTGCTGGATATCGCCGGCCTGGCCGCGCTGGGCGCGCTCATGGCGGGCGGCGCGATGGCCGAGACCGTGCGTCTCGGCACCGAGGGCGCCTACCCGCCCTATAATTTCATCAACGACGCGGGCGAGGTGGACGGCTTCGAACGCCAGGTCGGGGATGAGATCTGCAAGCGCGCGAAGCTCGACTGCACCTGGGTCACGAACGATTGGGACAGCATCATCCCGAACCTCGTCTCCGGCAATTACGACGCGATCATCGCCGGCATGTCGATCACACCCGAACGCGACGAGGTGATCGACTTCACGCAGGACTATTTCCCACCCGATCCATCCGCCTACGTGGCGCAACCGGGAGCTGGCGCGGACGTCGTCAAGGGTGTCGTGGCGGCGCAGGTCTCGACAATCCAGGCCGCGCATGTCGCCGCCTCCGGCGCGACGCTGATGGAGTTCGCGACGCCTGACGACACGATCGCCGCGGTAAAGAACGGCGAGGCGGACGCGGTGCTGGCCGACAAGGGCTTTCTGGAGGACATCGTCAATGAAAGTGGGGGCGCGCTGGCGTTCGTCGGCCCGGATGTCGAGCTTGGCGGCGGCATCGGCGTCGGCGTCCGGGAAAGCGATAGCGAGTTGAAGGACAAGCTCGACGCCGCGATCGCCTCGATGAAGGAGGACGGCGTGCTGAACGAGATGATATCGAAATGGTTCGATGGGCGCGACGACGCCTATTGAAGCGCGTGCGCGGCCCTTTCGTGGGTCGCGCCTTTCGATATGCAACCGCACGTGGTAGACGCGATGGTCAACTGAGGCTGGTTCAGGGACCATGAATACGATGACTTTCCGGACGATATCGAGACTTCATTCCACCGTCATGACCGCCGCAATCGCATTCACCGCCGGTGGTGCGGCGGCGGAGACGCTGCGCATGGGCGTCGAGGCCGCGTATCCACCGTTCAGCTATATCAACGACCAGAACGAGGTCGATGGATTTGAGCGTGAGTTCGGCGATGAAATCTGCCGCCGGGCTGGGTTCGACTGCGTCTGGGTCACGAACGATTGGGAAACGATCATCCCGAATCTTGTGTCCGGAAATTACGACACCATTCTCGCCGCCATGACGATCACGCCGGAGCGGGACAAGGTGATCGATTTCTCCGAGGAATATTACCCGCCCGACCCGTCCGCCTATATCGCCCTCGCCGGCGCGGGCGAAGAGGTGCGGGGCGGCGTCGTCGCCGCCGCGGCCACTTCGGTCCAAGCCCACTATATCGTCGAATCCGGCGCGACACTTGTCGAGTTCCCGAGTTGGGACGACACCATCGCCGCGGTGAAGAACGGTGAGGTTGACGCTGTGCTCGCTGACAGGGGCTTCCTAGAGGACATCGTGAACGAGAGTGACGATTTCGTCTTCGTCGGCGAGAATCTGACGATCGGCGGCGGTATGGGCATCGGCGTGCGCGAGAGCGATACCGAGCTGAAAGCCAAGCTCAACACGGCCATAGAGTCGATGAAGGCTGACGGCGCGCTGAACGCGATGATCGCGAAATGGTTCGATGGGCGTGACCATGTATATTAGCATCGACAAGGTTGCGGCCACGGGCTGATCGCGGTTTCGCTGCAACCTGACGACGCCGGAGAAACCGGCGCGAGGGGGAGAGATGGAGTTCTGCGCCGACCCGTCTGTCCTCGGCGACGTCGAATGGTGGCTCTGCTATCTGACCACGCCGAAACAGATCAGTTTCTACGAGTCCTTCGGAACCGTACTGCTTCTGCTCGTCCTGGCGGCGCCACTGATCCTGCTCCTCGGGATCGCCGGCGCCCTCGCCCGGAGTTCGCGAGCGGCGCCGCTCCGTTGGATCGGCAATATCTACACCTCGATGGTGAGAGGGGTGCCGGATATCGTGTTCTTTCTCTTCGTTCCGATCGCGCTGGACCAGACGTTCGAATATATCCGGCACCGGGCCCTCTGCCCGGACGTGACCGCCCCGGTGCGGCAGGGGGCGGACTTCGTGGTCTGCGCGGCGGCGAAGCTGCCGCTCTCGACCGCGCCGCAATCGGTCCATGACATCTACGGTTTCTTACTGGCGCTGGTCGCCTTCACCATCGTCTTCGGCGCTTTCGCGGCGAACATCATCCATGGCGGGCTCGCCGCCGTTCCGCGCGGCCAACTGGAGGCGGGCGAAGCGATCGGGATGAGCCGCAGCCAGGTGTTCCGGCGCATTCACTTGCCGCAGATGTGGCGGTTCGCGCTGCCGGGGCTTTCCAATCTCTGGATGATCCTGATCAAGGCGACGCCGCTGCTCTTTCTCCTCGGCGTCGAGGACGTCGTATACTGGGCGAAGGAGCTGGGCGGCGCCAAGACCTCGCGCTACGCGTTTCCGCATGGCGACTGGCGGCTCGGCTATTTCATCGCGCTCCTGATCTTCTATCTCCTCCTCACCTGGCTCAGCGAGCGCGGCTTTCGCCGGCTCAATCGCCGTTACGCCGCCGGGTTCTCGACATGAACTGTCTCGACGCGCTCTCCGCCTACGGGCTGCGTTCGCTCGGGATCGGCGAGCGGCTCTTGCCGCGCGGCGATATCGGGATCTGCGAACAGCTCGTGCTGATCGGCTCCGGCATGGTCTGGAACATCTATTTCACCGCCGTCGCCATGGCGTTCGGCTTTGGGCTTGCGACGCTGGTCGCACTCGGCAAAGCGAGCCGGAACCCCCTCGTCTCCGGACCCTCGAAGGCCTTCATTTTCATCTTTCGCGGCTCACCCCTCTTCATCCAGTTCTTCCTTTTTTATGAAGCGTTCGTCCTGATTCCCAAGTTCGCAGGCGAGATCGATCTCGGCTTCGTCGTGATCGGCATCGACACCGCCTGGTTCACTCGCGCCTGGCTCGGCGCGCTGATTGTCCTCATCCTGAACACCTCGGCCTATACGGCGGAGATATTTCACGGCGCGCTTGTGAATGTGCCGAAGGGTGAAATCGAAGCGGCCGACGCTATCGGCATGACCGGCGGGCAGAAGTTCCGCCGGATCGTCTGGCCAACCATGCTGCGCATCGCCTGGCCGGCGTATACGAACGAGGCGATCTTTATGGGCCATGCGACCGCCCTGGTGTTCTTTTCCAGTTTTCCCGCCTGGCGGCAGGAGGGCGACGCGCTCTACTACGCCAGCTATTTCGCCGAACGGACATTCAATCCTTTCGTCGCCTACCCGATCGTCGCCGGTTATTTCGTGCTGTTCACGCTTTTCATCATCACGGTTTTCGGCGCCGCGAACCGCCGGCTGAATCGCCATCTTGCGCCCGGATCGGTGAAGCGAGTGAAGTTCCGACCGCAATTCATTCGGTAGAACGTTTCACGTTCGGACGGAAATGGAGGATCGGTTACGCCTTCGCCCGTGAATCGGGAGAGCCGGCGAAAACCGATTCAATCCGACCCTGAAACGCTTCAGCCGCTCAGTTCCTCTCGTCCGATCCCATCCGGCGCTCCAGCCACCTGACGGCGGCGGAAATGACGAGCACCAGGACGAGATATTCGAGAATCAGGAACGTGTAGAGCTCAAGCGGCCGGTATTCCGTCACCGCCAGTTCGTTCGCGCGGCGCGTCAGCTCCTGCACCCCGATGACCGAGGCGAACGCGCTCATCTTCACGATATAGATGAACTGGTTGGCGAGCGGCGGCAGGATTCGCCGGATCGCCTGCGGCAGGATCACGTAGACCATGCTCTGCATCGGGGTGAGCCCGATGGAGCGCGCCGCCTCTGTCTGACCGCGCCCGATCGACTGAATGCCGGCGCGGTAGATCTCGGCGGTGAAGGCGCTGTCGGAAATCGCGAGCGTAATGACCGCGCCCCAGAACGGGTCGACCGGCAACGTGATCCCCATCGCCTTCAAGAGCAGCGGCATTCCGTAGAAGACCCAGAACAGCATCGGCAGAAGCGGTATCGAGCGGATGAACTCGACATAGACTCGGTTCACGATGCGAAGCCAGCGACGCGCCGAGAACGCCGGTAGCGCGACGAGAAGACCGGCCATGGCCGAAAGCCCGGCGGCGATCAGCGAGATCGAGATCGTCGTCCAGAAACCGGAGACGAGAAACTGGATATTGGTCTGGCCCTGCGCTGTCGACGGGTCGATCACATACCAGCCCCAGGAGACGCCGGAGGCGCAGCCCGCCAGCGTGAAGGCGAGAAAAAGAGGCGCGAGAACCCGCATTCCGCTCAATGCGCGAGAATGCGGTCGAGGAAATCGCGGCAGCGCGCCGATTTCGGCGCGGCGAAGAACGCCGCCGGCGGCCCGGTCTCGACGATTTCACCCGCGTCCATGAACACCATGCGATCGGCGACCCGGCGCGCGAAGCCCATCTCATGCGTCACCACGATCATCGTCATGCCCTCTTCGGCGAGGCCCGTCATCACCTCCAGCACCTCGGCGATCATTTCCGGGTCAAGCGCCGAGGTCGGCTCGTCGAAAAGCATGATCTTCGGCTCCATGCAGAGCGAGCGGGCGATGGCGACTCGCTGCTGCTGGCCGCCGGAGAGCTGGCCAGGCCGCTTATGCGCCTGCTCGGGGATGCGCACCCGCTCCAGATACCGCATCGCCCGTTCGGTCGCCGCTGCGCGCGACAGCCCGCGCGCCTTGACCGGGCCGAGGGTCAGGTTCTCCAGCACTGTCAAATGCGGGAAGAGATTGAACTGCTGGAACACCATCCCGACCTCGGCGCGGATCGCCTCTACGCTGACGTTGTCATCGGTCAGTTCAATCCCGTCGACTGCGATCCGCCCGGACTGGTGCGCTTCCAGCCGGTTGATGCAGCGCACAACTGTCGATTTGCCGGAACCGGACGGCCCGCAGATCACCACCCGCTCGCCGGTCCGCACCTCGAGATCGATATCCTTCAGAACGTGGAAATCGCCGAACCACTTGTTGACGCCCGCCATCTCGATCACCGGCATCGTTTCTTTCTCGGTCATGAACATGGTCCGATCCCCGACGCGCCATTCTGCGCCGCGTGGCCAAGCTAGGACTCAAATTAGCTGTGGAACAGCCCGGGAGGAGAAGTTTTAATCGCTCTTGCGATTCCGCGCTCGAGCCTGAACCCGCCAAACCGGCGCATCTTCGCCCAGAAGGAGTCTTCACATGAAATTTATCCTTTCGGCCGCCATCGCGGCCACTCTCAGCTTTATCTTCGCACCCCCGACTTTCGCGCAATCGGCGCTCAACGACATCCTGACGAACGGCGTGCTGAAAGTCGGCACCACCGGCGACTGGAACCCCATGAGCGTACGCGACCCAGCGACGAACAGCTACAAGGGCTTCGACGTCGATGTGATGGAGGCGCTGGCCGCCGATCTCGGCGTCACGCTTGAATTCGTGCCGACCGACTGGAAGACGCTGGTGAACGGCGTGACCGCCGGCGCCTATCACCTGACCGGCTCCGCCTCGATCAGTCCGGGCCGGATGAAAGTCGCGGGGTTCTCCGAGAGCTATGTTCTGGTAGAGATCTACCCCTTCACCACCGAAGACAAGGCCGCGAAGTTCGACGGCTGGGAATCGATCAATCAGCCCGGCGTGAAAGTGGCGACCGAACTGGGAACCACATTCGAGAAACAGGCGAAGAAGTGGTTCCCCAACGCCGAGATCACCGTGGTCGAGGCGCCGGCCCGCGGCTATCAGGAGGTGATCGCCGGACGCGCGGATGTGTTCGTCACTTCGAATATCGAAGGCGCGACGCTTAGCCAGAAATTTCCCGTCATCCGCGTTCCCGGCGCAGAGGCGCGCGACCCGGCCCCAATCGCGATGATCCTGCCGCAGGACGATCAGGTCTGGATCAACTATGTGAACAACTGGGTGAAGCTGAAGAAGCTGAGCGGTTTCTTCGATGCGACCTCGGCGAAATGGGGGCTCTCGGAATAGCCTGCGGTTTCGCGCGGGTGAGCCGCCGATGACGCCGCCGCGGATCGACAACCGCCGCGCGCGGCGACTCTTCATGCGCCGACATGCGCTGGCCGAGCCGCCGACCGGGCGGTTGACCGGCGACGGGCTGCTGGCGCTGATCGAACGGCTCGGCTTCGTGCAGGTCGACAGCATCCGCACGGTCGAGCGGGCGCATCACATGATCCTGTTCGCGCGCAACCAGACCTACCGGCCGAAGGCTCTGAAACGGCTGATCGAGCGCGATCGGGCGCTGTTCGAGAACTGGACGCATGACGCCTCGATCATCCCGACGCGGTTCTTCCCCTATTGGCGGACGGCGATGGCGGAGAAGGCGCCGCGGATCGCCGCGCGGTGGGAAAGCTACGGGCGCGTGGGATTTCGGGAGCAGGCGGAGGAGGTGATGGCCGAAATCGCCCGGCGCGGCCCCTGCCTTTCGCGCGAGATGGGCGCGGAGGAGACGCGCTCGAACGGCGGTTGGTGGGAGTGGAACCCGTCAAAGACCGCGCTTGAATATCTCTGGCGCTCCGGCCGTCTCTGCGTCGCGCGGCGCGAGGGATTTCAGAAAGTCTATGATCTGACCGAGAATGTGATCCCCGAAGCGCATCACGCAGCGGAGCCCCCCGATCGCGCGGCGCTGATCGACTGGTCCTGCGGCGCGGCGCTCGACCGGCTCGGCTTCGCGACGACCGGCGAGCTCGCCGCGTTCTGGGCCCTGATTTCCCCAGGGGAAGCGAAGACCTGGGCGGCTGGCCGGAGCAACCTGATCGAGATCGAGGTGGAGGGCGCCGACGGGACCAGCCGCCGGCATCTGGCGCGGCCGGAACTTCTTGCGGAGGAAACGCCCGAACCCCCCGCCCGAATGCGCGTCCTCTCGCCGTTCGATCCGATGATCCGCGACCGTAAACGCGCGCGGCGGCTTTTCGGTTTCGACTACACGATCGAGGTCTTCGTGCCGGCTGAAAAGCGGAAATACGGCTACTATGTCTTTCCACTGCTGGAGGGCGACCGTCTGATCGGGCGGATCGACATGAAGGCGGATCGGGTGCTGGACGCACTCGTCGTCACCGGCCTCTGGCTGGAGCCGGGGGTTCGCCGCGCCGCCGGGCGCCTGAGACGACTCGAATCGGAGCTGGAGCGCCAGCGTCGCCTCGCCGGCGTCGGCGCGGTCCGCTTCGATAACGGGTGGATCAGAGACTGACGCGTCTAGCCGCCGGGACCGGGTTTTCGCGGCGCATGAGGTGGCGGGGTTCGACGGCGGCGGCTATGTTTACCGAGACGCGCGCGGGGAACCTTCCCGGGCGGCTGCATATTCTTCGGCCGCAGTGCGGGCCGGACGGCGAGAGGATGGAAAATGGCGATCAAAGCGGCGTTTGAAATGGTGAAAGAGGCGACGGCGGAGATCGAGACGATCTCACCCGCCGAGGCGATCAGGCGTAAGGATGACGAGGATTTCCTGCTCGTCGATATTCGCGATCCGCGCGAACTGGAGCGTGAGGGGAGGATTCCCGGCGCCTATCACGCGCCGCGCGGCATGCTGGAGTTCTGGATTGACCCGGCCAGCCCCTATTACAAGCCGATCTTCGGCGAGAAGAAGAAGTTCGTCTTTTTCTGCGCCGCCGCCGGTCGCTCGGCGATTTCGGTCAAGACGCTTCAGGATATGGGGATGGAGAACATCGCTCAGCTCGGCGAGGGCTTTTCCGGGTGGCGCAAGGCGGGCGGACCGGTCGAGGGCGGCCGGAACGGCTGAACCTCAACGCCCGGCGTTCGTGACGCAGTTCTGGTAGCTTTCTTTACCGGATTCCATTTCGTCGACCAGCCGGCGCAGCTCGGAAGCGGGTTGGCCTGCGGACAGGTCCAACCCGCGATGAATCGGCGCGGCGGGATCGGCGAGCGCGTTCAGCAAAGCGTCCACCCGCGCGGCGTCGCGCGGCGGCATCCGCTGAGGCCGGCTCGTATCGACGCGTGTCAGATCCGGCCGGAGTTCGGGCGCGCGCCGCGCTTCGGGGCTGATCACTGGCGAGAGAGAATTGGAACCGGCGCCGAGAAGCACGAGATTGATCCGCCGAAAGGCTTCCTCCACCGCCGCCGGGACGGCGCCACCGAGGCAGGCCACCCGCGCGTCGGCGAGCGCGCCAAGGGTTACGCCGGGCGTCTGCGACGATTCTGCGGCAAGCGACGAGAAAGCCGCCGTCACCCCTTCAGGGGTCTCCGGCGGCGCGTAGGTCAGGTGGCCGACGAGATACATGAACAAGCCGTTGCGCAGAATGAACAGCGCTGCGCCACCCGCCAGAACAAACAGTGAGCCGGTCGCGATCAACAATCGCATCGTCATGACCTCCAAACAAATTTCGTTCTGTAAGCTCGTTCTCCAAATACGTACGGGTCGCCGTCTCCGTTTTTCATATCATACGCGCGGTGACGATATGCTCCACATCCGAAACCCGGGCGGCGAAGCCATCCGCTTCCTGTCTCTTCATCGCCGCATAGACGCGGGCGAATTCCGGGCCGAGCGCCGCGCTGATGAACTCCGAACTCTCGAACGCCCGGATCGCCTCGCCCCAATCGCCGGGAAGAACGCCGGCGCCCTCCGGGGGCGTCGCGCCGGCGGCTGGCGGGCCGGGCGCGATGTCGGTATCGATCCCCTCCAGCATCGCGGCGAGGATCAGCGCCAACGCAATATAGGGATTGGCGTCGGAGCCCGCGACCCGATGCTCCAGCCGAGCCCCGCCGCCGGCGGCGGTCGGCACACGCACCGCCACGTTGCGATTGTCCACCCCCCATGCGGCGGAGGAAGGCGCGAAAGCTCCGGGCCGCAATCGTCGGTATGAATTGAAATGCGGGGCGAAGCCGAGAGTCGATTCCGGCATCCGCGCCAACACCCCGCCGATCGCGCCGGATAGCGCCCGATTCGGCGTCTCGTCGTCGTCGCCCGAAAAGATGTTGGCGCCCGCCGCGTCCAGCACCGAGACGTGAAAATGCTGCCCCGAGCCAACTTCCTCGCCATAGGGCTTGGCCATGAAACAGGCGTCCATACCGTGCTTGCGGGCGACGCCGCGCACCGCGCGACGCAGCGCGACCGCGCGGTCCGCCGCGATCAGCGCGTCATCGACATGGTTTAGATTCGCCTCGAATTGTCCCGGACCGAATTCCGCCAGAAACCCGGTCGTCGTTGCACCCAGCATCTCGGCCGCCGCCTCGATCTCCGAAAGCAGCGGCTCGAAATGGCGCTGCACGTCGAGAAGATAAGCCTGCCCGGATTCGAGTCGCAACCCACCTGCGCCAAGAGGCGGCTGGACATGGCCGCCGGGCGCGGCCTCTCCGTCCACGAGATAGAATTCAAGCTCGGGCGCGACCACCGGGCGAAGACCGGCGGCCGCGAAGCGCTGAGTGACGCGGGCGAGAGCGGCGCGCGGGTCGTAAGGGCTTGGTCCCTCCCAATTCGCGTCGGTGAGAGTCATCAGGCATTGCGCGGCCGGCCGATGCGACCAGAGCATCGGACGGAGCGTGTGCAGGAGCGGCGAGGCCAAGCCGTCGGGGTCGCCGACTTTCTGCGCCACCCCCGCCACATCGGTGTCCTGGCTGAAGATATCCAGCGCATAGGTCGAATGCGGCAGCCGCTGACCGCCCGGCGCCAGCTTGTCGATTTCCGCCACCGGCAACCATTTGCCGCGGATCACGCCGTTCATGTCCGGCCAGACCATCTCGATGAATTCAGTGTCAGCATGTTCGATGAGAAATGCCCTGACCGCGTCCCGAACATCGGCTTTCATCGCGCGCCCGCGTAAAGACATATGAGCTCCAGCGCGATGGTGGCGGCCGCGAGCGCTGTGATTTCGGCGTGGTCATAGGCGGGCGCGACTTCGACCACATCCATGCCCACAAGATCGATCCCCTTCAGCGCGCGGATGATCGTCAACGCCTGCCAGGTGAAAAGCCCGCCGACAACCGGCGTGCCGGTGCCCGGCGCGCAGGATGGATCGAGCCCGTCGATATCGAAGCTGAGATAGGCGGGCCGGTCGCCGACCACGCGGCGTATCTCGGCGGCGATGTCCGCCGGCAGCCGCTCATGACACCAGGTCGCGTCAAGCACGGTCATGCCGAGCGTGTCGTCATTCGTGGTGCGGATGCCGACCTGCACGGAATGCGCGGGGTCGATCAGCCTCTCGCGCGCGGCTCGCCAGAACATTGTGCCATGGTCGATCCGACCATGAGCGTCGGGGCCGTCGACTGGCTCATCGTCCGGCCATGTGTCGGTATGCGCGTCGAACTGGATCAGCGCCAGCGGCGCGCCGTGCTTCGATGCATGCGCCTTGAGGCTGGGATAGGTCGTGAAATGGTCCCCGCCAAGCAGTAGCGCGCCGCCCGCCTCCGCGATCACGGCCCCGATGGCGGCTTCTATCGCGGCCGGAACCCTTTCCGGGCGCCCCGGGTCAAAGGCTATATCGCCCCAGTCGACGACGCTGAGCCGCTCGAAAGGATCGAAGGGAGAGGGCCAAGCCCGTGACCAGGCCAGATTGCTCGAAGCGGCGCGCACCGCGCGTGGGCCAAATCGCGCGCCCGGGCGGTTGGTCACCGACGTGTCGAACGGAACGCCCATCACCGCCAGATCGACGCCGGCGAGGTCGCGCGCGTAAGCCCGGCGACAAAACGACAGCGCACCGGAATACATCGCTTCGTCATGTGTGCGCTGCTTCGGCGACCCGGCGGTGAAGGCGTAATCTTTGCGATGCGCTGTCATGCGCCGACGATACGCCCGATCAGCGCTCACCCCAATAGGTTCGCGTATCCTTGATCAGACCCGATTGATCGGAATGCGCAGGATGTCAGCGAACGCCCGCGCGTCGGTCGTCCGCGTCCCATCGGACAAGGGCTCATCAAGACGAGAAGTGGTCGGTCGGACAATCCGTGATTGCGTCTCACCGTTCCTCAATCATCACTTCGCGCTTGCCGACATGGTTGGCGGCGCTGACGACGCCCTCGTCCTCCATCTGCTCGACCAGCCGCGCCGCCTTGTTGTAGCCGATGGCGAGCTTTCGCTGGATATAACTGGTGGAGCATTTGCGGTCGCGCGCCACGATCATCACCGCCTGATCGTAGAGCGCGTCGTCGGAGCCGTCGCCGCCAAGGCCGAGGATCTCGTCAATCGCCGCAGATTCCTCGTCATCGTCGCCGCCCTCGGTGACGGCGGAGACATATTCAGGCTGGCCCTGCGTCTTCAGATGACGCACCACCTCCTCCACCTCTTCATCCGAGACGAAAGGTCCATGAACGCGGGTGACGCGGCCGCCGCCAGCCATGTAGAGCATGTCGCCCATGCCAAGAAGCTGCTCCGCCCCCTGTTCGCCAAGAATGGTGCGGCTGTCGATCTTCGATGTGACCTGGAACGAAATCCGGGTCGGAAAATTCGCCTTGATCGTGCCGGTGATGACATCCACCGAGGGCCGCTGCGTCGCCATGATGAGATGGATGCCGGAGGCCCGCGCCATCTGCGCGAGGCGCTGGATGCAGGCCTCGATCTCCTTGCCCGCGACCATCATCAGATCGGCCATCTCGTCGACGATGACGACGATAAAGGGCATCTCCTCCGGAGCGAACTCCTCCGTCTCCATCACCGGCTGGCCGGTCTCCTCGTCGAAACCGGTCTGCACGGTGCGGCTGAACGCCTCGCCTTTAGCGAGCGCGTCGCGAACGCGGGCATTGTAGCCGTCGATGTTGCGCACGCCCATCTTCGACATCTTCTTGTAGCGGCTCTCCATCTCCGCCACCGCCCATTTCAGCGCAACGACCGCTTTTTTCGGATCGGTAACGACAGGCGAGAGAAGATGCGGAATGCCGTCATAGACGGAGAGCTCCAGCATCTTCGGGTCGATCATAATCAGGCGGCATTCCTTCGGGCTGAGCCGATAGAGAAGCGAAAGGATCATCGTGTTGATCGCGACGGACTTGCCCGAACCGGTGGTGCCGGCGACCAGGAGATGCGGCATCTTCGCGAGATTGGCGATCACCGGCTCGCCGCCGATATCCTTGCCGAGCGCAAGCGCGAGCCGATAGCTCGAATCGCCGTAAATCCCGGAAGAGAGCATCTCGCGCAGCAGCACCATCTCGCGGTTGTTGTTCGGCAGTTCGATGCCGATCACGTTCCGGCCCGGAATGGTCGAGACGCGGGCGGCGAGCGCCGACATCGAGCGGGCGATGTCGTCGGAAAGCCCGATCACCCGGCTCGCCTTCAGCCCCGGCGCCGGCTCCAGCTCGTACATCGTGACGACCGGGCCGGGGCGGATGGCGCCGATCTCTCCCCTGACGCCGTAGTCGTCGAGCACGCTTTCCAGCATCCGCGCATTTTGATCCAGCGCGGCGTCGCTTTCGCGGTGACGGACGATCTTCGCCGGATTCTGCAGCAGCGAGAGCGCCGGAGGAATAAACGCGTCGCCCTCCGCCGTTTCGTCGAGCGCGAGTCGGGGCTGTTCCTCCGCGACGGCGGTGCGGGATTTCTTCAGGGGCTTCGGCGTCGGCCGCTCCACAGGCGCCGTCGCGCGACGGAGAATCGTCGGCAGCACGCTTTCACCCTCCAGCGGCGGCGCATCACCGACCTCACCCGCTTCGCCGTCGATCGAAGGCTCGCGCCGGTCGCGACCGATGGGTTTCGGCGGGGCATGTTTCTTCGAGCGCGGTTTCGCCATCACGTCGCGGAGCAACGTCAGGGCGGCGAATCCGGCGCGCGCGAGGATCGTCACCATCGTGACCAGCGCCGCAATCAGCGAGCGCAGGAGGAAGTGAAAGGCGTCGACCGCCTCCGGCCAGGTGACGCCGAGCGAGAAGCCGGAGAGCAGAACCGTCGCGCCGGCCAGCGCGAGCGACACCGGTTTGATCGCTTCGGCGGCCGAAATCGGCATCGCCGAAAGCAGCATGGAGAGCGCGCCGTCGCCGATCACCCCGCCGAGCCCGGCGGGAAGGGTCCAACCGTCGTGAGGCGCATGCGATGAGGCGAAGACCGCACCGACGAGAAGCGCCGCCGGGATCAGGATCATCCGCGACCATGCACGCTCGTCACCCCGATGCAGCATCAGCCGAAACGCCCAGACGATCAGCGCGACCGGCAGCCCCCAGGCGGCGAGGCCGAGCGTCTGAAGAAGCGGGTCCGCGATCAGTGCTCCGGGCGCGCCGAGCCAGTTCCGCGGCGCGCTCGACGTCGCATTCATCCAACTCGGATCGTCGGGCTGATAACTTACGAGAGCGGCGACGAGTGCGAGACCGAGAACCAGGCAGCCGAATCCCGTCAGCTCCGCCCCACGGCGCTTCAGAAAGGCCTGCGCGGCCGGCGGCAGCAGGGGCGCTCGTTCACCTTCAGTCCAACTCGACATTATCTATCCCCCGATCACTTCGCGAATGGCGTGGAGCCCCCGCTCCACATGCGCCACCTCGTCAACCAGAGCGGCGCGGACATAGCCCCACCCCGGGTCGCCGACGCCAGCACCCGGACTGGCCTCCCGGCTCAGATAGCTCCCCGGCAAGACCTTGACGCCATGTTCGCGCCAGAGGCGGAGCGCGGTCTCCTCGCCGTCTCCGACCCCGATCCAGAGGAAGAACCCCGCCTTCGGCGCGAATCCGATGATCCGCTCCGCAAGCGCGTATTTCTCGGCGTAGAGCGCGCGGTTCGCTTCGACATGCGTTTCGTCGCGCCATATTTCGGCGGCCGCGAGTTGCGCCGGCAGCGGAAGCGGCGCGCCAGTATAAGCGCGCAGCCGACGGAGCGCGGTGACCGCCCCCGCGCCGCCGACACAGAAACCTGACCGCAGACCAGGCAGATTCGAGCGCTTGGATAACGAGTGAAAGGCGAGCACCCGCTCAGGGTCCGCGCCCACCCTTCGAACCGCCGATAGTATCCCCGGCGGCGGGGCGTCGCGATAGATCTCGGCGTAACACTCATCGGCGAAGATGCGGAAATCATGCCGTTCGGCCAGCGCGAGAAGTCCGGCCCAGTAATCTGGCCCGGCGACGGCGCCCTGCGGGTTCGCCGGCGAGCAGATATAGGCGACCGTCACCCGGTCGAGGAGCGTCGGGTCGAGCGTGGCGTAATCCGGCAGGTGGCCGGTCTCCGCCGTCGCGTTCACATAGACCGGCTCCGCCCCGGCGGTCAGCGCGGCGACCGCGTAACACTGGTAAAACGGGTTCGGCAGGAGCACCGCCGCGCGCCCGCCGTTCTTCGACTCGGGGCTGAGCGCGAGACAAGCGTTGAAAAGCCCTTCGCGCGTGCCGTTCAGCGGAAAGACGTTGGCGCCCGCATCGACGCTGACGCCGTAGCGTCGGTTGGTCCAGGCGGCGCAGGCCTCCAGAAGGTCGGGATGGCCCTCGTTTGGCGGATATTTGCCATAGAGGTGGAGATGGCGCGCCAGCGCCTCGGCCAGAAAGGGCGGCGGCGGATGACGCGGTTCACCCAGCGACATCGCCACGGGTTCCGTGTTCGCTCCGGCGGGGCCGGGCGGATAGGGGTCGAGTAGCGCCCGCAAACGCGGAAACGCATACTCCGGGAGGTTCGAAAACCGCTCGGGCGCCTGCATCACTAACTACCTCAATGCGGGGTCTCTGACGGACCCTCGTCTTCGAGCAAGTTACACAGGCCGGTCGTTACGGTCCAGAAATTAAACGTGATTCGGGCGTCAGGCCGTGTCTTTTCGGCAACGCTTCCCATGCGAGTCCGATCCTGGCGCCGCTCAACCCGCCACCACCGGCGCCGCCGCTGCGCCGAATCGGCAGAGGTGCGCCTCGCCGTATGGTCGGCCCATCAGCATGATCCCGCATGCGGGCGTCGCGGTCGGCAGCGTCAGCGCGCAAAGCCCGAGGAGATTGGCGATTCGCGTGTTTCGCAGCGTCAGAAGGTTCTCCTGCGCGAAGAATTCCGCGTCCGCCAGCAACCCTTCGACATTCGGCGGCAGGAGCGGGGCGGATGGAATGAGAACGGCGTCGAACGCCGCCATCCGCTTCGCCCATTCCGACCGAATCCGTTCCAGCCGGCGCCAGTCGCGGATATAGGATGCGGCGGTGATGGTGGCGCCGGAGCGGAAACGGTCGCGCACCGGGGCGAACATCAGATCGCCCTTCTCCTCGATCGTCTCGCCCCATTCCGCCCAGGCCTCGCCGGTGAAAACAACGGGCGAAAGCGGTAGTGCTGCGGCGACCTCGGGCGCCTCGACCCGCTCCACCTTAGCGCCGGCGCGGGAAAGCGCATCGACCGCGGTCTCGAACGCGGCGCGCGGCGCATCCCGGCAGTCTGCGTCGAGCGCAACCGTCTCCAGCACCGCGAATCGGGCGCCCTTCAGCGTCGCGCCCGAAAGATCCGGCGCGCTTCCACCGCCCATCGCTTCGAGCAGCAGGGCCGAGTCCTCCACCGTCCGACAGAGCGGCCCGGTGGTGTCGAATCGGGCGCAGAGCGGAACCAGGCCCCGGTCGGATAGCAACCCATGCGTTGTCTTGAGACCAACCAGAGAATTCCAAGCCGCAGGGATGCGGACCGAGCCGCCGGTGTCGGAGCCGATCCCCGCCGCCGCAAGTCCGAAGACGACCGATGCGGCGGCGCCGGAGGACGACCCGCCGGGGGCCAACGCCGCGTCGAACCGGTTCGGCGGCGTCGCCGTCACCGGGTTCACGCCAAGGCCGGAGAACGCAAGCTCGGTCTGGTGGGTCTTGCCGAGGGCGACCAACCCGGCGCGCTTCGCGTTCGCCACGACGACGGCGTCGACCTCCGGGGTCCGCCCCTTCAGCATCGCGGAGCCGCTTTCGGTGATCTCGCCGCTGAAATCGAAGAGGTCTTTCCAGGAGATCGGAACGCCGTCGAGCGGCCCGCGTCTCAGCCCGCTTTTCGCGCGCCCGGCGGCGGCGGCGGCTTCGCGCCGCGCTTCATCGGTGCGAACACGGGTGTAGATGCGGCTGGCGTCGGCATGGGCGTCTATCGCGGAAAGATAGGCCTCGGTCGCCTCGCGCGCGTCGAGCGCGCCGCTTTCGATCCGACGCCCCGTCTCCGCTGCGCTCAATTCGGTGATCTCCGCCATCCCGCCATCCCCCTTCGTGATGCGACGCGGCCATCGCTACGGCGCGCGCGTGGACAATCGCCCTCTCACGGCCGATATATCAACCATGAAACCGGCGCCCGACTTCGACGTTCTGATCATTGGCGGCGGCCTCGCCGGGGCGGCGGCGGCGCTGGCGGTCGCCTCGACCGGGCTGGAGGTCGCTCTGTTCGACGCCGCTCCGGCGCAAGACGAGCTGGAGCCATATGACGGACGCGCCTATTCGGTGCCCGCCGGCTCGCGACGCTTCTGGGAGGCGGTCGGCGTCTGGGAGCGCATCGCCGGGGAAGCGCAGGAAATCAGCGATATCCTGGTGTCCGACGGCAGGGTCGGCGAGGGCGCCTCGCCCCTTTTCCTGCGTTTCGATCACCGTGAGCCGGAAAGCGGCGGCTTCGGGCGGATGATCGAGGACCGGCATCTCCGCACCGCCGCGTTCGAGAAACTGGCGGAGACGCCGGGCGCGCGCATCCGCCACGGCGTCCGCGTCTCCGGCTCGCGCGTCGAGCCGGGCCGCACGGTCGCGACGCTGGCGAATGGCGAGGAGGTCTTCGCCCGACTGATCGTCGCCGCCGACGGACGCGAGAGCCCGCTGCGCGCCGCCGCCGGGATCGAACGCGTCAACTGGGCCTATGGCCAGAATGGCATGGTCTCTGCCGTCGCGCATGAAAGGCCGCATCATGGCGTCGCACATGAGCTTTTTCTCCCCGCTGGGCCGTTTGCGATCCTGCCGTTGAAACGGAACCGATCCTCGCTTGTCTGGACCGAAAGCGCGGCGGAGGCGGCGCGCATCCATGCCCTGCCGGACGATCTCTACCTCGCCGAGCTTGAGACCCGCTTCGGTGATTTCCTCGGCGCGCTCTCCTTGGAAGGAAAACGCTGGACCTATCCGCTGCATTTCAGCCTCGCGCATGAATATGTCGCGCCGCGCCTCGCTCTGCTCGGCGACGCCGCCCATGCCGTGCATCCGATCGCCGGTCAGGGGCTCAACCTCGGCGTCCGCGACGCCGCCGCGCTGGCCGAGGTGCTGGCCGGGGCGATGCGGCGTGGCGAAGACATCGGCGATATCGCCGTCCTGAGGCGCTATGAGCAATGGCGGCGCTTCGACTCCGCTGCGCTAGGCCTCTCAATGGATGCGCTGAACCGGCTCTTCTCCAACGATATCGGCCCGCTGCGCGCCCTCCGCGATCTCGGGCTCGGCATGGTCAACAATACGCCGGGACTGAGGCGCGCATTCATGCGCGCGGCGTCGGGGCTTTCGGGGGAGGTTCCGAAACTGATGCGAGGCGAGGCGATCTGACCACGCGTTGACAGCAGCCGTCGCGCGTCTTATCTGCGCCCGCACATGGGGTGAAGGCCCCCGCCGTCCGCAGGCTCCGGCCCCTGGTGAAGCCTTCGCAGATCGACGCACTCGCCCCTTTTCAGGATGCGGCGCGATAGCAATGCGGGCCCCGTCGGAATATCCGCATCGCGAAGGACGGCGATGATGCTCTCGATTGAAGACCTGAAGGCGCAAGCGAAGCGGCTGCGCGCCACGCTGGCGGAAAGCGGCCAGACGCTCGGCCATTCGCAATCGCTTGAAGCGGTGGCGCGGATGCGCGGCTATCGTGACTGGAACACGCTCCACGCCGCCATCGGCAACCGCCCGCCCGGCCCGCCCGTCGGGGTTGGTCAGAGCGTTGGCGGCGCCTATCTGGGCAAACCGTTCCGCGGAGAGGTGAAGGCGGTCTCAGCCCTCGGCGACGGGCGCTTCCGGATCACGCTGCATTTTGACGATCCGGTCGACGTCTCCACCTTCGAAAGCTTCGAAGTGCTGCGTCAGCGCGTTTCCGCCACCATCCAGCGGAACGGAGAGACTATGGAGCGGACCTCGAACGGCGCGCCGCAGATGCAGATCAGCCTTTAAGCGCGGCGGGGCGCATGCCCCGCCGCCCCTTCAAAGGTGCTTGTCGATTTCGGCCGCCATCGCTTCGGCGGAGATCGCGCCCTCGACCCGTTCGCCGTTGACGAAGAAGGTCGGGGTCGAGCGGACCTCGTCTTCGCCGCTCGTGGTCTGGAAATCCTTGACCAGACGCTCAAGAAAGTCCTGGTCGCCGAGACAGGCGTCCATACGCTCGTTCGAAAGCCCGGCGAGCCGACCAATCTTCTTCATCTCCCCGATGATCGGCTGGGGATTCTTTGTTTCGTTGAAGGCCCTCACATGGTCGAGATACCAAGTCTGCTGCCGGCTGAGAAAGCTGTCGATCAGACGATAATAGCCCATCTCGCCGCCGCAGCGTGCGGTCATCGACGACCACAGACCGAACTGGTCGAAATAGATCTCCCGCACGATCATCTTCGCCTTACCCGTGTCGATATATTTCGCCTTGATCTCGGGATAGGACTCTTCATGGAAATGGGCGCAATGCGGACAGGTGAGCGAGAGATACTCGACAATGGTCACCGGCGCGTCGGCCTGTCCCAGCACCACGTCGCCCAGTGCGTAGCCCCTCTCCTCGAGATCCTCGGCGAAGGCGGGACGGGCCGCGAGCGCCGCGAGGCCGACGCCAAGCGCGACGGCGCCACGCCGGGTTAAGTAATGGGGTGAGGTCATTCATTGCTCCCTGATGAGTTTCCGCCCGTCGCCGGGCCATCGCTGGCGGCTCGCGCGGTCTTCGCCTTCACATTGGCGCCCAGCCGCGCAAGCGCAAGCGCAAGACCTGGATCCGCGACGTCCTTGACCGGCGCCGGCGGCGCGCCTTCCCACTTCGCCGGCGCCTCGGCGAGGCCCGCCGGCGCGGCGCGCATCATTGGCGCGCGGGACTGGTCGATAACAATGCGCGACACTGCGCGATAGCCGTAAAACGCGTTCACCCGGTCGATGATCCGGGTCTTCTGCATCTCGACCTCGGGCGCCCGCGCACCCTCAGTGGTGAGGATGAGCGAAGCGCCGAGCCCGCCGCGGCTGCGATAGGTCACCTTCATCGGTCTACAGATCGATGCGAGCGCCTCACCGACAACGGCGCGCCATTCGGTCAGAAGGCGCAATTCGGCGAATCCACGTCGCGCGCCGCAGGATTTCAGCGCCGACGGGGTGAGTTCCGCCGCCCGAAGAAACCCCTTCGCACGCCGTTCAGGCGCCGGGCGCGTCCGACCCTTGCGCTGCGCGCGCGGTTCTGCTGTCTCCTCGCTCATGGGCTCTGAATGGCACATCGCAACGGGAAAGAGGAGCGCAGATTTCAGCGTCCGCGCGCTTCGAAACCATCAACACTCCGTGAGTCCGCCGAGGTGAGCCGGATCGCCGCCGACCTCCTCGCCTGGTACGACAGGAATGCGCGGGTGCTGCCCTGGCGGACGCCGCCCGGCGCGGGCCCGGCCGATCCCTATCGCGTCTGGCTCTCGGAGATCATGCTGCAGCAGACGGTCGTCGCGACGGTGAAGCCCTATTTCGGCCGCTTCACGACGCTATGGCCGGATGTCGTCACGCTCGCCGCCGCACCGCGCGAGGCGGTGCTGGCGGAGTGGGCCGGGCTTGGCTACTACGCGCGCGCCCGCAACCTTCACGCCTGCGCCGGGGTCGTCACCCGCGATCATGGCGGGCGGTTTCCGGATACCGTCGAGGGGCTGCTGACGTTGCCCGGGATCGGCCCCTACACCGCCGCCGCCATCGCCGCTATCGCATTCGATCGTCCGGTGGCGGCGATCGACGGCAATGTCGAGCGGGTCATGGCGCGGCTTCACGCGATCAAGACGCCGCTTCCCGCCGCAAAACCGCGGATCCGCGCCGTCGCGGACGCGGCGGTCCCGGCGGAGCGACCCGGCGATTTCGCGCAGGCGCTGATGGATCTTGGCGCGACGATCTGCGCGCCAAAGACGCCGCGCTGCGCCGAATGTCCGCTCGCTGGCGATTGCGCGGGCCGCTTGCGGGGCCTCGCGGCGACGCTGCCGCGAAAAACGCCAAAGCCGCCGAAACCGGCGCGGACCAGCGCAGTCTATGCGCATTTTCGTAATGACGGCGCGATTCTGATCGAAACGCGGCCCGATTCGGGCCTTCTCGGCGGCATGATCGGCCTGCCGGGCCCGGACTGGACGAAACATCCGCCCACGCCCGAGACGATCGCCGCCGCCGCTCCCGGCGCCGCCGATTGGCAACGGGCTGAGACGGAAGCGCGCCATGTCTTCACCCATTTCAGCCTCACGCTCGGCGTGCTCGTCGCGACGGGACCAGCCTTGCAGGGGCGGCGTTACATGGCGTTCGAGGCGGCGCGCGCAGCGGCGCCGACAGTGATGCGCAAGGCGATGGAGATCGCCCGCGCCGGCCTCCGCGATGGGGCGCGCATCACGGCTTCTGCGGGGGTGAAAAAAAACACCCCGCCGGATGAGGGCGGGGCGAGGTGGGGGCGCGCGGCGGGCCCCAGGCAAGATTTCGGAAAACTTTGATCAGGCGGTCATCTCGGCCCTGATCTGCTGGCGAAGCACATCGATCGGCACGCGCCGGCCGTCGCGGCGGAAATGCCAGTAGGTCCAGCCGTTGCAGCTCGGCGCGCCCTCGACCGCAGCGCCGACCTGATGGATCGAGCCGGCCGCGTCGGCGGTGATCAGCGTGCCGTCGGCGCGAACACGCGCGCGGTGGCGGCCGTTGAGGCTCTCCAGCACTTCGCCCGGCTCAAGCATCCGCCGCTCTACGACCCGGCCGAAGGGGACGCGCGGCTCCTTCCGCTTTGACGCGGTGACGACAAGCGCTTCGGGCCCGGCGGGAACGACATCCGCGATTCGGGCGCGGGCGGCCTTGATGTAGTCCGCCTCGCGCTCGATCCCGATCCAGCGGCGGCCGAGACGTTTGGCTGCGGCGCCGGTGGTGCCGGTGCCAAAGAACGGGTCGAGCACCACGTCGCCGGGCTGAGTCGAGCCGATCAGTATGCGGTGGAGCAGCCCCTCCGGTTTCTGCGTCGGATGCGCCTTCTCGCCCGAGTCGGTCTTCAGCCGCTCACCTCCGGTGCAGAGCGGCATCTCCCAGTCGGAGCGCATCTGCACGCCATCGTTGAGCGCTTTCAGCGCATCATAGTTGAAGCAATATTTCGACCGGTCGGTGCGCGCCGCCCAGATCATCGTCTCATGCGCGTTGGTCAGGCGCTTGCCGCGAAAATTTGGCATCGGGTTGGTCTTCCGCCAGACCACGTCGTTCAAGATCCAGAAGCCGAGATCCTGCACCGCCGCGCCAACCCGGAAGATATTGTGATAGGAACCGATGACCCAGAGCGCGCCATCGGGCTTCAGAAGCCGCCGCGCCGCCTTCAACCAGTCGCGGGTAAAGCGATCATAGGCGCTGAAACCATCGAATCGGTCCCAGGCGTCGTCCACCGCATCGACTCGGGAATTGTCAGGACGGTGCAACTCGCCCTTCAGTTGCAGGTTATAGGGCGGGTCGGCGAAGATCAGATCGACCGACGCCGCCGGCAGCGCGTTCATCGCCTTCACGCAATCGCCCGCAATAATGGTGTCGAGCGGCAGCGCCGCCTTTTCGCTTTTCATCTCGATCACGCCTTGCGTCCCCGCCGCCGAATCACCCGTTGACGCCAAGATGATTCAAGCCAACGCCATGGTCAATAATTATTTTGAATCAGGAAGTTGTTAGACGTTCTTAACGCAGCATATTGTGTATGGGACGAAAGCTCCGCCTATGATGTGGGGTGACGCCATGGGCGATCAGCGCCGCCCGATGCGCGGCGACGCCGTAACCGGCGTTGCTCTCCCACCCGTATTCCGGATGCGTTTCCGCCAGTGCGGCCATGATCCGGTCGCGCGTCACCTTGGCGACGATCGAGGCCGCGGCGATGGAAAGCGAGCGGGCGTCTCCCTTCACCACGGCTTCGGCCGGGCACGGCAGATCCGGCGGAAGACGGTTCCCGTCGATCAACGCGAAGGCGGGCGCCTCCGGCAGCGCGTCGACGGCGCGGCGCATCGCGAGGTATGTCGCATTGAGAATGTTGAGCCGGTCGATCTCCTCGACGCTGGCGATCCCCACGCCGATTCCGGCGACCGGAGCAAGCGCCGCGAAGAGCGCCGCCCGCCGCCGGGCGGTGAGCTTCTTCGAATCGTTCAGCCCGGCGGGCGTCGACGACGGATCGAGAATCACGGCCGCGGCGACCACGGGCCCCGCCCAAGGGCCGCGTCCGGCCTCGTCAACGCCGGCGACCGGGACCGCTGCGGTGGCGCGCTCGAAACTGAAATCCGGGATCGTCATCCCGCCCTCCTTCCCTCAGCGACGGAATTCCCCATGGAAAGCCGCGCCACCTTTCGATAAGCCGAATGAACCGCAAGGGGAGCCGAAATGCCAGAACCCGCCAGGCCGCGCGTCGCACTCTTCGTCACATGTCTCGTCGACATGTTCCGTCCGACCATCGGCTTCGCGGCGGTCGGGCTGCTGACCGAAGCGGGATGCGAGGTCGTAGTGCCGGAGGCGCAGACCTGCTGCGGCCAGCCCGCCTATAATTCCGGCGACCGGGCGACGACACGGCGGATCGCGAAAGGCGTCATCGCAGCCTTCGAGGGCTATGACTATGTCGTCGGTCCATCCGGCAGCTGCATCGGCACGATCGTCAAGGACTATCCCGCGCTCTTTGACGATGAACCTGAATGGGCCGCGCGCGCGAAAGCGCTCGCGGCGCAATCATACGAGATCACCGCCTTTCTCACCGAGGTCATGAAATTCATCCCGACCGACATGCGCTTCGACGGTCGCGTGACCTACCATGACAGCTGCTCGGGCCTTCGCGGGCTCGGCGTTCACGATCAACCGCGCGCTCTGCTCGCGGCGGTCGAAGGGCTGGAGCTGATCGAGATGAAGGACGCGGACGTCTGTTGCGGGTTCGGGGGCGCGTTCTGCGTCAAGTATCCCGCCATCTCCAACAAGATGGTCTCGGACAAGACCGCGAACATCGCCGCGACAGGGGCGGAGACGCTGCTCGCCGGCGATCTCGGCTGCCTGATGAACATGGCCGGGAAGCTCTCACGCGAGGGGCGGCCGGTGAAGGCGCGCCATGTCATCGAGGTTCTGGCGGGCATGAGCGACCGGCCCGCCATCGGGGAGAGCGAAGAATGAGCCTGCACGAGCCGACAACGCGGAACTTCAAGGCGAATGTCCGTGAGGCGCTGGCCGACCCGAACCTACAAAAGGCGATGCGATCGACAGGAACCGGCTTCGTCGGCAAGCGGGCGACGGCGCGGGCCGGCGTTCCGGAGTTCGACGAGATCCGCGATGCGGCGCGCGACCTGAAAAACCACGTCCTCGGCCATCTCGACCTCTATCTGGAGCGCTATGAAGAGAAGGTGAACGCTGCTGGCGGTCACGTTCATTGGGCGGAAACCGCCGAGGACATGCGGAACATCGTTCTCGACATCTGCCGCAAGGCCGGGACGAAGACGGTCAACAAGGGCAAGACGATGATCTCGGAGGAAGCCGGGATCAACGACTTTCTCGAAGAGAACGGGATCAAGCCGGTCGAGACGGATCTCGGCGAATACATCATCCAGCTTAGGGGCGAGGGGCCGAGCCACATCATCGCGCCGGCGATCCATGTGACGACGGACGAAATCGAGTCACTCTTTCGCGAACGGCACGAGCATCTCCCGAAAGACCGGAATCTCTCCGAGCTGTCCTCGATGCTGACCGAAGCAAGGACGATTCTTCGCCAGAAATATTTCGAGGCGGAGGTCGGCATCACCGGCGCCAACATGTTGATCGCGGAGACCGGCCAGTCGGTGATTGTGACTAACGAGGGCAACGGCGATCTTTCCCAGTCATTGCCGAAGGTCCATATCGTGCTCGCGTCGCTTGAGAAGATCGTCCCGACGCTGGAGGACGCGGCGACCGTGCTGCGGGTGCTGGCGCGGTCCGCCACCGGGCAGGAGATGTCGGTCTACACCACGTTCTCTTCCGGGCCGCGCCGGGCGGAGGACCCGGACGGGCCGGAGGAGTATCACGTCGTCCTGCTGGACAATGGCCGGAGCGAAATGATCGGCACCGAGTTTCAGGACATGCTGCGCTGCATCCGTTGCGGCGCCTGCATGAACCACTGCCCGGTCTACCAGGCGGTCGGCGGGCACGCCTATGGCTGGGTCTATCCCGGACCGATGGGCGCGGTGCTGACCCCGTCGCTGATCGGCGTGGAGGAAGGCGGCATGTTGCCGAACGCCTCCACCTTCTGCGGGCGCTGCGAGGCGGTCTGCCCGATGCGGATCCCGCTGCCGAAGATGATGCGCCACTGGCGCGAGCGGGAGTTCGAGCGCAATCTCTCGCCTGCGGCCACGCGCTACGGGCTTCGGTTCTGGGCCTGGTTCGCGGCGCGCCCCGGGCTATACCGCGCTGCGACGCGCGCAGGGATGGCGGCGTTGAAGCTGATGGGCGGCAAGCGGCGGCGCTTCCGACGTCTGCCGCTCGCCGGCGGCTGGACCGAACATCGGGATTTTCCTGCGCCCGAAGGCAAGACATTCATGGCCGCATGGGCCGAAGCCCAGCGCATCAAGGAATCGCAATGAGCGCGCGCGAGCGGATACTGAACCGGCTTCGGGGCGCGCTGCGCGCAGATGGCGGACCGGGAGCGCGCGCGGCGGCTGTGGACACGCGGCTGGGTGCGCCGGTAGGCCGGGCGCCCCGACCGAGTCAAAGCCGCCGCGAGGGCGCCGCGCGAGTCGAGGAGTTCATGAAGCGCGCGACGGCGGCGGACGCGACAGTCAGTCGGATCGCAACCATGGAGGAGCTTCCCACGGCGCTTTCGCACGAATTGCGCCAGCGCAATCTTGGCCAGACGATACGCATGGGCGACGATCCGACGCTCGGCGCCCTCGACTGGTCCGACATGGACGTCAGCCGCGGACCGGGCCGCCTCGAAGAGCCGGCGACGCTCTCGACGGCTCCCTACGGGCTGGCGGAGACCGGCACGCTCGCGCTCTGCTCTGGGCCGGACAACCCGGTGACGCTGACCTTTCTCGGTGAGACGCATTTCGTCGCGCTCCGCGCTTCGGACATCCACGCCGGGTTCGAGGAGCTTTTCGCGGCGCACCGCGCTTCCGGCCGCGACCCGCGAACGCTGAACTTCGTCACCGGTCCGTCGCGTTCGGCGGATATCGGTCAGGTTCTGCAACTCGGCGCGCACGGACCGGTCGCGCTTCATATCTTCGTGGTGGGTGATGAAGCTTCGTGAACGGGCCTGTATTTCACCGCGAATCCAGCTTATATCGCAGGGCATGAACAGACGCGCCCTAATTCTCGTCGGCCTCGCCCTTCCGTTTCTCGGTTTCGCTTCGCCGGCAGCGGCGCAGGATGCGCGGGAACTGGCGCGGATTTCCGCCTATCTCAATTCGATCACGACGCTCGCTGGTCATTTCGTCCAGATCGATCCGGACGGCATCCTCTCGGAAGGCAAGTTCTACATGTCGCGGCCGGGGCGGATTCGTTTCGAGTATGACGAGCCCAATCCGGCGTTGGTGGTCGCTGACGGAACCTGGGTCGGCGTCGTCGACAAGCGCTATGACCAGGTGAACCGCTATCCGCTGAACGAGACGCCGCTGAATCTGATCCTGCGCGCCGACGTCAACCTTGGGCGCGAAGGCGCGGTCGAGGGGATCGAGGTCGCCGACGGGCAGATGCGGGTGCGCGCGCGCGATCCCGATCATCCGGAGCGGGGTTCGATCACCATGATATTCGGCGCGAATCCTCTCGAGCTACGGCAGTGGATCATCGACGACGCCCAGGGCGGCTCGACGACCGTGGCATTGAGCGACATGCGGGCGAATGTCGGGATCGACCCCTCGCAGTTCGTGATCCCGAAACGGGGCGGCCAGAAGGTGGACCGCTAGAACCGCGCGGACCCGGCCCGCGCGAAACTGACGCGCTCTCCGTGACTTCAGATATCGAAAGTCGCAAAGACCGGCGCATGGTCTGAGGGCTTCTCCCAGCCCCTGACGGCGCGGAGCACGCGTGAGCCGCCGGCGCCCGGCGCAGGTGCAATGTCGGGGGTCGCCCAGACATGATCGAGCCGGCGTCCCTTGTCTGCAGCGTCCCAATCCTTCGCACGGTAAGACCACCAGGTGTAGAGTTGACCATCGCCATGATCGGCGCGGGTGACGTCGACCCAGCGCCCTGCGGCGCGGGCGCGCTCGAACGCGGCGACCTCGACCGGCGTGTGGCTGACGACTTTCAGAAGCTGCTTGTGAGACCAGACATCGTCCTCTCTGGGCGCGATGTTCAGATCCCCGACGAGGATCGCCGACGCTTTCGACGCCTCGCCCCAGCGCGTCAGATCATCGACGAAACGGAGCTTGTGGTCGAATTTCTCATTCACCGCCGGATCCGGTATATCACCGCCGGCCGGCAGGTAGACATTGTGGATCTCGACGCCGCTCTTCAAACGGCCCACGACGTGACGCGCGTCGCCTTTACCGCCGAAATTTTGCGGGTCGACAGGATCGAGGGGCAGTTTCGAGAGGATAGCGACACCATTATAACCCTTGTCGCCGCGCGACAGCACATGCGTGTAGCCAAGTCCGGTGAAACCTTCGAGCGGAATTTTCTCCACCGGTGACTTGGTTTCCTGAAGGCAGAGAATATCCGGCGCTTCCTCTCTCAACAGGCGCAGGACGATACCTTCGCGCAGGCGAACGGAGTTGATGTTCCAGGTGCAGACGGTGACGGGCATTGGCGATCCTTGTGCAAGGCCGCGAGAATGGCCGGGGCCGGCCCGTCACTCAAGGGGTCGGAACAGAAAAGCGCCCGGCGAGAGGGGGGTCGCCGGGCGCTCGCCTATATTTCAAGGCGCTCCGGCGCCGAGGGTCAGCCCGGAGGTTTCAGCGAAACGTCGGGACGCGACGCTCCGCTTACTTCCGCTGAGATGGTGACCGGCGCGACGCGCTGCAAGCCCTTCGCCGGGCGCCCACGAAAATGTCAGGAGGCGAGACGGTAACCCCCGCTTTCCGTCACCAGAAGCCGCGCATTCGATGGATCCGGTTCGATCTTCTGGCGGAGCCGGTAGATATGCGTCTCCAGCGTATGAGTAGTCACTCCGGCGTTATAGCCCCAGACCTCATGCAGAAGAACATCGCGGGCGACGACCTTGTCCGCGGCGCGGTAAAGAAACTTCAGGATGTTGGTTTCCTTCTCGGTCAGGCGGACCTTCCCGCCGTTCTCGTCGGTCAGCATCTTTACCGCCGGGCGGAAGCTATAGTGCCCGATGGAGAAGACCGCGTCCTCCGACTGTTCGTGCTGGCGAAGTTGCGCGCGAATACGGGCGAGAAGCACCGGAAACTTGAACGGCTTGGAGATGTAGTCGTTGGCTCCGGCGTCGAGACCGAGGATGGTGTCGGCGTCGCTGTCATGCCCGGTCAGCATTATCACTGGGCAGCGGATATTGGACTTGCGAAGCAGACGGCAAACCTCTCGTCCGTCCATATCGGGAAGGCCGACATCGAGGATGATCAGGTCGTGCACCTGCGCCTTGGAGCGGGCCACGCCATCGCCCCCGGTTTCAGCTTCGAAAACATCGAACTCCTCGGTGAGAACGAGTTGGTCGGCCAGCGCTTCGCGCAGGTCCGGATCGTCATCGATCAGCAATATCTTCTTGAGGGCGGTCATCTTCCGTCTCCTGGCGTCGTCGGCGCGATCCTGCGCCCTTTTCATGGGAGATGTCATCGCGACCGGCCTCCGATCAAGCGTTCACGCGCGGGATCACGGACCTGTCAGCGCCGGGGCGGGATTGTTTCAACCCGGAGGCTGACTGATATAGGAACCTCCTGCGCAACATGGTGGATCGCTGATGCTGAGCCTGACCCCGGAAGAGACTCTCGCCCGCGCGCGTGGCGATCTCAGGATCGGCGCACCGGTCGTCTTCACGGATGGCGACGCCGCCGCTGTCGCCGTCGCGACGGAGGTGCTGAGCGCGGAGAGGCTGGCGGCGCTTCGCAGCGCGGCGCCTGACGGGATCGAACTTGTGCTGACACGACGGCGCGCAGAGACGCTCAAGGCGCGCGCCTACGACGGCGATCTCGCGCGCATCGAGTTGCCTGCGGATTTCGGCATTCGGCGGATACAAGCGGCCGCTGATCCGGCGCTCGCGCTCGCGCATCCGATGATCGGACCTTTCATCGCCCGCCGCGAAGGATCGGCCGGACCGGAACGCATGGCGCTGCGGCTAGCCAAGGCGGCGCGACTTTTGCCGGCCGTCGTTGCGGCGCCGATACCGGCGGAGGCGGCGCGCGCGCTCGCCGCCAGCGAAATGCTGACCCTGATCGACGCGCCGGAGATGCGTGCGGTCGAGGCGATGGCGTTGGATCTGTCGTTGGTATCCTCGGGCAGAGTGCCGCTCGGCGTCGCCGAGGACGCCCGCGTTCACGTCTGGCGGCCCAGAAATGGCGAAGAGGAGCATTACGCCATCGAGATTGGCGCGCCGGACCGTGCGGCGCCGGTGCTGACGCGGCTCCACTCCGCCTGCTTCACCGGTGATCTGATCGGCTCGCTGAAGTGCGATTGCGGGCCGCAGTTGCGCGCCGCGCTCGGTCAGATTGGCGCAGAGGGGGCCGGGGTTCTGCTCTATCTCAATCAGGAGGGACGTGGAATCGGCCTCGCCAACAAGATGCGCGCCTATTCCCTGCAAGACGATGGATTCGACACCGTGGAGGCGAACCACCGCCTCGGATTTGAGGACGATGAACGGGATTTCCGGATCGGTACGGAAATTCTCCGCTCGATGGGGTTCTCCAGGGTGCGGCTTCTGACCAACAACCCCGCCAAAGTCGCCGCGATGAACGCCGAGGGGCTACATGTCGTTGAACGCGCGCCTCTGATCGTTGGAAAGACGGCGCATAATCTCCGCTATCTAGCGACCAAGGCGCAGAAGAGCGGGCATCTCCTTTGAAGGCCCGTTTCGAGGATCTTCTCATCACCTACTGGGGGGCGCGCTTTCGCGGCCGGCGGTTTCCCAGCGCCATCGGCGCCCACGGCGTCGCCACCGACAAGCAGGAGGGCGATGGCGCGACGCCGAGCGGGGCGTTTCGGGTCGTCGGAGGGCTGTACCGGGCGGACAGGATGAACATTCCCAAGGGCGGGCCGATTTCGGCCGTGAGCCCCGGCGACATCTGGTCAGACGACCCGCTGGACCCCGCCTACAATCGCCTGTCCCGTCGGGGGTCGCGCGGGTACGGACACGAGCGCATGCGACGAGGCGACGGACTCTACGATCTCGTTCTCTTCACAGATCACAATCAGCCGCCCGTCCCCGGCGCGGGCAGCGCGATCTTCCTGCATATCTGGCGCGCGCCGCGCGCACCGACGGCAGGCTGTGTCGCTTTTCGGAGACAGGATCTGCTCTGGATATGGGCGCGCTGGAACGCCCGCTCCAGGGTGATCATTCAGGACTGGGCGCGGTCGCCGAAAATTGCCGAACCTACCCGAACATAGGTTGCGCCCATACGCGCAGCGGTCTCGAAATCGGCGCTCATGCCCATGGACAGCTCCCCGATCCCGTTCCTTTCGGCGATCTTCGCAAGGAGCGCGAAGTGCAACGTCGGCTCTTCGTCAAGTGGAGGAATGACCATCAGGCCGGAAATGGTCAGGTCCATCGATCGGCACTGCTGGATGAAGGCGTCGGCGTTATCCGGAATCACCCCGGATTTCTGCGGCTCCTCTCCGGTGTTCACCTGGACGAAGAGCATCGGGCAGTGGCCACGCTTCTGAACCGCACTGGCGAGTTTCTGCGCTAGGCTCGGACGGTCAAGCGACTGGATCGCGTCGAACAGACCGAGCGCCTGATTGACCTTGTTGGACTGGAGAGGTCCGAGTAGGTGCAGCTCGACGCCGGAGTAGCGAGTCCTAAGATCGGGCCACTTTCCCGCCGCCTCCTGCACGCGGTTCTCGCCAAAAAGGCGATGTCCCGCGATGAGAGCCGCCTCCACACGGTCCAACGGCTGCTGCTTGGAAACGGCGATCAACCGCGCGGCGCCGGCAGATCGGCCCGCGGCGGCGAGGGCGGCGTCTATACGTGACTGGACGGATGCGAGCGTCATTTCCCGAGCCTCTGGCGCGTTATCGTCGACGCATATTGCATCGCAAACACCGCGTGAATCAAATTGGACGCGAGGCGCTAAAATTCGCTGTGCATGCGGCGCAAAGAAAAAGAGCGGGCCGAAGCCCGCTCTTTCCCGTGTCTGGTTCTGAGATCAGAAGCTCAGGCCGATGATGGCCACGCCGCCGATGTCCTCGGCGGAACCCTGCTCGGCCCACTCGATGCCGGTCGAGAGCGTGACGCCCGGCGCCGCGGCGTAGCTGACCCAGCCCGCAACAGTGTCGAGGTTCGTGACGTTCGAGTCGGAGTAGCCGCCAGCAACGGTCCAGGGACCGGTCTGGTACTGAAGGCCGATGCCCCACTCATCGCCTCGGCTGTCATCGTCGTAGAAGCCACGAAGACCGAAGCCCGAGAATGAGACGCCGCCGGCGAAGCCGAGGCTGTCGAAGCCCGCGCCGAACCGACCCTCGCGCTCATAGTAGCCAACGCCGGCGTCGAAGCCGAAATCACCGAAGTCGCCGACATAGTTCGCCGCGATCGCCCAGGACTCGTCGACATTGTCGTCGAACTGGAAGTTGTTCTGATCGCCGGCGGAGCCCTCAGCCGAGGTGCTCGGGATATACGACGCGCCGGCCTGGAAGCCGTAGAAGCGCGGCGTGAAGTAGTGGATGCCGATGGAATCCACACCGCCGCCGATGATGCCGGTGCCCGCGCCCGCCTTGCCGGCGCCGGTGATCCCGAACTGGTCCTGGTAGCCGATGTGAGCGCCGGCGGCCGAGAATCCCGCGAGCGACGAAACCATCGTGTAGGTCGCGTCGTCGTTACCGCCGACCTGGAGGGTACCGAACGAGCCATCGACGAAGAGATAGTTTTCGTCGATCTGATCGCTGCCCTGCGACCAGGCCTCGAGCTGGACCACGGTGCCGAAGGTGATGCCGTTGTCGGCGGTCAGCTTGGCGTTGAGATAGACCTCGCCGTCGCGCATGACGCCAAAACCATCGGCGGTGTTGTCACTGTCGGTCAGGCCGATGCCGGCGAACATGTAGCCGCCGACGGTGGTGTCCCATTCCGCAGCCGTCGCGCCGGAAGCGAAGCCCGCGGCGACCACGAGAGCGGACGAGGTAAGTAGAAACTTTTTCATTGTGTCCCTCACAGTTTCAAGCGCTTGCCGCGCCCATAGACGGGAGGCCTTTCGCACCCCGCTTGCTAGGCGGGAATGCGCCAGAAGTCGCATCGGGTCAAGCCGGTTCACGCCATCGCCGACCCTGTACGTCAAACTGTGCGGGCGAGCGTGATTTTTGCGCAACAGGCGGGCTTCCCGCCGCCCCGCGCGCGTTCACGCCAAGTCATATCCTTACCAGCGTCGAACGAACAAACCGCGCGCGATGGTCAGGGCGGGCGACGGCGCAATGACCGGCAATCCCCCTTGGGCTTCGGCGGTCGGCGCCGGCTCGGAATCACGACGAACGGACATTTCCACCCTAGCGGTCGCGCCGATCGAAAAGAGCGGGCCGAAGCCCGCTCTTTCCCGCGTCTGGCTCCGGGATCAGAAGCTCAGGCCGATGATGGCCGCGCCACCGATGTCCTCGGCGGAACCCCGCTCGGCCCATTCGATGCCGGTCGAGAGCGTGACGCCCGGCGCCGCGGCGTAGCTGACCCAGCCGGTGGCGATGTCGACATCCTTGACGTTCGATTCGGAGTAACCGCCGGCAACGGTCCAGGGACCGGTCTGGTACTGTAGGCCAGCGCCCCACTCGTCGCCGCGGCTGTCATCATCATAATAGCCACGAAGACCGAAACCCGAGAAGGAGACGCCGCCGGCGAAGCCGAGGCTGTCGAAGCCCGCGCCGAACCGACCCTCGCGCTCATAGTAGCCAACGCCGGCGTCGAAGCCGAAATCACCGAAGTCGCCGACATAGTTCGCCGCGATCGCCCAGGACTCGTCGACATTGTCGTCGAACTGGAAGTTGTTCTGATCGCCGGCGGAGCCCTCAGCCGAGGTGCTCGGGATATACGACGCGCCGGCCTGGAAGCCGTAGAAGCGCGGCGTGAAGTAGTGGATGCCGATGGAGTCCACACCCCCGCCGATGAGTCCGGAGCCGGCGCCGGCGCCGCTTGCGGCGCCGGTGATGCCGAACTGGTCCTGGTAGCCGAAATGGGTACCGGCGGCCGAGAACGCCCCGAGCGACGAAACCATCGTATAGGCGGCGTCGTCGTTACCACCGATCTCGAGACGACCGAAGGAACCCTCGGTGTAGAGATAGTTTTCGTCGATCTGATCGCTGCCCTGCGACCAGGCCTCGAGCTGGACCACGGTGCCGAAGGTGATGCCGTTGTCGGCGGTCAGCTTGGCGTTGAGATAGACCTCGCCGTCGCGCATGACGCCAAAACCATCGGCGGTGTTGTCACTGTCGGTCAGGCCGATGCCGGCGAACATGTAGCCCCCGACGGTGGTGTCCCATTCCGCGGCCGTCGCGCCGGAAGCGAAGCCCGCGGCGGCCATGAGAGCGGACGAGGTAAGTAGAAACTTTTTCATTGTATTCCTCACAATTTCAAGCGCTTGCCGCGCCCTTGGGCGAAAGGCTTCTCGCATCTCGCCCGCCAATGCGGATGCGGCAACGTGAGTGACGCGTCAAGCCGATCCGGCCCGTGTTCAGGCCCGGACACGCAAGTGTGCGAAAGACCCACGATACCGTGTGTCAGGATGTGAATCCGCGTGATGAGCGAGTCGGCATCCCGATGGCGTTCAGGGTTTTGACTTTCCCGCCCCGAACGAATATCCGGTCGCGGTGGTTAAAGCGGGCGATGACATGTTGAAGCGTCGAAATTCATGGCTTGCGGTATGCGCCGCCGCTTTTCTCGCTGCGTGCGCCGCCGGCTCCAAGGACTCAGATCTCCCCGTGGATGCGAGGGACTCGCTCGGTGGCGGGTTCGGCACGCAAAACACGTCGCGCGTCAGCGACATATTCGACTACAATGCGACCAGCGGGGCGACCGGGGATGGCCTGACGCCGGTCAACAGACATCTCTGGCGCGCGTCGCTGGATACGCTGTCCTACCTCCCGCTCGCCTCCACCGACCCGTTCACCGGCGTCATTGCGACAGATTGGGCGGCGTCGCCGGAGGCGCCCGGAGAGCGGTTCAAGGTGACCGCCTATGTGAAGAGCCCGGCGCTGGCGGCCAATTCGCTGCAAGTCGCGGTCTTCAGGGAGGTTCGTGACGAAGACGGATCCTGGACGACGGCGCCCGTGACGGGAACCACCGCACGCCAGCTGGAGGACGCTATTCTTCTCCGGGCGCGGGAACTGAAGATAGAAGAGCGCGAGGCGAGCTGAGCACCCTAGCTGGCGCCGGTTGAAAGACTTCGCGCCCTCGCCTATCAGTGCGTCGCCTATCCACCGGTCGACGAAAGCCGCTCCATGCCCTCCGCACCATCCAGCGCCGCCACCGCCAACGACCGCGATTCCGCTCCGAACAGGTATGACGCCCAACGGGTCGAGCGCAAATGGCGCGAAACCTGGGAAGACCGTCGCTGTTTCGAAGCCCATCGCGATCCTGAACGGCCGAAATACTATGTTCTGGAAATGTTCCCCTATCCGTCCGGGCGCATCCATATGGGGCATGTCCGGAATTACGCGATGGGCGACGTCGTGGCCCGGTTCAAACGGGCGCGCGGTCACAACGTATTGCATCCGATGGGGTGGGATGCGTTCGGTCTGCCGGCTGAGAACGCGGCGGTGGAGCGCGGCGTTCATCCGGCGAAATGGACGCGCGAAAATATCGCCTCGATGCGGGAGCAGCTGAAACAGATGGGGCTCAGCCTCGACTGGAGCCGGGAGTTCGCGACCTGCGACCCGGACTACTACAAACACCAGCAGCGGCTGTTTGTGGACATGATGGCGGCGGGTCTCGTCTATCAGAAATCCTCGATGGTGAACTGGGATCCGGTCGACAACACCGTTCTCGCCAATGAGCAGGTCATCGACGGCATGGGCTGGCGCTCCGGCGCCCCCGTGGAGCGGCGTGAGCTGACGCAATGGTTCTTTCGCATTTCGGACATGGCTGAAGAACTGCTGGAGGCGCTGGACGGGTTGAACGCCTGGCCCGAGAAGGTCCGGCTAATGCAACGCAACTGGATCGGCCGCAGCGCGGGGATGCAGATCCGGTTCGATCTGGCGCCGAACGACCTCACGGATGTGAGCGAGCTCGAAATCTACACCACCCGTCACGATACCTTGTTCGGGGCGAGTTTCGGCGCGATCTCCGTAGATCATCCGCTTGCCGCTGAACTGAAGGACAAGATCGACGGGCTCTCGCCATTCATCGACGAGTGCCGCAGGGCCGGAACCTCCGAAGCGGCGATGGAGAACGCGGAGAAACGAGGATTCGACACCGGATTGCAACTTCGGCATCCGTTCGATCCGGACCGCACGATCCCTCTCTTCGTCGCGAATTTTGTGCTGATGGAATACGGTTCCGGCGCGATATTCGGGTGCCCGGCGCACGATCAGCGCGACCTTGATTTCGCGCGCAAGTACGGGCTGGACGTGCTCCCGGTCGTGTGCCCGCCGGAAGTGGCGGCCGCAGATTTCAGCATCGGTTCGGAAGCTTATGTCGGACCGGGAAGACTCATAAGATCCAGGTTTCTGGACGGCATGAGCATCGAAGAAGCGAAAGCGGAGGTCGCCCGTCGTCTCACGGCGACGGGGGCTGGCGCCGAAAAGGTGAACTATCGCCTTCGGGACTGGGGCGTGTCGCGGCAGCGCTACTGGGGTTGTCCGATCCCGGTGATCCACTGCAAGAATTGCGGCGTGGTTCCAACGCCAGCGGCGGACTTGCCGGTGCTGCTGCCCGAGGACGTGACCTTCGATCAACCCGGCAATCCGCTGGACCGTCATCCGACATGGAAACATGTCGCTTGTCCGTCCTGCGGCGCGGACGCCCGGCGCGAGACCGACACGATGGACACGTTCGCCGACAGTTCGTGGTATTTCGCGCGCTTCACCGCACCCGATTGCGACGAGCCGACCGATCCTGACGACGTCGGTTACTGGATGAATGTCGATCAGTATATCGGCGGGGTCGAGCATGCGATCCTGCATCTGCTCTATTCCCGGTTCTGGGCGCGGGCGATGCACCGGACCGGCTGGCTCCCGGTGCGGGCGATCGAGCCGTTCGACGCCCTATTCACCCAGGGCATGGTTTGTCACGAAACCTATCGTGCGGATGGAAAGTGGCTATCGCCAGATGAGATCGTGGCGACGGATGACGGTCTCGTTTCGGTTGCGACCGGCGCGAAAGTCGAAGTCGGGCCATCCATCAAGATGTCCAAGTCGAAGAAGAACGTTGTCGACCCCGAGGCGATCATCGCGCGATACGGCGCCGATACTGCGCGCTGGTTCATGCTTTCGGACAGCCCGCCCGAGCGCGACGTCGAATGGACCACCGCCGGGGCTGAAGCCGCCTGGCGGTTTCTCCAGAAGCTTTGGCGCCTGATCGACGGCGCGGCGGATCGGCTGCCAGCCCCGGATTCGGTCTGGCCGGCGACGCTCTCGAAGGCGGCTTCAGATCTGCGCCGCGCGACGCATCGGGCGATTGCGGACGTGACGCGGGATATCGAGGGATTCGCGTTCAACAAGGCCGTGGCCGAGATCTATCGACTGGCGAACATCATCGGGCATGTCGATCCCGAAGCGAACGCGGATATCGGATTTGCGCTTCGCGAGGCGCTGGAGACGATCGCGCAGCTCGCGGCGCCGATGGTTCCGCATTTTGCCGAAGAAGCCTGGGAGCGGCTTGGCCAGCGGCGCATTCTCACCGAGACGGCCTGGCCCCGCGCGGACCTGGAGCTTCTGATGGAGGCCGAGATCACTCTGCCGGTTCAGGTGAACGGCAAGCGCCGGAGTGAAATACGTGCGCCGGCGGAGGCCGGGCGCGAAGTCTTGACGGAGATGGCTCTCACCGATGAGACCATCCGTCGTTTCCTAGGCGACCGCGCACCAAAGAAGGTGGTCGTGGTCCCGGGCCGGATCGTCAATGTCGTGCTTTGAACGCCGCGGCGTGCTGCTGCTCATGGCGGGTGCGCTCGCCGGGTGCGGGTTTCGGCCACTCTATGGCGGAAATAGCGGTGCGCAGGTTCTACTCGGCGGCGTCATCCTGCAGGAGGCGACAGCCCCCGAGGATTTCGCCTATCGTGAAAGGCTTCGCCGGAGGTTGGGGCTCGAGGGCGCCAATGCCGGAGCAAATGACGCCGGCTGGCGACTGACCTGGGTTCTCCGTTTCGAGGACAGCGACATCGCCGTCACCCCCGGAGCGGACACGACGCGTTATCGCTTGATCGCGTCGGCGACATACAGGCTCGAATCCACCGATGACGCCACTGCTTCAGTCAAGGGCGAAGTAAGCGCCATCGGAGCCTATGACGCGACTGCTTCGACATTCGCGACCCGCGCCGCCGCCCGGGCTGAGCGTCGAGACCTCTCGGTTGAACTCGCGGAGCTGACCGCTACGCAGCTTTTGGCCGATGCGGCGCGGCGGAACGAATGAAGCTGAGCAGCACCGAGGCTCAGCGATTCCTGGACAATCCGGACCGGGCGCTAGCAGGGCTTCTTATCTATGGGCCTGACCCTGTCGAGATAGCCGCGCGGCGTGAGCGACTGACCCGGAATCTGATCGGGCCCGACGAGGGCGCGGATCTTCGTCTGACGAGAATTTCGGCGGCTGAACTCCGTCGCGACCCGGCGATGCTCAGCGATGCGATGAAGGCGCAAGGGTTTTTCGAGGGGCCGCAGGTGGTTACCATCGAAGACGCGAGCGACAGCCAATGCGCGATCGTGGGGGGAGCGCTTTCCGAAGCTGCAGTGGATGACGCGTTCCTGATCGTCACATCCGGATCATTGCCAAAGCGCTCGAAGCTGCGAACCCTGTTTGAAAGCGCAAGAAATGCAGCGGCGGCGGCGATCTATGCGGACCGCATCGATATCGTCGATGTTCAGCGTATGATCGCCGACCAGAACGGTCCGGAGGCTTCGGCCGACGCCGTGCAGGCGATACAAGCGTTCGGTGAGAGCTCGGGCGCAGGCGCGATGCGCGAACTTATAGAGCGGTTGGCGCTGTATCGCCTCGGTGATGGCGGCGTGATCGAGGCGGCTGATGTCGCATTGTGCGCGGGCGGCGCAGGCGCGACCGATCTGGACGGCGCCATCGACGCTGTGGTTCTCGGTCGGAGCGGTGAACTTGGCGCGCGCTTGCGCCGGCTCGAGGCCCAGGGTGTGAGCGCACCGAGAATCGCAATGGTATTATCGTTCCGAATCAAACAGTTACATAATATCATTTCGAGCGGTGGCGCTGCAGATGCAGCAATAGCGAAATTGCGACCGCCGGTATATGGGGATCGGCGCGCGACACTCGTGGCGGCGACGCGGCTCTGGTCGCCCGGTTGGATCGAAGGCGCACTGCGGCTTTCGCTCGAACTGGAGGACGCATTGCGGGGCGCGAGAGACGTCTCGGGCTTCGCCATCGTAGAACGCTGCTTTCTAAAGCTCGCGCTCACGGTAAAGCGAGCGAAGGGATGATCTATCGCATTAACAATCGACAGATCGCATCAAGATCTTCGAGCGAACCGTAAGATATTTTCAGGTTCCCCCCCTTCTCACTTCGATGATCTATCGCGACCTTCAAACCGAGCGCCGCGGAGAGGTCGTTTTCGAGTGAGACGGTATCCGCGTCCTTCACAGCACGTCTGCGTTTGGTGCTTGTCGGCGCCGGAACCCTGCGGGCGAGATCTTCGGTCTGTCTGACTGTAAGGCCGTCGGCGATTACCTTGTGGGCGAGCGACGCTGGATCAGTCGACGTGATGAGCGCGCGTGCGTGTCCGACGCTGAGGCGACCTTCTCCAAGCATCGTCCGCACTTCCTCCGGAAGCGTCAGAAGGCGCAGCATGTTTGCGATATGCGGCCGGCTCTTGCCGATTGCGCGGGCGAGTCCGGCTTGGCTGTGTCCATGTCGTTCAATTAATTCAGAATAGGCGGAAGCCTCCTCTAGTGGATTGAGGTCGGCCCGTTGGACGTTTTCGATGATGGCGATTTCATAGGCGTCTTCGTCCGTGAGTTCACGTATGACCACCGGAATCTCATGGAGACCGACCTTCTGCGCGGCGCGCCAGCGGCGCTCGCCCGCGACGATCTGGAATCCATCCTCGCGATCCGGATCGGGACGCACCAATAGTGGTTGGATAACGCCCTTTTCACGAATAGACGCAATCAAATCGTCCATCTCGTTCGGTTTGAAAGTTTTCCTCGGTTGATTCGGGTTCGCACGAACGAGGTCGATCGGGAGGGATCGCCGCGCAGGCCCTGTTTCGGTGGAGCCCGTGTAGGTATCTTCGCCAAGAAGAGACGAAAGCCCGCGGCCGAGCGCTCGTTTCTTATTTGTTTCAGACACTTGCTTTACCTTTCCGTCTGATGAACTCGGCCGCCAGAAACTGGTAGGCTTGGCTGCCAGCGCAGACCTGATCATAGATTAGAGCCGGGACGCCATGCGACGGCGCTTCCGATAGTCGGACATTTCTGGGAATGACCGTCTCATAGACCAAGGCGCCGAGGGCTTCGCGGACGTCGGCCTCGACTTGTGACGAGAGATTGTTGCGTCGATCATACATTGTCAGAACGATGCCCTCGACGGCGAGACGGGGATTAAGGTTTCGCCGAACTCTTTCGATGGTATTGAGCAGTTGTGAAAGTCCTTCCAGCGCAAAGAACTCGCATTGCAACGGCACGAGCACGGCGTGTGCGGCGGCCATCGCATTGACGGTCAGAAGATTTAACGATGGTGGACAGTCGATCAGGATTTCGTCGTAACCATTGGCCAGAGAGGCGGTCTCCGATGGAAAAATCGCGTTCCTGAGCCGTTGAGATCGGTTCGGGCGGCCCGCCAGATCGACATCGACACCACTCAGATCGACGATCGATGGCGCGAGGCTGAAATTGGGTATCGCGGTCGGTCGCGTGACGCTCTCAAGGCTCACGTCTCCGAGCATCAATTCATACGTGCTTGGCTTTCGCTGGCTTGCCTCGAATCCGAGGCCGGTACTGGCGTTACCTTGTGGGTCAAGGTCGATAAGCAGCGTACGTCGGCCGGTCGCAGCAAGGGCGGTCGCCAGATTGATCGCAGTTGTGGTTTTTCCGACGCCACCCTTCTGGTTTGCGATTGCGACGATATGTGGAGCTTTATCGGTCATTGCGGTCCGATCAGTCGCGACAGATCGCCAAGGCGCAATATCACACCCTCTTTTTCATTTTGGCTCTCTATCTCTTTGACTTTCATATTCCAGGCTCGCGACGCGGCTGCAATTTCAGTTGCTCGGTTTCTTCCCTTTGGAAACAGACAGATCGTCTTACTAGTGATGAATGGCTCGGCATAATCCAGCAGTTTCGGGAGCGGAGAGAGGGCTCTGGCTGAAACAACATCGAAGGGACGCGGCTCGATATGTTCGCCAAGTCTACGTGTTTCGATCGTGACAGTCACGCCCATTGCACGGGACGCTTCAGCCATGAAGGCTGATTTCCTTGTGTCGCTATCTATGAGCACCATTCTTTCCAGCGGGGCAGTTTCCTGCCGTACGGCGGCGACGAGGAGCCCTGGCAACCCGGCGCCCGAACCCAGATCGACCCAGCTGCGTGCATCCATGGGTGCAAGATACGCCAACTGGGTGCTGTCAATGATATGACGCCGCCAGAGATCAGAAATTGAACCAGGAGAAACAAGGTTTATCTTCCGGTTCCAGCGCGCTAGGAGCTCTGCATAGATTTCCAATCGCGCATGAGTTTCACGTGAAACAGGCGGAACGGTGGTGCGGCAGGCGCTCATCCGGCCATCGGCTCACTACTTCGGCCTGAATCTTTCAGCGCCAGTCCAAGGAGGATGGTCATGGCCGCCGGCGTCAGTCCCTCTATCCGGGCTGCCTGACCAATCGTTGCCGGCCGTGCGACAGCCAACTTTTCCCTGACTTCGACCGACAACCCGGGCATTTCCAGATAGTCGACGTCTTCGGGAAGAATCGCCGCACCACTTTCCTTCAGACGAGATATTTCGGTCTGCTGCCTGTTCAGTAGCTCCGAATAGAGAGATTCGATCCTTATCTGGTCAAGAACATCTGAGTCTATACTAGCGATTTCAGGCCAGACTTCGCCCAACTTGGCGAATGTAACGGTTCGATCCGCGAGAAGCTGAGCGGCCGTACGTCGGACTCCATCAAGCCTCACATTGATCCCGAACTCGCGCGCTTTTGTCGGTGAAATGCTGAGGCTGTTCACCCGTTTCCTCGCGTTGTGGAGGCGCGTCATCTTTGTCTGGAACTTTTCGTATCTCGCATCTCCCACACATCCTATCATTCGGCCACGCTCCGTGAGGCGCTGGTCGGCATTGTCAATACGGTGCTGGATTCGATACTCTGTCCGGGACGTGAACATACGATAGGGCTCGGTGACGCCAGAATTGGTCAGGTCATCCACCAACACACCGATATAACCATCAGAGCGGTCGAGAATTAGTGGGTCGCTCTCCCGTGACCGAAGGCCGGCGTTGAGACCCGCCAGCAATCCCTGGGCGGCGGCTTCCTCATAACCAGTCGTTCCATTAATCTGGCCGGCGAAGTAAAGGCCATCTATCGCTTTGGTCATCAGACATCGATCGAGTGCTCGCGGATCAATGTAATCATATTCAATCGCGTAGCCTGGACGGATCATCGCCACTTCTTCCAGGCCGCGGATTGTATGAAGCGCGTCGAGTTGAACCGTTTCCGGAAGCGAGTTTGAAATGCCATTGGGATAAACAGTGTCATCGCCGATTCCTTCTCTCTCCAGAAATATTTGGTGAGAAGTCTTATTCGCAAACCTGACGATCTTGTCTTCAATAGATGGGCAATACCTTGGTCCACCACCGCTGATCGCGCCGGCATATACTGCGGACTTACCCAGATTTTCTCTAATAATCTCATGTGTTGCAGCGTTGGTATGGGTCACTCCGCAATCGATCTGCCGGAGAGCAGGCGCGTCGCTCATGAATGAGAGCATCACCGGTTCGACGTCTCCGGGCTGCGAATCGATATTGCTCCAGTTGATGGTCCGACCATCAAGACGCGGCGGTGTGCCAGTCTTCAATCTGCCGAGACGGAAACCGATGTCCTCCATCCGCCGCGCCAGTTTCGTCGCTGAGCTGTCTCCCATGCGGCCTCCATCGTGAGCGCGATCACCAATGTGAATGACGCCCCTCAAGAAGGTCCCGGTTGTCAAGACGACGGATCTACTGCGCAGTCTTGTTCCATCAAACAGGACAACCCCGCGCACCGAGCGTTTCTCGATAATTAGATCTGCGACCTCCGCTTCGGTGACGCAAGCGGATGATTTTCCAATCATCGATTGTATGCATCTCCGGTATACTGCTCGATCGCACTGCGCCCGTGGTCCTTGAACGGCCGGCCCCTTGCTTCTGTTCAATAACCTGAACTGGGTGCCCGCCATGTCAGCTGCGCGTCCCATGACGCCATCGAGCGCATCGATCTCACGAACCAGATGACCTTTTCCGAGCCCGCCTATGGCGGGATTGCAGGACATTTCACCAATTCGGTCGAAGCGGTGCGTGATCAGAAGCGTTTTCGCCCCGATCCTGTCCGCGGCCAGGCATGCTTCCGCTCCGGCATGACCGCCGCCAACCACGATGACATCGAAATCCTCTGATCCCTGTTTCACGTGAAACACCTACTTACCAATACAAAATCGAGCGAACACCTCATCGAGCACATCCTCAGCGCCAACCGGATCGACGATGCCCTCAAGCGCTCTGATCGCATACTTCGCATGCGCCGCGCAAACCTCTTCGTCATTCGTGTTCAGGGCGGCTTCCAGCTCATCGACTGCGTTGCGCAGTCCATCGAGCTGACGCTTATGAGCCGCATATCCGGAGCCTGCGGCCCGTCGCGACAGTGTCGTAAAAATCATATCAAGCAACTGGGCCACCCCATCACCCGTCACTGTTGACAGGTTGATGTCGCCTGGTCCAACGCCATTATCGCATTTGGCCCAGACTCGAATATCGTTATCTCTGCATTTGACAAGATCGGCTTCTGCGCGAGTATCCGCGGAGGACATCAGAATTCGAATATCAGCCGCTTCGGCGCTCAACAATGCGCGCTCGACCCCGATTTTTTCAATCTCATCCGAGGTATCGCGAAGCCCCGCCATATCAAGAAATGTCACGTATAATCCATTGATATCGACAGGTATTCGTAGAACATCGCGTGTTGTTCCCGCAATTGGAGAGACGATAGCGCTTTCCTTTTCCGCCAGCATATTGATCAGAGACGACTTGCCCACATTGGGAGGGCCGACGAGCGCCACCTCGAAACCTTCACGAACCTTCTTCGAGAACGCCGAGGCCTCCAAGATGAGCTTCAATTCGCGTCCAATTTCCGAAATGTTGCTTCGCACGGCAGCAAGATCTTCATCGGATATGTCGACCTCGTCGCCGAACTCAATCGCTGCTTCGATCAGTGCTAGCCCGTCAATCAATCGTCCACGCCAACTGGCGATCTGACTGGAGAATCGCCCTTCCGTCAGCGCCAGCGCCTGTCTGCGCTGTGATTCCGTTTCAGCGTCGATCAGGTCGGCAAGACCCTCCGCTTGGGTCAGATCGAGCTTTCCATTGATCAAGGCTCTGCGTGTGAACTCTCCGGGTGCGGCCATTCTTAAACCGGGGATCCCCGAAAGCGCTTCCAACACACGCGCCAATGTCGCCCGTCCTCCATGAACGTGAAATTCCGCCATTGATTCGCCAGTATAGCTCGACCTCGCCTCAAAGAAGACGACAAGCGCCTGGTCGATCGTTTCATCGGAATCACTCGCGAATTTGAGTCGCCTCAGGCTCATGTACCGTGGTGCGGGGCAGGAACCAGCCAGGCATTCGATACAATGCCTGGCGTCAGGCCCGGACACTCTGATTACAGCAACCCCGGCACGCCCGGCCGCTGTGGCCGGCGCGAATATCGTGTCATGATTATCAGAGACCGGCACTTGACCTCGACCCACCAAAGATTTCTTCTCGGCTCATATCCGAGAGTGAAAGGGTCCGCCATGGTCAAACGCATCACAATCGATCAGTTCGGAGGCCCGGAAGTCATGAAGCTGACAGAAGGCGCAGAGCCGCATCCAGGTCCGGGTGAAATCTCGATCCAACATGAGGCAATCGGGCTCAATTTCATCGACACCTATCATCGGAGCGGTCTCTACCCATTGCCGCTGCCCAGCGGCATTGGACTGGAGGCTGCCGGCACGATCGTTGAGGTTGGCGACGGCGTTGAAGCGATGAAGCCGGGGGATCGAGTCGGTTACTGTTCGGGTCCCATCGGCGCCTATTCGGAAGTACATGCCGTTAAAGCTGATCGCGCCATTCCGCTTCCCATTGGGATCAGCAGCGACACCGCCGCCGCATCGATGCTGAAAGGCCTGACGGTGCAATATCTTATCAGGCAGATATATAGAGTTAAGGCGGGTGAGACTGTTCTCTTTCACGCGGCCGCCGGTGGTGTCGGTCTCATCGCATGCCAGTGGCTCAAGCACCTCGGCGCCACGGTTATCGGCACGGTTGGATCGGATAAGAAAGCAGAGATGGCGGTGAACGCCGGATGTGATCATATTATCCGATACGATCGGGATGATATCGCGACCAGGGTCCGCGAGATCACGGATGGCGGAATGGTCCCCGTCGTTTTTGACGGGGTCGGCGCCAGCACATGGACAGCTTCCCTCGACAGCCTTCGCAAGCGCGGTCTGATGGTCAGCTTCGGTAACGCCTCAGGCCCAGTGACCGATGTCAATCTCGGAATACTCGCGTCCAAAGGCTCGCTTTTCGTCACAAGGCCGACTCTCTTCGACTACACGGCCGAACGCGCGGATCTTGAAGCCGCCGCAACGGATCTCTTCGATGTAATCGGGGCGGGCGCCGTCAAGATCGACATCAATGCCCAATACCCGTTGGCTAACGCCGTCGACGCTCACCGCGACCTGGAAGCGAGAAAGACTACCGGGTCGACGATCCTTCGCCCTTGAACAGATCTAGCCAAGGAAAAATATGTACGGCGGGCCGCCGAAGTTCGATTTGACCCCGCAAGACCAGTGTTCATGCGGGTTTGATCCATGTTTTCCAGAAAGACCCGAATAAGGCATCCTATTTCAAAGTCGGCACCAATCGCCATTCTCTGATTCGGCGACTCTACGTAAGTGCGCCCTGTAGTCGAAATTGATTCCTAGGCGTTCATGGAATCAAAGAACTCGCTATTGGACTTCGTTTGCTTGAGCTTCCCAAGCAGAAATTCGATTGCATCCGTCGTGCCCATCGGGTTGAGAATCCGCCTGAGGACGAACATTTTCGTCAATTCCGCCTTGTCGACGAGAAGTTCTTCTTTCCGTGTCCCGGATTTCAGAATGTCCATCGCCGGGAATACCCGCTTGTCGGCGACTTTCCGATCGAGAACGATCTCCGAGTTGCCGGTGCCCTTGAATTCTTCGAAGATGACCTCGTCCATCCGGCTTCCAGTGTCGATCAGCGCCGTGGAAATGATCGTGAGCGATCCGCCTTCCTCGATATTGCGCGCCGCACCGAAAAACCGCTTCGGCCGTTGCAGCGCATTGGCGTCCACACCCCCGGTAAGCACCTTGCCGGAGGAAGGCACAACCGTGTTAAACGCGCGTCCCAACCGGGTGATCGAGTCGAGCAGGATCACTACATCACGTCCATGTTCGACAAGTCGCTTGGCCTTTTCGATTACCATCTCCGCCACCGCGACATGCCGTGTCGCTGGTTCATCGAAAGTAGAGGAGACCACCTCACCCTTGACCGAACGCTGCATGTCGGTGACTTCTTCCGGTCGTTCGTCGATCAACAGGACAATTAGAAAGCATTCCGGGTGGTTGCGTTCGATCGAATAGGCGATGTTCTGCAGAAGAACGGTCTTGCCGGTGCGCGGCGGCGCGACGATCAGGCAGCGCTGTCCCTTGCCGATTGGCGATACGAGGTCGATCACCCGCGCCGAGCGGTCCTTCACTGTCGGATCCTCGATCTCCAGTTTGAAACGCTGGTCGGGGTAGAGCGGCGTCAGGTTGTCGAAATGAACCTTGTGGCGCGCCATCTCCGGTTCTTCGAAATTGATCGTATGAACCTTGGTCAGAGCGAAATACCGTTCACCTTCCTTTGGCTCCCTGATCAGGCCCTCGATCGTATCGCCGGTCCGCAATGCGAAACGCCTGATCTGGTTCGGTGAGACATAGATATCATCCGGTCCAGGAAGATAATTCGCATCCGGTGAACGGAGAAATCCGAACCCATCGAGCAAGACCTCAAGCACGCCCTCCCCGATGATCTCGACATCACGTTCAGCCAACTCCTTGAGAATAGCGAACATCATGTCTTGCTTGCGCATTGAACTGGCGTTCTCGACCTCAATCTCTTCAGCAAATTTCAGAAGATCGGTTGGGCTCTTCGCTTTCAGTTCAGAAAGCTTGAGTTGGGTGATGTTCATCATCAAATCCATTGGGGGTGATGTGCGGTTGAGAGGGAAGTTTCCGAGCAGGGCTGGAGAGGCTGTTCCGGAAGAAACCAGACGCGAATGCGTACGGAATTTATGTGGCGGTGCGCGCTGAATGTCAATTCCGGGATCAGAATGGCCGTCCAATCACCATTAGAACGATAACAATCATCAGAAGCGCTGGAATCTCATTCACCATACGAAAGAACCTGCCGCTATGATGGCTCGTTCGATCCGCCAGCGCCTTTCGCCAACGCCCCAGGGCGTGATGATACCAGGTCAGACTTAGAACCATGGCGGCCTTCACCCAGGGCCAACCATCATGCCAATCGATAATTCCTGGTGTGAAAATAAGGATCAACCCAAAAACCCATGAGGAAATCATTGCCGGCCTCATGATAAAATAGAAAAGCTTTATTTCCATTTTATTAAAAATTTCATATAAATTCGAAATATTTTCTTTATTTTCAGCGTGATAAACAAATAAACGCGGAAGGTAAAGCAACCCCGCCATCCAAGAAATTACAGAAATCACATGTAGCGCCAGGCTCCAAGGATAAAAATCGAGAAAAACCCCTTCAAGCCACGCCATGATCAACCCTTCACCAGCCTCACGAGCATATCAACATTCGCTGGATCTGCATCTGGCGTGATTCCGTGGCCGAGATTGAGAATATGCGGACCGCCGCTAAGCGTCTCGATTGTTGTCTCCACAGCCCGTCGTAACTCATCGCCACCGGTGATCATGAGCTGTGGATCGATATTACCCTGAACCGCGGCATGCTTCTGGAGATGATCCCGCGCCCAGCCCAAATCCATCTCCTGTCCGATTGCGATGCCATCGACCCTTGTCCTGCGGACGAAGCGTAGCGCACCTTCTCCGACGCCACGTGGAAAACCGATCGCGGGAACGCCGGGATATTTCAGGCGAAGGGCTTCCACGATCCTGCGGTTGGGTTCGACACAAACGCTTTCGAACTCAGAGCCGGTCAGCGAGCCGGCCCAGCTGTCGAAGAGCTTGATAGCATCCGCTCCGGCCTCGATTTGACGAGAAAGATAAGCGATTGTGGCCTCGACTACTCGGTCGATGATTGCATTGAACGCAGTTGGATCCCGGCGCATCAATGCGTGCGCGGGCGCTTGGTCGGGGGTGCCGCGCCCTGCGATCATGTACGTCGCCACCGTCCAGGGCGCGCCAGCGAAGCCGATTAGCGCAACCTCCGGAGGAAGCGCCCCACGCACCATTCGTACTGTTTCGTAAATCGGGCCCAGGGTTTCATGGATCTCGTCGGCGTTTCGTAACGTCGAAGCATCCGTAATCGGCGCAAGTCTTGGACCTTCCCCGGTAACGAACCACAGTTTTTGGCCAAGTGATTGAGGTATCAGCAGGATGTCGGCGAAAAGGATGGCGGCGTCGAATCCGAAACGACGGATTGGCTGCAATGTTACCTCCGCAGCGTCCTCTGGCGAGTAGCATAGTTTGAGGAACCCGCCAGCTTTTGCGCGCACAGCGCGATATTCCGGCAGATAGCGACCGGCTTGCCGCATCAGCCAGATCGGCGGGCGTGGTAATGTTTCGCCGGCGAGAGAACGGAGAAGCGGCTTACCGAGGACGGGTTCGGGCATTGGTTTCTTTTTTCTAAGCTTGATTATGGTTGTCTATGGCGGTTGGAAGCTGGGGATTACCATGCCTGGTATTCTTCGCACAGGGTTACCCCGATATCATCCCAGAGGGATTATTCGGTGGATAACATGTTCGGTCTACGGGAGCTGGAGATGAAACTTTCGCGAATTCAGGAAGTTGGCATGGCGCATGGGTTTGTTCCTTTCTCGGTATAAGACAGGGGCGGTGGGTTATCCTCATGTCTAGGTCTCGCGGCGACGGATTCATCCCGTGATGAATGGAATCGAGGTTTTCCACCCGAACGTGTCACCGCTGCTGGTTATCCCCGAAGCCCCGGATTATCCTCGCCCGGCGCCGCGTTGGCTGACCGCACATGCATTTCGGGGCTTGATGAAGAAGATCGTTTACCTCCTTTCGGATTCAACTGGCGAGACGGTGGCGCGGGTCGGCGCGGCCGCGCTCAGTCTCTTCAATCGCGCGGTGGACAAGCGTCTTCGGGTATTCATCAGAAGCGAAGCGGAGGCCGATGCTGTTATCGATGAGTTTCGCCGCGAGCCGGGCGCTGTCATCGTCACCATGGTAAATCCCGATCTAAGGGAGCGTATCATGAACGCGGCGGAAACGCTCGGTCTGCCGGCGTTCGCGGTCCTGCAACCCGTCGTCGGAATGCTCGAGGCGCATCTTGGCGAGACGGCGAAACCGCTCATGGGTGGACAATATGTGGTTGACGATCTCTATTACCGACGGATCGACGCCATCGATTACGCAATTTCGCACGACGATGGGGCGCTGACTGACAGGCTCGCCCGCGCTGACGTCATTCTGACCGGGGTGAGCCGCACCTCGAAAACGCCGACATGCATCTATCTGGCGGTGCGAGGAGTGAAAGCCGCGAATCTTCCGCTTGTACCGGGCGCCAATCCGCCGCCAGCGTTTTTCAGCGCGATTTCCGGCGGCGTGCCGGTGGTGGCGTTGACCGCCAGCCCGGCGCGGCTGGCTCAAATACGAAGCCATCGGCTGGAGGCGATCGGCCATGATCGCGGCGCCGAATACGCGGCGCTCGAAATGATCCGCCGCGAGGTTGCAGACGCCCGTCTGTTGTTCGAGCGGATCGGGGCGCCGGTGATCGACGTCACTCGCCGTTCGATCGAAGAAACTGCGGCAGAGATCATGGCGATTCTGCGCAAACTGGGGCGCGCATGAGCGCGCCGTTGATCCTCGCGTCGGCCAGCCCGGCACGCGCCGAGATGCTCCGGCGCGCCGGAGCCGCGCCTGAGATCGTCCCGGCCCGCGTCGATGAGGCCGAAGTGAAGATCGCGCTGCGCGCCGCCGGCGCGGCCCCCCGCGACCAGGCCGACGCATTGGCGGAGATGAAGGCGATCAGGGTCTCCAGCCGTTTCCCCGGCGTGCTGGTGATCGGGGCCGATCAGGTGCTGGATCTGGATGGCGACGCGTTCGACAAACCGGAAACACTGGACGACGCGCGCGCGCAGCTTCTCCGGCTCCGGGGCGCTCGGCACTCGCTTTACAGCGCGGCGGTTATCGCCGTCGACGGTGCGGCGGTCTGGCGTCATATCGGCCACGCGCGGCTGACCATGCGTGCGTTTACCGACAGTTTTCTTGACGACTATCTCAGCACCATTGGCGGAGGGGCGCTAACCACCGCCGGCGGGTACAGGATCGAGGAAGAAGGCGTGCGGCTCTTTTCGCGAATAGAAGGCGACTGGTTCTCCATACTCGGGTTGCCGCTGCTGGAGCTGCTGGCCTTCCTGCGGGTGCGTGGAGCGCTCGCCGAATGATCGGATCAGCGATGCTTCACGCCGGCGTCATGGGTTGGCCTGTCGCCCATTCCCGCTCGCCGGAAATACACGGATACTGGCTGAAGAAATATGGAATCCAGGGCTCTTATGAGCGCGTGCCTTCCGATCCCTCCGATTTCGAAACTGATGTTCATCGGCTGAGAGACTCGGGTTGGCGGGGCGTGAACGTCACGATTCCGCACAAGGAGGCGGCGCTTTCGCTTGCAGACGAAGCGACGCCCCGCGCGCGCGCCATTGGCGCCGCCAACACTATTACCTTCAGCCGATCCGGGCGGATCCTAGCCGACAATACGGATGCGTTCGGTTTCATCGAGAACCTGAAAGAACGCGCCGGCGCGAGCTGGCGGCGCGAAGCGCCCGCGATTGTGCTGGGCGCCGGGGGCGCGGCGCGCGCGGTGGTTCATGCGCTACTTGAATCGGGTGCGCGAACTGTCACCCTCGCGAATCGGACGCAGAGCCGCGCCGAGGCTCTGGCCACGGCGTTCGGTCCCCCGGCGCGCGCGGTCGAGTGGGCCGGAATTGGTGAAGCGCTCGCGGGCGCCGGGCTCATCGTCAATACGACGAGTGCCGGCATGGACGGCCGCCCACCGCTTGACATCGATTTTGCCGCCGCCCCGGCGGATGTGATCGTGACCGACATTGTCTATACGCCGCTGATCACGCCTTTTCTCGACGCCGCGACTGCGCGGGGCCTGATCGCGATCGATGGACTGGGAATGCTGCTCCATCAAGCCCGGCCCGGTTTCGAAGCCTGGTTCGGGGTCGCGCCGCAAGTTGACGAGACGCTCCGCGCGTTGATGCTTGCGCCATGATCACCATTGCTCTCACCGGCTCCATCGGCATGGGAAAATCGACCGCCGCGAAGATGTTTGCTGACGCCGGCGCGTTCGTCTGGGACGCGGATGAAGCCGTGCACCGGCTTTACGCCGCCGGGGGGGCCGGCGCGCGGGCCATCGAGGCCCTTGCGCCGGACGCCGTCGCAGACGGCGCGGTCGACAGGCGAGCGCTTCGCGACGCCGTCCTCGCCAATCCCCTCTTGCTGAAACGGATAGAGGCTGCGATTCACCCGCTGGTCGCCACCGACCGCATGGCGGCGCTTCAGAAAGCGGAAGAGACGGGCGCTGCGGTCGCGGTCTGCGACATTCCGCTGCTTTATGAGACCGGGGGCGATGCGGCCTTCGATCATGTGGCGGTGGTCTCCGCACCACAGGAGGTGCAGCGCGCGCGCGTTCTGGCCCGTCCAGGCATGACTGAGGCGGCTTTCGCGGCGATACGCGACAAGCAGATGGACGACGCCGAGAAGCGCCGTCGCGCGGATTTCGTGATCGACACGGGGCAAGGTTTCGACGCAACGCGCGCGGAAATAAAGCGGATCATGCGCAAGCTGACCGGAGAGGACGCCAATGCGTGAAATCGTGCTCGATACCGAAACCACCGGGCTCGACCCTTTCGATGGACATCGCATTGTCGAGATCGGTGGCGTCGAGTTGCTGAACCACATGCCGACGGGCCGGTTTTATCATCAGTATATCAATCCGATGCGGGATATGCCGGCGGAGGCCTTCGCTGTTCACGGCCTGTCGAGCGAACGGCTGTCGAAGGAGCCGGTTTTCGCCGCAATCGCCGAAGAATTTGTCGCTTTCATCGGCGACGCGACGCTGGTGATCCACAATGCGCCCTTCGACATGAAGTTCATCAATGCTGAGTTGCGCGCGCTCGGTCTTGATCCGCTTCCTGCGGAGCGGGCCCGCGATACGCTGGCGATGGCGCGAAAACGCTTCCCAGGTTCCCCCGCTGGTCTGGATGCACTCTGTCGCCGGTTCGGTATCGATAACTCGGCGCGGGAGAAGCACGGCGCGCTGCTCGATAGCGAGCTGCTGGCGGAGGTTTATCTCGAGTTGATCGGTGGGAGGCAACCCGATCTCGGGGTATCGCTTTCGCCGGGCGGCGCGACCACGCAAACAGTTGTTTCGACTGCTTCAGCATGGCGGCCCGGCTTGCGCCCAGCGCCCCTGCCGCCTCGGTTGACCGAAGAAGATGCGGCGCGGCATGCGGCTTTCGTCGAGTCCCTTGGGCCGGATGCGCTCTGGTGGCGTACGCCCGGCGGGTGAGTGCGCCTCAGGCGGAGCCCGCCGTCGCGCCGGCGAGACCCTGGGCGGCGGATTTCCGCCGCTCGACCTCGCTCCGGTAAAGATTGGCGAAATCCACCATGTCCAGCATAAGCGGCGGATAGCCGCCATCGCGCGTCAGGTCGGCGACGATACGCCGCGTGAAAGGGAACAGTAAACGCGGACATTCGACCAGCAGGAATGGGTGCAGCTGCGCGTCCGGCACGTTGGCGATCTCGAAAAGGCCAGCGTATTCGACTTCAACGATGAACAGCACATCATCTTCGTGCTTCGCCGTCGCGTTGACCTTGAGGATCACCTCATATGCGTTTTCGCCGCGCTTTTTCGCGTCGAGATTGACTCCGACCTGGATCTCCGGCTTGCGGTCCATCCGCCCGTCGCCCTTCTGGACGGCGACATTTTCGAAGGATGCGTCGCGCACATACTGCGCCTTGATCGCGACGCGCGGGCCCTGCGCAGCCGTTGGTTCTGCTTCAGCCATGACAGCCTCCCAGGGTCGTTGATGCGGGAGAACCGCTAACATGGGCTGCATGGGAGAGCAATTGCACCCGTTCAGCGCGGCGGTATCGTCCAGCCGCTCGGTTCACGCGGCCGATCCGGGTTTCGCGACTCCGTAAGATCCTCGTATTCCGCATCGATCGGCCCATCATCCCGCCGGCTTGCGGGGCTCCGTCGCGGTCCGGACGCGACATGAACCGCCCGGGCGGCGAGGCGCGGGCCGGCCCAGCCGATCAGCGCGACCCTGACGGGCGGCAGCAGCAGCAGAAAGCCGAGCGTGTCGGTGAAGAACCCGGGTGTCAGCATCAGGAGACCGGCGACCAGGATCATTACCCCCTCGACTAACGGTCCGCGCGGGTCGCCCCCCTCGGCCAGCGCCTGCTGCATGCGCGCCAACGCCGAAAAGCCCTGCGCGCGCAAGAGAACGCCGCCGATGATCGCGGTCAGAAACACCAGTGCGAGCGTCGGCCACAGGCCAAGCGCCCCGCCGACCTGGATGAAGAGCGCGATCTCGACGATCGGTACGACGATCAGCGCGATGAAAATCCACATACTTCCTCCTTCCAGCCACGAACGGATGTTTCGTCGGCGCTGAGCGGGCCGACGGCGCGCCGCGACGGCGTGGACAGTACGGGCGTCAAAGCCTACATAAGGGTATCGAGCCGCGCGCGCCATCCGGGCGTGACCGCGACAGGAGACGTGTTATGGGCGACGGCCTGCTCACCCTTATCATTCTGGCCGGAATCACGGTGTTTCTCGTGCTTCGGTTGAAGAATGTCCTTGGCGCCAAGACCGGGCTGGAGAAGAAACCGGAGCCGGTATTCGGGGCGCGAAGAACGGCCGAGGCCGAGCCGCGGGTCGAAGACCGGGAAGAACCCGAACCGATCGCCGCGAACGATCCGCTGGCGGAAACCTGGGCGGCGTTCCGCGCGATCGAGCCCGATTTTTCGCCGCGCGATTTCGTAGAGGGCGCGAAACGCGCATACGAGATGCTGCTGATGGCCTACGAAAATGGCGAGAAGGCGGTTCTGGAGACCTATCTCTCGCCCGACGTTTATCAGGACTTCGCCGCCGCAATCGACCAGCGCGCAAATGAGGGTCTGACGGTCGACGCCCGTTTCGTCGGCGTGCGCGAAGCGAAGATCACGGGCGCACGGTTCGACGCCGACGAGCAAATTGCCGAGATCGATCTGCGTTTCGTCGGTGAACTTGTGACCGTCGTTCGCGATCAGGAGCATCGCGTGGTTGAGGGCGACCCCAACGAGATCAGACGCGAGACGGATCACTGGACATTCGGCCGCAAACTGGGCGCGCCGGACCCGAACTGGCTCCTCATCGCCACCGGGGAATGAGCGCGGTCCGGAATTCAGCCCGATGAGTCGGCGTCGGGGCCGATCGCCGACGACGGAGGAGCTTGCGCTCTGGGATGAGATCGCGGTCTCTCTCCGGCGCCGGACCAAAACCGCGGCGACCCCAGAGCCCGCGCCCGTCAAGCTGAAATCAGCGTCCGTGAACGTGATCGCGAAACCGGTGTCCGCGCCGACACAGGCGATCGCGTTGCGTCCGCCGGGGCGCGCCGCGCCCCCGTTCACGCTTCCGGCGGCGCCCGCGCCCCGGCCCAGCGGGCTTGACCGGGCTACCGAAACGCGGCTTCGCAAAGGTCGGCGCGCGCCGGACGCGCGGCTCGATCTTCACGGCATGACCGCTCAACGCGCGCATCGGGCGTTGATCGGTTTCGTCGAGCAAAGCAGCGCCGCGGGGCGTCGCTGCCTGCTGGTCATCACCGGAAAGGGCGGACTCAACGACGCCGCGCCCGGCGTTCTTCACCGTGAAACGCCGTTTTGGCTCGCGGCGCCGCCCCTCGCCGACATGATCGTCAACGTCACGCCGGCGCATCCGCGTCATGGCGGCGGCGGCGCTCTCTACGTCTATCTGAAGCGGCGGCGCTGATCGCGTCTGACCCTCACGCGCCGACCGCTTCGGCCACGGTCGCGAACCCGTCGCGCCGCAGCAGCTTCGCCAGGCTATCCCCGATCCGGGCGCCGAGAGAAGGCCCCTCGAACACCATGGAGGTATAGAGCTGCACCGCCGACGCGCCGGCGCGGATTCGCTCATAAGCGTCTTCGGCGGAGCCGATGCCGCCGACGCCGACCAGGGGGACCGCGCCTTTCGTCACCGCGCCGAGGCGGCGGAGAACCGCAAGCGAGGTGGTTCTGAGCGGCGCGCCGGAGAGCCCGCCGGCTTCGGCGGCGTGGGCGGATCGCAACCCGTCGCGCGCGAGCGTCGTGTTCGTCGCGACAATCCCGTCGATCCCGGCGTTCAGCGCCACGGCGGCGATGTCGTCGATCTCCCGCGCCGTCAGGTCGGGCGCGATCTTCAGCAGAACCGGGGTTCGGACGCCGCCCACCGCCAGTTCGTCGCGCGCCGTCAGCGCGCGCGCCAGAAGCGCTTCGAGCGCGGCCGGCCCCTGCAGGTCGCGCAGCCGCTCGGTGTTGGGCGACGAGACATTGAGCGTCATTGCGCCGACCAGTCCATGAAGCCCGCGCATCACCGCGACATAATCGCCGGCGCGGTCCTCGCTCGTCTTGTTGGCCCCGAGATTGGCCCAGACCCGCCCCCTGTCGCTCTTCAACGCCCTGAGGCGCGCGGAAATGGCGTCGAGCCCGTCATTGTTGAAGCCGAAGCGATTGATCGCCGCGTGGTCCTCGTCCAGCCGAAAGAGCCGCGGCCGCGGATTTCCGGGCTGCGGTCGCGGCGTCACCGCCCCGATTTCGACGAAGCCGAACCCGGCGTCCAGCATCGCGTGCGGCGCTTCGGCGTTCTTGTCGAATCCCGCGGCGACGCCGATCGGTGACGGGAGCGAAAGACCGAATAGCGAGGTCGCGAGGATAGGATCAGGGGTCGCCTTTGGCCCTAACCCGGCCTTTAGCGCCCGGATCGCCATGCGATGCGCGGCTTCGGGGTCGAGCATACGCAGCGCGTGCAGGCCGGCCCGCTCGATCAGGCGCATTCCGGCGCCGGAAAGATATGGACGCCATTTTCGTCCAGTGGCAGTGGCGCGATCCAGCGAACCGTGCTCCGCGCGAGTGGCGCATAGAGATGCGGAAAGAGCGCGCCGCCGCGCGATCGCTCCCACCGCAGCGCGGGACCGAGCGCATCCGCCTCTACCGCCGCCAGCATCAGGTCGCTTTGGCCGGCGAAATGTTTCGCCGCCGTCTCCGGCGCTTGTTCCGCCGTTGAGAAATGGATGAACCCGTCGGCGCGGTCGACCGGCGCGCCAAGCGTCTCCCCTTCAGTATCGAGCGCGGCCCATTCCGGACCAGTGAATATCTTGTAGATCAGCATGGCGGCTGAATCGGTCGCCTCGCCGCCCGGGTCAAGCGATTTCGACTTGCGCCCCGCGCCGGCGCGCATAGCCTCTCTCGGCGAAGGGGGGACCATGGCTTTATCCAAGAACATCACCGTGGCCGGCTGCGGCAGAATGGGTCTGCCGATGGCGCGCGCTCTTCGTGCCGCCGGGTTCGCGGCGCGCGGGTTCGATATCCGGCCGCCGGCCGCCTTCGGCGATTTTGCCATGCACATGATCGACGTCGCGACAATGCGGGCGGAGACGGAGATTCTTATCACTGTCGTGCGCGACGCGGCGGAGACCGAAGCGCTGCTCTTTTCCGATCAGGCGGCGCTTTCCGGCCCGCCTCTGACCACCCTCATCGTCTCCTCGACGTTGTCGCCCCGGTTGCTGCCGGAAATCGCCGCGAGGGCCCCCACGGGCCTCACGCTGATCGACGCGCCGATGTCTGGCGCGCAGGTCGCGGCGGAGGAGCGCCGGCTTTCCTTCATGCTTGGCGGCGATCAGGCGACGCTCGACCGGCTGCAGCCGCTTTTCGCCGCGATGGGAGCGGCGTATCATCGGATGGGCGGATTCGGCGCCGGGATGGCGGCGAAGGTGCTCAACAACTACGTCGCCGCGGCTTCCGTCGCTTCGGTTCGGCAGGCGCTGGAATGGGCGGGGCCGCTGGGCCTCGATCGCGAGCGCCTTCTCAAGCTGATGCATGACAGTTCCGGCCAGACCTGGTTCGGTTCCAATTTCGAGCGCATCGAATTCGCCGGTGACGGCTACCAAGCCGACAATACGATCGGCATCCTTCCGAAGGACGTCGCCGCGGCGCTAGACGGGGTTGGCGCGCCGGATGACCCGGTCGGCAGGGCGGTGATCGAACGGCTGAAGCGATTGACGCCGCTCGAAAAGGAATAGATCCCGGCGACATGAACCGCTGCGCCCGTTAACGAATTAGCGGAACTGCGCCAGCCAGAGCTCCATCGCTTCACCGGCGATCCCGAGGGAGCGGGCGACGGCGGGGATTTCCGCGGCTGCTCTCCGCCATTCGTCGATCATCGGCGGGGGCGAGAGCGGACGTTCAAGCTCCGCCGCCAGCATCTCGGCCATCTGGATGGATGCGGGATACGCCATGTCGGCGATGGTCGGCGTTTCCTCGAGGTGGAAAGGACGCGGCCGGACAAGATCTTCAAGCCGGGCGAGCGCCGACTCGATCGCCGCGACGCCGGCGATCACCGCGTCGGGCTCTTCGCGCCATTCACGCTTGACGAGCGGGAAGAGCGCACGCGCCGCCGCCTCCAACCGGTTGTCGTGAAAGTCGAGAAGCGCGCGGGTCAGCGCTCGCGCATGGGGCGCGGCGGGCAGGAGCGGCGGATCGGGGTGCAACTCTTCGATCAGCTCCACGATGGCGTTGGAGCCATGAAATGACGCGCCGTCCAGCGTCAGACCGGGAACCGAGCCGGCGGGAACGATGGCGCGGTATGCCGCCGAACCATAGCCGCCCGGGGGCTCCACCTCGTCATATTCCAACCCTTTGAAATCGAGCGCGATCCGGGCCTTGGCGACAAAAACCGATACCGGAATCCCGTAGAGAACGATCTCCATTTCAATCTTCCCTCAGCGTCTTCAGACCGATCCCGGCGGCGTCGAACCCGCCATCCACGGCGATTGTCTGGCCGGTGACGTAGCTCGCCCCGTCGCCCGAGAGAAACACCACGACGGCGGCGATCTCCGTTTCTCTGCCATAGCGGGCGAGCGGAATGGCGTCGCGATAGTCGCGCCTGATCGCCGGGCTGTGCACCTTTTTCGCCATTTCGGTCTCCACCGGGCCGGGCGCGACCAAATTGACGCGAACGCCGATCTCACCCAATTCCACCGCCTGCTGGCGCGTCAGGTGCGCAAGCGCGGCTTTGGACGTTCCATAGGCGACGCGCAAGGTGGACGCGCGAAGCCCGGAGATCGAGCCGATATTCACCACCGCGCCGCCGCCATCTCGCGCCAGAAGCCGTGCGGCGGCGTTCACGGTGAGAAACGGGCCGGTGAGATTGGTCGTCATGATCTCGGACCAGCTCGCATGGCTTGTCTTCAGCAGCGGAGAGAAATCAGCGACGCCGGCGTTGTTGACGAGGGCGTCGAGCCGGCCGGCGAGCGTCTCGGTCTCCGCCATCGCGCGCGCCACATCGTCGGTATCAGAGACATCGGCGACGATCATGTGCGCGGCGTTGGACGAAATGGCGGCGCGGGCGGCTTCAAGCGTCTCCGCCGCACGGTCGAGCATGACGACGCGCCAGCCTTCATCGAGAAAGCGCCTGGCGATGGCGAGGCCGATGCCGCGCGCGGCGCCGGTGACGAGGGCGGTTTTCATGGCTTCAGCCATATGCGGCGCCGGCCGATGCGAAAAGCCCTATCCGCGAAAGGTCCAGCCCGGTCCCGCCGTTTCTCCCGCTTCGTTCACCGGAATCCGGACGAGCGCGGAAGCGGCGTAGCGCAGCTTCATCATCATCGGCGCGCAGTCGCGCAACCGCTCCGGCGCGCCGTTGAACGCCTCGTGCAGGGTGAGAAGGAAATCGGTGTAGAGCTGGTCGAAATCCAGCATCTTGGCGTGAACCTCGGGGAGATAGGCGTAGTCCTCCGCTTTCGGGTCATCCTTCATCCTGTGGACGGCGGACCAGTCGACGATCAGGTCGCCCCCCGACGGCGGTAGGCCGATGCGGTCGTCGGGGCGATAATAGCGCGACAGCAGGATCTCGTTGAACTTGAAGAAATGCGCGATGTCCTCCTCCTCGATCCCCGGGATGAGGTCGCCATCGCCGGCGCGGCCGCCAAGATCCGCGCCTTCGCCCTCCTCTACGATCATTTTCAGCGCTCGGATTGCGCTTCGCTCGCCGGTCACCGGGAACACTTCGCCGCCGCCGCCCCAGTAATGTTCGGGACCGATCTGCCATGCCGGATCGCCGATGAAGATCTCTTTCGACGGATAGGTCCGGCAGAGCGCCTCCAGCTTCTTTCGCACGCAGTAGTAGAAGCCGCCGATGGTCTCCGCCTTCAGGCAGTCGCCATCCCTCACCTTCTCGAAGTTCTCCGGCGCGCGTTCTATCTCGCGGAAGGCGTGGACCTGCGCCTTGGTGAAGCGTCTCAGATGCGCCTTCGGCCCTTTGCCGGAGGGGAGAATATGGCACGGATAGGAAGGGATCGCGGTGGCGCAGTTCAGGACGACATGACCGCCGAGCGCGTTGAGGATGTTCGCCGCGAGCGTCATGTGCAACATTTCCTCCAGCATCACTTGGCGGATCACTTCCAATGGCTCGGCGTTCACCGTCATCGGGGCGATGCTGTCGTATTGCCCCGCTTCGGCGATCGTATAGGCGGCCGTCGCGTAGGGCGGGATTGTCGAAAGCTCGATGCGGATGGCGTGGGCCATGAGTTCGCGCAGTTCACGGCGGTCCGACTTGAGGCTCATGACTTGCCCTCCAGCGCCCGTTCCAGCCCGGCGGCGGCTTTCAGGACCAGGGCCGTCATCGTCAGCGTCGGGTTGGAGGTCGCGATGGTCGGCATCGCTCCGCAGCCCACCAGCCAGAGGTTGTCATGGTCCCAGGACCGCCCGTCGAGGTCGGTCACGCTGTCATGGCGCGAGGCGCCGATGCGGTGCGTGCCGGCGTTGTGACCGGCGCCGAAATAAACGAAACCGCGCCCCGCCTCGGAAACATAGCCGGGATCGTTCGGATCGTAGGTCGAGCGGTTCTCGATTCCGAGCCTCTGGAAAATCTGCTGGCAGATATCCATGCCCTGAAGCACGCCGGCGCGCGAATAGGCGTCGACCGCGTAGTCGAGCACCGGGCGCGGCTCCCCCAGCGAATCGCGATATGCGGGATTGACGCTGACCCGGTTGAGCGCGGAGGGGAGCTGCTCCGGCATGATGCCGATCCGGACCTGATGCTGCACCTCGTCGCGTAGACGCGCGCGCAACTCAGGGCCGAACAGATATTCCCCCTCCACCAGTCGGGCGACGTCGGAATAGGGCGCGTTCGCCGCGAAATTCCAGCCCCAGTTCGCCAGCTCCAGCCGCACTGCGGCCTTTTTCGTCCGGAACCCGCCATCGCGGAAATCCGGAAAGGAGGCGGTCGAACCCGGTCCACGGAACGGGCCGACAGGGCGCGGCGCGCGGCCCCATACCATCACATAAGGATGGTCCATCAGGTTCCGGCCAAGCTGCCCGGATGTCGGGCAGAGCCCGGAGGCGAGCGCCAGTTTGGCGTTCTCGATCGCGTTTGTCGCCAGAACATAGGCGTCGGCGGTGACGCGCTTCATTTCCCACGCAGGCGCGCCCGGGAATTCGTAGCGTTTGTAAACCACGCCGGTGACGCGTCCGGTGGCGCCGTCGGTCTCGATCTTCGAGACGACGGATTGCGAACGGATCTCCACCCGGCCCTTCTGCCGCAGCGCCTGGCTCAGGGTTTTCAGCGCATTGTACTTCGCCTGGATCGGGCAGATCGGGACGCAGGAGGAATTGCCTTCGCAGCGCTGGCCCTGAAAGGCGTAGGCGCCGGTCGCGCCGGCGGCCCCATAGGGCGGCTGTTTCTCGCCGCCGACTTTGTAGCTGCCCTTTCTCGGCGTCGAGTTCCGTCCCTGCGGCGTGGTGGAGACAGAAAGCGTCTTTGTCTCGCCATTGGGCAGCGCGACCTCCATTCCGCGCACGCCCTCCTCGAACCAGCGGTCGGAGAAGGATTTCGGGATCGGCTCCATCGGGAAGTCGTAATCCTTCGAGAAATGGATGCCGCCGAATTCGTTCTCGGACTTATCGCCGGAGACGCCGATCTCCCACTCCGCGCGCTCATACCAGGGCGCAAGATCGTCATAGGAGAGCGGCCAGTCGACACCCTGCCCATAAGCCGACCGGGTGCGGAAATCGTTCGGCTGCATCCGGAGGCAGGTGCCGAGCCAATGCATCATCGTCCCGCCCGTGACGCGGGTGTAGTTGGAGCGGAAAGGATTCGGCCCGTTCTGGACGAAATAGCCGGCCGTGTCCGGGCGCCCCGGCGCGATCGGCCCGACATCGAGCACCGAGGGCGAGGGCGCGCTCGGGTTCGCCGGATAAGGCGAATTCGGGACCTTCACCTCGGTCAGATGATAGGCGTCGACATAGCTCCGGTAGGTCGACGCCTCCGCCCCGCCGTCTGCGCCGGCTTCGAGAATGAGGACATTGCGCCCCTTCGCCGCCAGTTGCTTGGCGATCAGCGCGCCGGAAATGCCGGCGCCGACGATTACCGCGTCGTAATGCATCTCGCTCATCGGACCGTCTCCGAAGGCGGCTCCTCAGCCCAGGCCCCGAAGCCCTGCGGTTTCGCACCCATCGGATGGGCGCCGATCGCGTCCCAGACCAACCCCTCGCGATAGGCGCGGGTCGACACGATTCGGGCCGTGTCTTCGCGTTTCGCGCCGTTCCGGTCGATCCAGTCCTGCGGCATTGGGGTCCATTGCCCGAGATACCAGAGCTGGATCAGCGACCGCGCCAGTGGGCCGAGATCGGCGTCTGACAGCACTTCCTCGCGGATCAGCGCGTCCACGGCCGGGCCGGGCGGCAGCGCGCCGAGCATCCCGCCGATATGGTCTAGGCGATCGGCGAGCGCGGGACCCGCGACGGCGTCGAGCTGCTTCCGATAGGCCGGAACGCAACCGGTGGACCAGAGCGACGCGCGGTCATAGCCGGTAAGCGCGACGCTGAGGCCGAGAAACCCCTCCGCGTCACCCATAGGATTCGTCTCGCACGTCGGCGTCGACATAGAAACCTTCCGGCTCGGCGCAGGCCGGAAGGCTGGTGAAGCTCTGCCCGGCGACGGCGCGGTTCTTCTCGCCGATCAGCGCGCGCATGTCCTTCGTCATCACGAAGTCGTTCGCCCCGATCTTCAGCTTCACCCGCTTATGGTCGTCCTTGCCGTCGAGCATCGCGGTCTTGAACTGGCCCATGATTGTCCAGCGGGTCATCACCGTCCGCCCGAGGCCGAGCGCGAATTCGGGAATTGGCGTGCAGTTGGCCGGCCAGAATTCGAGCCCACCGAAATCCGCGTTCATGTCATAGACGAAGGCGTCCTTATCTTCGGGGTCGATCAGCTTCACCTTCCAGTTGCGGCTGGGCGCCGCGTTCAGGGTCGGCGTGTCATAGACGAACTGGCCGAGGAATTTCGGCTCTCCGAAAACCGCCCGCCCGGCCTTGACCGCGATGGCGTTGTCGGCGGCGACATGCAGCCGCAGATGGCCCAGCGTCTTGGTCTGATCCTTCCCGTTCAGGAAATCCGCGAGCGGCATGTAAGGCACGCCCGGCGCCCGGTTGGCAGGGTAAGCGACGACGTTGAATTCGACCTCATTCGTGGTGCCGAGCGCGTTCGAATAATGCGCCGTGTAGCGCTGGAAATTCAGCAGAACGACCGCCTTGTCGACGGTTTTCTTCCCTTCCCGGACCGGAAAGCGCGCCACCCGGAGGCCGGTCGGCTTGCCGTCCGAATCCTCCACATAGGCGCGGGCGACGTCGACATCCGTGTACCAGTAGACCCAGTTGCACTGGAGCGAGGCGTAATAGAATGGCCATTGCGCGAATTCCGCCGGCGGCGTCGGCTTCAGCCCTTTCCACGGCGTCTGCCCGTGATGCGATGAAAGTTTCTCCATGATCGCCCCCTCTCCGTTCGCCGTTCAGGTGAACGGCCCCCTGGGCGCACACGTTAGCCGAGTGTGCCGTCGTCACAAGGATTTTTCGGGCGCGAAGGGGTTGGAACGTGCAGGTTTGCAAACCCGGCGGGGGGCCGTGCGCGTCGCGCGCGGTCAGCGCGCGGCGCGGCGTCCGCGCGGCTTCTCGCGGATGCGGATGGCGCGCCCCTGCATGCGCTCCATCTCGAAATGTCCAGTCTTTTCAACCAGGTCGCTCAGCTTGGCGCAGCCATAGCTCCGCGGATCGAAATCCGAGGTGAGATTGGATAGCGCCTGGCCGACCGGGCCGAGCGTCACCCAGCCTTCCTCGTCCTCCAGCGTCTCCATCGCCTTCAGAAGAAGCGGCGTCGCTTTTGACGGGTCGATGCGCGCCGCCTTCGCCGTCGGGGCGCTTGCGCCGTCGGTCGGATCGACGGCGAGGTTCTCGGTATAGATGAAGCGCTGGCAGGCCTGGACGAAGCTTTTCGGGGTCTTCTTCTCGCCGAACCCGTAGACCGCGACGCCCTGCTCGCGAATTCGCGCGGCGAGACGGGTGAAATCGCTGTCCGAGGAGACGAGGCAGAAACCGTCGAACCGCTCCGAAAGCAAGAGGTCCATCGCGTCGATCACCAGCGCGATATCAGATGCGTTCTTGCCGGTGGTGTTGGCGAGGTTCATCTGCGGCAGGATCGCATGTTCCGGCATCACCTTGAGCCATGAAGACATACGGCTGGAGGAGAAATCGCCATAGATACGCCGGACGCTCGCCTCGCCGATCTTGGCGATTTCCTTGAAAAGATCGTCCGCGAGCTTCGGGCTCGCGTTGTCGGCGTCGATCAGAACGGCGAGTCGCGGCGCGCGGGGGTTTTCCTGCATTTGGCGTCCTTCCATGCGGGCGGTCGTATTCGGCGCGCGAAATATAGGTGAGCGGTCCTGGCCGGTCGAGTGCGCGGGTCCGGCCGGGAGGGAAGCTCCCGTGGGTTCACGCCGCCCGGATCACGCCAAGCTCTCCGCCGCGCGGAACCGTCCGGAGGCCGGAAGAGAATCCGCTTGCGCCGACAGCACCCGCTCCAGCGCCAAGGCCTAGCCGCCCGTGGTGGACATGTGCCGCCCGACCTCGCCGTCCACACGCTGGCGCGAATAGTCGAAATCATGGCCTTTCGGCTTTCGGGCGATGGCGCTCTCGATCGTCTTGCGGAGCGGCGCGTCATCCTCGGGACTCACCCGCATCGGGGATCGAAGGTCGGCGTCGTCGTCCTGCCCCAGGCACATGAAGAGCTGCCCGGTGCAGGTCAGCCGCACGCGGTTGCAGCCTTCGCAGAAATTGTGGCTGAGCGGGGTGATGAAGCCGATCCTGCCCCCCGTCTCCTCGCAGCGCATGTAGCGCGCGGGGCCTCCGGTGCTGAGCGGCAGCGGCGTGAGGCGCCAGCGTGTCCCGAGGTCCTCGCGCAGCTGACGAAGCGAGTAATACTGGTCGAGTCGATTCTCGTTGCCGATATCGCCCATCGGCATCACCTCGATGAAGGTGATGTCGAAACCACGCTGGCCGCACCATTCGACCATGTCGTGAATTTCGTCGTCGTTGACGCCTTTCAGCGCGACCGCGTTGATCTTGACGCTGAGCCCGGCCTCCTGCGCCGCGTCGATTCCGTCCATCACCTGGTCGAACCGGCCCCAGCGGGTGATCTCGGCAAATTTCTTCTTGTCGAGCGTGTCCATCGAGATGTTGACGCGCTTCACCCCGCATTCCGCCAGTTGAGTGGCGAACCGGCGAAGCTGAGAGCCGTTGGTGGTCAGCGTCAGCTCGTCCAGCCCACCGCCGGGATGGTCGCCGATGCGCTTTCCCATCGCGGCGAAGAACTTCATGATGTCGCGGCGCACCAGCGGCTCGCCGCCGGTGATGCGCAGTTTCCGCACGCCCATGTCGATGAAGGTTCCGCAGACGCGCTCCAGCTCCTCCAGCGTCAGCAGTTCCTTCTTCGGCAGGAAGGTCATGCTCTCCGACATGCAGTAGACGCAGCGGAAATCGCACCGGTCGGTGACGGAAACGCGCAGATAGGTGATCGGCCGACCGAAGGGATCGATCATCGGCGAGGTCGCGCCTGCCGGGGTGATTTTCGGTGCGTCATCCATGAAATGAAGCTAGGCGCGTGGAGCGCCGGATGCAATCGGGATCTCCACGGCGGCGCGCGCGGCGTCTTTCGCCGCGGTCGGGTTTGTCTATGATCGCGCACGAATTGCGGAGTGATGGGAGAGGCGGCATGCGAGGATATGGCGCGCGATGGCGGCGGGCGGCGCTTCTGGCGCTGTTCTGCCTTTCCGCCTGCGTCGAAGCCGGTCTGATGGAGCCGGTCGGACCCTTCCAGGCGAAAGCGCCCGCCGAGCCCGCGCCGGCCGATTCGTTCACGGCCGCGGCGGAGCCGTCGTCGCCGGTCCCCGTCGCCCGCCCCGCATCCGGGACCGCCGCCGCCGCGCCGCCGGTTCCGCCGGAAGCGGTCGTCTTCCGGATCAATGAGCTTCCGGCCGAATGGGACGGCGCGGAAACGGTCGGCGGGCTTTGGGTTGCGCTGCCCTATTTGCCCGCCCATCGCCGTGTGCTCGTCAGCGACCCGGAAACCGGCAGGACCGTGGTGGCGAAGCTCTATTGGCGCGACCCGGCCGCCGGCGGCGCCGGGGCCGACGAGGCCGTGCTCTCCAGCGCCGCCGCGAACGCGCTCGGCCTTGCGCCCGGGCGGACGGAGGGGCTCGACATGGCGGTCCTCGCCGATGAGTGAGTGGATGAATTTTCCCGAACTGCCGCCCGCCGACACCTGGCGCGCGGCGCATGAGAGCTTCGACTGGCGCCTTCCCGCCCGCTACAATATCGCCGAACTGATCTGCGAGCGCTGGGCGCGCGCCGCGCCCGACCGCGTCGCGCTGATCGCGCTCGACGCCTCGGGCGGCGAAACGCGCTGGAGTTACCGTGAGCTCTCGCGCCGGTCGTCACGGCTCGCCAACGCCCTGGCGGCGCGGGGCGTCTCACGCGGGGACCGGGTCGGCGTGCTCTTGCCGCAATCGGCGGAGACGGTTCTCGCCTGGCTCGGCGCCGTCAAGCTTGGCGCCGTCATCACGCCACTCTTCACGCTTTTCGGCGAGGAGGCGCTGGAATACCGGCTGGCCGACAGCGGCTGCGCGGCGCTGATCACCGACCGGGCGAATCTGTCTAAGATCGCCGCGATCCGCGACCGTCTGCCGGAACTGAGGGTGGTGATCTGCATCGAGGGGCCCGATGAAGGCGCCGAAGGGCTGGCGGCGGCGCTCGCCCCGGCGCGCGATGCGGTCGAGATGGCGGCGACCGGGCCGGACGACCCCGCGCTCCTCGCCTATACTTCCGGCACCACCGGCCCGCCGAAGGGCGCGCTGCACGGCCAGCGGGTGCTGGCGGCGCATGTCGTCGGGGCGCGGATGGTCTATGATTTTCTGCCTTATCCGGGCGATCTCATGTGGACCCCGGCGGATTGGGCATGGATGGGCGGCTCGATGAACGCGCTCGTCCCGGCGCTTTTTCACGGTGTCCCGGTGCTCGCCTACCGGATGGGCCGGTTCGACCCGGAGCGCGCCTTCGGGATCATGGCGCGTCATCGCGTCCGCTGCGCCTCCTTCCCGCCGACGGCGCTGAAGCTGATGCGGCGTGTCGAGAACCCGCGCCGCTTCGGGTGCGACCTGCGCATCGTCGTCTCCGCCGGCGAGGCGATGGGGGCCGAGACCCTGGCCTGGGGGGTTGAAGCGTTCGACGCGCCCCTCAACGAGTTTTATGGCCAGACCGAATGCAACATGGTGATCGGGAACAACGCCCGGCTGTCGGCGCCGAAACCGGGGGCCATGGGCCGCGCCCTTCCGGGGCATGAGGTGGTCGTGCTGGATGAGCGGCTGAACGAAGCGCCGACCGACGCGACCGGCGAACTGGCGATCCGCACGCCCGATCCGGGGCAATTCCTTCGCTACTGGGGCAAGCCCGACAAGACCGCAGAGAAGTTCAGGACGGGGCCGGATGGGCGGCGCTGGATGCTGACCGGGGACGAAGCCAGCCGCGATGACAAGGGCTATTTCCGTTTCGAGAGCCGAACCGACGATGTCATCACCTCATCCGGCTACCGGGTCGGGCCGACCGAGATCGAGGAATGCCTCGCGGGCCATCCCGCCGTCGCCGTCGCCGCCGTCGTGGGAACCCCGGACAAGGTGAGAACCGAGGTGATCCGCGCCTTCGTGACTCCAACCCCGGGCATCGAGCGGTCCGACGAAACCGCTGCGGCGTTGATCGCACATGTGCGACTAAGGCTCAGTCCGCATCTGGCGCCGGTATCGGTGGAGTTCGTCGATGAACTCCCGATGACGGCGACCGGCAAGATCATGCGGCGCGAGTTGCGGGCGCGCCGGATTGTGGAGAATCGGAGATGAACAGAAAGAAGGGCGCGCTTCTTGGCGCGCTGGTGGCTGACGCCGCGGCGATGGGGCTGCACTGGCTCTACGATCAGGCGCGGATCGCGGAGATCGCCGGCGGCGCGCCGGAGTTCCGCACGCCGAACGGCGCGGATTTCCTTGGGCCGGACGGCAGGAGCCTCGGTTATTTCGCGCATGGCGGCAAACGGCCGGGCGCGCCTTCGCACTACGGCGCGCAGATGCTGGCGATGGCGGATTCGCTCGCGCGCACAGACACCTATGACGCTGAAGACTACGCGCGGAGCTTTCAGGAATGGTTCGGCTATGGCGGGCGCTGGACGGGCTATATCGACCGCCCGACCCGCGCCACGCTCGACGCCATGGCGCGGACGGAAGCGGAGGCGGAAGGCGGCCCGTTCGATCGCTGTGGCGCCGACGACGCGCAGCTCCCGGCGGTCTCCAAGTTGCCGCCGCTGGTCGTCCGGCATCACGGCGAGGCGGGACTGGCGGCGATGGTGGAGAGTGCGGTGCGGGTTACCAACGCGCGCGAGGATGCGGTGGACTGGGGCCTCGCGACAGCCGCGATGATCGGCGCTGCTCTGGATGGGGCGACGCCCGCCCGCGCGGCGGAGGCCGCGCGGGGGGTCTCCGATAAGATCGATGGACAGATCGACGCCGCGCTGGCGATGCGCGCCGCGCCGGCCGAGGAGGTCGCCCGCGCCTTCGCGCTCCATTGCCAGTTGGAAGTCGCCTTTCCTGTGATCGTACATCTGATCGCGACGGCGACCGGGTTCGCCGACGCCGCGCGCGCCAATATCCGCGCCGGCGGCGACAGTTGCGGCCGCGCGATCCCGATGGGCGCCGTTCTCGGCGCCTGTTTCAGCGGTGACGAAGCGCGCGCCATTCCCCGCGACTGGCTGGCGCGGGTCGATGTTCCCGGTTCACTGGCGGCGCTCGTCTGATTGCGCGTCTTACGTTGCGACCGGGCGCGGCCCGGTGAGCGCGCGAAAGACGACGAGCAGCCCCGCCGCTGCGGTGAGCGTGAAGACGCCGAAGAGATAGGTCGAGGCGGCGCCGCCCGCCGCCTCCGCGATCCACCCGGCGATGGTGGGCGCGGCGAAGCTGAAGAGATAATGCAGCGTGTAGAAGACTCCCATGCCGGCGGCCAGCATGTTCGGCGCGAGCACGGCGGCGGGAAGGCTCATGATCGGCGCCACCGGCAGCCCCCAGGCGACGCCAAGCAGGATGGAGCCGAGAAGCGGGTCGCCGCCCTTCCATACGAAAAGCAGCGCCGCGCCAAAAATCGCGAGCCCCGCGACCAGCACGAGGTCGCGCCGCCCGCTCTGGTCCGCGATGATCCCGCCAACCGGCACGGAGGCGACGCCGAGCCAGAGAATAAGGCTGATCGACGCGCTCGCCTCGGCCAGCGTCAGGCCGCGTTCGGTCAGGAGCGCGGGGCCGAAGCTGAAGATCATCGAGAACGCGCCATTGTAGAGACCCCAGATCGACCCGGCGATGAAAACGGCCGCCAGCGGGGCGCCGCGCGGCAGGGCCGCGGCGCCCCGGCCGCCTGCGGCGCTTGGCGGCGCGCGATAGAGAGCGGCGAACAGGCCGAAGCCGAAAATGGCGGTCAGCGTCACGACGGCAAGCGCGCCCAGAAGCCCGCCCGCGCCCGCGACCAGCGGCAGGATTATCAGCGCAAGGGCGATGCCGACCGGCCACGAATTGACGAAGATCCCCATCGCCGTGCCGATCTCGCGGCCTGCGAACCAGTCGGCGACCATCTTCGTCATCAGCACGTTCAGGATCACTCCGCCGGTTCCGGCGATCAGCCGCGCGGCGCTTTCAGTCTGGAATGAGCCGCCGACGATGGACAGCACGCCCCCAAACACCATCAGCAAAAGCCCGACCAGCACCATGCGCTTGTCGCCGAAGCGCGCGCCGAGCAGGCCGCCGGGCAGGGCGAGGGCGATCCCCGGTGAAAGATAAAGACCGACGAGAAGCCCGATCTCCGCAAGGCTTACGCCGTAGGACTCTGCGAAAAGCGGCGAGAGCGCGCCGATCGTCTGAAACTGAAAGGCCATCGCCGTGCGGACAGTGAACAGAACGGCGAGAATTCGCCAGCGTGCCGCGCCGCGCTCCATGCCTGAACCCCCCATCCGTCAAAGACAGCGAGCTATAGCACTCGTGGCGGCTGCAAAATGAAATATTTGCGCATCCCGTACACCTTCTGAATGACGAAGGGTGACATATGCGTGTGCCGCCGACGGCCCCGCTTGCCTGCGGGCGTTTCGCAGCGTCTATCCGCGCGAAGGCCGTTTTGCGAAAGGAATTCGAGATGACGACGACCGACACGCCAACCGCCGCGCTCGCGCTGATCTTCGCGGGCGCGCTCGCCACGATCGCCTTCGATCTTTTCGGACAGGGGGTCTCGCCGGCGCTCGGCTTCGCGAATCTTTCACCGGTCGGGCTGGCGAACTCCACGCTGGAGGCGCTTACCGGCGCGCCGTGGACGCCGGGCGCGCAGATCATGCATTACGCCACCGGGCTGATCGCCTATCCGCTCGGCTGGCTTCTCATCGTCCGACCGCTCTGGCGCGGCGTTGCACCGGGTCTCCACTGGGCGCTCCCCGCCGCGCTCTATGGCGCCGGGCTCTGGATCTTCGCGCTTTTCATCATGGCGAATCTGGTGGCCGGCCTTCCGGCCTTTCTCAATTTCACCGGTATCGCCTGGGTGGCGCTGATAGGCCATGTGATCTTCGCGCTGGTCGCGGCCTGGACGATGGAGACGCGGCGCTTCGTCTGAACTGCGCCGACGCCTTCAACGCGCGCCCGGCCGGCCTACGCCAGCAGCCGGCGCATATCCGCGAAGAGCCGGTCGATCTCGACCGTGGCGCGGGACTGGTAGCGCGCCACTTTCTCCCAGTCCGAGGGGGAATAGATCAGCCGTTCGCGCAGCGATCCCGCGATCTGGCTCGTCCTCGCGCCTTCATGGATTTCATCGACCGGGCAGATCTTGTCCGCCAGCCCGATATCGTCGAGCATATGCTCGATCTTCGCTGTGTTGGACGGAATCGCGACGGCGGGCGCGTGGTTCACCAGCGCGAGGATCAGGCCATGAAACCTGCCGGTGATCCAGCAGCCGAAGCGCGCAAGGTCAGGGTCGGACAGCGCAGTCGGGATGGATTTCAACGGATGGTCGGCCCGCACCGCGGCGGCGAAGCTGCGGTGCAGCCCGCTCATCGCCCGAAATTCGAGCGCGTTCGCCGCGGCGAGCCGTCCCAGCGCCTCGGCGGTTTCCGGCACGACTGAATCGATCACCGCGCACCCCTCCCGCTGCGCGCCCTCACCGGCGACCGGTGGCGTGATCCATGCCAGGTCGGGCGTCATCCGCATCCGCGCGCCGAGGCCCGGCGCAGCCCGGAGCGAGCCAGATTCGCGAAGCGCGATAAGGTCGAAATCCGCGCAGATTTCCTCGAGAAACCGCCCGTTCCGCTCCCATACGCTGTTGATGAGGAACACTTTCTTTCCGGCGGCCTTCATCTGCCGCGCCGCCATCGCAAGCTCGATGGCGCGCGCGGCGTCGCCGTGAAACGTGCCCTCGCCGTTCAGCAGCACCGCGTCGAAATCCCGCGCCGGGTCGGCCGCCAGCACTTCGTTCAGCCCGGCCGCGCTGTTCGCCCAGCCGGCATATTCCATGCCATGCGCCCGCAGCATCCTGACCAGCGCCTTGCTGACGCTGACGCAGCCGAGATGCTTTCGGTTGAAGCCCAGTCGCGAAGTTTCGTTCAGGACAAGCATCCGTGGCCGCTTATCCGATCTGAACACATACTCGGCTTCCTGCGATGCAAGCGCGGGCGCGTTCAGCGGCGCCCATTTCAACTTGCCCGACGCCCATTTCTCGTCGATCGCTCTTGCGCGCGCGGCTGTCCGCGATCGGGTGGCCTCGAGGTCGGCCCCCTCCGCGACCTTCCCGGCCGCAGCCAACCCCCGGATCATCAGTCCGACCTCGCGGTTTCCCTGCTTCGGGTTCAATGAGATCGAGGCCTGGATCAGGCGCTGAAACGCCGGGAAATCACCTACGTGGTAGAATGTTTCGGCGAGGTCGGCGATCAGTTTCGACTTCGACGCGGCGGTGAAATCGTAGCGGTCGGAGAACCGCCGCCGCAACGCCGTCGCCAGAATACCATCGGCCCCGCCGGGGCTCGGCGCGAACGCCTGCTCACCGGTCGGCGTCAGACAATATACATCCGGATGGCTTTCATAGAACGCGCGTTCCTTGTCGAAATCGTGAATGAACGGGTTGCCGTTTGGATAGACCCCGGTAAACCCGTGCAGTATGAGCCGGTGCGGCGCCCTGCTCCGGGCCATGCGCCAGTAATTGATCAGGACCATCAATGCGACCGATGTGAGCCCGGCGGAAGGCTGATGCTGCGGGCCGAGGCGGTGAACGCGGTCGTTGACGAATGATGGGTCGAGCAGAGAAATGGTCATATGCGCGGTGCGGTGCGCGCCGTTCGCGTCCAGATAATCCGGCGTGACGGCGCCTTCATGCCTTATGAAGAATCCTGTCGAGCCGCCGGATGGCGGGTGAAACGCGCCGAGCGGCTCGCCCGTCTCGGCGAATCCGTAGGGAACGCCCGAGGCGGCCAGCGAAAAGAAGTAGAGCAGGTTCCTGGCGCGCCGCCTCAGCACGTCATTGAAAATGCAGAAGTTGTACTGGCAGATATAGTCCCGGTCCGGATCGAACCCTCTGAATATGTTATCAGCGGCGATATCAGGGTTGTTGGCTACAAAATAGATGCGCAGGGGGTTCGGCGCATCGATCATCATTTGAAGTGATCCGATGTTATTCAGAACGCCGGTTGCGGGCGCGTCAGCCCCTCTGCTCATCCGGTTTTCCGACCCTCGCATCCGCGTGCGCTCCGCCCTCGCCGTCGCGGCGCCCGGTCAACCGTCGATCCTGGCCAGCAGCGCCGCGCGGATCTCGGCGGGAAAGGGACGCGCGCGCCGCGTCTCGATGTCGAAGCAGACATTCACGCTGGTCGCCGTGGCGTGGCAGACGCCGTTCAGGAAGGCGCCATAGCCCGTCGTCAAGGATTTTTCGCCGACCCGCAGCAGCCGGCCGCCAACCTGCACCGCGCCGGGAAAATGCATCTCCTTCCGGTAATCGATGGTGAGATTGGCGAGAACGTAGCCCAGTTTCCGGTCGTCGAGCCCGGCGAGAAGATCGGTCAGAAGAGCGAGCCGGCCGGATTCGAAAAGCGCGGCGTAGGCGACATTGTTCACATGTCCCATCGCATCCTGATCCGAAAAGCGGAGGGTGACAGGCTCGAACATGCTGTAGCCGCCGATATCGTCGAGAGTGGGCGTTATCGTCATGGGCTGATCTGTCCTCTTGCGATTTCTGCGCTGGTGCGGCTTTTTCCAACGAACGCTGGAGGGGCGCGGCATGGCATTCGAACATCCATTCTATTTCCTTCGCCACGGCGAAACCACATGGAACGCCATCGGCAAGACGCAGGGCCAGCTCGACGCCCCGCTTTCCGATCTCGGCCGGCGTCAGGCGGCGAACGCGGCGGCGATCATGGCGCGCGAGCAGGTTACGCGCATAGTCTCCAGCCCGCTTTCGCGCGCGCGCCACACCGCCGAGGCTGTGGCCGAGACCACGGGCGCCGAAATCAGTTTCGACCCCGAACTGATGGAATTTCACGCCGGCGAATTGCAGGGCAAGCCGCGCGGCGAGAACGTGAGCGAGTATTTCGAGAAACGCTGGGACCCGCCCGGTGGCGAGACCTTCGCGGTTTTCGCCGCCCGCGCCTGGGCGGCGCTGGCGCGCGCGGCGAGCGAGCCGGGCGTGCTGATCGTCTGTCACGGCGGGCTCTGGCGGGCGGCTCAGGAATTCGTCGCCGTCGCGCCCCGACTCTGGCCGATGCCGAACGCGCTGCCGATCCATGTCAGCCCAGACGCGAAGAGCTGGACGGCGCGGGTTCTGGGCGCGGCGATGGACGCAGGAAAGTGAACGGATTCGGCGCGCCGGCTTCAGTCCGCCAGCCGCATCAGGTAGCGGCCGTATTCCGTTTTCAGTAGCGGCTCGGCGAGTGCGCGCAGAGCCACGGCGTCGATCCAGCCCTGATCGAAGGCGATTTCTTCTGGACAGCCGATCTTCAGCCCCTGCCGCCGCTCGATGGTGCGGACGAACTCCGCCGCCTCGATCAGGCTGTCATGCGTGCCGGTGTCGAGCCAGGCGTAGCCCCGGCCCATGCGCTCGACCGTAAGCGCGCCTTCGCGCAGATAGCTCTCCAGCAGCGTCACGATCTCCAGCTCGCCCCGCGCGGAGGGCTTCACCGCCCGCGCCCGCGCCGGCGCTTCCGAGTCGAGGAAGTAGAGCCCGGTGACGGCGTAGCGCGAACGCGGCTTCTCAGGCTTTTCGACAATGGAGACCGCGCGCCCCTCGGCGTCGAAATCGACGACGCCGTAGCGCTCCGGGTCTGCGACGCGGTAGCCGAAGACGGCGCCTCCGGCCTCCTGCGCGCCGGCGCGGGCCAGAAGCGCGGGCAGGCCGTCGCCGTAGAAGATGTTGTCGCCGAGCACCATCGCCGAGCCGGCCCCGCCGAGAAAATCCTCGGCCAGCAGATAGGCCTGCGCCAGCCCGTCCGGGCTGGGCTGAACGATATATTCGAGCCGCATCCCCCATTGCGCGCCGTCGCCAAGAAGCCGCTGAAACTGCGCCTGATCATGCGGCGTGGTGATGATCGCGACATCGCGCGTTCCGGCCAGCATCAGCACCGAAAGCGGATAATAGATCATCGGCTTGTCATAAATCGGCAGAAGCTGCTTCGAGACCGATAGCGTGAGCGGGTAAAGCCTTGTGCCCGAGCCGCCGGCGAGCACGATTCCCTTGCGTGTCATGATTTCAGCTCCTTCAGCACGTCCCTCAACCCGGCGCGCCAGTCCGGTTGCACGATCCCGTAGGCGGCCCTGATCGCGGCGCAGTCGAGCCGGGAATTGAGCGGCCGCTCGGCCGGCGTCGGCCAGTCCTCCGTGGCGATCGGCGCGACATCCACGTCCATCCCGGCTTCCTCGAAGATCGCCTCGGCGAAGCCCCGCCAGCTCACCGCAGGCGCCCCGGCGAAATGAAAGACGCCGGAGACACCGCGCCCGGCGTGATGCGCGGCGAGGATATCGAGACAGGCCTCAGCGATGGCGGCGGCCGGCGTCGGTCCGCCGACCTGATCGTCGACCACGGTCAGTCGGTCGCGCCCGGCGCCGACCCGAAGCATCGTCTTTACGAAGTTCTTTCCATGTGAGGAAAAGACCCAGGCGGTGCGCAGGACGACATGCGGGCCGGCCGCCGCCGCGACCGCCTGCTCGCCCTTGAGCTTGGTGCGGCCATACGCGCTTTTCGGCGCCGGCCGGTCGCCTTCGCGCCAGGGCGTCGTCCCGGCGCCGTCGAAAACGTAGTCGGTGGAGATATGCAGGAACGGCAGGCCGCGCTTCGCCGCCGCGCGGGCGATGGCGGCGGGGGCGTCGGCGTTGATTCGCGCCGCCGCCGCCTCCTCCGCCTCGGCGCCGTCGACATCGGTCCAGGCCGCGGCGTTCAGAACCGCGTCGACATCCGCCGCCAACACCGCCTCCTCGGCGGCTTTTGGCTCGGAAAGATCGACATCCGCGCGTCCGAGCGCGGTGATCGCGACATCGCCGTCGCGGCGGATGACTTCACGCGCCACCTGACCGGTGCGGCCGAACATCAGGACTCTCACGCCAGACCCCGCCGCGCCTGCGCGTCGGTTCGCGCAAGAATCGCGCGCCACCAATCCTCGTTCGAAAGATACCATTCGACGGTGCGGCGCAGCCCCTCCTCCAGCGTGACGGAGGGGCGCCAGCCGAGTTCGGCGCGGATCTTCGACGCATCGATGGCGTAGCGGAAATCATGGCCGGGCCGGTCCGCGACGAAATCGATCAGGCGGTCATGCGGCGCGCCTGCGGGGCGCAGATCGTCGAGGATGGCGCAGATGGCGCGGACGATGTCGATGTTCCGCGCTTCGGCGTCGCCGCCGATATTATAGGTTTCGCCGACGCGGCCTTCCTGCGCCACCAGCAGCAGCGCCTCGGCGTGATCCTCGACATAGAGCCAGTCGCGCACGTTCTCGCCCCGCCCGTAGACTGGCAGCGGCGCGCCGGCGAGGGCGTTGAGAATCATCAGCGGGATCAGCTTCTCGGGGAAATGGTATGGTCCGTAATTGTTCGAACAATTGGTGACGACGACCGGCAGTCCGTAAGTCTCGCCCCACGCGCGGACGAGATGGTCCGAGCCGGCCTTAGACGCCGAATAGGGCGAAGACGGCGCGTAAGGCGTCGTCTCCGTGAATTTTCCCTCCGGTCCGAGCGCGCCGTAAACCTCGTCGGTCGAGATGTGGTGAAAGCGGAACGGGGCCCCGGCGTTGCTTGAAAGACCGGACCAATGGGCGCGCGCCGCCTCCAGTAGCGTGAAGGTTCCGACCATGTTGGTCTGGATGAAATCCGCCGGCCCGTCGATCGAACGGTCGACATGGCTTTCCGCCGCCAGATGCATGACGAGATCGGGCCGGTGTGCGGCGAAGACCGCGTCGATCGCGGCGCGGTCGCAGATATCGACGCGCGCGAAGGCGTAAGCCGGGTTCTCCTCCGCCCCGGGCAGGTTGGCGGGATTGGCGGCGTAGGTCAGCTTGTCGACATTGATGACCGCGTGGCCCTTTTCGAGCGCGCGGCGCACCACCGCCGAGCCGATGAAGCCGCAGCCCCCGGTGACAAGTATCTTCGCGCGCGCCGTCATGGCTCGTCCCCGGACCAGCCTTCGAACGGATTGCTCCAGTCGGTGAAATACGGCGCTGCAGCATCCTTCTCGGATATCACGATGTTCGCGGGGTCCACGCCCCAGTCGACGCCGATCGTCGGGTCGTCGAAGCGGATAGCGCCGTCCGCCTCGCCGGAATAGGGCGCATCGACTTTGTAGAGCACCTCGGTCCTTGGCTCCAGCGTCAGGAACCCGTGCAGAAATCCCTTCGGCACCAGAAGCTGTTCTCCCGCCGCCGCGGTCAGCTCCACCGCCACCCACTTCAGAAAGGTCTCCGATTTGGGCCTGACATCTACCGCAACGTCGAGCACCCGCCCGCTGGCGACGCGCACCAGCTTCGTCTGCGCGAAGGGCGGAGCCTGATAGTGCAGGCCGCGCAGGGTGTAGATCTGGGCGGAGAGCGAGTGATTGTCCTGCACGAAGTCGTGGTTCAGCCCGTTCGCCGCCATCCGGCTGGCGCTCCAGGTCTCCGAAAACCAACCGCGCGAATCCCCGAAGCGCGCCGGAATGATCAGCTTGACCTCGGGGATCGCCTGCGCTTCGACCTGCATCTCAGGCCTCGTCGGTTATCGTGTTGCGGCAGATCCCGATCCCCTCGATCTCGCATTCGATCACGTCGCCAGGCGCCATGAAGACCGGCGGTTTTCGGGCGTGGCCGACGCCCGGTGGCGTGCCAGTCGCAATCATGTCGCCCGGCTCCAGCGTTGAAAATTCGCTCATCACCCTGATGATCGCGGGAACCGGCCACATCATGTCCTTCGTCGTCGCGCTCTGCATGACCTGACCGTTGAGCCGGCTCTCGATCCGCAGATCGCCTGCGTCGCCCAGTTCCCCCGCATCCGTCACCACCGGGCCGACCGGTCCGGTCCGGTCGAAATTCTTGCCGGGCGTCCACTGGTGCGAGCGGCGCTGATAGTCGCGGAGAGAGCCGTCGTTGAATACCGTGTAGCCGAAAATGTGCTCGAGCGCCTTTTCCTCCGGGATTGCGCGGCCGGCCTTGCCGATGACGATCATCAGCTCGACTTCGAAATCGAACCGCTCCGACGCCTTCGGGCGCACCATCGGCCCCTCGGCGGCGGTCATTGAGGTCAGCGTGCGGACGAAGATCGCCGGATGCTCGGGAATCTCGTAACCGCCTTCCTTGATGTGATCGACGTAGTTGTGCCCGAGGCAAAGGATCTTGCCCGGCCGGGCGACCGGCATTTCAGGTCGCAGATCGGCGATATCGACGCGCGGCGCGCCCTTCATCAGCCGCGCCGCGCGGGTCATCGCCTCGTCGCGGCCAAGGCCGATCGGTCCCATCATGTCGGCGCCGAAAGCCGGGTCCAGCACGCTGAGATTGACCGCCGCGCCCCCTTCCGGCGCGAGCGCCCAGACGGCGCCGCCGCTGACGAGATATTTCATGGTAGCTTCCTTCCCGGTCAATCTTTCGGCTCGGAGACTTAAAGCCTCGGACCACTTCATTCCAGTAAAGAGACGCAGATTGATCCCGCACGCGATTTGGGGCTAGTTCCGGCGAGATTCAGGAGTCCGGCCCATGTTCGCAAACCTTCAGCCCTCGCCCGCCGATCCGATCCTGCAACTCGCAGCGGATTTTCGCGCCGATCCGCGGGAGCGCAAGATCGATCTTGGCGTCGGCGTCTATCGGAACGACGCCGGCCTGACGGTGATTCCGAAGGCGGTGAAGCGCGCCGAGGCCCGGCTGCTCGAAACGCAGGAGACGAAGACCTATCTTGGGCTTCTTGGCGATGTCGCGTTTTCCGCCGCGATGATCGATCTGGTGCTGGGGGACGCGGCGCCGGTCGAACGGCTCGCGTCGATCCAGACTCCGGGCGGAAGCGGCGCACTCTGGATGCTGATGAGCCTCGCGGCGTCCGCAGCGCCGGGCGCGACGATCTGGCTCTCGTCCCCGACCTGGCCGAACCACCGCGCCATCGCCGAGGGGGTCGGACTGAAAACCCGCGATTACGCCTATTTCGACACCTCGACCGGCGCAGTGGATTTCGAACGGATGGCGGCCGATCTGAAGGCGGCGAAATCCGGCGACATGGTGTTGATCCACGGCTGCTGTCACAATCCGACGGGCGCGAATTTCAGCGCCGCGGAATGGGCCGCGCTGACCGAGATGGCGCTCGCGCAGGGTTTCACGCCGCTGGTCGACATCGCCTATCAGGGGTTCGGCGACGGGTTGGCCGAGGATACGTCCGGGCTTCGCCACATGGCGGCGCGGGCGCCCGAGATGCTGATCGCCGCCTCCTGTTCGAAGAATTTCGCGCTCTATCGCGAGCGGACCGGCTGCGCCGTGGTCCTGGCCGAGACGCCGGCGGCGGCGCGGGCGGTGGAGGCGAACCTCAAGACGCTGATGCGGATATCGATCTCGATGCCGCCCGACCACGGGGCGGCGGTCGTCCGCACGATCTTAGCCGACCCCGCGCTCCGCGCCGAGTGGGAGAGCGAGATCGCCGCGATGCGCGGTCGGATGCTGACGCTTCGCGCGGCGCTGGCGGAATCCCTGCGCGCGCGCACCAATTCCGACCGTTTCGACTTCATCGCCCGGCATCGCGGCATGTTCAGCCTGGTCGACGCGACGCCGGCCCAGGTCAAGGCGCTGCGCGAGGATCACGGCGTCTACATCATCGGCGACGGCCGGATGAATGTCGCCGGGCTGAACGAGTCCCGCATCGACGAGGTCGCCGACGCCTTCGCCGCCGTCGGGCTCTGAGCCCGAAAGGGCGGCCCGAGAGGCCTGCGCCCCTAGGCGCCATCGGACGAGATGGTTAGCTTGCGCGCAGATGATCGACCCTCCGGGAGAAATGAAATGTCCGACAGCCCCGTTTCCGTCGCCATCGATGGCGATCTCGCCATCGTCACCGTCGACAATCCGCCGGTCAACGCGCTGGCGCACGCGGTCAGGGAAGGGCTTTCCGAGGCGGTGAAGACGGTCGAGGCCGCGGATGTCGGCGCCGCGGTGCTGGTCTGCGCCGGGCGCACCTTCATCGCCGGGGCGGATATCCGCGAATTCGACATGGCGCCGAAAGCGCCGCACCTGACCGAGGTGGTCGGCCAGATCGAGATGTGCTCGAAACCCTGGATCGCCGCCATTCACGGCACCGCGCTTGGCGGCGGGCTGGAGACGGCGCTCGGCTGCCACTACCGCGTCGCGGCGGCGACGGCGAAGATGGGCTTGCCCGAGGTTCATCTCGGCATCCTGCCGGGCGCTGGCGGCACACAGCGGTTGCCTCGCATCGTAGGCGCGGCGGCGGCGGTCGAGATGATCACCACCGGCGTCCCGGTCTCCGCCGCGCGCGCGAAGGAGATGGGGCTTGTGGCGAAAGTGGTCGAGGGCGACCTGACCGAAGGCGCGAAGGAATTCGCGCGTTCGGTCATCGGCGTCACGCCGCCCCGGATCGACCGCGCGCCCGCCGCGCCGGCGCCCTCCGACGCCGAATGGGCGGCGATGCGCGCAAAAGTGGAGAAGGCCGCGAAGGGCCAGATCTCCCCGCTCGGCTGCTTCGACAGCATCCGCAACGCCTTTCGCCTCGATCTTGACGCCGGGCTGGAGGCGGAGCGTGAGGGCTTCATGGTGCTGAAGGATTCGGATCAGTCCAAGGCGCTCCGCCACGCGTTTTTCGCGGAGCGCGCGGTCGCCAAGCCGAAGGTGATCGCGGGCGCCAAGCCGCGTGAGATCGCCCGTGTCGCGGTGGTCGGCGGCGGGCTGATGGGCTCCGGCATCGCCACTTCGCTGCTACAGGCCGGCCTCGAGGTCACGATGATCGAGATGAGCGCGGACGCGGCCGAGGCCGGGCGCGCCCGCGTCGAAACCAATCTCGATTCGGCGGTGAAACGCGGAAGGCTCTCGGCCGAAGGCAAGGCGAAGCTGATGGCGGCGTTGACTCCCGCCGCCGATTACGGCGCCGCCGCGGGAGCCGACCTCGCCGTCGAAGCGGTGTTCGAGGACATGGAGGTCAAGCGCAAGGTCTTCGGCGCGCTGGACGAGGCGATGGGGGCGGAGGCGATCCTCGCCACCAACACCTCCTATCTGAACCCGAATGAGATCGCCGCCGGGCTCAGGAACCCGGCGCGCGTCGTCGGCATGCATTTCTTCTCGCCCGCCCATGTCATGCGGTTGGTGGAGGTGGTGCAGGCGGCGGAAACGTCGCCCGAGGTGCTGGCGACCGCTTTCGCGTTGGCGAAGAAGATGCGCAAGGTCGCCGCGCTCTCCGGCGTCTGCGACGGCTTCATCGGCAACCGCATGCTTTCCGCCTATCGGCGGGTCTGCGACTACATGATGGAGGATATGCGCGCGATCGAGCCGATCGACCAGGCGATCCGCGATTTCGGCATGCCGATGGGCCCATTTCAGCTCATGGATCTCGCCGGGCTTCAGATCGGCTGGGCGAACCGCAAGCGGCTGGCCCCGACGCGCGATCCGAAGGTGCGCTACGTGACGGTGGCCGACCGGCTTTGCGAGGCCGGGCGCTTCGGTCAGAAGACCGGCGCCGGCTGGTATCGCTACGAGAAGGGAGCCCGCACGCCGCTCTCCGACCCGTTCACCCAGGACGCCATCGAGAAGGCGGCCGAGGAAGCGGGCCGCGAGAAACGTGATTTCGACGCCGAGACGATCCGGCGCCGGGCGATGGCGGTGCTGATCAACGAGGGCGCGCAGATCCTCGACGAGGGAATCGCGGCCCGCCCGCTCGACATCGATATGGTCAAGATCTTCGGCTACGGCTTCCCGCGCTGGCGCGGCGGCCCGATGATGCACGCGGACATCACCGGCGTCGACAAGGTGCTGGCGGATATGGAGGCCGTTGCAGCCGACGACCCTGGCTCCTGGACCGTCTCGCCGCTGTTGCGCAAGGTCGCGAAAAGCGGCGAAGGCTTCGCGAAGCTGAATGGCTGATCGCGTCCTGTGGCCGGGCGGCTCCGCCGCCCGTCACTGCTGAAGCGCGACCTCGCCGTCCCGTTCGGTCACCACGAAGGCCCCGTTGTTGTCCTGTAGCCAGAACGCGCCGCCGTCCGGTTTCACGCGCACTAGCCGCGCTTTGGCGGCGGCGACACTGTCTCGTGACCGGCGATCAACCGATCCGAAAGAGGAGCGGTGATCGCCTTTTCATCGAATTCGAGTCGCGTAGCGCCTGCGCGAACCAGAACCGGAGGCTCGTTACGCCTCAGCCTGAAATCGCCGGCCGAACAAAACTCCGTGAGACTCCGATAGAGCATGACAAGAGCCGGCGATAATCATGTAGGATACGTCTACGCCTGAACCCGGAACCGCACGGCGTCTTGAGCCAATTCTGACTCGTTCGATCTTCTGCGGGGAGATAGCGTCATGGCCGAAGTGATCGGCAATCCACTTACATGGGCGGTGCGCGTCCTCGGTCGGGGCGCGCATCATGTGGGAGAAGGCGCGGGCGAGTTCGTCGGCGAAGACACCGCGCCGATCGAGATCCGCGACCTGAGGACATCCGATCTCAGGCTCGCGCTGCGCAGGGGCGTCGACGATTTCATGGCTCTTCGCACCGATGTGATGTTCATCGTGGTGATTTATCCTCTCATCGGCGTTCTCCTGACCTGGTTCGCACTCCACAGCGCGCTCCTGCCGCTGATCTTTCCGATGATCGCCGGTTTCGCCCTTCTAGGGCCGGTCGCCGCCATCGGCCTCTACGAGATGAGTCGTCGCCGGGAATTGGGCCTGCCGACGGGATGGGGCGATGCGTTCAACATCATGACATCGCCCTCATTCGTCCCCATCGTGGTTCTCGGGGTCTATCTCGCCGCCATCTTTCTCGTCTGGATGCTGGCCGCCTATGTGCTTTACAATCTGACCCTCGGTCCGGCTCCGCCGAGCTCGATCCCGGCTTTCGTTCAGGATGTATTCACCACCGGCGCTGGTTGGGCGATGATGATCGCCGGGGTCGCGATCGGTTTCTGTTTCGCGGCGCTCGTCCTGGCGATCAGCCTTGTCTCGTTTCCGCTGCTCGTGGATCGCCATGTCGGCGTTCTGAACGCTGTCATCACCTCGGTGCGGATCAGCCTGCGAAGCCCTGTATCCGTCGCCCAATGGGGCGCGATCGTGGTGGTGTTGCTGGGAGTGGGCGTCGTAACGCTGTTCATCGGCTTGATCTTCGTGCTGCCGGTTCTCGGTCACGCGACCTGGCATCTCTATCGGCAGGCCGTCGTCAGCCCGGTTCGACCGAAAACACCCTGAGTCGCCCGGCGCAGATAGACGCCGGGGCCTCGAGATCTCCACCATGGCGGCGGGCCGTGATGGATTTCCCGTCGCGGTGAGAGAGCGCACCGGCGTACTCCGCCGGTCGTCCAAACCTTGTAGAGAAGTTGAAATCCGGTTAATGGAAATTGATTCATAGTTATATAACAATAACTTGGATATCTTATCGCGTGCGATAACGCGCTCAGATCTCCTCCGGGCAGTTCTCCTCCAGTTCGGCGATCCAGGGCGCCGCGACGCCATCCGAGGGCGCTCTCCAGTCCCCGCGCGGGGAGAGTGAGCCGCCTGAGGCGACCTTCGGGCCGTTCGGCATTGCGGAGCGCTTGAACTGGCTGGTCTGGAAGAACCGCCAGAGAAACGCGCGGAGCCATTTCCGGATCGTCGCAAGGTCGTATTCGTTGCGCTTTTCCGCCCGCATATGCGGCGGCCACGCCCCCGCCTCCCGGTCCCGCCAGGCATGCCAGGCGAGGAAGGCGATCTTCGACGGGCGAAGCCCATGGCGCGAGACCCAGAACAGATTGAAATCCTGCAATTCATACGGCCCGACGATCTCCTCCGTCTTCTGCCCCGGCGTCTCGCCATCGCCCGGCACAAGTTCGGGCGAGATTTCGGTGTCGAGAATGCGCAGAAGCACCGCCGACGCGGTCTCGCCAAACCGGTCGGACGCCGCGACCCAGCGGATCAGGTGCTGGATCAGCGTTTTCGAGACCGAACCGTTGACGTTGTAATGGCTCATCTGGTCGCCGACGCCATAGGTGCACCAGCCGAGCGCGAGTTCCGAAAGATCGCCGGTCCCCAATACCAGCCCGCCCTTCAGATTGGCGAGCCGGAAGAGCAGAGAGGTCCGCGCCCCGGCCTGGACGTTCTCGTAGGTCACATCATGGACGCTCGCGCCTTCACGGTGCGGATGGGCGATATCCGCCAGCATCTGGCGCGAGGCGGCGTCGATCGAAATCTCCTCCGCCGTCACGCCAAGCGCGCGCATCAGGTCCCAGGCCGCCGTCTTCGTCGCCGTTGATGTGGCGAAGCCCGGCAGGGTGTAGGCGAGGATATCGGTCCGCGGCCGGCCGAGCCGGTCCATCGCCTGCGCCGCGACGAGCAGCGCCTGCGTCGAATCGAGCCCGCCGGAGATTCCGATCACCACACGCTCGATCCCTGACGCCTCCAGCCGTTTCACCAGCCCGGCGACCTGGATGTTGTAGGCCTCGAAGCACAGCTCATCGAGCTTGGCGTCATCGTCGGGCACATAAGGAAAGCGGTCCACCGCGCGGTGAAAGCCGAGATCGCCGCCGGGCGGGTCGAGCCGGAACGGGATAAGGCGGAACGCCCGCCCTTCCAGCGCCGCGCAATCGTTGAAGGAGCCATGGCGAAGCCGCTCCTGCGCCAGAACGTCGAGATCGATATCGGCGGTGAGCAGCTCCGGCGCGTCGGCGAAACGCTTCGTTTCGCCCATCAGCGCGCCGTTCTCGTAGATCATCGCGTGGCCGTCCCAGGCGAGATCGGTGGTCGATTCGCCATGCCCGGCGGCGGAATAGAGATAGGCGCAAAAGCCCCGCGCCGATTGCGCCCGGCAGAGCGCATGGCGATAATCCGATTTCCCCACCGTGACATTGGAGGCCGAGAGATTGGCGATCACCGTCGCCCCCGCCATCGCCGCGGCGGCGGAGGGTGGAACCGGAACCCAGACATCCTCGCAAATCTCGACGCCGACCTTCATATCGGGGAAATCCTCGGCGGTGAAAATCAGATCCGTCCCGAAGGCCGCCTCGTGACCGGCGATCGTCGCGCTGTCCGTCGTCGCTTCGGCGCCCGAAGTAAAATGCCGTCGCTCGTAGAACTCGCGGTAATTCGGCAGATAGGTTTTCGGAACGATCCCCAGGAGACGCCCGCGATGGATCGCCGCCGCCACGTTGTAAAGACGACCAGCGACGCGCAGCGGCAATCCGGCGAACAGAAGCGGCGTCCAGGCCTCCGAAGATTCGATCAGCCCAGCCGCCGCCCTTTCCGCCCCGCTGAGCACCACCTCCTGTTGCAGAAGGTCGTCTATGGCGTAACCGGTAAGGCCGAGTTCGGGAAAGACGACGAGCGCGGCGCCGGCTTCGTGCGCCCTGGCGGCCATCTCGACCGTCGCCGCCAGATTGGCGGCGGGGTCGCCGACAAGGACGCGAGGGGTCGCCGTCGCCACCCGCGCGAAACCCTGCGCGTAGATATTGGAAAACCGACCGGTCTCAGGCATTTGCGCGCCTTTTCGAAGCTGGCGTGAGGTTAGCGCGCCAGCATCGGTCGGTCCAGCGGGGGGCGCTTCAGCCTTCCATCGCCTCCAACTCGTCGATCATCGCCGAGATCACGCCCAGCCCCTTGCCCCAGAAGGCGGGGTCGGTCGCGTCGAGCCCGAAGGGCGCGAGCAGCGCCTTGTGATGTTTCGAGCCGCCAGCCGCCAGCATGTCGAAATATTTCTGCTGGAAGCCCTCGGGCGCCTCCTCGTAGACGGCGTAGAGCGCGTTCACCAGTCCGTCGCCGAAGGCGTAGGCGTAGACATAGAAGGGCGAGTGGATGAAATGCGGGATATAGGTCCAGTAGGTCTCGTACCCCTCGGCGAATTCGAAGACCGGGCCGAGACTTTCGCGCTGCACGCCCATCCAGATGTCGCATAGCTGCTCGCGGGTCAGCTCGCCCTCGCGCCGCGCGGTGTGGACGCGAAGCTCGAACTCGTAGAACGCGATCTGCCTGACAACCGTATTGATCATGTCCTCGACCTTGCCGGCGAGGAGGGCGCGGCGTCTTTCCGGCCCTGCGGCCGCGAGCAGCTTCTTGAAGGTCAGCATCTCACCAAACACCGAGGCGGTTTCCGCCAGCGTCAGCGGGGTGTGGGAGAGCAATTCGCCCTGCCCGGCGGCAAGCACCTGATGGACGCCATGACCGAGCTCGTGCGCCAGGGTCATCACGTCCCGCGTCTTGCCGAGATAGTTGAGCATCACATAGGGGTGTGCGTCGGTGACGGTCGGGTGGGCGAAGGCGCCGGGCGCCTTTCCCGGCTTCACCGGGGCGTCGATCCAGCCCTTCTCGAAAAACGGCGCGGCGATCTCCGCCATTTTCGGGTCGAACCCGGCATAGGCTGACAGCACCGTTTCCTTCGCCTCGGCCCAGGGGATCTTGCGATCGTCGGCTTCGGGCAAGGGCGCGTTGCGATCCCAGTGCTGAAGCTTGTCGTGGCCGAGCCATTTCGCCTTCAACGCATAATAGCGGTGGCTGATCGAAGGATAGGCGGCGACCACGGCGTCACGGAGCGCGTCGACCACTTCGGGCTCGACATGGTTCGCGAGATGCCGCGCGGATTCCGGCTTCGGGAGCTTGCGCCAGCGGTCCTCGATCTCCTTCTCCTTGGCGAGCGTGTTCGTGATACGGGCGAATAGCCCGATATTGGCGCGGAACACCTTCGAGAGCGCGGCGGCGCCCGCGGCGCGGCGCTCTCGTTTCGGATTCGATAGAAGATTGAGCGTCGCTTCGAGGTTGAGCGGCTCCGCCTCGCCTTCGATCTCGAACTCCAGGCCCGCCATGGTCTCGTCGAATAGTTTGTTCCAGGCTGAAGCGCCGACCGGGCTCATGTCGTGCTGGTATGTCTCCAACTCGTCCGAAAGCTGGTGTGGACGAAAGCTCCGCAGGCGCTCCAGCCATGGCCGATAGCGGGCCAGCGCCGGGCTTTCGGCCAGCTTGCCCTCCAGCGCCGCATCGTCGATCCGATTCAATTCCAGCGAGAAAAAGACCAGCGGATTCGAAAGATCGGTCAGTTTCGACTCGCAGTCGGCGTAGAATTTGCCGCGTTCGGGCGCGGCGGTGTTCTGCTGATAGAGAAGTCCGGCGTATGACATGATCCGGCCGGATTTTCGCTGGATCGTCTCGTAGCGGCTCAGGATCCGGGCCAGCGCGTCGCCATCCATTTCCGCCATCAGGCCCTTGGCGTCGGCCGCGAAGGATGGGATTTCGGTCTCGAGCCAGTCGAAGTCCGCCTCCAGCTCGTCGCTCTCCATTCCTGGATAGAGGTCGTCGAGCCGCCATTCCGGAAGCTCGCCAAGCGCCCCGCCGCCCGAAGGTTCGGCGGAATCCATGAGAAGAGTGTTGCTGTGGGTCGGTGTGGCGGCGCGCATGATTTGTCCCTCGGGTCGGTCTGAGTTTGGAAACGGAATAGCGGAGCCCCGGTGGGGGCGAAACCCCGCCGGGTCTAAACCTTTACGTCGTCCTCCGGCGCCGGGTGCGGCGCGGGGGAGCTGGAATACATTTTGCGGCGGTTGACGATGTCGCCACTTGGCAGTCGCTCAGGCGCTTCATGGGCGTCGATGCCATCGATCAGCATCTGCTAGGGGTCGGTGAGCGTGTCGTCTTTGCCTGCGAAGTCTCGCCTGACCCTATCCGCAAGGTCGTCGTGGGCGCGCGGGTCGTCCCTGGCCGGGCCGTCACTCTCAACGGATGCGCGGTGATGCGTCGGGAAGAGTGGCGGGACGAACACGGTGGCGAGGATGGTGCGCGACAGGTGTGGCATCCCCGAGAGATAGGCGCCTCGCGGCGGGATGTCATCCCGGACTCGAATATCCGCATGGGCTTTGCATGGCGCGGGGCAGTGCGACAAGAGCGCGCCCGAGGAATATCGCCTCGCCGGACAAAGAAAAACCGCCCCGCATTTCTGCGGGGCGGTCCATCCCTCGCGGGATTTCAGTCTTAGTTGCCGATCGCGATCTCGACGCGCCGGTTCCGCGGCTCGCGGACACCGTCGCCGGTCGCCACGGCCGGCTCGGACTCACCGCGCGCGGCGCGGGTGACGCCACCCTGCGGAACGCCAGCGTCGGCGAGAGCCTGGGCCACGGTGTTAACGCGGCGCTGCGAGAGGCCGACATTGTAGGAGGCCGGGCCCGACGTGTCCGTGTGGCCGACGAGCGAGACGATCGGGTTGGCGACGCCGCTGAGGGCGGCGACGACATCTGAAACCACGCCGCGGGCGGCGTCGTTCAGGTTCGACCGATCGAAGCCGAAGTAGACAATGTAATTGGCGGGCGAAACGCCGATGCACGCGGCGTAGGCGGCGTCGAACTTCGCCTTCACTTCATCGGGGTCGAGGCAGCCGCCCGGCGACTGGTACTGCGCTTCGAGCCACTGATCCCAGAGCGCCTGAGCTTCGGCGCAGGCGGCGGGGTTGATCGACGAATTGGCGGCGATGTTTGAGCTCACCTCGGGGTAGAGCGCAACGGCTTCGCCGCCGATGCCCAACGCCGACGGATCCCACGGCGTGACGCCGCCGGACGCGGCCGCGTTGGAGCGGTCCATATAGCCCGCCGCGTCCATCCAGTTCACTTCCGTCGAGGCGTTATACGCCGCTAGACCCTGATACTGCTTGGCGAGCTCGGCGTTGAAATCGCCCCCGGGCATGTCCATGGCAAGGAAATCTTCTGCGACGAACGTCCCGCCGAGATTGGCGCCGGGAATGTTAGTGCACCCGGCGGCGACAAGCGCGGCGCCCGCCAGGATTGTATGGGAAATCTTCATCATCCCTCTCTCCGTACTCGTTACGGGCCGCACTGCTCGGCGCGCCCAGTTTGCTAACCCTCGTTAAGCCTGAACTGGCTTGATCGCGTTCTGGCACGTTGCCCGCGTAAAAACAACAATCGAAACGCCATAACGTTCATCCCTGCAACAGGATGGCAACTCCGTATCCATTTAGCAACAACCGGCTGCCGGCAAGGGGTTCCAGACGGGTATTGTGGCGATTTTTGGGCGGACTTTCAGCCTCGAGCGGGTGTTCGGGGCGCAAAACCCGGATCCAGCGCCGTCAGCGCCCGGCGGAGCGATTCGGGAATCGGGGTCGGCCGGCGGCCGGCGGCGTCCACATAGACGTGTACGTAGCGACAGAGCGCGGCGGGGGTTTCCGCGCCCGCGTGAAAGAGGCCGAGACCGTAGATCACGCTGCTGTTTCCGACATGGAGCGCCGAGAGGCCCGTCTCGAGAATATCCGGGAAACCGACGCTTGAGAGAAATTTGCAGCGTGTCTCGGCGACCAGGCCGACAATGGGCCCGCCGGGAACGTCGAGCGCGCCGCTGCCGATCAGCCAGCGGTTCACGGCGGTGTCGAAATACTCCGCATAGACCACATTGTTCATATGGCCGTAAATGTCGTTGTCGTTCCAGCGCGTGGGAATCGTCTGGATCTCGGGGAACGCGCTGCGCTTCGCTTCGGGATAATTCTCCACCTGTGTCTCCCCTCCGGCTGGAGAGCGGAGTCTTCCTCGCGCAGGGCCGCGATTCAAGCGGAGCCGTTGCGCGTTTCGGCGCATCCGCCTATGCCGATGGGGCAATCGGGAGATGCGGATGACGACGAGGATCAAGGGCGCGCTCTTCGACAAGGATGGCACGCTGATCGATTTCACCGCCACATGGCGCGGGCTGGTCGAGGGAATGATCGCCGACTACGCCGGGCCGGACGAGGCGCTCCGGGCGGCGCTTGGCGCGGCCATAGGTTTCGACGTGACGACCGGTCTGTTTCTGCCCGGCTCGCCGGTTGTCGCCGGCAGCACCGGAGAGGTGGCGGCGTTGATGGCGGCGCTCCTGCCGCGCGTCCCGGCGGCCGAGATCGAGGCCGAGGCCAACCGCCGGGCGGCCGCGGCCGGCGCCGGCGACAGCGACGCGATGTTGGCGCCGACGCCTGGTCTCGACGAAGCGCTGGAGCGGCTCTCCGGAATGCGACTCGCGCTCGGCGTCGCCACGCATGATTCCGAGGCGGCGGCCCGCGCCCACGTGCGGGCGCTGGGGCTGGAGCGGCGTTTCTCCTTTTACGCCGGCTACGATAGCGGCTTCGGGCTCAAACCCGGCCCGGGCATGGCGCGCGCATTCTGCAGCGCGACCGGATTCGCGCCCGAGGAAATCGTCATGATCGGCGACAGCATCCACGATCTCGGCGCCGGCCGCGCCGCCGGCGCCGCCGCTGTGATCGGTGTCCTGACCGGCCCGGCGACAGAGGCGGAGCTCGCCCCTCACGCCGACGCGATCATCCACGCCGTCGCGGACCTCCCGGACTTCCTGATTCGCCGCTTTCCCGCCTGAGGGGGCGACCGGCGCCGCCGAAAGGCGACCCCATGCGTCGCATCGGGCGATTGACGCGCGCCGCCATGGTGGGATGGTGGCGCGGCGCAAGCGTGCGCGCCGGAAGGAAAGTGACAGCAGATGACCGAGGCCGGGACCGGGATGTCGCCGCCGCGCGCGCGCAGCCGCTCAGGCGGGCGCGCCGGCAACCAGCGCAGGGGCGGATCCACGGCGATCCGGCAATCGCCATGGGAGATTGTCGTCAACAGCGATCATCCGACCACGCCGCTCAGACCGGAAGGCGTCGAGATGATCCATGACGCCGCGATGCGCGTTCTCGAAGAGATCGGCGTCGACTTCCTGAACGAGGAGGCGCGGAGCATCCTCGCCGAAGCCGGGTGCGATATCGCGCCGGACGGGCCGCGGGTGCGGATGGGGCGTGATTTCGTGATGGAGATGGTCGCGCGCGCGCCAAGCGAATTCGACATCACGCCCCGCAACCCGGAGCGGCGGGTGACGATCGGCGGTGATCACATGGTGTTCGTCAACGTCTCCAGCCCGCCCAACGCGATGGATCTCGATGGCGGCAGACGGGTCGGGAATATCGAGGATTTTCGGAACTTCATGCGGCTGACGCAGTATTTCAACTGCATCCATCTCGCTGGCGGCTACCCGGTCGAGCCGGTCGACGTCCACGCTTCGGTCCGTCATCTCGACTGCCTCTATGACAAACTGACGCTGACCGACAAGGTCTGCCACGCCTATTCTCTCGGTCGCGAGCGGGTCGAGGACGTGATGGAAATGGTGCGCATCGCCGGCGGCCTTTCCCATGAGGAGTTCGACGCCGCGCCGCGCATGTACACCAATATCAACTCATCGAGTCCGCTGAAGCACGATTACCCGATGCTTGACGGCGCGATGCGGCTGGCGCGGCGCGGCCAGCCGGTGATCGTCACGCCGTTCACGCTTTCGGGTGCGATGGCGCCGGTCACGCTGGCGGGGGCGACCGTGCTTTCCGTCGCCGAAGGTCTCGCCGCCATCGCGCTGCTCGAATACATGGCGCCTGGACTGCCCGTGGTGATGGGGACCTTCACCTCGAACGTCGATATGAAGAGTGGCGCGCCGGCTTTCGGCACGCCGGAATATGTCCGCGCGACGCAGATGGCCGGCCAAATGGCGCGGTTTTACGGCCTGCCGTTGCGGGCCTCCAACGCCTGCGCGGCGAACGCGCCCGACGGTCAGGCGATGTGGGAGAGCGCGAACTCGCTCTGGGCTTGCGTCACCGGCGGCGCCAACGTGGTCTATCATGGTGCGGGATGGCTCGAGGGTGGGCTGATCGCATCCTACGAGAAATTCGTGATGGATTGCGAACTGATCCAGCAAATCGCCCATTATCTGAAGGGCGTCAGCGTCGAAGAGGCCGACCTTGCGTTCGAAGCGATCCGCGAGGTCGACTCGTCCGGGCACTTCTTTGGCTGCCAGCACACGCAGGATCGTTACGAGTCCGCCTTCTATGCGCCTTTCTTGAGCGACTGGCGCAATTACGAAGCCTGGGCTGAAGCGGGCGGAGTCCAGACCGCGGAACGCGCGAACAAGGTCTGGAAGGGCATACTCGCGGAATACCGGCCGCCTTCGATGGACGAGGCGGTCAGGGAGGAACTCGCCGCGTTCGTCGCGCGGCGGAAATCCGAGGGCGGCGCCCCGACCGATTTCTGACCGGTCCGGGCGAGACTGATCTCAGCGCGCGCCGCGCCGGCGCCGCAGGAAGGCGAGACCGGCAAGCGCCGAGAACAGCAGCGGCAGCGCGGGCGGAACCGGCACCACGGACGTTGAAGACCGCCCATCGCCGATCGGAGCGCTGAGGGAGAAGTCAGGCTGCGGCCCCATCAGGCTCAGCATGACATTGTCGATCACCGGGCCCGCCTTGTCGACGCCCGCTGTTTCGGGGCCCGTCGTGCCGAAAACGATACGTGACAACCCGCCTGTCGCCACGAATGTCGTGGTGAAAAAGCTGAACGAGTCAGATGGATTGGCGCCGAGAGCCAGCGAGTTCGAATATTCGTCGCCAACGCCAAAAAAGAGGGTCTCCGTCGACCGGCTGTATTTGGCGTAATCGAAGCTCAACTCGTATGTCGCGCCCACGACCAGATCGAATGCCAGCTTCGTTTCGATCGTTCCGGCGAGGTTGCCGGCCATATCGACATAGAGGCCGCTGCCTTTCCACCAGTCGAAATGGCGCCCGCCGCCGACAACGTCCACGTTGCCGTCGGTCACGTTCCAGTTTTTCAGATTGGCGTACATTCCATAGGAGTCTTCCTCGAAATCGTCGAAGAAGACGATGCTCGCGGCTGACGCGGAACCCAAAGCGCCACACATCGCGAACCCGACCGCAAACGCGGCCGCGCGAATACCCGTTTTCATGATAAGCCCCAGTACAACAAACAACCACAAACGCCCTCCACAAGGCGTCATCAGCAATGTGTTTCAATTTCGTGGTGATTTCAAGGCGAAGTTACACGTTAAGGACTATTCGCGTATAACGAGAGTGCGTAATTTAATAGGCGCGCAAACTGACCGAGCCGACCGATCTAAGCGCCTTGATTGCGGCAGATATCCGGGCGCGCCCGATTCGGGCGAGTTGGCGAGAGGTATCCGCTTTCAACCGACACTCAACCTGAGGTGGCGATCCGCAGCGGGAATTCAGCGAATCATCCGGCGCGTCGGCCGTCCGACTCGCCGGTCAGGCCGGATCAGCGCGGCTGCTCATCCTCGTCATCCGCGTTCTTCGGCAGGTTGAAGAGGCTTTCGGCGTCGACGCGTTTGTCTGTGTCGTCTTCACCGCCCGCCTCGTCGCCGAGGATCGAGAAGCTGTCGAGCCCGCCGAAGCTCTTCTGTGGCCGCTGCGGTTCGACCTGCGCATGGAGGCTCGCCTCCGTCGACATCAGCGCCTTCTTTTCCTCGTCGGACATCGTCGCGCCTTCGAGCTTGGCCTTGCGCGCCGCGGCGCGCTTCACCGCGGCGTCGAGTTCGACCTGCTTGCACAGGCCGAGCGCGACCGGGTCCACCGGGCGGATGTTCGGCATGTTCCAGTGGCTCTTGTCGCGCACCGAAAGGATCGTCGGCTTGGTGGTCCCCACCAGCTTGGCGATCTGACTGTCGGCGAGTTCCGGGTGATAGCGTACCAGCCACGCGATCGCCGCCGGCCGGTCCTGGCGCTTGGAAAGCGGCGTGTAGCGCGGCGCCTTGCGCTTCTGCTCTGGCGCGACTTGCTTTTTCAGCAGCTTCAGCCGCGCATTCGGGTCGGCCTCGCATCGAGCGATCTCCTCCCTTGTCAGCTGCCCGCCCGCGACCGGATCGAGCCCCTTGATGCCGATCGCGACCTCACCATCGGCGATTCCGCCGATCTCCAGCTCATGCATGCCGGTGAACTCGGCGATCTGGGTGAAGGTCAGCGCGGTGTTGTCAACCAGCCACACGGCGGTCGCTTTCGGTAGCAGGGGCAGGTCGGTCATTCTGGGCTCCTCAAGACATATCTTTCACGCGGTCCGAAAACCGGCGCCTGAGCGTTTTCACGGTGTTCGAGGGAAAGTGGGCTGCTATATAGTCGAGCTTCGGAGTCATTTAAAGCCGTTTTCGATATGTGTCGCCTGCTCACGCCATCTCTGCTTCCCGTCATCTCCTGTCTTGTCTTCGTCGCCGGCCTCGCGCGGGCGGAGGGCGAGCGGGCCGGCGAGTTCGACTATTATGTGCTTTCACTCTCGTGGAACGCTTCATGGTGTGCGGTTGAAGGCGATGCGCGGGACGCCGATCAGTGCGACGCGCGCCACGACCTGGGCTTCACCCTGCACGGTCTCTGGCCGCAGAACGAGCGGGGTTGGCCGCAATATTGCCGGACATCGGCGCGCGATCCTTCACGGAGCGAGAGCGACGGAATGGCCGATATCATGGGTTCCGGCGGGCTCGCCTGGTATCAGTGGAAGAAACACGGTCGTTGCTCCGGGCTTGCCGCGACAGCCTATTTCGCGTTGGCGCGCGAAGCCTATCAACGGGTCGCGCGGCCGGAGATTTTCCGCCGTCTGCCTCACGACATGGAATTGCCCGCGAAAGTGGTCGAAGCGGCGTTTCTGGAGGCGAACCCCGATCTCGAGGCGAATGGCGTCACCATCACTTGCGGCGACGGCTATGTGCGTGAGGCGCGCATCTGTCTTTCGCGCGATCTGACGCCCAGGGCTTGTGCGCCCGACTCTGCGCGCGACTGCACGCTGCGCGCCGCGCGGATGCCGCGGATGCGCTGAACCGACGATTGCTTTTCATGTTCATGTCGCGATGATCCGCCGAAAAGCCATGCGGAGGATGCGGAGATGAACCGATCACCCTATGAGACTGGACTTGACCGGAGGGAGGCTAATTTTCAGCCGCTCTCGCCGCTCTCGTTTCTCTCTCGCGCCGCGCTGGTCAATCCCGACAAGACCGCGATCATCCACGGTGCGCTTCGCCGGAGCTACGCGGAGTTCTACGCCCGCGCGCGCCAGCTCGGCTCGGCCCTCGCGGCGAAGGGAATCCGCAAGAATGATACGGTCGCCGCGCTGCTCCTGAACACCCCGGCGATGCTGGAGGCGCATTACGGGGTTCCGATGGCCGGCGCGGTGCTCAACGCGCTCAACACGAGGCTCGACCCGGCGACCGTCGCCTTCATCCTCAACCATGGCGAGGCCAAGGTCCTGATCTTCGACAGCGAGCTTGCGCCCGTGGTCTCGAAAGCGCTTGAGAGCGTCAGGACGCCCCCGCTGCTCATCGAGTACGCCGATCCAGAGAGCGGCGTCGCGCCGGCCCTCGGCGTCGCGGATTACGAGGAATTCATCGCCGCCGGCGACCCTGAGTTCGCCTGGTCGCCGCCCGATGACGAATGGGACGCGATCGCGCTCAATTACACTTCCGGCACCACCGGAGATCCGAAGGGGGTCGTCTATCATCATCGCGGCGCCGCGCTTCTCGCCACCGGAAACGCGCTGCATACGGGCATGAACGCCGACAGCGTCTATCTCTGGACGCTGCCGATGTTCCATTGCAACGGCTGGTGCTTTCCCTGGACCGTTTCTGCGGTGATGGGAACGCATGTCTGCCTCAGGGCGGTCAGGGCGGCGCCGATTTTCGACGCGTTGGCCGATCATGGCGTCACACATCTATGCGGCGCGCCGATCGTAATGCAGACCTTGCTCAACGCGCCTGCGGCTTCGAAACGCGATTTTTCGCAAAGGGCCGCCTTTCTCACCGCCGCAGCGCCGCCGCCGGAAACCGTGCTCGCGGCGATGGGCGACGCGGGGTTCGAGGTCACGCATCTCTACGGCCTGACCGAATGCTACGGTCCTTCCGTCATCAACGAATGGAAACCGGAATGGAGCGCCCTGGCGGCCGATGAGCAGGCGGCGAAGAAGGCGCGCCAGGGCGTGCGTTACCTAGCGCTCGACGATCTGGCGGTGATGGACCCGGAGTCGATGGCCGCCACCCCCGCCGACGGCGAAACCATCGGCGAGGTGATGATGCGCGGCAATGTGGTGATGAAGGGCTATCTGAAGAATGAACCGGCGACCGAAGCGGCGCTGAAGGGCGGCTGGTTCCATACCGGCGATCTCGGCGTTCTTCATCCGGACGGTTACATTCAGCTTAAGGATCGGGCCAAGGACATCATCATTTCGGGCGGCGAAAACATCTCTTCGATCGAGATCGAGGATGCGCTTTTCCGGCATCCGGCCGTCGCCGCCTGCGCCGTGGTCGCGCGCCCCGACGAGAAATGGGGCGAGACACCCTGCGCCTTCGTCGAATTGAAACCGGGAGCGACCGCGACCGAGGCCGAACTGATCGCCTTCGCCCGCGAACGGCTCGCCGGCTTCAAGACGCCGAAGACGGTAGTCTTTCAGGACCTTCCGAAAACTTCCACCGGAAAGGTGCAAAAGTTCGAACTCAGGAGGCTGGCGCGGGCGCTTTGAGCGCCCGGTCGGCTTGATCCGGCGCCGGCCTCTCTCTACGACCGTCTCCGGTCCAGTGAGGAGGAACGGATGAACGGTGCGGAAAGTCTGGTGCGCACGCTGCTGGCGGCGGGCGTCGATCATTGCTTCACCAATCCCGGCACCTCTGAGATGCATTTCGTCGCCGCCCTGGACGGAGCGGCGGAGATGCGCTCCGTGCTCGCGCTTCAGGAAGGCGTCGCCACCGGCGCGGCGGACGGGTACTGGCGCATGGCGGGGCGGCCCGCTTCAACGCTTCTGCATCTCGGCCCCGGCCTCGCTAACGGCCTCTCCAACCTCCACAACGCGAAAAAGGCCGGCTCGGGCGTCGTGAACATCGTCGGAGAGCACGCCACCGCGCATATCGCGCTCGACGCGCCACTGACGGCGGATATCGAGGGGATCGCGCGACCGGTTTCCGACTGGGTGCGCACGACCCGCGCCGCCGCCGATGTCGGCGCCGATGCGGCGGCGGCCGTCAGGGCCGCTTCGGGCGCGGCCCCGGTCGTGGCCACGCTGATCCTGCCGGGCGACGCCGCGTGGAGCGAGGGCGGCGTCGTCGCCGCTCCGGAGGCCCTCGAAGCGCCGCGCGCGGTGCCGGAGGCCGCGGTGACGGCCGCCGCGGAGGCGCTTCGCAAACCCGGCGCACTCCTTCTCCTAGGCCCCGGAGCGCTAGATGAGGCGGCGCTGGCCGACGCCGGACGGATCAGCGCCGCCACCGGATGCGGGCTGATGACGGAGTGGTCGAACGCGCGCCTCGCGCGCGGCGCCGGGATCGTCGCCGTTGCGCGCGTGCCCTATCCGGTCGATCAGGCGGTGGAGGTGCTGAGGCCCTATCGGCGCATCGTCCTCGCCGGGGCGAAGCGCCCGGTCGCCTTCTTCGCGTATCCCGACAAGCCCGGCGTCCTGACTCAGCCCGGAACGGTGTTTGACGAACTCGGGAGCGCCGGGGATGACATCGCCGGCGCGCTTCGGGCGCTGGTGGAGGCGCTTGGCGCCGGTGGCGCAATTCCCAAAGGGATCGCCGCCGCCGCGCGGCCCGCCATTCCAGAAGGAGCGGCGACACCCGAGAGCATCGCCGCCGTTCTCGGCGCGACGCTGCCGGAGGGCGCGGTCGTCGTCGATGAAGGCGTCACCACCGGGCGCGGTTTCTTCGGCGCGACGGCCGGGGCGCCGCCGCATCACTGGCTCAACAATCGCGGCGGCTCGATCGGCTACGGCATGCCGGTCGCCATCGGCGCCGCCATGGCCGCGCCGGGGCGCAAGGTGATCGCGCTGGTCGGCGACGGCAGCGCGATGTACACGCCGCAGGCGCTCTGGACCATGGCGCGCGAGGGGCTCGACGTCACCGTCCTGATCTTCGCCAATCGGAATTACGCGATTCTCAGGGGCGAGCTGACAAATGTCGGCGTCGCCAATCCGGGCCCGCGCGCGCTTTCGATGCTGAGCCTCGATCACCCGGCGCTGGAATGGACGCATCTCGCCCGCGGCATGGGCGTGGAGGCCGAACGGGTCGAAACCGCGCCTGAGCTGGCGGCGGCGGTGAAGGCGGGTCTGGCCTCCGAAGGGCCGTATCTGGTCGAGGTGATGATCTGAGCGCGGTTTAGGCGGACCTGATCGGCAGCTTCAAACCGTCGGGCGCTATCCGCAAGATCCCGGATCGGGTTCCGGGACCAGCCGATTGGCCCCGCCGACCTTGCGCCGTCGCCGCCGTCGCGATTGCCGAGGTCGGGGGCTTCGCCTATGCCCTTTCCATGACGCACGAATCGATCAACGACCCCGATGCCGCCGTCGCCGCGCTCCGCCGTCTTTACGAGGCGGAGACGAGCCGGCTTCGTGATAGCTTCGCCGCTTTCGCGCGTGGCGAGCGGCTCGATGCGCCCGTCACCGGCTTCTATCCGCGTCTCGCGGTCAAGGTGGAGACGGCTCTGCCGCATCCGCCGGCGCAGTCCTTCGGTTTCTGCGACGCCGCCGGGCGCTTCGAGACGACGATCACCCGGCCCGATCTCTTCGAATCATATCTGCTTGTTCAACTGCGCGAACTCGCCGCCAATCACGCATGCGGATTCGAGGTCGGGCTTTCCGATATGAAGCTGCCGATCCATTTCGCCTATCCCGACGGGCTGAACCTCGAAGGCGCGATCAGCGTCGACCAGCTCGCCGATTTCAGTCGGCTGTTCGATGCGCCTGACCTGGCGACGATGGATGACCAGCACGTAAACGGCGAGATCGATTATATCGGCGCGACCACGAGGCCGCTTTCGCTCTTCAGCGCGCCGCGGGTCGACTATTCCCTGCACCGGCTCAGCCATTACACCGGCACCGGGGCGGAGCATTTCCAGAACTTCGTGCTCTTCACCAATTACCAGTTCTATGTCGACGGTTTCCGGCGGATGGCCGAGGAGAGGGTCGCCGACCCCGACAGCGGCTATGACGCGTTCGTGGAGCCGCGCCCGGCTCATCACCCGCCGCAAATGCCGGCCTTTCACCTGAAACGGCCGGACCATGACGGCATCACGTTGATCAATATCGGCGTCGGCCCGTCCAACGCAAAGACGATGACCGACCATGTCGCCGTGCTGCGTCCGTCGGCCTGGGTCATGCTCGGTCATTGCGCCGGTCTCCGGCGCACGCAGCGGCTTGGCGATTATGTGCTGGCGCACGGGTATGTGCGCGACGATCATGTCCTGGACGCCGACCTGCCGGTCTGGGTGCCGATCCCGGCGCTCGCCGAAGTGCAGCAATCGCTGGAGGGCGCGGTGAGCGAAGTCGCGGGCGTCGCGGCGGACGAGTTGAAACAGGTGATGCGCACGGGCACCGTCGCCTCGATCGACAACCGGAACTGGGAGCTGCGCGACCAGTCGGAGCCGATCCGCCGCTTTAGCCAGTCGCGCGCCATCGGCCTCGACATGGAGAGTGCGACGATCGCCGCCAACGGCTTTCGCTTTCGCGTGCCCTACGGCACGCTCCTCGTCGTCTCCGACCGGCCGATGCATGGCGAGCTGAAGCTGCCGGGCATGGCCTCGGAGTTCTATCGCCGGCAGGTGGACCGGCATCTGGCCATCGGGGTGCGGGCAATGGAGCTGCTGCGGGCGATGCCGACCGTCCGGCTCCACAGCCGCAAGCTGAGAAGCTTCAACGAAGTTCCTTTCCAGTAGATCGATGGCCTTATGAAGACCGGCAGCCGCCCGCCGCTGATCGTGCATCTCGGCCCGCACCGCACCGCCAGCACCAGCGCGCAACGCGCCATCAGGGCGTATCTCGCCGACGGGGGGGCGGATGACCTCGCATTCGTCGGGCCGGGCGCGCTCCGCCCGGCGCTGCCCTGGACGATGCGCGCGCTCGCCGCGGCGCCCGGGCTCTGGCGTCTCGCGACGCCGGCCCTTCTGGCCATGACCGCGCCCGCCGCACGCACGGTCGTCACCTCCCGGCGCACCCGCCGCGTGATCTCGGAGGAATGCCTGCTCGGCGCGATGACGGAATGCCTTTTGAGCCCGCGTGGAATTTATCCGGATGCGGCGCGGCGGCTTCGGGCGTTGAAACGGATGATCGGCCGGCGTGAGGCGAAGCTGGTGCTGACGGTGCGCGCCTATGACGACTGGTTCGTCAGCCTCTATTCCTGGTCGCTGTTGCATCGGAAATTGCCGCCTGCGCCGGCGCTCGCCCGCGCATGGGCGGGGCGGGCGCGCGGCTGGCCGGATCTCGTCAGAGAGATCGAGGCGGTTTTTGGATCCTGCGAGATCATCGAATTCGGCTCGCTCAAGCGCGATCCGGGCGCGATCGTGCGCGCGCTGATTGGCGAGGCGATCGATATTCGCCATGCCGGCGCCTCGCTTTCCGCCGCGGGGCTGGCGGAGGTGGAGGCGCGCAGGCGTCAGGGCGAGAGGGTCGGGATCGGGGATCTCGGCGAGATCAGGAGCCGGCGCCGGAATGAAGCGCCGCTTGATCCGTTCGACGAGGAAACCCGCGCCCGGCTGCGCGAACGCTATGCGCGCGATCTCGCCCTCATCGGCGTGACGGCGCCCGCCTATTCCGGCAGGGCGACAAGCACGTAGAGAAACGCGGCGAGTTCCGAAAGCTGGAACTCGCCGAGCGCGACATCGATATCGTCAAAGACCGTCCGGTCGAGGAATGCGGTGGAGAGCCCGCGATCGACCTCCAGCCGCAACCGCCGCTCGCCCGCCTTCATCGCCAGCGAATAAGGTTCATAGGAGAACTGATCCTCGATCACTCGGATCGGAATCAGTCGATCCTCCCGCTTGAGAACGTCGAGCTGGTGCAGGAGAAGCCCCTGATCGCCGAAATAGACGTCGATCTCGCCGCGGCCCAGCGCCTCCAGCCCCTTCCGATGCGATTCGAACTCGATGATGGGCGAGCCGCCCGGCTCTCCCCAGTGGCGGGCCATGGCGACGCCGGTCGTGCCGTTCAGCGCGCCAACCGGCTCGCCGGCGAGCGCTTCGATCTCCTGAACGCCATCGCGGCGAAGCGCGGCGCCGATGCCGTCCATGAAATATGGGATCGAGAAATCCAGCGTCTCGCGCCGAGAGAGCGAGGCGGTCATCGGCCCGCAATGAAGATCGACCCGCCCGTCGAGCAGCGCGTCGAACCGCGTTTCGGAGTCGACGGTCACGAATTCCAGCGCCAGCGATTCCCGCCCGAGGCGCGCCGCGATGGAATCTGCGACGCGCTTGCAAAGCGCGATGGCGAGGCCGGCCGGCTCGCCATTCTCGTCTCGATAGGAAAACGGCGCGGAAGCTTCGCGCACGCCAAGGCGGATGACGCCGCTCTCTTCGATCTGGTCCAGAGCGTCGGCGAGGACGGGCGGCGCCGCGAGGACGCCAAAGAGGGCGACCGGAATGACAAGGCGAAAGGCGGAAAATATGCGCATGATCGGGGCTCCGTTCCGGATCTCTCCCCCGAATCATAACCCATTCTCTACGGCCTGCGCATTTTTTGCGTCAGGACGCCCCGCCGGAGGCGGTCGGCGACGGTCCGGCCGTGGGGATCGTCGCCTTGCCCTTCGACTTCATTTCTCGAATGGCGATATACCACGCCGAACAGACGATGATTCCCGCGCCGACGACGACATAGGCGTCCACCCCCTCGTCGAAGAAGGCGGCGCCGAGGATCGTCGCCCAGACGATCTGCAGGAAGATGACCGGCTGCGTCACGGTGATCGGCGCACATTGATAGGCGCGGGTCAGCGCGTAATGCCCGGCTGTCGCGACCAGCGCGACCAGCGCCAACCAGAGCACGTCATGCAGACTGGGCGGGCGCCAGTCCGCGAGGGCGAAGGGCAGCAGCGTCAACGTGCTGACGAGCGAAAGCATCGCGACGATCTCCGTCGGTCGTGTCTCGTTCGTCAGCATTTTCGCGAATATGAACGATGCTGCGAAGAGCGGTCCGGCGGCGATCTGCGCGAGTTGCCCCAGACCGATCTCCTGAAACCCCGGACGAAGAATAATGAGGACGCCCATGAGCCCGGCCAGAACGGCGACGATGCGGCGGGCGCGAAGGCGCTCGCCGAGAATGAATGCGGCGAGGATGGTGACGAGGATCGGCTGCACATAGCTCAGCGCCGTCACCTCGGCGATCGGGATCCGCGCCATCGCGTAGAACCACAGGATGACGCCGACCCCATGAACCAGCCCGCGCCCCGCATATAGCCCCCAGACCCGCCGTGAGGGCGGCCGGCGGAAAACGCCGATCAGGGCCGGCGAGACGAGAAGGAACCCAAGCGCGTAACGGATGAATGCGGTCTCCGCAGCCGGAAGGCTTGAGCCCAGATAGCGGACGATGCCGGTCATGGCGACGAAGAGAAGCCCCGAAAGAAGCATCCAGGCGACGCCCGCGGCGATGTTCTCGACCCGAGCGAACGGCGCGGGGAGCGTCTTGTCAACGACCGCCATGGAGACCTTTCGAGGATGTGAACGACAAGACTAGCGGCGGCGCGCTTCCGGCGCCATGGTCTCGGTGACATGGGAGGGCTGCGCATGACGCATGACTATACCGGGCCTGATCTTTGCGCCCTGACGGCGACCGAAGCGGTCGAAAAGCTGGAGAAAGGCGAAATCTCGCCGCTGGAGATGATCGACGCGGCGCTGGCGCGCATCGAGGCGGTCGAGCCGGCGATCAACGCCATGCCGACAATCTGCGCGGAGCGGGCGCGGGAGAAGGCGAAGGCGCTGAAGCGGGGCGATGAGGCTGTCTGGCTCGCCGGATTGCCGGTCGCCATCAAGGATCTGACTCCGGTCGAAGGGGTCCGGACGACCTGGGGCACGAAAGCGCTGGCGGATTTCGTCCCGGAAGAAAGCGATCCGATGGTCGAAACGCTGGAGGCGCGCGGCGCCGTGGTTCTTGGCAAGTCGAACACGCCGGAAATGGGTGCGGGCGCCAACACCTTCAACGAGGTTTTCGGGCGGACGCGCAATCCCTGGAACACCCGCCTCAACCCGGCCGGCTCATCCGGGGGCGCGGCGGCGGCGCTGGCGACGGGCGAGGTCTGGCTGGCGAACGGCTCTGATGTCGGGGGCAGCCTCAGAACTCCCGCGGCCTATTGCGGCGTCGTCGGCATGCGCCCGACGCCGGGACGGGCGAGCGGAGGCGGCCGGGATTACGCCTTTTCCGGCATGGGCGTGCAGGGGCCGATGGCCCGAACGGTCGAAGATTGCGCGCTTTTCCTGGATGCGATGGCGGGAACCAACCCTTTTCAACCGCTGACCTTCGACGCTCCGGCGGTGAGCTTTCGGGAAACGTTCCGCCGCGCCGGGCCGCCGAAGCGCGTCGCCTTCTCCGCCGACTGGGGCGGCTTCGCGCCGGTGACGCGCGAGGTGCGCGACCTGATGGCGGCGGCGATGCGCCGGCTCGAAGGGCTCGGGACGGTCGTCGAGGAACGGGACCCGCCGACCGAAGACCTCGTCGAGACAAACCTCACGCTACGCGGCCTGATGATGGCGGCGGGCCCGGCGAACCTGCCTGAGGAGGTGCGCAAGCATTTCAAACGGACCCTCAGCGAGAATATCGAGCATGGGCTTTCGCTGACCGCCGCCGATATCGTCAAGGCGGAGCGGCGGCGTTCGGCGATGTTCCTGGAGATGGAGGTGCTGACGCGCGGTTTCGACGCGCTCGCCTGCCCGGTCGTCGGGCTGGCGCCGCTCGACTCCGAGGTCGAATATCCGCTGGAGGTCGATGGCGTGCCGACGCCGCACTACATGGACTGGCTGAAATTCGCCTTTCTCGCGACGACGCTCGGCCTGCCGGCGATCTCGGTCCCGATCGGCTTCACCTCGACCGGCGCGCCGATGGGAATTCAGCTCATCGGCAGGAACCGGGACGAGGCCGGGATCCTCGCGGTCGCCAAGGCGATCGAGAGCGTCACCGAAGGTTTCGGGCGGCCGATCGACCCACGGGGATGAAGGGCGCCGCATTCGGCGCGCGACCCGCCGCACGCACCGCGGGGCGGGCGGCGCGCTCGCTTCATGGACTATTCCAGCCATCCCTGAGGCGCTCCCATATCCGCTCGCCGACAAGGCAGTCATAGGGAGCCGCGCGGTTGTCCGTGAACTGGGCGGGAACCGTGGCGCCGCGCCTGTCGACCAGCTCCAGCACCAGTTTCCGGCGCACCGCAGCGGGAAAATTCCGCCATTCCAGCACCGGGATGACGAAGGAGGTCGGCCCACCGGTCACGCAGCGGCGGTAATACTCGTCGAGCGTTTCGAGGTTCCACTGGCTGCCCATACCCTCGCGCGTCATCAGGGGCAAACCGTTGATGGCGACGCCCCGCGCCAGCGCCGCGTCGCGCGCATCGGGCGCCGGACGACCCTGATTGTTCGGGCCGTCGCCGGAGATATCGATCACCCGGCGGAGTCCGGCGAACCCGTTGTTCTCGAAACTCGCGGTCGCGCGGTCGATGGCGCCCGAGATCGAGGTGCGCCGGAGCGCGCCGTCGAAATGCGCGCTGATCCGGGCGGCGAAAGTTTCGGCGTCCACGCGGTTCTCGATCAGCGTCCAGTCGACGACGAACCGCTGGCTGTGTTCGCCGGCCCATTCCATATAGGTCAGCGCGATGCGGCCATGGAGTCCATCTTCGATCGCGCGGATCACCTCTTGGCTGGCCAGCGCTTCGGCGTATCCGCGACGCTGGATCTCCAACTCGCGCGCAGTCATCGAGCGCGACACGTCGACCGCGAGCACCAGTTCGACATCCACCTCGATATCCGCGGCGGCGACCTGTCCCGCGCATAGAAGGAAAGGGATGACGAGCGCACGCATGAGAAGCAGGGTGCGCGGATCTCTGCGCCATGTCGAGCGGCGGCGCGCAAATCCACGTGAATGACGGGCGGCTCAGCTATAGGGGTCGAGCGCGTCCCGCAGCCCGTCGCCGAGAAAACTGAACGCGAGAACAACCATGATGACCGGAACGAGCGGCATCAGCAGCCATGGATAGATCTCCACCACCGTGAGGTCGAGCGCGTCGTTAAGCATCAAGCCCCAACTCACCGCCGGCGGGCGCAGACCGAGGCCGAGAAAGGAAAGAGCCGTTTCGCCGAGAATCATAGCCGGAATGGAGAGCGTCGCCGACGCCACCAGATGCGACATGAAATTCGGCATCATGTGAACCGCAATGATCCGCTTCGGCCGCGCGCCCATCAACTCCGCCGCCTTCACGTAATCCTCCTCCCGCAATGCGAGAAACTTTGAGCGGACCGCGCGCGCGAGTCCGGGCCAGTCGAGAAGCCCGAGAATGATCGAGATGACGAAGAAGACGGATACCGGCCCCCAGTTCGCCGGGATCGCGGCGGAGAGCGCGAGCCAGATCGGCAGTTCCGGCAGACTTCGGATGATCTCGATCGCCCGCATCGTCAGGCTGTCGACGATACCGCCGAAATAGCCGGCCATGCCGCCGAGCGTGAGGCCGATGGCGAAGGAAACCGCGACGCCGATCAGTCCGACCGTCAGCGAGAGCTGCGCACCGTGCATAATCCGGCTGTGAACGTCCCGGCCCAGACGGTCGGTGCCGAATATGAAGAGCGTTCCCTCCTCTGGCGGACAGATCAGCCGGAAATTCGTTTCGATCAGACCGAGCAGCCTGTAGGAGGTTCCACAGTTCGCGAAGAGCGGGATCGGCAGCGGTTCGTCCCAGTTCGTCTTCGAGGTCATCTGGAACGTCTTGCGGTCGAAGGTCTCGACTGTCGTGTAAGTGTGCAGGCCGAAATAATCGATCTCCGGCGCCCAGAGCCGGACCGGCTGCGGCGGCGCGTAGATGTGGTCTTCGTGCCGTTCCGCGTAATGATACGGAGCCAGGAAATCGATGAAGGGCAGCGCGAGATAGATCACCAGCAGATAGACGGCCGAGATCACCCCCAGCTTGTGGCGCATGAAGCGGCGGCAGATCAGCAGCCATGTCGGCGCGTCGAGATCGGCGCGATCGAGCACCTGGATGTCCGCCGCCTCGTCGTAATCGTCGTCAGCGACAAAGTGCCGGTCGGGATCGGTGGTGCTCATCGCGCGCCCCCCGCCTTGCCCGACAGCCGGATGCGCGGATCGACAACGGCAAGCAGAAGATCGGAGATCAGCATGCCGACAAGGGTCAGCGCCGAGACGAAGAGCAGGATGAAACCGGATAGAAAGATGTCCTGCGAGCGGAGCGCCGAAAGGAGGATCGGGCCGATCGTCGGCAGGCTCATCACCACCGAGACGAGGACCGAGCCCGAGATAAGCTGCGGCAGGAGATTGCCGATATCGGCGATGAACGGGTTGAGCGCCATGCGCAGCGGATACTTGATCACCGCCCGCGTCGGCGGCACGCCCTTCGCCGCCGCGGTGACGACATAAGGCTTGCCAAGCTCATCCATCAGATTGGCCCGGAGTCGCCGCATCATGCCTGCCATTCCGGCGGTGCCGATCACGACCACCGGAGCGATCAGGTGGATCATGATCGAGCCGAATTTCGCGAAGCTCATCGGCTGATCGAGGAACTCTTTCGCCATTCCGCCCCCGATCGGCAGACCGACCGCCTTGTTTCCATAATACATGAGCACGAGCGCCAGCAGGAAATTCGGCGTCGCCAGCCCGATATAGCCGACCAGCGCCGCCAGGTAATCTACCCAGGTGTTCGCTCTGACCGCCGCGAGCGCGCCGAGCGGCAGCGCCGTCAGATACACAAAGAGCACGACGACGAGATTGAGCCCGATGGTGAACCACATCGCCTCGGCGACGATGTCCCAGACCTGGCGGTCGAATTCGAAGGAATACCCGAAATCGCCTTGGAGCAGCCCGGAGAAGCCGTCGGGGCCGGGCCACAGGCCGAGCCATATCACATACTGCCGGAGGATCGGCTGATCGAGCGAATACTGCGCCATCAGGAACCGCGCCTTGGCGATCGAACCCTCCTCGCCGGTCGCCATCAACTCGCGAATCCGGTTGGTGAGGAAGTTTCCTTCGGGCAGGTTGATGATCAGGAAGATCAGCGCCGAGATCACAATGAGTGTGCCCATCATGGTCAGACAGCGGCGGAGTACGTATCTCAGCATGTCAGATCAGCCCCGCCCCGCCGGGGCCTGTCGTGTGCGCGCCGGTGTTCATTCGGCGTAATAGAGTTCGTCGATGCGATAAGCGCCGAGATGCGCCGCCGGATCCCAGGCGTAGACGCCGGTTTCGGGGAAATTCCGAAGCCGTTTCGAAACGACAATGGGTTGCGGCGCGCCGGATACGAGCCCGATCGCCATCACCTGGTCGGCGTGAATCTCCAGCATTTCCTCCCAGATCGCCGCTTTCTCACTATCCGTGGTGGCGGAGGCCCAGCGGTTGAAGAGCTGCAAAAGCCGCTTGGCGGCCGGCGTAGCTGGCGGCTCTCCTGCGCCGCCGTGCGTCTGGAAATGCTGCCCCCAGGCGGGCCAGGAGAAATTCGTCTGATCGACCGGCGCCAGCGCGCGCGGGCTGGCGTCCGGCGTTGGCACGCCATTGTCCCAGCCGAACCAGACCGGCATCATGCTTTCCCCGGCATAGGCCTTGTTGCGCAGGATATCGCGATCGAGCGGACGGAAGATCATCTTGAGTCCGACCTCCTTCCACATTTCCTGTATCAGCTCGAGCGCGTCGGTTTCCACGAGCCGCTCGCCCGCGGTCTCGACGATGATCTCGGCGCGTCGCCCGTCCGGGAGGAGCCGCCAGCCCTCCGAATCGCGCCGCTCGAGTCCGGCTTCGTCGAGCAGATTGTTCGCAGCCTGCCGGTCGAGCGAGGCGTAGGCTTCCGCGTAGTCGGCGTTGTAGAGCGGGCTCGATGACAGCGCCGCGACCGCGGCGGGCGTCGCCATGCCGAAATAGAGCGACTTGTTGATCGTCTGGCGATTGATCGCGAGGCTGAGCGCCCGGCGGAAACGCACATCGCGATTGAGTTCGCGCCAGACCGGATCGTTCACCGTCTGGTTCGGATAGAGCGCGATGTCCGATGCGGCGCCGTTGGTCCAGAGATACGTGACGTAGCCGCCCTCTTTCTCGCCTTTCTTCAGCACCGGTGCGTCGGAAAACGAAAGCCCGCGCGCCTGAAGGTCGGCCTCGCCCCGGTTCACCTTCGCCGGAATCAGCCCACCGGCGGCCACCGTCATTTCGATCGTATCGACATAGGGCAGCTGACGCCCTTCCGGATCGACGCGGTGGTAATAGGGATTCCGCACCAGCACATAGCGGGAATTGTTCTTCGGCGTCGTGTTGACCCAGGGCTGCAGCGTCGGCAGATCCGGATTGTCGTAGTTGTAGAGATTGTCGAGCTTGTTGTGCAACGTTGGCCAGGCCCGCACGGCGTTGTCGTAGACGAGCTTCTTCAGCTTCTCGGGGTCGGCGTAATCGCCGTGGAACTGCTTCATGAATGTTGACGGCCGGTAGATGAATGGCGGCCGGGCGCCGGCGAGCGCCGGCAGGAAGCGCGGGTTCGGCGTCGGCCACGCATATTGCACGGTGGTCTCGTCGACGACTTCAAACTCCGGCATCGCGCCATTCACAACCATCAGCTCGGGCGGACCCGAAGGCGACAGGAGTTCGTTATTCGCCACGTCCTCCCACCAGTAACGAAAATCCTCCGCGGTGAACGGATCGCCATTCGACCATTTGTGACCTTCGCGGATGTTCAGCGTGAAGATCCGCCCTTCCTTCACCTGGACGCTTTCGAGAAGATCGGATTTCAGTGTGAAGTTCTCATCATAGCCCACGAGACGGGCGTAGCCATAGACCACCGCATAGCGCACATCCTTGGCCCGGCCGATCAGGGTGCGGACCTGCCCGCCCTGGGTTCCGATGGTCCGCCCGCGGCTCTCGAATTCGACGACCAGCGGCTCCGACGGCAGGCGTTCGGCGACGGGCGGCAGCTCTCCCTTGGCGACCTTTTCGGCGAAATACGGGGTTTCCTGCGGCTCAATCGCGCTGGCTTGCGCCGCGCCGCAAATGAGCGCGAGGATGGACAGGATCGGCAGTTTCATGCGGCTCTCCTCACGAAATGTCCGGCGTCGATCTCCACGAGATCGGGCGCCGCGTCGTCGGCGTAGCCGAACGGGTCGGGCCAGGTCTGCGGCTCTCCGGCCCCGCGCGCGACCGAAGCGAGATCGAGCGGCCGGTCCATGTCCGGCTCGGGTGAGGCCGCCATCAGCGCCTTCGTATAGGGATGAGTCGGATTGGTGAAGAGCGCCTTCACCGGCCCTTCCTCCACCACCCGCCCGCGGCGCATCACCGCGACCCGGTCGGCGAGGCCGGCCACCACCGCGAGATCGTGGCTGATGAAAAGATAGGACAGGCCCAGATCGTCGCGGATCTCCTTGAAGAGCTCCAGCACCTGCGCCTGGACCGAAACGTCCAGCGCCGATGTCGGTTCGTCGCAGACGATGAGTTCGGGGCCGAGGGCCAGCGCGCGCGCGATCGAGATGCGCTGACGCTGGCCGCCGGAAAAGGCGTGCGGGAAGCGCTGGAGATGGTCGGCGGAAAGCCCGACCCGCTCCATCAGGTCGGCGGCCCGCTCACGCTGCTCGTGAGCCGTGCCGACGCCGTGAACACGCAGCGGTTCGGTCAATATGTCCCGCACGCACATGCGCGGCGAGAGTGAGGAGAACGGATCCTGAAAGACGATCTGGACCTTGCGCCGGAACGCCGTAAGGGCCGCGCCGGTGAGCTGCATGACGTCGACCTCTTCGCCGTCCGCGCCCCTGAACAGCACTTGCGCGCCCGGATCGGCGCGTTCGGCCTGCAGCATCAGCTTGGCGACAGTCGATTTGCCCGAGCCGCTTTCGCCCACGATGGCCAGCGTTTCGCCGCGCCTGAGATCGATGCGCACGTCCTGCACGGCCTTGACCGGCGCCGAGACCCGGCCCAGCCCCTGCGCCTTGCCCGGATAGGTCTTCGAGAGATGCCGCGCGCGTACGATGAAATCCTCTGAAGCCACGTGGCGCGCGTCGAGGTTCTCGGGAATCTCCGGGGCCGCCGCGATCAGCTTTCGCGTATAGCCGTGGCCGGGCGATGTCAGCACCGCGCGCGCGGGGCCGCTCTCAACCACCCGGCCCTTTCTCAGCACGACCACGGCATCCGCCATGTTGGCCACGACGCCGAGATCATGCGTCACCATGATCATCGACATGCCTGTTTCACGCTGAAGCGACTTAATGAGGTCGAGGACGGTGGCCTGCGTGGTGACGTCCAGCGCTGTCGTCGGTTCGTCCGCGATCATCAACTCCGGCCGGCAGACCATCGCCATAGCGATCATCGCGCGTTGGCGGAGCCCGCCCGACAACTCGAACGGATAGGCCCGGAACGCGCGCTCGGGGTCGGGAAAACCGACATCGACGAATGTCTCTATGCAGCGCGCCTTGGCTTCCGCGCCCCTGAGTGGCGAATGAAGTTTTACCGCCTCCATGACCTGATCGCCGATCGTGTGCAGCGCGGAGAGCGAACTCATCGGCTCCTGAAAGATCATCGATACTCGGCCGCCGCGCACCTTCCGCAGCGCTTTCGGATCCATCGCCAGAAGGTCCGTCTCTCCGGTTCCGGATTTGTCCGCCAGCGCGGCGCGTCCCGCGATGATGCGGGCGCCCTTCGGCAGGATGCCGAGCAGCGCCTTGCCGGTCAGCGTCTTGCCCGAACCCGATTCGCCGACAAGCGCCAGGGTCTCGCCGCGGCGCAGCGCGAAGGAGACATCCTCGACGACGGTCACGGCGGCGCGCCCGGCGCCGAATGCGACGGTCAGTCCCTCTACCGTCAACAATGGTTGAGCCGGCATGTTCCTTCCCCACGGTTGAGCCACGCCATTACTTGCAAGAGCCGACCGGCGGGGCAACCGCTTTTCACATATCGACGCATAGGCGCGTGCGGCGGATCACATTGACGCGGCCGCAGTGCGCCCTGTGGCGCTCGGGTTGACGAATGGTTATCTAATTCTGCGGATCTGGACGGAATGATGGAGAGATGATGTCGGCCCCGAGCAGAGAGACGGTTCTCGACGCGCTGCGCGCCGTCGTGGGCGGCGACGACGGCCGGGATATCGTCACCGCCGGAATGATCACCGGGCTGAGCGTCGCCGACGGCGCCGTCCGATTCGCCATCGAAGTCGATCCCGCTCGCGGCGCCGCGCTTGAACCGCTCCGTCAGGCGGCGGAGGCCGCGGTGAAGGCCGTGCCGGGCGTCACCGACGTCATCGCCGCGCTCACAGCGCATAGCGATGCGCCGAGCGCACCGGCCACGGCGAAAGGCGCGCCGCCCGATCTCGGCACCCGCGCGAAACCCGGCGACAAGCCCCTGCGCCCGCCGCCGCCTGCGCCGAATGGCGGCAAGGTCGATGGCGTCGAGCGGATCATCGCCGTCGGTTCGGGCAAGGGCGGCGTCGGCAAATCGACCGTCTCCGCCAATCTCGCGGTGGCGCTTGCGATGGAGGGCTGGCGCGTCGGGCTTCTTGACGCCGATGTCTACGGCCCGTCGCAACCGCGGATGCTCGGGATAGAGGGGCGCCCGGCCTCGCCGGACGGCAAGACCATCGTTCCGCTGCGCGGCTATGGCGTCAAATGCATGTCGATGGGGTTTCTCACCGGCGAATCGGAGAGCGTGATCTGGCGCGGCCCGATGCTGATGAGCGCGGTGACGCAGATGCTTTACCAGGTCGCTTGGGCTCCGCTGGACTTTCTCATCATCGATCTTCCGCCCGGCACCGGCGACGTGCAGTTGACGCTCAGCCAGAAGACCAAGCTCACGGGCGCGGTTGTCGTCTCGACGCCGCAGGACGTTGCGCTTCTCGACGCCCGCAAGGCCATCGATATGTTCGCCAAGATCGACATCCCGATTCTTGGCGTGATCGAAAACATGGCGACCTTCTGCTGTCCGAACTGCGGACATGAGACGCAGATCTTCGGCCATGGTGGGGCGGAGGCGGAAGCGGTGAAGATCGGCGCGCCCTTCCTCGGCCGTGTGCCGCTGGCGCTCGAAGTGCGCACGACCTCCGACGAAGGGACGCCCATCGTGGCTTCCAAACCGGATAGTGCCGAGGCGGAACGCTTCCGCGACATGGCGCGGGCGCTCGCCGAGGGTGTTGGCGCGCATGCGCCGAACGCCGCCTATCCGGTCTGAGGTCTCAATTTATCACCGGGATTGATTGATTGATCCATCAATCATCATTTTTGGTTTCCATGTGAAGCTCCCATCTCAGTGTCAGGCCACCGGGTGTTCCGGGGCTTGGTCTAAGGGGACATGATATGGCTTTTCAGGAGGCACATGATGACTTTGGCGCCGCCCGCGAATATGGGCGCCGCCCCGTCGATGGCGGGCTCTGGCGGCTCGGGGCCGCGATCGCGTTGAACATGATCGTCGGCTACGGAATCGTCGCTGCGCTTGACGATATGAACCTTCCCGACGCAAGTGGAGTGGAATGGCACGGCAACGTCGCGCGTTCCGTCAGCGGGCGCTGATCGCGAAAGCGGCCGGCGCGCGCCGCCGCGCCGGTCATCCGGGCGCGATTGATCTGAAGCCGGATTTCACGTAGTCGCTCCGCACGGCGCGGCAGGGCGTCAGAGCGGGCGGAGCAGGGGCGCGTGGCGATGGCCGATCCGATTCTTTCGATCATCGTGGTCAGCTACAACACCCGCGAAATGACGCTGGAGTGTCTGCGCTCGGTATACGCCGAGACCCGGACGCCGTTCGAGTTGATCGTCGTTGACAACGATTCGCCCGATGGCTCCGCTGAGGCCATCGGCCGGGAGTTTCCCGACGCGATGCTCATCGCGGAGAAGATCAATCATGGATTCGCGCGCGCCAACAACATCGCCGCGAAACATGCGCGGGGCGAGTTCATCCTGCTTCTGAATCCCGACACCGTGGTGCTCGATGGCGCACTTGACCGCTTGCTCGCCTTCGCGCGCGCGCGACCCGAGGCGCGGATCTGGGGCGGGCGCACGGTCTTCGGCGACCGCAGCCTCAATCCGGGCTCCTGCTGGAGGCGCATCACGCTTTGGAACCTTTTCTGCCGGGCGATCGGAGCGGCCGCGCTCTTCCCGCGAAGCGCTGTCCTGAACTCGGAGGGCTATGGCGGTTGGGACCGGATGAGCGAGCGCCAGGTCGATATCGTCACCGGCTGTCTCTTCCTTCTCAGCCGCGCCGACTGGGAGGCGCTGGACGGTTTCGACCCGATCTTCTTCATGTATGGGGAGGAGGCGGATCTTTGCATGCGCGCCGCGGAGAAGCTGGGCGCGCGCCCAGCGGTCACGCCGGACGCCGTGATCGTTCACTACCACGGTCAGTCGAGCAATGTCCGCGCCGACAAGATCGTGCGCCTGCTGCAAGCGAAGCGCGAGATTGTGCGGCGCCATTTTCCCACCTGGCAGCAGCCGCTCGCTGCGGCGCTGCTGGCGCTCTGGCCCTGGACCCGCAGCGTCGCGTATCGGCTGATCGGACGCGAGTCGGCCTGGGTCGATGTCTGGCGCCGCCGCGGCGAATGGAAGAACGGTTTCAGTTGAGATCGCGGGTCGCGGTCAGGCCTTCGCCGCGATCCTTTCGGCCCCGGCCTCTAGCGCGGCGATCGCCTTCGCCTTGATGTCCGCCGCGGACATTCCGGCTGTCTGATACATGCGGACGGGGCTGTCCTGATCGAGAAACGTGTCCGGAAACACCATCGAGCGGATGCGGAGCCCACTCTCGAGGGCGCCTTCCTCGGCCAGAAGATGCATCACATGTGAGCCGAAGCCGCCAATCGCGCCCTCCTCGATGGTGATCAGCACCTCGTGCTCGCGCGCCAGCCGCAGGATCAGGTCGCGGTCCAGCGGCTTTGCGAACCTCGCGTCGGCGACGCTGCTCGAAAGCCCCATCGCCTCCAGTTCTTCCGCCGCCTTCAGGCACTCCTTCAGCCGGGCGCCGAAGGACAAGAGCGCGACGCGCGTTCCCTCCCGCATCATTCTGCCGCGGCCGATCTCCAGCGGCGCGCCGCGCTCCGGCATCTCGACGCCGACGCCATCGCCGCGCGGGAAACGGAAGGCGGAGGGGCCGTCATCGATGGCGCGGGCGGTCGCCACCATATGCCGCAACTCGGCCTCATCCGCCGCCGCCATCACGATGAATCCCGGCAGATTGGCGAGAAAGGCGATGTCGAAACTGCCGGCATGTGTCGCGCCGTCGGCACCGACCAGCCCGGCGCGGTCGATGGCGAAGCGGACCGGCAGGCGCTGGATCGCCACGTCATGTACGACCTGATCGTAACCGCGCTGCAAGAACGTCGAGTAGATCGCCGCGAACGGCTTCATTCCGCCGGCGGCCAGTCCGGCGGAGAAGGTGACGCCATGCTGCTCGGCGATGCCGACATCGAAGCAGCGTTTCGGAAAACGCTCGGCGAAGAGATTGAGCCCGGTGCCGTCGGGCATCGCCGCCGTAACCGCGACGATCTTGTCGTCCCGCTCCGCTTCGTCGATCAGCGATGTCGCGAAGACCTTGGTGTAGCTCGGCGCATTAGAGGCCGCCTTCGCCTGCGCCCCGGTCGCGACGTCGAATTTCGCGGTGGCGTGTCCCCTGTCCCGCGCCGCCTCGGCCGGGGCGTAGCCCTTGCCCTTCTTCGTGAGAACATGAACCAACACCGGCCCGTCGGCCCGCGCCTTCACCGTCCGCAGGACCGGCAGCAACTGGTCCAGATCGTGTCCGTCCAGCGGCCCAATATAAGAAAATCCCAGCTCTTCGAACAGTGAGCCGCCAAAAGCCAGGGACTTGAACATGTCCTTCGCGCGGCGCGCGCCCTCGCGGAACGGCGGCGGCAGAAACGAAGCCGCCGTTTTCGCCGCCGCCTTCAGGTCCTGGAATGGCGCCCCGGCGTAGATGCGCGAAAGATAGGCCGACATCGCGCCGACGGGCGGGGCGATGGACATCTCGTTGTCGTTGAGAATCACGATCAGGCGCTTTCCCAGCCCGCCGGCGTTGTTCATCGCCTCATAGGCCATGCCGGCGGAAAGCGCGCCGTCGCCGATCACTGCGATGGCGTCGCCCGGATCGCCGCCCAGATCACGCGCCGCCGCGAAACCAAGCGCGGCCGAGATCGAGGTGGAGGAATGCGCGGCGCCGAACGGATCGTAATCCGATTCCGACCGCTTGGTAAAACCCGAAAGGCCGCCGCCCTGGCGAAGCGTACGTATGCGTTCCCGCCGCCCGGTGAGGATCTTGTGCGGATAGGCCTGATGGCCGACATCCCAGATCAGCCGGTCACGCGGCGTGTCGAAAACCGCATGAATCGCGACGGTCAGTTCGACCACCCCCAGCCCCGCGCCGAGATGCCCGCCGGTGACGGAAACCGCCGAGATCGTTTCGGCGCGCAATTCGTCCGCAAGGCGCTTCAGGTCTCGATCGGACAGCCTGCGAAGCGCGGCCGGACGCTCGACCCGATCCAGAAGCGGGGTCGCCGGGCGTTGGTGCGGGTCCTCGGCCAAATCACGCCTCCTCTACCAATGGGTTCAGCGCTGGCGGCTTATCGCAAAGCGCGCAGCGAGTCGAAGGGGAGTCGCGGCGTCGCCGAACGCGGCCAGCCGGCCCGCCGCGTCTTCGGCCAGTCGAGCCGCGCGCGTGCGGGCGCCCTCGATTCCGAGCGCGCCGACGAAGGTCGCCTTGCCCGCATCCGCGTCCTTGCCAAGCCGCTTTCCCGCGGTTGCGGCGTCTCCTGTCGCATCCAGTATATCATCCGCGATCTGGAAGGCGGCGCCGAGTTCGAGCGCATACTCGCGCAAGGCGCGCCGTTCGGCGGCCCGCGCCCGACCGAGAATCGCGCCCGCCTCCACCGAAGCCGCGATCAGCGCCCCGGTCTTCTTCGCCTGAAGCCGTTCGATCCCCGCGAGGGTCAGCGGCGCCGGCGCCGTCTCCGCCGCGATGTCGAGGGCCTGCCCGCCGACCATTCCGCCGAACCCCGAGGCTTCCGCGAGCTTCAGCGCGAGCGCGGCGCGCACCGCGCCGCTCCGATGCGTCGCGGGACTGGTCAGCAATTCGAAAGCCAGAGCCTGTAGAGCGTCGCCGGCCAGCACCGCCGTCGCCTCGTCCCACTCGACGTGAAGCGTCGGCAAGCCGCGCCTCAGATCGTCGTCATCCATGCAGGGAAGATCGTCATGCGCCAGCGAATAGGCGTGAAGGCATTCGAACGCCGCGGCGACACGGTCCGCGCCATCCGGCGACGCGCCAAACAGACCCGCAGTTTCGATCGTCAGGAATGCGCGAAGTCGCTTGCCCCCGCCCAGCGCCGCCCGGCGCATGGCGGCGGCGAGCTGGCCCTCGGGGCCCGCGCCCGCCCTCGGCAGAGCCGCATCGAGCGCCGCCTCGACCCGGGCGGCGGCGGTCGCCAGCCGAGCGGCGAAGTCGGTGTCGGACTCCGTCACTCGGCGTCGAACGGCTCCGCGCCCTTCGCCTCGCCATCCGCGCCCTGAATGATCTTCTCGACGCGCAGCTCCGCATCCTTCAGCCGCCCGTCGCAATGCTTGCGCAGTGCCTCGCCGCGCTCATAGAGTCCGATAGACTTGTCGAGCGGAACCTGGCCGTTCTCTAATTGGCTGACGACGCTTTCGAGCTCCTCCATTGCTTCTTCGAAGCTCATCGCGTCGATTTTCCTGTCGCTCATGAAGCGCGCTCCATCAGAACTTTCGCATGGGCGGCGGTCGAGACCGCGAGCCCGTCGAGGTCATAGCCCCCTTCGAGGGTGGAGACCACCCGCCCGCCGCAATGTGTCGCCGCCAGATCGCAGAGCTTTCCGGTGATCCAAGTGAAATCCTCCGTCTCCAGCATCAGCTGCGCGAGCGGATCGCGCCGATGCGCGTCGAACCCGGCGGAAATGATCAGAAGTTCGGGCGCGTGGGCGTCGATCGCGGGCAGGAGGTTTTCCTCCCAGACCTTGCGGAAGGCGGCGCCGCCGGCCCCGGGGGGGAGGGTCGCGTTGTGGATATTCCCGGCCCCGGTCTCATGCGGCATGCCGGAGCCGGGATAGAGCGGCGACTGGTGCGAGGAGGCGAAGAGGACGCGCGACTCTTCCCAGAACACGTTCTGCGTCCCGTTGCCATGATGAACGTCGAAATCCGCGATGGCGACGCGGGAAAGCCCGTGCGCCTCGATGGCGTGGAGGGCGCCGATGGCGGCGTTGGAGAAGAAACAGAACCCCATCGCGGTTTCGCGCTCGGCGTGATGACCGGGCGGGCGGGTGGCGCAGAAGACAGCGCGCGCCGCCCCCGCCATCACCAGATCGACCGCCAGCACATTCGCGCCCGCCGCCCGCCGCGCGGCTGTGAGCGTACCGGGCGACATGTGCGTATCAGGATCGAGCGTGGCGAACCCCTCGGCGGGCGATGCGCCTTCGAGCCGTCTCAGATAGCTCTCGGGGTGGGCGCGCAGGATCGCCGCGTCCTCGGCGAGCGGCGCCTCGATGCGTTGCGCCCCCGCGAAGACGGAATCGTCGAGCGCGGCGGAAACCGCCTCGATCCGCGCGACGCGTTCCGGATGGCCGGGCGGGGCGACATGCCGGAGGCAGTCAGTGTGGGAGATGATCGCAAAGCTCATGACGCCATGGTTGGCGCGCCGGCGCGTCGCGTCAAGCCGAGCCGCGCGCTCAGTCCGGGGTCAGCATATAGCCTTCGCCGCGCACGGTCTGCAGGTAGCGCGGGTTCTTCGGGTCACTCTCGATCTTTCGTCGGAGTCGGGTGATCTGCACGTCGACGGCGCGTTCCTGCGCGCCGCCGCCGGCGCCGCCCAGCTCCTCCACCAGCCTCACACGCGTCAGCGCTTCGTTGGGGGCCTTGGCGAAGACCCGCATCAGCGCCGCCTCGGTCGATGTGAGCCGCACCAGCCCCTCGCCGCGCCAGAGCTCGCCCCGCGAGATGTCGTAGCGTGTTTCGCCGAAGGACAGAGTCTTCGGCGGTTCATCCTTCAGCGGCATGATCGCCGCCCGTCTGAGAATCGCCGCGACGCGCAGCAGAAGCTCCCGCGGCTCGAACGGTTTTGGAAGATAATCGTCGGCCCCGGACTCGAGCCCGGCGATCCGATCCTCGGTCTCGCCCCGCGCGGTCAGCAGCAGGATCGGGCTTTCAGCCATTTTCCGAACCGCGGCGGTCAGCGAGAATCCGTCCTCTCCTGGCATCATCACGTCGATGATGAGCAGATCGAAAGCGAGACCGGCGAGGATGCGCCGCGCATGAGCGGCGTCGCGCGCCTCGGTCACCAGATAGCCGTGCTTGACCAGGAACTGCCGCAGGAGCGTGCGAATCCGCTGGTCGTCATCGACGACGAGAATATGGGCCGGCGGATCCGCGCTCGTCAGTGTCATCGGGACGGTCTCACCGTTCGGTCGCAGTCGTTAGCAGGCGCCGCGCGCCCTCGTTCATCATTCTGTGCAGCACCTCGCGGAATCCTGCAACCGCTTCCGGCCCCGCGTCGAGATAAGCGCGTCGCAGCCGTTCGCGCTGGGTTTCGGACAATTGCGCTTCGAGATCGCGCCCCGACCCGGTGAGATGCAGCCGCCGCTGGCGGCGATCCGTCTCGCCCACGGCCTGCTCCACGAGCCCGTCTTCGATCAGTTGCCGGAGAACCCGATTCAGCGACTGCTTGGTGACGCCGAGGAGTTCGATCAGTTCGGCCACGGTCAGCCCCGGCCGATGCCGGATGAAATGTATCGCCCGATGATGGGCGCGGCCATAGCCCCGGTCCGCGAGAATCCGGTCGGGATCGCCAATGAAATCGCGATAGGCGAAGAACAGAAGCTCGATCCCGGTTCTGAGTTGCTCATCGGTCAGGAAGAGCCGCTGATCCGCTCGCATGGCCGCGCCGGAGGACGGGGGCGGCCGGGGCCCCGGTGGGGTGCGGATGGGGTGTTGCACGCTTGTCGCCTCTTCGTGTCAGTCGCGAGCCGTTCGCACCGTCATATTTTATGTCAGTGTTGTTGACATAGAAATACCTCAATGATACGCGAACCGCAAGGCTTGGAGACATATCATTTCTCAAAGCCGTCGATTTGCGAAACATTCGCGAACTCGGTGCAGCGAAATTCGCCGTCCAATGCGGGCGGGCCACGGAGAGGAAAAGAAGATGGGCGGCGAAGCCTATGACGATCGCGACGGCGTCATCTGGTTCGATGGCGCGATGGTCCCCTGGCGTGAGGCGAAGGTGCATGTGCTCACCCACGCGCTCCATTACGCTTCTTCGGTGTTCGAAGGCGAACGCGCTTATGGCGGCGTGATCTTCCGCGGCCACGAGCACAGTCTCCGCCTCCTCTCCAGCGCCGCGGCGATGGACATTCCCTCGCCCTACACGGCTGAGGAGATCGACGAGGCGAAAGCGACGGCGCTGAGGGCTTCCGGGCTCGAGGATTGCTATGTCCGCGCCTTCATGTGGCGCGGCTCCGGCCCCGACATGGGCGTCGCGGCGGCGCGGAACCCGGTTCATATGGCGGTCGCGGTCTGGGCCTGGGGGGCCTATTACGGCGACGCGAAGATGAAGGGTGCGAAGCTCGACATCTCGAAGTGGAAGCGGCCGAGCCCGGAGACGATCCCCTCCCACGCCAAGGCCGCCGGACTCTACATGATCTGCACCATGTCGAAGCACGCCGCCGAGGCGAAGGGCTGTTCTGACGCGCTGATGATGGATTATCGCGGCTATGTCGCAGAAGCGACCGGCGCCAATGTCTTCTTCGTCAAGGACAATGTGGTTCACACGCCGCTTCCCGACTGTTTCCTGAACGGCCTGACCCGGCAGACTGTCGTCGATCTTCTTAAGAAGCGCGGCGTCGAGGTCGTGGAGCGGCACATCATGCCGGACGAGCTGGAGAGCTTCGAGCAGTGCTGGCTGACCGGCACCGCGGCCGAGGTCACGCCGGTCGGCCAGATCGGCGAATACACTTTCGAGGTGGGCGCGCTGACCCGCGCCATCGCCGAGGACTATGAGAAACTCGTGCGTGGCAACCGCTGAGCCATGGTTGAAACTGCAGACGTACTCGTTGTCGGCGCCGGCGTCGCGGGCCTTGGCGCCGCCGCCCATCTCGCCGCTTCAGCGCGGGTGATCGTGCTTGAGGCCGAGCGCGCGCCCTGCCTCCACTCGACCGGGCGCTCGGCCGCGGTATTCATCAAGTCATATGGTCCGCCGGGCGTGCGTGCGGCGACGGCCGCTTCGGAGGCGTTTTACGAAACGCCGCCAGACGGCTTTGCGGATGCGCCGCTTCTCACCCCGCGCGGCCTGCTTTATCTCGATTATGTCGGCGGCGGACTCGACGCCATGCTGGCGGCGACGCCGGGGATGAAGCCCGTGACGGTCGACGAGGCCGTGGAGCTGGCGCCGATTCTGAAACGCCAGCCGATCGTCGCGGCGGCGCATGAGCTGGACGCGCGGGATATCGACATCGACCTTCTGACGGGTGGTTTCAGGCGGTGGATGCGGGACGGCGGCGCGCGGATCGTCACTGACGCCGGCGTCACTGCGCTCAGCAGGGAATCGGGCGTATGGCGGGCCGAGACGCCCGCCGGCGTGTTCGAAGCGCCGATCCTGATCAACGCCGCGGGCGCGTGGGCGAGCGCGGTGGCGGCGATGGCCGGGGCGTCTTCAATCAAGATACAGCCGAAGCGCCGTTCGGCGGCGATCGTCCCGGCGCCTGCGGAATACGATGTTTCGGACTGGCCGCTTTGCGCCGACGCCGCCGAAGGTTGGTACGCGAGGCCGACCGGCGGAAAATTGATGGTTTCCCCCGCTGACGCAGACCCGGTCGAAGCCTGCGATATCTGGCCCGACGATATGGTGCTGGCGGAAGGAATCGACCGGTTCCAGCAGGCCGTCACTTTCGAGGTGACGCGGGTGGAGCGGACATGGGCGGGACTCAGGAGTTTCTCGCCCGATGGCGAGCCCGTGATCGGCTTCGACCCCGGATGTGAAGGCTTCTTCTGGCTCGCTGGTCAGGGCGGCTACGGTATCCAGACCGCGCCGGCGTTCTCGGCGCTCACCGCCGATCTCGTGCTTGATCGGGCGCCCGCGCTCGGCGCCGCAGCCGCCCTCCTCTCGCCCGACCGCTTCGTCTGACCGGCCCGGGCCGCCGGCGCCGCGGAACCCGCATATTGGACATTCAGGGGCGGGAGCATGGCTCGGATTCGGGCGGCGGCCGCGTGTTTTTCGCCGCATGCGGTGAGCGCTGGTTGAGAACAGGCGGGTTTTTCGCTATGTTACGGGTGCGCCGCCATGGCGCGATATCGAGGAGGATCTCGTTCTGCATGAACGGATTGAAGCGGGCGCCGTGACGCGCCCGACCGTGACGCCGCCCGGCAGCGGCGGTGAAGAAGCAGTCAATGCGCTGCTCGCCCATATTCTGAACAGGCTCGATCAGGACAAGGCCGAGGAGATCGTTGCGATCGATCTGCGCGGCAAATCCGCGATGGCCGATCACATGGTGATCGCCTCCGGCCGCTCCACGAGGCAGGTTTCGGCGCTGACCGATCATCTGGTCGAGTCGCTGAAGCAGGAGCTTGGCCGCTCGGCCCGGATCGAAGGCAAGAACGCGGGCGACTGGGTGCTGATCGATGCGGGCGACGTGATCGTCCATATTTTCCGGCCCGAGGTGCGCGAGTTCTACCAGCTCGAAAAGATGTGGCTGCCGGAGGTCGCCGAAACGCCGGCGCGGATGGCCTGAGCCGGGCCAAGCCGTGCGCATCGCGATACTGGCTATCGGCCGTCAGAAAGGCGGGCCGGAGGCGATACTTGTCGCCGACTATCTGGCGCGGTTCGACGCCGTGGGACGCGGTCTTGGCCTTGGCCCGGCGCGATTGCAGGAAATCGAGGACAAGAAGCGCGTCGGCGAGAGCCGGTTGCTGATTGATGCGATTCCCGACGGCGCCTTCGCCGTCGCGCTGGACGAACGCGGGAAAGCGATAAGCAGCCGCGCCTTCGCAGGGCTGATCTGCGCGAAGCGCGACGAAGGACGGCGCGACATGGTTTTTCTTGTCGGCGGCGCCGACGGTCACACGGACGCGCTCCGCGCCCGCGCCGACCGGCTGCTCGGCTTCGGGCCGATGGTCTGGCCGCATATGCTCGCGCGCGCGATGCTCGCCGAGCAGCTCTACCGCGCCGCCAGCATCCTCTCCGGCGCGCCCTATCATCGGGACTGACGCCGCTGGCGCTCTCAGGCCGCCGGCAGCTTGCGTCCGTCCGGGTTCTCGTTGATCCGCCGAATCGCCCCCTCGCGCCGCTCCAGCCACCAGCCATACTGCTCCGGCCAGGCGTCGTAGCCCTCGACTCCCATCTCCCGCGCCTGATGATGCGCCCAGAACGGGTCGTAAAGCGCCTCGCGTCCAATCGCGATCAGGTCGGAGCGGCCGTCCTGCAGCACCTCCTCCGCCATCGGGCCGTCGAGGATCAGCCCGACCGCCTGTGTCGCGATGCCGGTTTCGGCGCGGATGCGCTTCGAGAACGGCGTCTGGAAACCGGCGCCGCGCGCCATCGGGTTCGCCGTCGCGCCGCCCGCGGAATTGCCCATCGAAGAGCAGTCGATCACATCGACGCCGATCCTCTTTAGCTCATGACAGAGCGCGACGCTGTCCTCGATCTCCCAGCCGCCCTCGATTCCGTCGATCGACGAGATGCGGAAAAAGAGCGGCTTCTCCTTCGGCCATGCTTCCCGCACCGCCCACGCGATATCCAGCGCCAGCTTCATTCGACCGGCGAGGTCGCCGCCCCATTTGTCGGTCCGCCGATTCGAGAGCGGCGAGAGGAAGGATTGAATGAGATAGCCATGGGCGCCGTGAAGCTCGATGAACTCGAAGCCCGCCGCATTCGATCGCCGCGTTGCGGCGACGAAATTCTCGACGAGTTTCGCGATGTCCCGCGCTGTCATTTCAACCGGCGTCAGCCACCCCTCGGCGAGCGGGATCGCGGAGGCGCCGTTTACCGTCCAGGGCGTATCGCCACGGGCCTCGTCCTCCGCGCCGAGCGGTCCGTTGCCGAACCAGGGCCGCTGCATTGAGGCCTTGCGCCCGGCATGGCCGAGTTGAATGCCCGGCGCCGCACCCTGCGTCCTGATGAACGCGACAACAGGTTTCAACGCCTCCGCATGGGCGTCGGACCAGATGCCGAGGTCGCCGTGCGTGATGCGGCCACGCTCCTGCACCGCGGCGGCCTCGGTCAGAACGGCGGCGGCGCCGCCCATGGCGAATTTCGCCAGATGGGCGAAGTGCCAGTCGTTCGCCAGGCCGTCGATGGCGGAATACTGGCACATCGGCGCGATCACCACGCGGTTCTTCAGCGTCAGACCCCTGAGCGTGATCGGGGTGAAGAGCATCGGCTTGGTCATTCACTCTCTCCTGCAATGCGCCGTCCACGCGCCTGAACGACGCTGCGCCTCGCCTCCACCGCGCCATGCGCGAGCGTGGCCATGTGTTCATCGAACACCTTCGTCTCCAACGCCAGTGCTTCTCTCAACGGCATGCCTTCGCCGGCTGCGATCAACCCGCGAATTCGGCCCATCGCGACAGGATCCGTCTCCGCGATCTCGGCCCCGAGCGCGCGGGCGCGCGCCAGCAAGGCTTCGGGCGGGGTCACCTCGACCGCAAGTCCCCAGTCCCGCGCGGTCGCCGCGTCGATAAAGCCGCCGGTGAGGCTCATCCAGCGGGCGCGCGCTGGGCCGATCAGGCGCGGCAGGATCTGCGTCATGCCCCAGGATGGGGTGAGGCCGACCCGCGCATGCGTGTCGGCGAAGCGCGCTCCCTCGGCCGCGACGATGAAATCCGCCTGCAAGGCCAGCTCCAGCCCGCCGGTCACCGCGAAGCCGTTCACCGCGGCGATGACCGGAACTTTCGAACAACGCATCGCGCCGGCGAGCGTATCGGGGCCGCGCCAGTCGCGCCCCTCTCGCGCGCCGGCGCCCAGTTCTTTCAAATCGACGCCGGCGGAAAATGCGCGCCCTGCGCCGGTCAGCACGATCGCGCGCACAGCCGATTCGCCGGCCAGCCGTCGGAAAACGGAAAGAAGCGAATCTTCCAGCGCGACCGAGATCGCATTAAGCGCCTCCGGCCGGTTCATCACCACAGTGGCGACGGCGCCGTCTTCGGATGTCTCGACGAGAACAAGATCGTCCATCAAACCCTCCCCCGCGGCGAGGATAGCCGGCCGCGCAGCGCGCGCAATCGTCGATGCGCCGCGTGGCGGGAAGGCTTGGCCCGGAACGCCGGCTGGACGCGGCCTTCTGGATCGCGATAACCGGTGTGGCGCCATCCGGTGTGGCGGCGATGCAAGGAAAGGATCGACCAGAATGAAATTTGACCGCGCCATAAAGATCGCGCCATCGATCCTCGCCGCCGATTTCGCCGATTTCGGCGCCGAATGCCGGGCGATCGAGGCGGAAGGCTGCGATTGGGTGCATGTCGATGTGATGGACGGGCATTTCGTGCCAAACATTACATTCGGACCGCAGGTGTGCCGCGCGATCCGCCCGCATGTGAATACGGTGATGGACGTTCACTTGATGATCGCGCCGGTCGATCCCTTTCTCGCGGCGTTCGGCGCGGCTGGCGCCGACATCATTACCGTGCATCAGGAGGCGGGACCGCATCTCGACCGGACGCTCCAGGCGATCCGCGATCTCGGCGCGAAGGCGGGCGTGGCGCTCAACCCCGCGACCGCGCCCGAAACGATCGAGTATGTGCTCGACCGCATCGATCTTGTCTGCGTGATGACGGTCAATCCGGGCTTTGGCGGGCAGAGTTTCATCGAGGCGATGGCGCCGAAAGTCCGGCGTCTGCGCGAGATGATCGGGGAAAGGCCGGTTCATATCGAGATCGACGGCGGCGTGACGGCTGAAACCGCGCCATTGGTTGCGGCGGCGGGCGCCGACGTGCTGGTCGCGGGCTCCGCCGTCTTCAAGGGCGGCTCGGCGGCCAACCCCGCGCCCTATGGAAAAAATATCCGCGCTATTCGCGACTCGGCGGAAGCCGCGCGGAAGTGAGCGGGGGAGACGATGCCGGCCCACACACGCGAATTCAAATACGCGTATTCGGGTTGAAGAGGTCGAAATCGTTATTGCTCACTGCCACAGGACGCATCACGGGCCGCGATGAGGTTAGCGTCGTGGGGGCGGGCCGGACGGTCCCGACGGGCCGCGCGATCAAAAGGCGGACCGCGTGACGCGCGCCGTCGTCTTCGATCTCGACGGCACGCTGATCGACAGCGTGTTCGACATCCACGCCGCCGTCGCCGCCACGCTTGCGGCGCTCGGGCGACCCACGCTCGATCCAGCCGCGGTGCGCGGTTTTGTAGGCGACGGCGTCGAGAAGCTGGTGGAGCGCTGTCTCGACGCCACCGGCGGCCATGATACGGCGAGCCTGCGCGCAGCCTTGGCGATGTTCACCCGCGCCTATGCGGAGAATCCGGCGACGCTCACCCGACCATTTGAAGGCGTTCAGCAGGCGCTGGCGCGGCTTGATTCCGCGGGTCTTGCGCTCGCCGTCGCCACCAACAAGCCGATCGCGCTCACCGAGCAGATCCTGGCGTCGCTCGGGCTGCGTCAACGGTTTCGCGTCGTCCTTGGCGGCGACAGCCTGGAGCGGATGAAGCCGGACCCCATGCCGCTCCTGACCGCGATCAAACAGCTTGGCGGCGGCGCGGCGGTCTTTGTCGGGGACAGCGAAACGGATGAAGCGACGGCGGCGAATGCGGGCGTCCCGTTCCACTTCTTCAGCGGAGGCTACCGCCGGAAGCCGGCGGCGGAGTTCCGCGCCGATTTCGTCTTCGACCGCTTCGAGGATCTCGTCGAACGGCTTTGCGCGGACGCGGGAACCTAAGCGGCGGATCGGGCTGCGACTTATGTCTCGGGTCACACCGCTCCGGGCCTATGGCGGGCGGCGTATCGCGTTGATACGCTGACGCCGCCCGCCGCCCGTCATAGAAGGAGAGCCAGATGATCATCGTCATTTTCGAGGTTTTCCCTCGTGAAGGGGAAAGGGACGCTTATCTCGATATGGCGGCGGAGATGCGTCCGCTTGTGGACGCGATCGACGGATTCATCTCGGTTGAACGGTTCGAAAGCCTGTCGACGCCGGGCAAGATTCTTTCGATCTCCACATTCCGCGACGAGGCGGCGCTTGATGAGTGGCGCCGGCTGACGCGGCACCGCTCCGCGCAGCGGGCGGGACGCGAGCGGATGTTCGCGGATTACCGCATTCGCGTCGCCTCCGTTCTTCGCGATTACGGGATGAAGGAGCGCGAAGGCGCGCCTGAGGACAGCCGTGCGCTGCACGGCTGAACCGCCTGCGCATAATCTGCTGAAAGCGCGCGCGAAACCCGCACGAGCGCGCCCTTGCGACGGCAGGTTCCCGGCCCAGATATAGCCATGCGCGGCCCGGTGGACCGATCCCCCCTCCCTGGAATTTCTCAGGGCCGCCGGGCTGCGCGCCACAGACCGGGGAGTCTCATTCATGGCCGCCGCAGCCGTCGCTCATCTCGACCGGGCCGAGTTTCCGCCGCATAGTGCGGCGATGGACGCGACCATTCTCATCGCCGACGACGACCCGCACATCCGGGAAGTGATCCGCTTCGCGCTCGTCCGCGAGGGGCTGAAGGTGATCGAGGCCGCTGACGGCGCCGAGGCTCTGGCCCGCTTCACCGAATCCGCGCCAGACCTTCTGATTCTCGATGTCGGGATGCCGGAGGCCGACGGGCTGGACGTCTGCCGCGAAATCCGCCGCACGCACCGCACGCCGATTCTTTTCCTTTCCGCCCGCGATGATGAGATAGACCGCATTCTCGGGCTGGAGATCGGTGGCGACGATTACGTCGGCAAGCCGTTCTCTCCCCGGGAGCTGGTCGCGCGGGTGAAGGCGATCCTGAAGCGGGCGGCGCCCGAGCCCGCGCCGGAGGCGGAAGTGCTGAGTCATGGCGCGCTCACCATCCGGCCCGAGCAGCATGAAGTCGAATTCGATGGCGCGCCCCTGAAGCTGACGCCGTTAGAGTTCGCGATGATGGCGACGCTGATCCGCCGGAAAGACCGCGTCGTCGCGCGGGATGACCTGGCCGCCGCCGCCTATCGGCTTAACGTTCACGTCTCCGGCCGCACCATTGACAGCCATATCCGCAACATTCGCCAGAAACTGGCGGAAGCGGGTTCCGGACCCGCGATCGAGACCGTGCACGGCGTCGGCTTCCGGATCGGTCCCTGCGTTCCCGCGACCGACGGCGCGTGAGGGAGGGGCGGCGGAAATACCGCCCGCCAATCCGGGCTATCGTCATCCTGATGCTGGTGATCGCGATGGCGACGCCGATGGCCGGACTCTTCTTCTTTCGGGTATTCGAGAACCAGTTGATCCGCAGGACAGAGGCGGAGCTGATCGCTCAATCCGCCGCGCTGGCGGCGATGATGCGGGAGAGAACGGCGTCGTTGCCGCTCGACGCGCTTGGCGCGCGCGCCCCGGAGGCGCAAGGGTTGGCCGCGTTCGCGCCGTCCGGCGCGTCGCTCGACCTCGCCTCCGACCCGGTCCTGCCGCCGCGGTCCGCGCCGCGCGCCGCGCCGCCAGTGGCGCCGGACTGGCGCGCGATCGGCGCGGAGATGGAGCCGCTGATTGACGAGACGGAGCGCCGCACGTTGGCCGGGATTCAGGCGCTCGACCCCGCCGGCGTGGCCCTGACCGGGGCCGAGGCTGGCGGCTCCCTCGCGCATGTTCCCGAAGTGGCGGAGGCGCTTCGCGGCCGGCTTGCGCAGCAGCTTCGCACCAGGCTGCGCGCCCGCCCGGCGCCGTTAATCTACTATGTGACGAAAGGCGCGTCGCTGCGGATTTTCATCGCCTTTCCCGTGATCGATCGCGGCCGCGTCGCCGGCGTGATTTACGCCTCGCGCACGCCGGCGCATATCCTTCAGGTCGCCTGGGCGGAACGGCGGAGCCTAGCGCTCGCTGCGCTGGCGACGCTGATCGCGGTCCTGGCGTTCGGGTTCGTCGCGACCCGCGCCATCACAGGCCCGATCCGCGAGTTGACCGTGCGCACCCGCCGGATCGACGCGGGCGAGCGCGCAGCGATGCGCCCTCTCCGCTATCACGGCACGCGCGAGGTGGCGGAGCTTTCCGAAATTTTCCTGCGGAGCGCGCGGAAGCTTCGCGACCGCTCCGAAAGCCTCTCCGCCTTCGCGGCGCATGTCGCGCATGAGCTGAAATCGCCGCTGACCGCGATCCAGGGCGCGGCGGAACTGGTCCGCGACGCCGAGGCCGAGATGGCGCCGGAGACGCGACGCGCGTTTCTTTCCAACATCGCCGCGGACGCGGAACGGATGACGCTACTTGTGCGCCGGCTTCTCGACCTCGCGCGGGCGGAGGCGGAGACGCAGGGCGCGCCGGGCGTCGCGACCGTGCGGGCGGCGGCGGCCGGCCTCGTCGCGCCGGTGAAAATCGAACTGAACGGCGATGTCGACACGCCAGTTGCGATGCGTGATGAAAAGCTCTCTGCGGTACTCGGCAATCTCGCGGATAATGCGGCGCGGCATGGCGCGACGCGACTGGAGATCGCTGTCCGGGCGGCGGCCGGCCGCGCGTTGATTCGCGTCGCCGATGATGGCGAGGGCGTATCGGAAGCGAACCGTGGAAAGCTTTTCGACCCGTTCTTCACCACGCGCCGCGCCGAAGGCGGCACAGGCATGGGGCTCGCCATCGTTCGCGCGCTGATCGAGGCTCATGATGGCGCCGTGGCGCTCGGCGCCGGAACCGAAACTGGCGGCGCGGTTTTCGAGATCGATCTGCCGCCGGCGTCGGTCAGCCCCGAAGCGGATCGCTGACGCTGGGGGCGGCCGGCGCAGCCGCCTGCTTCTGTTCCGCGACGGGGGACGACTCCGCCATCATCCGGATCAGGCGCGCCTTGTCGCCGGCGTCGTCCGGTCGGCTCAGCGCCGCCGCCAGCGCCTCGAGGCTGGCGACGGAATGCGCGGCGCGGAAACTGTCGACGCGCGGCAACATCGCCCGCACCCCTCGCGCCCTGGGTGCGAAGCCGTCCCATCTCAGCAACGGGTTGAGCCAGATCAGTTTTCGGCAGGAAAGACGCAGGCGCTCCATCTCATGGCCGAGAACGATCGGGTCGTCTCGGTCGAGTCCGTCGGTGATCAGGATCACCACGGCGCCCTGTCCCAGCACCCGGCGCGACCAGTCGCGGTTGAAGCGGCGAAGGCAGGCGCCGATCCGCGTGCCGCCCTCCCAGTCCTCGGCCTCCGCGCCGGCTCGTTTCAGCGCGCTGTCGACGTCACGGAGCTTCAGATGGCGGGTGATGTTGGTCAGTCGCGTGCCGAAGGTGAAGGAATGCACGTCCGACCAGCCTGCGCCCTTGGCGTTGGAGGCGGCGTGAAGGAAATGCATTAGCATCCGCGAATAACCCGCCATCGAGCCGGAGATGTCACAGAGCGCGATCAGCGCCGGGGGACGCTCGCGCCGCTCGCGCATCGCCAGCGATCTGATCTCGCCGCCGGAGCGCATCGCCGCGCGCAATGTCCGCCTTGCGTCGATCATCCGGCCGCGCATGGACGTCCGTGTGCGTCGCGACGCGATCGGTTTCAGCGGCAGCTCCAGCCGGGCGATGGCGCGGAGCGCCTCCGCCTGCTCGGCGAGGGTCATCTGCTCAAAATCCTGCCGTTTCAGCTTCTCCTCGGCGGAGAAGGTGAGCGCCGCGTCGATCTCGATCTCCTCCTTCTCGCCCTCTGGCTCGGGCGCGTCGGGGCGCTCCGCGTCGTCGAGCAGGGCTTCGGCGGCGCGCTTTTCCGCCGCGTCGGGCTTGTGCTCCTCCTGCGTGCCGCGCATTTGCGGCATGAGCATCGACATCATGTGTTCGAGAAACTGCGGATCGCGCCAGAAAAGCCGGAATGTCTGGCCGAAAAGCTCCCGGTGTTCCGGACGAGAGACGAAGCAGGCGTGGAGCGTCCAGTAGAAATCGTCGCGCGACGAGAACCCCGCCGCCTCCACCGCCTGCACAGCGCTGAGGATCCGCCCTGGCCCGACCGGCATGCCGGCGCGGCGCAGCGCGCGCGCGAAATGCGCGATGTTGGCGGCAAGCTTGCCGTCGCTCCGGATCGGCAGATCGGCGTAGCGCGCTTCAGACATAGCGCGAGACCTCGATGAGGTTGCCGGCCGGGTCGTTGAAATAGACCGAGAGGATCGGGCCGCGCGCGCCGGATTTCTCGACCGGCCCCTCGATGATCGGAATGTCCGCCGCCTCAAGCCGGGCGATCACGTCCTCCAGCGGCGCCTCCGTGACGAGGCAGAAATCGCCCGAACCGATACAGGCGTGGTTGCGGGTTTCCTGCCCGAGGGTTTGCAGGTTGATCTTCTGCACGCCGATCTTCAGAGCGCGCCGCCCGGCGCCGAAGGTGATCGCCTCGAGCCCCAGCGCGGAGGCGTAGAACGCCACGGCCTCCTCCACGTCACGCACCGTGAGCACGAGATGGTCGAGCCCGCTGACGAGGCCGCTCACGCCGGTTCCAGTTTCGTCCTCGCCTGATCGAGGATGCGCTTCGCCTCCGAGCCCTGCATCGCCGAGATATCGTCCTGATATTTCAGGATTGCGCCGAGCGTGTCGGAGATCACCTGCGGCGAAAGCGCGACGGCGTCGAGCGCGATCAGGCATTTCGCCCAGTCGATGGTCTCCGCGACGCCCGGGCGCTTGAAGAGATCCTCGGTCCGAAGCTGCTGGACAAAGGCGACGACCTCGCGACTCAGCGTCTCCGTCGCCTCGGGCGCGCGGGCGCGGACGATCTCCATCTCGCGGTCGAAATCCGGGTATCCGACCCAGTGATAGAGGCAGCGGCGCTTCAGCGCGTCATGCACTTCGCGGGTGCGGTTCGAAGTGATGATGACGATTGGCGGCTCCGGCGCCTTCACCGCGCCAAGTTCGGGGATCGTCACCTGAAAATCCGAAAGCGCTTCTAGGAGAAACGCCTCGAAGGGTTCGTCGGTGCGGTCGAGCTCGTCGATCAGCAGGACCGGCGCGCCCCCCGCCTGCGGTCGCATCGCCGCGAGGAGCGGGCGCTCGGTCAGGTAGCGCTCGGAAAAGAGATTGGCCGTCAGCGCGTCCTGATCGGCGCCGCCCGCGGCCTCCGCCGTTCGGATCGCGATCATCTGCGCGGCGAAATTCCATTCATAGACGGCGGAGGCGGCGTCGAGACCCTCATAGCACTGAAGCCGGATCAGCCTCCGGCCGAGGCCGGCGGAAAGCGCTTTCGCGATCTCGGTCTTGCCGGTGCCCGGCTCGCCTTCGAGAAAAAGCGGCTTTCCAAGCGTGAGCGCGAGATAAGTCACCGTCGCCAGCGCCCTGCCGCAGACATAGTCCTCGGAGGCGAGCAGCGTCTGCGTCTCTTCGATGGTCTTAGGCGGTACGGTCATGAATCCTCGCAAAGCATGCTGGCCGGCAATGGAAGCCCTCGCGCCGGTTTTTTCAAGGGCGGGGAGTTCAGAGCAGCAGCGCGCCGCCGAGCCCGAGGAAGAGGAAGAAGCCGACGATGTCGGTGACGGTGGTGACGAAGGTGCCGGACGCGAGCGCCGGGTCGGCGCCGAAGCGGTCCAGCGTGATCGGCACCAGAATACCTGCGAGCGCGGCGACGAGCAGATTACCGATCATGGTGATGGCGAGCACGAAACCGAGCATGGCGTCGGAGAACCAGAGATAGCCGATGATCCCGATCAGAATCGCGAAGCCGAGCCCGTTCATCAGGCCGACCAGCGTCTCGCGCAGGACGACGCGCCACATGTTGGAGGCCGTGAGGTCGCGCGTCGCCAGCGCCCTGACCGCGACGGTCAGCGTCTGCGTGCCGGCGTTGCCGCCCATCGATGCGACGATCGGCATCAGGACGGCGAGAGCGACATAGGCGGCGATGACATCCTCGAAGACGTCGATCACCATGCTGGCGAGCACCGCGGTCACAAGATTGACCGCGAGCCAGGGAAAACGCGATCTGGCGATGTCCCGGACGCGATCGGAGATGCTTTCGTCGCCGACGCCGCCAAGGCGAAGGATGTCTTCCTCCGCCTCTTCGTCCATCGCCTCGACCGCGTCGTCGATGGTGATTACGCCGACGAGGCGGCCGTCCTCGTCCACCACCGGGGCGGAGACGAGGTGATACTGGCTGAAGGCGTAGGCGACGTCCTCGGATTTCTGGGTCGCGGGGATGGCGCGGAAATCCTCCGACATGATCTCGGCGAGCGGCACCGGGCGCGTGGTTCCCATGATTCGGCCGACCGGGATCGTGCCGATGGGCTTCATGCCGGGATCGACGACGATGACCTCGTAGAACGGGTCCGGCAGCTCCTCGGCCGCGCGCATCGCATCGATCATGTCGCCCACGGTCCAGAACGGGGGCGCCTTCACCAGCTCCCGCTGCATCATCCGGCCGGCGGAATATTCCGGATAGGCGAGCGATTGCTCGACGATGACGCGCTCGTCGTCGTCGAGCGCCCCCAGCAGCCGGGCCTTGTGCTCGTCCTCGAGATCCTCGACGAGGTAAACGACGTCGTCCGAGTTCAGCTCTTTCACCGCTGCGGCGAGCACGGCCGGGTCGACATAGGAAAGCACTTCGTCGAGAACGCTCTCGTCCAGTTCCGAGAGCGCCTCCGCGTCCAGTTCGGCGCCGACGGCGCGGATCAGTCCGGCGCGGTCGTCGCTGTCGATCTGCTCCAGAAGGTCGGCGAAATCGGCGGCGTGGAGCGGCGCGACGAGGGCGCGCACCCCCGCGTCGTCTCCTTCGGCCAGCGCATCGACGACGCCGGCGACGAGGTCGACGCCAAGCGCGTAGGCCTCCTCCTCGCGTTCGTCCTCGGCTTCCGGGCGTTCGCTTGGTTCGGACATGACGCGCCTCGCTGTTCGATGCGCGTCAGATAGCGGGGAAGCAGGGCTGACGCCACCTCGCGAGGGCGGGGCGGGTCGAAAATTCCGCGCCGGGCCGCGTCAGCGCCCCGTCCGCACCCGGTTCCGCCCCTCCGCCTTGGCCTTGTAGAGCGCCTCATCGGCTGCGAGCATCAGATCCTGAAGCGTCTCCGCGCCGTCCGTGAGCGCCGCGAGTCCGAGTGAGATGGTGACCTTCAATGATTCTCCACTGTGGCGCAGGCGCATCGCCTCCACTGCTTTCCGAAGCTGCTCCGCGCGCTCGATTGCGCGCTCGGCGCCGCAGCCGGGCATCATGACCACGAATTCCTCGCCGCCGAGTCTGCATGGCACGTCCGCCTCGCGAAAGAGCTTCTGCAGCACCGTCGCCAGCGCGCGGAGCACAGCGTCGCCCGCGTCGTGGCCGTAGTTGTCGTTGAACGTCTTGAAATGATCGACATCGAGCGAGATGAGCGCCGCCGGGCGGCGTTGCGCCACGCAGCGGCCGAGCTCCCGCTTCGCATAATCGAGAAAGAAGCGGCGATTGTAGAGCCCGGTCAGCGGGTCGCGGGTCGATTGCTCGCGCAACAGATCGCGCATCTTCACGTTTGCGATGGCGACGCTGATGTGCTCCGCGCAGAAGTTCACCAGTTTCTGCGTGTCCTGCCCGGCCCCGGCGTCGAGTTCGACGCTGAGCAGACCGACCGTGTCGCCATGCGCGATGATCGGCAGGCAGTATTGGCGCTCCGGCGGGTCGCCGCCGCGCGCGGCCATTACATGCGCGCAGGCGATATCGATGGTGTTGTCGCCGTGAAAGTAGGCGCGCCCACGCCGCAGCGCCCAGCAGTCGGATGGCTCCAGGTCGTCAACCTTCGCGCCCTCGCCCCAGGCGCAGGCGCGTTGCAGGGTGTCGCGGGCGGCGCCGTAGGTGTAGACCGCGCCGCTCGATCCCGGCAGGAGCTTGGCGAGAAAGGAACTGACGACGACGAATAGCTCTTCGAGCGTATCGCTCGATTGCAGCCATTCGTTGAACTCGGCGAGCATACGCGCCTCTCTGCGCTTCATGTCCTCGAAGCGGCGGGCCTCGGCGGCGGCGGCCTCCGCGCGCTTTCGCTCCGAGACGTCGCGGCCGACGATGATGAAATTGGTGTGCGCGCCCTTGTTGTCGAAGACCGGGATGATCTCCTGCTCCATCCAGTATGGCGCGCCGGAGCGGCGGTGGCAGATCAGCTCCAGCGTAACGGACTGACGGTTGCGCACCGCCTCGTCGATCATCGCCAGTTTTTCGGGCTCGCTTTGCGGGCCGGCCAGAACGTCGCGTCCGGACCGGCCGAGAAGGTCCATCTCGAGGTCGAGGCCATTGTGCCGGCGGAACGCTTCGTTAGCCCAGACGATTCGATTGGTCGGGTCGGTGATGACGATGAGATCCTTGGCGTGGGCTGCGACCAGGCTGAGGCGCTGCAGCTCCTCCTGCCGGGCCTCGACCTCCGCCTTCTCGGCGTTGAGCCGCGCCAGTTCGGCGCCGAGCCGACGCTCCATCTTCTCCGCGCGCGCCTTCTCCGCGGTCAGTTTTTCCTCGCGCAGCCGGAAATCGGTGATCTCGGTGAGCGTCAGTACGCGCCCGTTATCCGAGCGTGGCCGGATGCGCGCCATGACCGCGCGCCCTGACGGCGCGACGCAGTCAAAATCGAGCTCCGCTCCTTCCTTGAACGCCGCCTCGATCTTCGCGCCTGATTCGGCGGAAAGCGCGCCCGCCTCGACGGCGCGCTTGAGAAGGTCGGCGAACCGATCCCCGCGTCGGGGTCGCCGGCCGTCGATGCCAAGGAGCGTGGCGGTGCGCCGGTTCGCCAATTCGCAGCGTCCCCGCGCGTCCCAGAAGACGACGCCGGTGGGAAGTTCGTCCATCGTCTGTTGGATCAGCGCCCGCGAGCCGGCGTCGCGCAGCGGCGCGGCAAGGCGGACCTGCGCCTCGTCCTTCGCGTCATACGCTTTCGCCTGATCGAAATGTTTCATCGCCCGTCCTTCGGCCTGGCCGCCTGTTTCGCGCGAGTCTCTTTGCAAAAGGTTAAGAAAGCGCGCGCGGCGTCATTTCGATGGCCAGAGCCCCTTGAGCGCGCCGCCCAGCAGTGTCGAGACGCCGGGTCGCGCCCGGACGTGGTGCGGCAGCGGCCGGCAGACATCGATGGCCGCGACGCCGACCCGCGCGGTCAGGGCGCCGTTCGCCACCCCCTCTCCGAAGCGGCGGGACAGTTTCGCGAGCGCGCCGCCGCCGAAAGCCGGGCCGATCATGTCCTCGCCGACCGCGATCGCCCCCGCCGTGATCAGATGCGCCGCGACGGCGCGCAGAAGCCGCCATGAACCGAGCCAGCCGGCGCGGCCGCCATAGACCGCCGCGATGGCGCGGATCATCCGGAGATTGACCGCGAGCGCGGCAAGCACGTCGAGCGCGGGAAGCGGGATGATCGCCGTCGCCGCCGCCACGTCGCGCGCGCCGCGCCGTACGGCGGCCTCGGCCTCCCGGTCCAGCGGCGTCATCAGCGTTCTCTCCGCGAGATCGAGGAGCGCATCGCCATCCATGACGTCGCCGCGCTTTTCGGTCAGCTCGGCGTGCGCGGCGGTGAGCTCGGATCGCCCGCGATAGAGCGCGTCGAGCGCATCAACGATTTTCGACGCCGCCGCACGCTCGCGCGTCGCCCGCGCTCGGATTGCGGCGGCGCGCAGCCCGTCGATGCGGTGAAGCCGGGCCAGCCCGGCGATCTCCCGAAGTGCGATGAGGATCAGCGCCGCTGCGGAGAGAAGCGCGAGCGCCAGCGCGATCCGGCCGAGCCAGACATTGCGCAAGATCAGCGCCTCGACCACCTCGAAAGCCCAGAGGCCGAGCGCCATCGAGACAAGACCGGCGAGCGCGGCCCAGAAGAGCCCTGTAAGTCCGCCGCCGGCTCGGATTCGGGGCGTGGAGGCGGGCGGCGCGGCCTCTTCTGCGTCGATCTCCGGAGCCTCGTCCGGGCCGCTCGGCGCGGCGGGCAGGTTTTCCAGTCCGTCTACGATCAACTTCGGTTCACGCCGGGTGGAGTCGCTCATGTCAGCCTGTCCCCGATCAGGAATTCGAGCGCGCGGTCGAGCCTGATATGCGGCAGCCCCTCGCCGCGCGAGAGCCGGGGCGGCGCGAAATTCATGACTTTGAATGCGCCGTCGAGCCAGCCCGTCCCCGCTGGCCCGGCGTCCGCCGCGCGGGCGGCGGCGAGGACGGAGGCCGGGTCGGCCGGCAATTCGCCCGGATCGAGGGCGGCCTCCTCGCCGGTCGCCTCCAATCGCCCCCTCACCGCGCGAATCCCGTCGCCCTCCTGCTCAACGGTTGCGCGGAGCGCGGCGATCGCCAGCGCATGGGTTTCGGCGCCCCGGAAGGCCGCATGCGCGAGGTTCTGGCTCAGGAGCGCGCTCAGGATCGCTGTCAGGCGGTCGTGTTCGAGATGATGCAGATGATCCGCCTTCGTCGCGGCGAAAAGAATGCGGTCGATCCGCCGCCCGAGGATCGAGGCGAGCCACGAATTTCGCCCCGGCCGGAACGCTCCGAGCACCTCCTTCATCGCGTCGGAGAGATCGGCGACCGCCGCCGGGCCGTCGTTCAGGGCGGTCATCAGGTCGACGAGCACGATCTGCCGGTCGAGCCGGGCGAAATGATTGCGAAAGAAGGGTTTCACGACGCTGCGCTTGTAGGCGTCGAACCGCCGCGCGAACTCCGCATGCAGCGGATCGCGCCCGACCGGCGGCGGCAGCGGACAAAAGGTCAGGGCGGGCGAGCCCTCCATATCGCCGGGCATCAGGAAGCGACCAGGGGCGAGCCCTGAGAGCCCGGCCTTGCGGCAGGCTCCGAGATACGCGGTGAACGCGGCGGCGAGCGGTCTCGCTGCGCTTTCCTCGAAAGGTTCGGCCGGGTCCCGCGCCGCAATCAGCGCGCGCCATTCGCCGGCATGCGGAGCGCGTGAAGCGTTTTCGGCGGCTTTCAGCGCCTTCAGCGACCAGCGGGTGAAATCCTGATCGAGCAGTGCGAGATCAAGGAGCCACTCTCCCGGATAATCGACGATGTCGAGATGCATCGTCGAATCGCCAGTCAGCCCGGCGAGGAACCCGGTCGGCCGGTAGCGGAGCGAGACTCGGATCTGGCTGATCCGCCGCGTGCTTTCCGGCCAGCGCGGCGGATTCGCGGATAGCGCGGCGAGGTGCGATTCATAGTCGAAGCGCGGCGTCTCCCGGTCGGGATGCGGCTGCACGGCGGCGGCGATCAGCCGCCCGTCGGCCTCGGCGCGGAGCTGGGTCATTCTCCCGCGCTGCAGCAGGTTGGCGATCAGCGAGGTGATGAAGACGGTCTTGCCGGCCCGCGACAGCCCGGTGACGCCGAGCCGGAGCCGCGGCTCGAACAGCATCTCCGCGGCGCTGTCGCGCGCTTCCTCCGCGAGGCGGATGATGTCGTCAGCGATGTCCGCGACGCCCAAGGCGGTCTCCCTCTCCGAAGGGCGGAATATGGCGTCAGGCCGCGGCGAGGGAAAGAGGCGGGCTTTCCGCGCAAGGATTTAGGGAGTAATCGCTGAGCCATGCCGCGCTACAAGCTCACCCTCGAATATGACGGCGCGCCCTTCGCCGGGTGGCAGCGCCAGGCCGATCAGCCCTCCGTCCAGGAGAGAGTGGAGACCGCGGTCGAGGCGCTGACCGGCGTATTCTCCCACGTGCAGGGCGCGGGCAGAACCGACGCGGGCGTTCACGCGCTGGCCCAGGTCGCGCATGTCGACCTGGCGCGGGAGTGGGATGAATTCCGTCTGCGCGAAGCGCTGAACCATCACCTCCGTCCGGCCCCGGTCGCGGTGCTTGCGGTGGAAAAGGTGGATGGTGAATTCCACGCGCGTTTCAGCGCGACCGAACGGCTCTACCTCTACCGCATCGTCAATCGCCGTCCGCCGCTCACATTCGAGCGTGGGACGGCGTGGAAGGTGCGGAACCCGCTCGACGTCAAGGCGATGCGAGAAGGTGCGGCGCATCTCGTCGGTCACCACGACTTCACCACGTTCCGCTCGTCCATGTGTCAGGCGAAATCCCCGGTGAAAACGGTCGATGAGATCAGCGTTCAGCGCGACGGGGACAAGATTACGGTCCATGTCCGCGCCAGAAGCTTTCTTCACAACCAGGTGCGAAGCTTCGTCGGCACGCTGGAGCGGGTCGGCGCCGGCGCATGGGCGCCGGGCGATGTGAAAGCGGCGCTCGAAGCTTGCGATCGCGCGGCTTGCGGGCCGGTCGCGCCGCCCGACGGGCTTTACCTCGCCGAAGTGCGTTACGCTTCCGTCGTCGGAGCCGCGCCGCAGACGTGATAAGATGCTCACCAGTACCGGAGATCGAGATGTCCGTCATTCCCCGCCATCAGACCCTCACTCGCCTGGTCGATGTCGCCGCCGGCCGCGTGTCGGCCGAACTGGTCGTGAGGAACGGGAAATGGGTGAACGTTCATTCAGGCGAGATCATTCCCGCGACCGACATCGCCATCGTGGCCGGGCGCTTCGCGTATTGCGGCCCTGACGCCGCGCACTGCATCGGCCCGGAAACCAAAGTGGTGGATGCGGCGGGACGCTATCTCGTTCCCGGTCTCATCGACGCGCACATGCATGTCGAGAGCGGCATGGTGACGGTCACCGAATTCGTCCGCGCCGTCGTCCGGCACGGCTCCACCACGCTCTTCATCGACCCGCACGAGATCGCCAATGTCCTTGGGCTCGACGGCGTGCGGCTGATGCATGACGAGGCGGTCGCGGCGCCGATCAACGTTTTCGTGCAGGCGCCGTCATGCGTTCCCTCCGCGCCAGGGCTGGAGACGCCGGGAGCGGAGTTCGGACCGGACGAGATCGCGGAGGCGGTCAGATGGCCGAACATCGTCGGTCTCGGCGAGGTGATGAATTTTCCCGGCGTCGCCGCGAACGATCCGCGCATGGCGGGTGAGATCGCGGCGGCGATGGCGGTCGGGAAAACCATTGGCGGCCATTACGCCTCGCCCGATCTCGGTCCGCCCTTTCACGCCTACGCCGCTGGCGGGCCGGCGGACGACCACGAAGGCACCCGCGCCGAGGACGCCATCGCCCGCGTCCGGCAGGGCATGCGGGCGATGCTGCGGCTCGGCTCCGCCTGGCACGACGTTGCGGAACAGGTGAAGGCGGTGACGGAGCAGGGGCTCGATTCGCGGAGTTTCATCCTCTGCACGGATGACAGCCATTCCGGCACGCTGGTGCGCGACGGGCACATGAATCGGGTGGTGCGCCACGCCATCCAACAGGGGCTGGCGCCGATAACCGCGATCCAGATGGCGACGCTGAACGCCGCGGACCATTTCGGCATGGAGCGCGAACTCGGCTCGATCACGCCGGGACGGCGGGCGGATTTCCTGATCGTCAGGGATCTGCCCACGCTCGCGATCGATCGGGTCTACGCCAGCGGCGCGCTGATGGCCGAGGACGACGCGCTGGTCGCCGATATTCCGGCCTACGCGTACCCGGCGGCGGCGAAGAACACGGTTCGCCTGAAGCGGCCGCTCGCCGCCGAAAATTTCGACATTGCAGCGCCCGACGGCGCCAATTCGGTCCGCGCGCGCGTCATCGGCGTGGTCGAGAACCAGGCCCCGACGAAGGCGCTGGAGGCAGACCTGCCGGTCGAGGACGGGATCGTCGCGATGAACGCGGAGACCTGTCAGATCGCCGTGGTCGAACGTCACCGGGCGACCGGCGTCGTCGTCAACGCCTTCGTCTCCGGCTTCGGCTACGACGTTCCCTGCGCGCTCGCCTCCACCGTCGCCCATGACAGCCACCAGATGCTGGTCGTCGGCACCTCGAAACCCGACATGGCGCTGGCGGCGAACCGGCTGGCGGAGGTCGGCGGCGGCGTCGCCTTCTTCGCCGGCGGCGAGGAAAGGGCGCTGATCGAAATGCCGATCGCCGGGCTGATGTCGGAGGAGCGCGCCGAAGTGGTGGCGGAGAAGGCCGACCGACTGCTGGCGGCGATGGCCGAGGCCGGGTGTCGGCTGGAGAACGCCTTCATGCAGCACTCGCTTCTCGGGTTGGTGGTGATCCCGGAACTGCGGATTTCCGATCTCGGCCTGATCGACGTGACGCGGTTCGAAAAGGTGGATCTCTTCCTCTGACCTCGAACCGCGCCACGTCGTCAGCTCTTGATGAACGTCCCGTTCTTCAGTTCGGTCACCGCCTGCGTGAGTTCGGCGCGGGTGTTCATCACGATCGGCCCGTGCCATGCGACCGGCTCCCTGATCGGTTTTCCCGAGACGAGCAGAAAGCGCACGCCCTCCGGCCCGGCCTTCACCGACACCTCGTCGCCGCGGTCGAAGACCACGAGCGTGCGGTCGCCGGACATGTCACGCAGATGCATCTCCTCGCCCGCGATCTCCTTCTCCACCAAAACGCCGAAGGGTTTCGAGGCGTAGGCGAAATCGCCTTTGCCGGCGAAGATATAGGCGAAGGCGTGGCGATCGACCTCCACCTTGAAGGTCTTCGTCAGGTTCGGAGGCATGGAGATATCGACATAGCGCGGATTGGCGGCGATGCCGTCCACCGGGCCGCGTTTGCCCCAGAACTCGCCGCAGACGATGCGCGCTTTCGCGCCGTCGTCGTCGGTGACCTCGGGGATGTCGGCCGATTTCACGTCCTGATAGCGCGGCGCGGTCATCTTCTCGGCCGCGGGCAGGTTGGCCCAGAGCTGGAAGCCGTGCATCCGACCCATCGCATCGCCCTTCGGCATCTCCTGGTGCATGATTCCGCGTCCGGCGGTCATCCACTGCACGTCGCCGGCGCCAAGGACGCCCCGGTTGCCGAGACTGTCGCCATGCTCGACATCGCCGGCGAGCACATAGGTGATCGTCTCGATGCCGCGATGCGGATGCCAGGGAAACCCCTTCTCGTATTTGGCGGGGTCGTCGTTGCGGAAGTCGTCGAGCAGCAGGAACGGGTCGAGTTCCTTCGGGTCGCCGAAACCGAAGGCGCGGGAGAGGTGGACTCCGGCGCCCTCCAGTGTCTTCTGGCCCTTGGTCGCGCGGCTGATCGGACGGATCGACATGGCTGACTCCTTTGCAGCTTTGCGTCCAAGATAGTCAGGAGAGAGCCGCGGAATAATGTTGAGAATGGAAACAATATGTCGGCGGCGTCGCGATCCTGTTGGGCATATGCTAGGTTAGGGCCCCGCCAAGAGGTGGGTAGGGGGGGCGGCGATGGATTGGAGCGTCTTCACTGAAGCGGTACCGAAAATCACGCCGATCCTGAAAAGGATGGACGCCCGGCGGTCCGCCTTTTTCAGTTCGGAGATCGACGCCTTTTGCGCCGAATACCTCACCGAACAGGACCGTCTCATCACTGAGATCGGTCACTTTATCGACGCCTACGGGAGAACGATCCGGATTCTCGAAACCGGTCGAAAAACGGGGACGATAACGCTGCCCGAGGCGGTCGGGCTGCTCTCGCGCACCGAGCAGGCGGCGAGCCTTCGCCGCCGTCAAGACCGCGCCGGACGGTTGGGTCTGCACGAGATGGCCATGCGGCGCGGAGCATTCGACTACTACGCCAATGACGTCATGGTTATCCTTTCCGATACGGATGCGACCCGTGCGCGCGAATTCTTCGCGGCGATCCGATCATCGCTTGAAGATGAACTCGGCGCATATAATCATGGACTGAAAACCTGCATCGACTGCACCGTCGATCTTCTTGACCGGATCGAGAGGGAGTTCTCCGGCGCTGACGATGACGAGGCGTGGATCTTCGCGAAGCTCAGGAAGAACCGCGCGCAGTTCCAGCGCCGGTTGGCGGAATGCCAGCAAAACCGGGCGAAAGTGGCGGCGTTGAAGGATGAGGTCCGCCGCTGCCTGAAAATGCGATGACCGGAACGCCGAACGTCAACCTTCCCGCTCCACGCACTCGATCCCTAGCCGCGCCATGCCGGGGATCTTGTCGCCCATCCGCATCGCCGCCTCGGGGTTGGAGGCGTTGCCGTCGATGCCGCGCTTTTTCACGCCCTGAAGAATGGCGCAGATGCGGAAGAAGCCGAAGGCGGTGGCGAAGGTCAGTTCGGGGATCGCGGTGATCCCGGTCCGCTTCATGTACATCTCGACATATTCGTCCTCGGACGGGATGCCGAGCGCCTTGCGGTCCACCCCGGCGAGGCCGCGCCCGACCTCGCCCGGCGGCAGCCGGCCCTGCATCCGCTGATAGGCGAGATCGGCGATCGGGTGGCCGAGAGTCGAAAGCTCCCAGTCGAGCACCGCGACGACGCGCGGCTCGGTCGGGTGATAGATCAGGTTGTCGATCCGGTAATCGCCATGGACGATGGAGGTGCGGTCGTCATCGTCGGGCGTCTCCGCCTCCAGCCAACGGATCAGCGCCTCCATGTCCGGGATCGTCTCGGTCTCCGAGGCGCGATACTGCTTGGTCCAGCGGCTGAGCTGACGCGCGAAATAGCCGCCCGGACGCCCGAAATCGCCGAGGCCGACGGCCTCGTAATCGACCATGTGGAGCGCCGCCAGCACCCGGTTCATGTCGTCATACATCGCCGCCCGGTGTTCGACGGAGACCCCCGGAACAGCGGGATCGAAGATGATCCGGCCCGGCACCCGATCCATGACGTAGAACATCGCGCCGACGACGCTCTCGTCCTCGCAAAGGAGATGCGCCTTCGGGACGGGCACGTCCGTTCCGTTCAGCGCGGTGATGACGCGGAACTCCCGGTCCACGGCGTGGGCGGACTTGAGGAGCTGACCCGGCGGTTTCCGTCGGAGCACGTAGTCGCCCGAACCCGCCTTCAGGATGAAGGTCGGGTTCGACTGGCCGGTCGCTGTCTTCTCCGCCGTCAGCGGACCCTCGAACCCCGGCAGGTTCCGGGTCAGATACGCCCCAACCGCCTCCAGATCGATCCGCGCCGCTGCGTGCGGGGTCCTCGCCGCCATCGGTCAGACCGCCTCGTTGGTGTATTTCTTGAGCTCGTTCCGCGCGATCACCCGCCGGTGTACGGCGTCCGGCCCGTCGGCGAGGCGGAGCGTCCGCTGATGGGTCCAGGCGTCCGCGAGATGCGTGTCCTGACTGATTCCCATCGCGCCATGCATCTGGATCGCCTCGTCGATCACCTTCAGCGAGACGCGGGGCGCGATCACCTTGATCTTGGATATCCAGGGAGCCGCCGCGCGGTTCCCGATCGTGTCCATCATGTGACAGGTCTGGAGGCAGAGCAGCCGCGCCATGTCGATATCCATCCGGCACTCGGCGATGATGTCGTGATTGGCGCCGAGCTGCGCCAGCGGTTTGCCGAACGCGGTGCGGGCGAGCGAGCGGCGGCACATCAGCTCCAGCGCCCGCTCGGCCTGACCGATGGCGCGCATGGCGTGATGGATGCGGCCCGGCCCGAGCCGGCCCTGGGAGACCTCGAACCCGCGCCCCTCGCCGAGGATCAGGTTCTCCTTCGGGATGCGGACATCGGTGAAACGCATGTGCATGTGGCCATGCGGCGCGTCGTCATTGCCGAAGACCTGCATCGGACGCAGAACCTCAACGCCCTTCGTTCCGGCCGGAACGACGACCATGGAGTGGCGGCGATGTTTGTTCTCGTTGTCCGGGTCGGTGCAGACCATGACGATATAGACCTTGCAACGCGGATCGCCGGCGCCCGAAGCCCACCACTTCTCACCGTTCAGAACGTATTCGTCGCCATCCGCCTTGCATGACATGGAGATATTGGTGGCGTCGGAGGAGGCCACGCCCGGTTCGGTCATCAGATAGGCTGAACGGATCTCGCCCGCCATCAGCGGCTCCAGCCAGTCCTTCTTCATCTTGTCGGTGCCGTAACGCTCGAACACCTCCATGTTGCCGGTGTCGGGCGCGGCGCAGTTGAAGGTCTCCGGTCCAAGCTTGGACTTGCCCATCTCTTCGGCGAGATACGCATATTCCACGGTGCTGAGCCCGTAGCCGCGGTCGCTGTCGGTCAACCAGAAATTCCAGAGTCCGCGCGCGCGCGCCTCCGCCTTCAGGGAGTCGAGAATTTCGAGCTGCCGGTCGGTGTGATGAAAGCGGCCCTTGGGATGTTTGCCGATTTCGGCCTCGAATTCCTCCTCAATCGGATAGACCTTTTCCTCCAGCATCTTTCCAACCGCTTCAAGAAGCGGTTTCACCTTGTCGCTGACGCCAATATCCATTTCGTATTCTCCTCAGAAAAGGTCCTTGACGGTCTCGACATGAATGCCGCCGTCTGTGGGAATGATCGCGCCGGTGACATAGGCACCCGCCTTCGACCCGAGAAACACCATCAACCCGGCGATGTCGTCAGGCATCCCGATCCGGCCAAGCGGGGTCTTCGCGCCGATCCGGTCGCGGTTTTCGGCGTCGGCGGTGGCGAAGGCCGTCATGTTGGACTGGAACGGCCCCGGCGCGATGGCGTTCACGGTGATGCGTTTATCGGCGAGCTCGGTCGCCAGAATTTTCGTCAGGTGATGCACCGCGCCTTTCGACGCGGAATAGGAATAGGCCCCGACGCCGATGGGCGCGGTGCCCATGACGGAGCCGACATTGACCACCCGCGCTGGGTCCTCCAGCGTCGCGGTCTTCGCGAGAAGCGGCGTCAGCCGCTGGGTGAGCGAAAAGAGCCCGGCCACGTTCACGCTCATCACCTTTTCCCAGGCGGAGTGCGGAAACTCGCCATAAGGCTTGCCCCATGTCGTCCCGGCGTTGTTCATCAGGATGTGGAGCGCGCCCGTGCGCTTCTCGACTTCCTTCGCCAGCGCCTCGATACCGATCTCCGCGCCGACGTCTCCGGCGAAGCCTTCGACCTTGCCGGGCAGGCCGAGCGCGTTGATCTCCTGCGCCGTCACCTCGCACATCTCGCCCTTGCGGGACGCGATCAGCACGCGCGCGCCGGCTCCGGCGAGGCCGGTCGCCGCCATTCGACCGATGCCGGTGGCGCCTCCGGTGACCAGCGCGGTCTTGCCCGCAAGGCTGAAAAGATCGTCGATCACGCTCATCGGCTCCGTCCCCTTCGTTCGGCTTGTGGCGAACCTAGCCGCCGCGCGCGCCGGCGCAAGTGCGGATCGGCCGCCGTGCGGGATTGCCACGCGGGATTGACTCGGAGCCGGGCGCGCCGGAGACCGGCGTCGATCACAACGAGTCGCGACATTCAGGAGGATGCGAAATGCCCGTCAACCAGGAAATTCTGCTAAAGGCCTACCCGGTCGGAACGCCGACAGTGGATACTTTCTCGATCCGTGAGGCGGCGACTCCAGCACTGCCCGCGGGCGGCGTCGTTCTCAAGCTGCTCTGGCTTTCGGTCGATCCCTATATGCGCGGCCGGATGTCGGACGCGAAATCCTACGCCGCGCCCTTCAAGCCCGGCGAGCCGGTCTATTCCGGGGGCGTCGCGGAGGTTATCGAGTCGGATAACCCGAAACTGCCCGTTGGGGCGCTGGTCATGGGGATGATGAACTGGGCGCGTGTCCAGGCGCATAGCGGCGCCGATCTGACGGTGCTCGATCCGGCGCAGGGCTGGGGGACGAAGCTTTCTCCCTCGCTCGCGCTCGGCGCGCTCGGCATGCCGGGCTTCACCGCCTGGGTCGGACTGAACATTCATGGCCGGCCGAAGGAAGGTGAAACCATCGTCGTCTCTGCGGCAACCGGCGCTGTCGGCTCCATGGTCTGCCAGTTGGCGAAGCGGAAGGGGCTGCGCGTCGTCGGCGTCGCGGGCGGGGCGGAAAAATGCGCCTATGCGGTCGAGACGCTCGGCTGCGACGCTTGCGTCGATCATCTCGACCCGGATCTCAAGAAAAACCTGGCGGCGGCCTGCCCGAATGGCGTCGACATCTACTTCGAGAATGTCGCCGGCGCGACGCTCGCCGCGGTGATGCCGCTCATGAACTTCTTCAGCCGCATTCCGCTCTGCGGCATGATTTCGCAATACAACGCGATGACCGGCGGCGGCGAGGGGCCGGATCGTTCCGCGGCGCTCTGGCGGGCGATTCTCGTCAACCGGATTGCGGTCAGGGGGTTCATTGTCTTCGACCACGCCGAAAAGCAGGGCGAATTCCTGAAGGAGGTCGCGCCATTGGTGGCCTCGGGCGAAATCAAGACGCGGGAAACCGTGAGCGAGGGGCTGGAAAAGGCGCCGGAAGCGTTCCTTTCGCTGCTGAAGGGAACGAATTTCGGCAAGGCCATCGTAAAGGTGGCGTAGGCGGCGCGGCGACCGCCGCTCTCATGCGCTGAGATTCTTCGGCCGCGCGGCCATTTCGCGGGCGGCGCGGAGGTCGGCGCAGTCCTGCTCGGCGGAAAAGCCGAGCAGGCGCTCTTTCAGAAGCAGTCTCGCTTCCTCCCCCCGCCCCGGGATTTCGGCGAGCGAGAGCGTCGCGCGCAGCGCGAGGAGGCGCGCGCCCATCGCGTCCGCCTCCGCCATGGCGCGCCGCAAGAGCGTCTCGGCGGCTTTCGGCTGCGAACGGCGTCGAAGGACCCCTCTGAGACGCAGGATCTCCGGCGCCCAGAATTGCTCCCCGGACTCTGCGATAAAGGCCTCAGCCTGATCGAGCACCTGCTCCGCCTCGTCTTTTTCACCTTCGATCGCAAGCAGTTTGACGGTGAGCGACAGAAGGTAGCTGAGACCGAGACGTGAGCCGACCTCCTTCCAGTCCGCGAGTCCCTCGCGGGCGTAACCGGCGGCGGAAAGCCCCGGTTTCCGCTCGCCTCCGGTGGCGGCGAGAATCACTTCGGTCCAGCCGATCCAGAACTGGAAGCCATGTTCGCGCGACATCGCCAGCCCTTGGGCGGCGAGAGCGCGCGCGCGTTCGCGGTCGCCGCAGAACTCATGCGTCCAACTGGCGAAGCAGGTCGCGAAAGCGACCGAGAAACGGTGCGTCAGACTCTCGGCGACCTCGATCGATTGGGCGGCGTAGGCGCGCGCTTCGTTCGGGCGCCCTTGCGAAAACTCGACCCAGGCGGTGTAGGCGTTTGCAGCGACGCGGAAATCGACGACATCGACCTGCCGCGCCGTCGAGTAGTCGTCTTCCAGGAGCCCGGAATCGAGAACCTCAAACATGAGCTCTCGCGCCTCGTCCAGTCGGCCAGTGTAGAAAAGGATCGAGGCGAGGATGCGCCGCCCGGCGGCCAGGAAGATCGCGTCCTCCGCCGCTTCCGCCGCGGCCAGCAGTTTTTCGCCGCCGATCCGGGCCTCCCGATAATTGGCGCTCAGCATGTGATAACGCGACATGCCATAGTAGAGCGGCATCAGTTCCGACGTTGCGCCGATTTCGGTCGCGAGCGCCTCCACCCGATCGTAATTCTCCCGGACCGAGGTGTGCGCGTAGCCGCGCACGGTCTGCAATGGCACGCCGAACGCCATTCTGATGTCGAGTTCAAGGCGTCGACGGTCCGGGCCGTCCGACATCTCCTCGAGATGGTCGAGCGCATTGGTGAAGTGCTGGATCGCCTCGCGATGCGCGGAGGCGTCGAGCGCGCGCCGTCCGGCGGCGAAGCTGAACGGAACGGCCTCCACCGGCGCGCCGCCGTTCAGGTAGTGCCGGGCGATGATCTCAGGTTCCAGCGTCCGCGCCTTCGGTTCCGCCGCCATCGCAGCGGCGATCCGGCTGTGCACGCGCTGGCGGGTCGATTTCAGCATCGAGCTATACGCTGCGTCCTGCACCAGCGCATGGCGGAACTCGTACTCGACATCCGGCGGGAAACCGTAGCGGTGCAGCAGTTCGGCCTCGATCAGGCGATTGAGCGCCGCCTGAAGCTCCGCCTCCGGCGCATGGGTCGCGGCGGAGAGCAGACCCTGCCGGAACCGTCGTCCGATCGCGGCGGCGATCTGCGCAACCTCCTTCACGTTCGATAGCCGGTCGAGCCGCGCCATCAGAGAGTTTTGCAGACTGTCCGGGATCGCCAGCGGCGGCAGCGGACGCGAGAGCCGGAATGCGGCGTCCTCCTCCTCCATCAGCCCGCTTTCCAGCACCATCTTGGTCAGTTCCTCGATGAAGAGCGGCACGCCGTCGGTGCGCTGGACAATGGTGGCGGCGACCTCCTCCGGCAGCGGTTTTGGCGCGACGAGCGCGATAAGCTCCTGGCTCTCCACCCGGCTCAGCCGGTTCAGATTCAGCGTGGAGAGATGATTTTCGTCGCGCCAGCTGCAATCGAAGTTCGGGCGGAACGTCAGGATCATCAGACACCGCCGTCTCGCCGTTTCGGTCACCCACTGGTCGATGAACTCCAGCGTAGAGGGGTCGGCCCAGTGCAGATCCTCGATCAGCAGGGCCAGCGTCCGATCGCCCGCTGTCGCGTCGATAAGCGCGGCGCAGGCGGCCTGGAAACGATAATTCACCACCGAAGGGTCGGCTGCGCGCGCGTAACGTCCCGCGAGATCGACGCTCAGCGTGGAGGCGAGCGGCGCCATATAGACTTCGGGGTCGAGCCCGAGCCTTTCCACCAGCGCCTCCAGCTTCTCCAGGCGGTCAGCGGCGGGCTCCCCGTCGGAGAAACCGGCGCGGCGCACGAATTCCATGATGAAGGGCCTGAACGCGGTCGCGGTGTGAACCGAGGACGCGTAGAGCCGCAGTTCGGCGAAATTCGGGTCCGCGCGCAGTTCGTCGAGCAAGGTCTCGACAATCCGGGACTTGCCGATCCCGGCCTCTCCGGTGAGCAGCACGGTCTGGCCTTCGCCGCTCGTCGCCCGCCGCCAGTTCTGGCGGAGGATCGTCAACTCGCCGTCGCGGCCGACAAGACGGGTTCGCGGTCCGTGCGCGCCGGAGCGGCGATCCGGCGCGTCGGCCAATGCGACATGGCAGACCATGGGCGCGGAAACGCCCTTGAGCTCGCGCAGTCCCATCGACTCGAAGATGAAGTCATGCTCGACAAGCCGGAATGTCGGCTGACCGACCACCACCTGACCGGGCGCCGCCAGCGCCTGCAGGCGGGCGGCGACGTTCGGCGTATCACCGATCACGCCCTGCTTTTCGCGCAGATCGCCCGCGCCGAGATCACCGACGACGACGAGCCCCGTGTTGATCCCGATCCGCGCCGCCAGTGGTTGTGAAAGGCCGGGAAAGTCCGCTTTCAACCGCGGCACCGCCGCCGCGATTTCAAGCCCTGCGCGCACCGCGCGGCGCGCGCTGTCCTCATAATCCACCGGATAGCCGAAATGCGCGTCCAGCCCGTCGCCGATCAGTTTCGTCACGGTCCCGCCCATCCGCTCCACCGCTTCGGCGCAGATCTGGCGGTAGGCGGAGAGCAGATCGCGCAGAACTTCTGGGTCCAGTTCCTCGGAGATCGGCGTCGAGCCGACCAGGTCGGAGAAAAGAATCGTCATCTGGCGACGTTCGGCCGCGCCGGCGAGGGAAAGCGCGTCGCTATTCGACTGGGATTGCGACCGCGGTTCGGCGTCGACGGGCGCGGCGGCGACGCCGCACATCGGGCAAAAGCGCGCGCCCTCCGGCAATTCCGCGCCGCAGCCGGCGCAGCACAAGACGAGCCCGGCGCCGCACATATGGCAGAAACGCGCGTCGTTCGCCGGTTCGGCGCCGCATGCGGTGCAAGGTGATCGGATCGTCAGGCCCCCCCTCCATGACTTCGCGTCCAGGATGCTTATCTCAATTCGTCTTCACGCAAAAGTGGAGACACGGCCCGATTTCGCGCCACATATGGACAATCAGGCGCAATCGCCGGAAAGTGGCGCGGCGAGGTGATGCGGCATGAGCGCGACGCTGACATTCCTGTTGAACGGCGAGGAGGTGGAGGCCCCGGATGCGGCCCCGACCGAAACGCTGCTCGATTTTCTCCGCTATCGGCGCGGGCTGACGGGCACAAAGGAAGGCTGCGCCGAAGGCGATTGCGGCGCCTGCACCGTGGTCGTTCGTGAAATCGCCCCTGACGGCGCGCTTCGGCGGCGGACAGCGAACGCCTGCATCCAGCTTCTGCCGATGTTGCATGGCCGCGAGGTGGTGACGGTGGAGGGCCTCGGCGGCGATCATCCGGTGCAGCGCGCGATGGCTGAAGGTCACGGCAGCCAGTGCGGCTTCTGTACGCCGGGCTTCGTCATGAGCCTCTGGCATGGATACGAGACTGGAGCGCCCGTCGACCCCGCGTCCGTCGCCGATCAGATCGCCGGGAATCTTTGCCGCTGCACCGGCTATGGCCCCATCCTCGCCGCCGCGTCGACCGCCCGGGCCACGCCGGCGGTGAAAGCCGATGCGGACGCGGCGCTGATGCGGCTCGAGACGCTCCGCAAACGGCTCGACGGTGCGCTTGACCATCGAAGCGCGGCCGGCCGGTTCATCGCGCCGCGGAGCGCCGATGCGCTCGCTGTTCTGATCGAGCGGCATCCGGAAGCAACAATTCTCGCCGGGGCGACCGATATCGGCCTCTGGATCACCAAATCGGGCTTTCGACCGGAGACCCTAATCTGGCTGGGTGATTGCGCCGATCTCGACCGGATCGAAGACAGCGAGGCCGGGCTTTCTTTCGGCGCCGCGGTCAGCCACGAACGGGCGATGACTGCGCTTGGCGGTCTGGCGCCCGATCTTGGCGAACTCTGGCGACGCTTCGCCTCGGCTCAGGTTCGCGCCGCCGGCACGCTTTGCGGCAACATCGCAAACGGCTCGCCCATCGGCGACGCCGCGCCGGCGCTGATCGTGCTCGGGGCCGAAGTGACGCTAAGGAAGGGCGCGACGCGGCGCAGCCTGCCGCTTGAGGAATTCTTTATCGAATACGGAAAACAGGATCTCGCGCCCGGCGAATTCGTCGAAAGCGTCCTTGTTCCGCGCCCGGCCGATCCGATGGATATGCGCTGCTACAAGGTGTCGAAACGGTTCGACCAGGACATCACCGCGGTGCTGGCGGCGATCCATATGCGGCTGGCGGGCGGGTGTGTCGAACACGCGCGCATCGCCTTTGGCGGCATGGCGGGCACGCCGAAGCGGGCGCGGGCGGCGGAGGCGGCGCTGCTTGGCCGGGCGCTGGATGAAGCGGCGATCGAGGCTGCGGTCCGGGCGCTGGGCGCGGATTTCAGGCCGATGGACGATCATCGCGCCTCCGCCGCTTACCGGATGAAGGTCGCGGGAAATCTCCTCAGGAAATATCTTGTCGAGCGCGGCGCCGGCGACCAGCGGGTGACGGGGCGCGGTCGGGCGTCGCCCCTCGCGATGGCGTCGTCATGAGCATGGATGGCGCAAGCGCGCTTTCCGCGGCTTCGGCGACAGGCGCTCTGGCGCATGACAGCGCCCATCGCCATGTCGCTGGCGACGCTCGTTACGTGGACGACCATGCCGAGCCGGGGGCGATGGTGCATCTTGCGTTCGGCCTCTCGGCGGTCGCGCGGGGGCGCATTCTATCGCTTGATCTCGCCCCGGTTCGCGCCGCGCCGGGTGTGATCCGGGTTTTGACCGCCGACGATCTGCCGGGGATCAACGACACCGGACCGGTGGCGCGCGACGAGCCCGCGCTGGCGTTCTCGGAACGCCGTGGCGGCGAAGTCAACTATCACGGTCAGGCGCTTTTCCTGGTCGTCGCCAGAACACGGGAGGCGGCGCGGCTGGCGGCGAAGCTGGCGGTTGTGGAGTACGAGGAGGAGGCGCCGATCCTCTCCATCGACGACGCCATCGCCGCCGGCTCCTACCTCACCGCCCCGTACCGCATGGCGGCGGGCGACGCCGTCGACGCCATCGCCGCCGCGCCGCGCCGGCTCAAGGGCCGGATCGAGATGGGCGGGCAGGAGCACTTCTATCTCGAAGGGCAGGTCGCGGTCGCCACGCCCGGCGAGGGCGACGAGATGCACGTCCTCTCCTCCACCCAGCATCCGTCCGAGGTGCAGGCGGCGGTCGCGCACAATCTCGCGCTGCCCGCCAACGCCGTGACGGTGGAGGTCCGCCGGATGGGCGGCGGCTTTGGCGGCAAGGAGACGCAGGGCGCCCTGATCGCTGTCGCCGCAGCGCTGGCGGCGAAGCTGACCGGGCGGCCCGCGAAACTGCGGCTCGACCGCGACGACGACATGATCCTGACCGGAAAACGCCATCCCTTTCGCGTAGATTACGAGGTCGGCTTCGACGACGAGGGCTGCATTCTCGGCGTGCGGTTCGAGCAATGGGCGAATTGCGGCTGGTCGGAGGATCTCTCCGCCGCCATCGCGGATCGGGCGATGTTCCATGCCGACAACGCTTATTTCTATCCCGCGGCGGAGATCATTTCCCACCGCTGTCGCACGAATCTCTGTTCGATGACGGCGTTTCGCGGATTTGGCGGCCCGCAGGGCGTCCTCGGCGCGGAGCGGATGATCCAGCATATCGCGCATGAACTCGGGCGCGATCCATTGACGATCAGGCGGCGGAATTTTTATGCGTCCGCCGGGGCCGGCGAGGCGCGGGCCATGACGCCCTATGGCATGCGGGTCGAGGATTGCGTCATCGGCGAGATCGTCGATGACTTGGTCGTCGCCGCGGATTATCACGCCCGCCGGGCCGAGATCGCCGAATGGAACAGCCAAAGCCCGGTGATGAAGCGCGGCATTTCGCTGACGCCGGTCAAGTTCGGCATCTCCTTCACCACCACGCATCTCAACCAGGCCGGGGCGCTGGTGCTGATCTATCAGGACGGTTCGGTCATGCTGAACCATGGCGGGACCGAGATGGGGCAGGGCCTCTACCGGAAGGTCGCTCAGGTCGCCGCGGCGGAGTTCGGCCTGCCCGACGACGCGATCCGGATCACCGCCACGCGCACCGACAAGGTGCCGAACACCTCTCCCACCGCCGCGTCCTCCGGCTCCGACATGAACGGCATGGCGGTGAAGGACGCCTGCGATCAGCTGAAGGCGCGCATCGCCGCACATCTCGGCGCCGAGGGCGCGATTTTCGAGAATGGAATGATCCGCTGGACGGGCGGCGAGACATCATGGGCGGAGGCGGTGAGCTCCGCCTATATGGCGCGCGTCTCGCTCGCGGCCTCCGGGTTCTACGCCACGCCGAAACTCACCTGGGACCGCCCGGCGGCGAAAGGGCGACCTTTCTACTATTTCGCCTACGGCGCGGCGGTGACGGAGGTTCTTCTCGATACGCTCACCGGCGAGAACCGGATGCTCAGGGTCGATATTCTTCACGATGTCGGCCGTTCTCTGAACCCGGCGATCGATCTCGGCCAGGTCGAGGGGGGCTTCATCCAGGGCGTCGGCTGGCTGACCACGGAGGAGCTGGTCTGGGACCCGAAGGGCCGGCTGGCGACGCACGCGCCATCGACCTACAAGATCCCGACCGCCGGCGACCGGCCCGAGGTGATGAACATGCGGCTCTGGGCGAAGGGCGAGAACCGGGAACTGACGATCCGCCGCTCGAAAGCGGTCGGCGAGCCGCCGCTGATGCTAGGTGTTTCAGCCTTCCTGGCGTTGCAGGAGGCGATGATGGCTTCGGCCGGCGAGTGGCGGCCGCTCGACGCGCCGGCGACGGCGGAGCGGCTGCTCATGGCGCTCGACTGAGCGCCGCATGATCCGGGTGTCGCGCCCGACCCGGCGCGGCTAGACCATCCTCCGCACCAGCGGGAGGAGACTCAAAATGAGCGCCGGAACCAGCATCGCCTTTCACGCGCTCGATCCCGCTATCGTCGCCGCGCTGCGCGCCGGTGGCCCCGACGCCTACGGCGCGCCGGCGGAACGCGCGATTTCCGACGGTTCGGGCAATCCCTGCCGGCTTTGTCTTTCCGATATCCCCAGGGGCGCCGGAATGCTGATCGTAGCGCACCGGCCGTTTCCTGCGCCCCAGCCCTATGCCGAAACCGGGCCGATCTTTCTTTGCGCCGAGTGCGCGCCGCGCCAGCCGAGCGCCGCGCCGCCGCCCGTGGTCGCCACGCGGAAGGAGTTTCTTCTGAAGGGGTACACGGAAGAATACAGGATCCGCTACGGAACCGGCAGAATCACCCCTGTTCCGCAGATTCGCGCCTATTGCCAAGAATTGCTGGCGCGCGGCGATGTCGCCTTCGTCGATATCCGGTCGGCGACAAACAACTGCTTTATCTGCCGGGTGCGGCGGGCCTGAGTGCGCCGCGAATGCCGCGATGTGCGATTGATCCTTGGCGGGGACGCGCGACGCGCGCATGGTCGTGTGATGAAGATGATCCCGATCGCCGCCGCGCTCGCCTTCGCGCTCCCCAACGCGCCCGCGACAGCGGATATTCACGCCGTCGTGGTTGGCGTCGACAAGTATCAACGGCTGAACCCGTTAAACGGGGCGGCGAACGATGCGCGCGATCTCGCTGGCGTCCTGACCGCGCTCGGCGCCGAGGTCGAACTTCTGGTCGATGCCGACGCGACCCGTCGCTCGGTGATCCAGGCGTTTGCGAGACAGGCCGGGCGCGCGGGTCCGGGCGACATGTTCGTCTTTACTTACGCCGGTCACGGGTTGCAGGAGCCGGAAGCGATAGCGGGGGATGAATCTGACGGCATGGACGAGACCATCGTCTTTGCCGGGTTCGGCCGTAACGGCGCGCCGGCGGGTGAGCGGCTTCGCGACAACGAGATCGGCGAACTCCTTACGCTGGTCAGCCCGGAGGCGCGGGCGCTGATCGTGATCGACAGCTGCCACAGCGGCACGATGACCCGCGCCGCCGACCCGCGCGGCGTCGGCCTCGTCACCCGTTTCGGCGGCATCGGCCGGATTAGTGACGATCCGCTGCCGAAACCACCCGACGCGACCAAGGGACTTGATCTCGCAGGCGACAACATCGTCTTCGTCGCCGCCGCGCGCGATGACGAGCAGATCCCCGAGGTGGAGATCGAGGGCCAGATGCGCGGCGCTGTCAGCTGGACCGTGGCGCGCGCATTCGAGGGCGCGGAAGGGTTCGGGGGACCGTCGATGACGCTTGGCGAATTCCGCTCCTATGTCCGGGCGCAAGCGCGCGCGCTCGCCGCCGCGCGCCAGACCCCTTCGGTGAGTTTTCGCGCCGCCTTCCTTCCGGACGACGCGGCGATCGTGCCGCAATCGGCGCGTGCCGGGCCGGCGCCGACGCCGGCGCCGCGCGATGATGGCGGCGACCGTCCGGCGCTCGTCTATGCGCTCGGCGGCGCGGCGACGGGCGATCTCGGCGCTGGCGGCACTTGGGCGACGGAGCGGGCCGGGGCCGATCTGGTCTGGGATGCTCCCGAGGGCGAGTTGATCGACAATCGCGGCGCGGATCTGGTGGCTGAGGCCTGGGACGCCGCCGATATCAGCGCGGCGGTCGAGAAATGGCGGGCGGTTCGCCGCCTGACCAACTGGGCGGCGCGGCGCCACGCCGGATTTCGGATCACGCCGGACGACGGCCGCCACCGGCTGGGCGAGATGGTCGGACTCGAGATTGCGCGCCCGCTGCTGGAGCCGGAATACCTGACTATCGTCAATCTCGCCTCCGACGGACGGGTTCAGTTCGTCTTTCCGGACGACGCGAACCGGGCGCTGGCGGCGGATCTGATCCAGCCAGGCGAAGGCTTCGAGAAACTGGGCGAGGTCGAGGTCACCCATCCGGTCGGGGCCGATCACGTCGTCGCGATTCTCTCGGCGGAGCGGCCGGTCGCGCTGCATGAATGGCTCGAGGGCGGGGGCGGCGAACGGAACGCCGAGGCCTTCGTCACGCTTCTGCGCGCGATGGCGGCGCAGGGCGATCACCGGATCGGGGTGACGCCGATCTTCACCATGCGCTGAGCCTCATTTCGTTCGCATCACAACCGCGCCGCTCCAGTCCGGGCCGGGCGGGTCGGTCGCTGCGGTTGCGGAGAATTCAGCCATCACCGCGGCGACTGGCGCGCCGGGCCAGTCGTCGCGCGCCAGCGCGCGCCATGTCATCCCGGCCTCGTCGAATGCGCCGGCGCGATAGGCGGCGAGCGCGGCGGCGTATTCCTCGTGACCCGCGGCGTCGCCGACCGGCAGAGGGGCGAAGATGCGAACCGGCTCGCGCCTGCCTTTCACCTGGATCGACGCGATCTCCAGCATCTCGAAATCCGCTTCGGCGGCGCGGGCGCAGGTCTCGCCAAGGATGATCGGGGTTTGAAAGACTGATGGGAGGCCCTCCATCCGCGCGGCGATGTTCACTGTGTCGCCGACGGCGGTGTAGTTCATCCGCCGCTCCGATCCGACATTGCCGAGCACCGCGGAGCCGGAATGGAGACCGATCTTGACCGAGAAAGCCGGAAGGCCCCGCGCCCGGTCGTCGAGCGCCGCCTCCGCGACCCGGTCGCGGATCGCGGCGGCGGCCAGAACCGCAGCGCGCTCATATCCGGCCAGCGCGACCGGCGCGTTCCAGATCGCCATGACCGCGTCGCCAATGAACTTGTCGACATAACCGCCGGAGCGCTCGACCTCCGCCGCGATGATCGAGAGATACTTGTTTACGGTGGCGGTGAGCGTCTTGCCGTCGACCTGTTCCGAGAGCGCGGTGAAACCGGAAAGGTCCGCGAACATCACCGCGACCTCACGCGTTTCTCCTTCGAGATCCGGGAGCTTTTCCTGACTCAGCATCCGGTCGATCAACTCCGGCGCCAGATAGCGCGCGAAACTGGCGCGGAGCGCCGCCGCACGCCGGTCGAGCAGGAAAAGCCGCCCGGCCCAGCCGGCGCCGAACCCGACAAGCGCGGCGAGGCCAGGGCGGATCGCAGGGAGAAGAACGCCCGCCTCCTGCGCCGCCGCGGCGCCGGCGAAGCCGACCAGACCGACGCCGAGCGCCGCGGCGGCCGCGCTGCCGGGCCGGGTCAGCATTCCTGCGAGTGCGGCGAGTCCCGCGGCGAGCGCCGCCGCAAGCCCCGCCGCGAGCCCGCCCGCCGGGGCTGGGGCCCAACCCGAAAGCCGCGCATCGACGGCGGCGGCGTGAAGATAGACGCCGGGAAGATCGCCGCGCGGACCGACGATCTCGGGTGGGGTGAGAGCGCAAGGGGCGCCGGCCGCCGATGGCGCGCCGCGATCCATGAATCGGTCGGCGGCGCGAAACCGGTCCTCGCCCGGGAGAGCGCCGCCGACGAAGACGACGCGGCCACCAAAGAACGCATCCAGCGCCGCATCGCCCTTTGCATCGACGCAATCGAGGAGAGCGGAGACGCCCACGGCCGGAAAATCCGACAGCGGCCCGGGCGGGGTGATCGGGATCTCCTCACCCGCCGCGCGCCCGGTGAGCGCGCCGGTGAGCGTCGGCGCGGTCGCGCCGTCGGCGGTGGTGAAAGCATCGCGGACCCGGCGGACGACGCCGTCCGGATCGGTGTCGATATCGACGTGGGCGACGCCTTTCGGCCCGGCCATCAGCGCGAAGCGCCGGGCCGGCGTCAGTGCGCCGCTTCGGCCGATCACCAGCCGCCCCGCCCGGCCTTCGGCGCGCAGGAGTCGGAGAAAACCGTCGTCATGGCGCGCTAGCGGCGCTTCCTCGCCCAACCGGAACGCGGCGGAATCGAAGGCGAGGATGAAATCGAACCCGACCCCGAGGGCGCCGTGGGCGAGCGCGGTTTTCGCGACGGCGCTCCAGATCGGCGACATCAGCGCGCGGGGCATGGCGGAGAGTCGGTCGCTCATCACGCTTCGCTCGTCGAGAAGGACCAGCGCGACCTGCGCGTCGCTTAGCCCTGTCGGCTGAAAGAGCGCCTGCCGCGTCGCCGCCGCGGCGTCGTTCGCCGCACCGTCGAGCGCGGTGAACGGCAGGTAGGCGCCAAGGGCGCCGCCGAGGGCCATCGCCGCAAGCATGACGGCGACGACCGGGCGCGCGCGCACCGGGCGCGCCCTATGGCTGGATGATGGTGACGCCGGCGCCGGTGGCGACGGCGGCGGGCGCAGTGCGGTCGCCACCGGCGCCGGGGATCGCGATTTCGTAATCGACGCCGGATTCGAGCGGATCGAGATTCGCCGGCCAGCGCGCCATGCCTGCGACCACGTCGAGCGTGGCGACGATACCCCCGGCGCGCATGATCTCGACTTCCGCGACACCCTCGCCGAGGACGACGAAAACCGGGCGGGCGTTGATCATCGTCCGCGTCTCATCGCCCCTGAGGACGACCGAGGCGGAAGCGTCGGCGCTTTCCGCGAAGGCGACTTTGCGCGGGCATTCGATCTCGGTCTCGCCGACGAGCACGCCGTCGCCCGATGCCGCCAGCGCGCCGATCTCCACCACGCCGCCGCGGAAATGGCTCTCCGCGCAACTCGCGTAATGGATCACGATCAGTTCGGCGTCGGGTCCGAGCTCGAACCGGGCGCCGGTTTCGGCCTCGGTGAGTGGGTCTGCGGGCGGGCTGATGGCGCCCATGCTGTCGACAATGAGCGCCGTCGCTTCGGCCGCCGCGGCGCCCGCGGGCGCCGCGAACATCACGAGGAGAGTCAGGGTCAGTTCCGTCAGGCGCTTCATGTCTTTCCCCCTGTCCTTGCACGAATATAGATCGTCGTCACATTGATGACGAGCACGTAATCGGGCGCCAACCCCCGACCAAGTGACCCAGATCACGCCGGATTCACTGAATCCACGGCATTTTCACGGATCGCGGCAAAATCACTGTTCGTGATTTGCTGTTGCGCACACTCATAATCGGTTATCCTGATTAGATATGTCCAGATCATCAGTTGATCCGCCGAATTCAGAAGGAGTGTTCGCCATGACTTTTCGTAGACGACCCACCCGACTGCTGGTCGGCGCCGCCGCCGCAGCTCTCGCCATCTCTCTCGCCGGCTGCGCGCCGCCTCAACAGGTGGCCGCGCCTCAGCAGACCGCCGCCGTCCAGACCGCCGCCGTCCAGCCCGCCGCCGATCTGCCGCTCGCGCGGATCGAAGTGCGGGAGGCGCAGACGCTGCTCGGCCGCCTCGGCTATGGCCCATCGGTCGCAGACGGGATCGTCGGGCCGAGTTCACGTTCCGCCGCGGCCGCCTATCGCGCCGATATGGGCGCAACGGCGAGCGGGGATTTCAACCGCGACCTTCTGATCATGCTCCGTCAGTCGGCGAAGGCGAGCGGCGTCGCGACCGTCGCCGCGCCGCCGCCGGTCGCGCAGGGGAGCGTCACGCCGGCGGCGGCGTCCGCGCCGACCCCGGTTGCGGCCGCCTCGACCTCACCGGCGCCCACGCAAACCTCTTCGAGTTCCTCGTCGAGATTCGCGCGCTTGGGTGACGGTAGCGGCGGCGGCGGCGGCGGCGGTGGCGGCGGCGGTGGCGGTGGCGGCGGCGGCGGCGGTGGTGGTGGCGGCTGGTGATTCGGCCAGCGCCGCGCCCGAACGATCAAGGGAGATCGAACCCATGCCGAGGCCCCGTCAGAATCTGAAAGGCGCATTTGTCATCGCCGCGGTCGCCGCCATGGCCGCGGCGGCGAACACGGCGGAGGCGCAGGTGATCCGCGCGAGCGTTACGAAGGAGTTGACGCGCGGTCTCGCCGGTCTCGACATGACCCACAAGTCCGATCACGCAGTGCGCCGCTACGCCATTGTGATCGGCAATCAGGACTACGCGAATGTCGAGGACCTGACCAACGCCGTAAGCGATGCGAAGATCGTCGCCAGCTTTCTGCGTGACAACGACTTCATCGTCTTCGACGAATACGATGTGGACAAGCGGCGCTTCGAGCGGCTGCTGCGTCGCGTGCTCCTTGAACTCGACGAAAACTCCGAGGTGCTGTTCTATTTCGCGGGGCACGGCATCCAGATCGGCCGACGGAATTACCTCCTGCCGACAGATGTGACGCTGGCGGTTGCGCATGACGTGCCGTTCGAGACGGTGACGCTGGATCAGATCCTTGCGCTTCTCGCTTCGCGTTCGCGGCTGCAACTGGTGATCCTCGACAGTTGTCGCGACAATCCGTTCGCGAACCTGAGGCTGTCGACCGGGCTCGACGCCGCGCTTTTCGAGACCGGCGCCGGCTTTGCGACGATGTCCGCCCCGATCAACACTCTACTCTCGTTCTCGACCTCGCCCGGCGCTCTGGCGGTGGATGGCGAGGCGGGCGGCAACAGCCCGTTCACCGCCGCGCTCGTCGACCGTGCGCGCGAGAGCCCGACGGAAAGCATCACCCGCATCCTCGAAGACGTGCGCCGCCGCGTCTATGAAGCGACGGGTGGACGGCAAGTGCCCTGGGAAAGCTCGACGCTGGTCGAGCCCTTCGTTTTTCGCGTGGCGGCCGCCCCCGAAGAAAAGATCGTCGTCGCGGAGGCGCCGGTTCCGGCCGCGCCGCCGACCGAACTGTCGCTCACTGCGCCGCTCGACCGCGAAGTTAGTATCGGGCGCCTGATATCCGAAGCCTTCACGCCGCCGCCCGGCGCGGTGATCCGGGTCTCCGAGCCGCCGCGCGCCGGCGCGCTGGTGTTCGCGTCGGCTGATTCCGACGCCTTGGCCAGCACGAGCACGGGCGATGATCTTTCGACCCTTTCCTATGACGTCACGCTCGACGAACGGAACGCCGCCATTGGCGGCGCCGGCGCCTTCGACAGCAGCGACACGTTCGAAATCTCCGTCGCGTCCCAGGGCGCCGTCACCCCGATTCGCGTCACTCTGAAGACCGAGGCCGACTCCTGTGACGAGGAGGCCGGAGACTGGCTCGATCCGGGCGGCGTCGGCCTCGCGCGGTATCCGAACGAGATCGAGCCCGAGGCTGCGCTCGCGGCCTGCGAGGCGGCTGTGGAGCGGGCGCCCGAGACTGGGCGCTTCCACTATCATCTGGGGCGGGCGCTGCTGGCGCTCCGCCGCTATGACGAGGCCGGGGCGGCGTTCGAGGCGGCGCGCGAACTCGGCCACGTCCGGGCCTGGTACGCGCTCGGTCAGCTTAAGGCCTCGGCCGAGATCGCCACCGGCGGTGGCGCCGATATCCGCAATTCGGACGATGTGCTCGCCTATTACGCCGCCGGTGTGGAGCAGGGAGACGCCTACGCGATGCACGCGCTCGGTAAGCAGTTGCTGAGATACGGAAAGGACGAAGCCGAGCGTGAGGAGGGGTTCGATCTCCTCGGCCGGGCGATCGAGATCGGGCATACCTTCGCGATGAACGAGCTGGGCTATTATTTCCTCGATCGTGAGAGCGATCACTACCAGCCGGAGCGCGCGATGGGGTATCTGCGCGCCTCCGCGGCGCGGGACGATATCTACGGCTACAACAATCTCGGGCTGGTCAGCGCCAACGGGCTCGACGGCGCGGAGCCGGATTTCGACGCGGCCTATGAATGGTATCTGAAGGCGGCGGAGGGCGGACACCCAAACGCCCCGGTCAATGTCGGCCGGATGTTTTTTCGCGGAGAAATCGGCGATGGGCCGAACCTGACCGAGGCGATTCGCTGGTATGACGTGGGGCTGGAGCGTGGAGACGGCTGGGGCGGCGCCAACGCGGCCTGGATCATCCTCAATCGTGATGTCGCGGGTTTCGACGCAGTCGACGCCGCGATCCGGGCCGCCAAGGCGGCGGCGCTGAGAGATGAAGGCGCGGCGTCGGAGGCGAAATTGCTCCTGGACACACTCGGCAAGCGTGAGCTGACGATGGCGGCGCAACGGATGCTCAACGATCTCGGCGCCGGGCTGGAGGCGGACGGACTTTATGGCGCACAGACCCGTGACGCTATCGTCGGGTTGGCCGGTGTGGCCGGCGCGGAGTCCGATCTGGCGACGCCGGCGTCGCGACTCATGACCGTGGCGCGGCTCTACTGGCTGTCGAATCCGTTCCGCGTCGACCTCTATTGACCGCCGATAACGCCGATCTTTCAGGAGCCGAAGGTGCGGTGGCGCTCCTTCCTTTGACATTGACCGGCTTCGGTCATCCTTGATGACTCGCGCCGCAAACCCGATCCGGCGGTGAAGACAGCAGATGCGATCCGGCGCGGGGTCCGAAATGAAGAAGGGCAGCGTCGCCGCGGCGCTTTCGCAGTCCGATGCCGCGTCGCTCAGGCGGCGCGACGGCGCCGGCTCACGAAGCCGAGGCCGGCAAGCCCGGTGAGGAGCAGCGGCAGCGCGGCCGGCAAGGGCACGACCGCGGCGTCGGCGACCCGGAAGAACGCCTGACCCGACACCGGCGTTTCGCTGTCGTAGAATCCGTGCCGATAGGAGCCGGCCGCGAACCCGGAAAGGGCGGCGACGAGCTCGCTGTCAGTGCGAGGTCGGCGTTGCCGCCGGTATTGCCAAGCGCGGTGATGAAGGTGCAGTTCCCGGCGACGGGCGCGGCCGCATCAGGCGGATCGCCGTCATCCACGCAGCCGGTCGCGGCGCCGTTGGTGAAGCGTTGGACCGCTGAGCCGCTCACGCCGTCGAGAAGATCGAACGTGAAGCCGGATACGTTGGAGCCCGACGGATTCGGGTTGTAGTCGGTGAAGAACAGGTCGAACGCCGCATCCGCTGTGAAGTCGATATGACTGGTGAACGGCGTGCTCGCCAATAGCTCCGCCCGATCCTCATCTTCAGCCCACGACATTTTTACAGCATCAGCCGACGCAGTTTCGGCCAGGAACATGCATGATCAGGTGGTGCTCGAGGCGATAATTCACCCGGTAGGGCGCAAGGATCAGGCGTTTCAGCCCGTTCGCTTCGTCTTACTTCCGATGAAACCGCGCCTCGCGTTTCTCGACGAAAGCGGTCGCGCCTTCGATTCCCTCGGAGCCGGCGAGCGCATTGGCGATGCCGTCGGCCTCCATCTCCAGCTGCGCTTCGAACGCGGCTTCCTCGGCGGCGCCGATCATCCGTTTGATTCCCGTCATCGCGTCGGGCGGGCCCGCCGCCAGTTCGCCCGCCCAGATCAGCGCTTCCGCCAGCGGGTCGTCGGCGAGCCGGTTGACCATGCCGAGCTGATGCAGTCGCGCCGCTGCGACGCGTCCGCCGGTCAGCGCCATCTCGGTGGCGAACTGGCGCGGAAGAGCGCGGGCGAAGGACCAGGTCGCGCCCCCATCCGGCGTGATGCCAATCTTCACATAGGCCAGCATGAAGTACGCGTCCTTGCTTGCGACGATCAGGTCGCAGGCGGCGGCGAGCGAGGCCCCGGCGCCGACCGCGCCGCCCTCGACCGCGGCGATCACCGGGCGCGGACAGGCGCGGATTGCGCGGATCATCTCATGCAGGCGGTCGACGCCATGACGCCGGGCCGCATATGGCTCCTTGTGTGCGACGGCGAGCCGGCGAACATCGCCGCCGGCGCAGAAGAACCCGCCAGCACCGGAAATCACCACGGCGCCGACATCGTCCGACGACGCGCTCTCGATGGCGGGGATCATGCCGTCGTAGAAATCCAGCCCGAAAGCGTTGCGCTGCTCAGGCGCGTTGTTGACGATATGAAGGACGCGACCTTCGCGATGGGTGGGAACCCGGCTCACGCCGCCTCCAGCGCCATGAACCGGGCGAGATGGAAGTCCTCGTCGCCGAGTTGATGGTCGATCATCACCAGGCGTTTGGCGAAATGCGGCGCGGCGTATTCCCAGGTCATGGCGATGCCGCCGTGGAGCTGGATGGTTTCCTCCGAAATCAGCCGTCCGACCCGTCCGACCAAGTTCTTCGCCGCCGAAAGCGCGCGCTCACGCTCCACGCGCGGCGCCTCCAACAACCCTGCGGCGAGGATGGTGAGCGAACGCGCCTGCTCGATCGCGACGACCATTTCAACCATCCGGTGCTGGAGGGCCTGGAACTTGCCGAGCGGGGCGCCGAACTGCTTGCGCGTCTTGAGATAGTCCAGCGTCAGGTCCTTGCAGACCTCCATCGCGCCGAGGGATTCGGCGCAGAGCGCGAGAACGCCGCGTCCGAGCGTTCGCTCCAGCGCCTCGTAACCGCCCCCGGGATCGCCGAGCGCCTCGGCGGGGGTGTTCTTGAAGGTGAACTCGGCGGCATGGCCGCCATCGACGGTCGCGAAGGTGCGCATCGTCACGCCCGCATCCTTCGGATTCACCAGATAGAGCCCGATCCCGGCTTCGTCCGCCTCGTCCCCCGCACATCGGGCGGAGACGATCAGCCGGTCGGCCGTGTCGCCGTTGATGACCACGGATTTTCGGCCGGTGATCTTGCCGCCCTTCGCCTTGCAGGCGATGCGGCTCATCTCGTAGCGGCTCTCGGGTTCGGTATGGGCGAGGGCGAGGTGAAGGCCGCCGGCGATCACGTCCTCCAGCATCTCGTCCTTGCCGGCTCCAATCAGCGGCGTCGCGCCGAGAACGCCGGTGGCGAGGAAGGGCTCGACGACAAGACCGGCGCCGAGCGCCTCGAATACCACCATGATGTCTTCGCCGGCGCCGCCGAAACCGCCCGCCTCCTCTGGCAGCAGCGCGCCAATCGCGCCCAGTTCGGCGAAGCGCGCCCACATCTCGGGGTCGAACCCGCCCTCCATCGCGGCGGCCTTGTGGCGGGTTTCGATGTCGTATTGCTCACGCACGAAACGGCCGAGCGTGTCGGTCAGCATCTGGCGTTCTTCGGAAAGCGCGAAATCCATGGTTAAAGCCCGAGCCCCATTTTCGAGATGATGTTCTTCTGGATCTCGTTCGAGCCGCCGTAGATCGAGACCTTGCGCATGTTGAAATATTTCGAAGCCTGCCCCATCGCGCCTTCCGGCCCGACCGGCTCCTCGTTCCAGCCCTCGTCGAAGCTTTCCGGAACGAAAGGCATGGCGTGCGGCCCGAAGGCGCGACGCATGAGATCGGTCAGCTCCTGCCTCACCTCAGTGCCGCGGATCTTCAACATGGAACTCTCGACACCACCCGCAGCGCCGCCTTCCGCCGCCGCGACGGTGCGAAGGTTGAAGATGTCCATCGCCAGCATATCGATCTCGACCTTGCCCATGCGGGCGGCGAAATACGGGTCTTCCCGAAGCGGTTTGCCGTTCGATTTCATCCGCTTCGCCGCGTCTTTCAGATGCTCCATCGCCTGGCGCGAATAGGCGGCGCCGGCGATCCCGGTCCGCTCATAGGTCAGAAGATATTTTGCGAGCGTCCAGCCCTTGTTCTCTTCGCCGACGAGGTTTTCGGCCGGCACCTTCACATTGGTGAGGAAAACCTCGTTCACCTCATGCTCGCCGTCGAGCGTGATGATCGGGCGTACTTCGACGCCGGGCGTGTCCATCGGAATCAGGAGGAAGGAGATTCCCTCCTGCTGTTTGCCGCCCTTCTGCGTGCGCACCAGACAGAAGATATGATCGGCGATATGGCCGAGCGTGGTCCAGGTCTTCTGACCGTTCACGACGTAATGGTCGCCCTCCCGCACCGCCTCGGTCTTGAGCGACGCGAGGTCGGAGCCGGAGCCGGGTTCGGAGTAGCCCTGGCACCACCAATGCTCGGAAGTGAGGATCTTCGGCAGATATGTCTTCTTCTGCTCCTCGGTCCCGAACTTGATTAGGACAGGCGCGAGCATGTTGACCCCGAAAGGGATGATGCGCGGCGCGTTGGCGAAGACGATCTCCTCATGGAAGATGTGCGCCTGCACTGGCGTCCACCCCGTTCCGCCATATTCCGCCGGCCAGTGCCAGGCGAGCCAGCCCTTTTTGTTCAGAAGGTCGTGCCACTCGACGAGATCGGCTTTCGCGAGGCGCTTGCCGCCCGCGACCTTGCCGGCGAGCCGGGGGGAGAGGTTTTCTTCGAGATAGCTCCGCACTTCGTCGCGAAAGGCGTTCTCTTCGGGCGTGTAGTTCAGATCCATCTCGTCCTCCTGATCCGGCGCCGTTCCGGCCGGGGGCCGGAACGGATCGGTTGCCGGGTTACGCGACCTCGAAAAGTCCCGCCGCGCCCATGCCGCCGCCGCAACACATGGTCGAGACGATATACTTGGCGCCGCGGCGTTTTCCCTCGATCAGCGCATGGCCGACCATACGCGCGCCCGACATGCCATATGGATGCCCGATCGAAATCGCGCCGCCGTCGACATTGAGCTTGTCGTTGTCGATGCCGAGGAAATCGCGGCAATAGAGCACCTGCACGGCGAAGGCTTCGTTCAGCTCCCAGAGGTCGATGTCGTCCATCTTCAAGCCATTGAGTTTCAGAAGCTTGGGCACCGCGTAGATCGGGCCGATGCCCATCTCGTCCGGCTCGCAGCCGACCGCGACCACGCCACGGAATATGCCCAGCGGTGAAAGCCCGCGCCGCTCGGCCTCCTTCGCCTCCATCACCACCGCGGCCGAAGCGCCGTCGGAAAGCTGCGAGGCGTTGCCGGCGGTAATGTGTTTACCTTCCTTGATGACCATGCCGTCCTTGAAGACGGGCTTCAGGCCGTTCAACCCTTCGAGCGTGGTGGAGGGGCGGTTGCCCTCGTCCTTCTCCAGCGTCACCTCGCGGTCGAGAATTTCGCCTGTCTCCTTGTTCTGGAACTTCATCACCGTGGTCATCGGGGCGATCTCGTGGTCGAACCGACCAGCCTCTTGCGCCGCCGCGGTGCGCATCTGGCTCTGATACGCGTATTCGTCCTGCGCTGCGCGGCTGATCCCGTAACGCTCGCCGACCGTCTCGGCCGTCTCCAGCATCGACATGTAGAGCGCCGGAAGCCGCTGCATCAGCTCGGGGTCGGCGATGTTGTCACGCCGCTGATGCTCGTTCTGCACCAGGGAGATGCTCTCGCCGCCGCCGCCGACGGCGATCTGGACCCCGTCGGAGATGATCGACTTCGCCGCCGAGGCGATCGCCATCATGCCTGAAGAACACTGCCGGTCGATGGTCATGCCGGCGACTGAAACCGGCAGCCCGGCGCGCATCGCGGCCTGCCGGCCGAAATTCATGCCCGACGATCCCTGTGTCAGGGCATTGCCCATGATGCAGTCCTCGACCTCGCCCGGCTCGATTCCTGCGCGCTCCACGGCATGCTTGATCGCGTGCCCGCCGAGCGCCTGCGCCGTGGTGGCGTTGAAGGCGCCGCGATACGCCTTGCCGATCGGCGTGCGGGCGGTGGATACGATGACGGCTTCTCTCATGGGGTCACTCCTTTGCGCCATGGGCCGCGACGGCCTTATCGGCGTATTTCCGGGTTTGTTCGAACGCGCCTTCGAGGGCTTTGGCGCCGTCCATGCTGCTGATCTCTTCGAAATGCGCGGCGACGCCTTCGGGTGAAAGTTCGTCGCCGGTCAGGATGACTCCCTCCGTCTCGTGGAGCCAGGTGCGGGCGAAGCATCCGCCGCCGGCGCAGAGGATGGTCCGCTTCGGTCCCTCCTTCGAGGCGAGGAAAAGCACGCCCGGCGAAATCGACTCCGGCGTGAGCAGGTCTTTCGCGGCGCCTGAAAACAGCTCCTCCGTCATCCGCGTCACCGCGGTCGGTGAAAGCGTGTTGACCCTGATGTCGTATTTCTCGCCCTCGATCTGCAGGACGTTCATCAGCCCGATCATGCCGGTTTTCGCGGCGCCGTAGTTCGCCTGGCCGAAATTCCCGTACATGCCGGAGGACGAGGTGGTGAAGACGATACGGCCATATTCCTGCGCGCGCATGATCGGCCAGACGGCGTGGGCGCAATTGGCCGAGCCCATGAGATGCACGTTCAGCACCTTGATGAAATCCGCGATCTCCATCTTGGCGAAGCTCTTGTCGCGCAGGATGCCGGCGTTTGCGACAAGCACGTCGATCCGACCCCATTTCGCCACCGCCTGGTCGGCCATCATCTTGACGGCGTCGTAGTCCGATACATCGGCGTCGTTGGCGATCGCTTCGCCGCCGGCCGCCACGATCTCCGCGACCACCGCGTCGGCCGCGGAGGTGGAGCCGCCCGTGCCGTCGCGCGCGCCGCCAAAATCGTTGACCACGACCTTAGCGCCGCGCGCCGCGAACTGCAGCGCGTGGCTGCGGCCGAGCCCCGCGCCGGCGCCCGTCACGATAACGACCTGATCCTTGAAACTGATGCTCATGCCTTCTCCAGATAGACGCGCCCGATCCACTCCGCAATCAGCGCGGGTTTTTCCTCGCCCTCGATCTCCACCGTCACGTTCTGGCGGTAGGTGGCCTCGCCGGGGACGCTTTCGTCGAGTTTGGCGAGGGTGAAGCGACCGCGGACACGTTTGCCGGACCGGACCGGTGAAAGGAACCGAACCCGGTCGAAGCCGTAGTTCACCCCCATTGTCACGCCGTTCAGCGACGGACCGGCCTCATAGACCATGGTCGAGAGCAGAGAGAGGGTGAGAAAGCCATGCGCGATGGTTCCACCGAAGGGCGTTTCCGCCGCCTTCACCGGGTCGACATGGATGAACTGGTGATCGTCGGTGATCTCGGCGAACCCGTCGATCATGGATTGGTTCACCTCGATCCAGCGAGATACGCCGATCTCTGACCCTATCAAAGCGCGAAGTTCGGCGAGCGAGCGCTTAGCCTTGAAACCCATCATCCCTCCGAATCCCGCGCCGGTTCGTAGTCGCGTGCGCGCGCATATTGACAGGAGAGATGCAAGGTGACGCAACCGCAAAGTGCCAGCCGCGCCGCGTTGTCCTGACATATGTCCGCCATTTGCGCCGATGCGCTGCGCCGTCACGCGGATTTGACGTCGAATTTCGCGGGAATTCACGCGCCCGAGCGCCCCGCGTCACGCAGCGCGCACGGACGGGACGCTATCACTCCTCTGCCGGAGATTGTGGGTCCGGCGGTCACTTGAAAGGAGCATGACCATGGAGCCGACTTCAGCCAAGGAGCTTCAGAAAGCGTTCGCCACGCGTTTGGCGCGCCACAAGATCAGCGACGACGTCATCTCGAAGGTCGCCGAGCGCGTCGCCAAGAACGGCCTCAAGGTCGGCGGCGTCGATTTCTGCCCATACGGGATCTGCATCGACTATTTCGTCGACCGGAGTTTTTCGATCGATGAATTCGTGCGCGACGAGAAATTCCGCGTCGTGAAGCTGTTCCCCTACGGCATCCTTGTCGACGACCTGTTCCGGGTGCAGGTCGAGATGCACGCGCCGGAACTGGCGGAATACGGTCTGCGCGGATGACCTGTCCGACCGCGCCTGAAGGACGGGTGCGGTCAGGCTTCCTGCCTGACCGCACGGTCCATTTGCACCCGCTCCGCCGCTGCAATCTCGCTTGCAGGCATTGCTATTCGCTGTCTTCCCCCAGGGCGCGCGACATCCTGTCGATGGAGGTTCTGACCCCGGCGCTGAGATCCCTTTACGACGAGGGTTATGAAGTCTTGAGCCTCTCGGGAGGGGAGCCGATGCTCTATCCCGAACTCGAAGCGCTGACCCGATACGCCAGGGAGCTGGGTTTTCGCATCGTCGGCATCACCAACGGCTTTCGCGTCACACCGCGTTTCGATCACCTGCTGGACTGTTTCGACGGGCTCGCGGTCAGCTTCGATGGAATGGGCGCGACGCACGATCATGTCAGGGGCTCGCCGAGAGCGTTCGACATGGCGAAAGCGGCGCTTCGGCGTCTCGCCGAGATTGGCAAACCCGCCGCGGCGGCCTTCACCGTGTCGCGTGACTCGTTGCCCGAGATCCCCGAATTCGTCGAGATGGCGGCGGCGCATGACGTGCGCGCCGTGCAGCTTCGCCCGCTGGTCATGGCGGGACGCGCGCCCGTCGCCTACGCCGATCCGGCGTTGAGCGTCGCCGACATGGGCCGGCTCTGGCTGATCGGGCGCGCGCTCGCCGCGGCGTATGAGGGACGGCTTTCCGTGCATGTCGATCTCGCCCATGCGCGGGCGATCGTCGCCGATGACGCCGCGTGGCGCGGGATGCTGAGCGAGAGCGCGCGGCTCTCGGATATCGTCAATCCGATCGTCGTGACGCCCGACGGCGTGCTGAAACCCTTCACATTCGATTTTCCGGCGGCGTTCGATCTCGGACGCATAGAGGATCTGACGGACGGCGGAGAGGCCGGGATTCGCGTCGCGGCGCGGCCGCTGAAGGGCCTCCTTGCGGCTCAACTCGCCGATCTTCGACGGCGCGAGGAGTTCATCGACTGGTTCGCGCATTGCCGCGACTTCGCCGCAGCTCTCGGCGGCGTGGTCAGATATTCGCCGGCTGCGCCATGCCGATGACATGGTAGCCGCCATCGACGAAAATCACGTCCCCGGTCGTGCCGGCGCCGAGATCGGACAGAAGATAGAGCGCGGCGCCGCCGACATGCTCCAGCGTCGCGTTGTGACGGAGGGGCGCGTTCTCTTCCGTGGTCTTGTAGACCCGCCTCGCGCCGCCAATGGCGGACCCGGCGAGCGTGCGCATCGGGCCGGGGCTGATGGCGTTGACCCTGACGCCCGCCGGGCCGAAATCATTCGCGAGATAGCGGACCGAAGCCTCGAGCGCAGCCTTGGCCACGCCCATCACGTTATAATTTGGCATCACGCGCTGCGCGCCGAGATAGGTCATGGTTATGATCGACCCGCCATCCGGCATCAGCGCCGCCGCGCGGCGTGAGACGTCGACCAGCGAATAGCAGGAGACCTCTAGCGAACGGAGGAAATTATCGCGGCTGGTGTCTGCGTAGCGGCCCGTGAGCTCGTTCCTGTCGGAGTAGGCGATCGCATGGACGAGGAAATCGAGTCCCCCCCATTCCGACTCGATCCGCTCGAAAGCCTCATCCATCGAGGCGCCGTCGGTGACGTCGACATTGACCAGGAAGTCGGAGCCGACGCTCTCGGCGAGAGGCGTCACGCGGCGCCCGAAAGACTCCCCCTGATAGGAGAACCCGAGCGTCGCGCCCTCGGCCGCGAGCGTCCGGGCGACGCCCCAGGCGATGGAGTGGTCGTTGGCGACGCCCATCACCAGCCCGCGCTTCCCTTTCATCAGATCAGCCATGATAGCGGCTCAGCAGCAACGTGGCGTTGGTGCCGCCGAAACCGAAACTGTTTGACATCACCGTGTCCAGTCCGGCGCCGTCCACGCGCTCCGTCGCGACCTCGCCGGGGCGGATCGCGGGGTCGAGCGTCTCGATATTGGCCGATGCGGTGATGAAATCGTCCTGAAGCATCAGAAGACAATAGATCGCCTCCTGCACTCCGGTCGCGCCCTGCGAATGGCCGGTCAGCGATTTTGTCGAACTGATCGGTGGGGTCTTTCCCTCTCCGAAGAGCCGGCGCACGGCCTCAATCTCGGGAATGTCGCCGACCGGCGTCGAGGTGCCGTGCGCGTTGATATAGTCGACGGCGCGCTTTTCGGTCATCGAGCCGATGGCGAGCCGCATGCAGCGTTCGCCGCCCTCGCCCGATGGCGCGACCATGTCGTGACCGTCGGAAGTGGCGGCGTAACCCGTCACCTCGCCATAGATCTTCGCGCCCCTCGCCTTCGCGTGCTCCAGTTCCTCCAGCACCACGACTCCGCCGCCGCCGGCGATGACGAAACCGTCGCGCGCCGCGTCGAACGCGCGCGATGCTTTCTCCGGCGTGTCGTTATACTTGGAACTCAGCGCCCCCATCGCGTCGAAAAGGCAGGAGAGGGTCCAGTCCAGCTCCTCGCCGCCGCCGGCGAAGACGATATCCTGCTTGCCCCATTGAATCTGCTCGACGCCGTTGCCGATGCAATGCGCCGAGGTCGAACAGGCCGAGGTGATCGAATAGTTGATCCCCTTGATGCCGAAAGGCGTGGCGAGGCAGGCGGAGTTCGTGGACGACATGCAGCGCGTGACCATGAACGGCCCCATCCGCTTTGGCGCCCCCTTCTCCAGCACGATCTGATGCGCGGCGAAAAGGTTCTTGGTGGAAGGACCGCCGGAGCCCATGACGAGGCCGGTCCGCTCATTGGAGACGTCGCCCTTCTCCAGCCCGCTATCGGCGATCGCCTGCTCCATGGCGATGTAGTTATAGGCCGCGCCGTCGCCCATGAAGCGAAGCTGGCGCTTGTCGACATGGTCGGCGATCACGATATCCGGCCGGCCTTCGACATGGCTGCGAAACCCGCGTTCGGCGTATTCCGGCGCGAAGGATATGCCGGAGCGGCCCTCCTTCAGCGACGCGGTCACAGTCTCCGCGTCCGTTCCGATCGAAGAAACGATACCGATCCCGGTGATCACGACGCGACGCATCGGCGTCTCCTTCCGCGCGGCCGGCCGTCAGGCCGCCGCTTCATCGGTGAACAGGCCGACACGCATGTCGGCGCTCGTGTAGATCGTCTCGCCGTCGGCCTCCATCACGCCGTTGGCGATGCCGAGCTTCAGCTTGCGGTCGATTATCCGCCGGAAGTCCACCGTGTAGCGGATGAGCTTCACCGCAGGCGTGACCATGCCGGAGAACTTCACTTCGCCGACGCCGAGGGCGCGGCCGCGCCCCTGAAGCCCCTTCCAGCCGAGGAAGAACCCGGTGAGTTGCCAGAGCGCGTCGAGGCCGAGGCAACCCGGCATCACCGGATCGCCAAGGAAATGGCACTTGAAGAACCAGGCGTCGGGCTTCACGTCGAATTCAGCGACGATCTTGCCCTTGCCATGCGCGCCGCCATCCGGCTCGATAGCGGTGATCCGGTCCATCATCAGCATCGGCGGCGCTGGAAGTTGCGGATTGCCGGGGCCGAACAATTCACCCCGCGCGCACGCCATCAACCCGTCGAAATCATAGCTGCTTGCGCGTTCGGCCATGCAGTGGTCCCCTGAAACTGTCGCGCCAGATTGAGTACGACCTGACCCAGATTTGTCCCTATCATCGCCACGCCGGGGCGCGCAAGCGCCGGAGCGGGCGCGCGGTGAGCGGCGTGCGCTGGGCGCGCGCGGCCCCCCACCATTTGGCGCCTATGGTAAAAAGGCTGGTTTTATGTTTTTCTCCGGTTGGATAGACGTAGGAACATCCTCGAAACGCTCATGACCGCCGCACCGAAAATCACAGATCCTTGCGCCGATGAAGACAGACCCAACGACCGGGCGGATCGCTGGCTGGCGACAGCCGGGCTGCGTCCGACGCGCCAGCGCCGCGTGTTGGCCGCGCTGCTGGTCGGCGATGGCCGGCACCGGCACGTGACCGCTGAACGACTGTTCGACGCCGCGCATGCCGCCGGCGCCGCCGTATCGCTCGCCACGGTCTACAACACTCTGAAGAGCTTCACGGAGGCGGGCCTTCTGACCGAGATCGCGGTCGATGGTGCGCGAAGTTATTTCGACACGCGAACCGAGGATCACCCACATTTTTTCTGGGAGGAAGAGGGCCGATTGACCGATGCGCCGGTCGATTCGGTCCAGTTCTCGCGCCTTCCTGACGCCCCGAAGGACATGCAGGTCGCCAAGATCGATGTGGTGATCCGCCTCCGCCGGCGCTGAGACGAACGGGAAAGACAAACCATGAAAACCAGGCGACTTGGCCGCACCGGCGCGCGCGTGTCGGAACTCTGCTTCGGGACGATGTCGTTTGGCGGCGACGCTGACGAGGCCGTATCTGGCGCTCTCTACTCGGCCTGCCGCGATGCGGGCGTGGACTTCTTCGATTGCGCCGATGTCTACGCCGGCGGAAGGTCGGAGGAGATTCTCGGGCGACTCATCAAGGGCCATCGCGACGAGGTCTTCATCACCTCGAAATGCGCCATGGGCCCGCATAAGGGCGCATCGCGCCGGACAATCCGGCTCTCCTGCGAGGCCAGCCTCAGGCGACTCGGCGTCGATCGGATCGATCTCTATTTTATGCATGTGTTCGACGAGACCGTGCCGCTCGAAGAGACGCTTCGCGCGCTCGAGGATCTTCGCGCCGCCGGAAAGGTTGCGCATATCGGTTGTTCGAACTACGCCGCATGGCAGATCGCCAAGGCGAACGGCATCGCAGCCCGCGAAGGATTTGCGCCCTTCGAGGTGATTCAGCCAATGTACAACCTGATCAAGCGTCAGGCGGAAGTGGAGATCCTGCCTCTGGCGATGGCCGAGGATCTCGGCGTGATCTCCTACGGGCCGGGGGCCGGCGGACTGCTGACCGGGAAATACGTGCAGGGCGCGGATGGGCGCTTCTCGGTGAATCAGGATTATCAGAAGCGTTATGGCGACGCATGGTTCCATGACGTCGCCGCTGCGTTCGCGGCGTTCGCTGCGGATCGCGGCGTCCACCCGATGACGTTGGCGGTCGCATGGGCGAAGGCGCATCCCGCGATCAGCTGTCCGATCATCGGCGCCCGTTCGGTCGAACAGCTCCGCGCCTCGCTCGACGCGGCGAATTTCGATATGTCGCCCGAACTACACGCCGAGATCGCGGCGCTTTCCCGCACGCCCTCGCCAGCCACCGACCGGCTGGAGGAGCAGGGCGGCTGAGCGGCCCTATTCCGTCGCGCCCGCTTCCTTTTTGACTTCCTTCGCGATCCGCGCGCGGGCGCGGGCGATCAGGCGCGCGCGGCGGCGGCGCTGATAGGTCGCGACCAGCGGCCGCACGATGAAGTAGCTGGCGACGGCGGCGATCAGCCCGGGAATGAGTCCGCCGACGAAATACGGAATCACCAGACTCTTGACGTTCTGCAGGAGTAGAACCGCCATCTGGTGGAAACCGAGCCCGGTGAAATCCGAATTGATCGGGATGCCCATTATCATGCCGCCGACCTCCAGGCAGATGGCGACGATGAAGGGGAATGTCAGCGGATTGCCGAAGAACGTGCCGATGGCGCTGGCGAAAATATTGCCGCGGCAGAGCCAGGCCAGGCCGGCGGCGACGATGAAGTGAAAGCCGAAGAAGGGTGTGAACGACGTGTAGACGCCGCAGGCGACGCCGAGCGCGATACGTGTCGGGCTGTCCGGCAGCCGCTGCATCCGGTGACGCCAATAGTCGATCACTCGCCGCCACCCCATCCGCGGCGCGATAAAGGCTCTCACCAATTCCGCGATCGGTCGCTTTTCGCGGCGCTTGAACACTGGCTCGCCTCTTCAGATCGTTCCCACTGGCGGCCCAAACGGCCGCCTCGCCCACATCAACCCCGATAGACCAGCCAGCGCCGGCGCGCTATGCCGAAAGGTGCTGGGGTTCTTCAACCTCCGCCTGTTTCAGGGGCGGCGCAGGCTGGCGCGTGCGATGCACGTCGGTGACGATGGTCTGTGCTTCAAGAGCGCTCAGGATCGCGCTCATGTGCTTCACGTCCTTGACCGTCAGGCTGATGCGCAAGCGCCAGAAATCCGGCATCCGCGCCAGCGTCGTGATGTTCTCGATATTCGCCCGGTGTTCGCCGACGAGCGTGGCGATCGCACCGAGCGCGCCGGCCTGGTTGGCCAGTGTCACTTCGATGGAGGTGGAGCGACCGCCGAGTTGCGCGGCGTCTTCGTCCCATCTGAGGTCGATCCAGCGTTCGGGGTGCTCCTCGTGAGCCACAAGGCCGGCGCAGTCGATGCAATGCGCCTCGATACCGCGCTTGCCGCGGATGCCGACGATGCGCTCGCCCGGAATCGGCTCGCAACATGTGGCGAAGCTGAACTCAAGCCCGGCCGGCGCGCCGACGACGAGCCGGTGCGGACGCCCCGTCGCGTCCTCCGGCTCCGCCGCTTCGGTCTCCAGGATGCCGGGATAGACTGCGGCGACCAGACGGCGCCCGGAAAGCTCGGCGGCGCCGAGAGCGGCGAGCAGGTTTTCGACCGCAGCGAAGCCGAGCTTGCGCGCAGCGGTCTGCAGCGCCTTCGATCCGCCGTCTAGCTTGCGGCGTTCGAAGGCCAGGCGAGCGATCTCTTTGCCGAGCCGGATATGCTCGTCCCGTTCTTCTTCGCGCAGCGCCCGGCGGATCGCGGCGCGGGCGCGTCCGGTCTTCGCCATGTCCATCCAGACCGGGCTGGGGCGGGAGCTTTCGACTCTGATGATCTCCACCGACTGCCCGTTCCGAAGCCGGGTCCAGAGCGGAACGCGCGCGCCGTCGACCTTGGCGCCGACGCAACTGTCGCCGATCCGGGTGTGGATCGCATACGCGAAATCGATCGGCGTCGCCCCGCGCGGCAAGCCGTACACGTCGCCCTTCGGCGTGAAGCAGAACACCTGGTCGTGGAACATGTCGAGCTTGACCTGTTCAAGAAACTCCCGCGGCGCGTCGCCCTTCTCCATTCTTTCGACCAGACCTGAAAGCCAGTGAAAGGGATCGACCGCGAACGGGTTCTGGCTTCTCCGCCCTTCCTTGTAGGCCCAGTGCGCGGCGACGCCGGTCTCAGCGACCTCGTGCATTTCGCGCGTGCGGATCTGGATCTCGACCCGGCTCGCGGCCGGCCCGTAGACGGTGGTGTGAAGGCTCCGATAGCCGTTGGATTTCGGCCCTGAAATATAATCCTTCATCCGCTCCGGCACGACGCGCATGGCGGTATGCACGGCGCCGAGCGCGTTGTAGCAGGCGGGAATATCGCGGGTGATGATGCGAAAGCCGTAGATGTCGGAAAGCTGGCCGAAGCCGATCTGCTTTTCCTCCATCTTCCGCCAGATCGAATAGGGTTTCTTCTCCCGCCCCTCCACTTCGGAGGAGACCCCGGCCTCGTAAAGCGCCTGTTCGATCGCTGTCTTGATGCGCGGGATGAGATCGCCGGTCTCCTTCCGCAGCTTCAGGAAGCGGCGCATGATCGAGGTGCGCGCCTCCGGGTTCAGTTCCTCGAAGGCGAGGTCCTCCAGCTCTTCGCGCATCTGCTGCATGCCCATGCGCCCGGCGAGCGGGGCGAAAATATCCATCGTCTCGCGGGCGATGCGCGCGCGTTTCTCCGGGCGCAGCGCATTGAGCGTCCGCATGTTGTGGGTTCGGTCGGCGAGCTTGACCAGAAGGACGCGCACGTCGCGCGACATGGCGATCAGGAGTTTCCTGAAATTCTCCGCCTGCTCGGTTTCCCGACTGGCGAGCTCGAGCTTGTTGAGCTTGGTGACGCCATCGACGAGTTCGGCGATCTCGGCGCCGAACAGCTCCGTGATCTCGGCGAAGGTCGCCTCGGTGTCTTCGATCGTGTCATGGAGGAGCGCCGTGACGATGGTCGCGTCGTCGAGCTTCAGCCCGGTGAGGATCGCGGCGACCTCCAGCGGGTGTCCGAAATAGGGTTCGCCTGAAGCGCGCTTCTGCGTCGCGTGCGCGCGCGCGCCGTATACATAGGCGCGGTTGAGCAACGCCTCGTCGGCGCTCGGGTTGTAGGCCCGCACCATTTCGACAAGTTCGAACTGCCGGATCACTTCGTCTCGCTTCGCCCCGCCTTGCCGTTGAAACGCTAATCTAGGCTTCGAACCTCACAAACGCGAATCGGTATGAAGATTAACGCGCGGGCTTCCAGCGACGCGACGTCGCAGCGGCGAAGAACGGCGCAGAGGCGCGTGTCTTCGGCGGCGGGTTCACGGATCATCGCGTCCACCCGGCGCCAGCCTCGCCACCAGCCGGCCGGCGCGCGACTCCCTGGCGCGTGACAGGCGCGAGGTCGGTTCTACGCGGTCTCGCGCGCGCCACGCGCCACGCGGCCGTGATCGTCGGCCGCCGCGATCGGCAGGCGGGAACCCGCCGAAGCGGAGCCGAAAGGCGCCGGAGCGGACCGTAGCGCGTGAATCGGGCCGTAGTTGAATATGCGCACATGGGCGACCACCGCCGCAGCGGCGCGACTTTCTGGTCTCGCCGCACGAAGGCCTTCGTGCCACGTGCGCGCCCTTTCACAATCCGAATAACGGTCTGCGTCAGTTTCGATCCGGTCGAAAAGCTCAGCGACACGACCGATGGAACCGTGTCGCATGTCGATGAAGCGGCGGGTCTTCTCCGGGTCGAAGCGTTCGATCTGTTTGGCGAACGTCGGCTCAGCGCCGAGAAGGCGCGGGTTCGCAAGCGGCGGCGGGATACGCGTGGCGCTGAGGGCCCCCTCCCGATGCGAGGGAAGATCACTTGAGCGATTGTGCGTCGCAGCATAGTCTTTCGCCCGTTCTCATCCCGAAACGCGACACGGAGGCTGCGCCATGGCTGCTGAAAGTGCGAAGACGCCCGCCAGCGGGGCGCGACGCCGCCGGGCCGCCCCAAAGGCGGGCGGCGGTTCATCGCCGCACCGCAAGGCGAAGCATCAGAAGTCGATCAACCTCGCGCTCCAGGGTGGCGGTAGCCACGGCGCCTTCACCTGGGGCGTGCTCGACAAGCTGTTCGAGGATGATCGCGTCTGGATCGAGGCGATCAGCGGCACGTCCGCCGGGGCGATGAACGCCGTCGTTACGGCGCAGGGGCTCTACGAGAACGGTCCGGCAGGGGCGCGCCGGCGTCTTGACGAATTCTGGCGCGCGGTTTCGAAGGCCGGACAGTCGAGCCCGATTCAGCGTTCGATCTGGGCGCAAATGACGGGAGACTGGTCGCTTGAGACGTCGCCTGGCTATCGCTTCTTCAATGCGCTGAGCGGTCTGGTTTCGCCCTATGATTTCAACCCCGGAAACATCAATCCGCTCCGCGATCTCGTCGGCGCAATGGTGGATTTCGACAAGGTTCGCGCGTCCGGGGAAATGGCGGTCTATATCGCCGCGACCACCGTGGAGACGGGACGCGTGCGGATATTCGAAGGCGAAGAAATCACGCTCGATTCGGTCATGGCGTCAGCCTGCCTGCCACAGCTGTTCAAGGCGGTGGAGATCGACGGCAAACATTACTGGGACGGTGGTTTCATGGGCAACCCGCCGCTCTACCCGTTCTTCTACGACAGTCCGGCGCGGGACATCGTGATCGTTCAGATCAATCCGGTCGTCCGCGAGGGCGAGCCGCGCACCGCTGCGGAAATCACCAATCGCATGAACGAGATCACCTTCAATTCGGCGCTCCTGCACGAATTGCGCTCTATCGATTTCGTCGCGCGGCTCCTGGAGGACGGCAAGCTCGATCCGGCGCAGTATCGCAAGATGAACGTCCATATCATCCATTCGCGAAAACGGATGCGTCCGCTGGATGCGTCGTCGAAGATGAACTCGGAATGGGCGTTCCTGAAACATCTCTTCGAGATCGGCCGCTACGCCGCGACCAATTGGCTAAGGCGGTATTACGACGATGTCGGCGAACGCAGCAGCATCGATATCCGCGAGATGTTCCAGGGCCGCCCGGAGCCAAAAGGCGACTGAGCCTTCGCCGTCAGGACTGGCTCTGCTCGGCGAGCAGTGCGCGTAGAAGCTGCTCTTCGCTCAGGTCGTCCGCCGCCGGCTTGTCGCTGTTTTCTTCGCCCATCAGCATCGACATCCGGTCCTCTTCCGGCTCGTCGACCTCGATATGACGCTGAAGCGCTTCTATCGCCTGCTCGCGCAGATCCTCGACCGGGATTGTCTCTTCGGCGATCTCACGCAGCGCGACGACCGGGTTCTTGTCATTGTCGCGATCCAGCGTGAGAGGTGAGCCGGTGGCGATCTCGCGGGCGCGATGCGCGGCCAGCATGACGAGATCGAACCGGTTCGGAACCTTGTCTACGCAGTCTTCGACGGTGACGCGGGCCATGAGCGACGCTCCTTCCGGGAATGTCCTTGAAGCGCCGCCATATGGCGCCTCCGGCGTCGGATTGCAAGACCTGCGGCGGCGTCACTTCTCGGCTGGCGGCGAGGTCGCCGCATCGCCGGAAGACGGCGCGCCGGCGAGCGAAAGCCGCTTCGGCTGCGCCAACTGGTCGCCGACGCGCGGCGCCTCCAGTAGCCAGAAGAGAAGATTGTCGCCGAAGACCGCGCTCTTGGTGATGTCGACATGCTCTTCGGGCAGCAGCAGCACGGACCGGTATTGCACCGGCGAACGCAGTCCGAGCGCGTAATCGCCGTCCTGCCGCTCGTCGAGGAGTGAGGACGCGCGGAGCACGACGCCGTCGCCCTCCTCCAGCTTCACGATATCGACATGACCGTTCTCGGGGTCGAACTCGACTGCGGCCGGCGTCTCGAATCCGCCGCCGACGACGAGGTAGAGATCGAGCCATTCGGGCACATCGACCGGCCTGTCCATCGCCCGCTGAAACTGCTCGGCGCGCGCGAGGATCTTGGCGAGATGGCGCTTGGCGCGGGCGCGCCGGGACGCCGCCGTGGGTTCATCGGGCATGAGGATCTTCAGGACCGGGTCTTGCGACGGATTGAGGATGCCCCACTCGTAGCGATCCCACATGTCAACGTCGAAGAGACTTACGAACTCGTCCGATCCCTTGATCTTGACCCGCCGGTGACGGTCCCGCGGGAAAAGCTCATAGGTCGAGACATGCGTGCCCAGGAGCGCCGGCTCATAGGTTGGCTGAAATGGGCCCAGGGTCTTGCCGTTGACGAGATTTTCGAATGAAAGCACCGATCCGGTGTTCGGCGGCGCGATGAAAATGGCGCGATTCACGTTTTTCGCCCCCGCCCAGGTGACTTCAGGGAGCGAGCCGTCCTCGGGCAGATCGGCGCCGCCGTACATGAGATAATAGCGCGCCACGAGACCGCCCATCGAATGAGCGATCAGGTCGAACGTCACCGGCTTGGGGTCGCCCCCGAAAACGCTCCGCCTCGTCTCTCTCACCTGCTCGTTCTTGCGCTTGACGAAATAGTCGAGGTCGCTCGCCGCTTCGACGATGTCGCGCCGCCAGTCATAGGGAAACTCGAAACTGTCGAGATTGATCTCCCGCTCCGTCTTCTCCTCTTCGCGCGTTTCGCGAAAGTCGAAGCCGCCGGCGATCAAGGTCTCGATCACGCCACGATAGATGTCGAGCTCCACGGGAATGCCGAGGATGGAGGCGCGCGCGACGCGTAGGACGCCGTCCGGTCTGAGATTGTCGCGGAGCTCCCGGAGCCTCTCATCCCCCTCGCCGATGGGCAGTGCGATGAGGCGGGCGTTTTCAGGATCGTCGGGGTCGACGCTCAACCCGTTGGCGCCGCCCCACACCACGACGCCTGACTCGGTATCTACCAGACGCGAGCCGAGCGTGCCCGGAATCGAGATGACCGGATTGCGTTCCTGCGACTCGAAACTCGCCGCCGAATCGTAGAGCGTGTCGAGATTCGGCGCTTTCGGCTCCGGCGCGCAGGCGGAGAGCGGAATCAGAATCCCCAGCGTCCAGCAGCGTCTTGCAAATCCGCGCGCGCCCCCTCTCATCCCCGCGACCCCCCGATCCGGACTCGTTCTCTGCGCGGACGTTAGCAGATCAACGCATGGGCGGAACAGCCCCTGTCGCCGCGACCGCGGCGGACAGCCCGGCGGACGGGCTGGTCAGCGCCGGTCGCGACGCGAGCGCCGCCGCTGGCGCCATCGACGCCTGCGCGAGTGCGACAATATCGGCGGTCGAACGGTCGATCGCGGCGGCGATGATGTGGGCGTAGGTATCGAGGTCACGCGCTTGAAACGCCGCGAGCGCTCCTTCGATGAACGTGATCGTCAGCCGTGCGCCGGCGGGTAGAGCGAACCGTTCGAAGATCGCGCGGGTCGGCGCTTCGGTTGTCGGGACGGTGATCAGAACATCGATCAGGCCGCCCTCCCCGGCGGCGCGCGCCGCTTCCTCGGCCAGCGCGGCGTCCACCCGCACCGCGCCGGCGCGTTCGGCGCCCGCCGCGATCGTGGTGCAGGTGAGCAGAACCCCGTCAGCGCCGCTTTCCTCCGCCAGCGCGCGGAGCGCGGCGGCCGTCTCCTCGATGATACCCTCGTCGGCCTCGCCGGCGGCGAGGGCGCGCTGCAAGAGATCCTCGCGAACGCCGTGAATCAGCTCGACACCCGGCGGACATGCGGCGTCGAAGAGCGCGGCGTTGGCGTCAAGCGTGTGCAGACATGCGATTTTCATGTGTCATGATCCCTTCTCGCCAACCGGTATAGCACATGCGGCGCGAGCGGGCTTTCACGTTTGAGGGCCGGATGCATGAACCCGCCAACCCTTTCGCGGACCATGCCGATCCTCTCCATCACCGCCATAGAGCGGTGGTTGCCGGTCGTCGTGAAGGCGACGATCTCGTCGAGTTCGAGCGTCGTGAAACCGTATGTCAGCCAGGCGCGCGCCGCCTCCGATGCGAATCCCCTGCCCCATGCCGCGCGCCGAAGCCGCCAGCCGATCTCGACGCAGGGGGTGAAATGCGCCGCGAAGCCGGGACGATTGAGGCCGCACATCCCAAGAAAACCGCCGCCTTCTTCCGCGATCGCGGCGAACCCGAAACCGTGCGCCAAGGTCCGTTCACGAATCGTGGCGATGAGATCGTCGCTCTCCGCGCGGCCCAGCGGCGCTGGAAAATGCGCCATCACCTCAGGGTCTGCGTTCAATTCGGCGAAGGGCGCGTGATCGTTCGCCTCGAACGGCCGCAGGATCAGCCGTCCAGTCTCCAGCCTCATTTCCGGGGAAGCCGGTAGCTGCCCTCCGGCAGGTTCAGCGCCGCCTGCAGATCGCGGAGCTGGTTGAACGAGAGGGTGACGCGCAGCGTCTCGTCGCGTCGCGGATCGTATTGTTCGACGGTGACGCAATCGTCGAAGATGTTGATCGCGACATCCTCCTTCAGCGGCGCCGCGCCCTCATCGACCAGCGTCACCACGCTGGCGTCGAATTCGTGCTCGATGGTGAACATCCCGCCTCCGTTCAGGTCCGTCGCGCCCAGAGGTCGTATTCGGCGGCCTCCTCGATCGTCACCTCGACGATATTGCCGGGGGCGAGGCCCGCGAATCCCTCATCGATGAAAACCTGGCCATCGATTTCCGGGGCGTCCATCTTCGAGCGCGCGACGGCGCCCTCGTCATCGACCTCATCTACAATGACCTCGATCCGGGTTCCGACCCGCGCGGCCATCTTTTCCTCGGAGATCCGCTGCGAAACCTCCATGAAGCGGGCGTAGCGTTCCTCCTTCACCTCGTCGGGAAGATGACCTTCAAGCGCGTTTGCGCGCGCGCCGGCGACATTCTCGTACTTGAAGCAGCCGACCCGATCGAGCCGGGCCTCGCGCAGCCAGTCGAGCAGATGTGCGAACTCCGCCTCGGTCTCTCCCGGATAGCCGACGATGAAGGTCGAGCGGAGCGCGATGTCGGGGCGCTCGCGCCGCCAGGCCGCGATCCGGTCCAGCGTCTTCGCGGAGGCGGCGGGGCGCGCCATGCGTTTCAGGACATCGGGATGAGAATGCTGGAAAGGAATGTCGAGATAAGGAAGCACCTTCCCCTCCGCCATCAGCGGGATCAGCCGATCCACATGCGGATAAGGATAGATATAATGGAGGCGCACCCATATGCCGAGCTCGCCCAGGGCCGACGCAAGATCGGTGATATGCGCGCGCCGCGCCGCGCCGCGCCAGGGGCTTTCGGCGTAAGCGATGTCCTTTCCATAGGCGGAGGTGTCTTGGCTGATCACCAGAAGCTCCTTCACGCCGGCCTCCGCCAGCCGCTCGGCTTCGCGCAGCACCGCGCCGGCGGGGCGCGAGCGCAACGGGCCGCGCATCGCAGGGATGACGCAGAACCGGCATTTGTGATCGCAGCCTTCCGAGATTTTCAGATAGGCGTAATGGCGCGGCGTCAGCCGGACGCCCGCCGCCGGGATCAGATCGACGAACGGGTCGGGCGCGGGGGGGAGCGCGGCGTGCACCGCGTCCAGCACCGCCTCGTATTGCTGCGGGCCGGTGACGGCCAGCACCTTCGGGTGCTTCTCCCTGATCAGGCCCTCGTCGGCGCCGAGGCAACCTGTGACGATGACCCTGCCGTTCTCCGTCAGCGCTTCGCCGATCGCCTCCAGGCTTTCCGCCTTCGCGCTGTCCAGAAAGCCGCATGTGTTAACGATCACCGCGCCGGCCCCCTGATAATCGGGCGAGAGCGCATAGCCCTCCGCCCGAAGTCGGGTCAGGATACGTTCGGAATCCACCAGCGCTTTCGGGCAACCGAGCGACACCATGCCGACCCGCGGCTGGCCTGGGCGCGGCGGTTCTGCGGCGTTGATGCGCGGCGCGAGGTCCGGGCGAAGTTCTGGCGGGTTGAGTTTCATCGCGCGCGTATACAGAACGAGCGGGCGGGAAACCAGCGCGCTCTAGCCGAGCTTTTTCAGGATTTCGACGGCGAGCGCCATGATCTCTGTCGCCGCTTTCGAGGATTTCGCCGTTTCGGTGACCGCCCCGCCCTTGCCGAATGCGGCGGCGAAGGCGATGCGGTTGCCGATCCGCTGGGCCATCAGCTCGGCGCCTTCCGCCTCAAGCATCGCCGCCATTTCCTCTGCCACCAGGCCACGGGGGGCACCCGGTTGAGAACCACGCGGGCGTCCGCGCCCTGTTTGGCGGCGGCTCTCAGCGTCGCTCGGGTCGCCCAGACGTCTGGCGCCGATGGCTGGACCGGGCTGATGACAAGGTCGGTCTCACGCAGAACGCGGTTCAGCATCACGTCCGCGGCGCCCGGACAGTCGATCATGATCAAGTCGGAATCACGCGCCGCTTTGCCGATATCCGTTCCGACGCGCCATTCGCTCGATTCAATCAGGTCCATGTCAGGTTCGCCGCGCCCGCGAATCCGCTCGTCCATCCACGATGTGAGCGTCCGCTGCGGGTCGAGATCGATCAGGCCGATCCGCCGCTTCCGGCCGACCCCGCCGCCGCCGCTCGCATACACGACGGCGAGCTGGGTGAGCAGCGTCGTCTTGCCCGAGCCGCCCTTCTGTTGAGCGAATGTGAGAACCTTGGCCATATTCGCCTCGCGAGTAGCGGTTCGCATCCTCATAACAGAACTGTTGCAGTGCAGCAATTGAGCCTGGCCTTTTTGGCGCGGATTCTGCGTTGGAAACGAGTTGCGTGTTCCTGGTTCCTTCCGTTTACCGCCGATCCGCACCGCGCCTTCGCTCGTGGTCGAACGTGCGGTTCGGATCGTGCTTCCGCCCAGACTGGCGCTCTGATCACAAGGGGTGGCGTGGACGACGTGGACCGGAACGTGAAAACAGAGGCGCCGATCGTGTAATACGAGAATCGTCAAAGCCCGAATGCGGGGGCGAAAGCGCGATTCGCGCCCGATTCGGCGCTCTGGCTCTCCTTGCCAGGGCGGGCGCGCCCTTACAATAAAAGCCATTCGTGAATAGCCGAGTCCCTCTGTGAGCGGTATTGCAAGCGCCGCGCGCTGCGTGGCTCACGCCAAGTGAACCACAGGATTCTGCAAGTTCACGATTTTCGCAATTGAAGTCAGGAAGATACGGGCTTTCGTGACCGCACTCTCCGGTCTGCGCCAATGAATGGCGTTCGTGTGACGCTTCGGCGGCCATCCATGCGTTGGAGCGATGAAGAATTATTCACGAGGCTTGGTTAATGACGAATAACGACTGGCGGCGATGAGAAGCGGCTCGCGGAATTGGTGAAATGGTGTAGCTTGATCGTTACGAACAGCGACGATGGGTCAGGCCCCCTCCACATTAGGCTTGATCCGGAACCATCCCGCCCCACAACGGGTATGGAAGTCCTGAACCGAGCGATCCATGATCGCCCGATACGGCGTTCCGGGAAATGCCCCACACCCCGGAACGCCGTTTTCATGTCCGGCGGTCGGCGTGACCCTGATGAAAGCGGGATCATAATCGCGATAAGCAGCCGATTGCGACGAAGTCGGCCATCGCCGGGGTCAAGATACCGTGAATACGGGCGACCGCCTTGCGGCTCCGTCGCGCTATTCCCCCGGGTCCCGTGACGAGAGGGCGGAGCGGCGCAGTTCAGCGGCGATCCGGCCGACGCCGTGTCGCGTCTTTCGCCATTTCGAGGGCGCGCTTACCAGCTCCCATAGCGCCAGATAGGCGGCCGCGGCGCCGAACGCCCAGTAAAGCGGCAGCGTCAACACCCAGCCGACCAGATTGAGTCGGTCCCGTCGCCAAAGGCCGAAAGCCGCGGCGGCGAACATGATCGGCAACACGGCGGATGTCGTGATGACGAGCGCGTCGGTCGCGGCGCCGGCCCCGGCGGCGCGAAGATTGACCCAGAATCCCGCGAGTGACGCGAGCCAGAGCCAGGGTAGCAGTAGATAGCCGAGCACTGCGCAAAGCAGGATCAGGTTGAAGCCGATAAACCGCCACGCTCCGAGATCCGCGAGAAGCTCCACGGGCCGGCGCATGTGCGTCACCCAGGTGGAGAGGTAACCTTTCAGCCAGCGGGAGCGCTGCCGGATCCAGGCGCCCGGGCGGCTGCTCGCCTCCTCCTCGGTCAGCGAATCGGATAGCGCTGTCTTCAGCCCGGCGCGCGCCAGCATCATGCCGAGATCAGCATCCTCGGTCACGTTGTGGCTGTCCCAGCCCCCGGCGGTCTCCAGCGCCTCGCGGCGAATGAAAAGCGACGTGCCGCCGAGCGGAATCGGCATGCCGAGCCCGAACAGTCCCGGCAGCATCGCATCGAACCAGCTTGCGTATTCAATCTCGAAACAGCGCGTCAGCCAGTTTTCAGTGGCGTTGTAGTAGCCAAGCCGGGCCTGGATGCAGGCGACATCCGGGGCTTCTGCGGTGAACTGCGCGGCGATCTTGCGAATCTGGTCGGGCGCTGGTCTGTCCTCGGCGTCATAGACCCCGATGAACGCGCCGCGCGCGAAATCGAGCGCGAAATTCAGCGCGCGCGGCTTGGTGCGGGGCGCGCCGTCGGGAGCGATCAGAATCTCGACATGCGGCGGCGGGTTCAGCGCCTTCAGCGCATCCAGCGTCGCACTGTCGTCACGCTCCAGGATCACCTTAATATCGAGGAGTTCGGGCGGGTAGTCCAGCGCGCTGAGAGAGCGGAGCAGAAGCGGCGCAGTCTCCGGTTCGTGATAGAGCGGCACAAGCAGACTGACGACTGGGAGAGGGCGAAAATCCGCGGATTCGCGCGTTTGCTTGCGCGCCTGCGGGCGCGCGCGCGGGTGAGCAAGAAGCGCGGCGCCCCAGAGCCCGCCATTGGCGATCATCACCCCCGCCGATGACCAAAGGAAGAGGGCGAGCGCCAGATCCGGGCGCGTCACCGCAAGCGCGGCCGCGCCGGTCAGCGCGGCGACCGCTGCGCCGCGCTGCCAGCCGGCGGCGCCAGAGCGAAGGCTCCTTGCATCAGGCCGCCGCACGGCGGAGCGCTCGGCCAGGCGCGGTCCGCAGGCGTCGATCAAAGCCCGCGACAGCGCCCGCGCCTCGACCGCGGCGACGTCGGTCGATCCCCCGCCCCGCTGCGCCAGACGGGCTGCGGCGGCGTCGGGGGTGGCGGCGACATAGATGACGACGCCCGCCTCTATCCGCCATGGCGCGATGCGCTCACGAATGAAGAGATCAATATCCTCCGGGCGAATCAGCGCGGCGTCGAGCGAAGAGAACCGGAGATCGATGAACTCGAACCCCGCCTGTCGGGCGGCGGCCGCGGCGACGGCGGAACGGTCGACGCCCCCGCGCACGACGAGGATCTCGCCGATCCGCGCACGGCTGTCGCGCTGAGCGATGAGCGAGAGCGCGAGCGCGTCCCGGTCGATCACCCCTTCGGCGAGAAGGATCTCCCCCAAACGTCGGTGGTCGCCATGGTAGTTTGGGCGCGCTTCTCGGTCCTTCGCCATCAGCGCGCGCGTCGCAGGACGATATATCCCGCCATCGGCATCGCTCCCCCCAGGATCCGCGCACGGGTGACGCGGAAAGGGAAGTCTGTCGTACAACGATTAAGAGCTGATTAACCGCTAACGCCGCCTGGCCGCGACGTCGCTCATCCCATGGATGTGAGGAACCGTTCGAAAAGGTAGAAACTGTCTTTCGGCCCGGGGCTCGCCTCCGGATGATGCTGGACCGAGAATACCGGCTTGCCCTTCACCCGAATGCCGCAATTCGATCCATCGAAGAGCGAGACATGGGTCTCTTCGACGCCGGCAGGCAGTGTCTGGCCATCCACCGCGAATCCGTGGTTCATTGAGGTGATCTCGACTTTCCCCGTCGCCACTTCGCGCACCGGGTGATTCGCGCCATGATGGCCATGGTTCATCTTGACAGTCTGCGCGCCGAGCGCCAGCGCCAGCATCTGGTGGCCGAGACAGATTCCGAATAGCGGAACCCCCGCCTCCAGAACGCCCCGGATCATGGGCACGGCGTAAACGCCGGTCGCCGCCGGGTCGCCTGGCCCGTTGGAGAGAAAGACGCCGTCCGGGCGGTGCGCCAGCACTTCTTCGGCCGTGGCCTGGGCCGGCAACACGATGACGTCCGCCCCGGCTGAAACGAGACAACGCAGAATGTTGCGCTTCGCGCCGAAATCGATTGCGACAACCTTTTTCGACCCGGCCTCCCGCCGGGGATAGCCGCCGGGCCAGTCCCAGCGTCCCTCGTCCCAGCGGTAGGATTGCGGACACGTGACGTCCCTGGCCAGGTCAGCGCCTTCGAGGCCGGCGAACGCGCGCGCGATCTCGATTAGTCTTTCGCTGTCAGGCGCGCCATCGTTGGAGAAACCGAGCGCCGCGTGTGGCATGCCTTTGTGCCGGATCGTCCGGGTCAGGCGCCTGGTGTCGACGCCGCCGATCGCGATTCGCCCGCGCCGGGCGAGCCAGTCTGAAAGCGATTCGGTCGCGCGCCAGTTCGAGGGCGCCGTCGGGTCCATCCGCGTCACCATGCCGAGCGCGGCGGGCCGTTCAGTTTCGTCGTCTTCCAGATTGGCGCCGGTATTGCCGATATGCGGGAAGGTGAAGGTGACGATCTGCCCCGCATAAGAGGGATCGGTCATGATCTCCTGATACCCGGTCATCGCGGTGTTGAAGCATAGTTCGCCGGCTGCGACGCCGGTGGCGCCGAACCCGCGGCCATGGAACAGCGTTCCGTCGGCGAGAGCGAGACAGGCGTTGGGCGGCGCAAGCGCAGGCATGGGTATTTTCCTAACGGTGAGTCGCCGGAAGCTATTGAAGCTGAGAGGCGCCGTCAACAGCAGGCTTCGCTCCGATTAAGTGTATAAAAACAGAGCGTTACCGAATTCTGTAGAATTTGCGAAAGCGTTACGTCTGCGCTAAGTTGGCCGTGAATGTCGCAGGAGCGACGCTACCGGGAAACACCATGTTGCGCGATCGGATCAACACCGCGCTGAAAGCGGCGATGAAGGACAAGGAGCAGTTGCGCGTCTGTACGCTCCGCTTGGTTGTCGCCGCCCTCAATGAGCGGGAAATCGCCGCGCGGGGCGGCGACGACCCGACGGAACTGACCGATGCGGCGACGCTCGACGTGCTCGCCAAGATGGTCAGGCAGCGAGAGGAAAGCGCCAAAGCCTATGACGAGGGCGGGCGCCCAGAGCTCGCGAAACAGGAACGCGCGGAGATCCGGGTGATCCGTGAGTTCATGCCCAAACCCCTGCCGCCGGAGGAGGTGACGGCGGCGGTGCGCGAGGCGATCCGCGATTCCGAGGCCCACACGATCAAGGACATGGGCAAGGTGATGGGCGTTCTGAAAGCAAAGTATCCGGGGCGGATGGATTTCGGCAAGGTTGGCGCGACGGTGCGTCAGGCGCTGGGCTGATCCCGGCGGGCTTGGGCGGGGAGGCTGCACGATGAACGCGAACGAGCCCGGGCGGCGCTGGCACGACATGGGCGGCCTGGGCGATGATCCGGCCGGCGCCATCGACCGCGAATCGCACGATTACGCGCTTTGGGAAAAACGCGTCGATGCGTTGATGGTGCTCGCATCATCCAAGGGCTATTTCACCGTCGATGGCCTGCGCCGCGTGCTGGAGGACATGCCGCGCGAGGCATTCGAGACACAGAGCTATTACGAACGCTGGGTGCAGTCTGTCACGCAGAACCTCATGGAGGCGGGCGTCTTCACGCCGGGAGAACTTGGCGTGAAGATGGAGGAAGTGGCGGCGCGGGGCGAAACCTACGGCGAGTGCTCGCTCGGCGATTAGCCATAAGGGCGAAGGAGGAGATCATGCCCTATCAAGTTGGCGAAGCCGTCCGGCTGCTGCCGCTTGCGCCGCCGGGCCATGTGCGCACACCTTGGTATCTGCGTGGCAAGATCGGCGTGATCGAGCGTGACTTGGGCGAGACCGGAGATCCGGAGGCGCTGGCCTATGGCCGGACCGATGCGCCGCCACGACGCCTCTACCGCGTGCGCTTCTCCATGGATGCGATCTGGGGCGCGGCGGCGGAGCGGCCGGAGGATCGGCTCGACGCGGAAATATTCGACAACTGGCTGGAGCCCGCAGATGCCCCCGCATGATCATCACGACCATGACCATCATCACGAGGGTATGAGCCCTTCCGGCCACCCCTATCGCCCCGATCAGGACGCGCCGCTCAGCTATTTTCAGCGGATGGAGATCGCCGTGCGCGAACTTCTGGTGGAGAAGGGCGTGACATCGGAGGCGGAGATTGCGGAGCAGGTGGCTGCGATGGACGCGCGTTCGCCGGCGCTCGGCGCGGCGGTCGTAGCGCGGGCCTGGACCGATCCCGAATTCAAGGCGCGGCTCCTCGCCGATGGATCCGCCGCATGCGCGGAGATGGGCGTTCCCGTCGAGGCGATGAAGCTGATCGTGGTCGAGAACACGCCTGAGACGCATAACGTCGTCGTCTGCACGCTTTGCTCCTGCTATCCGCGCAATCTTCTTGGTCTGCCGCCGGACTGGTACAAGCAGCGCGCCTATCGGAGCCGCACGGTTATCGAGCCGCGGAAGGTTCTGGCGGAGTTCGGTCTGACACTTCCCGAGGGAACGGACGTGCAGGTCCACGACTCGACTGCGGACATGCGCTATCTCGTTCTGCCGATGCGGCCCGCGGGAACGGAAGATATGGATGAGGCCGCGCTCGCGGCGCTGGTCGGCCGGGATGCGATGATCGGCGTTGCGGTGCCCACCGCATAAGACATTTCGCGCGAGAAGCGCGGCGGCGTCAGTGAAGCGAAACCCGCGCCGCCCCGAGGATCGGCCCGCCGGCCCCATCCTGCACCAGCACCGCGACCCCATCGACGCCGGTAGGACGGGGCGCACGCAGCGACAGCGGCGCGCCATCCCATCCGCCAAGATCCGACCAGCCCTTCACGACATTGTGGTAGACCATGTCGCGGCCGCGGTTCTCGCCCTTCTTGATCTCGACCCGCTCGGTGTCGGAAAAGAGAGCCATCAGCAGTTCGCCCTTCATCTTTCCGGATTCTCCGGGCGGCGGGGCGCCGGGCGTGACTTCCACTAGTATATCGTTCCCCTCGAGCCGCAAGCTCACCCGCGCCGGGGCGGGCGCAGCGAGCTGGCGCTCAATCGCGGCGCGCACTTTTTCGACCTGGCTGCCGATGGCGTGTTCACGTCCCTGAATCACCATTTGCGGCGTATAGATCATGCGCTCGTTCATCGTTTCGGCGTAGGCGCGCTGCCGGGTCGTGTGGTCAGGTGAGCCGAATAGGTCGCGCCAGCCCAGGTAATCCCAGTAATCGACGTGCAGCGACAGTGCGATGACATCGTCGCGCGCGGCGATCCTGCCCAGTTCTTCATCCGCCGGCGGGCATGAGGAGCATCCCTGCGAGGTGAAAAGCTCGACCACGACAGGATGCCCGGTCGCCTGCGCAGCCACCGGTCCCGCGCCCAGCGCCGCGATGGCGGCGGCGAAGATCGAGATTGCGATCGAGATTGCGTGGCGCCCCATGCGCATGACCCCCAGATGACCGGATTATCCGAGAACTACGCCCGCGTCCGGGCACATGCGAGTCAAGACTTCGGGAGGACGGTCGCGTCCCTGCCGAATATCGAGAGGTCCAGCGGCAGCCCGGCGCCGAGCCAGATCGCGCGGTCGCGGTGATCCGCGAGGGGATCGCCGGTTTCCGGATGCGCGAAGACGATCAGACCGTTACGGTTCAGCGCGAGCCAGGGGAGCAGCGCGGCGAAGACCGCCGGTGCGCATGCGAGTTGGCGCGAACCCATCGGATGTGGCCCGACGGGGCCGGTATGCGCCCGCCCGAGGACGAGCTCGAAACGCGCGGCGGCGGCCTCGGACAGCGCGATGGCCGCGTCCATTGTCGTCGCGTCGAAATATATGTGGGCGTGATATGAGTCGATCAATTGGTCGGGATCGAGAATTCGGGGGGGAGGAGTGGTCGCGTCTGTCATCCGCGGAGTATGACGAATGCTGGCTCCGGAAAAAAGCGCGCCAGGGCGCCGATCCCCGACAAAATCGACTCCGCCGCCAGCGGCGGCGGAGCGCGGCTTCACCGGTTTTCAGAGCCCATGTCGATTATCCGGCCTTCGCGAGATTGCGAAGGACGTAATGTAGGACGCCCCCATTCTCGATATATTCGATCTCGACCTCGGTATCGATCCGGCATTTCAGCGTGATCTCCTTCACCGTCCCGTCGGCGCGGGTGATCGTGGCCGGCACTTCGGCGAGCGGTCTCAGACCGCCTGAAAGCCCGGTGATGGAGACGGACTCGTCGCCCGTCAGACCAAGCGTCTTCCGGTTATCCCCGCCGGTGAATTCGAACGGAATGACGCCCATGCCGACGAGGTTGGAGCGGTGGATGCGCTCGAAATTCTCCGCAATCACCGCCTTCACGCCGAGGAGCGCGGTGCCCTTCGCCGCCCAGTCGCGCGATGACCCGGCGCCGTATTGCTCGCCGGCGAAGATCACCAGCGGCGTGCCGTTCGCGATATGCGCCATCGCGGCGTCGTATATAGAGGTCTGCTCACCGTCCGGCCCCTTCGTGTAGCCGCCTTCGACTCCGTCCAGCATCTCGTTCCTGATACGGATATTGGCGAAGGTGCCGCGCATCATCACTTCGTGATTGCCGCGCCGCGAGCCGTAGGAGTTGAACTCTCTCACCGGCACCTGGTGTTCGATAAGATATTTGCCGGCCGGGGTGGACGCTTTGAACGAGCCGGCGGGCGAGATGTGGTCGGTCGTCACCATGTCGCCGAGAATCGCCAGGACGCGGGCGTCCTTGACGTCGGAGATAACGCCCGCGTCTTTCGACATACCCTGAAAATAGGGTGGGTTCTGCACGTAGGTGGAGGTCGGCGGCCAATCGTAAGTCAGGCTGTCGGTGGTTTCGACCGCGCGCCATTTCTCGTCGCCCTTGAATACGTCGGCGTATTTCGACTGGAACGCTTCGCGGGTCACCGTCTTCTCGACCAGATCCGCGATCTCCTTCGTCGTCGGCCAGATGTCCTTCATGTAGACGTCGTTGCCGTCCTTGTCCTGGCCGATCGGATCGGTGGTCAGGTTGATGTTCATGTCCCCCGCCAGAGCGTAGACGACCACAAGCGGCGGCGAGGCGAGATAGTTCGCCCGCACGTCCGGGCTGATCCGGCCCTCGAAGTTGCGATTGCCCGAGAGGACCGAGGTCGCGATCAGGTCGTTGTCGGCAATGGCCTTGGAAATCTCCTCCTGCAAGGGGCCGGAGTTGCCGATGCAGGTGGTGCAGCCATAGCCGACGAGGTTGAAGCCGATGGCGTCAAGATCCTCCTGCAACCCCGCCGCCTCAAGATATTCGGAGACGACCTGGGAGCCGGGTGCGAGCGAGGTCTTGACCCAGGGCTTGCGGTTCAGGCCGAGCGCGCGGGCTTTCCGCGCCACCAGCCCGGCCCCGATCATCACATAGGGGTTGGAGGTGTTGGTGCAGGAGGTGATCGAGGCGATCACTACGGAGCCGTCGCGGAGCGTGTAATCCTCGCCTTCGACGGCGCCGGTCTTGCGCGGATCGCTCGGCGCGGTCGGGGCCGGGCCTTCGGACGCCATCTCCTTGCCGCCGGAGGTTCCGTTGATGCCACGGTAGTCGTTCACCACATCCATGAACGCCGCCGCGGACCTGGTGAGGGGCGTGTAATCCTGCGGCCGCTTCGGGCCGGAGATCGCAGGCACGATCTCACCCATGTCGAGATGCAGCGTGTCGGTGTAGATCGGATCGTAATCCGGCCCGCGCCACATCCCGTTCTCTTTCGCGTAAGCTTCGACCAGCGCGATGGTGCTCTCTTCGCGGCCGGAGACGCGCAGATAGCGCAGCGTCTCGTCGTCGATCGGGAAGAAACCGCAGGTGGCGCCGTATTCCGGCGCCATGTTGCCGATGGTCGCGCGGTCCGCCAGCGGCAGACGGTCCAGCCCGTCGCCGTAGAATTCGACGAATTTGCCCACGACGCCCTTTTCGCGCAGCATCTGCACGACTTTCAGCACGAGGTCGGTGGCGGTGGTGCCTTCGACCATCTCGCCGGTCAGCTTGAAACCCACGACCTCGGGGATCAGCATGGAGATCGGCTGACCGAGCATCGCCGCCTCGGCCTCGATGCCGCCGACGCCCCAGCCGAGCACCGCGAGGCCGTTGACCATCGTCGTGTGGCTGTCGGTGCCGACCAGCGTATCCGGGTAGGCGATCTCGGCGCCGTCCTGGTCCTTGTCGGTCCAGACCGCCTTGGAGAGATATTCGAGATTCACCTGATGGCAGATGCCGGTTCCCGGCGGAACGACGCGGAAATTGTCAAAGGCGCTCTGACCCCATTTGAGGAAGGTGTAGCGCTCCATGTTCCGCTCGTATTCGCGGTCTACGTTCATCTGAAAGGCGCGCGGATTGCCGAACTCGTCGATCATCACCGAGTGGTCGATCACCAGATCGACCGGATTGAGCGGATTGATCATCTTGGCGTCGCCGCCGAGCGCCACGATCCCGTCGCGCATCGCCGCGAGGTCCACCACCGCCGGGACGCCGGTGAAATCCTGCATCAGCACGCGCGCCGGGCGATAGGCGATCTCGCGCGGGTTCCGGCCGCCGTTCTTCGCCCATTCCGCGAAGGCCTTTATGTCGTCGGTGGTGACGGTCTTGCCGTCCTCGAAGCGGAGCATGTTCTCCAGCACCACCTTCAGAGCGGAGGGCAGACGCGAGAATTCACCGAGACCGGCGGCCTCCGCCGCGGGAATCGAATAATAGGAGACTTTGGCGCCGCCCGCCTTCAACTCCTTGCGGGTCCTGGCGGTGTCCTTGCCGACGATCACGGTCATGAAGTGCCTCCTGGCTGAACGCTGGGCGGATGCCGTCCTCATGGACGCATCCTGAGAATTCCTGGTGCGGTTCATCGCTGATGCCCGTGAGTCGCGCAATACGCGAAGGCGCGCGGATCAGCCCGCTTCTCCTGTTGATCTATACGCTCGCCGTCGTGCGCGCAATTGGCGGCGCGGCGGGAAGCCGTTATACCGGCGGCTGAAATCGGTTCGGGGCGAAGATGGCGCTGATCGCGGAAGACCTGGCGGTGGAGCGGGGCGGACGGCTTGCGCTGGCCGCGCCCGATTTCCGCATCGAGGCGGGGGAGGCCGCTCTCGTCGCCGGCCCGAACGGCGCGGGAAAATCGACGCTCCTGCGCGCGCTCGCCGGGCTCTCGCCGCTCAAGCGCGGCCGCGTCATGTTCGAGGGCGCGGCGGATGTCGCCGCTCATGTCGCCTATGCCGGGCATCTCGACGCGGTGAAGCCGGCGCTTTCGGTGCGCGCCAATCTCCGCGCCTGGGCTGCGATCTATCGCTCTGGCGGTGATGTGGACGACGCGCTGGCGCGGCTCGGGCTCGCCCATATTGCGGACGAGCCGGCGGCGTTCTGCTCCGCCGGGCAGAAACGCCGGCTCGGTCTCGCGCGGCTCCTGGTCGCGGGGCGGCGGATATGGCTGCTGGACGAGCCGACCGTGTCGCTCGACGCGGCCTCTGTCGCGGCCCTCTCCGAGCGGATCGCGGCGCATTGCCGGGCGGGCGGGATCGCGGTCGTCGCGACGCATGTCGAGTTCGGTCTTCCGAAGGGGCCGCGGATCGAGTTGACGGCGCCCGAAGTTGGGGCCGACGCGGTGGGCGATCCGTTCCTAGCGGGCGCCTGGGCGTGAGGGCGCTTTTCAGCCGCGATCTCGCGCTCGCCTTCAGGATCGGCGGCGGCGGGCTGATGGCGCTCGGCTTCTTCGCCATGGCCTCGCTCCTGATCCCGATCGGGGTCGGCGGCGCGGAGGAGGCGCTCACGCGGATCGCCGGCGGCGCGCTCTGGGTCTCGGCGCTGCTCGCCTGCCTTCTTTCGCTCGACCGGCTCTTTCAGGCGGATTACGAGGACGGCTCGCTCGATCTCATCATGCTGTCGCCGACGCCGCCCGAATTGTCGGCGCTGGCGAAGGCGGCGGCGCATTGGCTCACGACCGGTGCGCCGCTCGTCGCGCTCTCGCCGCTGCTCGGGCTGATGCTGAATCTTGCGCCTTCGGCCTATGGCGCATTGGTCCTCTCGCTGCTGATCGGCACGCCGGCGCTCTCTCTGATCGGGGCGGTGGGCGCGGCGCTGACCGTGGGGGTGCGGCGCGGCGGGCTGCTGCTCTCGCTTCTGGTGCTGCCGCTCTATCTGCCGACGATGGTGCTCGGCGCGCGGGCGGTCGAGCGGGCGTCCACCGGGCTTGACCCCAGCGCGGCGCTTTACCTTTCCGGCGCGGTGACGCTGGTCGCGCTCGCCGCCGCGCCCTTCGCCGCCGCGGCCGCGCTGCGGGTCAATCTGAGATAGGGAAACGTCATGGCCGGAATCATCGTGAAAGAAGTGAAGGCGCGGGGCGTCGTGGTTCCGATGCGCCGGCCGCTGGTCACCGGGGGCGGGTCAGTGACGGAGGCGCCGCTGGCGCTGATCGATCTGCACGCCTCGGACGGAAGCATCGGGCGGGCCTATCTCTTCGGATATGGGGTCTTCGCGCTCCGGGCGCTGGTCGCGGCGGTCGAGGATCTCGGCGAGACGCTGGTCGGCCTCCCGCTCGCGCCGCGCGATCTTCAGCGCGGGATGCGGGCGCGGCTCAGGCTGGCCAGTCCGCTCGGCTCGATGGGGCAGGCGCTTTCGGGGCTCGACATGGCGGCCTGGGACGGGTTCGCCAAGACCCTCGGTCTGCCGCTCCACGCCGCGCTCGGCGCTGCCGGGGCGCCGATCCGCGCCTATAACTCTAACGGGCTGGGGCTGATCGGCGCGGCGGCGGTTCCGGCGGAGGCGCGGGCGCTCGACGCGGGCTTCGGCGCGCTCAAGCTTCGTCTCGGCTATGCGACGCTGGAGGAGGACCTCGCCGCGATCACGGCCTGCCGGGAGGCGGTGGGGCCCGAAAGCTTCGTGATGACCGATTACAACCAGTCGCTTTCGCCAGCCGAGGCGGCGCGGCGCGCCCGCGCCATCGGCGATCAGGTGTTCTGGATCGAGGAGCCGGTGCGGGCGGACGATGTCGCGGGCCACGCGCAGGCGCGCGATGCGGCGGCGACGCATATCATGACCGGGGAGAACGCCTGGGGGCCGCATGACATCGCGCGGCTGATCGATGGCGGCGCGGCGGATCTCCTGATGCCGGACGCCGGCAAGATCTGGGGCGTGACCGGTTGGCTGGAGGCGGCGGCGCTGTGCGGGGCGGCGGGGATTCCGGTCTCCAGCCACCTTTACCCGGAGGTCAGCGTGCATCTTCTGGCGGCGACGCCGACGGCGGACTGGCTCGAATATGTCGACTGGGCGGAGCCGATCCTCGCGGAGCCGCTCGTCATCGCTTCGGGCATGGCGCGGCCGCCGGCGCGGCCCGGAATCGGGATCGAGTGGGACGAGGCGGCGGTGGCGCGTTATCTGCGCTGAAGCTCAGCGCGGGCGCATGTCGCGGGCGACGCGGAAGCCGTAATCGTCGTTCCGCCAGTTGATGTCGTTCGAATAGCGCATCGCCGGACGCACGGCCCAGGGCCGGTCCTTGAACGAGCCGCCCTTCAGGACGTGGCGATGGGCCATCGGGTCGTCACTTTCCCAGATGCGGGCCGAGCCGTCCGTCGGGTTGTTCTCGACATCGTCGCGATAGACGTCCTCGACCCATTCGGCGAGGTTGCCGGCCATGTCGAAGAGTCCGAAACGGTTGGGCGGGAAGGACGCGACCGGGGCCGCATCCACCCATTCATCCGCGCCTTCGGCGGCGCCGATGCAGCAGACTTCGCGCCCCATATTGGCCTTTGAGCGGTCCCATGTCTCACCCCACGCGTAGGCGGTTTGGGTTCCCGCCCTTGCGGCGTATTCCCATTCCGCCTCGGTCGGCAGGCGGTAGGGCTCGCCGGGGACCATTTCGTTGAGCCAGCCGATGAAGGTCTGCGCGTCCTCCCATGACGCGCCCATCGCGGGCATGCCGTCTTTCGGGAGGCCGTCGTCGTGGAGTTTCGCGCAGGCCCCGTCGTCCACGCAGGCGGCGTAGGCCACCCATGTCGTTTCGGTCCTCGATATGGCGAAGCGGGGGACCGTGACCTGGCGTTGCGGGCCCTCCTGGTCGAGCCGGTCGGACTCGTCTTCGGGCGAACCCATCAGGAAGGCGCCGGCCGGGATCGCGATCATCTCGGGGCAGCGGTCGCACTCGGTGAAACTGGCGAGATCGGGGGTCCCGGCCGGGTCTTCGGGGCGGGTCAGGCGCTCGTAGCCGACGCCGCAGGCGGCGGCGAGAAGAAGAAGCGCGAGAATGATCATCGCCGGGCGGCGCAGATCGCGGCGGGGCCGGGCCTCGGCGCGGCGCGTCGCCCCGGCGCCGAGAGCAGCGCGAATCGCATCCTCAAGGCGGCCGATCTCGTCGCGGAACCCTTCATGGGTAAGACGGACGAACTGGCGCCGCGCGAGCGGGCGCAGGTCGTCCGGCAGATCGGCGGGCGCGGGGGGCGCGGCGCCGTCGAGGAGGATCGGGATGGTCACCGTTCCTTCGCGCCCGAGCGCGGAGGCGATTTCAATACGGACGAAGTCCTTCGCGTCGTCGAGGCGGCGCGCGCCGCCCGGCGATCGCAGCGACAGCCATTCCGGGCCGATCAGCGCGAGAAAAACGTCGCAAACCCCGACCTGCCCCGCCAGCACCTCGATGAAATCCTGCCCCGGAGCGATCTTTTCGACATCCATGAAGATGCGCTCTTCGGGGAACGCGGCCGAGAGCGTGTCATAGAGCCGCGCGGCCGCCCATTGGCTGTCCGCCCTTCGGTAGGAGATGAAGATCTTGCCGCCCGCCATCGCCGGTCTCCCTTCGGCGGGCAGTCTATCAGGTGAAGGGCGATCAGTCTCTCCGATCCGGCGACGCGCGGGCTGGCTTATCGCGCGCCCGGAGTGCGTTATCGCACGCGATAAGGGGGTCAAGATATTGAAATATATACAAACTTGGAAAGTTCATGCTTTGTTAACGCGCATCTGGCTGTCCGCGGCGGGGTAAGAGGCGCGGCCTCGGGCCGGTCTCCTTCGCCGGGATGCGGGGCGATTCCCGGCGAGGGAGCGGCGGCCGGACGCGCGGGTTTCGCGGCCCGCGCCCCTCAACACGGTGGCGCGACTGCGACGGGAGGGGCGTTGCCGGACGGAACCGATGGCGATACTGCTCAAACCCATGTCGATCTGGCGCTATGCGAACCCGGCCGAATTCATGCGCGTCTCCGGCGCCCTTTTGCCGTGGTGCGCGGGGCTCGGCGCGCTGGCGCTTTGCGTCGGGGTGGTCTGGGGGCTTTTCCTGACGCCGACCGACGCGACGCAGGGGGAGAGCGCGCGTATCATCTATATCCACGTTCCGGCGGCGATGCTGGCGATCAACATCTATTTCATGATGGCCATCGCCTCCGTCATCGGGCTGGTGCGCCGGCATCATGTCTCCTTCCTGGCGGCGAAGGCGGCGGCGCCGATCGGCATGGCGATGACGGCGCTGGCGTTGATCACCGGCGCGCTCTGGGGCGCGCCGACCTGGGGGACGTGGTGGGTCTGGGACCCGAAGCTGACCTCGGTCCTGATCATGTTCTTCTTCTATCTCGGCTATATCGCGCTCTGGAACTCCATCGACGACCCGGAGAAGGCGGCGGATCTGACCGCGGTTCTCTGCCTTGTCGGCGTCGTCTTCGCGGTGATGTCGCGCTACGCGGTGGAAATCTTCGACGGGCGGACGCTTCATCAGCCGGCCTCGCTCTCGCTGGATGCGGAGGAGAATGTCGCCGGGGTGTTCTATCGGCCTCTGCTCTTCTCCATCGCCGGGTTCTATCTGGCCTTCATCGCGCTTCTGCTGGCGCGGACGCGGACCGAGATCCGGCTGCGCCGCGCGCGGGCGCTGGCCTTGCAGGCGGCGCGCGACTGAGATGGAGATCATCACCGACTTGGGGGCGCACGCCCGGTTCGTCTGGCCCGCCTATGGCGCCTTCGTGGTGATCTTCGGCGGGCTGCTGATCTGGGTGCGGCTCTCTGGCGCGCGGGCGAAGGCGGAGCTGGAGCGGCGTGAGGCCGCGCGAAAGGAGTCGCGATGAGCGATGAGCGGAAACCCCGGTCCGGGCTGCTCAGGTTTCTGCCGGTGGTCGGCTTTCTCGCCGTCGCCGGGGCGTTCTGGTTCGGGCTTTCGCGCGAGGACGCCAGCGATCTGCCTTCGACGCTGATCGACAAGCCGGCGCCCCGGACCGATCTGCCGCCGCTTTACGAGGATCGCCCCGGCATCGACGCCGCCGCGCTGAAGGACGGCGGGGTGAAGCTGGTCAATATCTGGGCGAGCTGGTGCGGGCCGTGCCGGGTCGAGCATCCGTTCCTGATGCAGCTGGCGGCGGCGGGCGTCGATATCCGCGGCTTCAATTACAAGGACCAGGCCTCGCAGGCGAAATCCTTCCTCGCCGATCTCGGCGATCCCTATACCGCCGTCGGCGCCGACACCTCCGGCCGCGCGGGCATAGAATGGGGGGTCTATGGCGTGCCGGAGACCTTCGTGATCAACGGCGCGGGCAGGATCGTCTACAAGCATGTCGGCCCGATCCAAAACGACGATCTGGAAAAGCGGATCATGCCGGCGATCGAGGCGGCGAAGGGCGCGGGCTAGCAGGGCGGCGCGCGCGGCCGATCAGCCGCAGGCCGGGCAATCCCTGCGTTTCTCCACATCGAAGGTCCGGGTCTCGCCGTCGAGCGCGTTGTAGATCAGCACGCGGTCCTTCAGCGTCCGGCCGGCCAGCGCGACATCCTTGATCGTCTCGACGGCGATCAGGGACCCCATGACCCCGGTGAGCGGGCCGAGGACGCCGCCGGCGGCGCAGGAGACCGCCTGCCCCTCGCGCGGGGGCTCGGGGTAGAGACATTCATAGCAGGGCCCGCCTTCCCACGGTTTGAAGAGGGAGATCTGCCCCTCCCACTGCGTCAGCGCCGCCGAGATCAGAGTCGTCGAGCGCGCGACGCAGGCGCGGTTGAGGATGTAGCGCGTCTCGATATTGTCGGTGCCGTCGATCACCAGCCGGTAGGGCTTGATGAGTTCTTCGACGTTGTCCGCCATCACCCGCGTTTCGTGAAGGCGCACGAATACGTGCGGGTTGAGCGCGGCGATGGCGTCCTTCGCGCTTAGGGTCTTCATTTCGCCAACGCGCCGGGTGGTGTGGATGACCTGGCGCTGCAGGTTGGAGAGCGAGACCACGTCGTCATCGACGATGCCGATCGTGCCCACGCCGGCCGCCGCCAGGTAGATCAGCGCCGGCGAGCCGAGCCCGCCGGCCCCCACCACGAGCACTTTCGCGCCGCGGAGCCGCCGCTGGCCGGGGCCGCCGATCTCGCGCATGATGATGTGACGGGCGTAGCGCTCCAGCTCCCCTGTCGTGAATGAATCGCCCATCCGTCCATGGTTCCTGTTGACATTGCGCTAACACATATAGTGCGGAAACCGTCCCCGGACCATGTGGCGCGCGATCACAAGCCGTCGAAGAGCGCGGTGGAGAGGTAGCGCTCGGCGAAACTGGGCAGGATGACGACGATGCGCTTGCCGTTCATGCCCGGCCGTTCCGCCAGCTCCAGCGCCGCGGCGATGGCGGCGCCGGCGGAGATGCCGCCGGGAACCCCTTCGAGAAGCGCCAGCCGGCGGGCCATGTCGAAAGAGGTTTCGTTGCCGATGGTCAGCACTTCATCGATCACGCTCCGGTCGAGGATCTCCGGGACGAAACCGGCGCCGAGGCCCTGGATCTTGTGCGGGCCCGGCGCGCCGCCGGAAAGCACCGGGCTGTCCTCCGGCTCCACCGCGACGATTCTCACGTCGGGGTTTCGCTCCTTCAGCACTTTGCCGACGCCGGTGATCGTGCCGCCCGTGCCGACGCCGGAGACGAAAACGTCGATCTTCCCGCCGGTGTCGGTCCAGATCTCCTCCGCCGTGGTCCGCACGTGGATCGCCGGGTTGGCGGGGTTCGAGAACTGCTGCGGGATGATCGCGCCCGGCGTCGCGGCCGCCAGTTCCTCCGCCCGCGCGATGGCGCCGTTGATGCCCTTGGCCGGATCGGTCAGCTCCAGCGTCGCGCCGAGGAGAAGCAGCATCTTCCGCCGTTCGATCGACATCGATTCGGGCATGCAGAGGATCAGCCGATAGCCCCGCGCGGCGGCGACGAAGGCGAGCGCGATGCCGGTGTTGCCTGAGGTCGGCTCGATGAGCGTCGCGCCGTCCTTCAACTTCCCCTCGGCCTCCAGCGCGTCGATCATGGCGACGCCGATCCGGTCCTTGACGGAGGCGAGCGGGTTGAAGAACTCCAGCTTGCCGCAGATTTCCGCCTCGACCCCGCTCGCGGCGGCGAGGCGGGAGAACCGCACCAGCGGCGTGCCGCCGATGGTTCCGGTGATGTCGTCGTAAATGCGGCCATGCGCGCGGGCGGTCATCGCATATCCCTTTCGGCTTGGGTGGCGTCAGATGGAGAAGTCCGGGACCGCGCCGGCGCGTTTCACGCCTTGCGCCTCGGCCTCGGCGCAGAGATCCTGCATCGTCACGCTCTCCAGCTCGCGCAGCACCGCTTCCTGGGCGTTCAGCCAGAGCGGGCGGGCGACCTTTTCGCCGAGCGCGGAGGCGGGCGCCTCGTCGCCGTCATTCTCGGCGGCGTCGACGATGCGGACGATTTCGGCGACGGTGATCCGCCGGCGCTCTCGCGCCAGGGTGTAGCCGCCGCGCGGGCCGCGCACGCCTTTCAGGACGCCCTCGCGGACAAGCTGCTGCATGACCTGTTCGAGATAGCGCTGCGGAATGCCGAGACGGCGGTTGATGTCCTTCGACTGCACCGGGTCGGGGCGGGCGTTATAGGCGATGTCGAGCACGGCTTCGAAGGCGAAGAGGGTCTTGCGTGAGAATTTCAGCATCCCCGCCTCATCCGCTCACGCCGGTAGAGCCGAAACCGCCTTCGCCGCGCCGGGTCCGGTCGAGGTCGGCGGCGGCGAAGGTCGCGCGGACGACCGGCGCAATCACCATCTGGGCCACCCGGTCGCCATGTGCGATCAGGACCGGCGCATCGCCGAGATTCACGAGGAGCGCCTTCACTTCGCCCCGATAGTCGCTGTCGATCGTTCCGGGCGCGTTCGCCACCGTCAGCCCGTGCCGGAGCGCGAGGCCGGAGCGCGGCCTGATCTGCGCCTCGAACCCCTCCGGAACCGCCATCGAGAGCCCGGTCGGAACCAGCGCCCGCGCGCCGGGCGCGAGGGTGAGGCCGGCGGCGCGCGATTCGGGCGCGAACGAGGCGCGCAGATCGGCCCCGGCCGCGCCCGCCGTCGCGTAGGCGGGAAGGCCGAGCGCCGGATCGTGATGCGCGAGCGGGCGGATGGCGATGGCGACGTCGTTCAGCATTTCGCCGTCTCCGCCGCGAGGTGATCGGCGATGCGATTGGCGAGGCGGCGGGCGACTTCGTCTTTCGCGGCCTCGGGCCAGTCCTCGACGCCCTTTCCGTCGATCAGCGTCACCCGGTTGCGGGCGCCGCCCATCACGTCTCCGGAGACGTCGTTGGCGACGATCCAGTCGCAGCCCTTGCGGGCGCGTTTGGCGGTCGCGTTCTCGACCACGTCATTGGTCTCGGCGGCGAAACCGACGACGAGGGCCGGGCGCTTGCCCGGCGGCAGGGCGCAGATGGTGCGCAGAATATCAGGATTCTCGGACAGCTTCAGATCGGGAATGGCGCCGGAACCGTCCTTTTTCAGCTTACGCACGGAGGCCTCCGCCGCGCGCCAGTCGGCGACGGCGGCGGCGAAAATCGCGGCGTCGACCGGCAGCGCCGCCTCCACCGCCGCCAGCATCTCGCGCGCGGTCTCGACCCGCGCCAGTTTCACGCCCGGCGGGGCGGGCTCCGCCGTCGGGCCGGTGATCAGCGTGACTTCGGCTCCTTCGGCGAGAAGCGCGGCGGCGATCGCCGTTCCCTGCTTGCCCGATGAGCGGTTGGCGATATAGCGCACCGGGTCGATCGGCTCATGCGTCGGCCCGGAGGTGATGAGGACGCGCTTGCCGGCCAGCCGCCCGGCGCCTTTGCCGAGAAGCCGCTCCGCCGCGGCGAGAATCTCCGCCGGCTCCGCCATCCGACCGGGTCCGAATTCGCCGCAGGCCATGTCGCCCTCATCGGGGCCGACGACATGAACGCCGTCGGCGCGCAACGTCGCGAGATTGCGCCGGGTCGCGGCGTGCTCCCACATCCGGACGTTCATGGCCGGGGCGATCAGGACGGGCTTGTCGGTGGCCATCAGCAGGGTGGAGGCGAGATCGTTTGCGTGACCATTGGCCATCTTGGCCATCAGATCGGCGGTCGCCGGGGCGACGACGACCAGATCGGCGGCGCGCGAGAGCTGGATATGGCCCATCTCCGCCTCTTCCGTCAGGTCGAAAAGGTCGGTCTTGACCGCAGTTCCGGCCAGCGAGGAAACGGAGAGCGGCGTGACGAATTCCGCCGCCGCCCGCGTCATCACCGGGGTCACGCGGATCCCGCGTTCGCGCGCGCGGCGAATGAGTTCGAGGCATTTGTAGGCGGCGACGCCGCCGCCGATCACCAGAAGGATGCGCTTTTGCGCCATCATCGTATTCGCATGCGTGAATACCCGTGTTTCGCACCACCTGACTGTAATTTGCCGCGCCGGCCATGTCTAACCCGATATCGGGAGCGTTTCATCCGGCCGCGGATCGGCGCGCGACTTCCTGGCGCCACCAGGTGTCGGCCCGAAGAGCGCTGCGCAGCGGGGTTTCGGTCGTCTCCGGGGCGCGTTCGATATAGCGGACGGCTTCGTCGAGGGACGCGCCTTCGAGCGTGCGGAGATAGGCGATGGCGGCCGCGATGGAGTAATCGGAGCCGTTCATCCCGGTGAAATTGCTGTCGAGATCGGTCCAGACCGCGCCAGCGGCGCCGGTCGCTTCGCACCACTCTGCGAAGACCGGGGTGATTTCGGGCAGGCGCGAGCGATGGAAGCCGGTGCGGGCGCAGAAGGCGCCGATGAAGCCGATCTCCCTGGCTCGCTCGCGCGCGCGGAGATCCTCGGCGGCCTGATGAATGTCGGCGCGCATCGAGAGGATGGCGTTGGTCGGACAGGGCGCGCCATGCTCGGGGTCGAGGCAAAGCGCGAGCGCGTTCTGACGTTTCGGCGAGATGCGAGAGAACTCGAACGGCAGCGACGGGCCGGCGCGCATCAGCCACGGCCCTTCGACCTTGGGCGCGAGATCGTCGAGATCCCAGATCAGCGAGCCCCAGCCGATCACCGCGATCCGGCCATTCAACTCATCCATCGCCGCTCAGCGCCCGGCGAGGCGGACGCCGCCGAAGGCCTGGTCGGTCGGCGTGATCTCCAGGGCGGAGATGTTCACATGCGCCGGCAGCGCCGCGACCCAGCGGATCGCCTCGGCGACGTCCTCGGCCTGAAGCTCTTCGATGCCGGTCTCCTTGATCGCTTCGCGCTTTCCCGCGTCCTTCACCGCGACATCGTAGAATTCCGTCCTGACCCGGCCGGGCTGGATGTCGGTGAAGCGGACGCCCTTGCCGAGCTGGTCGAGCCGCATGTTGCGCACGAAGCCGCGCACCGCGTGTTTCGAGGCGCTGTAGAGCGCGGCGCCGGTCGCGTAGAGCCCGGCGACCGAGCCGAGCGTCACGACATGACCGCGCCCGCGCGCCGCCATGCCGGGCAGAATCGCGCCGACGAGCTGGATCTGCGCGGTGACGTTGATCTCGATCAGTTCGGCGATGTCCGCGGGCGCGGCGTCCTCCAGCGCTGTCATCGCGGCGCCCTTGCCGGCGTTGGCGACGAGCAGATCGAATTGCGTTTGCTCGACCAGTTCGCGCATCCGGGCGTGGTCGCGGATGTCGATGGCGTGCGCCGTCGCCCCGGTCTCCTTCGCCAGCGTCGCAAGCCGCTCGGCGCGGCGCGCGGTCATGTGGACGGCCCAGCCATCCGTGACCAGCGCGCGAACCGTCGCGGCGCCGATTCCGGCGGAGGCCCCGGTGACCAGCGCTGTTCCCTCCGGCATGTCGTTCTCCCTTATCTTTATCGCTCCGGCGCGAAGATAGGCGGCGGAGGGGCGGCGTTTCAATTGCGCATGAAGGGCTTGCGCCGCAGGGCGCGCGCCGGTCTTATCCGCGAAACACCGAGGAGAGGAAATTCCCATGCCGTTTTACGAACTTCGCCAGTATGTCATCCGCCCCGGAAAGATGGCGGCCTGGGTCAAGCTCTTCGACGAGGTGATCCTGCCGTTCCAGATCGCGCGCGGCATGGTCGTTCCCGGCAGTTTCAGCGGGGAGACGGACGACAGCGTCTTCGTCTGGATCCGGCGTTTCGAATCTGAAGCCGAACGCGAGCGGCTCTACGCCGCCGTCTATGAAGACCCGGAATGGAAGGACGAGATCGGGCCGAAGGTCCGCGAACTGATGGATCGCGAGAAGATCAAGGTGCTGCGACTGACGCCGACGCCGTCTTCGGTCCTGAAATAGCAAGAATACAGCGGGTGGCGCCGGTTATCGACAGCCGGCGGCGCGCTCCGCCGCCGCAATCCGTTCGATCTCGCCGATGTCCGCGGGCGTCATCGCCGCCCGAGCGCCCTCCATGTCGCGCGAGCACCCGTTCGCGCCGAAGGCGGCGCGTCCGCGCGCGCTGGTGAAGCAATAGCCGTAGCTGTCCCATATCGCGTTTCGCGCATGCCAGAGCGCGTCGCAGCCCTGCGGCGCGGCGTCCGCGCTGGCCGCGCGCGGCGTTTCGGCCTTCGCGCCGGCGGCGCGGCAGCAACGGATCCAGTTCGAATGGGCCCACCCCTCGCGCCCGTCGCGCAAACGCACCCGGGCCCAGGCGCCGTCGCGGTCGAGAACCTCCAGTTCGGTTCCCGGCGCCATCTTGTCGATCCGGCCGCCGCGCCCCGCCGGCGCGCTGCGCAGCGCCAGGAAATTGTCGCCCTGGGGATCGAGCCCGTCCACATAATGCAGCGAAGCTGGCGCCGGCGCTTGCGGCGTGTCGCCCGTCGCCGACTGGTCGGGCGGGGCGGCGAGGTACACCTCCCGCAGTAAAGAGGAATTCTCCCACGGCGTTTGTCGCCCGCTGGTCTCGCGGACAACGTCGGCGCGCACATGGCGCATGACTTCGTGAATGTCGTCGTCCCGCGTTCCGATATGCCGGATCAGCGCGGCGGTGAAGGGGCTGTTGCCGCCGGCGCCGTCCGTCGCGACATCGTTGGGCGCGGTCGAGAAGGCGATGAAGGAGCCGACCCCGGCCTCCAGCCGCGCGAGGCCTCGAGACGCCGCCCCGGCGGAGCGGCTCGCCGTCGTGTCGACGAACGGGTTGTTGCGGCAGGCGTCGAGGATCACCACCCGCGTGCGCGCCCGCAGCTCCATCGTTCGCAGCACCGCCTTGAGCTTGACCGAGCTTGACTGTAGCGCATCGGCGCCGGCGAACCGCGCATCGACCGGGATCAGGTAGTTCTCTCCACCCAATTGCGCGCCGTGGCCCGAATAATAGAACAGCGCGACATCGTCCCGCGCGACCCGCCTCGCGAACGTCTCGACCTGTTCGAGCATCTCGATCCGGGTGAGATCGTAGCCGTCGATCACGTCATATGCGAGGCCGCGAAGGCGGTCGGCCATGTCGCGCGCGTCCTTCGCCGCGTTGCGAAGCGAGCCGCTCTCCGCATAGGCGCCGTTGCCGATGACGAGCGCCACGTTCTTCGCCATCGCGGCCGGCGCGAACAGAACGAGGATGAGGACCAGAATGCGCAGCATCGGACTCCGATTCGCCTGTCGCGGGCCATGACTATAGCAGGAATCGCCGCCGCCGCTCGCGTCACGACCGGTCGAGCCGCCCCTCCAGTAGCCAGGTTCGCATCCTGCCCTTGCCCTTCACCTCGATCTCGCCCCGCGCGGCGAAGGCGAAATCGGCGGCGAGCAGGTCGTGGACCGCTTCGGTCACCTGGATCTCGCCCGCCGGGGCGGTCGATTCCATCCGGCTCGCGACGTTCACGCTGTCGCCCCAGAGGTCGTAGACGAATTTGGAGCGGCCGATGACGCCCGCGACCACCGGGCCGACATGGACCCCGGCGCGCATCGAGATGTCGACGTCGCGCGCCTTCGCCACCTCGTCGAGTCGGACGCGCATGGCGAGCGCGGCGTCGAGCGCATGGGCGGGATCGGCGCTGCGCTCCGTCGGCAGGCCCGCGGCCATCATGTAGGCGTCGCCGATGGTCTTGATCTTCTCCAGATCGAACTCGTCGGCGATGCGGTCGAAACCAGTGAAGATGTCGTCGAGGATCGCCACGAGCGCCTCGGGCGTCATGGTGGCGGAGAGCGGGGTGAAGTTCACAATATCGGCGAATACAACGGTCGCTTCGTCATGACTGTCGGCGATCAGCGTCTCGCCGGCGCGCATCCGCCCGGCGATGGAGGGCGGCAGCACGCTGAGGAGGAGACGTTCGGTCAGCGCCTTCTCGTCGGCGAGATCGCGCGCGCCGGCCCACGCCTCGCGCCGCGCGCGCTCGATGGAGTAGGCGACCCAGGACATCACCGCGAGCGTGGCGTAAAGGATGAAGAGCGGCGCGTAGGGCACCTCCATCCAGAAGGCGACGACGGGCGTGAAGGCGAGGGCGAAGATCAGGCCGAGCGGCGCCGCGAAGCGAAAGAGGAGCCCGAGCCCGACCAGCATGATCGTCAGGGTGAAATTGAAGAGCGTCGCCGACCGCTCGATCCAGAGCCCGTAATTGCCGCTGCCGAACATGAAGATCGCGAACAGCCCGGCCGCGAACAGCCCGACGACGATCTGGCCGTTGCGGACCGCCGCCGGCAGCGTCGTGATCCAGAGCGCAAGGAGCAGCACGACGATGTTGGCCGCGCGAACCGCGAGGCCGGCGAGGAACACGTCATAATGCGCCCAGCCCTCGACGATCATTCCGTAGAATTCCAGCGCGCCCTGCAGCAGGGCGAACAGGATCATCACCAGAATGACGACGCGGAGCGGCCCGACGGCGCGGCGGTTGTTCTCCTGGATGAAGGCGCTCTCCAGCGCCGGATCGCGAAAGGCGAGGGTGAACCGGTTGAAGCCGCGATCCGCCGCCGGGCTCAGCGCCTCGGTCACATCACGGCCATTTCGCCACCGGAGGCAGGCTCATCAGCACCGCTTCGGGGTTGTGGCCGGTCTCCAGTCCGAATTTCGTGCCGCGGTCGTAGACGAGGTTGAATTCGGCGTAGCGGCCGCGTTTCACCAATTGCGCCTCGCGATCCGCGTCTGTCCACGGCTCGTCGCGACGCTTTTCGGTGATCGGCAGGAAGGCGTCGAGAAAGGCGCGGCCGACATCCTGCGTATAGGCGAAATCGGCCTCCCAATCGCCGGTGCAGAGATCGTCGTAGAAGATCCCGCCTACGCCGCGCGGCTCATCCCAGTGACGGATCATGAAATACTCGTCCGCCCAAGCCTTGTGCGCGGGGTAATAGGCCGGATCGTGCCGGTCGCAAGCGGCTTTCAGGACGCCATGAAAGAACGCAGTGTCCTCGGCGACCTCGACCATGGGGTTGAGATCGGTTCCGCCGCCGAACCACCAGCAGAAGGGCGTCCAGAACATCCGTGTGTTCATGTGGATCGCCGGCGTCTTCGGGCTTCGCATATGGGCGACGAGCGAGACGCCGGAGGCCCAGAAGCGCGGGTCGTCCTTCAGCCCCGGCACCTCCTTTCGCGCGGTGAGCGAGCGCTGGGCGGCCTCGCCGAGCCGGCCGTGGACGGTGGAGATGTTGACGCCGACCTTCTCGAAAACCCGGCCCTCGCGCATGACGCTCATCACACCGCCGCCGGACTCCTCGCCCGCCTCGCCCTGACGGCGGGTTTCCTTTCGCGTGAAGCGGCCGGCGGGGAGGCGGGCGTGGGGGCCAGTGGTCTGTTCGTCCTCCAGCCGTTCGAAAGCCGCGCAGATCGTGTCGCGAAGTTCGGTGAACCATGCGGCCGCGCGGGCTTTCTCGGCGCGCATCTCGCCGGGACGTTCGGCTTGGGCGTCGGTCACGGGTTGTGTCTCCCCTGCATCTTCGTCGGGTTTATCGGCATTGGGGCGCGGCGGCGCAAGGCGCGGCGCTTGCCTGCGACGGAAGGCCGGGCTACCACCCTCGCCGGAACCGAAGGGATCTTGCCGATGGATCAGATCAGGACCTGCCCGCCTCGCGCGTGACGCGGCCCGTCTGACCGGGCCCGGCGCCCGCATCCGTCGCCTTTTCCCGTCTCGCCCCTCCGGAGGGTCGTCGCATGTTCCGCTTCTTCGAAAACCTCGTCGATCCCTATCGGGGCGATTCCGGCGGGCCGGTTCCAACCCGGCTCTGGCCGTTCCTTCTGCGCTTCCTCGCGCCTTTTCGCTGGGTGCTGGTTCTCGCGACGTTTTTCACCGCCCTCGGCACGCTGATCGAGATCGGGCTGATCTGGTATGCCGGGCGCGTCGTCGATCTTCTGGCCGCCTCGTCGCCGGAGACCTTTTTCGCTGAACATGGCGTCGAGCTGCTGCTCATGGCGGGGTTCGTGCTGGTGCTGCGTCCGGCGGTGCAGTTCGTCGACGTCGCGCTGCTGAACCAGGCGCTGATGCCGAATCTCGGCACGCTGGTGCGCTGGCGGGCGCATCGGCGGATGCTGCGCCAGTCGGTCGGGTTCTTTCAGGCGGATTTCGCCGGGCGGATCGCGTCGCGGGTGATGCAGACCGCGCCGTCGATGGGTGAAGCGGCGTTCCAGATCTTCGATGCGCTGGTCTATGCGGCGGTCTACCTGATCGGCGCGCTGATCCTGCTCGCCGACACCGACGCGCGGCTGACGCTGCCGCTGATCCTGTGGTTCCTCGCCTATGTCGCGATGATGGCGTATTTCACGCCGCGCGTCGGCGCGGCGAGCAAGGCGTTCTCCGACGCGCGCTCGGCGATCACCGGGCGGATCGTGGACAGCTATTCCAACATCCAGACGGTCAAGCTGTTCAGCCACGGCCAGCGCGAGGAAGCCTACGCGCATGAAGCGATCGAGCATGGCCGGCAGACCTTCGCGCGGCAGATGCGGATGGTGACGGGGATGGATCTCGGCCTCGTCGTCATCAACGGCTTCCTGATGGCCGGCGTCGTCGGCTGGGCGATCTGGCTCTGGTCCGAGGGCGCGGCTGGGGTCGGCGCTGTGGCGGCGGCGACGGCGCTGGTCCTGCGGCTCAACGCGATGACCGGCTGGATCATGTGGGCGCTTTCCTCGCTCTTCCAGAACCTCGGCGTGATCGCGGAGGGGATGGAGACAATCGCCGCGCCGATCACGCTCAACGACCGGCCGGGCGCGAAGCCTCTGGTCGTCGCGGGCGGGGCGATCCGCGTCACCGGTCTGCGCCACACCTACGGGCAGGCGGGCGGCGGCGGCCTCGACGGGGTTGATCTGGATATCGCGGCGGGCGAACGGATCGGCCTGGTCGGGCGTTCGGGGGCGGGTAAATCCTCGCTGGTGAATCTCCTTCTCCGGTTTCACGATGCGGAGGCCGGACGGATCGAGATCGACGGGCAGGACATCGCCGGGGTGACGCAGGAGAGTCTGCGCGCCGCGATCGGCATGGTGACGCAGGACACCTCGCTTCTCCATCGCTCGGTCCGCGACAATATCCGCTACGGGCGCCCCGACGCCAGCGAGGCGGAGATCGCGGAGGCGGCGCGCAAGGTCGCCGCCGACGGATTCATCCCCGATCTCGTCGACCTCGCCGGGCGCCGGGGCTATGACGCGCTGGTCGGCGAGCGGGGCGTGAAGCTCTCCGGCGGCCAGCGCCAGCGCATCGCGCTCGCCAGGGTGGTGCTGAAGGACGCGCCGATCCTGGTGCTGGACGAGGCGACCTCGGCGCTCGACTCCGAAGTCGAAGCGGCGATAGAGGAAAGCCTCATCGACCTGATGGAAGGCAAGACCGTGATCGCCATCGCCCATCGGCTTTCAACCATCGCGCGGATGGACCGGATCGTGGTTCTGGACGCGGGCCGCGTCGTGGAGATCGGGCCGCATGCGGCGCTGATCGCGAAAGGCGGGCTCTACGCCCGGTTCTGGGCGCGCCAGTCGGGCGGGTTCATCGGTATGCAGGAGGCGGAATGAGCGCTGGCGATACGTTCGGACGCACCATCCAGCTCTTTCTGGCGGACGGCAAGCCCACAGGGTTGCGCAAGGCGACCATCCACGGCTGGACCGGGCTGCTTTTTGTGAGCGGCGCCTCCGCCTTCGGCGATCTGACCGCGCGGGAGGAGGTGGACCGCACCGGTGTCTACATTCTCTCCGGCCCCGATCCCGACAAGCCGGGCGGCGCGCGCGCCTATATCGGGTCGGGAAATTCCGTCGCCGAGCGGATCAGGCAAAGCGCCCTGAAGCGCGACTTCTGGGAAACCGCGATCACCGTGACCACCAGCGATGACGACCTCTCCAAGGGCCATGCCGAATATCTCGAGGCGCGGCTGATTCAGGTCGCGGCGCAGGCGGGCCGCGTGACGCTCGACAACGGCACGCAACCCGACACTTTGCGCCGGCGCCTGCCGGAGGCCGACGTGGCCAACATGGAGCAGTTCCTCGCCAATCTCAGGATCATCCTGCCGGTGATCGGCCTCGACATGCTCAAGCCGCAACCCCGCGCGGTGACGCAGACGGTCAGGCCGGTCGAGGAGCGCACCACAGGCGAGGTGCGCTTCGAGATCCGGCACAAGAGCGGCGTCAAGGCCACGGCGGTGGAGGAGGACGGCGAATTCATCGTGCTCGAGGGGTCGGAGGCCCTGACCGGCACGGGCTATGTCCAGCAAAGCTATGGCGGGCTGAAGGAAAAGCCGATCGCCGACGGCGTGCTGGTTCCACATGACGCGCCCGGCGCGGAGAAGCTGCGCTGCGTCCGGCCCTGGTCGTTCTCCAGCCCCTCGGGAGCGGCGGCGGTCGTGCTGGACCGGAACAGCAACGGGCGAACGGAATGGAAGGTGAAGGGCGCGAGCCAGACCTATCACGACTGGCAGCAGACGCAGGCTTTGAGGCAGGACGCGGAATGAGGAGTTTCTTCGCCTCGCTCATCCAGCCTTTCGCCCATGCCGACGGGCCGCCGCCGCAGCGCTTCGGCGCGTTCCTGATGTGGCTCCTGAGCGGGGCGTGGCCGGCGATCACGCTGGCGGCGCTGGCCGGGTTCATCCTCGGCGTCGTCGAATCGGCGGCGGCGCTGATCATCGGCTGGGTGATCGACGATGCAGCGGCGCACGGGGTGACGGGGTATTTCGCCGCGCGCTGGCCGATGCTGCTGCTCATCGCCGGGTTCTTCATCGTCCTGCGCCCGGCGCTGATGGCGCTTGGCGCCGCCATGACCTCGATCGCGCTCGGCCCGAATCTCTTCTCTCTGGTCATCACCCGGCTCAACCGCCACACGCTCGGCCAGTCGCTCAGGTTCTTCGACGACGATTTCGCCGGCCGGCTGACGCAGAAGGCGGTGCAGACCGCGAACTCCGTCACAGAAGTGGTGCTGGAGACCTGCAACGCCATCACTTTCGCCTTCGCCACGCTGGTCGGCGCGGCGCTGGTGCTGGGGCAGGTGGACTGGCGCCTCTCGGCGCTGCTTGCGCTCTGGATCGCAGCCTATTTCGCGCTGATCCGCTGGTATCTGCCGCGCATCCGCGTGCGGGCGCGGGCGCGGGCGGCTGCGCGGGCGGCGGTGACCGGGCAGATCGTCGATACGCTCTCCAACATCGCCACGGTCAAGCTGTTCGCGCATGTCGGGCGCGAAGAGGAGGCGGCGGAGCGCTCGGTCGGCGCGTTTCGCGAGCGGGCGCTGGAGTTCGGCGGCCTGGCGGCGGGGTTTCGCGGCGTGCTGATGGCGCTGGCCGGGGTGCTGCCCGTCCTCCTGATCGGTTGCGCGCTCTGGCTCTGGAGCGAGGGCGCGGCGACGGCCGGGGACATCGCGGTCGCCGGGCTTCTCTCGACCCGCATCGCGCAGATGTCGGGCTGGATCAGCTTCACGACGATGACCATCTTCTCGCATCTCGGCGAGGCCGAGGACGGCATGCGGACGTTGACGCCGGGCCATGACATCACCGACCGGAAGGGCGCCGCGCCGATCGCGCGGGCGGCGGGCGACATCCGGTTCGAGGATGTCCACTACAATTACGGCAAGGCGGAGGGCGGCGGGCTCAACGGATTCGACCTTCACATACGCCCCGGCGAGAAGGTGGCGCTGGTGGGCCGCTCCGGCGCCGGCAAGACGACGGTGCTCTCGCTCCTCCTGCGGCTCTATGACGTGGAAACGGGGCGGATCACGCTCGACGGGCGGGACATCCGCGATCTTACGCAGGACGGGCTGCGCCGGCAGATCGCGATGGTCCGGCAGGAGACCTCGATGTTCAACCGTTCCGCTTCGGAGAACATCTTCTACGGCCGCCCGGAGGCGACATGGGAGGAGATGATCGAGGCCGCGCGCGAAGCCGAGGCGCATGATTTCATCGAGGGGCTGGAGGATTCCAGCGGGAGGCGCGGCTATGACGCGCATCTCGGCGAGCGCGGCGTTCAGCTTTCGGGCGGCCAGCGCCAGCGTGTCGCGCTCGCCCGCGCGATCCTGAAGGACGCGCCGGTTCTGGCGCTGGACGAGGCGACCTCGGCGCTGGATTCCGAGGTCGAGGCGGCGATCCAGGAAAGCCTCGACCGGCTGATGGAGGGACGCACGGTGATCGCCATCGCGCACCGGCTCTCCACCATCGCGCGGATGGACCGGATCGTGGTGCTGGAGGAAGGCCGCATCGCCGAGGAGGGCAGTCACGAGACGCTGCTGGCGCAGGACGGGCTCTACGCCGGGTTCTGGACCCGGCAATCGGGCGGCTTCATCGGGCTGGAGGCGGCGGAGTAGAGGCGGCGCCGCCGCCCGATTGACGAAAAAGCCCCGCCCCTTTTTCAGGAGCGGGGCGAGTTCGTCGCCTGGCAGGGACAGGATGCGGCGACGGGGAACCCGGGCGTTAGCGGGTCAGTCGGTGAGGGCGGCGGGCGCGACGGCCTCGGCGGCGGCGCGCCGCACCGCGCCGGCGAGCCGGTCGAGGTCGCCTGCGCAAGCGCTGAGGAAAGGAGTCGCCTCCGCCAGCGTGCGCGTCTGGCCGCGGGCGCGGATCAGCGCGCCGAGCGTTCGCCCGCAGGCCGCCTCGGCCTCGTCAATCTGGCGGCGGAGCGAAGCGAGATTGTCGATGGTGGCATGATCGAGCATATTTCTCTCCTCTTCCACTACATGATGTATGTCTGCCGAACGTAACGACAAGATATTTGTTCCGTGAACTTTCTGTGATCGCCGCGCCGCAACCGCTTGGCCGAAGCCCGACCGCGCGCCGCGCGCGAAGCAATTGTCGTTTCCGCTGGTTGTGACGGAACATGGCGTTCCGGCCGCGACCGTCATGGATCTGGAGATCGACCTCCCGTCCGATGTGGTTCAGTCCGGCGCCGGACGAATCGCGGATCTTCGCCTTCATCGGGCTAGCCTCCGCCGGTAGCGGCGCGCCGCACGATCTTTCGCTTCCCGCGCCCGTCGGTTTCGCCGCGGGCTTCGAACCTTCGACGGCGTCTTGGCGCGGATCGGGCTGGATCGGGCTCCGGGGGGGCGATTCCCCGGCCCGGAGGCGACGATCGCTCCGACCGTCCCTGCGGCCGAGGCGCTGGCGGCCCCGACGCTGGCTTCGGCGGCTCTGTTCCTCTCGGGATTCGGGTTGCTCGGGCTCCCGGCCCCGCCGCCCCCCGCTGGGGGCGCGGCGACAAGGGGTGCGACCAGAGCGCAACCCCGGACGCCGCCTAACCGCTGGACGCGCCGCGCGTCACGCGCTAAGCCCGCAAACGTGAGCGAAACCGCGCCGCCCGGCGCGCGGCGCCTGTCGCCGTGCAGGCCGGCGCGAAAGCAACTGCCGGACCGCCGGCCGATTAGAGGGGATGGGACCCGTGTCCGAAGCAATTGGAACCCGCCGCGACTTTCTCTATGTCGCGACCGGCGCCGCAGCCACCGTGGGCGTTGGCGCCGCCGTCTGGCCGCTGGTGGACCAGATGAACCCGAGCGCCGACGTGCGCGCGCTCGCCTCGATTGATGTGGATATTTCCGGCGTCGAGGAGGGCACCCAGCTCACCGTCAAGTTCCTCGGCAAGCCGATCTTCATCCGTCACCGCACGCAGGAAGAGATCGAGGCGGCCCGCGAAGTCGATGTCAGCACGCTGCGCGATCAGGTCGCGCGCAACCCCAACATCGCGGGCGACGCGATCGCGGACGACAAGAACCGCACCATCGGCGACCGCGAGGACTGGCTGGTGATGATCGGTGTCTGCACGCATCTCGGCTGCGTTCCGTTGGGCAACGCCGGTGATTTCGGCGGCTGGTTCTGCCCTTGCCACGGCTCGCATTACGACACCGCGGGCCGCATCCGCAAAGGCCCCGCGCCGGAGAACATGCATGTTCCGATCGCGTCATATCCGGACGAAAACACCGTCAAGCTCGGCTGAGGAGATCTGATATGAGCGGCATTCCTCACGAACCCTACGAGCCGAAATCGGGCGCGGAAAAATGGATCGAAAGCAGGCTACCGTTTATCGGCATCCTGCATTCGACGCTTTTCATCCCGACGCCGAAGAACCTGAACTGGATGTGGATCTGGGGCATCGTGCTCACGTTCTTCCTGGCGGTTCAGATCGTGACCGGCATCACCCTGGTGATGCACTATACGCCCGACACCACGCTCGCTTTCGCCTCTGTCGAGCACATCATGCGCGACGTGAACGGCGGTTGGCTCCTGCGGTATCTCCATGCGAACGGCGCGTCGATGTTCTTCCTCGCGGTCTACATGCATATCTTCCGGGGGCTCTATTACGGCTCCTACAAGGCCCCGCGGGAGATCACCTGGATCATCGGCATCCTAATCTACCTGGCGATGATGGCGACCGCGTTCATGGGCTATGTGCTGCCCTGGGGGCAGATGTCGTTCTGGGGCGCGACGGTCATCACCGGGCTCTTCGGCGCGCTGCCGCTGATCGGCGAGCCGATCCAGACCTGGCTGCTCGGCGGCCCGGCGGTCGATAATGCGACGCTGACACGCTTCTTCTCGCTGCACTATCTGCTGCCCTTCGTGATCGCCGGGCTGGTGATCGTCCATATCTGGGCGTTCCACACCACCGGCAACAACAATCCGACCGGGGTTGAGGTGCGGCGCGGATCGATCGACGAGGCGAAGAAGGACACGCTGCCCTTCTGGCCCTATTTCGTGATCAAGGACGTGCTGGCGCTGATCGCCTTCCTGATCTTCGCTTCGATCTTCGTCTTCTTCATGCCGAACTTCCTCGGCCATGCCGACAACTATATTGAGGCGAATCCGCTGGTGACGCCGGCGCATATCGTGCCCGAATGGTATTTCCTGCCATTCTACGCGATCCTTCGGGCGATCACCTTCGATCTCTTCTGGATCATCCCCGCCAAGCTCGCCGGCGTCCTGCTGATGTTCGGGTCGATCGCGGTGATGGCGCTGGTTCCGTGGCTCGACACCAGCCGCGTGCGTTCGGGCCGCTACCGGCCGATGTTCCGCTGGGCGTTCGTCGTCCTCGTCATCGATTTCCTGGTGCTGATGTGGGCCGGCGGGCAGCCGGCGGAGGGGATCGTGCCGCTCCTGTCGCTGATCGGCACGGTCTACTGGTTCGGCTATTTTCTGGTGATCCTGCCGGTCCTCGGCATCACCGAGAAGCCGAACCCGCAGCCAGCGACGATCGAGGCGGATTTCGACGCGCATTATCCGCCAAAGGCCGGCGGGGCGCCCGGCGCGCAGCCCAGCCCGGCCGAGTGAGAGAGGGAATGAAAGCCATGAAACATGTTCTCTCCGCCACGGTCGCGACCGCCGCCGCCCTGGCGCTCGCGACGCCGGCGTTCGCGGCCGGCGACGGCGGTCATGTCGAGGACATCGACTTCAGCTTCGAAGGGCCGTTCGGCACCTATGACGCCGCGCAGCTTCAGCGTGGATTTCAGGTCTACTACGAGGTCTGCTCGGCCTGCCACGGGCTGAAATTCGTTTCCTTCCGCTCGCTTGGCGAGGAGTCCGGCCCCGGCTATCCCGAAGTCCAGCAGAAGGCGATCGCGGCGAGCTACGACGTCGCCGACGAGGAGGGCGACCCCGGCGACACGCGGCCGGGCAAGCCGTCCGACAATTTTCCGGCGAACGACACCGTCGGGGCCCCCGATCTCAGCCTGATGGCGAAGGCGCGCGCAGGGTTTCACGGGCCGGCCGGGCTCGGGATCAATCAGCTCCTCAAGGGCGGCGGCGGCCCCGAATACATCCACGCCATCCTCACCGGCTATACCGGCGAGGAGAAGGAGGAAGCTGGCGCAATCCTCTACGAGAACCACGCGTTTCCGGGTGGGTATCTGCAGATGACGCCCCCGCTTTCCGCCGGGCTGGTCGAGTATCAGGACGGGACGGAAGCGTCCGTCGAGCAGATGTCGCAGGATGTCGCCGCATTCCTGATGTGGACGGCCGAGCCGAAGATGACCGAGCGGAAACAGGCGGGTTTTCGCAATATCGGCTTCCTGATCCTGCTGCTGGTGCTGTTCTATTTCACCAACAAGAAAATCTGGGCCCCGGTGAAGCGCAAGGAAAGCTGAGCCGACACGCCGTTTCACAGACCAGAAAGCCGCGCCGGGATGACCCGGCGCGGCTTTCGCTTTTCCTGGCGCGCCGGATCGCGCGGCCTGCCGCGGGAACGGCCCGCCGGCGGCCCTGTTCGCTCTCGTTGCGAATGAGCCGGCCGTGGGGCCGACGGAGAAACTGCTTCTGTTGAAACGATACCACGCGCCGAGCATCCCGAACTGGCTGGCGTTGATATCGCGACGTGCGAACTCCCGACCGCCGAGGCGAGACTCCCTTACCGCGAGTCCGGTTCCCGCCGCGACGCCGTAGAGCGGCCCGCCTGTGAAATGCGCGCCGGCGCCGTATCTTGAGAAACCCTGCGGGCCGTTCCATGCTCGCGCCGCGCCGTAGGCGCTTCGGAGCGGGGGAGAGCGCCCCTCAAGACCGGCGCGTGCGCGAGATTGGTTACGACGCCGAAGCCGCCATCCGTTACGGGTTCGGTGATGCCGCCCGGCAGCGACGGCAACCCGTCGTGGGCGATGAGGTCGGGAACATCGGGCGTTCCGTTCTTCTCATCGAGGAAAATGCGCTTGCGGCCGGATTCCGCCGCCATGCGAAATCGCGCAACGGCGGTCCAGGCTCAGGCATAGGGGTTACGCGGCGCGCGGTCGGAGGAAAGCGAACTCCGCCCGTGTTCGACGAGCCGTTCGATGGCGTCGACGAGATGCGTGTCTCCGATGGCCCGGTCCTGACGCTCGACCCGGATTCGGTGCGCCTCATGCAGGACATCGGCATGGGACGCGCCTGCGGGCGGCTCGAACCGGTAGCAGGCGAGCTCGATCAGGAGCCCGAGCGGCTCCCTGAAATAGATCGAGTCCATGAAGCCCCGGTCTTTCGGGCCGGAATGCGCGATTCCGCGTTCGTCGAGCCGCTCGACGGCTTGCGCGAATGTGGAGCGGCTGACGGCGAAGGCGAGATGATGGACATGTCCGGGCCTGGCCGGAGGCGGACGCGTATCCGCTTTCCGCCCTTCATTGGTGAAGACGGTGATCAGCCGGCCGTCGCCGGGATCGAAGTAGAGATGGCCTTCGTCAGGATTGTCGAGATTCGGCTGCTCGAAGAGGAACGGCATGCCGAGGACGCCCTCCCAGAAATCGATCGAGGTCCGCCTGTCGGCCCCGGTGATGGTGATGTGATGAACGCCCTGAACCTGAAGCTTTCGCATCGCTCCCTCCTTTCGTGCGCCCGCTCGTGGCGCGGCGCCGCAGATGGTGGCCTTCGTCGCCCCCGGCGGCCAGCGTCAAATCGGCGCGGCGGCGCTCAGCGCGGAGCGCGGAACCGCGCCTTCAACCCGCCAAGACGCTCGCTCTCATGGAGCGACAACTCGCCGCCGTGGCCACGCGCGATGTCGAGCGCGATGGAGAGGCCGAGGCCGACGCCGCCGCCCTTGTCCTGATTGCGCGCCGCGTCCAGCCGTTCGAACGGGCGGAACGCCGCCTCGCGCGCGGCTTCCGGAATGCCGGGGCCGTCATCCTCGACGGTGAACTCGATGAATTTGCGCGTCACCCGCGTCGAGATGTCGATTCGGTCGCCGAACTCCACGGCGTTGCCGACAAGATTGCCGAGCGCGCGTTTCACCGCCATGCGTTTCAGCGGCGCGGTCGCGTCGCCGGGCGTATCGACCGTGGAGAGGACCGAGACGGTCGCCCCGCGCCGCCGCGCGTCGGCCGCCACTTCCTCGGCGATCTCCACCGGGTCGACGGCGGAGATCTCTTCCCCCTGCTCGCCCCGCGCGAAGGCGAGGAACTCGCCCAGCATCCGCTCCATTTCGTCGACATCCCGTTGAAGCTCGCGCACTTCCGCGTCCGGGGGCAGCATGGCGAGCGCCAGCTTCATCCGGGTCAGCGGCGTCTTCAGGTCGTGGCTGACGCCGGAGAGCATTTTCGTGCGCTGTTCGATCTGCCGTTCCAGCCGGACCTTCATGTCGAGAAAGGCGGCGCCGGCGCGGCGCACTTCTTCGGCGCCGCGCGGCCGGAAGGGCGTGTCGCGCCCCTTGCCGAAATCGTCGGCGGCGGCGGCGAGGGCGCGGATCGGCTGGATCTGCCGGCGGAGGAAGAAAACCGCCACCGCCATCAGCGCGGCCGCGGTGCCGAACATCCAGAAGAGCAGGTATTCCGGGTTGGACGAGATCATCCGGTCGCGCGGAATGAGCACCCTTAAAACGCCCTTCGCCGTCTGCACCCGAGCGTCGATCACCTTCGCGTCGGAGACCAGATCGAGCGCCAGCGGGCGATGAACCTCGCGTTTGAACGCCTCCTCCACCGCGCCGCCGGGAATGTCGTAGAAGTCGCGGATCGCCGCAGGCTCGACGATCGCGCCCTCCACGAGGCCGAACTTCATGCCCAGGGGGTCGATCAGCTCGTCCAGGGTCGATTGCGCGATGACCGGGTCATCGGTCCGTTCGACGAGGTCGACGGCGTAGTTCAGCTCCTTCGCGACGGCGCGCGCCATTTGTGCGGTCGCGCCGTCGAAATGGCGCTGGATGAACACGTAGGCGACGACCGCCTGCAACAGGATCACAGGCGCGACAAAGATGATCAGCGCACGGCCGAAGAGACTGCGCGGAAAGTATCTCTTGAAGATCATGTCCGTCCTCGCGACGGTGAAAGCCTAGGCGCGCGAAGCGCCCTCCGCAATCGTGAGCGCTCATGGACGACCCTTTCAACCGCAACCCGGACGTCGAATACGGCGGCGCCGTGCGTCTGGCGCCACAGGTGCGCCGGGTGACGGCGCCGAATCCCTCGCCGATGACCTTCACCGGGACGCAGAGCTATATCGTCGGCGAGGGCGATGTCGCGGTGATCGATCCGGGCCCGGTCTCACCTGACCATCTGAAGGCGCTTCTCGGCGCACTGGCGCCGGGGGAGAAGGTCGGCGCGATCCTCGTCACCCATACCCATATCGACCATTCGCCGGGCGCGGCCGCGCTGAAAGCGGCGACCGGCGCGCCGACCTACGGGTTCGGCCGGCACGGCGCCGGAACCAGCGCGATGATGGCCGAACTGGCGGCCTCGGGCGCCGCGTTCGGCGGTGGCGAAGGCGCGGACCGGGATTTCACGCCAGACGAGACGATGGCTGACGGCGCGGCGCTGGATATCGGCGGCGCGCGGCTGACGGCGATCCACACTCCGGGGCATCTTTCGAATCATCTGGCGTTCGAACTGGGATCGGGGGGTGTCTTCACCGGCGATCTGGTGATGGGCTGGGCGACGACGCTGGTCTCGCCGCCGGAAGGAGACATGGCTGGCTTCATGGCGTCGATGGCGCGGATGGCGGCGCGCGGCGACAGGGTGTTCTGGCCCGGCCATGGCCACCCGGTGGACGACCCGGCGGCGATGATCGCGCATCAGGTCGATCATCGGCGGGGCCGCGAGGCGCAGATCGTCGCGGCGCTGGCCGCCGATGGCGCGGCGACGCCGGCGGCGCTGACCGCCGCGATCTACACCGATATCGATCCGCGCCTTCACGGCGCGGCGGCGCGCAATGTCTTCGCGCATCTTCTCGGCCTGGTCGCGGAGGGGCGGGCGGAGGCCGAGGGCGCGATCGCTCCGGATGCGCGCTATCATCTGACCTGAGCGTCAGCGGCAGATATTGCGCAGCGCGACCCAGTCCTGATCGGAGAGCGCCGGCTCATAGGGTGCGTCGCCGATGGTGTCGGCGGCCCGCATCTCCGCCGCGCGGCCGTCGAGATCGGGATGCGACGAGAGATGCGAGAGCGCCGGCGCGCCGTCGCCCTTCTCGCCCTTCAGCTTCCGGAAGAACCCTGCGAGCGGCGCGGTCGGCAACCCTTCGGCGGCGAGCAGCTTCGCGGCGTAGTCGTCGGCCGCGGCCTCCGCCTCGCGCTGATAGCCGGAACGCAGAAGCGCCTCGGAAAGCGCCACCGTGACCGTCGCACCGGTGAAATCGCCGAGAAGCAGCCCGATCATTCCCGCGGTTCCCGCCGATCGGAGCGTCAGCCGGGTCGGGTCGCGGGCGGCGACATGGCCGATCTCATGCGCAAGGACGCCGGCCAGCGCCTCCGGGCTGTCGGCATTTCGCAGCAGGCCGCGAAAAAGGATGATCTGACCGCCGGGAAGGGCGAAGGCGTTGACCATAGGATGATCGAGCACCCGCACGGTGAGCGGCAGATGCGCGTCGGCGGCGCCCTCCAGTCGGGCCGTCAGCGTCGCCAGCGCCCGGCCGCCGGCGCCGCCAGCGCAGAATCGCGGCTCGCCCTTGGAGAGAATCATGGCGAACTGCGTCGCCATCTCTTCGCCCATCGCGATCTCGGCCTCGGGCGGGATGAGCGCGGCCATCCGGTCTGAAAGCGCCGGTGCGAGGTGGAACACGATCACGTAGACCGAACCGAGCGCGGCCGCCGCCCAGACAATCGCCCGCCGCCAGCGCGAGCGTGAAACCGGACGCGGCAACCCGAGCGCCGGGCAGACCTGGCGAATCGCCGCGACCATGTCGGGGTCGTCCAGCACCAGCCGCTCGTCGCTCTCGTAGTCGGGCGTCAGCGAGAGCGCGCCGGCCCCCGCCCCGAGGTCGCGGAGCCCGGCCAGCGACCAGTGGGTGATCGGCATGTCCTCATGCGTCATCAGAATGAGCGAGGCGTCGCCGAACTTCACCACCACGTCGCGGGCCGCCGCGGTCCGGCCGTCGAAATAGCGGCCCGGAGCTTCGAGCAGGTCGTATTTGACCGGGGCCGCCATCAGAACGCCCCGCCGATATCGGCGCCGAGCGCGTCGGCGAAACCGCCGGCCTCCGCCTGCTCGTCATGGCGGCGCTGCCGCGCGCGGCTGGCCGCCCCGAGATCGTGGAAGCGGATGGTTTTCGCCGTCGCGGCGATGAGCGGGTGGCTGATGAAGGCGTGCCTGAGAGCGGAAAAGACCGCGATCACCGGCAGGTAGACCAACCCGGAGATTGCGAGCGCGATCAGCCCGGAGAGCGCGGGAATCTCACCGCTCCCGAGCACGTCGAACAGGTCCGTCGGCTCGGGTCCGGCGGCGAGCAGGCCGAAACCGATCACCGTGAAGACCAATGCGGTCAGTCCGACGCCGATCCCGATCACCAGCCCGGCGAGAACGTAGATGCCGATCACCGACCAGACGCTGAGCGTCACATTCGCCGAGGCGCGCCCGTCAAGCACCTTGCCGCTGTTGAGATAGCGGAAGCTGAAAACCCGGTGCCGGATGAATGCGAAAACCAGCCAGAAGGCGGTGAGGATGAGGAGCCCGGGCCCCCCGGCGATCCCGGCGGCGAAGGAGAAAACCTCCCTCTCACCGGAGATCCGGTCGAATTCGAACCCGGCGAGGGCGGAGGCGATGAGACCGACGGCCAACGCCAGTGGCGCCCAGAACCAGAGCCAGCTCAGGAGGAGCGGCCCCCAGCCGCCCCGCTGCTCGAAGCGGAGATCGCCGTAGAAGCTCCGGTCGGTCGTGTAGCGGGCGAGCATCATCTGCTTCAGCGGATAGAGAAAACCGAGCGTGAGCACCGTCGCCGCCCACCAGAACAGCGCGCGTGCGGCGTAACCCCAGGCCCCCGGCGCCAGCCCGAAGCGGATGCCGCGCCAGCGGGTTCGGGCGAGGATATAGCGCCGGGCCCGGTAACGAGCCCAGAAGATCAGCGGCAAGAGGGCGAGAAAGGGAAGCTGCAACGCCAGCGGATTGCCCTGGAACCAGGAGAGCCCGACGAAGGCGAGCGCCAAATTCACCACCAGGAGATAGACCGCGAGAATCACCACCGCGACGAGAAAGCCGATCAGCTTCTCACCGGCCCGCCCGGTATATTCGAGCGGCGCGCCATCGATCACCACCGATGACCAGTAATAACGCCTGAGGCGGGTGATCATCCAGAAGCGGCCGATCCCGAACGTGAGAATCGTGACGATCATCCGCGTCAGCGCGATCAGGAAGAGGCTCAGCCGGGCGCCGGAATATTCCGGGCGAACCGGCTCAGCCACGCGCGCCCCCCCTGACGGCGCGTCGCCGTGCGGCTGGGCGGCCTGGCCCGTGAATGTCATCTTCGCTGCGCCTCGAGCCCTTCCACAATATGCGGGCGACCATATGGCGGGCATGGTGGGGGCGCAATCCGGCGCGCGCCTTGCATCCCCGGAACGCCGGGCTAGAGTGCCGGAAAACGCAGGTGACGAAGACGTGACCGAGCCCGCGCCAACCCAGGCCAGCACTTTCGCCGCCGAGGACGCGCGCCGGCTGAGATGGATCACCGTCGCCCGGACCGTCGCGCTGGTTGGGATCATCGGCGTCGTGGCTGCGGTCAACCCGCCCGCCTCCTGGTCCTATTATTTCTCGTTGATCTCATGCTTCGCCATCACAGGCTGGGCGAATTACGCGGTCAGCCGCTCGCGTTGGGAGGGCGCCTGGCGCGCCTACGCGTTCGCCGCCCTCGATTTCGCGCTGCTGACCTTCACGCTGATCGTTCCCGCCCCCGGCGCGCGGGAGGGTCTGCCGGACGTCTTCTTCCTCCGCTTCGATAGTTTCGATTACTTCTACGTGATCCTCGCAAGCCTGGCGATCTCGCTGCGCCCCTCGCTGCTGGTCTGGGGCGGGCTCTGTGGCGTCGCGTTCTGGAGCGTCGGTCTCGTCTGGCTGGCCCGGGGCGAGGCCGTCACCCTCGAGGAGCCGGGAGGCCCCGACGACGCAGCGATACGGGCGCTCGCCAACGCCGCTAATCCGCATCACCTCGATCTCGGGGTGCAATTCCAGGGGCTGGCGATCTTCTTCATCACCTCCATCCTGCTTGCGGTGGCGGTGGCGGCTTCGCTGCGCCTCGCGATGCGCGAGGCCGCGCAGGAGCGCCGGGCGGCCAATCTCTCGCGCTATCTTCCCGCCGAAATGATCGAGTCGCTCGCCGACAGGGATGCGCCTTTCGGCGCGGAGCGCGAGACGGAGGCGGCGATCCTCTTCGCCGACATTGTCGGCTTCTCCCGCATCGCCGAACAGCGCGCGCCGCATGAGGTCGTCGCCCTTTTGCGCGAGGTTCAGGCGTTGATCGAGGCTCAGGTCTTCGCCCAGGGGGGCGTCCTCGACAAGTTCATCGGCGACGGCGCGATGGCGAGCTTCGGCGCCGTCCGGCGGGACGGGGAGGACGGCCGCGAGGCCGCTGTGCGCGCCGTGGAATGCGCTCGCGGGATCCTCGCCGCCGCGGCGGAACGGAACCGCCGCGGCGGCGAGCCGGCGCGGATCTCGGTCGGCCTGCATTTCGGACCGGTCGTGGTCGGCGATGTCGGCTCCGCGCGCCGCATGGAGCTCGCGGTGATCGGCGACGCCGTCAATGTCGCGGCCCGGCTGGAGACGATGACGCGTGAACTCGGAGTCGGCGCCGCGGTCAGCGACCAGGCGGTGGCGGCCGCGGGCCGGCCGGCGGGGCTGAGGCTGATCGGCCCGCGCCCGATCCAGGGCCGGGAAAAGCCGGTGACCGTCTGGGCGATCGACCAGCCCTGACCGGGTTCAGCGGAATTCCGGCAGCTTGTAGTCCATCTCCTTCAGCCGCTGGCGGAGATGGAGTTTGGAGATCTTGCCGGTCGCGGTGTGCGGCAGTTCGTCAACGAAGAGCACGTCGTCCGGACGCTGCCATTTCGCGAGACCCTTGGACGCGAGTTCGATGATGTCTTCCGGGTCCGGGTTCTCGCCCGGCGCCTTGACGCAGACGAGGATCGGCCTCTCATCCCATTTCGGATGCGGGACGCCGACCGCGGCGGCCTCCGCGACGCCGGGATGGCCGACGGCGGCGTTCTCCATGTCGATGGAGCTGATCCACTCGCCGCCCGACTTGATGACGTCCTTGGAGCGGTCGGTGATGCGCACATAGGCGTTGGCGTCCATCGTCGCGACGTCGCCGGTGTCGAACCAGCCATCCGGTTCAGCCGCGTCCTTCTCCGCTTTCAGGTAGCGCCGGACGACGCCGGGGCCGCGGACCCAGAGCTTGCCCTGGCCAGCGCCGTCCCACGGCAGCTCTTCGCCGGAATCGTCGGTAATCTTCAGATCGACGGTGAAGGGCGGGTGCCCGACCGTGCACTGGATGTCGAGCTTGGCCTCGTCGTCCAGCGACGCCACCTCCGGCTTGAGGGAGCCGGTGCTGCCGAGTGGTGAAGTCTCCGTCATGCCCCAGGCGTGAAGAACCTGCACGCCGTAATCGTTCTGGAACGCCTCGATCACCGCGCGCGGGCAGGAGGAGCCGCCGATCACCACGCGCTTGAGCGTGGAGAAGCTTTTCCCGCCTTCCTTCAGGTAGCGCAGCATGCCGAGCCAGATCGTCGGGACCGCGGCGGTCAGGGTGACGCCATGCTCAAGCATCTCGTAGAGCGCGGCCGGGGTCATGTCGCGGCCCGGCATCACCATGGCCGCGCCGTTCATCGGCGCCGTGTAGGCGAGCGACCAGCCATTGGCGTGAAAGAGCGGCACGACCGGCATCAGCACGTCGCGCGACGAGAGGTTGACGCAGTCCGGCGCCGAGGCGGCCAGCGCGTGCAGCATGTTGGAGCGATGCGTGTAGACGACGCCCTTCGGGTTGCCGGTGGTGCCGGAGGTGTAGCAGATGCCGCAGGCTTCGCGCTCGTCGCCCTCCACCCATGCGAAATCGCCGTCCTCGGCGCCGATCCATTCCTCATAGCAGAGCGCGCCCGGCAGATGGTCAGGCATGTGCGCGCGGTCGGTCAGGATGACGTATTGCTTCACCGTCTCCAGCCGGTCGGCGATGGCGGCGATGACCGGCGCGAGGTCGGGATCGACCATCAGCATCCGGTCCTCGGCATGGTTGATGATATAGACCAGTTGGTCGGCGGAGAGCCGCGGGTTGAGCGTATGGAGCACGCAGCCGGCTCCGGAGACGCCGTACCAGACCTTGAGATGGCGCGCGGTGTTCCATGCCATGACGCCGACCGCCTCGCCCGGCTTCAGCCCGGAGGCGGTGAGCGCCTGCGCTGTCTTGCGCGCGCCCTCGTGAATGCCCGCCCAGTTCGTCGTTTCGATCGGCCCTTCGACCGAGCGCGAAATGATCGGGCGGTTCGGATGATATTTCGCGGCGTGGTCGATGATGTGCGAGACGCGCATCTCCCAGTGCTGCATCAGGTCGCGCATTGCGTTTTCTCCATTCGTTTTTTCTATACTGAGATTAGCAGCGAATCCGGCGCATGAAAGGGCGCGCAGGCGGTTTCGGCCGCCAGCGGCGACGAAAGTCGCAGGCCGGTTCTCGGCGCTCACCGCCGTGCGCGCAAACGGCGGACAATCTGCCGCGGGTCGATCGCGAATAGCCGGAAGCCGAGCGCGGCGTAGATCGCGGTGAAGAGCGCGGCGTGGATGAAGAGATCGCCGGTCACGCCGCCGGTGATCGCCCCTGGCTCGACTGCGCTGGCGAAGAGGAGAACGAGCAGCGCCGGCGCGGCGCTGGCCAGAAGCGCCTTCGCCAGCCGCTTCACCGCGGCGGCGGCGGCGGCTTCGTAAAAGATGATGCAGGCCCTGAGACGCAGCGCCAACGCGGCCGTGTTGCCGACGAGCGTGGCGATCGCGATGGTTTCGAACCGCGAGTCGAGCGCGGCGAGCGCGTAGCAGAGCGCGAAGATGAGCGCCATGCGATAGTGCTGGCGCTCGGTGATGTCGGGGCGGTCCATGACCTGGAACGAAATGCCGGCGAATGCGAAGGCCATGCCGGCGACCGCCGAGACGATGAGAATCCGGAACGGCGCCGCAGACGGCTGCATTTCCGCCCCGAGCACGAGCGCGAAGAGCGCGCCGGCGAAGAGAGAGGCGAAAAGCGCAGGAGCGAGGAACACGTAGGTGAAGATGCAGAGGAGATCCCAGAACCGGCGGAATACCTCGTCACGGTCGGACTTGATCTCGCTCAGCCAGGGCAGGACGACGGTGAGGGTCGGGGACACGATCTGGAGAAGCGGCATGACGGAGAGCATCTGCGCGAATGCGTAGAACCCCGCCGACGCGGTGGAGTAGAGCAGGCCGACGATGATCTTGTCGCTTTCGCGCACCACCGCGAGCACGACACGCCCGGCCAGCGTCGGGCGCGCCAGGCGGACGATGTCCGCCAGCAGCGCGCCATCCCATTTCGGACGGCCGGGCCGCCAGCCGGAGAGCCCGATATAGAGCAGGCTGGTCGCGCCGATCCGGACGGTCAGCAGCGCGATCAGCGCCCAGTAGCCGAGACCGGCGACCGCGAGCGCGAGGCCGAGCCCGACGCCGGCGACGACCCCGCCGATGATCGCCAGCGCCCTGAGATCGTTGCGAAAGCATCGCATCATCAGCGCGCCGTGCTGCGAGCCGAGCCCGGAGAACAGCAGCGCGCAGGCGGCGACGGCGCCGGCGCCGACCAGCCGCTCCTCGTTCATCGCCCAGGCGATTCCGGGCGACGCGATCAGCAGAAGGCAGGCGCCCGCCGCGCCACAGGCGAGCGCATACCAGAAGAGCCCGTCGGCCTCGCGCTCCACCACCTGCTCGCTGCGCAGCATGTAGTAGACCGAGCCGCCATCGACGACGAGCAGGAGGACCGCGACGAAAGGCATGATCATGCCGTAGACGCCGAAATCCTCCGCCAGAAGGATGCGCGAGAGGATGACGGTGCTGAGCACCGCGCCGAGGAGCTGAAAAACCGCCGAAAGCATGTTCAGCGACAGGCCGCGTCCGATGCCGCCGCGCGCCGCCGAGAACCGGCCATCGGGGGCCGTGCTGCGCGCCCAGTCCGGCAGTGCCATATGCGGTTCCCGTTGTCGTTGGCGGTGGAGGCCTCTCCGTCTGATACCGCCGGGAACCGGATGGCGCCAGCCCGGCCCGGCCGGTCGCCCGCGCAAATGAAAAAGGGCCGGAGCTTTCGCCCCGGCCCGCATCGTCCTTCGGTTCTTCGTTCAGGTCACTCGCGCGCGGCGCCCATGAACTGCAGAAGGAACATGAACATGTTGAGGAAGTTCAGATAGAGGCTGAGCGCCCCCATGATCGCGCCCTTCGAGAGATAGGCAGCGCCCTCCGCGCCCATCTGGCTGTAATGCACATATTCGTTCTTCAACCGCTGGGTGTCGAAGGCGGTCAGCCCGGCGAAGATCAGCACGCCGATCACCGAGATCGCGAACTGCAGCGCCGAGGAGGCGAGGAAGATGTTCACCACCATCGCCACGATCAGCCCGATCACGCCCATGACGAGGAACGCGCCCATGCCGGAAAGATCGCGCTTCGTCGTGTAGCCGTAAAGGCTGAGCCCAAGGAAGGCGATCGCGGTCACGAAGAAGGTCGTCGCGATCGAGACGCCGGTATAAAGTGCGAAGATCGATGAGATCGAAAGGCCCATCACCCCGGCGAAGACCCAGAAGACGGTCTGCGCTGTCGATGCGCTCATCTTGTTGATCGCCGCCGCGAGGCCGAAGACGAAGAGGAGGGGCGCGAACATCACCGCCCATTTCAACGGTGAGTTGAAGAGCGCGACGATGACGCCCTCGGGCACCAGCATCGTCTCCTGTCCGCGCATCACCGCGAAGAGATCGTTGCCGAAGACATAGGCCACGACGCCGGTGATCGCCATTGCGACGGCCATCAGCGAGTAGACCTTGTTCATGTAGGCGCGCAGCCCGATGTCGATGTCCGCGCCAGCGACGCGGTCGCGCCTGATTGCCGTCTGGTAGTCAGCCATATTAGCTGTGTCCTCTCCGTTTTTTTGCGTCACTCGAACCCCGCTGTCGCCAACGGAATCCACCCAATGGGAATATCGGTGCGCAAGACTGATATTTCAAGCATTACTCCTGCGCGCGCAGCACCTGCGCCGGCCGGCGCGAGAGTGGCCGCCAGGCGAAGGTCAGCCCGGCGAGGAGCGCGGCGAGCGCGCCGCCTGCGACGACGCCGATCGCAGAGGTGGGATCGAGCCGGAACGAACCTTCGAGCACATAGGTGACGACGCCCCAGGCCGCCGCCGCGCCGAAGCCGATGGCGACCAGCCCCGCGGCGGCCCCGACCAGCAAGGCGCGGAGCGCGAAACTGCTGAGAATCTGCGTCCGGCTGGCCCCCAGCACCTTCAGGATCGCGGCCTCATAGGCCCGCGCCCGCTCACCCGCCGCCGCCGCGCCGATGAGGACGACGAGCCCGGTCAGCAGCACCGCCCCCGCCGCCCAGCGCGACGCGGCGGCGATATCGGCCAGCCCGGCGGAAACACGCTCGATCGCGTCCCGCACCCGGATCGCGGTGACGTTCGGGAAACCGGCGCCGACAGCGCGCACCAGCGGGGCCTCAGCCGCCTCGGTCGCGTCGACGGTGGCGATATGGGTGTGGGGCGCGCCGGCCATGGCGTGCGGGTCGAGGATCATCAGGAAATTGATGCCCATGCCGCGCCAGTCGATCTCGCGGAAGTTGGCGACGGTCAGGGTCAGTTCGCGCCCGAGAACGCTGACGCCGATCGTGTCGCCGAGCTTCAGGCCAAGCTCCGCGCCTTCCTCGGCCGAAAAGGAAACCAGCGGCGGCCCGGAATAGGCCTCCGGCCACCACGCCCCTTGCGTGATCACGGCGCCGTCGGGCGGGCGGGAGGCGTAGGAGACGCCGCGATCGCCGCGCAGGACCCAGGCGCCGCCGGGATCGACCGTTTCGCGCGCCTCCGCCGCCGGGACGCCGGCGAGATGGGTGATCACCCCGCGCAGCATCGGCGCGGTGTCGATCTCGCCGACGCCGGGAACGGCGCGCGCGGTCTCCAGAAATCCGTCAAGCTGCGTGTTCTGGATGTCGATGAAGAAATAGGCCGGGCTCCGCTCCGGCAATTGCTCGTCGATCACGTTGCGCATGTTGAAATCGATCTGGCCGATCGCCGCCAGCACGGTGAGTCCGAGGCCGAGCGAGAGCGCGGCGCTCGTCGTCTCGCCCCCCGGCCCGCCGACAGCCGCGAGCGCGAGGCGGAGCGCGGGGCGCCCGCGCGGCAGCCGGCCGCGCGCGGCGCCGGCGGCGAGGCGCGCGACCAGTTTCGCCACCAGCCAGAGCGTCGCAAGCGCGCCGGCGACGCCGGCGATGAACCAGCCGGCGAGCATCGGCGCGCCGGAAAAGACCAGTGCGGCGGCGATCAGCGCGAGGAGAAGCGCGCCGAGCGCCACAAGATCGCCGATCCGCCGCCGGCCTCGCGCGGGGGTCGCGATGTCGCGGAAGAGTGCCGCCGCGCGGACCTCCCGCACCCGCGCCAGCGGCCAGAGAGCGAAGAGAAAGGCGGTGAGCGCGCCGTAGATCGCCGCCTCCGTCAGCGGAACGGGATAGACCGCGAAAAGCGCCGGCACCGGCAGCGCGGCGGCGAACAACGGGCCGATCAGCGCCGGCAGCCCGGCGCCGAGGGCGAGGCCGATAATTATTCCGACCAGCGTCAGCATGCCGATCTGCATGAGGTAGATCATGAAAACGCCGCCGGAGGGCGCGCCGATTGTCTTGAGCGTGGCGATGGTCGCGGTCTTTTCGCCGAGATAGGCGCGCACCGCCGACGCGATTCCGACGCCGCCGACCGCCAGCGCCGCGAGGCCGACGAGAACGAGAAACGCCGCGATCCGCTCGACGAAGCGCTTCAGCCCCGGCGCGCCGTTGCGGCTGTCGCGCCAGCGCCAGCCGCCCGGCTCGGCCTCGAACCGGGTCTTCAGCGCTTCGAGATCGGCGCCGGGGGGCAGTTGGAGCCGGAGCGCGCTTTCGAAGAACGAGCCTTCGCCGAGCAGGCCGGAGCCCTCCAGCGCATCGGTCGCGACGATGGTGCGCGGGCCGAGCCCGAACCCGGCGGAGACCCCGTCCGGCTCTACGGCGAGCGCGGCGCGGAGCGTGAAGCTGGCGGTTCCTAGCCGCACCTCGTCACCGATTGCGAGCCCCATGCGGTCGATCAGCGCCCGCTCCATGACCAGACCAGGGAGCCCCTCGCGCTCCTCCAGCGCCTGGGTGAGGGTCATCTCGGGCGAGAGGCCGACCTCGCCATAGAGCGGATAATTGGCGTCGACGCCCTTCAGCTGGGTCAGCCCGCGCTCGATCTCGCCGCTGATCCGGCTCTTCGCCACAGCCATGGAGCGGAAATCGACGATCTCGGAGGTTCTTTCAGCGACGTCGAAGGCGGTCGCCCGCTCTTCCTCGGTCGCGCGCCGGTAGGTCAGGCGCAACTCCGCATCGCCCCCGAGGATCGCACGGCCCTGTTCGGCGAGCCCGGTCTCGATCGCGGTCCTGACCGAGCCGACCGCCGCGACCGCCGCGACGCCGAGCGCGAGGCAGGCGAGAAAGATCCGGAAGCCCCTCAGCCCGCCGCGCATCTCGCGGAGCGCGAAACGGAAGGCGAGCGCCGGGCTCATGCCGCGTCCCGGGCCGCCTCCGGCGTCTCCCGCGCGCGCCCGTCCTCGATCCGGATCACCCGGTCGCAGAGCGCCGCCAGCGCCGGGGCGTGCGTGACGAGAACCAGCGTCGCGCCATGGCGCTTCTGCAGATCGAAGAGCGCGTCGACGATGGCGGCGCCGGTGGCGCTGTCGAGATTGCCGGTCGGCTCGTCGGCGAGAACGATCTTCGGCCGGGGCGCCGAGGCGCGGGCGAGCGCGACTCGCTGCTGCTCGCCGCCGGAAAGCTGCGCCGGGTAATGATCTTCGCGCCCTTCCAGCCCCATCGCCTTCAGCTCCGCCTTCGCCCGCGCGAAGGCGTCCTTCACGCCGGCTAGTTCCAGCGGCGCGGAGACATTCTCCAGCGCTGTCATGGTCGGAATCAGGTGAAAGCTCTGGAATACGACGCCCATGTTCCCGCGCCGGAACCCGGCCAGCGCATCCTCGCCCATCGCCGTCAGGTCATGGCCGAGCGCCAGCACCTCGCCCGCCGTCGCGCGCTCCAGTCCGGCCATGATCATCAGGAGCGACGACTTGCCGGAGCCGGAGGGGCCGACCACGCCGACCGACTGCCCGGATTCGACCGCAAGATCGACGCCGCGCAGGATATCGACGCGCCCGGCCTTGGCGTTCAGCGTCAGATGCACATCTTTGAGGGAGAACGCGGTCATGAAACCAATCCAAAGAGGGCTGTTGCAATGCGATATGGCGTTATGACCCTGATGCGCAAGGCGAGGCTGGCGGCGGTGGTCATTCTCTTCGCGGCTGGCGGCGCGGTCGCGGAGGTCCGGATCGTCGCGCTCGGCGACAGCCTGACGCATGGCTACGGTCTGCCGGAAGAGGACGGGTTCGTCCCCCGTCTTGAGGCCTGGCTGCACGCCAACGGCGCGCCGGACGCGGTGGTGGTGAACGCCGGGGTCAGCGGCGACACCACGGCGGGCGGGCTGGCGCGGCTCGCCTGGTCGCTCGGCCCGGAGGGCGAGGCCGACGCGCTGATCGTCGAGCTGGGTGGGAACGATCTTCTGCGCGCCATCGACCCGGCGGAGAGCCGCGCCAATCTCGACTCCATCCTGACAGAGGCGGCGGCGCGCGGGCTGCCGGTCCTGCTGACCGGGATGCGCGCGCCGTTGAACTACGGGCCGGACTACAAGGCGGCTTTCGACGCGATATATCCGGAACTCGCCGCCGCGCATGACGCGATCTACGATCCGTTCTTTCTGGAGGGGCTGGTCGGCTCGCCGGAGCTTTTCCAGCCGGACGGCATTCATCCGAACGCCGCAGGCGTCGAGAGGCTGGTGGCGCGGTTCGGCCCGCTGGCGCTGGCGCTGATCGAGCGGACGCGCGGGGCGGAGTGAGCGATGCGCCTTTTCGCCGCCATCGCGCCGCCGGACAAGCTGCGCGACCGGCTCGTCGCGTTGCAGGCAGGGCTTCCCTCCGGTCGGCTGACGGCATGGGAGAATCTTCACCTCTCCCTAGCGTTCTTCGGCGAGTTGGACGGCGCGCGGGCGGAAGACCTTCACGCGGCGCTCGGTGGCGTCCGCGCGCCGGAATTCGATCTGACGTTCGACGGTGTCGGGGCGTTCGGCGGCGCGCGTCCGCGGCTTCTCTACGCCGGGGTCGGCGCGTCGCCCGCATTGTTTCATCTGCATGACAGGGTCGCCCAGGCCGCGCGCGATGCGGGCGTGGCTATGCCGGCCGAACGCTATGCGCCGCATGTCACGTTGAAGCGGCTGAAACCGGGCGAGATGCCGGCGGGCCGCGTCGCGCGCTGGCTGGCTGGCGGGGCGGGGTTCTTCGCCGGGCCGGTTCCGGTGCGCGATTTCAGGCTCTATCGCTCTACTCTGGGCCGGGTCGCGCCGGTCTACGATGAGGTCGCGCGCTATGGCCTGGCGGCGCCGGCCGGGCGCAGGTGAGACCGGCCGGCGCGCGCCCTGAAGAGAGCGAAGCGCGCATGAAGGTCCTCCGTGCGACGGGCCTCCCTCGCGGCGCGCCATATGGATCGCTTGCGCGAAGGCCGCGTCGCCGTCCCGCGACGCGGCCGGGACAATCCCCGGAGTTTCGGCTCAGGCGCGTTTGCGAACCGCCCAGAACGGGCGCTTCGCTTCGCTGTCTGCGGCCTTGGGCGCGACGCCGATATCGTCGAGCCGATGATAGGCGAGCCCGGCGAGTTCGCGGCGCTCGCGCGCGACCGAAAGCCAGAGAATTATCTTCCGCAGCGCCGCGCGGACCCCGAGAGCCACCTGGAAGCGCTGTGGCTCGGTGGAGACGCCAGTCAGGAAAGCCATCATGTCCTCCATCATTATATCGGATGATAATCACCCGAAACATCATCAGACTTGATTGATATGGAGGATCGGATATCATTAATAAAATGAATTGATCTGATCGTTCGAATCACAGGATCTGATATGGCGCGCAATCTCGACCTCACCGCTCTCAGAAGCTTCATGACCGTCGCAGACACGGGAAAGGTGACCGCGGCGGCGGCGCGGCTGAACCTCACGCAATCTGCGGTCTCGATGCAGCTCAAGCGGCTGGAGGATGCGCTGGGCCAGTCGCTTCTGGATCGCGCCGGGCGGGGCGTCGCGCTGACCTCGGAGGGGGAGCTTCTGCTTGGCTACGCGCGCCGCATGATCACGCTCAACGACGAGATCTGGGGCCGGATGACCCATGCCGATTTCGAGGGCGAGCTCGTGCTCGGCGTGCCGTGCGACATCGTCTATCCGCAGATCCCGCAGGTGATGCGCCGATTCGCGCGGGATTTCCCGCGGGTGAAGGTCTCACTCACCTCCTCCTTCACGACGCGGCTGAAGGCGGAGTTCGCGCGTGGCGAGATCGACCTGACGCTGACCACGGAATCGGATATCGAGCCGGGCGGCGAGATGCTCGACGAGAGCTGGCTGGTCTGGGTCGGCGCGCATGGCGGGACGACCTGGAAGAGCAACCCGGTGAAGCTCGCTTATGAGCGCAGCTGCATCTTCCGCCCGCTCGTGCAGCGTGCGCTTGAGGCGGCGGGGCTGGAATGGGAAATGGCGGTAGAGAGCGATCAGACCCGCCCGGTGGAGGCGGCGGTTTCCGCCGATCTGGCGATTCACACCCAGATATCCAGCTCGATCCCGCCCTATTTCGAAGTGATCCAGCATGGCGGCGCGCTACCCGAATTGCCGGCCGTCCGCATCGGCATGTATCTCGCGGACGGGCCGAAACGGCCGATCATAGAGCGTCTGGCGGAGGTCATCCGCGAGACCTACGGCGTCGGGGACGCGTCGAAGAGGATGGCCGCGGAATAGACGCAGGCGGAAGTTTCCGGCCGAAGGGCGGCGCGCGGCGCGCATCGGAAACCGGCGCATGAAATGCGAAACGCGCGTCCGCGCAAAGCGGGCGGCGCCGCCGTCTTTTGACCCGTCAGGGTCGAATTCCGACTTCTCAATCGGTCTCCGGCGGGTTACGCCGCAGAGCGCCCTGCGCGCGACGCAACGTAAACCGGGGGGAAGGAAGACCAATATGGCCATGAAGACCGACATCGAGATTGCCCGCGCGGCGAACAAACTGCCGATTCAGGAAATCGGCGCGAAGCTCAACATTCCCTCGGAACATCTCCTGCCGTTCGGCCATGACAAGGCCAAGGTCTCATCCGATTTCATCAAGGCGCAAGCCGATAAGCCCAATGGCCATCTGGTGCTGGTCACGGCCATCAACCCGACCCCGGCGGGCGAGGGCAAGACGACGACGACGGTCGGGCTGGGCGACGCGTTGAATCTGATCGGGAAGAAGGCCGCGGTCTGCATCCGTGAGGCTTCACTGGGTCCCTGCTTCGGCATGAAGGGCGGCGCCGCGGGCGGCGGCAACGCGCAGATCGTGCCGATGGAGGAGATGAATCTCCATTTCACCGGCGATTTCCACGCGATCACCTCGGCGCACAATCTGTTGAGCGCGATGATCGATAATCACATCTACTGGGGGAACAAGCTGGAGATCGACACCCGCCGCGTCACCTGGCGCCGGGTGATGGACATGAACGACCGGGCGCTGAGGCAGATCACCGCGAGCCTTGGCGGCGTCGCCAACGGATTCCCTCGCGAGGCCGGGTTCGACATCACGGTGGCGTCGGAGGTGATGGCGATCCTCTGTCTCGCCACCGACCTGAAGGACCTTGAGCGGCGGCTCGGCGCGATCATCGTCGCCTACCGGCGCGACAGGAGCCCGATCTACGCCCGCGATCTGAAGGCGGACGGCGCGATGACCGTGCTCTTGGCGCAGGCGATGCAGCCCAATCTGGTGCAGACGCTGGAGAACAACCCCGCCTTCGTCCACGGCGGCCCCTTCGCCAACATCGCGCATGGCTGCAACTCGGTGATCGCCACCCAGACCGCGCTCAAGCTCGCCGATTACGTGGTCACGGAAGCCGGATTCGGCGCCGATCTCGGGGCGGAGAAATTCCTCGACATCAAATGCCGCAAGGCCGGGCTGGCACCGGAGGCGGTGGTGATCGTCGCGACCGTGCGCGCGATGAAGATGAATGGCGGCGTGGCCAAGAGCGATCTCGGGCCGGAGAATGTCGAGGCGGTGAAGAAGGGATGCCCCAATCTCGGCCGGCACATCCAGAACATCAAGAAATTCGGCGTGCCGGCGGTGGTGGCGATCAACCATTTCGTGTCCGACACCGACGCCGAGATCGCTGCGGTGCAGGATTACGTGAAGACGATGGGCGCGGAGGCGATCGTCTGCCGGCACTGGGCCGATGGCGGCGCCGGCGCGGAGGCGCTGGCGAAGAAGGTGGTGGAGATCGTCGAAAGCGGCGCCGCGCAATACGCGCCCCTCTATCCCGACGAGATGCCGCTCTTCACCAAGATCGAGACGATCGCGAAGGAAATCTATCACGCCGACGAGGTTCTGGCCGACAAGAAGATCCGCAATCAGCTTCAGGAATGGGAGAAGGCGGGCTACGGCCATCTGCCGATCTGCATGGCGAAGACGCAGTACTCCTTCACCACCGATCCGAACCGGCGCGGCGCGCCGACCGGCCATTCGGTGCCGGTGCGCGAGGTTCGCCTCGCCGCCGGGGCGGGGTTCGTCGTCGTCATCTGCGGCGAGATCATGACCATGCCCGGCCTCCCGAGCGTCCCCGCCGCGGAGACGATCCGCTTCAACGACGCGGGCGAGATCGAGGGGCTGTCCTGAGCGCGCTTGAGGGCGCGGCCCCGCGCCGTTAGCGTGACCGCGCATCAGAAGAGGGAGAAACCCATGCGCCGCCCCGCCGTCATCGCCGCACTCTTTATCGCCTGCCTCTCGTTCGGCCCCGCCGACGAGGCGTGGGCGCAGGAGGATAAATACGCGGACTACTACTATCCTCCGGTGACCTCGGAGGAGACCTTCAGCCGTGTCATGACCGGAGGCGAGCCCGCCGATCAGGAAGTGCGGGTGAATTTCGTCACCGCGATCACCAAGGCGCAACTGGCGGCGCCTGAAAGCCCGCGCTTCGTCATCTTCGAGAAAGGCTCCGAATCGCGGAACCTGATCATTGTCGCGCTTGACGACGAGGTGTTCCGCACCGTCTTTCGCGCCCGCGCGCTCCTGGCGCAGATGACCTCGAACATGCGCGGGACCGAGTTCTTTCGGAAGCAGAACCTGCATCTGGAGGGGACGCTCTACGATATGCTTCAGGTGATGGGCTTCACATCGCTCGTCGTCTCGGACGGTGCGACCTGGGCGCATCGGGTGAATTTCGCGCCGGAGGAATGACATGAGACACGAGGCGCGGGTCAAATGGGTTCTCGAGGGCGACATGCCCTCCGGCCGTTATTCTCGAGCGCATGAGTTGCATTTCGATGGCGGCGCCGTGGTCGCCGGTTCGCCCTCTCCGGGGATCGTGCCGGCGCCCTGGTCGGACCCGGCCGGCGTCGACCCGGAGGAAGCGTTCGTGGGCGCGCTCGCGGCCTGCCACATGCTCTGGTTTCTCGACCTCGCGCGGCGCGAGGGGTATGCGGCGACCGCCTACGAGGACGCGGCCTCGGGCGTGATGGAGAAGAACGCCGCCGGCGCGCTCTGGGTCAGCCGCGTCACGCTCCGCCCGCGCGTGGTCTGGTCCAGCGGGCCGGACGCCGCGGCGGAGGCCGCGCTGCACGAGGCCGCACATCACGCCTGTTTCATCGCCAATTCGGTGAAGACGGAGATCAGCATAGAGACCGCCTGAAGGAGTCCCCCATGACTGCGACGAGAATTGACGGCAAGGCCTTCGCCCTGACCGTGAGGGAGAAGGTCGCGGCCCATGTCGCGAAGCTGAAGGCCGAGGACGGCCTCATCCCCGGCCTCGCGGTGGTGCTGGTCGGCGAGGATCCGGCCTCCGAGGTCTATGTCCGCAACAAGGGAAAGCAGACCGCCGAGGTCGGCATGAACTCCTTCGAGCACAAGCTGCCGGCGGAGACGGAGGAGGCGGCCCTGCTCGACCTGATCGCGAAACTGAACGCGGACCCGGCGGTGCATGGGATATTGGTGCAGTTGCCGCTGCCGAAGCACATGAACGCGGACGCCGTGATCAACGCCATCGCGCCGGAGAAGGACGCCGACGGGTTCCATATCTCCAGCGTCGGCCTGCTGGCGACCGGGCAGAAGGCGATGGTTCCCTGCACGCCCTTGGGCTGCCTGATGATGCTGAGAGAGCATCATGGCGATCTTTCCGGGCTGAACGCGGTGGTTCTCGGCCGCTCGAACATCGTCGGGAAACCGATGGCGCAGCTTCTCCTGCGCGACAACTGCACGGTGACGATCGCCCATAGCCGGACGCGGGATCTGCCGGCGGTCTGCGCCGGGGCGGATATTCTCGTCGCCGCCGTCGGGCGGCCGGAAATGGTCAAGGCGGACTGGGTGAAGCCCGGCGCGACGGTGATCGATGTCGGAATCAACCGGATTCCCGCGCCCGAAAAGGGCGAGGGCAAGATGCGCCTCGTCGGCGATGTCGATTATGCGGCGGTTGTCGAAGTCGCCGGCGCGATCACCCCGGTGCCGGGCGGGGTCGGGCCGATGACCATCGCCTGTCTTCTCGCCAACACGCTGACGGCGGCGTGCCGCGCCGCGGGCCTGCCGGAGCCGGAGGGGCTGACGGCCTGACTTCAGCCCCCCGCCGACCGGAGCGCGGCCAGAAGCGCGGTGGAGGCGTAGCCGTCCGGGGTGAGGTTGCGGCTGCGCTGAAAATCCCTAATCGCGGTGCGGCTCATCGGGCCGATAATGCCGTCGACGCCTTGCGTATCGAACCCGAGGCTGGTGAGGCGGCGCTGCATCTCCTCCGTCTCCGACCGGCTCAAGGGCTTGTCGTCGCGCGGCCAGGCGGCGCGGAAAGGGCCGCCCCCGGCGATCCGGTCGGAAAGATGGCCGACCGCGAGCGCGTAGGAGGTGGCGTTGTTGTAGCGCCGGATCACGTCGAAATTGGAAAAGAGCGCGAAGGCCGGGCCGTTGGCGCCGGCGGGCAGAAGGATCGCCGCTTCGCCATGATCGGGGATGGCGCCGCCGCCCGCCAGCGTCACGCCCATCGCCCGCCAGTCCGCGACCGGCCGGCGGAGCGACTGGTCCGCGAGGGTGTAGTCGAACCCCGAGGGCAGGCTGATCTCGACGCCCCAGGGAGCATCAAGTTTCCAGCCGAACCGTGAAAGGTAGTTCGCCGTCGAGGCGAGCGCGTCGCTCGGGTCGGCGGCCCAGAGATCGCGTCGCCCGTCGCCGGTGAAATCCACCGCGTAGGCCTGGAACGAGGTCGGAATGAACTGGGTGTGCCCCATCGCGCCGGCCCAGGAGCCGACCATGCGCTCCGGCGAGATGTCGCCCGAATCGATGATCTTCAGCGCCTCGATCAGCTGTTCTTCGGCGAAGTCGCGCCGTCTTCCCTCATAGGCCAGGGTCGCGAGGCTTTCGATCACCGGGATCGAGCCGTAATTGTCGCCATAGGCGCTCTCCAGCCCCCAGATCGCGAGAACGACCTCCTTGTCGACGCCATATTGGCTTTCGATGGCGCGGAGCGCGTTCGCTTCCGACGCCAGCTTCGCCTGACCGTTGGCGATGCGGGTCGGTGAGACGGCGCTGTCGAGATATTCCCAGATCGGTCGGGTGAATTCGGGCTGGTAGCGGTCAAGCTCCACGACCTTATCATTGGGCGTAACGCCCCTGAACGCGCGGTCGAAGGTCGCCGCGGATACGCCCTGCGCGAGCGCGCGAACGCGAAACCCGTCGCGCCATGCGGTGAAGCTGATGTTCGGCGCCGCGTTGTCGGCGCGCCCGGGCGCCTGGATCGGCGCGGGCGCGCTCGACGGCGCCTCCGCCCCCCCTGGGGCGGCGCAACCGGTGAGAGCGAAGGCCAGTCCGGCGATGATAGTGACTCTCGACATGTCCGCGCTCCGTTGCTCGTGCGTTACTTCTGGGCGGACGTGGTCCGCCGCGCTCCCGTCGCTCAGATCGTCAGCCGCCTGACGCCGACGATTTCCCCGAACTCGGCCTTGGCGATGCGCGCGCGGGCGGTCTCGAACGCCTCCGACACCACCGCCATGTGATGCGCGTTCGCGTGCAGCAGCATCGACGGCGAGGTCATGATCCCGACATGGCGCCGCCAGAACACCAGATCGCCGCGTTTCAGCGTTTTCGCGGACACCTCGCGCCCGAGCGCGGCCATTTGCATGTCGCTGTCGCGCGGGCAATCGACGCCAGCGGCGTGAAGCGCGGTCTGGACCAGCCCCGAACAGTCGAACCCGGCGGCGGAGCGCCCGCCCCAAAGATAGGGCGCGCCGAGGAAGCGTTCGGCCGTGGCGACCCAGAGCGCGTCGTGCGCATCGAGCGGCTTCAGCGCCGCGAGGGCCGCGTAGCCGCCGGGATCGAGCGCGGCGAAACCGCCCGTCTCCTCGCGCGGGCGCACCGTCATCCTGGCGCCGAACGGAACCGCGCCGATCGGGCGGGATTTCATGTCCGGCTCGGGATAGATCAGCGCCTGCAATGTGGCGACGCGGTGCGTCGGCTCCGTTTCCGGCCGGTTCATCAGGTCGGCTTCGGGAACATATCCGACATAGCCGTCGAGCGCCGACTGGCCCCAGGCCCAGCCGCGTTCGACCTCATAGGCGGTGAAGTCCTCGCCGAAAAGCAACTGGCTCACCTGTTCGGAATCGGCGTCGGGTGCGGCGCTCAGCGGCGCGACAGCGACCGAGACGCGCATCGGCTGGTCGGAGGCGTAGGCCCCCGCCTCCACCACCCCGCGCAGGTGCAGAGGGGCCAGATCGGGCCGGACCGGTGTGATCCGCGGGTCGCCTTCGAAAGGGTCGTCAGCCATGACGGGTCTCCAGCAGGGCAAAAAGCGCGCGCGCCGCCATGCATTCGCCGCCCTTGGGGCGGCCGGGTTTCGCGGTGTTGTTGAAGCCGTGGATATCGAAATGCGCCCAGGAGATCCCGTCGCCGACGAACCGGCGGAGGAATAGCGCGGCGGTGATCGCGCCGCCGAATCCGCCGGCGGGGGCGTTGTCGATATCCGCGATCGTCGATTTCAGGTCTTCGTCGTAAGGGTCGTAGAGTGGCAGCCGCCAGATCGGGTCGCGCGTGGTGGCGGCGGCGGTCTCGAGCGCCGCCGCGAGCGCGGAATCGTCGGTGAAATAGGGCGGCAGGTCCAGCCCGGTGGCGACCCGCGCGGCGCCGGTGAGCGTCGCAAGATCGATGAGCAGCGCCGGATCTTCCTCGGAGGCCAGCGCCAGCGCGTCGGCCAGCACCAGCCGCCCCTCGGCGTCGGTGTTGCCGATCTCGACCGTGAGGCCGAGCCGCGATTTCAGCACATCGCCGGGCCGGAAGGCGGAGGCGGAGACGGAATTCTCCACCGCCGGGATCAGCACCCGGAGCCGGACGGGCAGCCCGCGCGCCATGACCATATGCGCGAGGGCGAGGACGTTGGCCGCGCCGCCCATGTCCTTCTTCATCAGCCGCATGCCGGCGGCGGGTTTCAGATCCAGCCCGCCAGTGTCGAAGCAGACGCCCTTGCCGACAAGGCTGACTTTCGGATGCGCGGGGTCGCCCCAGCAGAGGTCGATCAGCCGCGGCGCCTCCGCCGCCGCCCGGCCGACCGCGTGGATCATCGGGAAATTGGCGTCGAGAAGCGCGTCGCCCGCAGTTACCGAGATTTCCGCCCCATGGCGCGCGGCGAGCGTGCGCGCGGCCTGCTCCAGCGCGGCCGGCCCCATGTCGTTCGCCGGCGTGTTGATCAGGTCGCGCGCCAGATAAGCCCCCTCGGCGATGGTCAGAAGGCGCGCGGCGTCCACGCCCGGAGGGGGGACGAGCCGCGCCTCTTGGGGCGTCGCCTTCTTGTAGCGGTCATACCGATATGCCGAGAGGAGCCAACCGAGCGCGGCTTCATCGGCCTCCTCCGGCGCCAACTCGCCTTCGATGGAGTAATCGCCCTCGGGCGCCTTCGCGGCGAAACCGGCGAGCGCGAAGCGGCGCGCGGCGCGGGTTTTCGCGTCGCCCCAGCCGAAGAGCGCGGCGGACACCCCGCCCACGCCATCCGGAATCAGGACCGTCTCGCCGAGTTTGCCGGAAAAGCCGTTGAGCCGCGCCCAGGCGGCCGCTTCGGGCGCCAGCGCGTCGAGCGCTGCGTTCGCAGCGCGAGTTTCGATCAGATGGAGCGGCGTCGGCCGCGCCCCGCCCTCGCCTCCGAATTCCGGGGTCATATCGTTCGCTCCCGCGGCCGCGCCGCTTCAGTAAAATCCAAGGCTGAAACTTCCGAGCCCGATTCCGAGGCCCGCGCCGACATTGACGCCGCCGCTGCCGACGCCGACGCCGAGTTGCGGATAGATGCGCGGATAAGATCTGACCACCTGGCGATCGTCCTTATAGGTTTCGTAGGTGTCATGGGCGACGGTGGCTCCCTGCGCCTGATTCCAGCCTTCGATCCAATCCGCCTCCGCTCCGGCGTCGAGCGGGGCGCCGCCGCGGGCGCAGGCCTCGCGATAGGCGGCGATCCGCGAGATATCCGCGCCGTCCAGCCCGTCCTCATAACCGACGGCGCGCCAGTTCGCAGCGCATTGCGCGGGCGAAAGCGACGCCGTCGTCGTCGCGCAGGCGCCGAGCAGAAGGGCGGCGAGGATCGGAGGGACCGAGCGTATCATCCCGTCGATCTAGCACCGCCGCGCGGCGAAATCGAGGCGCGCCGGAGGTCAACGCCCGCCAGCGACATCAATGATCGCGCCGGTGACGTAGCTCGCCTCGTCCGAGAGCAGCCAGAGGATCGCGGCGGCCGTCTCCTCGGCCGTGCCGGCGCGGCCAAGCGGCTGGTCCGGGCCCAGAATCTCCGCCCGGTCCGGCATCCCCGCGTCGCCGTGAATATCGGTCTCGATGATGCCAGGACGGACGGCGTTGACCCGGACGGAGGGCGCAAGCTCGACCGCGAGGCCCCTGGTGAGCGTGTCCATCGCGCCTTTCGTGGCGGCGTAATCGACGAAATTATTCGCTCCGCCAAGCCGCGCGGCGGCCGATGAGACGATGGCGATGGCGCCGCCCGGTCCGCCGCCCGCGGCGGGCATCCGGCGCGCGGCCTCGCGCGCGGTCAGAAGCGCGCCGGTGGTGTTGATATCGACGATCCGGCGGATGCGGTCCGCATCCATGCCGGCGAGCGGCCCGGCCGGCCCGATCACCCCGGCGTTGACCACGCATTTGTCCACCGGACCGAGGGCGGCGCCGAGATCGAAGAGCGCCGCGAGATGCGCTTCGTCGCGCGCGTCGCCCTGCAGCACCTCGCAGGCGACGCCGAGGGCGCGCGCCTCCGCCGCGGTCGCCTCAGCCGCCGCTTCGTTCGCGACATAGGAGAACGCGGCTGACCAGCCGCGCCGCGCGGCGCCGAGGACGATGGCGCGGCCGATGCCGCGCGAACCGCCGGTGATGACGAGAACTGACATGGGGTCTCCTTAGATTGACGAATGAGAGTGATCGCGCCGCCGCGGCGCGGTCAAGAGCGCGAGAGGCGCGCGCGCCGGTTGCCAAAGCCGTCCCGCTCGGGTGATGTGCGCGCGAACCGATTTGAGAGGACTCCCCCATGAAAGCACTGATCTGCGAAACCTTCGGCCCTTACAACACGCACAAGGTGCGGGAGGTGGACCCGCCCGAATTGCTGAAGGGGCAGATTCGCGTCTCGATCCGTGCGGCGGGGGTGAATTTTCCGGACATCCTGATCGTCGAAGGGAAGTATCAGCACAAACCCCCGTTCCCCTTCATCCCAGGCGCGGAATGCGCCGGCGTGGTGAGCGAGATCGGCGAGGGCGTCGAAGGATTCGCGCTCGGCGACCGGGTCTTCTTCGGGATTCCGAACGGCGCCTTCGCCGAGGAGGCGGTGGTCGACGCGGCGCGGGTCTCTCACCTCCCGGAAACGATGAGTTTCGAGGAGGCGTCGGCGATCAACCTCGTCTACGGCACATCCTATCACGCGCTCAAGGATCGGGCGGAGCTGAAACCCGGCGAGACGGTTTTCGTTCTCGGCGCGGCGGGGGGTGTCGGCCTCGCGGCGGTCGAACTGGCGAAAGCGATGGGCGCGACGGTGATCGCCGGGGCGAGCTCGGCCGAGAAGCTTGCGGTCGCGCGGGAGCATGGCGCCGATCTCTGCGTCAATTACGCCGAGGAGGACATCAAGGAAAAGGTGCGTGAGCTTTCCGGCGGCGGCGTCGACGTGGTCTATGACCCGGTCGGCGACAAGCTGGCGGAGCCGTCGTTCCGGGCGCTCGGCTGGGAGGGGCGCTATCTGGTCGTCGGCTTCGCCGGCGGCGAGATTCCGCGCTTGCCGCTCAATCTCGCGCTGCTGAAATCGGCCGATATCAGGGGCGTCTTCTGGGGCCAGTGGACGGCGCGGAACCCGGAGAAGCACCGCAAGAACACCCAGGAATTCCTGCACCTGTTCACCGAGGGCAAGATCCGGCCGCGAATCTCCGCCTCCTACAGGTTGGAGGATTTCGTGAAGGCCTATGACGACATCGCGAACCGGCGGGCGATGGGCAAGGTCGTCCTCACCATGGGCGACTGAAAGGGGCGCCACGTCGGGCCGTGCGCTGTCGGCGCCGGCGCCCGGCGGCGACGGGCGCCCGGTTCAGACCGTCAGGACGATCTTGCCGATATGGGTCGAGCTTTCCATCAGCCGGTGAGCGTCGGCGGCCTTCTTCAGCGGAAAGCGCGCGGCCATCACCGGTTTCACCCGCCCCGCCTCGATCAACGGCCAGACCTTTTCGCGGAGGCTGTCGGCGATCTCGGCCTTCTCGGCGATGCTGCGCGGGCGCAAGGTCGAGCCGGTGATGGTGAGGCGTTTGAGCATGACCTGAACGAAGTTCAGCTTGACCTCCGGCCCCTGCAAAAACGCGATCTGCACGATCCGGCCTTGATCGGCGGCGAGCTTCACATTGCGCGGAATGTAGTCGCCGCCGACCATGTCGAGGATCAGGTCGACGCCGCGTTTGCCGGTCGCCTCGCGCAGGACCTCGACATAATCCGCCTCGCGGTAGTTCACGGCGATCTCGGCGCCGAGTTCGCGGCAGATCGCGGTCTTGTCGTCGCCGCCGGCGGTGGTGAAGACGCGGGCGCCAAAGGCGTTCGCGAGCTGGATCGCGGTGGTGCCGATGCCGGAGGAACCGCCATGAACGAGGAATGTCTCGCCCGCCTTCAGCCGGCCCCGGTCGAAGACATTGGTCCAGACGGTGAAGAAGGTCTCGGGCAGCGCCGCCGCCTCCTCCATCGAGAGGCCGGCGGGAACGCGCAGCGCGTGATCCTCGTGCGTCGCGGCGTATTCGGCGTAGCCGCCGCCGGCGAGCAGCGCGCAGACCTTGTCGCCGACGCGCCAGCGGGTGACGGCGGCGCCGATGGCGGCGACCTCGCCCGCAGCCTCCAGCCCCGGCAGGTCGGACGCGCCGGGCGGCGGTGGATAGGCGCCGGCGCGCTGGAGGCAATCCGGCCGGTTCACGCCGGCGGCTCTGACGCGGATCAGGATCTGGTCGGGGGCTACTGCGGGAAGCGGCCGGGTGGCGGCGGTCAGGGCTTCCGGCCCGCCCGGTTTCGAGATCTCCACGACGCGCATCGTTTCCGGCAGGTTTGTCATGTCGCTTCCCATCACCCGTTCGCTGCGAAACTCTTCAGCCTGGACTTATGCCGCCGAAGCTGCGGCGGCGAAACCCGAAACTGGCGGTATCCGGCGTCGCCGCCGCCGGGCGGAGAGCCGTGGCGACCGGCGTCCGCCCGGGTTGATCGCCCAGCGCTGGGTGACGACGACCGCGTTTCATTACGATGTCGGCTTTCCCGGCTCGGGCGACAGGCATGTCGCCGGCCAGGGCTATGAATTCGATGGCGCAAGCGTTCCCTTCCCGCTCACGGACTTCGTGCCGCAGACCCATTCGCTGTATCTTGGCGCCGCGGCGCTGCATCACTGGCTCTATCAGATCGACTATCAGACCGTGGCGCGGGAAAGAGCCGATGCGATATTCCGCGAGGCGATGATCGATGATCGTCCTCGGGCTCAACTGGATCCGGGCGGGGCTGATGTGGTGGGCGGTGCGGGCCGGCGGCTGGGCGGACTGGTGCAGCCGCCAGCCCGAAACCTTCACCTGGCGTATTCTCCGGCTGCCGTGGATTCCCCGCGTTTCGCTGATCTGGACAGTCACCGTCATCCGCGGGCTGTGGGGGGCGCTGGTCATCGAACTCTTGTCGCTCAAGACCTATCGGGCGGAGGCGGCGCGGATCCGGGCGCTCGACGCGCCGGAGTGACGCCGGGCGAGGCTTCCGGGCTTGCGCCGGGCCGCGCCGCGCGTCAGGTTCTCGCCGGCAACCCCGAGGGAGGACGAAATGGCGAGGACGGCTCTGATCACCGGCGCGGGCAGCGGCATTGGCCGCGCGAGCGCGCGGAAACTGGCGCAAAGCGGCTGGCGCGTTGCGCTGGTCGGGCGGCGGCGCGCGGCGCTGGAGGAGGCGGCGAAGGAGATCGGCGACGCCGCGCTCGTCCTTCCAGCCGATATCGCGAAACCGGATGAAGTCGAGGCGATCTTCATCGAGGCGGCGAAGGCGTTCGGCCGACTCGACCTCCTCTTCAACAACGCCGGGCGCGGCGCGCCCGTCGCCGATATCGACGATATGACGCTCGAGGACTGGTATGGCGTCGTCGACGCCAATCTCCATGGCTCCATGCTCTGTGCGCGGGCCGCGTTCGCGCTGATGAAGCGGCAGGACCCGAAGGGCGGACGGATCATCAACAACGGCTCGATCAGCGCCCATGCGCCCCGGCCCGGCTCCGTCGCCTATACGGTGACGAAACACGCGATCACCGGGCTGACGCGGACACTTTCGCTCGATGGGCGCAAGCATGACATAGCCTGCGGCCAGATCGACATCGGCAACGCGCTGACCGAAATGGCGGCGCGGATGGTCGACGGCGTGCCGCAGGCCGACGGGACGATCAAGGCCGAGGCGGTGATGGACCCCGAGCATGTCGCGGACGCGGTCGTCCAGATGGCGGAGTTCCCGCTGGAGACGAACGTCCAGTTCATGACCATCATGGCGACGAAGATGCCCTTCGTCGGGCGCGGCTGACCGCGAAGCGATGGAGAAGATCGCCGGCGTCGCCGCGTTGGAGGCGCGTTGGAGGCGCGTTACGGCGCGCCGAGCGAAGCCTCGGTGATCAAGGTCGCGCCGCGCCTCACACCGGTATATCGACGCTGGATCGCGGCGAGCCGGTTCTGCATCCTGACCACCGTCGGGCCCGAGGGGGGTCGCCATTCTCGACGACCGGCGGCTGGCGCTGCCGGACTGGCGTGGCAATCAGCGGCTCGACAGCCTGCGCAACGTTGTGCGCGATGGACGCGCGGCGCTGATATTCTTCGTTCCCGGCTCGAGCAACGTCATCCGCGTGAACGGAACCGCCTGGCTGACGGCGGACGCGGGCTTGCGCGCGCGTTTCGCGCGCAAGACCTTGCGCCCCGCCACGGTGGTCGTGTTCGATATCGCCGAGGTCTATTCGCAATGCGCGCCCGGCTCTGGACCTCGGGCGATGAAAGCGCCGATCTGCCGAGCGTCGGCGACATGCTGGCGGAGATCACGGCGGGGCGGATCGCCGCCGCGGCCTATGATTCAGACTGGCCCGGACGCGCGGCGAAAACCATGTGGTGACCACAGCCCGCAGGCGGCTGAGGGTCGGCGGAGGGCGTGGCGCGCCGCGAGGAGCGCCGAAAATCGGAACACCGGACAGGCTGAAGAATGTAAGAAAAAGGCCCAGACGCGCCAGCAGCGAGAGAAGGCCGGGAAGGAGCGTGAGGACCGCGTCGCGAGGCAGAAGGGGCGGGGCGCCCGCGATCAACTACGGAGGCCAGCAGGTCGTCTCCAATGACGGCGACCAGGTGGTGACGCGCGGGTCGCGGGGGAATTACAATTTCTATCGAGATGACGATGCGTTGATCCGCCGGCCGGGACGGCGCCGAGCGGCTTCAGGCTTCGCGGCCCGGGGTGGGCGGGTTCCCCCGCGCGCGACGGATTGGACAGGCTCGAAGCCCCCGCCATCACCGACTACGCAGATGATCTTGGTGCGGTGGATTCCGGTTTTGAAGTTGTCATGCGCCTGCATCCGCGCGGGAAATCACCGCGCCATCGCGCGGGGATTCTGTGAATAGTATGGCTTTTCAATTGGATAACCTCCTTATCGCACGCGATAAGGGGCGCCGCCGTTCAACCCGCGCCGACCTCCGCCGCGATCGTCGCGCGGCTTTTCCGGGCTCGCTCGGTCGCGGATTTGAGCTGGCCGCAGGCGGCCATGATGTCCTGCCCGCGCGGGGTTCTCACCGGGCTGGCGTAACCGGCGCGGTTGACGATTTCGGCGAAGGCCTCGATCCGGTCCCAGTCCGAACGTTCATAGGGCGAGCCGGGCCAGGGATTGAAGGGGATGAGGTTGATCTTCGCCGGAATGCCGGCGATCAACTTCACCAGCCGGCGCGCGTCGGCGTCGGAATCGTTCACGTCTTTCAGCATCACGTATTCGAAGGTGATCCGCTCGGCGTTGGAAAGCCGCGGCCAGTTGCGGCAGGCTTCCAGCAGCGCCGCGATGTTCCATTTGCGGTTGATCGGCACCAGCTCGTTCCGCAATTCGTCACGCGTCGCGTGAAAGGAGATCGCCAGCATGCAGCCGATCTCCTCGCCCGCCCGGACGATCTCGGGAACGACGCCGGATGTCGAAAGCGTGATCCGGCGGCGCGAGAGGCCGAGCCCCGCATCGTCCATCGCGATTCGCATCGCGTCGCGGACATTGTCGGTATTGTAGAGCGGCTCGCCCATGCCCATCAGCACGATGTTGGAGAGGAGACGTTTCTCGCCCACCTGCTTGCCGGCCGACGTCCATTCGCCGAGATCGTCGCGGCAGACGAGGATTTGGCCGACGATCTCCGCCGTGGTCAGGTTTCTGACCAGCGTCTGGGTGCCGGTATGGCAGAATGTGCAGTTCAGCGTGCAGCCGACCTGGGAGGAGATGCAGAGCGTGCCGCGGTCCTCCTCCGGAATATAGACCGCCTCGACCTCATGCCCGCCATCGAGTTTGAGAAGGTATTTGCGCGTGCCGTCGGCGGAGATCAGCCGCTCGGCGACCTCCGGCCGGGAGATGCGGAACTGCTCCGCCAGCGTGGCGCGAAGATCGCGCGAGAGGCTGGTCATTTCGGCGGCGTCGGTGACGCCCTTCTCATAGAGCCAGCCCCAGATTTGCGCGGTGCGCATGTTCGCCTGCCGCTCGGGCGTTCCGGCCTCGATCAGCGCGGCGCGGAGCGTATCGCGACTCATGCCGATCAGATTCGGTTTCAATCCTTTCGGCGTCACGCGCGGCAACACGCGGGCGTCAGGCGCGATCGGCGCATTTCTGATCTGGGCCGGTTCGGCCATCGTATCGATCCTCGAACGGCGAAAGCCCGCCACAGGCGGGCCGGGCGCTCCGTGCGCCCTCTTCACATAGTGGACGCGCGCCTATTTGCAGAGCGCGCGCGCTTCGTCCAGCGCAGCGGTGAAACCGCTGAGCGAAAACCGGTCGATCGTCGTGGTGCCGCGGGTTGAAACACCGGTGACCTCGGCGGTCACGCCGCGTTTCATCGCCGCGACCAGTTTCGCGTCGCTCTCGGGGCTGTCGGCCCAGGCGCCCTCGCCCTCGGTGAACATCTCGAAGGCGTCGGAACCGATCTTCAGCTTCACCGAACTGCCGCTGCGGTACGGGTATCCGGCGATCATCGAAACCTCGTTCAGAACCTGCGCGCCGGGGCGAATCGCGACCATCAGAAAGATGTCGCCCCGGTTGACTGAAACCGGCTTGCCGCCCCTAAGCGCCCGTGAGGATACGGGCTGCGAGACGATCCAGCATTGCCGGTCGGCGGCCGCACCCTGTTTGAATATGCTCCAGTCACGTTTGGCGCCGATGCTCTCGTTGGTCGCCTGCGCGTAGCTCGCGCCGGGCGTCAGAACCACCAACCCAAGTAGAACGGCTGCGAAAATCCCCATCACCGCGCAAGTCGCCCGTGCGCGGATCGTCCCCGAAACTGTCTCCATAGTCGCTCTCCGCCTGAATGCTGACCGAGGCCTGCATGCCTCTTTTTTCTGTCCGGTCGGTGCGGATACTATGACGAAACGCGCGCTCGGCGCCACCCTTGCCGCGCGCTCCCGCGAAACGCCCGGTTGCAGGGCTTCGCGGCTGCGCGCAGGCTGGGCGCAGAGCCGCGCCGCCGGGGCGATCACGCGCGGTGGACTGGTAATTTCATCCCGCCCGGGCCATCCCGGATGCGTGGCGCATATCGCCGGAGGAGAGATCGACTATGCCAGAGGCTGAAACGCGAAATCCCGTCCTCGTCGCCCGCCAGCGCGCTGGGTTCGTCGAGCGCGTCCACCACGGACGGGTCGCGATCGTCGACGGACGAAGCCCAGAGGGCGCGCTCGCCGCCGCGCTCGGCGATGTCGGATCGGCGTTCCTGCCCCGCTCCTCGTGCAAGATCCTCCAGGCGTTGCCGATGGTGGAGAGCGGCGCCGCCGACGCGGCGAAGCTCTCGCCGCGTCATCTCGCGCTTTCGTGCGCTTCGCATCAGGGGTCGGACGCGCACGCCACGTTCGCCGGCGAATGGCTGCGTGAGATGGGGTTCAGCGAGACTGACCTGATGTGCGGCGCGCAGGAATCCGGCGACGCGGCGACTCGCGAGCGGATGATCCGCGCCGGCGAGGCCCCGTCGCAGCTTCATAACAACTGCTCGGGCAAGCATTCCGGGTTCCTCTGCCAGGCGAAGCATCTGCGTGCGTCCGCCGAAAACTATGTCTCACCCGACCATCCGGTGCAGAAGGCCGTCGCCGCGGCGACGGCGGAACTGGCGGGCGAGGAGATCGCCGGCCATGCGATCGACGGCTGCTCGGCGCCGAATTTCGCGCTTTCGCTCACAGGTCTCGCGCGTGCGGCGGCGCGGATCGCGGCGGCGGAGACGGCGCTTGCGGGCGTGCGGCTGGACGCGGCCATCCGGCTCCGCTCGGCGATGGCGGCGCATCCTTTCGAGGTGGCTGGCGAGGGGCGCTGCTGCACCGGATTGATGCGCGCCGGCGAGGGGCGTTTCGCGGTAAAGACCGGCGCCGAAGGGGCTTTCATCGCGATTCTGCCGGAGATGGGGCTCGGCGTCGCTTTGAAGATCGACGACGGGAACACCCCGGCGGCCGAGTGCGCCATGACTGGGATCCTTGTCGCGCTCGGCGCGCTCGACGCGGGTGATGAGCGCATCGCCTGCTGGCTGACGCCGCGGGAGGTCAATCGCCGCGGCCTCGTCTGCGGCGGCGGCGCCCTGAGCCAGGCGATCACCGGGCTGAGGTTGAGTTAGGCGGGGTCAGCCCGGCAGCGTCGCGATCTCAAGGAGGGCGCAGCGGCGCTCCTTGGTGACGACCGTCAACGCAGCCGCGATCGCCTCGTCGACTTCATCGGCGGTGGTCACGCGGCGCGCCCAAGCGCGGCTTGCTTCGGCAGTCCTGACGAAATCGGGCGAGGGTTTCAGCGCCGTCAGCGGCATCCGGTTCGCCCGCGTCGCATGTCCGTCAGGGTAGAGCGACGTCACCGAGGCGCGGACGGCGCCCCATTCCTCGTTATTCAAGATCACCACCAGCACCGGCAACGCGAGCGCCTCGGCGATCTGGTGGCAGACTGTCGGGTTCGCGAACATGTAGGAGCCGTCACCCATCGTCGCGACGCAGATCCGGTCCGGCTCCGCCAACTGCGCGCCGAGCGCGGCGGGGAAGCTCCAGCCGAGCCCGCCGGAATGCGGCTCCTGAAACCACGACCGGTGATCTTGGCGCGAGAGGACGCCGAGCGTGGTGCCAAGTTCCGAGAAGACCGAGGATTTTCGTCCCTCCAGCGCCAGGCCCAGCCTCAGGCTCAACCAGTCCTTGGTGACGCCCTGGTCGTTTCGCGCCGCCGCGCGGCGGCGCGCGGCGGTGCGCGTCTCATCTGCAGCCGCGGCGATGCGGACGGCGCGCGCGGCGATCAGGTCGGCGTCCCTCGGCAGATCCCGCATCGCGTCAACCAGCGCCGGGATGGTTAGCGCGGTCTCCCCGGCGATGGAGAGGTCGGAGCGGAAATTCCGCACCGGAAAGCGGCTGAACAAAGGGTCCGGTCCGATGTTGATGACTCGCGCCGCCGGGTTGAGCGGATGCGCGTCCGGCATCCAGGGCGCGAGACAGTCGAGGACGAGGACGACATCGGCCGTCTCCAGCCAGGCTTTCGGATCGGGGCCGACATGGCTGGGATGCTCGGTCGAGATCGCCAGATGGGTCGCCCACCATGAGCAGACGGGAAGGCCCCATTCCTCGGCCCAGGCGGCGAATGCGTCAAAACTCACCGCGTCGCCGGCGCCGCGTTGGGCGATGATCAACGGACGCTCGGCTTCGGCAATCCAGCGCGCGGCGGTCGCGATATCGGCCGCGTTTGGCGCGCCGACGGTCGGGCGCATGCTGGGCGGGGCGTTGAGCGTGGTCGCGTCGATCGCCTCGCAGAGCGTCTCTCGCGGCAGCGACAGATAGACCGGCCCCTTTGGCGTTGATTGCGCGATGGCGCTGGCGCGGTCCAGAAGCTCCGCGATCTGCTCGGGGAACCGCAGCTCGTAATCCCATTTGCTGGCCTCGCGCACCAAGGCGGTCTGGTCGCGCATCTCCTGCCCCCAGCCGATGGGAACGGTGCGGGCGCCGAAACGGCCCTTTTCGGTCGCTGGGGTGCGGCCCGACATGATGATCATCGGGATATGCTCGCAGGCGGCGTTGATCGCGCCCGCCGCGCCGTTCGCGAGACCGACATTGGTGTGGAGGATCACCGCCTGCGGCCGACCCGAGATCAGATAGTAGCCATGCGCCATGCCGAGCGCGGCGTGCTCGTGCGGGATCACCAGCGAGCGCGGCAGATCGCGCCCTGCGGCGGCGGCCTCGGCCAGCCCTTCTATAATCGGCGGAAAATCCGTGCCGGAATTGGCGAATACGTAGTCGACGCCGAGCGCCTTCAGCCGCGTGAAGATCGCGCCGCCCGCCGTCGCTTCGGCGCGATGAGGCGCGGTCGTTTGATCGTCGGTCATCTGATTTTGATCCTCCCCGGCTCCGGCTGCGCCGCGCGACGGCGATGCTATCGGTCGATCCCGCACCGGTGCAAGGCGCGCGCGTCGGAGCCGCCGCGCCGATGGACGCGAACTCGCCTTTGTCCCAGGCTCGGCGATATAATGTGTGTGACGACGCGCGTATGGCGTCCGCCTTCCGGGGCCGCTCTCGTTGCGTTCCACCTCTGAAGTCAGCCGGCGAAGGCGTGATGAAATACGGGTTCTATGCGCTTTTGGCGATGATCGGCCTGATTTCGCCGGGTGTCGCCGACGCCACGGATTCGCCGGAACTTGTCCGACTTGACGGCGGCAGTTTCCACATGGGCTCCGAGGCGCATTACCGCGAGGAAGGGCTGATCCGCGAAGTCACGGTCGGCCCGTTCGAAATCGGCCGGACCGAGGTGACGAACGACCAGTTCGCCGCTTTCGTCGCGGCGACCGGCTATGTGACCACCGCGGAGCGTGCGCTTGATCCGGAGGAGCATCCGAATTGGCCGGAGGAGCTTCTGAAGCCGGGCTCGATGGTGTTTTCGCCGCCGGATCACGCCGTCGACCTCTCCAACGTCATGGCCTGGTGGAAATATGTCGCTGGGGCGGACTGGCGCCATCCCGCGGGCCCGGGAAGCGATATCGAAGGCAAGGGCGCATATCCGGTGGTGCAAGTCTCGCCCGAGGACGCAGCCGCCTACGCAGCCTGGGCGGGTGGGAGACTGCCGACAGAAGCGGAGTGGGAATTCGCCGCGCGCGGCGGTCTCGACGGCGCCGAGTATGTCTGGGGAGAGTCATATAACCCGGTGGAGGGCTGGAAGGCGAACACCTGGCAGGGCGCCTTTCCGGCGGACGACAAGGCCGATGACGGCCATCACGGGACCGCGCCGGTCGGCTCATACCCGGCGAACGGCTACGGACTTTTCGATATGGCCGGCAATGTCTGGGAGCATGTCTCGGACTGGTGGGTTCCCGGTCATCCCGAGCGCGCCGAAACCGACCCGGACGGCCCGCCGGAATCGCTCGCCGCTCGGTTCTCGCACCCCGAGATCGGTCCGCTGCATGTCGTCAAGGGCGGCTCATGGCTTTGCGCGACATCGTATTGTCTGCGCTACCGTCCGGCGGCGCGGCAATCGCAGGAAGGCGGCCTCGGATCCAATCATATCGGTTTCCGGATCGCGCGGGACGTGAAATAGCCGCACGGCGTTCGCGGAACGGCGCTCCTCTCCCTGCGGATCGCGGCGAATCCGGGCGCGGCTATTGACCTTCCAGTAACTGGAATCGCGATCTTGCATCTCCGGCGTCTGAACGGAGAGCCCAGAATGCGCGCAGCAGTGAATGACCGCGACCCGGTCTGCGGAATGATCGTAGACTCGGAGGCGGGAAAACCCGGCTTCAGTCACGCCGGCCAGGATTACCGTTTCTGCTCCACGCATTGCCGCGACAGGTTCGCGGCGAATCCGACCGCCTTCGCCGAGGCGAGAGACCCGGTTTGCGGCATGACGGTGAACCGTGCGACCGCCGCGCGCACGGCGAAACATGGCGGCGAGCGGTTCTATTTCTGCTCGGCGCGCTGTCAGGAGCGGTTCGAGGCTGCGCCGGAGGATTTCCTTGGCGACCGGCTCGCGCCGGCCCCGGCGCCGGCGGGCGCGCAATACACCTGCCCGATGCATCAGGAAATCGTGGAGGATCAACCCGACGACTGCCCGATCTGCGGTATGGCGCTGGAGCCGATGACGCCTTGCGCCGATAGCGGGCCCAACCCGGAACTGGTCGATTTCCACCGCCGCCTCCGGCTCGGCGCGCCGCTCGCGCTGCTGGTTTTCGCTTTGGAGATGGGCGGCCATGCCGGCCTTCCCTTCGCGGAATGGCTCGGCCCGGCGGTCACTCAGTGGGCGCAGTTCATCTTCGCCGCGCCGGTGGTTCTCTGGGTCGGGTTTCCGTTTTTCAAGCGCGGCTGGGCGTCCATCGTCACGGGTAATCCGAACATGTGGACGCTGATCTCGCTCGGCGTCGGCGCGGCGTTCCTCTTCAGTCTGGCGGCCGTGCTGGCTCCCGGGTTGTTTCCCGAGGCGATTCGCGATCAGCACGGGCGCGCGCCGATCTATTTCGAGGCGGCGGCGGTGATCGTCATTCTCGTCCTCGTCGGACAGGTGATGGAGCTGAATGCGCGCGAGAAGACTGGCGACGCGATCCGCGCCCTCCTTGATCTTGCGCCGAAAACTGCGCGACGGGTGACGGATGCCGGCGACGAGGACGTGGCGCTCGACGAGGTGAAGGTCGGTGAACGGCTCCGCGTTCGACCGGGCGAGGCGGTGCCGGTGGACGGCGTGGTGATCGAAGGGCGGTCCTCGGTCGATGAGAGCATGATCACCGGCGAGCCGATCGAGGTCGAGAAGGCCGCCGGCGAGACGGTCACCGGCGGCACGATCAACCGGGCAGGAAGTTTCGTGATGGAGGCGCGGAATGTCGGCGCCGACACGGTCTTGTCACGCATCGTCGGCATGGTCGCCGTCGCGCAGCGGAGTCGCGCGCCGATTCAGGCCGTCGCCGACCGGGTCGCGGGGTATTTCGTGCCGACGGTGGTCGGCGCGGCGCTTCTCGCGTTCGCCGCGTGGCTGATCTTCGGTCCGGCGCCCGCCTTCACCTACGCGATGGTCGCTGCGGTCAGCGTGCTGATCATCGCCTGCCCCTGCGCGCTCGGGCTGGCGACGCCGATGTCGATCATGGTCGCGACCGGGCGCGGCGCGCAATCCGGCGTGCTCATTCGCGACGCCGAGGCGCTGGAGCGGTTCGCGGATGTCGATACGCTGATCGTCGACAAGACCGGCACGCTGACCGAAGGCCGGCCCGTCTTGACCGATGTCGTCGCGCTGGAAAGCTTCGACGAGGGCGAGGTGCTGTCGCTCGCCGCGGCGCTGGAGCAGGGCTCCGAGCATCCGCTGGCGGCGGCGATCGTCGTCGGCGCGGTGAAGCGCGGCATAAAGCCCGAACAATCGAACGAATTCGAGGCGGTCACCGGCAAGGGTGTCAGGGGCGCTGTCGGCGGCCGCGCCGTTGCGCTCGGCAACGCCGCGATGATGGATGAGGCGGGGGTTTCCTCCACCGAACTCGGCGACCGGGTCGAGGCGCTTCAGGGCGAGGGCAAGACCGCGATGTTCGTCGCCGTCGACGGCGCGCCCGCCGGACTTGTCGCCGTCGCGGACAGGATCAAGGAGACCACGGCGGAGGCGCTGCGCCTGCTTCATGACGAGGGCCTTCGGATCGTGATGGCGACCGGCGACAGCCGGCGCACGGCGGAGGCGGTCGCGCGTCAGCTCGGTCTTGACGAAGTCCATGCGGAGGTGAGCCCCGAGGAGAAGCACGATCTGGTCGTGAAGCTGAAGGTGGAGGGGCGCAAGGTCGCAATGGCCGGCGACGGGGTGAACGACGCGCCGGCGCTCGCCGCCGCCGATGTGGGCATCGCCATGGGAACCGGGGCCGATGTCGCGATGGAGAGCGCCGGCGTCACGCTGGTGAAGGGTGATCTGCGCGGGATCGCGCGGGCGCGGCTTCTCTCGCACGCGACCATGCGCAATATCCGCCAGAACCTGTTTTTCGCCTTCGCCTACAACACCATCGGCGTGCCGGTCGCGGCGGGCGTTCTCTTTCCGTTTTTCGGCGTTCTTCTCTCGCCGATCGTGGCGGCGGCGGCGATGAGCCTCTCGTCGGTTTCCGTAATCGGCAACGCCCTGCGGCTGAGAGTGAAGAAGCTGGAGTGAACGCGGTGTCTGTCGGATGTGTGGGCGTTCACTCCACCCTGACGACGCGGCCGTGATAGAGCGGCTCCGTCGGCTGGCCGGTGGGCGAGCCGCCTTCGGGCTCCAGGCTGATCGCGAAAAGCTGGTCCGGCGCCGCGTCGATGCCTTTGATCGCGACCGCATCCTGCGGCAGCAGGCCGAGGGAGACCGGGCGCGTCGCGCCCGCCGGGACGGTCCATATCTCGTATGATTTTCCACTCGGCGGCGCCGTGACCGGAATCACCGTGGCGATTCCGGTTCCGGTGTCGAACTGGATGATCAGCCCGGCCTGCCCGCCATCATCGGCGGTGACGACGGCGACATAGCGCGCAGCCTCCCCGGCGCTTTGCGGCGCGAGGCCGGGGACGACGACATAGAGGAGGAGCGCGGCGGCGACGGCGAGCGCAACGCCGGTCGCGGCGCGCCAGCGTCTGACCTGGCCTCGAAGCTTGGCGAGATCGATGATCTCGGCGCCTGGCGGAACCTCTGCCGGCGCGCCGGTCCCGGAACTCTCGTCGTCGATCGCCGCCTCGATGCGCGCGAACAGCCCGGCGGGCGGATCGGCCTCGACGCCGTCAAGAAGCGGCGCGAGTCGATACTCCCAGGCCTCGCGCAGGCGCGCGTCGTCCGGGCTTTCGGTTTTCGCCGACTCCAGCCCCAGCGCCCTTTCCGCCGCCTGATAGTCTCTCTCGTCCATCCGCTTGTCGTCTTTCCCTTTGCGCGCTAGTCGTCGAGGCAGGTCTTCAACGCCGCGAGACCCCGCCTGAGCCAGGTCTTCACCGTATTCACCGGCGCTTCGAAACGCGCCGCAAGTTCTTCCCGCGTCAGACCCTCGACATAGGCGAGGACCAGCATGCGCCGGGGCGTCTCCTCAAGTCGGGCGAGGCATTCCGAAAGCGCCATCGCCTCCGCCCCGCCATCCTGGCGCGCCGCCGGGTCGACCAGCGTCGCCAGCGCGTCCTCACCGTCGCCGCCGCCGCCCCAGCCGGGGGCGCGCCCGCGTCTGCGAACAATGTCGATCGCGCGGTTGCGCGCGATCACCGCAATCCAGGCGCCGGCGCGCCCACGTGCGGGGTCGAACTCGCCCGCCTTGCGCCAGATGTCCACATAAGCGTCCTGCATCGCATCTTCCGCCAGCGATCTGTCATGACATATGCGGATGCAGAGACCGAAAAGTTTCGCGGCGGACTGCTCGTAAAGGGTGCGAAACGCGGCGCGATCGCCGTTTGCTGCGGCGGCGATCAGGCTATCGAGATTGTCTTCATGCTCTATCACGCAAGGGTTTTTCGCGCATTCGGCCGAAAAACGATAGCGTTAATTCTTCTCGCGGCCCCCGCCGCGGCCGCTCCCGAGGATGGCGGCGTTCGCAATGTGATTTTTCGTGCATCGCGGAAACCTCTTATGTCCGAGAGTCGAGCCGCGTGGGAGATGCGCAATACGGGCCGTCCACTCCGACCCGGCCGCGGCGCTTGATCGGGCGGCGCTGCGGGCGCCGGAACGGGGCGACCCCGATCGCCATGGTTGATCACAGGGGACGATCGCCGGCGATGGAGCGCGCATCTCGTCGGGCGGGCCAGCGTCCGGCGTCGATTCCCGCGGGCGGCTCTCTCCGCTTCGCGGGCGTGCAGACCGCGCCGGAGCGATTGTGGGCGCCAATGGCGCGGATACGGTCTGCATGGGGGGCGGAGGGCGACAGGGCGTCGTCTTCCGCCCTTATGTTATGCGCGCCGCGCATTCCCCATGCGGTATCGGATCATTCCGCCGCGAGGCGGGCCTTCGACATTGCGCCATCGACATCTCGCGCCGCGCCCTCGGAGGCGGAGGTGGCGAAGGCGGCGAAGACTTTGAGCGCCTGCGTCACCTTGCGATCGCGAATCTCGGTCGGCGTCCACGCGGCGGGGCCCTTCGCCTCCATCGCCGCGCGGCGATTGGCGAGTACGCCCGGCTCGACATCAAGGTGCAATCGTCTCTCCGCTATGGAGATGACGATCTGGTCGCCCTCCTCGATCAGGCCGATGGCGCCGCCGAGCGCCGCCTCGGGCGAGATATGGCCGATGGAGAGGCCCGACGAACCCCCGGAGAACCGCCCGTCGGTGATCAGCGCGCAGCTTTTGCCGAGGCCGACCGCCTTCAGATAGGAGGTCGGGTAGAGCATCTCCTGCATTCCTGGCCCGCCGCGCGGCCCCTCATAGCGGATCACAACCACGTCGCCGGGTTTCACCTTGTTGCCGAGGATTCCCTTCACGGCGCTGTCCTGGCTCTCGAAGATCCGTGCTTTCCCGGTGAATTCGAGGCATTCCTCAGGCACGCCCGCGGTCTTCACGATGCAGCCGTCCTCGGCGATGTTGCCGTAGAGCACCGCGAGCCCGCCATCTTTGGAATAGGCGTGCTCGCCGGAGCGGATGCAGCCGTCCTTCTGGTCGCGGTCGAGATCCTGCCAGAGGTTGGACTGGCTGAACGCCTCCACGGTGCGCACGCCGCCGGGCGCGGCGCGGTAGAACTCCGTCACCTCCGCCGAGGGGTTGCGCATGATGTCCCATTTCTCCAGCGCTTCGCTATAGGTTCGCGAATGAACGGTCGGACGCTGATTGTGAATCAGGCCGAGCCGGTCCAACTCCCCCATCAGGCGCATGATGCCGCCGGCGCGGTGCACGTCCTCCATGTGAAAGAGCGAGGTCGAGGGCGCGAGCTTGGAGAGATGCGGCACACGGCGCGAAAGCCGGTCGATATCGTCCATCGTGAACGGCACCTCGCCCTCCCGCGCCATGGCGAGGAGGTGAAGAATGGTGTTGGTCGAGCCGCCCATCGCGATGTCGAGGGTCATCGCGTTCTCGAAGCTTTCGAAATTCGCGATGCCGCGCGGCGTCGCCGTCTCGTCGCCCTCTTCGTAATAGCGCTTCGTCAGCTCGACGATGGTGCGCGCAGCGTTGAGAAACAGTTCCCTGCGATAGCTGTGGGTCGCGAGCATCGAGCCGTTGCCCGGAAGCGCGAGGCCCAGCGCCTCGGCGAGGCAGTTCATCGAATTGGCGGTGAACATGCCGGAGCAGGAGCCGCAGGTCGGGCAGGCGGAGACTTCGGTTCGCTGACTGTCACTCTCGGCGATGTCCGGGTTGACTGCGTTCATCATCGCGTCAACCAGGTCGACCTTGCGCTCGGTCCCGTCGAGCGTGATCTTGCCGGCCTCCATCGGCCCGCCGGAGACGAAGATCGCCGGGATGTTCAGCCGCATCGCAGCCATAAGCATGCCCGGGGTGATCTTGTCGCAGTTGGAAATGCAGATCACGGCGTCGGCGCAGTGCGCGTTGCACATGTATTCGACGGAATCGGCGATGATCTCTCGGCTCGGGAGCGAATAGAGCATCCCGTCGTGGCCCATCGCGATGCCGTCATCGACTGCGATGGTGTTGAACTCCTTCGCGACGGCGCCGGCGGCCTCAATCTCGCGCGCGACCAGCTGACCCATGTCTTTGAGATGAACATGGCCAGGCACGAACTGGGTGAAGGAGTTGGCGATGGCGATGATCGGCTTGCCGAAATCGCCTTCGCCCATGCCGGTGGCGCGCCAGAGCGCGCGGGCGCCCGCCATGTTGCGGCCATGGGTGGTGGTGCGGGAGCGATATGCGGGCATCGCGGGTCCTCCGGATGAAGGTCTTGGCTGAGGGCGCGAAGCATAGGCGGAGCGCGCCGGATTGCAATGATCGCCATTCCGCGTCTCCGGCTCGGCGCGGCCGCGCGCCGGCCCCCACGTCGCGCCGCCAACTGGCCCACCTGCTTCGCCAGCGTCGAGCGGCTGCTGTTGGGAGGCGAGCTGAGCGCCCGGGCGCCGCATGACGGCGCAGACACGATTCTCGCGTTCGCGACGCAATCCGAACCTCTCGTGAATTGGCGCAGGAGCGTCCGGCCCTTGATTGAGTGAGGGGCGGACGAGATCGCCGAAGCACTGGCGAGGTGCGCCGCAGATCGGAAGTTTTGTGCGATTATCCTGCCGATATTTCGATACCTCATCGAATTTCCTTCGATAAAATGGCGTCATATGGATGAATGCGCGAGAATCTGTCTTTCTGACGACGGGGACGACCGGATCGCTTGACTTGGAAGGGTGAAATCGACGGAATCGCGCGAACTTTTGCCGGGGAGGTCCGACATATGCTGAAGCAACCCTATCTCCTGTTTCTTGGCGATGCGCCCGACGCGCTGGCCGCCAAGGTTGCGCAGGGGGTCAAGGACTGGCGCCCCGAAGCTTCCGTAGGCCAGTTACGCCTGCCGGGCTGCAAGGCCGACATGAAACTCCAGGAGATGAGCGTCGCCGACGCCGTGGCCGCCGGGGCGAAGACTCTGGTGATTGGCGTCGCCAATCGCGGCGGGCTGATCTCCGACGCCTGGGTCGCGGTGCTGGTGGAGGCGATGGAGGCGGGGATGGACGTCGCCGCCGGACTGCACACGCTTCTGAAGGATCAGCCGGCGCTGGTCGAGGCGGCGAAGCGCACCGGCCAGACACTGTATGACGTGCGCCTGCCGGTGGTGAAATATCCGATCGGCGAGGGACGCGCCCGGCCCGGAAAGCGCATACTCGCCGTCGGCACTGACTGCTCCTGCGGCAAGATGTACACCGCGCTGGCGATGGAGAAGGAGATGCTGGCGCGCGGCATGAAGGCGACATTCCGCGCCACCGGCCAGACCGGCATCCTGATCACTGGCGGTGGCGTTCCGCTCGACGCGGTGGTGGCCGATTTCATGGCCGGCGCCGTAGAGACGCTGACCCCGCCGAACGACGAGGATCATTACGACCTGATCGAGGGGCAGGGCAGCCTTTTTCATCCGTCCTATTCTGGCGTGACCATGGCGCTGATTCATGGCGGCGCGCCGGATTATCTCGTTCTCTGCCACGAGCCGACACGGACGCATATGCGAGGCTTGCCGCATTACGTCTCGCCGGGTCTCGCGGCGCTTCGGCCGATAGCGGAGACCCTGGCGCGGGTGGTGAACCCGGATTGCGTCTCGATCGGTTGCTCGGTCAACACCGCGGCGCTCTCGGACGCAGAGGCGAAAGACTGCATTGAGCGGATCGAGGGCGAACTGGGCCTTCCGGCGGTCGATCCCTTCCGTAATGGCGCCGGAAAGCTGGTGGACGCGCTCCCATGAGGGGCATCGTACGGCGCGAGCTATTCCCGATCGCCGGCGTGTTCACCATCTCGCGCGGCAGCCGCACGGTGGCGGAGGTCGTTTCGGTCGAACTGATCGACGGGCCGCATCGGGGCATGGGCGAATGCGTGCCCTATCCGCGCTATGGCGAAACGCAGGAAGGCGTGATCGAAGAAATCGAGAACTGGCTCGCCTCTGGCGGCGGGTCCCGCATGGCGCTTCAGTCCGAGATGAAGCCCGGAGCGGCGCGGAACGCGCTCGACTGCGCGTTCTGGGATCTCGAGGCTAAGCGCGCGGGCAAACGCGTGTGGGAGTTGGCCGGGCTTGCGACGCCCGGACCGGAGATCACGGCCTACACTCTCTCGCTCGCTTCGCCGGAGGAGATGGAGGCGAAGGCGCGCGAGAACGCGCACCGTCCACTCCTGAAGATCAAGCTCGGCGGCGGCGAGGAGGATATCGTGCGGCTTCGCGCGGTGCGCGAGGGCGCGCCGGGAGCGAAGATGATCGTCGACGCCAACGAAGGCTGGACGCTGGATCTTTACACGGAGATCGCGCCGACGCTGCTCGAACTGGGCGTCGCCATGGTCGAGCAGCCGTTGCCGGCCGGTGATGACGCCCCGCTCCTTGGCGCGCGGCGCCCGCTGCCGGTCTGCGCGGACGAGGCGGCGCACGATCGCGAGTCGCTGAAGGGGCTGACCGGCAAGTACGACATGATCAACATCAAGCTCGACAAGACCGGCGGGCTGACCGAGGCGCTGGCGCTTCGGGAGGCGGCGCGCGCGGCCGGGCTGAAGGTGATGGTCGGTTGCATGATCGGATCCTCGCTGGCGATGGCGCCGGCGGTGCTGGCGGCGCAGGGCGCCGAGTTTACCGATCTCGACGGGCCTCTGCTCCTCGCGCGGGATCGGCGGCCGGGACTTTTGTTTGATGAGCGCGGCGCGCATCCGCCCGCGACGGAGCTATGGGGGTGAGCATGAGCCGCACGGTTTACGTAAATGGCGAGTTTGTTCCGGAAGAGGAGGCGAAGATCTCGGTCTTCGACCGCGCTTTTCTGATGGCCGACGGGGTCTACGAGGTCACGTCGGTGCTCGACGGCAAGCTGATCGACTTTCCGGGCCACATGGCGCGGCTGCATCGTTCGCTCAACGAACTGAAGATGAAGCCGGCCCGCACGGATGACGAATTGCTGGCGATCCATCGCGAATTGATCGCGCGGAACGATCTCGAGAGCGGCATGATCTATCTGCAGATCACTCGCGGCGCGGCGGATCGCGACTTCATCTGGCCGACGGACGCCGAACCCGGGATCGTGCTTTTCACTCAGGCGAAAGAGCAGGTGAACGCCGCCACGGCAAAGACCGGGTTGAAGGTGATCACGGTCGAGGATCAGCGCTGGGCGCGGCGCGACATCAAGACGGTGCAGCTTCTGTTCCCGAGCTTCGCCAAGATGGAGGCGAAGGCGGCGGGCAAGGACGACGCATGGCTGGTCACCGATGGAGAGGTGAACGAGGGGACGTCGAACAACGCCTATATCGTCAAGAATGACGTGATCATCACCCGCAATCTCTCCAACGATATCCTCCACGGCATCACCCGCGCCGCGGTTCTGCGGTTCGCGCGCGAGGCGCAAATGAAGGTGGAGGAGCGCGCGTTTACCGTCGAGGAGGCGAAAGCTGCGGACGAGGCCTTCTGCACTTCGGCCTCCGCGTTCGTCACGGCGATCGTGGAGATCGACGGCGCAACCATCAGCGCCGGCGAGCCGGGGCCGATCGCGGCGCGGCTGCGGGAAGTCTATATCGACGAGAGCCGGAAGACCGCGATCTGAGGGGGCGCGGGCCGGGCGCGCTCAGATCAGCAGCGAATAGGCGCCTTCATGGCGCAGAAGCGCCACCTTGGTCTCGACGCCGCCCGGCGCCGAGAACCCGCCGAGCTTGCCGGTTCCGGTCACCCGGTGGCAGGGAATGATGACCGGAATCGGGTTGGCGCCGCAGCATTGCCCGATGGCCTGCGCCGGCGCGCCGACCTGCGCGGCGATCTTGCCATAGGTGAGGGTCTCGCCGAAGGGAATCCTGCGCATCGCCGCCATCACCGCCTGCTGCAGCGGCCCGCCGGCGGGCGCGAGGGGGAGATCGAACGCACGAAGCCGCCCGTCCGCATAAGCGCCGAGCTGCGCCGCGGCCTCGATCAGGAGCGGATCCTTCGCGGTCTCGACGGGGCCGCCCCAGCGGAGCCCGGTGATCGCGCCGTCCGCCGCTTCGATGGTGAAGCGGCCGAGGGCGGTTTCTGTGGAGTGGTGGGGCATGGCCGGATCATGCGCCCGCGGCGGCGGCGGCTCAATCCTCTTTCGGCGCCGGGGGTGGGGTGCGGCGCGGGAAGGGGAATGGGCGCTCGGAGATGCGGGTTCTCGGCGCGAATGTTGAACCGTCAGGCTCAATCTCCATGCTGACGGAGACTGGGATTGGAGGGGGCCATCGCAGAAATATGCTGGGGTGCTGAGAGTGCTGGAGGTCAGGTCAGTAGACAAAACGATGATTGGCCAATGTCCGCTTTCCCATGTGTGTTCAATACGGCGGATCTTGGTGCGGTCACAAACCCTCGGCTAAACCAGCCAGGGACGTGCTTCGTGCTGAGAAGAGTAGAGTAATTTTAGGTCATTATTTCTGACGCATAATGAAAATTATGTTGCCTTGGATGACACCTGAATCCGACAGGGGATATTATGCTGTTTGGCGCGCCTGAAATCTCGTTGTATTAATTGAACTCAGCGGTATGGGAGACACGGAATGTTTGGTTTTGGAAGGAAGCGCAAAGCAGAAGCTGCATTAGAGAAGATCGCCATGGCGCTGACTGATGATGACTTCCAAATCCGTATCCTAGGGCCCGAGCAGTATTCCCAGTTCAAATCTTTTAGTGCCATAGACCAACATCCAAAAGCGAATGGAGAGTTTGGGGGGAGCACGGCAAACCCTATTCCAACAAATGGCCCCGTCGGTTCATTGGCGTACTTGTCGCAATTGATCGATGAACAGGGGGGCCAGATTCTATTCCATAGAATCAAAGTTCATAATAATATAGATATATATGAATATGTGTCATTATCGGGATCGAATTGGGGTTTCTTTTTTTTGGATATGTATCATTCTCGAAAGTCGCGCCTTGCTCCAAGCGGATTTTCAATTGCAAAAAGACCCCTTCAGTTAACCGGATTCAATCATTTTTGGGACGACTTCCCATTTGGTTTCTCCGAACAAAAGGCAAGTATGCCGGACGATCTTAGATTGCTATATTCATCAATCAATTCGATAAGTGAAAACATGCGCGGTAAAGAATTTCGACCTAGCGACCTTCATTTTCGAACTCGTCAGGGAATTCTGCAGGGAGGTGAAAACCCCAGGCCAAATGATCCGGAGGGGAAAGCCACAGAGATTGGGCCTGGATCAAAATCAGCGAAAGCGCTCGCAGAAAAAATCTCTCAACAGATAGTTGGTTTTCAGTCTCGTATTTACCGACAATCAATTGAAGACCTAGAAATCTCAGATAGACACGTGGAAAAACTTGAGATCACCTTATTTTCTATGTCTATCGTTACTCTGAGTGTTCTATATTTCTCAAAGCAGAAGAATAAGGAAGAAGACGTTGAGATATCACAATTAGATACATTGAAACAAAGCCTTCCGGCATCTGGGTCAGGCGTGGAATTGAACACCGCAGTTAAGAGGTATCAGGAGAGGTTCTCGGTATATCAAAAGGCATACAACCTATTTTTAGATAGCGAGGCTGTTGAACCCGAGATAACACTTGGTCAGATTGTAGTGGGCTATATTTCTGGTGGGAATATGGACCTCCCACCTTTTATGGCGACACAGCGGGTGTTCTCGGCTGGAGTGTTGGATAATATAGATTTCGCAAAGAACGTATTGTAACGCACGAGGTTTTTCATGGCGCAGAAACGGTTATTTTTGACCGATGGCAAAGATTGGTAAAGGTCGCGAAAAATGCAGTGATCAAAACCCCTTGGCGAAACCTTCCCGAGCATTTTCACCTTTTTGACCGTCTCTCGCGCTCGAGGCTGGCATTCCAAAAGCCCTGCGGCCATTTCACGCTCCAACCCGCCATCACTAATATGATCACACCAGCCGAAGGCGGCGGTCGTCCGACCCTGAATCCACGAAGAGCCGCCCCCGGCGGGAGCGGCCCTCGGAACTCGAACATTGGCGGATCAGCCGGCGATCAGGCCCATGCTCTCCAGCTTCAGCATCACGTCCTGCGCGCAATCGTCGGGCGAGACATTGATCGTGTCGACCACAAGCTCGGCGTTCTGCGGCTCTTCGTACGGGTCGGAGATGCCGGTGAACTCCTTGATCTTGCCTTCGCGGGCGAGCTTGTAGAGCCCCTTGCGGTCGCGCCGCTCGCATTCCTCGACCGAGGTTGCGACATGGACCTCGAGAAAGGCGCCGAACTGTTCGACCATTTCGCGCACCGCGCGGCGGGTGGCGGTATAGGGCGCGATCGGCGCGCAGATGGCGATGCCGCCATTCTTGGTGATCTCCGACGCGACATAGCCGATACGGCGGATGTTGATGTCGCGATGCTCCTTGGAGAAGCCGAGTTCGGACGAGAGATGTTTGCGGACGACATCGCCGTCGAGCAATGTCACCGGCCGGCCGCCCAGCTCCATCAGCTTCACCATCAGCGCGTTGGCGATCGTCGACTTGCCGGAGCCGGAAAGCCCGGTGAAGAAGACGGTGAACCCCTGGCTCACCCGCGGCGGCTTGGTCTTGCGCAGCTCGGAGACGACCTCGGGGAAGGAGAACCATTCGGGTATGTCCAGCCCCTCCTGCAGGCGGCGGCGCAGCTCCGTGCCTGAGATGGAAAGTACCGTCGCGTCCGCAGGCACTTCGTCCGCGGGCATGTATTCGGCGCGATCCTGGACGAAGACCATCTGCTTGAAGGGGACGAGTTCGATGCCGATCTCGCGCTGATGTTCGGCGACGAGGTTCTGCGAATCATACGGCCCGTAGAAATCCTCGCCCTGGCTGTTCTTGCCGGGACCGGCGTGATCGCGCCCGACGATGAAATGAGTGCAGCCGTGATTCTTGCGGATCAGCGCGTGCCAGACCGCCTCACGCGGGCCGCCCATCCGCATGGCGAGGTTGAGCAGCGACATGTGGGTGGTGGAGGCCGGGTACTGGTCCAGCACCGCCTCATAGCAGCGCACGCGCGTGAAATGGTCGATATCGCCGGGCTTCGTCATGCCTACGACCGGATGGATCAGAAGATTGGCCTGCGCCTCCTTCGCTGCGCGGAAAGTCAATTCCTGATGCGCGCGATGAAGCGGATTGCGGGTCTGAAACGCCACCACGCGACGCCAGCCGAGCTTGCGGAAGAAGGCGCGCAGCTCGTTCGGCGTGTCGCGCCGCGATTTGAAGTCGTAATGCACCGGCGGCTGGATGCCGGTGACCGGCCCGCCGAGATAGACCGGCCCCGCGGTGTTGTGGAGGTAATTCACCGCCGGATGGGCGAGATCGTCGGCGCCGAAAACCTTCGCCGCCTCGTTGGACTTGTTCGGCGTCCACTTGTCGGTGATCGACATGATGGCGAGGATCACGCCCTCCTGATCCCGCAGCGCGATGTCCTGGTCCGGGCTGACCATCTCCGCGAATTCCGCAGAGACGTCGAGCGTGATAGGCATCGGCCAGAGCGTCGCGTCGGCGAGGCGCATGGTCTCGACGATGGAGTTGTAGTCGGCTTCGGTATTGAAACCCTTGAGCGGATTGAAGCCGCCGTTCATCAGAAGCTCGAGATCGCAGATCTGCCGCGGCGTGAGATCCCAGGACGGCAGGCTCGCCGCCTCAACCTTGAGTTTGGCGGCGCTGTCGGAGGATACGTAAAGCTCGGGGATCGGCGCGGTGTTCGCGGACATGTCGGATGGTCCTGACTCAGGGGAGGGCGTTCAACATCGCCCGTTCATGCGGTTCGCGCGCCTAATGCGACGGCGTGGCCCAAATTTCAATGCCCGTGGGGCGCCGGGGGCGGCCGGTGTGAAAAAGATCAACGCGGATTCGATCCGGCGGACGCCTGACGTTCGCATCTCGGGTGAAGGCGGGCGGCGACGATCCGTCGCGCATCGGACGCCGGCGCGAGCGCGAAAAATTCCATTGTAACCGTAACCGCAAGGCTCGGGTGGCGTCTGAGCGGCGCAATTGTTCATTCCGTCTGTAGACCTTGATCGGCGTCGACAGGCCCTTGCGGAACGGCTAGCGTTCCAGGCGACGAGCGGGGAAGGAGCGCGGCATGGCTCTCGATGAGCGAAAGGGCGTCTGGAAATCGGGGCGAGGGAAGGGGCGTGCGACGCCGAAAGGGCGTCAGCTTGACGATACGGCGCTTACACAGGTTCGGGCGCTTCTTGGCGACCGGCCGCGACGGCGCGATCTTCTGATCGAGCATCTGCATCTTATCCAGGACGAATACGGTCATCTTTCCGCCGGCCATCTGCGCGCGCTGGCGGAAGAAATGCGGATGGCGCAGGCTGAGGTCTACGAGGTCGCGACATTCTACGCCCATTTCGACGTGGTGAAGGAAGGAGAGACCCCGCCCCCCGCGCTCACTATCCGGGTCTGCGACAGTCTTTCATGCGAACTGGCCGGAGCCGCAGAACTGAAAAAGGCCCTGGAGGCCGGGCTGGACCCCGCCAAGGTTCGCGTCCTCCGCGCGCCCTGCATGGGGCGGTGCGACACCGCGCCCGCGCTGGAGATCGGCCATAACCACATCGACCACGCGACGCCGGAACTGGTGAACCGTGCGATCGCGGCCGGCGACATCCATACGCATGTTCCCGACTATGAAGAACTGGCCGCGTATCGGGCCGGCGGGGGATATGAGACGCTCGCCGCGCTGCGCGCCGGAGCGAAGTCCCCAGAGGAAGTGAAGGAGGAGGTGCTTTCGAGCGGCCTGCGCGGCCTGGGCGGGGCCGGCTTCCCATCCGGGAAGAAATGGGATTTCGTGCGCAACGCCGAAGGCCCGCGTTACCTCGCCGTCAATGGCGACGAGGGTGAGCCGGGCACCTTCAAGGACCGGTTCCATCTTGAACGCGAGCCGCATCTCTTCCTCGAAGGCATGTTGATCGCCGCATGGTCCATCGCCGCGGCGCGGTGCTACATCTACATGCGCGACGAATATCCCGCGGTGCTGGAGATTCTGCGCCGCGAGATTGCGGCGCTGGAGGCGGCGGGGCTCGCAGCGCCGGGATATGTCGAGCTGCGCCGCGGCGCCGGCGCGTATATCTGCGGCGAGGAAAGCGCGATGATCGAGTCGATCGAGGGAAAGCGCGGCATGCCGCGCCATAGGCCGCCCTATGTCGCGCAGGTCGGCCTGTTCGGCCGCCCGACGCTGGTCCACAATGTTGAAACGCTGCACTGGGTCGCGCGAGTCTGTCGCGAGGGTCCGGAGGTTCTGAGCCGCGTCGAGAAGAACGGGCGGAGGGGGCTTCGCTCCTATTCAGTCTCGGGACGAGTGAAGGCGCCGGGCGTGAAACTTCTGCCGGCGGGATCCACGATCCATGACGTGATCGAGGCTTCGGGCGGCATGTTGGAGGGGCACCGCTTCGCAGCGTATCAGCCGGGCGGCCCCTCGGCTGGCATCCTGCCGGCGTCGCTCGGCGATATGCCACTGGATTTCGATATTCTGCAGGAGCACGGCTCCTTCATCGGCTCGGCCGCCATCGTTGTTCTTTCCGACAAGGACAGCATGAAGGCGGCGGCGCTCAACATGCTGCGGTTTTTCGAGGACGAAAGCTGCGGTCAGTGCACGCCCTGCCGCGTCGGTTGCGAAAAGGCAGTGAAGCTGATGCAGGCGGATCGCTGGGATCGCGATCTTCTGGAGGACCTCTGCGCGGTGATGGAGGACGCATCGATCTGCGGGCTCGGTCAAGCGGCGCCGAATGCGATCCGCTTGACCATGAAGCATTTTCCCGACGAGGTCTGATGCATCCGAACCAGATTTATCGGGCCGCGGACGCGGCGCGGAATCTCATCTTCGCGCGTGAACGCGGCTTCGGCGTCGTGACCATCGGCGGTGATGACGAGCCGCTCGCCTCCCACATTCCATTCCTGATCGACGCGGCGGGTGAGCGGCTCGAGGCGCATATCGTGCGTTCGAACCCGATCTGGCGGCGGCTTCGCGCCGGGCCGGCGCGGGCGCTGGTCGCGATCTCAGGGCCGGACGGCTATGTCTCGCCCGACTGGTACGGCGAGCCGGATCTCATGCCGACCTGGAACTATGTCGCCGTGCATCTGAAGGGGGAATTGCGCCTGGCCGATCAAGCGGGGCTCCGGGCGCATCTCGCCGCGCTTTCCGCGACATTCGAGACGCGGCTGGCGCCGAAGGCGCCCTGGACGCTGGAGAAGATGGAGCCGGAGGCGCTTCAGCGCATGATGCGGATGATTGCGCCGGTGGAGATGCGCGTCGATGCGGTCGAAGGAACCTGGAAGTTCAGCCAGAACAAGAGCGACGCAGCGCGGGCCGGCGCGGCGGACGGGGTCGAGAACGCCGGACTCGGCGCGGAGACGGCCGCCCTTGCCTCGCTGATGCGCGCACCGCCGGTCTGATCCGGATTGCGCGTCTCCCGGTTCAGGCGCATCTTCGGCGTCTCACCCGCCGCGCCAATTGACGCGGCGGACATGCCGGAAAGGAAACTCGCATGCAGCTATTTCACGCTGGCCCGTCGCCCTATGTCCGCAAGGTCATGGTTCTGCTCGAAGAGGCCGGAAAGACTGGCGAGATCGCGCTGATCGACGGCGCGACCGCGCCCACCGCGCCGAATGAGGCGCTGATCGCCGCGAATCCGCTTGGAAAGATCCCCTGCCTTGTTCGGGATGACGGTCCCGCCCTCTATGACAGTCGCGTGATCACCCGCTATCTAGACGCGAAGTATGGGACGGGGCTCTACCTGGATGGCGAGGCGGTCTGGTTGACCTTGGCTCTGGAGGCGCATGCGGATGGCGTGCTCGACGCGGCATTGCTCTGCGTTTACGAGGTCCGGATGCGGGAAGAGGCGGGGCGCTCCGCCGCATGGGTGGCCGGGCAGCGAGGTAAGATCACGCGCGGTCTGGACGCGCTGGAGGCGCGCTGGCTCGACCATCTCTCGAGTCACGTCGACATGGGCGCCGTCGCGGTCGCCTGCGTGCTCGGCTATCTCGACTTTCGTGGCGAGATGGGTGGATGGGGCGACTGGCGCGACGGGCGGCCGGGACTGGCCGCCTGGGGAGAGGCGTTTCTCAAACGGCCGGCGATGCGCGCAACCGCGCCCTGACGGGCGTGAAGCCTGGCGCGAGCGTGCAGCGTCGTGGTTCTTTGCTCAGGGCAGGGTCGCCGCGTCCGGTAGACGCGCGCGCCTTGCGTCGGAGAATGCGCGGCGGCTACAGCCCGCCGGGCGGCGCGTTTGGGTGCGCTGTGTTGGAGCGCGGATATCGCCGGGCGGTATCCTGAATTATCCGGGCACGCTTGGCGCGCCGTCGGGATGATCCGGTCGCGCGCAGGACGCCAGCCGCCCTTGCGAGCACGGGTCGCCCACGCGTCTTAGAGACTTGGAGCGGCGCGTCCGACCGTGACGTTGCGCCTGATGATGACGGCGTGAGGACGCCGGAAACGACGACGGCGGCGCTCGAGCGCCGCCGTCAGTACCCACAACTAAACATACACACCACGAACGCGACTGAATTCACAAACCCCACACAAGACCCGAGTACAGTTACACACATTCCCCACCAAACACCTGCGATCGTCGGGCCGCCCCATGCCGAGGCCCAAACCGGCCGGGTTACGGCGCACACTCCACCCCATACACAGCGCTAGGCGCCCGAAGGTGCAGGCCGCGGCCCGACGATACGCAGTTCACTCAACGCCACCCCTCCACACGCGGCGGGTGATTGAGACCCTCAGAAGCCCCCTGAGAAGGTCCGTCACCCGACCCCGAAATCAACATGACGCATCCACCCGTTGGTGAAAAGCGAAAACCACTCACTCAGCTCAAAATGAGTGAAATTTCATCTTATAGTTGTGAGAAATTGGTTCGAGATGCATGAATAGTGAAGCGATCGCATGAATGGAGAGGGATCTCGCATGGATGGAGGCGATTCTGGCGCGGAGTCGCTGCCAAAAATCCGAATCAGCGAATCGCATGACGCATGAACGGCATTCGGTACCAATGGATTCTATGAGTGCGAATGGAGATAACCCTCGCATTCAGGCGTCGAGCACGACAGCGATGCAGCGCTAACCGAGAACGTGAATGGGTGGATGGCTCTTATCGACCGGCCGCCGGACGACGCCGCACGTGGACGAAAGTCTGGGTAACGCGACGAAACAGGAGACGTGAAAACGTAAGTCGACGCCCGGCGTGGCGTTGACGAGTGGAGATCGCATCTATACCGATCCAGCGCATCCCGCGCGCATAATGGCCGGCGGGTCGCTCACAACGCGCCAATCGCTCATGTCATAGTGGGGCGGGCGCGCGGTGACGGAGAGAAAGGCGGGGGCGGCCCGCCGTCAGCGGCGGGCGGCAACACCGCAGCCGAGCCTTCGCCAAGAAGCGCACCCGGTGTCGAGCTCGATCGCGTCGACGCCGAAAGGGTATGCGCGCGGGGCTTGGACGGCCCCGGGTCCTGAAGTCGCTCCAGCGTGGCCATCCATCCGCGGCAGGACGAGCAACCGAAATCTCGCGCGGTATCTCTTGACTGTGCGTAGCCAAGCGGCGTCCGGCCGCGCGTGGGGGTGAGATCAGCCAGCGACCCGGGGTCGCCCTATGAACGGGTTGATGGGGAGGACGACATCATTGGTGAATAGGTGATGACCCGCGCCCTACTCGCCGCAGAGTCGACGCGCTGGCCGTCAGCGCCCTTGAGGGGCGTATGGCGAGGAGCCGCGTGCAAAAGAAAACGGGCCGCCGCCAGAAGGCGACGGCCCGTTGACGGGCGAGTGATTGCTCGTGACGCGCGTCAGTAACGATAGTGATCCGGCTTGTACGGGCCTTCCGCGGGGACGCCGAGATATTCGACCTGGTCGGGGCTCATGGTCGTCAGCTTTACGCCGATCCGATCAAGGTGCAGGCGCGCGACCTTCTCGTCGAGATGCTTCGGCAGGATGAACACTTCGTTCGGATAGTCCTCGCCCCTGGTCCAGAGCTCGATCTGGGCCAGCACCTGATTGGTGAAGCTCGCCGACATCACGAAAGAGGGATGGCCGGTGGCGTTGCCCAGATTGAGAAGGCGCCCTTCGGAGAGGAGGATGAGACGAGCGCCCGAAGGCATCTCGATCATGTCCACCTGGTCCTTGATCTTCGTCCATTTATGGTTCTTGAGCGCCGCAACCTGAATCTCGTTGTCGAAATGGCCGATATTGCCGACGATGGCCATGTCCTTCATTTCGCGCATGTGCTCGATGCGGATCACGTCCTTGTTGCCGGTGGTGGTGACGAAGATGTCGGCGGTCTTCACCGCGTCCTCCAGCGTCACGACCTCGAAACCGTCCATCGCGGCCTGAAGCGCGCAAATCGGGTCGATTTCCGTCACCTTCACGCGGGCGCCGGCCCCGCGCAGCGACGCGGCGGATCCCTTGCCGACGTCGCCATAGCCGCAAACGACGGCGGTCTTGCCTGCCATCATCGTGTCGGTCGCGCGCCGGATGCCGTCGACCAGCGATTCCTTACAGCCGTACTTGTTGTCGAATTTCGATTTGGTGACGCTGTCGTTCACATTGATCGCCGGGAAGGGAAGCTGGCCATTCTCCATCAGCTTGTAGAGCCGATGGACGCCGGTGGTCGTCTCCTCAGAGACGCCCTTGATCATCGCGCGCTGTTTGACGAACCAGCCGGGGCTTTCCTTCATCCGCTTCCTGATCTGCGCGAAGAAGGCGACTTCCTCCTCCGATCCCGGATTGTCGAGCAGCGAGGTCTGGCCTTCCTCGACCTGCGCGCCGAGCAGGATATACATCGTTGCGTCACCGCCATCGTCGAGGATCATGTTCGCGCCGCCCTCCTCGAAATGGAAGATCCGGTCGGCGTAGTCCCAGTACTCCTCCAGCGACTCGCCTTTCACGGCGAAAACCGGAGTGCCGCCGGCGGCGATGGCGGCGGCGGCGTGGTCCTGGGTGGAAAAGATGTTGCAAGAGGCCCAGCGCACATCGGCTCCAAGCTCCACCAGCGTCTCAATGAGTACCGCGGTCTGAATTGTCATGTGAAGCGATCCGGCGATTCGCGCGCCGGCGAGCGGTTCGGACTCGCCGTATTCGGCGCGTAGCGCCATCAGTCCCGGCATCTCGGTTTCCGCGATGGCGATTTCCTTGCGGCCGTATTCGCTAAGCGAAATATCCTTGACGATATGATCGGTCATCTTGTGCTCCTGCTCGCGCCATTTTCGCGCTCGAAACGTCCATCGCCGGCGCTATAGCAGCGGCGGACGGGAGCGGCAACGCGCGTCGGCGCCGCGCTGGTCCCCGCAGCGGGGTGAAGCTAGACTCGGGGAAAAGCAGGCGGGGGGGCGCGTGGCGACGAAACGGGCATGGCAACGGATGCTTTCGGGGCGGCGGCTCGACCTGCTCGACCCGTCGCCGCTGGACATCGAGATCGGCGACATCGCCCACGGGCTCGCCCGAGTCGCGCGTTGGAACGGGCAGACCAGGGGCGACTGGGCGTTCTCGGTGGCGGAGCATTCGGTGCTGGTCGAGCGAATCTTCGCGCGGTTGAAACCGGTGCCGAGCACGGCGCAGCGATTGATGGCGCTTCTGCATGACGCCCCCGAATACGTGATCGGCGACATGATTTCGCCATTCAAGGCGGCGCTCGGTCTCGATTACCGCGCCTTTGAAGATCGACTCGAAGCGGCGACGCATCTCCGCTTCGGCTTGCCGGCGAAGCCGCCCGAAGCGGTGAAGGCGCGGATCAAGCGGGCCGACCGGGCCTCCGCCTGGATCGAGGCCGTGCAACTGGCCGGGTTCGACGAGGCGGAGGCGGGGCGGCTTTTTTCCCGACCGCGTTTCAAGGGGTGGGAGCAGATCAGGCTCACACCGCTGCCGCCGAATGAAGCGGCGGCTGTTTTCCTTGCGCGCTTCGAGCGGCTGACCAAAGGCGTCTGAACCGCAAGATGTGGCCGGCGCCACAGCCGATCGCCTTCCAAGGGTTCATGATTCTTCCAGAGCAGTGCGGCTTAGCCGCCCGCCGGTCCCGAAAAGACCGATCCGGAGCAGGCGTTCCGCCGCGGACAAGCAGGCACGACGTTCACGCACTCAAATCATGGAGATTCAGGATGAGACCCCTTCTTTTCATTGCCTCCGCCCTTTGCGCCCTGTTCATGCTGTCGTCAGCGGCGCGATCCTGCCCAGATTATCATAACTATGTGGGGGAGACCTACTCGGTGTCGGGGAGCTATCTATACCAGCCGAGATACTACAGGGTTCGCGCCGGCGGCGATCGCTCCTTGTCAGCGTGCCCTGTGCGCCTTCTGACCGACAACGGTCCGGGCTTCGTTACCGCTCAGCCGGATTTCACCTTCGGCCTGGCGGATATGCGCGGCTATCAGCTCAAGCTCGAGGTCATCAGCGAGTGCGACAGCGTGCTGCTGATCAACACGGCGACCGAGGGCTGGTACTATGATGACGACGATGCTGGAAATGGCGACGCGCGGATCATCCTCACCCGGCCGGCGGACGGTCGCCTCGACGTGTGGGTCGGCTCGTATAGCGGCGAGACTTGCGACGCGGTTCTCGCGCTCGAGACCTATCGGCGTTGAGTGTCGGCGCGCGCTCCGCTCCCGCCGACCCGTCGGCGGGGGCTCAACGGTTGAAGAGGAAGTGCATCACGTCGCCATCGGCGACGACATAGGCCTTGCCCTCGGCCCGAAGCCGCCCTGATTCACGCGCCTTTTGCTCGCCGCCGAGCGCGACATAATCGTCATAGGCGATCGTCTCGGCGCGGATGAAGCCCTTCTCGAAGTCGCCATGGATCACGCCAGCGGCTTTCGGCGCGGTCCAACCTTTCTGAATCGTCCAGGCCCGGGTCTCTTTCGGGCCGCAGGTGAAGTAGGTCACGAGGCCGAGAAGCTCGTAACCGGCGCGGATCAGTCGGTCGAGCCCAGCCTCCTGCAACCCCATTTCGGCGAGAAACATCTCGCGTTCATCTGGCTCCAGTTGCGCGATCTCCTCCTCGATGGCGGCGGATATCACCACGCAGCCGGCGCCCTCGGCGGCCGCCAGCGATTCGACCTTGGCGGAGAGCGCGTTTCCTTCCGCGGCGTCGGCTTCGGCGACATTACATACATATAGCACCGGCTTGGCGGTCAGAAGCTGCAGCATCCGCCAGGCCTTCTCGTCCTCCTCCGCCACGGCGACGCTGCGCGCCGGACGCCCGGCGTCGAGAGCGGCTTTCGCCGCTTCGAGAAGACGGGCCTGCTGCGCCGCCTCCCTGTCGCCGCCCTTGAGCTTTCGCTGGAGATTCTGCACTCGCCGCTCGATGCTCTCCAGATCGGCGATCATCATCTCGGTTTCGATGGTTTCGGCGTCGGCGGTCGGGTCGATCCTGCCCTCGACATGGGTGATGTCGTCATCCTCGAAACAACGCAGGACATGGGCGATGGCGTCGACTTCGCGGATATTGGCGAGGAACTGGTTGCCGAGACCTTCGCCTTTGGATGCGCCGCGAACCAGCCCGGCGATATCGACGAAGGTCAGTCGCGTCGGTATCACCTCTTTCGAGCCGGCGATCTTCGCCAGCGTTTCGATCCGCTCGTCGGGAACTGAAACCTCGCCGACGTTCGGCTCAATCGTGCAGAAGGGAAAATTCGCCGCCTGCGCCGCAGCCGTGCGGGTCAGCGCGTTGAATAGCGTCGACTTGCCGACATTCGGCAGCCCGACGATGCCGCATTTGAAACCCATGGGCCGCGCCCTCCTCGATTTGCGGGCGCCTGATTAGCCGCGTTGCGGCGCGGCGGCAATCCGCTAGGTTCTGTCGCGCCATGATACGCCATCTTGTCCTCGCTCTCATTCTGGCGCCGATCGCCGCAGAGGCGACCGCGCTCGTCGAGTATGTTGTAAACGACGGCGCGTCGATTCCCGCGCCGCTGGCCGAATGGTCGGGCGGTCCCGGGCCGGGCGAAGCGCTCTATCAGAGCGCAGGCTGCGCGGCTTGTCATGACGGACCGGATGCGCCCGATCTCGCCGATATCGGCCGGCGACTGACCACGGGCGAAATTCGGCTGATGATCGTCGAGCCGCGCATTCTTTTCCCCGGGACCGCGATGCCAGCCTATTATACGCCCGGCCGGATGGGCGAGGCGCCGGACGAGCTTGTCGGCGCCACGCGGCTGACTGCCCTGGAGATCGAACAGATCATCGCCTATCTCATGCGCGCCGAGACGCCCTGACGCATGAAGCGCGAAATTGTGAGACGACCTGACGGCCGTGCTGCGCTAGGGCGGGGTGAGCAGACAAAGGGGCGGACATGTTCGAGATTCTGACGGCGTTCGCGGGCGGGCTGTTGAGCTTTCTGTCGCCCTGCGTCCTGCCGCTGGCGCCGCCCTATCTCGCTTTCATCGCCGGGACGACGCTGGACCAGTTGACCGAAGACGAGAAGGTCGACGATGCGCTGGCGCGGCGGGTGCTGTTCTCCTCGATCTTCTTCGTGCTGGGGCTGGCGACGGTTTTCGTCACGCTGGGCGCCACGGCCTCGGTGCTCGGGCAGGCGCTACTGCAGAACAAGATCCTGTTCGGGCGGATCGCCGGCGGCGTGATCGTCGTGCTCGGCCTGCATTTCCTCGGTGTGATCCGAATCCCCTTCCTCTATCGCGAAGCGCGGCTGGACGCGGGCAAGGCTGCTGGGAGCTACGCTGGGGCCTATGTCATCGGGCTCGCCTTCGCTTTCGGTTGGACGCCTTGCATCGGGCCGATCCTTGGCACGATTCTGGTGCTGGCGGGGCAGGAGGATACGATCGGACGAGGGGTTCTGATGCTCGCCGTCTATGCTGCCGGGCTCGGGCTTCCCTTCATTCTCGCCGCGCTCTTCGTCCGGCCCTTCATGCGCTGGATGCGGGGCTTTCGCCGGCATCTCGGACTGGTGGAGAAGGCGATGGGCGCGCTCCTGATCGTCGTCGGCGTCGCGATGGCGACCGGCGCGTTCAGCCGGGCGGCGTTCTGGCTGCTGGAGACATTTCCGTTTCTCGCCAGCATAGGCTGAAGCCTTCCGTGGGACGTCCTTTACTCTTCCGCTGACCGCGCGCGGCGCAGCGCCTCTTCCAGGACATGCGACCGAATCGCGGAGGCGAGGCCAACCTCGGCGGGCCGCGCCGCGTCGATCCGCGCGGCGAGGGCGTTGATCGAAACGCCCTCCGACATCGCCAGCTCCTGGAATGCGCGCCAGAAAGGCGGCTCCAGCGTCACGCTGGTCCGGTGTCCGGCGAGCGTCAGGGAGTGCTTTTTCGGGGGGGCGTATGTGGCCATGGTCAGAACGATTCCGCTGAAAACGTATCGCAATCGCCGAGATCGCCGCGCTCGAATCCTTTGGAAAACCACCTGACGCGCTGATCGGCCGCGCCATGGGTGAAACTGTCGGGCACGGCGTAGCCTTGCGCCTGATCTTGCAGCACATCGTCGCCAATCCGTGATGCGGCGTTTAGCGCCTCCTCGATATCGCCGCCCTCGAGACTGGAGAAGCGCTGGTCCGCCTGCCGCGTCCAGACGCCGGAAAGGCAGTCTGCCTGCAGTTCGAGCCTAACCGAGAGCTGATTCGCCTCGGTTTCCGGTCTTCCGGAACGGAGGCGGTTCACTTCGGGCAGTATTCCCAACTCGTTTTGGACGTGATGCCCGACTTCATGCGCGATCACATAGGCGCGGGCGAAATCGCCCGCCGCGCCAAGGCGCTGCTCCAGCACCATGAAGAAGTCAGTATCGAGATAGACGCGCTTATCCGCCGGGCAATAGAAGGGCCCGGTGGCGGCCGAAGCGCCGCCACAGGCCGATTGCGTGCTTCCGGAAAAGAGAACAAGGAGCGGCGGCGCGTAGGTCCGCCCCAATTGCTCGGTAAAGATCGCTCCCCAGACGTCCTCGGTGTCGGCGAGCACGACGGCGACGAACTCCTCCGTCGTGTCGTCGATCTTGTTTGCGGCGCGGTTCGTCGGCGGCGCGCTCACATATCCGCCGCCATCGCCGCCAATGACGCCAAGCAGTGTTGACGGATCGATCCCGAAGATCAGGCCGAGAACGACGATGGCGACAAAGCCGAGACCGCCCACCCTGACGCCCCCGCGTCGTGAGACGCCCCTCCGCCCGCCGTGGAATCCGCCGGCGCCGCGGCCGCGCCGATCCTCGATATTGGCGCTCGACCGTCGTCCCCGCCATTTCATCGCGGATGGTCCTTCTGATGATCGCGCGGATCAGGCCTTCGGGCCGAGCATCTCCTCCGGCCGCACCACGCGGTCGAATGTTTCCGCGTCGACGAAGCCGAGGGCGATCGCTTCTTCCTTCAGCGTCGTGCCGTTCTTGTGCGCGGTCTTGGCGACCTTGGTGGCGTTGTCATAGCCGATTTCGGGAGCGAGCGCCGTGACCAGCATCAGGCTCTCCCACATCAGTTTGGAGATGCGGTCTTCATTCGCACGGATGCCGGCGACGCAATTGTCGGTGAAGGCGACGGCGGAATCGCCGAGAAGCTGCATCGCCTGCAGAAGGTTGTACGCCATCATCGGCTTATAGACGTTAAGCTCGAAATGGCCCTGCGAGCCGGCGAAACCGATCGCGGCGTCATTGCCCATGACATGCGCGCAGACTTGGGTGAGCGCTTCGCACTGCGTCGGGTTGACCTTCCCGGGCATGATCGAGGAGCCAGGCTCGTTCTCCGGTAGAATCAATTCGCCGAGCCCGCAACGCGGGCCGGAGCCGAGGAAACGGATATCGTTGGCGATCTTGAAGAGCGAGGCGGCGACGGTCTTCACCGCACCTGAAGCCTCGACGATAGCGTCATGCGCCGCAAGCGCCTCGAACTTGTTCGGCGCGGTGACGAACGGAAGGCCGGTGATCTTCGCTATCGTCGCGGCGACCTTCTTGTCGAACCCCGGCTTCGTGTTGAGCCCGGTGCCGACCGCGGTGCCGCCCTGCGCCAGCGCGTAGAGATTGTGTAAAGCGCCCTCGACCCGTCTGATCCCCTGCTCGACCTGGAAGGCGTAGCCGCCGAATTCCTGACCGAGCGTCATCGGCGTCGCATCCTGGGTGTGGGTGCGCCCGATCTTTATGATGTCGGAAAACGCCTCCGCCTTCTCCTTCAGCGCCGCGTGAAGCTTTTTCAGCCCCGGAATCAGGACCGAGGACGCGGTGACGGCGGCGGCGATGTGCATCGCGGTCGGAAAGGTGTCGTTCGAGCTTTGCGAGCGGTTCACATGGTCGTTCGGATGCACCGGGTCCTTGGAGCCGATGACGCCGCCGAGAATCTCGATGGCGCGATTCGAGATCACCTCGTTCGCGTTCATGTTGGACTGCGTGCCGGAGCCGGTCTGCCAGACGACCAACGGGAAGTGATCGTCAAGTTCGCCGGCGACGACCTCGGACGCCGCCTTGACGATGGCGTCGCCGAGCTTCGGGTCGAGATTGCCGAGCTCCATGTTCACCTCGGCGCAGGCTTGCTTGATGACGCCGAGCGCGCGGACGATGGCGATCGGCTGGCGCTCCCATCCGATCGGGAAGTTCATCAGGCTGCGCTGGGTCTGCGCGCCCCAGTAGCGGTCGGCCTGAACCTCCAGCGGCCCGAAGCTGTCGGTTTCTGTACGGGTGGCGGACATCGGCGTATTCCTCGGTTGTGGGCGCTATCGCTGCCCGTTTTCAGGGCTTGCGGAACTTGTCGAGGCTGACGACGTCGGCCGAGCTATTCGGCGCCGGGTCGGCCTCCACCTCAACCTCTGTTTCATCGGGGGGTTCGATCTCGGTCGCGTCGAACTTGAGACCAAACTCCACGGAGGGATCGACGAAAGTCAGCACCGCGTCGAACGGCACATAAAGATCAGCCATCCGGTTCGAGAAGCTCAGCCGTACCCGGAAGCCTTCCGGCTCCACCTCCAGCCCGTCATATTCATGCTGTATGACGATCGTGATCTGGTCCGGATACTTCTCGCGGAGCCAGTCCGGCAGCCTCGCGGCGCCGTGGGTGGAGGCGAAGGTGATGTAGAAATGATGATCGCCCGGCAGGCCCTTGGCGGCGACTTCGGCCAACGCCTCCGCCATCACGCCGCGAAGCGCGCGCTCCATCATCTGACCGTAGTTCAATCCCTCGTCGCGCATCCAGCCTCTTTCCGTTCGCTTTGGCGAACATATCCGATTCGCCCGCCGATCATAGACGTCGAAGGCCCGCGGGAAACGGTTTAGCGTATGGATGAGGATTTAGTGCAGGCTTCTGTTGCCAGGCGCCTGCGAGCCCCGCCCCTGACGGCAAAGCCAGGGGACTTAAGTTTCGGTTTGGTTACTGCTTACGCAGCAACGGCCACCGGAGCACGGTTGTCATTGGCAACTGTACAATTTGCACCGATAACGGTGGTGGCTCACCGGGTGAAAGCAAACACCTTTAGACGTCCGTCGATCCTGTTTCGGCCCCTCGCCCGCCAATGAACGGGTGTTGGTGGAGCCGCCGGGTACCGCCCCCGGGTCCGATCCGTGTATTACGTGCGCGTTTATCACCATAGTCCCCGAGGGGACCGAACGAATATAGCGACGCCGCACCCCGTTGTGAAGGGTGCGCGGGGGTTTGGGCCAAGTCGACGAGGGGAAACGCCGGCAAGACAGATGACGTCATTGACCACTCGATCCCGATGGATGTTTTTCGCCCGCGGCCGCCTGTCTGGCCGGCCGGGCTGGGACGCATGACGGCGTCTGGCTATCGACAAGGATGAAGGCGAGCGCGCCTGTCGTCGGGCGGGGCGTTCCATATAGGATCTTCACGGGGTTTCTGGGCAGAATTTTTCGTCTGGCGCAGGCGGGCGCCGGTCAGGTTCGGATTGGGCGTTCGGCCTCGCTCCTGCGGGATCGGGCCGCGCGGCGACGCCGCCAATATTCCCTGGTCCAGATGTTTCTGGTGAATGCCGCCAAGTTGAGGCGGCTAGTCAAGAGATGGCCGCGAACCCCGGCCTCATGCAATCGCATGACCGCACCTGCGATACACTATTATCACTATTATAGTGTGGCGGCATTATAGTGTGGCGGCGTGAGGGCTATCTTCCGCCGGCGACGCGCTGGATGGCCGGGCCGCGCCGAGCTACCGGGTCCGTCAACTCCCTGAGGAGCTTGCGGCGGATGGCGCGGGGGTAGTCTTCGAAATTTCGCGCCGTCAGAACGAAAGCGCCGCCGCCGCCGATCACCTCGCGGCGGTAATACGCCGTGAGCCCATCGTCGCCGGTCTCGATCGCCAGGCCGTTGATTCGCACGCCGCCGCGGACCAGCGCGTCGCGCATCCTCATCGTCGCCAGTCCTTCGTTCGACACCCCGTCCCCGGAGATATCGACAACCTGGCGTCTGCAGTGCGCGGCGATCGCGCCGAGAAGATCGGCCGACGCGGCGAGCGCGTCGCCGATCGCGGTGGAGAAATGCCGGAACGCGCGCGGGGCGGTCTCGACATCATGTGCGAGACGCGCCGCCGCCGCTTGGTCCATGACCTGAGTCCAGGGAACCGCGACATGTTGGCGCGACGAGCCGGACCACTGCATCACCGCGACCATCGCCTTGGCGTCGACCAGCGCGTCAATCACCGTGGGATCGCGGAGCGCAGCGGCGAGCCCGCCCATCTGCAACCGGTATTCGGAGGGATCGACGCTGCCGGAGACGTCGATCGCGAGTACGAGCGCCGTCTCGCAGGCGCAGGCAGTTCCAGCGAAGAGCGCGGCGGCGACGAAGAGCGCGCCCCGGTTCATCGGGCGGGCGGCGCCGCCGGAATGGCGCCGAGGAAAAACCGCCTGTCGATCTCACGAAGCGGTGTGCCGGGAATGAGGCCGGGAGAATCCCTGAACCCGTTCCGCGCGACGATCAGGCGCGCGCCGGGCCCGCCGCTCACGGCGCGGCGATGATGGGCCCCGAGGTCGGAGCGCGTGTCCTTGCTCACGAGACCGCTGCCCGCGCCACCCTCCAACGCGCCGCGCCGGCGGAGAGAAGCGCCTCGAGGCCAGGACGGGCGGCGCGCCCGATCACTCCCGCAACATCGAGAGCGCCGGCGAAAGCTCTCGCAAGAGTTTGAGTCGGATCGCGTGGGCGTAGTCGTCGAAATCCGCGGCCGTTTCGACAAAGGCGCCGGGGCCGCCGATCACTTCGTCGCGGTAATACGGGTAGGGGTCGGGCGTGGCGCCAAGAATGACTAGCCCGTTGACCGTGATCCCGCGCGCCATCGTTGGCCAAATGACCGAGGGAGGCGGCCCGTCATTCCAGACGCCGTCGCCGGATATGTCGATCACCGAGCGTCGGCAAGGTGTGTGATTCTCGCTCAAGAGCCCGTCCGCGAACCTCATCGCCGCGCCGAGCCCGGTGAGGGTGAAGCCGAACGAGCGATGGGTTTGCTCGATCCCGGCCGCGAATGTCTCCAGCTCCGGGCCGCCGGTCAGCAGGGTCCAGGGCGTCGTTTGCTTCTGTTGGGTCTCGTCGCCCCAGATCATCACCGTCGCCATCACCCCACCTTTCTGTGCGCGGATCAGGTCGATCACATCGGGGGCGCGAAAGGCGTTGGCGAGGCCGTTCATCTGCAGATCGTATTCGCGGCTGGAGACCGAGCGGGAAACGTCCATCGCCATCACCAGAGCCACGGCGCACTGATCCTGCGCGGCGGCGGCGGCGGGGGCGGCCAGGCCGACCGCGCCCGCCGCCGCGAGAATCAGTGCGCGGATCACCAGTGGCCGGTGTTTTCCATGCTCGCCCAGGGTTCTTTCTTTTCCTGCGCGCCGCCGGCGTTCAGAAGCTCGATCGACACGCCGTCGGGCGAGCGGACAAAGGCCATGCGCCCGTCGCGCGGCGGCCGGTTGATGGTCACACCAGCGTCCATCAGCTTCTGGCACATCGCGTAGACGTCATCGACCTCATAGGCGAGATGGCCGAAATTCCGGCCCTCGCCATAGGTCTCGTCGCTATCCCAGTTGAAGGTGAGTTCCAGCTGCGCCTCCGGCTGACCCGGCGCGGCGAGAAACACATTGGTGAACTTGCCGGCCTCGCTCTCGATGCGGCGCACCTCCTCGAGGCCGAGGAGATCGCAGTAGAAGCGTTTCGATTCGTCGATGTCCGTCACCCGGACCATTGTGTGGAGATACCTGATCTTCATATCGCGCTCCTCATGCGTCTGCTGATTCGGTCTTCGGCCAACTCATCCGGCGGCGAAGCCTAAGAAGCGCCGCCGCATAGGCGTCCCGGTTCACATAGGCCTCGTGCCGCGAGCTGGCGACCGTCCTCAGCCCTTTCAGAAGATCATAGTCGTTTCGCGCCACTTCCGCGCGCAGTTTCGCATGCTCGGCGCCGCCAGCCGCCGCTGCGCGGAGCGCGCGGGCGATGATCCAGGCCATCTCGCCGAAAAGCGTGATCGAGGAGCCGGCCGCCTTGATGAAGCTGATGAAGAAGAGGTCGTCGCGCTCCGGCGAGAAGACGCAAAGCGGCAGCTCCGCCCGTCCGCCGTCAAACGGATTGACGTCGGGAGCGAGAAAGGGCGCGGACCAGTCATAGCCGGTGGCGAGGATGATCTCGTCGAACGCGGCTCGCGCGCCGTCTTTGAAGACAACCTCGCGTCCCTCAAGCCGGTCGATATCCGGATATATGGCGACGTCGCCATGGCGGAGGTGGTGCAGGATCTGGTCGTTCATCAGCGGATGCGTCTCCAGAAGCTCGTGATCGGGCTCCGGCAGACCGAGCCGCGCCAAGTCGCCGATCTGTTTCCGGAGCCGCCGCTTCAATACCTTCTGGCGCAGCCAGAGCGGAACATTCGGTTGGCGTGCGGCGTAGACATCGGTGGGGAGGCCGTTGAAATGCTTCGGAATGAACCAGTAGCCGCGCCGGAGGCTGAGACCGGCATGCGTCGCGCGCTGCGCCGCGTCGCAGGCGATGTCGGCCCCTGAATTGCCGCACCCGACGATCAGGACCCGCCGCCCGGCCAAGTCGTCCGCACTATTATAGTCGCGCGCGTGGCGAATGCGGCCGTCGAACGCGCCGGGGATCGCGGGCGTCTTCGCATCCCATGTCGCGCCGTTGGCGCAGATCAGCCAGCGATAGGCGCGCCGCTCGCCATCCGCGGTCTCCACGTCCCAGCCATCGGCGGTAGGGCGGGCGGCTGCGACGGCGACGCCGAACCGCGCATGCTCGTAGAGACCATGCGCGCGCGCGAAATCGCGAGTATAGGCGAGGATCTGGTCGTGGCGCGGATAATCCGGCCAGTCCTCCGGCATAGGGAAACCGTCGAAACCCGACATCGTCCGCGACGAGATGAAGTGCGCGCTGTCATAGACCGGCGAGAGCGGCCAGTCGCGATTCCAGAGCCCGCCGAAATCCGCGTTCTGTTCGATGATCTCGAAACCGATGCCGAAGGCTTTCAACGCCCGACCCATGGCGAGCCCGGCGGGGCCGCCGCCGATGATCGCGGCTTTATCCTGCATCGGTGGTTTTCTCCGCCGGATATCGAGGCTATCGTCCCTCGAAACACTAGATAGAGGGGGCGGCGCGACCGTCCCCGGGTGAATCAGGGACATCATATGCCGCTCACGCCCGAACAACAGGCCGAAATCGAGCATTCCCGATCGGAGACGCGCCAGACGCGGCG